>NZ_JBWKQO010000003.1:0-254860 GCF_059418825.1 Pseudomonas sp. GW821-FHT07F01
TGTCGAAAACTGCGTAACTCGTTGAATCTCAAGGAGTTTTCCGTTTCGACTGCGCCGGAAGTGGGGCGAATTATAGACCTGTAGAATCTGCCGTCAAGGGTTAATTTGCATTTTCTATGAATAAGCTCAAAAGAACCCTCTAAGGATGCTTCTACAAGACTATATAGAGGCACAGGGTGCGCCTCTATATATAGAAGGGCGGCGCTACACCACTCGCGAATGCCTCAAGGCGTCCACAGCCTCGACCCGCATCCCCAATACACGTTGCAGAACCTCTGCAGTATGTTCGCCCAATAGAGGAGGGGCGTTACGGTACTCAACGGGGGTTTGCGAAAGACGAATCGGGCTAGCCACCTGAGGCACCATCCCAGCCAACGCGTGTGGCAGCTCCACAGCCAGGCCTCGAGCCACGACCTGAGGATCAGCAAACACCTGCGCCAGATCATTGATCGGCCCACAAGGCACCCCAGCCAGCTCCAGCTGGCTCACCCACTCCGCCGTAGTCTTGAATACTGTGGCCTGACGAATCAGCGGAATCAGCACCGCCCGATTGGCCACCCGCAGCTTGTTAGTGGCAAACCGAGGATCGTCCGCCCACTGCGGCTGACCCGCTACCTCGGCAAACTTGCGAAACTGCCCGTCATTACCCACGGTAAGGATGAAGTCGCCATCCGCCGTCGGAAAATCCTGATAGGGCACTATATTAGGGTGCGCATTACCCAAACGCTTGGGAGCGACCCCTGTGGTCAGATAGTTCATGGCCTGGTTGGCCAGGCAAGCGACCTGGACATCCAGCAATGCCATATCGATGTGCTGACCACAGCCCCCCTGATCTCGATGAGCCAGGGCCGCCAGAATCGCCACAGTGGAGTAGAGCCCGGTAAGGATGTCGGTCAAGGCCACACCCACTTTTACTGGCCCAGCCCCCTCATCACCCTCAGGTCGCCCAGTCAGGCTCATCAGACCACCCAAGCCCTGGATCATGAAGTCATAACCCGCGCGCTTGGCATAGGGCCCGGTCTGACCAAAACCGGTGATAGAGCAATAGATCAGCCGCGGATTGACGGCCTTGAGCGACTGATAGTCCAGACCGTAAGCCGCCAGCCCACCTACCTTGAAGTTCTCGATGACGATATCCGACTTGGCAGCCAGCTCACGCACCAACTGCTGCCCCTCAGGGCGCGTGAAGTCGATGGTCACCGACTGCTTGTTACGGTTGGCCGACAGGTAATAGGCAGCCTCCGTGGTGTTCTCGCCATAGGCATCTTTAAGGAAGGGCGGCCCCCAGGCGCGTGTATCGTCACCATTACCCGGACGCTCGACCTTGATGACCTCGGCCCCCAGGTCCGCAAGGATCTGCCCGGACCAAGGCCCGGCCAGTACCCGCGATAAATCCAGTACCCGCAGATGCGATAACGCGCCCATGGTCGCTCTCCTATTAATAGAACGCCTGGATACCGGTTTGTGCACGCCCGAGAATCAGCGCATGCACGTCGTGAGTACCTTCGTAGGTGTTGACCACTTCCAGGTTCACCAGGTGACGAGCAATACCGAACTCATCGGAGATCCCGTTGCCGCCCAGCATGTCACGGGCCATGCGCGCGATATCCAGGGACTTGCCGCAGGAGTTGCGCTTCATGATCGAGGTGATTTCCACCGCCGCAGTCCCTTCATCCTTCATCCGCCCCAGGCGCAGGCAGCCCTGGAGGGCGAGGGTGATTTCGGTCTGCATGTCCGCCAGCTTCTTCTGGATCAGTTGGGTTGCCGCCAGAGGACGACCGAACTGCTGGCGATCAAGGGTGTATTGACGTGCGGTGTGCCAGCAGAACTCCGCAGCCCCCAAGGCGCCCCAGGAGATGCCGTAACGCGCCGAGTTCAAGCAGGTAAAAGGTCCTTTGAGCCCACGCACATCCGGGAAGATGTTCTCTTCCGGCACGAACACGTTGTCCATGACGATTTCGCCGGTGATCGAGGCCCGCAGGCCGACCTTGCCGTGAATCGCTGGTGCACTCAGGCCCTTCCAGCCTTTCTCCAGGACAAAACCACGAATGTCGCCGGCATCATCCTTGGCCCAAACCACGAATACATCAGCAATCGGGCTGTTGGTGATCCACATCTTGCTACCAGTCAGGCTGTAGCCACCGTCCACTTTGCGTGCACGAGTAATCATCGCACCCGGGTCAGATCCATGGTTTGGCTCGGTCAGACCAAAGCAGCCAATCCATTCGCCGGACGCCAGTTTCGGCAGGTACTTCTGCTTTTGCGCCTCGGTACCAAACTCGTTGATCGGCACCATCACCAAGGACGACTGCACACTCATCATCGAGCGGTAGCCGGAGTCCACTCGCTCCACTTCACGAGCGATCAGGCCATAGCACACATAGTTAAGGCCGCTGCCGCCGTACTGCTCAGGAATGGTAGCGCCCAACAGGCCGACTTCACCCATTTCCCGGAAGATGGCCGGGTCGGTCTTCTCATGGCGGAAAGCTTCCAGAACCCGTGGTGCCAGCTTGTCTTGAGCGAACTGCTCGGCACTGTCGCGGACCATGCGTTCTTCTTCGGTGAGTTGCTGGTCCAGCAGAAGGGGATCGATCCAGTTGAAGCTTGCTTTACCGCCCATGAGTGAATCCTCGTGAAGTAGGTCAACTATCGTGGGACAGATCCTAGGCCTACGGTGCGCCCCCAGGCAAACGAGGATTTCGCATAGTGTTGTGCTAATTTCTCACTTCGTAATGGCCTAAACCGCCTTTTACAGCATCTATTAGTGAGATTGCCGTACATGCGCAGAAAGATCCCCAGTACCACCGCCTTAATCAGCTTCGAAGCCGCGGCACGTCATGAGAGCTTTACCAAGGCAGCCCAAGAGCTTTCCCTGACCCAGGGCGCGGTCTGCCGACAGATCGCCAGCCTTGAAGAGTTCCTCGGGCTGGAACTTTTCCGGCGTTCACGGCGGGGAGTCAAGCTCACTGAGGCCGGGCTGTCCTACAGCCGCCGGGTCGCCACACAACTGGACGCAGTGGAGCGCGACACACTTTCAGTGATGGGCCAGCAGGGGGCCAACGTCATCGAACTGGCGGTGGTTCCGACCTTCGGGACGCAGTGGTTATTGCCACGCCTGAAGGACTTCCAGCAGCAGCACCCCGAAGTCACGGTCAACCTGACCAACCGCACGCGCCCCTTCCTCTTTGCCGACACCCCCTTCGACGCCGCCATCTACTTTGGCGACGCCGATTGGTCAGGTACCCAGTCTCACTGGCTGATGGGCGAAAACCCGATGCCGGTGTGCAGCCCGGCAATGCTCGGCAAGCAGCAAGAGTTGAGCGCCGAGGCCATAGCCGAACTGCCCCTGCTGCAGCAGACCACGCGGCCTTATGCCTGGCGGCAATGGTTCAACTCACAGCAGCTGAATATCCCCCGCGACATGACAGGTCCGCGCTACGAGCTATTCTCCATGCTCGCCCAGGCCGCCATGCACGACATGGGTATCGCCTTGATTCCGCCCTTCCTTATCCAGCGCGAGCTGGCCGAAAAACGCTTGGTCATTGCCAACCCCCAGGCACTCTCGAGCATCAAGGCGTATTACCTGATGATTCCCGAACGCAAAGTGGAATCGGCCTCTTTACGGGCTTTTCGCGACTGGCTGGTGAACCAGGCAAACAGCTACAACCTTGAAAAATAAAGGCTCACAGCCAATAGCTGACCCCGTAGTCAAATAAATCAGAACCCTACAGATATAACTATTTGTCGCATTTTCACAGACTGTACCGACACCTTGAACAATCGTTCTACAAGCGCCTAACCACGCGGCTTGTAGGGTTTATTCAAGGGCAATGTAAGACTATTCATGTCACGGATGAGAAAAATCTTATTTTCCATAGCAAAGCCTTGAAAGGCACGGCTTACAAGGCTTTAACCTGGTACGTTGCGACATTCGGTCACGGGGTGACTTGTAGTTAATTTTCCGTCACTAGTCAGAATCCCTTGAAGGCCTCAAAGTTCGCCTGCAAAATGCCGCGCCCCGCTGTGATTTCAGCGGGATCGTGCTGATCGGCCGCCCCAGCCGCACCCTCCGAAGTGCGCTGGCCTTCTAAGAAAGATCGAAAGCAATAAGATCAAGCAGGAGATTTGACGTGCACATTGGTGTTCCTCTCGAAACCCAGACGGGTGAAACACGGGTTGCTGCAACCCCGGAAACCATCAAGAAACTGATCGGCCAGGGTCATAAAGTCACTGTGCAAAGCGGCGCCGGCATTAACGCCAGCGTGGTCGACAGTGCCTATGAAGCGGCAGGAGCCACCATTGGCAGCGCCAACGATGCCTTTGGCGCCGAGCTGATTCTCAAGGTCGTGGCGCCCAGCGACAGCGAACTGGCGCTGATCAAGAGCGGCACCGTGCTAGTGGGCATGCTCAATCCGTTCAGCAATGACACCATCGCCAAGCTGGCCGAGCGCGGGATCACCGCCTTCGCCCTGGAGGCCGCACCCCGCACCTCCCGGGCCCAGAGCCTGGACGTGCTGTCGTCCCAGGCCAACATCGCCGGCTACAAGGCCGTGCTGCTGGCTGCCCACTACTATCCGCGCTTCATGCCGATGCTGATGACCGCCGCCGGTACGGTGAAGGCTGCCCGGGTGCTGATTCTCGGCGCCGGTGTTGCCGGCCTGCAGGCCATCGCCACGGCCAAGCGCCTGGGTGCGGTGATCGAAGCTTCGGACGTGCGTCCGGCAGTGAAGGAGCAGATCGAATCCCTGGGCGCCAAATTCGTCGACGTGCCTTACGAGACTGACGAAGAGCGCGAGTGCGCCGTCGGTGTCGGCGGTTACGCGCGCCCCATGCCGGCCAGCTGGATGCAGCGCCAGGCTCAGGCCGTGCACGAACGCGCCAAACAGGCCGATATCGTCATCACCACCGCGCTGATTCCGGGCCGCAAGGCACCGACCCTGCTGAGCGCCGATACCGTGGCCCAGATGAAGCCCGGTTCGGTGGTCATCGACCTGGCAGCCGCTCAGGGCGGCAACTGCCCACTGACTGTGGCTGACCAGGTCGTAGTCGAGCACGGCGTGACCATCGTCGGCCCGACCAATCTGGCCGGGGCAGTGGCTGCCGACGCCTCGGCGCTGTACGCCCGCAACCTGCTGGACTTCCTGAAGCTTGTCTTCACCAAAGAAGGGCAGTTCGAAGTCAACCTCGAAGACGACATCGTCGCCGCGTGCCTGATGTGCCGCGACGGCCAAGTCATCCGCAAAAACGCCTAAGCAGGGATTCAGACGATGGAAGAGCTTATCTCCCCCGGTATCTACAACCTGATCATCTTCGTGCTGGCGATCTATGTCGGTTACCACGTGGTCTGGAACGTTACACCCGCACTGCACACCCCCCTGATGGCAGTGACCAACGCCATTTCCGCGATCGTCATCGTCGGCGCCATGCTGGCTGCCGCCCTGACCGTGACCCCGTTGGGCAAGACCATGGGCACCCTGGCCGTGGCCCTGGCTGCGGTCAATGTGTTCGGCGGCTTCCTGGTCACCCGTCGCATGCTGGAAATGTTCAAGAAGAAAGCGCCCAAAGCCGTGAAAGAAGAGGTGCAGAAATAATGAGCATGAACCTGGTAACAACCCTCTATCTGATCGCCTCGGTGTGCTTTATCCAGGCGCTCAAGGGCCTTTCGCACCCGACCACGTCCCGACGCGGCAACCTGTTCGGCATGCTGGGCATGGCCCTGGCGGTACTGACCACCATCGGCCTCATCTATAAGCTGGGCGCGGAACTGGCGAGCGCCGGCATCGGCTACGTCATCGTTGGCCTGCTGATCGGTGGTACCGCCGGTTCGATCATGGCCAAGCGCGTCGAGATGACCAAGATGCCGGAACTGGTGGCCTTCATGCACAGCATGATCGGCCTGGCCGCGGTGTTCATCGCCATTGCCGCCGTGGTCGAGCCTCAGTCCCTGGGCATCGTCAAGCACCTGGGCGACTCGATTCCCGCCGGTAACCGCCTGGAGCTGTTCCTTGGCGCAGCCATCGGTGCCATCACCTTCTCCGGTTCAGTGATCGCCTTCGGCAAGCTGTCGGGCAAGTACAAGTTCCGCCTGTTCCAAGGCGCACCGGTACAGTTCGCCGGGCAGCACAAGCTCAACCTGGTACTGGGCCTGGCCACCCTCGGCCTGGGCGTGACCTTCATGGTCAGCGGCAACCTCGGTGCTTTTGCCCTGATGCTGGCCCTGGCCTTCGTCATGGGCGTGCTGATCATCATCCCGATCGGCGGCGCCGACATGCCGGTAGTGGTGTCGATGCTCAACAGCTACTCGGGCTGGGCGGCAGCAGGGATCGGTTTTTCCCTGAACAACTCGATGCTGATCATCGCCGGCTCCCTGGTGGGCTCCAGCGGTGCAATCCTCTCCTACATCATGTGCAAGGCGATGAACCGTTCGTTCTTTAACGTGCTGCTGGGCGGTTTCGGCAACAGCGCCGATGCCGGCGGCCCAGCCGGTGCACAGGAAGCCCGCCCGGTGAAATCCGGTTCGGCCGACGATGCGACCTTCCTGCTGACCAACGCCGATACCGTGATCATCGTCCCCGGCTACGGCCTGGCGGTGGCACGCGCCCAGCACGCGCTGAAAGAACTGACCGAGAAGCTGACCCACCGCGGCGTGACCGTGAAATACGCGATCCACCCGGTAGCGGGGCGCATGCCCGGCCACATGAACGTCTTGCTGGCCGAAGCCGAAGTGCCTTACGACCAGGTGTTCGAGATGGAAGACATCAACTCCGAGTTCGGCCAGGCCGACGTGGTGCTGGTGCTGGGCGCCAACGACGTGGTCAACCCGGCGGCGAAGAACGATCCGAAGTCGCCGATTGCCGGCATGCCGATTCTCGAAGCCTTCAAGGCCAAGACCATCATCGTCAACAAGCGCTCCATGGCCAGCGGTTATGCCGGCCTGGACAACGAACTGTTCTACCTGGACAAGACCATGATGGTCTTCGGCGACGCCAAGAAGGTCATCGAAGACATGGTCAAAGCCGTCGAATAAAGCTGCTGTAGCGCAATACCCAAAACCTCAGCCTTTAGTAGGCTGGGGTTTTTTATTTACTCCATAAAGCCGACAGAAGGCTCTAGATCAGGGCCTTTCATTCGACCTTTGTCGCGCGGTGTTTTTTTTTGAAATCACTAGACTGCGCTTCTTGCTTCCGTTGCCCGAGATAACAATCCATGTACCGTGATCGTATCCGCTTGCCTTCGTTGTTGGATAAGGTGATGAGCGCCGCTGACGCTGCCGCCCTGATTGAGGACGGCATGACCGTCGGCATGAGCGGCTTCACCCGCGCCGGTGAAGCCAAGGCCGTGCCCCATGCCCTGGCCGAACGGGCCAAGGTAACGCCACTGAAAATCAGCCTGATGACCGGCGCCAGCCTGGGCAACGACCTGGACAAGCAGCTCACCGAAGCTGGCGTGCTGGCCCGGCGCATGCCGTTCCAAGTGGACAGCACCCTGCGCAAGGCGATCAACGCCGGCGAAGTGATGTTCATCGACCAGCACCTGTCGGAAACCGTCGAACAACTTCGCAACCAGCAGCTCAAGCTGCCGGACATTGCAGTGATCGAAGCTGTCGCCATCACTGAACAGGGCCATATCGTGCCGACCACCTCGGTGGGCAACTCCGCCAGCTTCGCGATCTTCGCCAAGCAGGTGATCGTCGAGATCAACCTGGCGCACAACCAGAATCTGGAAGGCCTGCACGACATCTATATCCCGACCTATCGCCCGACCCGTACACCGATTCCCCTGGTGAAGGTCGACGATCGCATCGGCAGCACGGCGATTCCGATCCCTGCGGACAAGATCGTCGCCATCGTCATCACTAATCAGTCGGATTCGCCGTCCACGGTTTCCACCCCGGACAGCGAGACCCAGGGCATCGCCAACCACCTGATCGACTTTCTCAAGCAGGAAGTGGATGCCGGGCGCATGAGCAACAAGCTCGGCCCGCTGCAGGCCGGTATCGGCAACATCGCCAACGCGGTGATGTGCGGCCTGATCGAGTCGCCATTCGAGAACCTGACCATGTACTCCGAAGTACTGCAGGACTCGACCTTCGACCTGATCGACGCCGGTAAGCTCAGCTTCGCCTCGGGCAGCTCCATCACCCTGTCGAGCCGGCGCAACGCCGACGTGTTCGGCAACCTGGAACGCTACAAGGACAAGCTGGTGCTGCGTCCGCAGGAGATCTCCAACCACCCGGAAGTGGTGCGCCGCCTGGGTATCATCGGCATCAACACCGCGCTGGAGTTCGATATCTACGGCAACGTCAACTCAACCCACGTCTGCGGCACGCGGATGATGAACGGCATCGGCGGCTCCGGCGACTTCGCCCGCAACGCACACCTGGCGATCTTCGTCACCAAGTCGATTGCCAAGGGCGGAGCGATTTCCAGCGTGGTGCCGATGGTCAGCCACGTGGACCACACCGAGCATGACGTCGACATCCTGGTGACCGAGATCGGCCTGGCGGACCTGCGCGGCCTGGCACCGCGGGAGCGGGCCCGGGTGATCATCGACAACTGTGTGCATCCTTCCTACCGCGACGCACTGAATGACTACTTCACCAAGGCCTGCGCCCTGGGTGGTCACACGCCGCATATCCTGCGTGATGCCCTGAGCTGGCACATCAACCTGGAAGAAACCGGGAAAATGCTCGTCGAGTAATTGATACAGTTGGCAGCTGACGCAAACACAGTTTCGTCAGCTTGCCGGCCGCTCGCCAGAGACCGCCAAAAACTGTACTGCTGTACCGGTATTTTCCCCGCCTAAAACCACTTGCCTCCCATCAAAAAGCACCGAAATGCACCATAAAGGTGCTGACAGGTACAGTTGCGCCTTTTCCGAACAGTACAGCCCCTATAAACAGTTAACTGGTCCTTCACAATACAGGTGAACTGTATCTACAGAGTCTTGCGCGGGAAGAGGATCATGGGCACCAGTTAAACCACTACCTGATCCCGCCACAAGCGGAAGGATGTCAACCATGGAACGTACACTCAGTTCCGAACTGTTCTTCGAAGACAAAGCTGAAAAAACCCAGGCTTCCCTGCCTCTGCGCGTTATCGCCAACCTGATGCTGTGGCAGCGCCGCATCTCCAGCCGCCATCAACTGGCTCGCCTGGATTCGCGTCTGCTGGCCGATGCCGGGATCAGCGAAGCACAACGCTACGAAGAGCTGAGCAAGCCGTTCTGGCGCTAACTCAGCGTCGCTGGCCCTGACCCACCGGGTCCACCGCCAGCACCCCGAATTGCACACAACAAGACCCGTCGCGGG
Organism: Pseudomonas sp. GW821-FHT07F01; assembly: GCF_059418825.1. Lineage (NCBI taxonomy): Bacteria > Pseudomonadati > Pseudomonadota > Gammaproteobacteria > Pseudomonadales > Pseudomonadaceae > Pseudomonas > Pseudomonas sp. GW821-FHT07F01. Next base: position 9,311 of record NZ_JBWKQO010000003.1, read on the forward strand.
AAACCGCGACGGGTCTTGTCGTTCTGGCCGCGGAAAACGCGCTACACAGCTGAAATACAGCCCGTTTCATCGGAACAGGTACAGTTTTATAAAACATAACAATTAACCAGTACAATTTAGCTCGATTGTATCTGTATCACCGCATCGAACCGCCGCACCATGAGGTTGCAGCCAGCTCATCGCTCGGCTGCTCATGGAGGCAAGCATCATGCACTCGTCCCCTGGCACCCACCTTCACTGCACGCCCTTCAAGCGCTGGCTCACGGCGCTCGCCAACACACGGGAGCGGGCCCGCACCCGTCACTTGCTGGCACAAATGGATGAACGACAACTCTCGGACAGCGGCATCAGCCACAGCGATCGGGCAGCGGAACTGCACAAACCCTTTTGGCGCTGAGGCCTGCCGCAACACTGTGCGAATGGGGCCGCTGAGCCTAATATCTGAGGCGACGTGGCGATTTTCATTCGAACTGCGTCAGAGCAATCAGACACAGCACCTCGCAGTGGCTGCCCGGCGTCTCACTCAGCGCCCTTAAATTGTCTGTTCATTCACAGGAGTTACCCATGTCCCGTCTCCGCCTGCTCAGCGCCGCCGCCCTGCTGGCCCTGGCTGCCAATGCCCACGCCACCAGCCTGATCGTGACCACCGACGCCATTGTCGGCGCGCTCAAGGCCACCACCGACGCCACCTCCGATGCCACTTCATCCCTGCGTGACAACAAGATTGTCCGTGCCGCCCGGGATGATGCCGCCAGTTTCGTCGCCACCGATGGCGCCATTCGCGGGGTAAAACTGGAAAGCGCATTTGCCCACATTCGCCAGCAAGCGCCTCAGTTGCAGGCCTCTGATGCACAGCTGGCCCAGGCCATCCTGGCAATCTGAAGCGTCTCGGTTTCAGGTGCCCCGGCGCACCTGAAACCCTCTGCGCTGGTCCTCCAAGGGGCATTGCGCTAGCCTTGGCGCTGGTTTTCAGCTGTCGAGACTCTTGGGTTTGTTCCGTATTTCGCTTTCCGCTCCCGTATTGATCGCCGCCTGTTGGGCCGGTTCGGTGCAGGCATTCGACCTCACCACCCAAAGCCTGGTTGTCACCGTCTATGCGACAGGCCAGGTGACCTCGGCGCCCTTCGACCATAAACTGCTGCTTGCTGCCCAGGATGACGCCGCTGCCTTCGTGGCAACCGACGGCCAACTGCGCGGCGCCCGCCTGGAGTCTGCGCTGGAATACCTGCGCCAGGACCCGGCAAAACTTCATGCCAGCGACCTTGAACTGGCGCAGGCAATTCTCGTCCAATAACCATCCCTGTTCTTCCGGAGTCGTTCCATGCGTAGCCCGCTGATTGCCGCCACCCTTGGCCTGCTGTTGTTGGCCGACGTGGCCCAGGCACACACCCTGGTGGCCACCAGTAACATCATCGTCCGCGCCTCTGGCCGCACGATCGATTTCACCTCGGACACCACCACTTCGATCCGTGACTCCAAAGTCGTGCGCGAAGCCCACGACGATGCCGCCAGCTTCGTCGCCAGCAACGGTGATATCCGCGGCGCGCAACTTGAAGCGGCGTTCAATGCCCTGCGCACGCAGCTGCCAGAAGCCCGCGACGCCAGCGACCAGGTGCTTGCCGAAGCCATCCTGGCCCTGTGAAACCACTCCTAGCCTGGCTGCTGGCCGGGACCCTGGGGCTGCTCTGCGGCACCGCCCAGGCCGACCTGCAACTGCGCCTCAAGACCGATGGCTTGAGCCCGGCGCAGCAACACGCCAGCCAGGCACTGCTGGATGAAGCGAGGCAGGCGTTGCCGCCGCGTTTCATCCAGCAACTGGATCGCACCATTGATGTCGGCTGGACCGACCGAATGCCCGACAACGCCTATGGCGAGGCATCCCTGGTGTCGGAACTGGACCTCAACCGAGCCTTGCTGCCCAGCCTGACCGACGGCTCCGCCGCCACCCAGAAGACCAGCCGCCCCCATGGCACCGTGCGCCGGGAAATGCTCGCCACGGTACTCCATGAACTGACCCACATTTATGATCGCGCGCGTTTATGGCCCGGTGCCGAGCGTAGCCTGATCCAGCGCTGCACCCGCAAGAACAGCACCTCCGGGCTGATCGGCCTGCCGGATGAGTGTCGCGGCCAGAATGACCGGCGCTTCACCCTCAGCGATGATCCACGGCTGCTGGATCTGGCCGGTTGGCCGCAATACGTCGGCCGCCGTGGCGAACGCGAGCAGCACAACCGTCAGGTCGCCCGCAGCCCGGACATCTACGAGATCACCAACCCGAAGGAATTCGTCGCGGTGAACATGGAGTACTTCCTTCTCGATCCGAGCTACGCCTGCCGCCGCCCGGCGCTGTACCGCTATTACCAGGAACATTTCGGCTGGGCGCCGGCCGCCAAGGACAGCTGCGCCAAGTCCTTCGCCTTCCTCAACGCCGGCAACGACTTCGCCAAGACGCCCCTGGGGCAGGTGGACCCGGAGCGGGTCTACGCGGTGGACTACCTGCTGGCCGAAGCCAACCAGAACTGGGTCAGCCGCTGGGGCCACAGCATGCTGCGCCTGGTGATCTGCGCCCCGGGCCGCCCCCGCGGGCCGGATTGCCGGCTGGACCTGGACCAGCACCTAGTGCTGTCCTACCGCGCCTTCGTTGGTGACGTGCAGCTCTCCAGCTGGGACGGCCTGGTGGGCAAGTACCCTTCGCGGCTGTTTGTCCTGCCGCTGTCCCAGGTCATCGACGAGTACACCAAGACCGAGCTGCGCAGCTTGGCCTCGGTGCCGTTGAAGCTGTCACGCAGCGAGATCGAGGAAGTGGTGGAGCACGCCGCCGAGATGCATTGGAGCTACGACGGCAACTATTACTTCCTGTCCAACAACTGCGCAGTGGAAAGCCTCAAGCTGCTGCGCAGCGGCAGCAACAACAAGCAACTGATCGGCCTCGACAGCATCATGCCCAACGGCTTGCTGGAGGTGCTCAAGGGCAGGGGGCTGGCGGACACCAGCGTGCTCGACGACCCGCGCGAGGCGCTGCGCCTGGGGTATCGCTTCGACTCCTTCCGCGACCGCTACCAGGCGATGTTCGAGGTGATCAAGAAGCGCCTGCCGATCAAGCAGGCCAGCGTCGAAGACTGGCTGTCGCTGAGCGCCGAGGAACGCCGGCACTGGTTCGACCAGGCCGACCTGCGCACCAGCGCCGCCTTGCTGCTGCTGGAGCAGGCCAGTTATCGCCGGCAACTGCTGCTGGCTCAGGACGAGGTCAAGCAGCGCTACCTGGGGGCTCGCGAGCTGAAAAATGGTGGTATGGAGCAGGCCAACAAGACCCTGCAGCAGATCCTCGCCAACAGCGGCTTCCTCAGCCGCCCGGCAGAATTGCTGGGCAGCGGCGGCTACGGCCTGCCTCAGCCCGCTGAATGGCAACGCCTGGAGTCCGAGAGCAGCCAGCGGCAGAAGCAACTGCAATCCTTGACCGGTGACCTGGACAAGGAAGTGCGAGCCCTGCTGGAACCGGCCCGAGCGGCGGAAATCGCCGCCAACGAGGCCAACCTGAAGCTGGTGGGCGAGCATCTGCGGACGCTGCACAAGGCGGCAGGCGGGTTGGAACTGCCGTAGCGCTGCCAAGCCCGCGAGGCTGCGAAAAGGACCGAAGGGCCTTGCTGGGCGGCCTTGAGAGCCTCGCGACCGCTACACGCTCGTGCGCAGCCTACGGCAGCGGCTACAGGGTTTCCTGCGGTTCTTGCGGCAGGTGCTCGTCCAAATGCAACCAGGGCAGGCGGCTGTCGGTCCAGATATGCCGGTCTGCAGGCGCCAGTTCCGGGTGATCCAGGGTGGCGATGGTGACATCGATGCTGTCTGGGCTCAGGTGGGTGATCAGCGCCAAATGAGCACCACAGTTGCCGCAGAAATAGCGCGCACAACTTCCAGATGAGTCGTACCGGGCGGGAACGCCTTCCAGCCATTCGAAAGCCGAGGCGGACAGGGTGATCCAGGTGGTCACCAGACCGCCACTGACCCGGCGGCAGATCGAGCAATGGCAGTGGGCGATGTCCCGCAACGGGCCGCTGAACTGGTAACGCAGCCGCCCGCAGTGGCAGCCTCCGGTGTGCAACTCTCTCATGTGCATGTCTCCCTGGCGCCGATAGCCATCACTTTATGCCGCTGGTCGCCTGCTGCAACATCCGTTCGTTCCTTTCAGCGACGAAAGCTGGCTGAAAGCTTCCCCCATTAGGATCGCCTCCACTACCGGCAACAGACCGGTTGGCCACAGCGGGCGTTTCTCGCGCTCCCGGCCCTATTAACAACAACAATGGTGATTCTGATGTCCGCTCCTACCCGCCTGTTTGCTGCAACTCCTCCCGTACGCCTCGTGCTTGCCGTTCTGCGCTGATCCCACCCGGTTCGCCATTCCCTAGCCGCGCTACGCCTGGAGTAATCCCATGCTGACTTTCCTTGGCTTTGCCATGGTCATCACCTTCATGTTCCTGATCATGACCAAGCGCCTGTCGGCGCTGATCGCCCTGATCATCGTGCCCATCCTGTTCGCGCTGTTCGGTGGCTTTGCGCCGAAGATCGGCCCGATGATGCTCGAAGGCATCACCAAGCTCGCGCCCACCGGCGTGATGCTGATGTTTGCCATCCTCTACTTTGCCTTGATGATCGACTCCGGCCTGTTCGACCCGGCCGTGCGCAAGATCCTCAAGCTGGTCAAGGGCGACCCGCTGAAGGTCTCGGTGGGCACTGCGGTACTGGCCCTGGTGGTGTCCCTGGACGGTGACGGCGCCACCACCTACATGATCTGCGTGGCCGCCATGCTGCCGCTGTACAGCCGCATCGGCATGAGCCCGCGAATCATGGCCGGCCTGATCATCCTCGCCGGCGGGGTGATGAACATGACCCCCTGGGGCGGCCCGACCGCCCGCGCGGCCAGCGCCCTGCACGTGGACCCGTCGGACATCTTCGTGCCCATGATCCCGGCCATGCTGGCCGGCGTGGTGGCGATCCTGGCGATCGCCTACATGTACGGCAAGCGGGAAAGGGCGCGCCTGGGTGAACTGCACCTGGCGGGCGACGAGATCGACCACAGCGAGATCAGCGTGTCGCAGTACCCCGACGCTCGTCGTCCCAAGCTGATCTGGTTCAACGGCGCCCTGACCTTCGCCCTGATGTGCGCGCTGATCGCCGGGCTGCTGCCGTTGCCGGTGCTGTTCATGGTGGCCTTCAGTATCGCCATGATCGTCAATTATCCCTGCCTGCAGCAGCAGAAGGATCGGGTCGCGGCCCACGCCGGCAGCGTGCTGGCGGTGGTCGGGCTGATCTTCGCGGCGGGCATCTTCACCGGCATCCTGTCCGGCACCGGCATGGTGGATGCCATGTCCAAGAGCCTGCTGGCGGTGATCCCGGAAGCCCTGGGGCCGTACCTGGCGGTGATTACCGCGCTGGTGAGCATGCCGTTCACCTTCTTCATGTCCAACGATGCCTTCTACTACGGCGTGCTGCCGGTGCTGGCCGAAGCCGCCAGCCACTACGGCATCACCGCGGTGGAAATGGCCCGTGCGTCGATCGTCGGCCAACCCGTGCACTTGCTCAGCCCGCTGGTACCCTCGACCTACCTGTTGGTGGCCCTGGCCGGTATCGAGTTCGGCGATCACCAGCGCTTCACCCTCAAGTGGGCAGTGCTGGTCTGCCTGTGCATAATGTTCGCCGCTTTGCTGATGGGGATTTTTCCGCTGTTCAGCACTCTATAAAAGCAATGCTTCTGCGCCCGGGCCGGCCTCACGGCCCGGGCTATAACACTCGCTCAAAGGAATACACATGGAATGGCTGACCAACCCGGAAATCTGGGTTGCCTTCTTTACCCTGACTGCCCTGGAGATCGTCCTGGGCATCGACAACATCATCATGATCTCGATCCTGGTCAGCCGCATGCCCAAGCACATGCAGGCGCGCACGCGAATCTTCGGTCTGGCGCTGGCGATGGTCACGCGCATTCTGTTGCTGCTGTCGATCACCTGGGTCATGCGCCTCACGGCCGACCTGTTCGTGGTCTTCGGCCAGGGCATTTCCGGGCGTGACCTGATCCTGTTCTTCGGTGGCCTGTTCCTGCTGTGGAAAAGCTCCCAGGAGATGTACCACGCCCTGGAAGGCGAGGACGAAACCATTGATGAGCCCAAGGGCAAGGGCGGCAACTTCCTCTACACCATCATCCAGATCGCCATTATCGACATCGTCTTCTCCCTGGACTCGGTGATCACCGCCGTGGGCATGGTTTCCCATGTGCCGGTCATGGTGGCGGCCATCATCGTCGCGGTGCTGGTGATGATGCTGGCGGCCGGGACCATCAGCGAATTCATCGACAAGCACCCGTCGCTGAAAATGCTCGCGCTGTCCTTCCTGCTGGTGGTGGGTACGGTCCTGATCGCCGAAGCCTTCGAAGTGCACGTGCCAAAAGGCTACGTCTACTTCGCCATGGCCTTCTCCCTGGCGGTGGAAGCCATCAACATCAAGATGCGCACCGCCATCGCGAAAAAGAAAAAACAGCAGGACCCGGTGAAACTGCGCAAGGACGTTCCTGGTCAATAATCCGGGAATGCGCTGAATGGAAAAGGGGCTCTCGGGCCCCTTTTCTGCGTCTGCAGGAAGCTGTTTTCATGACAGTTTTGTTTCAATCGCCGGTTTGGCTATGCGATGCTGGCGCCTCGTGCGTTAGCCAACTACAGCTTAAGTACATAACGTAGAACGTCGCGCAACAACGTCCACTCGCCCCGCTTGGGGCACTTCACCCCAGGGGGGGCCTCTATGCTGACCCTGCTCAATCTGCTTTCCGCCGTGGCCCTGCTGATCTGGGGTACGCATATCGTCCGTACCGGCATCCTGCGGGTCTACGGCTCCAACCTGCGCCACGTGATCGGCCAGAACATGGCCAGGCGGCCACTGGCGTTCATTGCCGGGATCCTGGTCACGGCCATGGTCCAGAGCAGCAACGCCACGGCGATGCTGGTGACGTCCTTTGTCGGCCAGGGCCTGATGGCGCTGACCCCGGCGCTGGCCACCATGCTCGGCGCCGACGTCGGTACCGCGCTGATGGCCCGGGTACTGACCTTCGACCTGTCCTGGCTGTCGCCGCTGCTGATCTTCCTCGGGGTGATCTTCTTTCTCTCGCGCAAGCAGACCCGCGCCGGCCAGCTGGGCCGGGTCGGCATCGGCCTGGGGCTGATCATCCTGGCCCTGCAACTGATCGTCGAAGCCGCGGCCCCCATCACCCATGCCCAGGGCGTGAAGGTCCTGTTCGCCTCGCTGACCGGCGATATTCTCCTGGATGCACTGATGGGTGCGGTGTTCGCCATGGTGTCCTATTCCAGCCTGGCGGCGGTGCTGCTCACCGCGACCCTGGCCGGCGCCGGGGTCATCAGCCTGCCGGTGGCCATCGGCCTGGTGATCGGCGCCAACATCGGCAGCGGGGTACTGGCCTTCCTCAGCACCAGCATGCAGAACGCCGCCGGGCGCCAGGTCGCGCTGGGCAGCCTGCTGTACAAGCTCATCGGCCTGCTGCTGATCATCCCGGTGCTCGACCCACTGGCCCACTGGATGGACAGCCTGGACTTCAGCCCCCAGGAAGTGGTGATCGGCTTCCACCTGCTGTACAACACCGCCCGCTGCCTGTTGCTGCTGCCCACTGTCGGCCCCATGGCCCGGCTCTGCGCCTGGCTGCTGCCGGAGCGCCCCCAGGAAAACGGCCGCGCTCGCCCGCGGCACCTGGACCCTACCGCCCTGGCCACGCCGAGCCTGGCCCTGGCCAACGCCGCCCGCGAAACCCTGCGCATCGGTGACCTGATCGACAGCATGCTGGAGGCGATGCGCGACGCGCTGCAGGGCAAGCAGACCGCCATCACCCAGGAGCTGCGCGCCCTCAGCGACGACGTCGAAGCGCTGTACAGCGCCATCAAGCTGTACCTGGCGCAGATGCCCCGGGAAGACCTCAGCGACCAGGACAGCCGGCGCTGGGCCGAAATCATCGAACTGGCGTTCAACCTCAAGCTGGCCAGCGATCTGATCGAGCGAATGCTGCGCAAGGTCCAGCAGCAGAAGACCTCCCAGCGCCGCTCCTTCTCCGAGGTTGGCCTGGAAGAGTTGACCGGGCTGCACGCGCAACTGATCGCCAACCTGCGCCTGGGGCTCTCGGTGTTCCTGAGCGCCGACCCGGAAAGCGCGCGCCAGCTGCTGCGGGAAAAACGCCGTTTCCGCGCCCAGGAGCGGCGCCTGGCCCACGCCCACGTCAGCCGCCTGCAACGCAAGATCGTCCAGAGCATCGAGACCAGTTCGCTGCACCTGGAGCTGATCGCCGACATGAAGCGCCTCAACTCCCTGTTCTGCAGCAGTGCCTACGTGGTTCTGGAAACCTCGGACACCGGCGCGCTGGAGGTCGAAGAGATGGCTGACATCACTCATTCACCCTGAACGTCCACAGTCCCACGAAGTCTGTAGAACTTACGCACGCCGTAAGGAAGCTTGTTATGCGTTGTCTGTTATTCGCCTGCCTGTTGCTGGGCAGTGCACAAGGATGGGCTTTGGATCGTTTCCAGGTCGAAGGCTACACCCTGCCCAATGGCCTGCAACTGCTGCTCAAGCCCGGCAGCGAACGCGGCCACGTGGCGATCCGCCTGGTGGTGGGAGTGGGCCTGGACGACTTCGCCTGTGCCGACAAGGAGTTGCCGCACCTGCTGGAACACCTGCTGTTCAGCGGCGTGGATGACAGCGGGGAAGGCGGCCTGGAAGAACGCATGCAGGCCCTGGGCGGCGAATGGAATGCCTACACCAGCAATGCCGACACCACCTTCGTCATCGAGGCCCCGGCGCGCAACCAGCGCAAGGTCCTGGACCTCTTGCTGTCGCTGCTGACCCATACCCGCCTGGACGACAACGCCGTGGCCGCGGCCAAGCAAGTGGTGGAACGCGAAGGCGGGGGTCACTATTCGCACCTGCAACGCTGGCTCGACCGCCAGGACCTGGGACACAAGGCAGGCAACCAGCTGGCGGTGGAACTGGGGCTCAAATGCGCCGAACGCGCCGAGGTCGGGAACCTGACCCTGGCCCAGCTGGAGCAGGTACGCAAGGACTGGTACGCCCCGAACAACATGACCCTGATCGTGGTGGGCGAGCTCGATCGCCTGCTACCGGCCTACCTGGAGCGCACCTACGGTGCCCTGGAGCCGGTGGAGCCCAGCGAACACCCCGACCTGCCGCAGATCCAGGGCACCGCCGCCCCTGAGCGCACCCTGGTCCATGGCTGGGTAGGGCAGAGCGCGCAACTGCACTGGCTGTTTCCCGAGCCCGTGCTGGACCAGCAGCACGACGAGACCTTCGACCTGCTCAAGGACTACCTGGACTGGGCGCTGTATCGCCAACTGCGTCTTGAGCACGAATTGTCCTACGGCCCCTGGAGTGATCGGGAAGTCTTCGGTGGCGTGGGCTTTCTCAGCCTCAATGCCGACCTTGAGCGCGACGACCTGCCCCAAGCCCGGCAAGTGGTAGAGCAGCTCAAGGCACGGCTGCTCAAGGACGGCCTCGACCCGGCCGCCTTCGCCCGCCTGAAACAGGCTGCCATCGATCGCCAGGCCTGGGCCGTGCAGGGCAACAGCGCCCTGGCGGACTATTACTGGAGCGCCCTCGGGGACTTCGACAACGGCCGCTTCAGCGACCCGGCCAAGCGCCTGAAAGCAGTGAGCCTGGAACAGGCCAACCTGGCCCTGCGCCAGCTGCTGCAGCAGCCGGGCTACCTGCGCATCGAACAACCGCTACTCAGTGACGAACAACTGCTCTGGCTGATCGGCGGCCTGCTGTCCCTGATCCTGCTCGGCAGCTTCGGCGTCTACCTGCTGCGCCGCCGGGCCCGCTGACCCATGGCCAGGGAGCTTGCTCCCGCCGGGCCGCGCAGCAGCCCCAGGGACAGGGCAATGCAATCACCTTGGCCGGATTACCTCGCCAGCGCGTGCGCACCTGAGCAAGCTCCCTCGCCACGGACCGCCGCCGACGTTATCCTGTCGCGGTTTTTCCTGCCCTGACTGTGATCCCCCGATGCCGAACCTGACCCTCCTCATCCAGCGCATTCTCGAACTGATGAAGCGCTATCCGGGGATCATTGCGCTCGGCGGTTTCATCTCCGGGGTCGGCAGCTTCATCCTGGTGGACCGGCAACAGAGCCTGGCCTCGTGGATCGCCGTGATCCTGCTGGTGAGCTGGGTCTGGCTGATGCTGGAGAACAGCCTGACCCAGCTGTTCACCAAGGTCTTCAAGCGCGAGATCCCGCAGCCGCTGCTGCGCTATGCGACGCAGATGATCCACCAGGAAAGCCTGTTCTTCGTCCTGCCGTTCTTTTTCATCACCACCAGCTGGAACAGTGGCCAACTGGTGTTCACCGGCCTGCTCGGCGCCGCGGCGCTGATTTCCATCACTGACCCGCTGTACTACAAATGGCTGGCCCCGCGCCGCTGGCTGTTCCTGGCGCTGCACACCCTGACCCTGTTCGCCGCCTTGCTCACGGCCCTGCCGCTGATCCTGCACCTGACCACCGCCCAGAGCTTCAAGCTGGCCCTGGGCATCGCCATGCTCCTGTCCTTTCCGAGCCTGGCCTCGATCCTGCCGATCCGCAGCCTGCGCAGTGCCCTGACCGTGCTGGCCATTACCCTGGCCATCGGCAGCACCGGCTGGCTGCTGCGCTCCTGGGTGCCGCCGGCCACCCTGTGGCTGACCGAGGATGCCATCAGCACCCAGCTCCAGGATCGCACCCCGGGCGACAGCCTGGAGCAGATCAGCACCGCCCAGGTAAGCAGCACCGGCCTGTACGCCTACACCGCGATCAACGCCCCCCGGGGCCTGGACGAGCGCATTTACCACGTCTGGCAATTCAACGGCAGCGAGGTGGATCGCGTCGCCCTGGACATCCATGGCGGGCGCAAGGAAGGCTACCGTGCCTGGTCCCACAAGCAGAATTTCCCCGCCAACCCGGCGGGCGACTGGCAGGTGCGGGTGATCACCGAGGACGGCCAGGTGATCGGCGTGCTGCGCTTCGAGATCACCGCTCCAGATCAAGACGCGGCCAAGACCGGCGAGGCAAAGTAACCGGGATCGTGCTATTACGTAGCACTGCGAAATGGCCACACAAGCTCGGAGCTTATGACTAGCAGCGTGACGCCCGGCACCGCTCAACTGGACCTTGCCCACTCCCCGGCGCAATTGCGCATCGGCGGCGACTGGACGCTGGCGCACTACAGCGACCTCAAGCGCCTCAGCCAATCCCTGGACGGCCGCTACGACAGCAGCACCCATATCGACCTCAACGGCCTGGGTGCCCTGGACACCGCCGGCGCATCGCTGCTGGTGGAGCTGCTGGGGGCAGAACGCCTGGGGCAGTCCGCCGAACACCCCGACTGCACCTTGTCCGCCGCCGACCGCGCGCTGCTGCACACGGTCTACACCTCGTTGAACGACTTCTGCGTACCGGTCAAGGAACCGGAGATCTCGGTCAGCGTGCAATTGCTTTCGCGCATTGGCAGCGCGGTCTATACCGTCTGGCAGGACACCCTGAAGGTCCTGGGCTTCATCGGCCTGATCCTGGAAACCCTGGCCCGCGGCCTGCTGCGCCCCAAGCGCTGGCGCATCACCCCGGTGGTGGCACACATCGAACAGACCGGCCTCGACGCGGCGCCCATCGTCGCCCTGCTGACCTTTCTGGTGGGAGCGGTGGTGGCCTTTCTCGGCGCCACCGTGCTGGCCAACTTCGGCGCCAGCATCTTCACCGTGGACCTGGTGGCATTTTCCTTCCTGCGGGAATTCGGCGTACTGCTCACCGCGATTCTCATGGCCGGGCGCACCGCCAGCGCCTTCACCGCGCAGATCGGCTCGATGAAGGCCAATGAAGAGATCGACGCCATCCGCACCCTGGGCCTGGACCCGGTAGAACTGCTGGTGCTGCCTCGGGTCCTGGCCCTGCTGGTGTCGCTGCCGATGCTGACGTTCCTGGCGATGCTTTCGGGGATAGTCGGTGGCGCGGTGGTCTGCGCCCTGTCCCTGGATATCTCCCCGGCGATGTTCCTCTCGCTGCTGCATTCGGATATCGGCGTGAAGCACTTCCTGCTGGGCCTGGTGAAAGCGCCGATCTTCGCCTTCCTGATCGCCGCCATCGGCTGCCTGGAAGGCTTCAAGGTCAGCGGCAGCGCCGAGTCGGTGGGCGCCCACACCACCTCCAGCGTGGTCCAGTCGATCTTCGTGGTGATCGTCATCGATGCCGTGGCCGCGCTGTTCTTCATGGAGATGGGCTGGTGAGCCGGCCGCCACGCGCGCCGGCGAAGGCGGTGATCGAGGTCCGTGGCCTGTGCAACCGCTTCGGCAAGCAGAGCGTGCACGAGAACCTCGACCTGGATGTGTACCAGGGCGAGATCCTCGGCGTGGTCGGCGGCTCGGGCAGCGGCAAGTCGGTACTGCTGCGCAGCATCGTCGGCCTGCGCCAGCCCAGCGAAGGCTCGGTGCGGGTATTCGGCCAGGACCTGCCAAGCCTGCCGGAACAGCAACGTTCGCTGATCGAACGACGCTTCGGCGTACTGTTCCAGAAGGGCGCGCTGTTCACCTCGCTGACCGTGACCGAGAACGTCGCCCTGCCATTGATCGAGCATGCCGGCCTGTCCCGTGCCGATGCCGAACACCTGGCGGCGGTCAAGCTGGCCCTGGCCGGCCTGCCGCTGTCGGCGGCCGACAAATACCCGGCCTCGCTCTCTGGCGGGATGATCAAGCGCGCTGCCCTGGCCCGGGCGCTGGCCCTGGACCCGGACATCCTGTTTCTCGACGAACCCACCGCCGGCCTCGACCCGGTGGGCGCCGCCGCCTTTGACCAGTTGATCCTGACCCTGCGCGATGCCCTGGGGCTCAGTGTGTTCCTGGTCACCCACGACCTGGACACCCTCTACACCATCACCGACCGGGTGGCGGTGCTGGCGCAGAAAAAGGTACTGGTGGCGGATGCCATCGATATCGTCGCCGAGACCGACGACGAATGGATTCACCAATACTTCCATGGCCCTCGCGGCCGCGCGGCCTACCAGGCCGCTACACAGACCAACGAGGGATGACATGGAAACCCGAGCCCATCATGTACTGATCGGCCTGTTCACCGTGATCGTGGTGGCCGGCGCCTTGCTGTTCGGCCTGTGGCTGGCCAAGTCCAGCGTCGACAGCGCCTTCCAGGACTACCAGATCGTCTTCAACGAGGCGGTCAGTGGCCTGTCCAAGGGAAGCTCCGTGCAATACAGCGGGATCAAGGTCGGTGATGTGGTCAACCTGCGCCTGGACCCCAAGGACCCGCGCCGGGTGCTGGCACAGATCCGCCTGGGCAGCGAGACGCCGATCAAGGAGGACACCCAGGCCAAGCTGGCCCTGACCGGCATCACCGGCACCTCGATCATCCAGCTCAGCGGCGGCACGCCGCAAAGCCCGACCCTCAAGGGCAAGGACGGCGAACTGCCCACCATCATCGCCTCACCGTCGCCCATCGCCCGCCTGCTGAACAACAGCAACGACCTGATGACCGGGGTCAACCTGCTGCTGCACAACGCCAACCGCATGTTCTCCCCGGACAACGTGGCCCGGGTCAGCAGCACCCTGGACAACCTGCAGAAGACCTCCGCCAGCATCGCCGAGCAGCGCGACGACCTGCGCCAGCTGATGCAGCAACTGGGCTCCATCAGCAAGCAGACCGGCGCCATGCTGGAACAGACCACCGCGCTGATGCGCAATGCCAACGGCCTGCTCAACGACCAGGGCAAGCAGATGTTCGGCAGCGCCGAGCACGCCATGCGCTCCCTGGAGCAAAGCAGCGCCACCCTGAACAAACTGCTGAGCGACAACCAGGACTCGCTGAACAACGGCATGCAGGGCCTCAACGGCCTGGCGCCAGCCGTCCGCGAGCTGCGCGAGACCCTGAGCTCGCTGCGGGCCATCACCCGGCGCCTGGAAGCCAACCCCGGCGGTTACCTGCTGGGTAACGAGAAGAACAAGGAGTTCACGCCATGAAGCGTGCCTATCGCCTGCTTGCCCCCCTGGGCCTGAGCGCCGCCCTGGCCCTGACCGGGGCCTGCTCGATACTGCCCAAGGGCGAGCCGCTGGACATCTATCGGCTGCCGGTAAGCCAGGCCGGCGCCACGGCGCCGAACCAGGCCCTGCCGTGGTCCTTGCAGTTGCTCAAGCCCCAGGCCGGGGATGCGCTGAACAGCGCACGGATCGCGGTGATTCCCCAGGGCAACCTGATCAGCAGCTACAAGGCTTCGCGCTGGAGCGACCCGGCACCGATCCTGCTGCGCAACCGCCTGCTGGACGGCTTCCAGCGCGATGGCCGGGTCCAGCTATTGAGCACCGATGACAGCAACCTGCAGACCGACCTGGCCCTGGGCGGCGACCTGCAAGCCTTCCAGACCGAATACCAGGGCAACGCCGCCCAGGTGGTGATCCGCCTGGATGCGCGGCTGATTCGTGGCTACGACCAGAAGATCCTCGCCAGCCGGCGCTTCGAAGTGCGCCAAGCGCTGGCTGAAACCGGGGTGCCGGCGGTGGTCACAGGATTTGGCCAGGCCGGCGACGCGCTGACCCGGCAAGTGGTGGATTGGGCAGTGGGGCAGGGCAATCGGGCGCTGAAACATTGAGAGCCCTTTCGCCGGCAAGCCGGCTCCTACAGAGGGATTAGGAGCCAGCTTGCCGGCGAAGGCTCGCTCAACTCATCCAAAGAACCAGTAGCAAACCGCAATCGCCGCCACCACACCGGCGAATTCCGCCAGCAAGGCACAGCCCACGGCGTGCCGCACCCGCTGGATGCCTACCGCGCCGAAGTACACCGCCAGCACATAGAAGGTGGTTTCGGTACTGCCCTGGATGGTGGCCGCCACCAGGGCCGGGAAGCTGTCCACGCCCTGGGTCTGCATGGTCTCGATGAGCATGGCCCGTGCCGCACTGCCCGAGAACGGCTTGACCAGGGCAGTGGGCAAGGCGTCCACAAAACGTGTGTCCCAACCGGCCCACTCCACCAGATGACGAATGCCGTCGAGGCCGAAATCCAGGGCCCCGGACGCCCGCAGCACGCCGATGGCGCAGAGCATCGCGACCAGGTATGGCAAGAGGCTCTTGGCGACGTCGAAACCCTCCTTGGCGCCCTCGACAAAGGCCTCGTAGACCTTGACCTTGCGCAGCGCGCCGACCACCAGGAACAGCATGATCAGCCCAAACAGCGTGAGGTTGCCGAGAATCGACGACAGGGACGCCAGGGCCGTGGCCGACAGGGTGGCGAGCAAGGCCATGAAGGCGCCCAGGGCCAGGGCCCCGGGAACCAGGTAGGCCAGTACCACCGGGTCCCACAGGCGCAGGCGCTGCATCACCGCGACCGACAGCAGGCCCACCAGGGTCGAGGCGCTGGTGGCCAGGAGAATCGGCAGGAACACCAGGGTCGGGTCCGCCGCGCCTTGCTGGGCGCGGTACATGAAGATGGTCACCGGCAGCAGGGTCAGGGACGAGGCGTTGAGCACCAGGAACAGGATCTGCGCATTGCTGGCAGTGGTGGCGCTGGGGTTGAGTTCCTGCAGGGCGCGCATGGCCTTGAGGCCGATGGGCGTGGCTGCGTTGTCCAGGCCCAGGCCGTTGGCGGCGAAGTTCAGGGTGATCAGGCCCAGGGCCGGGTGCCCCGGCGGCACTTCCGGCATCAGGCGCTTGAACAGCGGCCCCAGGACCTTGGCCAGCCACTCGACGATTCCAGCCTTCTCGGCGATGCGCAGAAAACCCAGCCACAGGGTCAGGGTGCCGAACAGCAGGACCATGACCTCCACCGACAGCTTGGCCATGGCGAAGATGCTTTCCACCATGGCAGCGAAGATCCCCGCGTTGCCACCCACCAGCCACTGCGCCAGGGCCGACACGGTTGCCACGATAAAGAAGCCAAGCCACAGGCCATTGAGCATCGGTCATACCCCTCGAAAGATGCGGCGAATGATAGCGGGGCGGGCAGAAACGACAAACCCCGGATTAACCGGGGCCTGTCATCTGTTGGGGCTGGATTGCCGCTGAAGGCGGTCTTCAGGCAGGTGAAGGGCTTGGGGCCTCTTCGCTGGCAAGCCAGCTCCTACACAATAGGCGCTTAGCCTTTGGACGCTTCGCCTGCTGGCAGTTTTTCCTTGCTGCGCCAGTGCGGCAGGGAGTTCCAGTAGCGCTGGCCCTTGGCGTCGTCGTACATGCCTTCCCAACGGGAGATGACCAGTACCGCCAGGGCGTTGCCGATCACGTTCAAGGCGGTACGCGCCATGTCCATCACACGGTCGACACCGGCGATGAAGGCCAGGCCTTCCAGAGGAATGCCGACGCTGCCCAGGGTGGCCAGCAGGACCACGAAGGACACGCCCGGAACCCCGGCGATACCTTTGGAGGTGACCATCAGGGTCAGCACCAGCAGCAGTTGCTGGCTGATGGACAGGTCGATGCCGTACAGCTGGGCGATGAAGATCGCCGCGATGCTCTGGTACAGGGTCGAACCGTCGAGGTTGAACGAGTAGCCGGTCGGCACCACGAAGCTGCAGATGGCTTTCGGCGCGCCGTAGGCTTCCATCTTCTCGATCACCCGCGGCAGCACGGTTTCCGAGCTGGCGGTGGAGTAGGCCAGGACCAGCTCATCCTTGAAGATGCGCATCAGTTTGATCACCGAGAAGCCGAACAGGCGGGCGATCAGGCCGAGGATCACGAAAGCGAAGAAGGCGATGGCCACGTACACCAGGATCACCAGCTTGGCCAGCGGCAGCAGGGAGGCGAAACCGAAGTTGGCGACGGTCACCGCGATCAGTGCAAATACGCCGATAGGGGCGTAGTTCATGATCATGTGGGTGACTTTGAACATGCTTTCCGAAACGCCCTGGAACATCTTCACCAGCGGTTCGCGCAGGTCGGACTGCAGGCTCGACAGGCCCAGGCCGAACAGCACCGAGAAGAAGATGATCGGCAGCATCTCGCCGCGGGCCATGGCCGCGAAGATGTTCGATGGAATCAGGTTGAGGATGGTCTCGATGAACGCGTGTTCATGCTGCACCTCGGCCGCAGTGGCCTGGTACTTGGAGATGTCCACGGTGCCCAGGGTGCTCATGTCGATGCCTGCGCCCGGATGGAACAGGTTGGCCAGCAGCAGGCCGACGACGATGGCGATGGTGGTCACGATTTCGAAGTAGATGATGGTCTTTAGGCCGATACGCCCCAGTTTCTTCGCGTCACCGACACCGGCGATGCCGACGATCAGCGAGGAAATGACGATCGGGATCACGATCATCTTGATCAAGCGGATAAAGATATCGCCCGCAGGCTGCAGGACGTTGCTGATCCACCAGGCCTTTTCAGCACTGAAATGATTGAGCAGCGCGCCAATCGCAATCCCCAGGACCAGACCGATGAGGATCTGCCAGGCGAGGCTTAATTTTGCCTTCTTCATATCATTACCCTTACTTCAGTTGGACTCGGGCTGATGCGCGAACTGGAACGCTCAATGGCGGAAAAGTTTGTGCATCGGCCCCCGTATAAGGTCATCCCGAACGAGCATTTACGGCTCTCTGCGGGCGAAAAAAGGCGCAACTATTCCGATGCTAGGGAGGCGCGTCTAATGCCGTAAACGCCTACCCTATGCCGAATCGGCATGAGTTTTTCCAAACAAAACGAGCGTCCCAACCGGTTCGAATACGACATTTCGGCAGGCAAAAATGCCGTGAAACGGCCATTTCAGGCGGCGTGCAGGCTTGTCGGAGGGGTCAGGAAAAAGGCTAAAAAAGTTTAGGATTGCTCTGATTCGGGCGCCCGGAAACGCTGCGCAATTCGCACAAAGTTTCTCGATATACGGTCGCAGAGAAACACCAGGAAACGTTTGATCGGAGTCAAAGGAAGATTTTTTCCCGCGCGAGCACGGAAATTGTCAGACGGACGGCTCTAGCACAGGACTTTGCCATTCAAGCACGCCGCAAGCTCATCAGGTCGGTGGCCGACCTGGGAGCTTGCGCCGCCGCTCTTTCCTGACCCGGCCCTTGCGGAGGCACTCCCTGTACCCCTAGGTCACTCCGATCACCCGTGGATCAGAACATCCCGGCCCCTTGGTCATGCACTCGCCCTCCTCGGGTGGTGCAACAGCCGAAAGCGCCAGGGCGGCCCTTTCGTCTATCTGTTATGCAATATCGGCAATTTGCACATCAGTACCAGTTCGGGTCCTTGCGCAACTGCTCCTGGAGCAGCGCTTGCATGCCGTCATCGGGCTTGCCGAGGAACCGATAATTGGCGTGGCGGGTCGGTGACTTGTCCGCGGGCAAACCCGCCGGCACGTCCACCAGCATCGCGTAGGCATGCTTCTTGTCGAAACTGAAGGCCACGATCAAACGCTGGTTCTGACAACTCTGGGCGGTTTCGCACAGAGGGCCCACCAGATACTGATCGCCGTCTTCGGTCATGGCATTCATCTGTTGTGGCGCATCACCCGAGAGGTTCATCACCCACTCGGGCAGGCGCTCCTCCTTGTGCACGACCCCCTGCCAGGTTTCACGAAACTGCGGGTCCGACCCCAGCAACTGATTGGCTCGTGCCTGGCCATCATTGGCCGCCGACGCCAGGGCGCTGGCGCCCAGCAGCAGCGCGGCAGTCAATGTCTTCAACGTGAGACTCATGGTCAGCCTCGGCCTCGACGGCCAAAGAAGAACGAAGCGATGAACATCACCAGGAACACCACAAAGAGAATCTTGGCGATACCCGTGGCGGTGCCCGCGATACCACCGAAGCCCAGGACCGCAGCGACAATGGCAATGATCAGGAATGTGATTGCCCAGCTCAGCATGATGATTCTCCTTACTCTTCTATTAGTGGTGCTGCCTATGGAGCCAGCCCGGCGCCGCCGATTGCGGGCCCGGCCTTGGTGCTAGAACACCCAGCGTTCCTGACGTGGCGCGTCCGCGACCGGCTGTGCCTGGTCGACGGCCATCAGTTGCATGGGGGCCTGGTCGTTGAGCTGGCTGCTCACCGAACTGAAATGGGTCTGGGTGAAGTGATGAACCGGCACGCGCGGCGCGGGTGCCTGGCTGTCCTGCCAGCGCTGGAACTGTTGCCCGGCGATCAGGGTGACCAGCAACGCCAGAACGGCGAAGAGGCCTTGCTGGAGATGCAGTGGCGCAATACGCAATTGGGCAAGACGTTGGCGATTCATCCTGAAACTCCTCCCACACTGGTGGTGATGTTGTTATGGAAGCCACGGCCGGCGCTTCTCGATGAGAGGGATATTGCAGGCTGCATGCCAGCTTTTTCTTTGAAATTAAATTCAATAAAATCAGATACTTAAATCAAAATACCAAAAGCATTCCACACGCATACTGCACGATGCCCCCATGCCGGCCGTGCGAAATGCACGATGCCCCGGGAAAACAGTGAGCGTTTTTTGATCACAGGGGGAACTTTGATGAATGGCCAATAGCCTGATACAGACCCACCCAGCAGCTACTCTGGGTAAAACATGCGTAATTTCAGCCTGTTAGCCGTTTCAGCCGGAGATATCTAACCTGCTGGCGCTGGAATGGATCAGAATCAACCTTGCAACTTGCCCGATTTTTCCGGGACTAAATAAAGATCATTCATTAAGGAGCCTCGGGAAATGGAGTCAGCGCCGGAGAATCAAGGCCGCATCCTTCTGGTGGATGACGAATCCGCAATCCTTCGCACCTTCCGCTACTGCCTGGAAGACGAGGGCTACACCGTGGCCACCGCCAACAGCGCGGCGCAGGCCGATGCTCTGCTGCAACGCCAGGTATTCGACCTGTGCTTCCTCGACCTGCGCCTGGGCGAAGACAACGGCCTCGACGTACTGGCACAAATGCGTACCCAGGCACCCTGGATGCGGGTAGTGATCGTCACCGCTCACTCCGCCGTGGACACCGCAGTAGATGCGATCCAGGCCGGCGCCGCAGACTACCTGGTCAAGCCCTGCAGCCCCGACCAGTTGCGCCTGGCCACCGCCAAGCAGCTGGAAGTGCGCCAGCTCTCGGCACGCCTGGAAGCCCTCGAAGGTGAGGTGCGCAAGCCCAAGGACGGCCTGGACTCCCACAGCCCGGCAATGAAAGTGGTGCTGGAAACCGCGCGTCAGGTGGCCAGCACCGACGCCAACATCCTTATCCTCGGCGAGTCCGGCACCGGCAAGGGCGAGCTGGCGCGGGCCATTCACGGCTGGAGCAAACGTGCCAAGAAATCCTGCGTGACCATCAACTGCCCCTCGTTGACTGCCGAACTGATGGAAAGCGAACTCTTCGGCCACAGCCGCGGCGCCTTTACCGGGGCCAGCGAGAGCACCCTGGGCCGGGTCAACCAGGCCGATGGCGGAACCCTGTTCCTCGACGAGATCGGCGACTTCCCGTTGACCCTGCAACCCAAGCTGCTGCGCTTCATCCAGGACAAGGAATACGAGCGCGTCGGCGACCCGGTAACCCGCCGCGCCGATGTGCGCATCCTCGCCGCCACCAACCTCAACCTTGAAGACATGGTGCGCGACGGGCGTTTCCGCGAAGACCTGCTGTACCGGCTGAACGTCATCACCCTGCACCTGCCGCCCCTGCGCGAGCGCAGCGAAGATATCCTGACCCTGGCCGACCGCTTCCTCGCCCGCTTCGTCAAAGAGTATTCGCGCCCGGCCCGGGTCTTCAGTGATGAAGCCCGGGAAGCGCTGCTCAACTACCGCTGGCCGGGCAACATCCGCGAACTGCGCAACGTGGTGGAACGGGCGAGCATCATCTGCCCGCAGGAGCGGGTGGAAATCAGCCACTTGGGCATGGCCGAGCAACCCACCAACAACGCCCCGCGGATCGGCGCCGCCCTGAGCCTGGACGAGCTGGAAAAGGCCCACATCGGTGCGGTCCTGGCCACCAGCGACACCCTGGATCAAGCCGCCAAGACCCTGGGTATCGACGCGTCGACGCTGTACCGCAAACGCAAACAGTACAACCTGTGAGCAACACCCTATGAAGTTAGCGATGAAACTGCGCACCCGGCTGTTTCTGAGCATCTCGGCCCTGATCACCGTGGCCCTCTTGGGCCTGGTGCTCGGGCTGGTCAGCGTGATGCAGATGGCCAGCACCCAGGAATCGCTGATCCGCAACAACTTCATCACCCTGGACCTGGGCCTCAAGCTGCGCCAGACCCTGGGCGACCAGCTGATCATCATGCTCGGCAAGCAGCCGGACCGCGCCGCCCTGGAAACCTCCCGACAGCACTATCTGGAACTGCTCGACGAAGGCATCGCCCATGATCGGCAGACCCAGGTACAAAGTGGCTTCCAGCAGGCCCGTAGCGACTACCTGAGCTTCTACCAGGCCTTCGAGCGCAACAGCACCGCAAGCGGGCTGCATGACAACAACGAGCTGACCGAGCGCTTCAACGCCTTGCGCGGCGGGCTGATCACCGAACACAAGCGCGCCCTGGACAACATCAGCCAGGTGGAGCAGCAGGCCCGCAACCGTGCATGGCTGGTGGCCGGCCTTCTGGGCCTGGTGGCCCTGGCGGTGCTGATCATCGGCTTCGTCACGGCCCATGCCATCGCCCGGCGCTTTGGCGGGCCAATCGAAGCCCTGGCCAAGGCTGCGGACAAGATTGGCGAAGGCAATTTCGACGTCACCCTGCCCATTTCGGCGGCGGCGGAGATGAACCTGCTGACCCGGCGCTTCGGCATCATGGCCGAGGCCCTGCGCCAGCATCAGGCAACCAATGTCGATGAGCTGCTGGCCGGCCAGCAGCGCCTGCAGGCCGTGCTCGACAGTATTGACGACGGCTTGCTGATGATCGACCGCCAGGGCCGCCTGGAACACCTCAACCCCGTGGCCCAGCGCCAGCTGGGCTGGGACCAGGAGCGCCTCGGCCAGGGCCTGGGCAGCGCCCTGCAACGCCCGGAGCTGGATGAGCAGCTACAGCTGGTATTGCGCGGCGGCAACCTGGAACGGGCGCCGGACGACCTGGATATCGAGGTCGACGGCGAGTCGCGCCTGCTGACCTACAGCCTGACCCCCGTCAGCCATACCCAGGGCCATATTCTCGGCGCCGTGATGGTGCTGCACGATGTCACCGAGCAACGGGCGTTCGAACGAGTGCGCAGTGAGTTCGTGCTGCGCGCCTCCCACGAACTGCGTACCCCGGTCACCGGCATGCACATGGCCTTCGGGCTGCTTCAGGAACGCCTGCACTTTCCCGAGGAGTCCCGGGAAACCGACCTGCTCAATACGGTCAACGAGGAAATGCAGCGCCTGATGCAGTTGATCAACGACCTGCTGAATTTTTCCCGCTATCAGAACGGCCTGCAGAAACTCACCCTCGCTCCCTGCCCCCTGGAAGAGCTGCTGGTGCAGGCCCAGGGCCGCTTCAGCGAGCAGGCCCAACAGCAGGGCATCGACCTGCTGCTGGAGATCCAGGCGCCGTTGCCACGGCTGCATGCCGACCGCGCACAACTGGAGCGGGTGCTGGACAACCTGATCGACAACGCCTTGCGCCACACCGCCAGCGAGGGCCAGATCCGCCTGCAGGCGCGGCGCCATGGCGAGCGGGTGATCGTCAGCGTCGAAGACAATGGCGAGGGTATCGCCTATGGCCAGCAAGGGCGGATCTTCGAACCTTTCGTCCAGGTGGGCCGCAAGAAGGGCGGTGCCGGCCTCGGGCTGGCGCTGTGCAAGGAGATCGTTCAGCTGCATGGCGGGCGCATGGGCGTCTACTCAAGGCCCGGGCAGGGCACCCAGTTCTATCTGGCCCTGCCGCTCTAGGGCTTCATGCTTCATCATCCAGGCGCCTGGCCACCAGCCGTCGGCCACGGGTAATCAGCTCAGTGAACTGCAAGGCACTCAGGGCATGGGCGAACAGCCAGCCCTGGCCGAAGCTCACGCCCTCGCTGCTGAGCAGCAGCGCCTGGTCCTCGAACTCGATGCCCTCGGCAATCACCTTGAGTTTCAATGCGTGGGCCATGCGAATGATGTGCGGCGCCACGCCGCTGCTGGCGGCATCGTGCCCCAGGGCATCGATGAACGCCTTGTCGATCTTCAGGCAATCCACCGGCAGGCTCTGCAGGTAGGCCAGGCTGCAATAGCCGGTGCCGAAATCGTCGATCAGCACCTGATGCCCGACATCGCGCAGGGCCTGCAGGTTGTTGCGCGCCACCACCACATCGATCAGCCCACGCTCGGTGACCTCGAAGGCGATCTGCCGGGCCGCTACCCGATGCGTGGCCAGCAGCCGCGCCATGACCATGCCGATCCGCGGGACCATCACGTCGCAGGCCGCCAGGTTGACTGAGATGTACAACTGGGGATTGGCCCGTAGCACATGCCCCAGTTGCTCCAGCAGGCGCTGCAGGACGAAGTCGGTGATCTGGCGGATCTGCCCGGTGTTCTCTGCCAGCGGGATGAACAGGTCGGGGCTGGTCAGGGTACCGTCCGGGCGGCGCCAGCGCAGCAGGGCCTCGGCCCCCACGCAGAGCCGGCTACTGAGATCGAAGATCGGCTGGTACAGCACCTGCAGTTCGCCGCGGCGCAGGGCCCCTTGCAGCTCCGCCCCCAGGGACTGGCGCTGGCGGACCAACTGATACACCAACCCACCGATGAACAGCGCCAGCACCAGGCTGGAGGGCAGCAACCACCACCAACCGTCGAGCACTTCGCCCTGCAGGCTGGCGCGGGGGGTGATCAGCACCAGTTGGTACTCGGGGTTGCGAGTGGGCATGCGATAGATCAGCAGGTCCGGGGTGACTTGCAAGGGCCCGTCGCGCCCCCCCCGCCAAGGCTGTGCGGGGGGCCAGGCACGGGCCGGGCCGAGCACCGGTATCGCCCGGGCACCATGATCCACCACCACCATCAGGCTGCCACCGGCAGGCAGATCGACCACATCGGTCAGGTGCCCGCGGGAAGTGGCCACGCGAAAGTTGCCGCGACCCAGCATCAGGGCAGCAAGGTTCTCATTGGGCTGGGTCGAGGTGTTGAGCCAGTAGCTGTAGGTCGGCCCGCGGATATCCGGCGGCCTGGCCGCCGGCAGGAGGTTCTGCCGTGGCCAGTTGGAACAGGTATGGGTGGCGTCCCTGTAGGCCGCTTCATAAATGAAGCGATAGCTGTAGCTGACCTGCTGCAGAGCTGCGATGAGATCGGCGTTGCACTCGCGCAGCGGCTGCGCCTCCAGCACGTCGAGACCTTCGCGCAGTTGCCCGAACAACTGCTCCAGCCGCTCCAGGAAACGCTGCCCTTGGGCGTTCATCTGCTCGCTTTCCCGTTGCTGGACCTGGTGCATGGCCAGCCCGGCGCTGCCCAGCAGCAAAATCACCGCACTCAGCACAGCCGCCAGCATCGCCAGCGTCCAGGGGCGATGGAACCAGGTACGCAAGGGCTCGCGAGCGGCCGGCATCGTGGGAGATCCGAAGGATTACCAATGAGTTATAGCAACTGATTGGACAATCGGCCCCAACCGTCCGGCGGCGTCATTATTTTGTCTGGTTGAGCACCATCAGGATGGCCGCACTTTCTGCGTCCGGCGTGCCATCGAAACGCCCCGGCCGGTAGTGCATCTGGAACGCGGCCAGGACGTTACGGGTCGCCTTGTCCAGCTCGCCGGTCTGCGGCGTGGCGTAACCCAGCTGGGCCAGTTGCTGCTGGTACCAACCGATGCTCGGCGGGCTCACGGTAAAGAACGCCTGCTGGCGTGCCACTGCCTGAGCATCGGGCCACAGGCCCAGGCCAGCCTCGGCCAGGCGTTTCCAGGGAAACAGCGGGCCCGGATCCAGCTTGCGCATGGGGGCGATATCGCTGTGGCCAATGATGTGGCGCGGCGAGATGTTGTTGCGCTTGCTGATGTCCTTGAGCAGCACGATCAGGTTCTGGATCTGCGCTTCGCTGTAGGGGTACCAGAGCCGCCCGCTGGGGCCATCGCGGAACCCCGGGTTGACGATCTCGATGCCAATGGAACTGGAGTTGAGCCAGGTCCGGCCCTGCCACTGGCTGTCGCCGGCATGCCAGGCACGGTATTGCTCGTCCACCAGCTTGTAGATGGTGGCGGACTTGTCATCGCCGATCAGGTAGTGGCTGCTGACCTGGCCATGGGTCAACAGGGCCAGGGAGCGCTCCAGCGATGCCGAGGTGTAGTGGACGATGATGAACTGGGCGCGCTGATCGTAATTGACCGACGGGTGGCTGGTGTCGATGCGCGGGCCACTGGCGCAGCCGGCGAGGATCAGCAGGGAGAGGGCAAGAGCAAGAAGTTTCATGGCAAAAGGCAGTACGCTGAAGACGATAATGCAACAGTGTAACGTACTGCCCTGGCGATCATGGGCAAAACAGCGCTTTCATTCAGCAAAGTGCTGGCTCCTCAACCAGCTTCCACCCGGTTACGGCCGGCATCCTTGGCCCGGTACAGCGCCTGATCGGCTCTTTTGATCACCAGATCGCTGCGATCACCGGCCTTGAACGCACTCAGCCCGACGGACACGGTGATGGTCACCGGCTCGCCCTTGAAATGGAACGGGCACGCCTCGATTGCCGCGCGCAGGGCTTCCACAATGCGCACGCCCACCGGCCAGGGGGTGTTGGGCAGCAGCAGAACAAACTCCTCGCCACCGAAACGTGCGATGAAATCGCTGCCTCGCAGGCGTTTGCGCAGTACGTTGGCGATGATCTTCAACACCTTGTCACCGGCCAGGTGACCGTAGTTGTCGTTGATCCGCTTGAAATGATCGAGATCGAGCATGGCCAGCAGCAGGCTGTTGCCATGTTGTTGCCATTGGCCGACTTCATGTTCCAGGCGTTCGCTCCAGGCAGCCCGGTTGGGCAGGCCGGTGAGCGGATCGATCAGCGCCTTCTGCCGCTGCTCTTCCAGGTGCTCACGGTAGCCCTGGGCTTCCTGCTCCATGCTCGAAACCCGCTCCGCCAGGCTTTGCAGGCGGGCGGCCACTTCCCGTTCACGCTCGTCGCGCTGCTTCTGGTGGTGGTCCATGGTGCCCAGCAGGCCTTCCAGGTGGCTTTCCAGCACTTGCTTGAGGTCATCCAGGTCGGCGGCCTCCTGCACGCTGCTTTGCAGGCCGTCGACCTGTTCACGGATCTGGCTGTCCATGGCCCGTGCTGCCGAACTGCTGTCGGCATGGCCGTCGCTGGCCGCCTGCAGGTTGCTCTGGAAGGCCTCCAGGCGCTCGTTGAGCTGCTTGAGGTAAGTCTCGAACTCATGCTGGCCGGAGTCGGTGATGGCCAGCATCAACACCGCCAGATCGTCGAGGATCGGCAGCAATTCGTACCAGTTCAGCCCATGCTGCAGACGATCGCGCATGGCCTCGGCCTGTGGCCGGTGGCGCTCCGGCAGGCTCAGGTCGTCGAGCAGCCCCAGCAAGGTGTGCTCGATGTGCTTGGCCACCGAACTGTAGGAGGGCTCGGGCGAATCCGGCAGAGCGTAGAGCACATCGTGCTCCGACTGCTCCGGATCGATGGCGGCCAGGGCCTCGGCCATGACTGCCGGCAGGGGCAGGCTGTCCAGCAGCACTGCCGGGGAAACCGTCGGCAGGGGCACCAACTCGTCGGGATTGAGCGCGGCTTCGGCGACAGGCGCTGGCGGCGAATCGGAAGCGGCGACCACCCCGGGATCGACGGGCGCTTGTGGCTCCGCGACAGGCGAAATGGTTGCTTGAGGTTCGACCTCGATAGCGGGTACAGGCTCGGCGGGCGCCTCCTGCACCAGTACCGGAGGCACGAACGCCACCACCGGGGCCGGAGCGGGCACTGCAGCAACCTCCGGCTCGTCGCTGGCAACCGGCTGGGCAACCGGCTCAGGTTCGAGCTGCACTTCGGGCTGTGCCGGGGCGGGCGCGGCAGGCGCCGAAACCGCCTCAGGCGAGGCCTGGGTCGGCGTCTGATAGTGCTCGCGCGCGCCATCCTCCGGTGCCGGGGCTTCCTCGGCTTGCGGATGAGCCTCCGCCGCGGCGGCCGGGAGCGGCGGATTCGTCGCAACGGCTTCCTCCGCCGGGGCCGGCGTCTCGCTCGCCTCGCGGCTGCCGAACAGGCGCTGCAACAGGCTTGGGCGGTCGGGTTCGGCCGGGGTTTCCAGCCGGCTCAGGGCCTTGCCCTGCAGGCTGCTCAGTTCGCCGAGCAGCAAGGGAATTTCCCGCGCCTGGCCAACCCGGCCATCCAGTTGCTTGGCAAAGGCTTTCAGCGGACGGCTGACCTCCCGGGGCAGGGGCAGGGACTGCAACTGGCTGACCAGCGCCGTCAGCGCGCTGCTCATCTGCTCGACCCGGGTTTCCCGCCGCTGCTCGGAGTCCAGCACGGCTTTTTCCAGGCGCGGCAGCAGGGCAGCAAGCCCGGCGTCCATGTCGTCGGTGCGTACCACCTCGCGCATTTCCTTCATGCACTGGTCGACCGCGCGATCGGTGCCCTCCGCCGCCAGGGTGCTGCGTACCAGGCCACGACGCAGCAAGTCGAGACGGGCCGCCCATCGGCGTTCGAGCTTTTCCTGCTGTTCGATACTTTTGAGGTATTTCTCTTTCCAGCGATTGGCGTCGTCGCTCATTCATCGGTTCCGCGAGGGGCAGGACTCAACGCGGGCAATGCATCAGCCGTGAGCGAACCCGGCAGACGAATCTCTACCGCGACCGGCAGGTGATCGGATATGGGTTGGGCCAGGACCTCCACGCGCTCCAGGGTCAGGCTGGGGCTGAGCAGAATATGGTCCAGGCAACGTTGCGGACGCCAGCTGGGGAAGGTCGCCTGCAGTTGCGGCGCCAAGAGGCTGAGGTCCCTTAGAGGGGAATGCTCCAGCAGGTCGCTGGCGTGGGTGTTCATGTCCCCCATCAGCACCTGATGCTTGTAGCCGCCGATCAACTCGCGGATGTACGCCAGTTGCCGGGTTCGGGTGCGGGCACCGAGCGCCAGATGCATCATCACCACCACCAGTGCCTCGGGACCCTCGCCAAAACGCACGAGGATCGCGCCGCGCCCCTTGGGGCCAGGCAGCGGGTGGTCTTCGATGGCCCAGGGGCGCAGGCGGCTGAGCACGCCATTGCTGTGCTGAGCCAGGCGTCCCAGGTTGCGATTGAGCTGTTGGTACCAGTAGGGGAAGGCGCCCAGTTGGGCCAGGTGTTCCACCTGATTGACGTAGCCGGAGCGCAGGCTGCCGCCATCGGCCTCCTGCAGGGCCACCAGGTCGAAATCGCCAAGCAGGTTGCCGATTTTCTGCAGATTGTCGGCACGCCCATGATGGGGCAGCAGGTGCTGCCAACCACGAGTCAGGTAATGGCGATAACGTTCGGTGCTGATACCGACCTGGATATTGAAACTGAGCAAGCGCAGACGACTGTCTGCCGGCAGGCCGGACGACGCCAAATGGTGCTCGTTGACCTGCGGATCATGCAGGCCAACGATGCGTTCCGAGCTCCAGCGCGGCATGGCGGCGGGCGCTTACTTGGCTGCGCGCTCTTTGGCGATCAACTGGTCAGCCACGCTCAGCGCGCCTTCAGGACCACCGGCGGTGCCCAGGTCGAAACGATACTTGCCGTTGACCACCATGGTCGGTACGCCGGTGATCTGGTAGGCCTGGGCCTTTTTCTTGGCGTCTTCGACCTTGCCTTTGACGGCGAAGGAATTGTAGGTGCTCAGGAACTTGTCCTTGTCGACGCCTTCGCCAGCCAGGAACTCGGCCATCTCTTCAGGAGTAGCGAGTTTCTTGCCGCCATGGATGGCTTCGAATACGGCCTTGTGCACCTTGTGCTCGACACCCATGGCTTCAAGGGTGATGAACAGTTGGCCATGGATGTTCCAGATACCGCCGAACATGGCCGGGATACGGACGAAGTTGACGTCGGCCGGGAGTTTTTCAGCCCAGGGATTGATGGTGGGTTCGAAAGCGTAGCAGTGCGGGCAGCCATACCAGAACAGCTCAACCACTTCGATCTTGCCTGGCACGGCAACCGGAACGGCGCTGCTCAACTCGACATATTGTTTACCGGCTTCAAGCGGTTCGGCCGCTTGAGCGGTCACGCCAAACAGGCTGGCGGTGACGAGTGCGGCGCTGAGAATCAGATTACGCATGCTTTACTCCTGGACAATTTTGGCGCCTCGCTCGACCTGAATTCGGCCAGGTCTTGGCGGGCTTGAGTTCGCTAGTGTAGCGGCAGACGCCATAAAAAAGGGCGGCCTGAGCCACCCTTTATGCTTGCACCGTCAGATTAATCGATCATTAACGTTGCCGTGGCTTAGCACCTTGGGCAACGCTGATCGAGCCGGCCTCAGTGCAGGCCCTGAATATAGCTGGACACCGCTTCGATGTCTTTGTTGCTCAGCTTGCCAGCGATGCTGCGCATCACCAGGGTATCGCCGTCGTTGGTACGGTTGCCTTCGCGGAAGTCGGTCAACTGCTTGGCCACGTACTGTGCGTGCTGGCCACCCAGATGGGGGAAGCCGGCTGCTGCGTTACCCGCACCGTTTGGCGAGTGGCAACCGGTGCAGGCAGGCATGCCCTGGTCGAGCTTGCCGCCACGGAACAGTTCTTCACCACGGGCCACGACTTTAGGATCTGCTGCGCCGACGCTGCCTTTCTGGCTGGCGAAGTAGGCGGCGATGTCAGCCAGGTCCTGATCGCTCAGGTTGGTCAACAGGCCTGTCATCTCCAGCACCTGGCGCTTGCCGGACTTGATATCGTGCAACTGCTTGTTCAGGTACTTTTCCCCCTGACCCGCCAGCTTGGGAAAGTTTGGCGCCATGCTGTTCCCATCAGGGCCGTGGCAAGCACCACAGACTGCGGCTTTCGCCTGACCGGCAGCAGCGTCGCCTGCGGCATGGGCGACACCTGTGATGCCCAAGGTCAACAGCAGACTCACGAGTAATTTGTTCATCAGCTAATCCAACTACGGCTAAGGGTTAAGAGTTATGGACCGGGATCACTCGCTCATCCAATGGATGATGACTCGGTAATCCTCGGCACTGCAGTCCATGCACAAACCACGCGGCGGCATCGCCTTGAAACCCTGGGTCACGTGTTGCACCAGCGTCTCCATACCTTGCGCCAACCTCGGCGCCCAAGCTTCCTGGTCGCCCTTGCGGGGCGCCGTGGGTAGTTGGCCGGAATGACAAGCCCCACAAACACGGTTGTACACAGCTTCCGGATCCTGTGTAGCCTGAGCGCCGTAAAACGGCATCAAGACACCGGCAGCTAGCAGCCATTTCGTCATAAAACGACCTTTTCAGGGTTGAGAGCGTGCTGCGTTCTAATGCGCATTCAAGGTTTATCGCTCTCGTGAACTTCATCCTACGCTGGGACAAAGCGCACACAAAATCTGCGGCATTATATACTGGCGTTACTGAAACGGAAACGACACCGCTCGCCGCGTCCACTCTCGGCATCGCCCCAATCGGAAATCCCATGCAACTCAAGAACCCCATCCTCGGTCTGTGCCAACAGGCTACGTTCATGCTCAGCGCCGCCAAAGTCGATCAATGCCCTGACGATGAAGGCTTCGAAGTGGCCTTTGCCGGGCGTTCCAACGCCGGCAAATCCAGCGCCCTGAACACCCTGACCCACGCCAGCCTGGCACGCACCTCGAAAACTCCGGGTCGCACGCAGTTGTTGAACTTCTTCAAGCTAGACGACGATCGCCGTCTGGTCGACCTGCCGGGCTACGGTTACGCCAAAGTGCCAATCCCGCTCAAACAACACTGGCAGCGTCACCTGGAA
This sequence comes from Pseudomonas sp. GW821-FHT07F01, assembly GCF_059418825.1. NCBI lineage: Bacteria > Pseudomonadati > Pseudomonadota > Gammaproteobacteria > Pseudomonadales > Pseudomonadaceae > Pseudomonas > Pseudomonas sp. GW821-FHT07F01. The sequence goes on from NZ_JBWKQO010000003.1 coordinate 40,046, forward strand.
GCCTACCTGGGCAGCCGCGAGAGCCTTAAGGGCCTGATCCTGATGATGGATATCCGTCATCCCATGACCGACTTCGACCTGCTGATGCTGGACTGGGCGGTCGCCAGCGGCATGCCGATGCACATCCTGCTGACCAAGGCCGACAAACTGACCTACGGCGCGGCCAAGAACACCCTGCTCAAGGTGCAGTCGCAGATCCGCAAGGGCTGGGGCGAAGCCGTCACCATCCAACTGTTCTCGGCCCCCAAGCGCATGGGCCTGGAAGAGGCCTACACCGTGCTGGCGGGCTGGATGGAACTGGCCGACAAAGGCGCCGAAGCCGAGGCCTGAGAGACGTAGGGAAAATTGCCTGGGGGATGATCAGGCAAGGCAAAAGCGCGGTGCGAAAGCGGAGTTTACTGGCTGTAAATGAGCATTTCGCGCCGCGCTTTTAACGCAGCATGATCATTTCCCAGGCGGTTTTCAGGCAAAAAAAACCCCGGACTTCGTATGGGGAGGGGGAAGTTCGGGGTTCAAGTTCTAGACCGCTAGGGCGGGGTCCAGATATCTGCCAACACTTAACACAACATAGGAGCATCGAAGGGCTTCACCAGCCATTCAGTAACTCTGAGTGGGCGTTCACCTATTTAGTTCCGGCCGGTTGCAAAAACTATTGGCAATAATCGATGAAATTTTCGGTGCTAATAGCTCTTCGCTAGTTTTTGCCGCGACACTATGCCGCGGCAAAAACACCTGAAAAATGCCCTTAATGGGCCTCATCCCAGTTATTTCCCACCCCCACTTCCACCAATAACGGTACATCCAGGGTTGCGGCACCGCTCATGTGCCCGCGAATTTCCTCACGAACCTGGTCCACCAGGTCCTCGCGCACTTCCAGCACCAGTTCGTCGTGCACCTGGAGAATCACTCGGGCATCCAGCCCCGAGGACTCCAGCCAGTTGTCCACGGCCACCATGGCTTTCTTGATGATGTCTGCCGCGGTGCCCTGCATCGGCGCATTGATCGCGGTGCGTTCGGCGCCGGCGCGCTCCTGTGGCTTGTTGGAGTTGATCTCCGGCAGGTACAGGCGGCGACCGAAGATGGTCTCGACATAACCCTGGTCCGCGGCCTGGGCGCGGGTGCGGTCCATGTACTCGCGAACCCCCGGGTAACGCGCGAAGTAGGTGTCGATATAGGCCTTGGCCTGCTTGGTATCGACACCGATGTCCTTGCCCAGCTTCTGCGCGCCCATACCGTACATCAGGCCGAAGTTGATGGCCTTGGCGCTGCGGCGCTGATCGGAAGTGACGTCCTTGAGCTCGACCTTGAACACCTCGGCCGCCGTGGCGGTGTGCACGTCCAGGTTGTTGCGGAAGGCGTTGAGCAAACCTTCGTCGCGGGACAGGTGCGCCATGATCCGCAACTCGATCTGCGAATAGTCCGCTGCCAGCAGCTTGTAGCCCGGCGGCGCGATGAAGGCCTGGCGAATGCGCCGGCCTTCAGCGGTACGTACCGGAATGTTCTGCAGGTTCGGATCGCTGGAGGACAGCCGGCCGGTGGACGCTACCGCCTGATGATAGGAGGTATGGATGCGCCCGGTACGCGGGTTGATCTGCTCCGGCAGGCGGTCGGTATAGGTGCTTTTCAGCTTGCTCATGGAACGGTACTGCATCAGCACCCGCGGCAGCGGATAGTCGTCTTCCGCCAGCTTGGCCAGCACCTCTTCAGCCGTGGATGGCTGGCCCTTGGCAGTCTTTTTCAGCACCGGCAGGCCGAGCTTGTCGTAGAGGATGCTGCCCAGCTGCTTGGGCGAGCCCAGGTTGAACTCCTCGCCGGCGATCTCGAAGGCTTCGCGCTCCAGGGCGACCATCTTGTCCCCCAGTTCGATGCTCTGCACTCCCAGGAGCTTGTCGTCCACCAGTGCTCCCTGGCGCTCGATGCGCGCCAGGACCGGCACCAAAGGCATTTCGATATCGGTGAGCACGCTGGCCAGGCTCGGTATCGCGGACAGCTTGTCGAGCAGGACCTGGTGCAGGCGCAGGGTCACGTCGGCATCTTCCGCGGCGTAGGGGCCGGCCTGCTCAAGGGGAATCTGGTCGAAGGTCAACTGCTTGGCACCCTTGCCAGCGATGTCCTGGAAACTCACAGTGCTGTGGTCCAGGTACTTCTGCGCCAGGCTGTCCATGTCATGGCGGGTGGCGGTGGAGTTGAGCACGTAGGATTCGAGCATGGTATCGAAGGCCACGCCGCGCACAGTGATGCCATTGGCCTGGTCGCCGCCGATGGCGCAGTTGGCCAGGATGTTCATGTCGAACTTGGCGTGCTGGCCGACCTTGAGCCGCTTGGGATCTTCCAGCAAGGGCTTGAGGGCCAGCAGTACGCTGTCGCGATCCAGCTGTGCCGGCGCGCCCATGTAGGAGTGGGTCAGGGGAACATAGGCCGCTTCGCCGGCCTTGACCGAGAAGGACAGGCCCACCAGTTGCGCCTGCTGCGCATCGATCCCGGTGGTTTCGGTGTCGAAGGCAATCAGCTTGGCGCCCTTGAGCTTCTCCAGCCAGGCATCGAAACGCTCCTGGTCGAGGATGGTTTCGTACTGCAGCTCCAGCGGAGCTTGCTCCACAGTCTGCGGCGGCGGCACGGCGGCGGGTGTCGCCTCAGCGCCGCTGAGCTCGACACGCTTGGCATCGCGCTGCAACTCGTCGAGCCAGCTCTTGAACTCCAGCAGGCTGTAGAGCTCCACCAGCTTCTCGCGGTCCGGCTCGCCCAGGTGCAGGTCGTCGAGCCCGACATCCAGCGGCACGTCGACCTTGATGGTCGCCAACTGATAGGAGAGGAAGGCCATTTCCTTGTGTTCTTCGAGCTTGGCCGGCAAGGTCTTGGCCCCGCGGATCGGCAGGGTCGGTACGATATCGAGCTGTTCGTACAGCTCCTTCAACCCGCCATTGACCCCGACCAGCAGGCCGGAAGCGGTCTTCGGACCAATGCCCGGCACCCCGGGAATGTTGTCGGAAGAGTCGCCCATCAGCGCCAGGTAATCGATGATCTGCTCGGGAGCGACGCCGAATTTCTCCTTCACGCCTTCCACGTCCATGCTGCTACCGGACATGGTGTTGACCAGGGTAATGTGCCCATCCACCAGCTGCGCCATGTCCTTGTCGCCAGTGGAAATCACCACCGGACGATCCGCCGCGGCGCTGCTGCGGGCCAGGGTACCGATCACGTCATCGGCCTCGACCCCTTCCACGCACAGCAGCGGGAAGCCCAGGGCGATCACGCTGGCGTGCAGCGGCTCGATCTGCACCCGCATATCGTCTGGCATGCTCGGGCGGTTGGCCTTGTATTCGGCGTACATGTCATCGCGGAAGGTCCCGCCCTTGGCATCGAAGACCACCGCGAACGGGCTGTCCGGGTACTGTTTGCGCAGGCTCTTGAGCATGTTCAACACGCCCTTGACCGCGCCGGTAGGCAGGCCTTTGGAGGTGGTCAGCGGTGGCAGCGCGTGGAACGCGCGGTACAGATATGAAGAACCGTCCACCAGGACGAGGGGGGCTTGGCTCATGAGCGGGATCAACCTTTTCGGCGGGTCCGGCGCTAGAATAGCGGGACCGTTGACGACAAAGGGACAAGGTTATCATGCGCACACTAAATCGCTTGCTGCTGACCGGCTTGATTGCAATCGCTCCATTGGCCGCGATCGCCGCAGAAGATGCGCCATCAGCGGACCCGGAAGTAACCATTCGCACGGAAGGCGACAAGACCATCCAGGAATACCGGCAAAATGGCTTCCTGTATGCCATCAAGATCACGCCAAAGGGCGGCAAACCCTACTTCCTGGTGCGTGCCGATGGCTCGGACGGCAACTTCATCCGTTCGGATCAGCCGGATATGCTGATCCCTTCGTGGAAAATCTTTGAGTGGTAAACCACTCCGACTTCAACTCAATGGCGCTGGCTGGATAGCAGCGCCCGTACTGGCAGTTTTTAACCATGTCTGTGTTCACCCCCCTGGCTCGGCCCGAGCTGGAAACCTTTCTCGCCCCGTATGGGCTCGGCCGCCTGCTTGATTTCCAGGGGATCGCCGCTGGTAGCGAAAACACCAACTTCTTCATCAGCCTGGAACAGGGCGAGTTCGTCCTGACCCTGGTGGAACGTGGCCCGGTCCAGGAAATGCCGTTCTTCATTGAACTGCTGGACGTGCTGCACCAGGCCAACCTGCCAGTGCCCTATGCCCTGCGCACCACCGACGGCGTCGCCCTGCGCGAACTGGCGGGCAAGCCGGCGCTGCTGCAACCGCGGCTGGCGGGCAAGCACATCAAGCAGGCCAACGCCCAGCACTGTGCCCAGGTCGGTGAGCTGCTCGGCCACCTGCACGTGGCCACCAAGGACCACATGATCAAGCGCAAGACCGATCGCGGCCTGGACTGGATGCAGGAAGAGGGCAGGCAACTGCTGTCGCACCTGGCCCCCACGGCCCAGGACCTGCTGCAACGGGCCCTGGATGAAATCGCCGCTCAGAAGGTGAAGATCCTCGCCCTGCCCCGGGCCAACATCCACGCCGATCTGTTTCGCGACAACGCCATGTTCGAAGGCACCCACCTGACCGGCCTGATCGACTTCTACAACGCCTGTTCGGGACCCATGCTCTACGACGTGGCGATCGCCCTGAATGACTGGTGCTCCGACGATGAAGGCGTACTCGACGGCCAACGGGCCCGAGCCCTGCTGGGCGCCTACGCGGCGCTGCGCCCGTTCACTGCGGCAGAGGCCGAACTCTGGCCGACCCTGCTGCGGGTGGCCTGCGTGCGCTTCTGGCTATCGCGGCTGATCGCCGCCGAGAGCTTCGCCGGGCAGGACGTGCTGATTCACGATCCGATGGAGTTCCAGCAGCGCCTGGCGCAGCGGCAACAGGTCAGCATCGCGCTGCCGTTCGCCCTGTAAACGCTTCGCGGGCAAGCCCGCTCCTACAGAGATGCGCCCAACCTGTAGGAGCGGGCTTGCCCGCGAAAGCCCTCGCGCAACAATCCCCGCTTAAAGCTGCTCCAGGCAGCCCGCCAGATCATTCCCCAACTTCTCCAGCACCTGCTCATAGCCTTGAGCGGTCGCCGGCGTGTAACCGCCCAACGCATCCAGCTCCGCCAGTTTCACCGGCAGGCCGGCCACCAGGGTTTCCGCCAGGCGCGGGCGCAGGGGCGGCTCGCTGAACACACAGGTCTTGCCCACCTGCTGCAAGCGCGCGCGCATGGCGGCGACGTGCTGGGCCCCCGGCTGGACTTCCGCTGCCACGCTGAACACCCCGGCGTGCTTGAGGCCGTAGGCGTCCTCGAAGTAGTCGAAAGCTTCGTGGAACACGAAGTAAGGCTTGCCGGCGATCCCCGCCAGGCGGGCTTTCAAGCGAGCATCCAGGGCATCCAGACGCTCGCTGAACGCCTTCAGGTTGTTCTGGTAGCGGGCGGCATTGGCCGGGTCGGCGGCGCTCAGGTCCGCGGCCATGCGGGTGGCGATCACCCGGGCATTGACCGGCGACAGCCAGAGGTGCGCGTCCAGGGTGCCGGGGCGATGATCATGGTCATGTTCGTCGGCATCTTCAGCGTGGGAGTGGCTATCTTCGGCAAAGTGCCGGAGTTTCATGCCCGGCAGGTCCTGTACCGCCACCGAGGGCAGGCTACGGCCCTTCAGCACCCGCGGCAGGAAGCCTTCCATGTCCGGGCCGATCCAGTACAGCAGGTCCACACTCTGCACCTTGCGCACGTCCGAAGGGCGCAGCGCGTAGTTGTGCGGGGAAGCTCCGGGCGGCAGCAGCACCTCGGGAACCGCCACGCCATCCTGCACGGCGGCGGCAATCAGTTGCAGCGGCTTGATGCTGGTCAGCACCCGCACTTCGGCCTGGGCCGAGCCGATCGCGAACAGGCTGAAGGTAAAAGCGACAAAAAGGCGAAAAAGTCTGGGCACGATGGACACTCGAGGAGGCGAGAACGGGTAACATAATAACGTCTCTCACAAACCTCGTCGCCGCTCATGCCTAAAACACCCCTTGCCAGCCGTCCACACGACCACTCTCACTGCGTACACAGCGCACTGTCTGAGGCCGACGCCCTGTGCGCACGGCAAGGCCTGCGCCTGACCGCCCTGCGCCGGCGGGTGCTGGAGCTGGTGTGGCAAAGCCACAAGCCCCTGGGGGCCTACGACATCCTGGCCGTGCTCAGCGAGCAGGACGGCCGTCGCGCCGCCCCGCCAACGGTTTACCGGGCGCTGGATTTCCTCCTGGAAAACGGCCTGGTGCACCGCATCGCCTCGCTCAATGCCTTTGTCGGCTGCAACCACCCCGAGCACGCGCACCAGGGCCAGTTCCTGATCTGCCGCGAATGCCACGCCGCCATCGAGCTGGAACAGAAATCCATCAGCGACGCCATCATCAGCAGCGCCCGCGACGTCGGCTTCGTGGTCGAGGGCCAGACCGTCGAAGTGGTCGGGCTCTGCTCGGGCTGTCAGGGGGCTTGATGAGCAATGCGTTGATCCGCCTCGAGCAGGTCGGGGTGACCTTTGCCGGGCAGAACGTGCTGGAGAACATCCAGCTCAGCGTCGAACCCGGCCAGATCGTCACCCTGATCGGCCCCAATGGCGCCGGCAAGACCACGCTGGTGCGCGCCGTGCTCGGCCTGCTCAAGCCCGACACCGGCAGTGTCTGGCGCAAGCCCAAACTGCGGGTGGGCTACATGCCGCAGAAGCTTCATGTGGACCCGACCTTGCCGCTGTCGGTGCTGCGCTTTTTGCGCCTGGTGCCGGGAGTGGACCGTACCCGGGCGCTGGCAGCGCTCAAGGAAGTAGGTGCCGAGCAGGTGATCGACAGCCCGGTGCAGAGCATCTCCGGTGGCGAGATGCAGCGCGTGCTGCTGGCCCGGGCGCTGCTGCGCGAGCCGGAGCTGCTGGTGCTCGATGAACCGGTGCAAGGCGTCGACGTGGCCGGCCAGGCCGAGCTCTACAGCCTGATTACCCGCCTGCGCGACCGTCACGGCTGCGGCGTGCTGATGGTCTCCCACGACCTGCACCTGGTGATGAGCACCACCGATCAGGTGGTCTGCCTCAATCGCCACGTCTGCTGCTCTGGCCACCCCGAGCAGGTCAGCGGCGACCCGGCCTTCGTCGAGCTGTTCGGCAAGAACGCACCGAGCCTGGCGATCTACCACCACCATCACGACCATGCCCACGACCTGCATGGTTCGGTCGTCACCCAGCCCGCTTCGGGCCACGCCCATGTCCATGGAGAAAACTGCAAGCATGGCTGATTTTCTGCTCTACGCCCTGCTCGCAGGCCTGGCCCTGGCGGTGGTTGCCGGCCCCTTGGGGTCCTTTGTGGTCTGGCGTCGCATGGCCTATTTCGGCGACACCCTGTCCCACGCCGCGCTGCTCGGCGTGGCCCTGGGCTTTCTGCTGGATGTCAGCCCGGCGGTAGCGGTCACGGTCGGCTGCCTGCTGCTGGCGGTGCTGCTGGTGACCCTGCAACAGCGCCAACCCCTGGCTTCCGACACGCTGCTGGGGATTCTTGCACCCAGCACCCTGTCTCTGGGCCTGGTGGTACTAAGCTTCATGCATGAAGTGCGAATCGACCTGATGGCCTACCTGTTCGGTGACCTGCTGGCGATCAGCCCGGGCGACCTGGCGTGGATTCTCGGCGGTAGCGCGGCGGTGCTGTTGCTGCTGGTGGCGTTGTGGCGCCCCTTGCTGGCGATCACCGTGCACGAGGAACTGGCCAGGGTCGAAGGCCTGCCTGTGGCCTCGCTGCGCCTGGCGCTGATGCTGCTGATCGCCGTGGTGATTGCCGTGGCCATGAAGATTGTCGGGGTGTTGCTGATCACCTCGCTGCTGATCATCCCGGCCGCTGCGGCACAGCGTCACGCCCGCTCGCCGGAGCAGATGGCCCTGGGCGCCAGCCTGCTGGGCATGCTCGCGGTGTGCGGCGGGCTGGCGCTGTCCTGGTTCAAGGACACACCGGCCGGGCCGTCGATCGTGGTCACCGCCGCCACACTGTTTCTGCTGAGTTTTGTTCTGCCCCGTCGAGGGGTGTAGACTTGCTCGCTTTTTGCGCAATTAGAGAGTCGCAGGAATGAAGCCGTTCGCCTCCCGTTATCTGCTCCTTGTCGCATTTTCCCTGCTACTGGGAGCCTGCCAAAGCACGCCACCAGCGGCCACCGAGGTCCCTGATGCACGGGCCACGGCCATCGCGCAGCTGGAACAAAACATCGCCAGCAGCGAACTGGCCACCGCGGAAGATCAACTCAGCGCCTTGCAGGCGCAGACGCCCGACGACCCGCAACTGGTGCAGTACCAGCGGCAGTTGGCCGAAGCCTATCTGCAGCGCAGCCAGATCGTCCTGCAGAAGGGCGATGTGAACGCCGCAGCCACGGCCCTGAGCCGTGCCCGGGCACTGATGCCCAAGGCTCCGGCGCTGACCGGTGGGGTCAACAATGCCATTGCCCACGCCCGCAAGGCGGAGCTGGACAAGGCCGAAGCCGCCCTGAAGGCCGCCGAAGCGCGCCCTGCGGCCAAGCTGATCGATCCGACCGCCGAGAGCACCACCGTCGCCTTGAACGTCACTGATATCCGCAAGCTGCGGCATCAACTCGATGCCCTGGCCGCCGATGTGGTGAATTACCAGTGCGACGTGAGCATCCAGGTACCACGCACCGAGGATTACCCCTGGCTGTCGACCCTGCTCGGCAAGCGGGTGAAGAAGCTCGACCCGGACTTTGAACAGAAGATCAATCGGCAAATCGTGCGCCATGTACCGGCGCAGATGGTGCTGACGCCGCGCAAGGCGCAGTAAAGCCTTCGCCGGCAAGCCGGCTCCTAGACGGAGCAGGCTTGTCGGGGAAAGTGTGTTCAGGCCGGGATTGCCTTGGCCTTTTCCTCTCGGCTCCAGACCCGATGTTGCGCGATGGCGGCAATGAATGCCTTCAGCGCCTTGGCATCGGCCCCCACGATCAAGCCTTCATCCGCCTCCAGCCGCAGGCTGTGCAACAGCTCCCGGGCATCGCCGTGCAGGGCAATCGCCTTGAGGTGCTTGTACGCCTCCAGCAAGTAATGCAGGGCCACGCCATTGCCGCTCAAGGCGTTGATCGACTGCGCACCTCCGGGCACGAACACCGCATCGAAGGCCACCGATGGCAAGCCCTCCATGGACGCATCCACCGGCAGGCGCTTGCCGTCCGCCGTGGTGACCGGCGCCGAGGTCGGCCCCAGTAGCTTGGCGTGTGCCCCTTCGGCCTTGAGAGCCTTCTTCAGCGCATCGATCGCCGCACCATCGACGCCGTTGGCCGCCAGAATCGCCACCTTCCGGGTTTTGATATTGCCCGGCAACAGGTTCGCCTGGCTCAGGGCCGGCGAGCGCGAGAGCGAAGTCTTGCGCTCCGCCACCGTGGCTTTCTTCGGCGCCGCCAGCCCGAGGTTCTCGGCCACTCGCGCGGCCAGTTGCAGGTCGATGTTGGCCAGAATCTCGTTGACCTGGCGTTCGCGGATCCATTCACGTTCCACCTTGCCCAGCTCAAAGCTGTAGGCGGCGATGATGTGCTCCTGCTCGTGCTTGCTCATGCTCTTGTAGAAGAGCCGCGCCTGGGAGAAATGGTCGCTGAACGATTCGCTGCGCTGGCGGATCTTGTGCGCATCGATACGCTCGTTGTAACTCTCGAAGCCGCCATCCTCGGCCGCCGGTGGGGTTTCCCGGGGCCAGCCGCCGTCGATGGAATTGGGCTCATAGGAGGCCCGGCCCTTGTCCAGGGTGATGCGGTGCATGGCGTCGCGCTGGCTGTTGTGGAAGGGCGCCAGCGGCCGATTGATCGGCAATTCGTGGAAGTTCGGCCCACCCAGGCGGCTGATCTGGGTATCGGTGTAGGAAAACAGCCGTCCTTGCAACAGCGGGTCGTTGGAGAAGTCGATCCCGGGCACTATGTGCCCCGGGCAGAAGGCGACCTGCTCGGTCTCGGCAAAATAGTTGTCCGGGTTGCGGTTCAGCACCATCTTGCCCAGGGGCGTGATCGGCACCAGCTCCTCGGGAATCAGCTTGGTCGGGTCGAGGATGTCGAAATCAAAGTTGTGCTCGTCTTCCTCGGCGATGATCTGTACGCCGAACTCCCACTCCGGGTAATCCCCGGCTTCGATCGATTCCCACAGGTCGCGGCGATGGAAGTCGGTGTCCTTGCCCGCCAGCTTCTGCGCCTCATCCCAGACCAGCGAACAGGTACCCACCGTCGGCCGCCAGTGGAACTTGACGAAGCTCGACCGGCCCTGGGCGTTGATCAGGCGAAAGGTATGCACGCCAAAGCCCTGCATGGCCCGCAGGCTTTTCGGAATGGCCCGGTCTGACATGGCCCAGATCACCATGTGCGCCGATTCCGGCTGCAGCGAGACAAAGTCCCAGAAGGTGTCATGGGCCGAGCCGCCGGTGGGTATTTCGTTGTGGGGTTCGGGTTTCACGGCGTGTACGAAATCGGGGAACTTGATCGCATCCTGAATGAAGAACACCGGCATGTTGTTGCCCACCAGGTCGAAGTTGCCTTCGTCAGTGAAGAACTTCACCGCAAAGCCGCGCACGTCACGCACGGTGTCGCCAGAGCCTCTTGGCCCCTGGACCGTGGAAAAGCGTACGAACACTGGTGTTTTCTTCCCCGGATCACGCAGGAAACCGGCCTTGGTCAATGCCGAATGGTTGTCATAGCTCTGGAAGTAACCATGGGCACCCACCCCTCGGGCATGCACGATGCGCTCGGGAATCCGCTCATGGTCGAAGTGGGTGATCTTCTCCCGCATGATGAAGTCTTCCAGCAGCGAAGGCCCACGAGCACCGGCTTTGAGGGTGTTCTGGTTGTCGGCGATCTTCACCCCCTGGTTGGTCCGCAGAGCCTGCCCGGTGGCGTCGGAGCGGAACGTCTCCAGGCTCTTGAGCTTGCTGTTGCTGTTGCCGCGGTCCAGGGTGTCGGTCCCGGCCATCTGGCTTTTTGGGGTATCGGGCTTCTTCGTGCTCATCAGGCAAAACTCCTCGTTGGCGAAATCCCTGGCGTGCCGGGGCTTCGTGGGCAAAGGCCTCCAGGCACGGCACCTGGCGGCTTTCGAGTGACTTAACTAGTGACTGACGAGAAGGTGCGAGCGTTCCTTTTTTATGACCTTTGATCGCGTTATCGCCAAATGGCAGGATGATTGCGAAATAAATGCTAAGAACCTCTATACGGACAGGCTAAAATGCGCGCCCGGCTAACCGCTGATCCTTTTCTAACGCGCCCCACAAGGTTCGCTACGTGATCGAGTTTCAAAACGTCCATAAAACCTACCGGGTCGCCGGTAAGGATATTCCCGCCCTGCACCCGACCAGCCTTCGGGTCGAGAATGGCCAGGTGTTCGGCCTGATCGGCCACTCCGGTGCGGGTAAAAGTACTCTGCTGCGCCTGATCAACCGCCTGGAAAACCCCAGTGGCGGCACCATCGTCGTCGACGACGAAGACGTCACCGCCCTGGACGCCAGTGGCCTGCGCCGCTTCCGCCAGCAGGTCGGCATGATCTTCCAGCACTTCAACCTGCTGTCGTCCAAGACCGTGGCCGACAACGTCGCCCTGCCCCTGACCCTGGCCGGCGAGCTGTCGCGCAGCGACATCGACCGCCGGGTGGCCGAGCTGCTGGACCGGGTCGGCCTGGCCGACCACGCGAAGAAATACCCGGCGCAGCTGTCCGGCGGCCAGAAGCAGCGCGTCGGCATCGCCCGCGCCCTGGCCACCAAGCCGAAGATCCTGCTGTGCGACGAGGCCACCAGTGCCCTGGACCCGCAGACCACTGCCTCGGTCCTGCAACTGCTGGCCGAGATCAACCGCGAGCTGAACCTGACCATCGTCCTGATCACCCACGAGATGGACGTGATCCGTCGCGTCTGTGACCAGGTGGCGGTGATGGACGCCGGCGTGATCGTCGAACAGGGCCCGGTGGCCGACGTGTTCCTGCACCCCAAGCACCCGACCACGCGGCGCTTCGTCCAGGAAGACGAGCAGATCGACGAGAACGAGCAGCGCGACGACTTCGCCCACGTACCGGGGCGCATCGTGCGCCTGACCTTCCAGGGCGATTCCACCTACGCGCCGCTGCTGGGCACCGTGGCCCGGGAGACCGGGGTCGACTACAGCATCCTCGCCGGACGCATCGACCGCATCAAGGACACCCCTTACGGGCAACTGACCCTGGCCATCACCGGCGGTGACATGGAAGCGGCCTTCGCCCGCTTCACCGCGGCCGATGTCCACATGGAGGTGCTGCGCTGATGGATACCTTCTTCGCCAACATCGACTGGCTGGAAATCTGGCTGGCCACCGGCGACACCCTGATGATGCTCGGCGGCTCGCTGCTGTTCACCGTACTGCTGGGCCTGCCACTGGGCGTGCTGCTGTTCCTCTGCAGCCCGCGCCAACTGCTGGAGCAGAAGTCGCTGTATGCGCTGCTGTCGCTGGTGGTCAACATCCTGCGTTCGCTGCCGTTCATCATTCTGCTGATCGTGATGATTCCCTTCACCGTACTGATCACCGGCACATCGCTGGGGGTTGCCGGGGCCATTCCACCGCTGGTGGTCGGCGCCACGCCGTTCTTTGCCCGGCTGGTGGAAACCGCCCTGCGCGAAGTGGATCGCGGCATCATCGAGGCCACCCAGTCCATGGGTGCCAGCACCCGGCAGATCATTACCAATGCCTTGCTCCCGGAAGCCCGCCCGGGCATCTTTGCCGCTATCACCGTGACTGCCATTACCCTGGTGTCCTACACCGCCATGGCCGGCGTGGTGGGGGCCGGTGGCCTGGGCGACCTGGCGATCCGCTTCGGCTACCAGCGCTTCCAGACCGATGTGATGGTGGTGACCGTGGTGTTGCTGCTGGTGCTGGTCCAGGTTCTGCAAACCGTCGGCGACAAGCTGGTGGTGCACTTTTCCCGCAAATAAAATTGCCGGCCCAGGCCGGCAGGCGCCCGGGGTCGGGCGACTTACAAGGAGCTTGTTGGATGAAAAAACTACTCGTCGCTTTCGCAGCCGTTGCCGCGTTCTCCGCGCACGCCGCCGAAACCCTGACCGTGGCCGCCACACCAGTGCCCCACGCCGAGATCCTGGAGTTCGTCAAACCGGCCCTGGCCAAGGAAGGCGTGGACCTGAAGGTCAAGGTCTTCACCGACTACGTGCAGCCCAACGTGCAAGTCGCCGAAAAGCGCCTGGACGCCAACTTCTTCCAGCACCAGCCCTACCTGGATGAGTTCAACAAGGCCAAGGGCACCCAGCTGGTGAACGTTGCCGGTGTTCACGTCGAACCCCTGGGTGCCTATTCCAGCAAGTACAAGCAGCTCTCCGAACTACCGGGCGGCGCCACCGTGGTGATCCCCAACGACGCCACCAACGGCGGCCGCGCGCTGTTGCTGCTGGACAAGGCCGGCCTGATCAAGCTCAAGGATTCCAACAACATCCTGGCCACCATCAAGGACATCACCGAGAACCCCAAGGACCTGAAGTTCCGTGAACTGGAAGCCGCCACCATCCCGCGCGTGCTGACCCAGGTCGACCTGGCGCTGATCAACACCAACTATGCCCTGGAAGCCAAGCTGGATCCTTCCAAGGACGCCCTGGTGATCGAAGGCAAGGATTCGCCTTACGTGAACATCCTGGTGGCCCGTCCTGACGACAAGGATTCGGACGCCATGAAGAAGCTGGTCGCGGCCCTGCACAGCCCTGAAGTGAAGCAGTTCATTCTCGAGAAGTACAAAGGCGCCATCGTGCCGGCGTTCTGATCGGTTGCAGAAACACAAACGGGGCGCCTTGGGGCGCCCCGTTTCGTTGTAGCCGCTGCCGAAGGCCGGGATAAGGCGCCCAGCGTCTTCCGAGGGCCTCAGGAGCACGTCCTCTTCGAGGCCCATCGCAGCCTGCTGCAGCGGCTACAGGGTTCAGCGGTTCAGCGGTTCAGCGGTTCAGCGGTTCAGCGGTTCAGCGGTTCGAGCATGTAGCGTTATTTGCGCTGCAGCATCACAGGCAGTTGGGCCACCAGCTTCTGGTTGTTCAGCGGAGCACGGATGAAACCGCGCTGGGTACCGTCCGGGCCGATCACCGCCAGGTTGCCGCTGTGGTCCACGGTGTAGTTGGGCTTGCTGGTATCGGCCGGGATGAAGGGAATGCTCACGGCGTTGGCAAGCTTCTGCAGGTCTTCCACCGAGGAGGCGGTCAGGCCCTTGAAGTCCTTGTCGAAGTAGCCCAGGTACTGCTTGAGCTGCTGCGGGGTATCACGGTTGGGGTCGACGCTGACCAGGACCACCTGCAGCTTGTCCACCGCTTCCTTGGGCAGCTCGCTCTTGATCTGCCGCAACTGCGCCAGGGTGGTGGGGCAGATGTCCGGGCAGAAGGTGTAGCCGAAGAACAGCAGCGACCATTTGCCCTTCAACTCGTCGATCACCACTGGCTGGCCGTCCTGGTCGACCATCTTCACCGCAGGCAGGGTACGGCTTTGCGGCAGCAGGATGATGCCCGCATCGATCAGTGCAGTGGGGTCGCCCTGACCCTTGCCGGACAGTACTTTGTTGACGGTAAGCCCCAGCACCAGGGCCACCAGGGCAACGAGAATAAAGACGGTTTTCTGAGTTCGAGTCATAGGTTCAACAATAGGTAGTGGTCTACGAGCAGGGCGATGAACAGCAGGAACAAGTAATAAATAGAGTACTTGAAGGTGTTGATCGCCGCGTGCGGCCGAGTGCCACGGTACAGCACCCAGGCCCATTGCAGGAAGCGCCCGCCCAGGGCCAGGGCACACACCAGGTACAACACGCCACTCATGTGGATGACATAGGGCAGCAGGCTCACCGCCAGCAGGGCAAAGGTGTAGAGCAGGATGTGCACCTTGGTGTAGTGCTCGCCATGGGTGACCGGCAGCATCGGGATATCGGCCTTGGCGTATTCCTCTTTGCGGTGGATGGCCAGGGCCCAGAAGTGCGGCGGGGTCCAGGCGAAGATGATCAGCACCAGCAGCAGCGGTTCGGCGCTCATGTGCCCGGTGGCGGCGACCCAGCCCAGCAACGGTGGAGCCGCGCCGGCCAGCCCGCCGATCACGATGTTCTGCGGCGTCGCGCGTTTCAGAAACCCGGTGTAGACCACCGCATAGCCCAGCAGCGAGGCCAGGGTCAGCCAGGCCGTGAGTGGGTTGGTGAAGGTCAGCAGCAGCGCCTGCCCGGCTAGCGCCAGGAGCAGGGCAAAGGCCAGCGCCGCTCGTGGCGATACCCGGCCTTCGGCCAGGGGCCGTTTGTGGGTCCGGGCCATCAGCGCGTCGATGCGCCGGTCCACCACATGGTTGACCGCCGCCGCCCCGCCCGCGCAAAGGGCAATGCCCAGGTTGCCGAACACCAGCACCGTCCACGGAACCCCGGCGCGGGTGGCGAGGAACATGCCCACCAGGGAGGTTATCAGCATCAGCACCACCACCTTGGGTTTGGTCAGCTCCAGGTAATCGCGCCAGATCGCCTGGGGGTGCTGGCGGGCGCCGGTCAGAGTCGCCATGGCATCTCTCCTTTGATGGTGATGGGACCCGCCATCTGTTTACGCGGGCTGAGCCGCCAGCCCAGGGGCAGGCGATCCCGGGCCCGCACCAGGCTGGTACGGGCGTGGTAGTTGACCAGCACCAGGGTCAGCAGCAGCGCCGCCCCCCCGGCGTTATGGGCCACGGCCACCGGCAGTGGCAAATGAAAGAACACGTTGCTCAGGCCCAGGCTGACCTGCGCCCCCAGCGCCACCAGCACCAGCCCGGCCAGGCGGGTCATGCCGGTCTGCCGCAGCTGCCAGGCCAGGCCCAGCAACACCAGGGTCACCAGCACCGCGCCGACCCGGTGGGTCATGTGGATGGCGGTGCGGGCATCGCTGTCCAGTTGCCCGCCCAGGTAGTTGGGGCCGATGTGCTGGGTCAGGTGGAAGCCGTTGGCGAAATCCATGTTCGGCCACCACTGGCCATGGCAGGTGGGCAGGTCGATACAGGCCACCGCCGCGTAGTTGGAACTGACCCAGCCGCCCAGGGCGATCTGCCCGATCACCAGCACCAGCCCGGCGGTGGCCCAGTACTGCAAGCGCCGCGGCACGATCAGCGCCGGCAATACCCCGGACAGGCGCAAGGTCAGCAGGAACAACAGGCTCAGGGTGGCGAAACCGCCCAGCAGGTGCGCGGTGACCACTTGCGGCCAGAGCTTGAGGGTCACCGTCCACATGCCGAAGGCCGCCTGGGCGAACACCACTGCCAGGAGGAACAGCGGCAGCTTCAGGGGCTGCCCCGGATGCCGGCGATGGGTCCAGGCCCGGGCCGCCAGGAGCACGATCAGCAGCCCCAGGGTGCCGGCGAAGTATCGGTGGATCATCTCGTTCCAGCCCTTGTGGGCCTCCACCGGGGTATCGGGAAAATGCAGCTCGGCATGGGCCAACTGGGCTTCGCTTTTCGGCACGCTGATAAAGCCGTAGCAGCCGGGCCAGTCCGGGCAGCCGAGGCCGGCATGGGTCAGCCGGGTGTAGGCGCCGAGCAGCACCACGATCAGGGCCAGCAAGGTGGCAAACAACGCGAGGCGAAATCCAGGTTTGGCCATGACGATGCCCTTATCCGATGTTCGACAGTTTCAGCAGGTGGCGCAGGTCGTTGAGCAGGTCCTTGCCCTTGACCCGGGCGTCATAGCGCAGCACCAGGTTGCTGTGGGGGTCGACGATCCACAGCTGCGGCGCCTCCTTGTCGTTGGCGCCCTTGGTGAAGGTCGCCAGGTCCAGGGGGTAGCGTTGCAGTTGCGGGTATTCACGCTGCAGCTTGGCTTCGTATTCGGCGCTCAGGGGCCGGGCGCTGGCCAGGGCATGGCTGGCGCGCGAGGCATCACGGCCCAGGGCGATCTGGATCTGCCGCGCCAGGTACACCAGTTGCTGGCAATCCACTGCGCACTCCCCGGGCGCGGTGACCAGAACCTGCCAGCGATCCTCCTCGGCCTGCACGCCGATCTGGGCGCGGGTCTGGCCATTGCCGATCAGCTCGCCGTGATAGCTGCGGCTTTCCGGTACCCAGAACTGCAGCTTGTACATGCCGGTGGCAAGGATCATCGGGCCGATCACCATCAGCAGGATCAGCACCAGTTGCCAGCGGCCGCGCCGCCGGTTGGGCGCCTGGGCGTCAGAGATGTTGGGTGGATTCATGGCCGTTCCCATGGCGTTTCTCCCGAGTGTTGTGCCAGCCGAAATAGAGATAGAGAGCGAACAGCGCCAGGGCCATGGCGAACCACTGCACCGCATAGGCCTGGTGTTTTTCCGGGCCCATGGCGACCACCGGCCATTCGGTCAGGTAGGCACCCGGGCCCGACTCCAGGCGCACTTCATGGTCGAAACCGCTGCGGCCCAGCTCGGCCCAGAGCGCCTGTGGACCCACGGCGGTAATCAGCCGCGGCCAGCTCGCGCCGCTGGGGTCGGCGTGCAGCTGGAATGCCGCGCCCGGGGAAACGTAGACCCAGGCATCCAGGCTCAGGCTCTGCTGCGGGGTGCTGAATACGGGAGGCGTGCGCCGGTCGGGCCAGGGCAGCCAGCCGCGGTTGACCAGCAGCCAGCGACCGCTGGCCTGGTCGAGGAAGGGTTGCAGCAGCTCGACCCCGACCTTGCCGTCATGCAGGCGGTTATCCAGCAACAGGCTGTGGTCGGCATCGAAATGACCGTGCAGGCGTACCCGGCGAAAAGCCGGATCCTCGCTGGCCAACAGCTCGAACAGGGCCACCGGCTCCGCCGCACGGCGCTCGGCGTAGCTGGCCAGCAACTGGCGCTTCTGCTCGCCTCGGCCCAGTTGCCAGAAGCCCAGGGCAACCAGCACCGGCAGCAGCAAAAGCACCACCAGGGTCGGCCCGATGCCCGGCCGGAAGCCCTTCATGGCTGGCCTGCAAGGCTGAGAAATCCACTCGCTATACTGCTGTACATCGCGTTTCCCCCGGAGTCCCACCATGCTCAAAGCAGCCATCGTCCTGATGCTGATTGCCACGGTTGTCAGCCTGTTCAGCGGCCTGTTCTTTCTGGTCAAGGACGACAGTTCATCCAAGCGCCTGGTGACCTCACTGAGCATTCGGGTCGCGCTGGCCGTGGTCACCGTCGGCTTGATCGCCTGGGGTTTCTTCAGCGGCCAGCTGGTCTCCCACGCGCCCTGGTAAGGCGCCTCAGAGCACGTAGACGAAAACGAACAGGCCGATCCAGACCACATCGACGAAGTGCCAGTACCAGCTGGCGGCCTCGAAGCCGAACTGGTGCTCGGCGTCGAAATGCCCGCGCATGATGCGCATCAGCATCACGAACAGGATCAGGGTGCCAATGGTCACGTGGGCACCGTGGAAACCGGTGAGCATGAAGAAGGTGGCGCCGTAGATCCCCGAACCCAGGGTCAGCCCCAGCTCGTGGTAGGCATGGATGTATTCCTCGGCCTGAAAGCCCAGGAAGGCGCAACCCAGCAGCACCGTCAGCGCCAGCCAGATCTTCAGCGCGCCGCGATGGCCTTTCTTCAAGGCGTGGTGGGCGATGGTCACGGTGACGCTGGAACTCACCAGCAGGATGGTGTTGAGCAGCGGCAGGCCCCAGGGGCTGATGGTGCCCTTGGGCGGCGGAAAGAGTTTCGGGTCGGGGTTGTTGAGCAGCGGCCAGACGAACTCGAAGTTCGGCCACAGCATGTGGGCGATGCCCTTGTGCCCCTCACCGCCGAGCCAGGGCCCGGACATGTGCCGCACATAGAACAGCGCGCCGAAGAAGGCCATGAAGAACATCACTTCGGAAAAGATGAACCAGCTCATGCCCCAGCGGAACGAGCGATCGAGCTGGGCGCTGTAGAGCCCGGCGCGGCTTTCCTTGACCACCGCACCAAACCAGCCGAACAGCATGTAGGCCAGCAGCAGGCCGCCGACGAAAAAGATCAGCGGGCCGTGGGATTCCGGTCGCGCAGCCTTGAGGTCATTGAACCAGGTGCCCAGGCCCACCACGGTGACGAACATGCCCACCGTTGCGATGATCGGCCACTTGCTCTGGGCGGGAACGTAATAGTGCTCATGAGTCGCCATGGGTTGTTCTCCTTATCGGGCACGCTAGATCGTCTAGCCACCGTTCTTGGCGGCAACCGCCACCGGTGGATGACGCGCGGTGATATCGAACAGCGTGTAAGCCAGCGTCAGGTGCTTCACATCCTTGGGCATGTCACGGTCAACGATGAAACGCACCGGCATCTCGATCTTCTCCCCCGGCTGCAACACCTGCTGGGTAAAGCAGAAGCACTCGGTCTTGTGGAAATACATGGCCGCGCTGCTGGGGGAGATGCTCGGGATCGCCTGGGCGCTCATCGGGTGGTCGCTGGGGTTGCGGGCGATGAAGATCATCTCGTTCACCGCCCCCGGATGGACCACGATGTCATCGGACTTGGGATAGAAATCCCAGACCATGTCGATGGCATTGGTGGACAGGAACTGCACCCGCACCTGGCGCGATACATCCACCTGCTGCCCCTGGTCCGCATACTGCCCACCGGTCTTGCCGTTGATCCCCAGGGCCTTGCACATCACGTCGTAGATCGGCACCAGGGCAAAACCGAAGACGAACATCGCCACCACCACCAGCAACAGGCGGGTCACCAGTTTCTTCAGCGTTACCTCGGCCATCTCAACGTCCTCCCAAGCCTGTAGGAGCCGGCTTGCCGGCGAAGCGGGCACCACCCTCTGGCGCCTTCGCGAGCGGGCTCGCTCCTACAGCACAGATGTTCATTTCACTTCCGGCGGGGTGACAAAGGTGTGGTACGGCGCCGGCGAGGGAATACTCCACTCCAGGCCTTCGGCACCTTCCCAGGGTTTGGCCGGAGCCGCTTTGCCGCCGCGGATGCACTTGATGACGATGAACAGGAAGAAGATCTGCGTCGCGCCGAAGGTGAAGGCACCGATCGAGGACACCATGTTGAAGTCGGCGAACTGCAGGTTGTAGTCCGGGATCCGCCGCGGCATGCCCGCCAGCCCCACGAAGTGCATGGGGAAGAACGCCATGTTCATGCCGACGAAGGACAGCCAGAAGTGCAGCTTGCCCAGGGTCTCGTCGTACATGTGCCCGGTCCACTTGGGCAGCCAGTAGTAGGCCGAGGCGAAGATCCCGAAGATCGCCCCCGGCACCAGTACGTAGTGGAAGTGCGCCACCACGAAGTAGGTGTCCTGGTACTGGAAGTCCGCCGGGGCAATGGCCAGCATCAGCCCGGAGAAACCGCCGATGGTGAACAGGATGACGAAGGCCACCGCGAACAGCATCGGCGTCTCGAAGGTCAGCGAGCCCTGCCACATGGTGCTCACCCAGTTGAACACCTTGACCCCGGTGGGCACGGCGATCAGCAGGGTGGCGTACATGAAGAACAGCTCGCCCACCAGCGGGATGCCCACCACGAACATGTGGTGCGCCCAGACGATGAACGACAGGAAGGCGATCGCCCCGGTGGCATAGACCATCGAGGTGTAGCCGAACAGTGGCTTGCGGCTGAAGGTGGGGATGATCGAGCTGACCGCGCCGAAGGCCGGCAGGATCATGATGTACACCTCGGGGTGGCCGAAGAACCAGAACACGTGCTGGAACAACACCGGGTCACCGCCGCCGGCTGCACTGAAGAAGCTGGTGCCGAAATGGATGTCCATCAGCATCATGGTCACCACCCCGGCCAGTACCGGCATCACCGCAATCAGCAGGAAGGCGGTGATCAGCCAGGTCCAGACGAACAACGGCATCTTCATCAGGGTCATGCCCGGGGCTCGCAGGTTGAGGATGGTGGCGATCACGTTGATCGCGCCCATGATCGAGCTGACGCCCATCAGGTGGATGGCGAAGATGAAGAAGGTCACGCTTTCCGGGGCGTAGGTGGTGGACAGGGGGGCATAGAAAGTCCAGCCGAAGTTCGGCCCGCCGCCGGGCATGAACAGGGTCGAGATCAGCAACAGGAAGGCCGCCGGCAGCAGCCAGAAGCTGAAGTTGTTCATCCGCGGCAGGGCCATGTCCGGCGCGCCGATCATCAACGGGATCATCCAGTTGGCCAGGCCGACGAAGGCCGGCATCACCGCACCGAAGACCATCACCAGGCCATGCATGGTGGTCATCTGGTTGAAGAACGCCGGCTCGACGATCTGCAGCCCGGGCTGGAACAGTTCGGCACGGATCACCATGGCGAACGAGCCGCCCAGCAGGAACATGCAGAAGCTGAACCACAGGTACAGGGTGCCGATGTCCTTGTGGTTGGTGGTCAGTACCCAGCGCATCAGGCCCTTGGCCGGGCCATGGGCGTGGTCATCATGGCCGGCGTGGCCGTGGTCATCGATCACAGCACTCATGTCCTGTCTCCTGCGAGCGAATGGACTGGATGATCGGCGGCGAAACGCCGCGACCGGTTGCGCACATACCCCATGAGCCGGCTCATTTGCTTTCCGCCTGCTTCAGCGCCAGGACTTCCTTGGGCGTCACCATGTCGCCCTTGTTGTTGCCCCAGGCGTTGCGTTCGTAGGTGACGACGGCGGCGATGTCGACTTCCGACAGCTGCTTGCCGAAGGCGGCCATGGCGGTGCCCGGCTTGCCGTGGAACACCAGGCTCAGGTGAGCCTCCTTGGGCCCGGTAGCGATCTTCGAGCCCTTGAGGGCCGGGAACATCGGCGGCAGGCCCTGGCCTTCCGCCTGGTGACAGGCAACGCAGGTGGTGTGGTAGATCTTGTCACCGCGGGCCACCAGCTCGTCGAGGGTCCATTCCTTGCTGGTCAGCTCCTTGAGCTTGGCCGCCTCGGCCTTGCGCTCGCCCATCCAGGTGTCGTAGTCGGCCTGGCTCTTGACCTCCACCACGATCGGCATGAAGCCGTGGTCCTTGCCGCACAGCTCGGCGCACTGGCCACGGTAGATGCCGGGCTTGTCGACCCGGGTCCAGGCTTCGTTGACGAAACCCGGGATAGCATCACGCTTGACCGCAAAGGCCGGCACCCACCAGGAGTGGATGACGTCGGCGGCGGTCACCAGAAAGCGCACCTTGGCGCCCACCGGAAGTACCAGCGGCTGGTCGACCTCCAGCAGGTAGTGCTCGCCCTTGGTGCTCTGGTTGTGGATCTGGTCGGCGGGGGTGGCCAGGTTGCTGAAGAACTCTACGTCCTGGCCGAGGTATTTGTAGTGCCACTTCCACTGGTAGCCGGTGATCTGGATATCCACGTCCGGCTCGCTGGTGTCGTACATCTTGATCAGCGTCGCCGTGGCAGGCACGGCCATGGCCACCAGGATCAGGAAGGGAATGATGGTCCAGAGGATTTCCACCGTGGTGCTTTCGTGGAATTTGGCCGGGACCTGGCCGACGGAACGGCGGTGAACGATCATCGACCAGAACATCGCACCGAAGACGATGACGCCGATCACCACACAGATCCAGAAGATGGTCATGTGCAGGTCGAATACCGCGTGGCTTATCTCGGTCGCCCCAGGCGTCATATTCACGGTCCAGGCGGCTTGCGCCTGGCTGAATACCGACCACAACAGGAGGCCCATCCAGACATGTGGATGTCGCATCATTGCGGGTTCCCCTTATCGTTCTTGTTATCCCGCCGGCTTAACACCTGCGGCAAGGGAGCGGCTGCCTAGACTACGAACTTAAACCGGCCGAGCCTTCGCTGCATTTGCAGTCGGGCGTCATCAGCTAACTTCATACAAGGGCGAGTATAGACAGCGACTCCCACCTCGCAACGCGAGGGCGTAAATCAGCTGAAACACTAATAAGGAGGTTTGCAGGCCACGGCGGGAAAGGGATCGAGTGCCCTGGATGGCGAAACGATATAACCGTGGTGACTAAGCATGAAATAATTATGACAAATGCGTCTTAAGCGCTTTTGTAAGCAGGCTAACTTATGTTCTCCCTATTCAATTGCCCTTGTTCCCTGGAGTTTTCATGAACACCGCCGCATTGCGCGAGCAGATCAAACTGGCCCAGCAGCACGAAGCCAGTACCGGCCTCCTGACCCGTCAGTTGGAGAGCCAATTGCCTCACCTGCACCCCGCCATCCAGCTGCCCGAAGTCGACGCCAAGGGCGTCATGACCCGTTTTGTCAGCGCCTATATCGACCAGGTTCCAGACCTTCTGGACGCCGCCAACTCTGTAGCCCGGGAAGCCGGCATCGAGTCGCAGATCAAGCCGGTGCTGAAGATCGCCGAGCAATTCTTCCTCCAGCCGCCGGCCATCATGGACGGCCACGTCGGCCTCGACGGCCTGCTGGATGAAGCCTATCTGGCCCACCGTCTGGTGGAAGAGGTCAACGACCTGTACATCAAGCATTTCGGCCGTCCGCTGATCCCCCTGGACATGACTGTCGCCAACCTCATCGCCCACCAACTGATCGGCGAAACCTTCGCCAACCAGCTGGACGAAGCGGTGCACCACGCCGTCGACGCCATGCTCGACGAAGAAAGCTTCGCTCTGGAGTCGGTGGAAGCCTACCGCGAGAAACTCAGCAGCCCGGACACCGAGGCAGCCTGGAAACGCTGGCCTTGCCTGTCACGCCAACTGGGCGTGGAACTGGAACTCGACCAGCCAGCCGCCTGACCCACTCCTCGCCAGCAAGGCTCGCAGCGAGCCTTGTGGCGAAGGGCCTGGCTCGCCCAAGCCCCTCTCGCCCACCCGGCGATTCAACCTCTCGCCGCAGCCGCCCCCACGCCGCTGGTGGTGGTCAACCGGCCCTCCAGGCGCCGCTTCAAGCCCCGCGTTTCGATCACCAGCCGCGAGCCCTTGGCACTGTTGGCCCGATTCCAGTCTTCCAGCAACTCCAGGCACGCATGGTCGATATAACTGAGGTTGCTGAGGGGCACATGCACAGTGGTGGCCGGGGGAATCGTCGCCAGTACCCGAGTCAGGGCCGGCACCTTGAGAAAGGTCGCAGCGCCCACCAGACGCAACTCCATCTCGCCTTCCTCTGCCAGGTCGATCAGGCTGATCTTCAAGCGCGACGCCTTGAACGCCAGCTTGGCCAGGGTCAGGGCAAAGCCGATCAGTACCCCGGTCAGCAGATCGCTGAAGACAATCGCCAGGGCCGTCACCGCGTAAGTCAGCATCGGCATGCGCCCGTAGCGCCCCAGGCCGCGAAAGACCTTGAGGTCCACCAGCTTGAAGCCGGTGTAGACCAGCACCCCCGCCAGGCTCGCCACCGGAATGCTCTGCAGCACGCTGGACAGCACCAGCACGAAACCCAGCAGCCACAGGCCATGGAAAATCGTCGAATAACGGGTCTGGGCCCCGGCCTGGACATTGGCCGAGCTGCGCACGATGACCCCGGTCATGGGCAGGGCACCCAGCAGACCGCAGAGCATGTTGCCCACGCCCTGGGCCGACAGTTCACGGTCGAAGTCCGAGCGCTGGCCGCTGTGCATGCGATCCACCGCGGCGGCGGACAGCAGGGTTTCGGCACTGGCGATAAAGGCCACGGCGAAGGCGGCGATCAGCAGGTTGGGGTCCGCCAGGTTGAGCAGGTCGGCGGGGCGCAGCCAGTCGATGGCCTCGGCCAGGTTGGCCGGCACCTCGACGCGCTTCACCGGCAGCGCCAGCAGCAGGCTGGCCAGGGTCGCCAGCCCGACACCGAGCAGGGCACCGGGGATGAACCGCAGCGCCTGGGGCCGCCACTTGTCCCAGCCCCACATCACCGCGATGGTCGCCAACCCCAGCAAGCCAGCCTGCCACCCCAGGCTCGGCAAGGCCTGCGCCAGAGCCTGGGGAAAGCCCACAAGGTTATCCAGGCCCGAGGCCTGGGGCGCGGCATCGAGCATCACATGCACCTGGGACAGCACGATCAGCACGCCGATGCCCGCCAGCATGCCGTAGACCACCGCTGGCGCCGTGACCCGGAACCAGCAACCCAGGCGCAGGCGCCCGGCCAGCAATTGCAGCAGCCCGGCCAGCAGCAGGATCGGCCCGAGCATGGCCACCCCATGCTGGCGCACCAGCTCGAACACCAGCACCGCCAGCCCGGCCGCCGGCCCGCTGACCTGCAAGGGCGAGCCCGCCAGCCAGCCCACCACCAGGCCACCGATGATCCCGGTGATCAGGCCCTTGGCCGGCGGCAGGCCCGAGGCAATGGCGATCCCCATGCACAGGGGCAGGGCCACCAGAAACACCACCACCGAAGCCAGCAGCTCCCGTGGCAGGACACTTTTCAACTGTGCTGCACGCATGACAGTTCTCCCGACTTTTCTTCAGGCGTGGCAAAGCCGGGCCGCCAGATGGCAGCCCTGGCTACAACCACTCAGGGGGATTGAGGTGGGATCAGAAACGCGCTTTGGGCGTCGCTACCGGGATCGGGTGGCTGCCATCCAGAGGCAGGAAACAACCCTTGTCGGCGTCGTAGGCCTTGATCGAGCTGGTCTCGATGTCATAGACCCAGCCATGGATGAACAACTGGCCGTTGGCCATGCGCGAGGCCACGGAAGGATGGGTGCGCAGGTGCTGCAGTTGAGCAATGACGTTCTCTTCGGTCAGCACATGCATGCTGGAGGATTCGTCGGCGCAATCGCAGTTCTCGTGGACCATGGTCCGCGCCACTTCGGCGTGGCGCAGCCAGGCCTTGACCGTGGGCATTTTCTCCAGGCTCTGCGGGTTGAGTACCGCGCGCATGGCGCCGCAATCCGAGTGCCCGCAGACGATGATGTGATGCACCCCCAGGGCCAGCACCGCGTACTCGATCGCCGTGGAGACACCACCGTTCATCTGCCCGTAGGGCGGTACCACGTTGCCCACGTTGCGGGTCACGAACAGATCGCCCGGGGAGCTCTGGGTGATCAGCTCGGGAACGATGCGCGAGTCGGCGCAGGCAATGAACATCGCCCGCGGCCGCTGAGCGGTGGCGAGTTTCTTGAACAGCTCTTCCTGCTGCGGGAAGACTTCATGATGAAAATGCAAAAAGCCGTCAACGATGTGCTGCAGCGCTGCATCGGCGGTCTCGGCGACTTCTGTGGGTGCCGGAGCCGACGCAGCCAACGGCTGTTTATCCTTGTCACTCATGATTCATCCTCTCTGTCGGATTTGGTGAATTTTCCAGAAATATCCGGCACGACGCCAGCCATCGATAAAAAAACCACCGACCCGCTGGCGGCGACCCGTAGGTCACTCGATGAACAAGGTAGCCATGAATACTTAACTCAAACTGAACGGAAGGCTCTAGAACGCCACTATGAGCGATGGCAAAAGGCGACCAGAGTACCTCGGGAACGCTGCGCCCACTACTCAACGATAGGCCAATGCCGCTCACAACAACGACATCTGCCCGCCCGGCGGACAGAAGGCTGAACAGTCGAGATCGAAACCCTCGCGACGGTTGAGCCCCAGACGCTTGAGCGCCTTGGCAAAACGCTGGGCCAGCAGATCGGCGAAGGGCCCTTCACCGCGCATGCGGGCGCCAAAACGGCTGTCGTAGAGCTCACCGCCACGGCTCTGGCGGATCAGGCTGAGCACATGGGCCGCCCTTTGCGGGTAATGCGCCGCCAGCCACTCCTCGAACAGCGGCGCCACTTCCAGGGGCAGGCGCAGCATCATGTAGGCCGCGCTCTGCGCCCCTGCGGCATGGGCCTCGCTGAGCAGGCTTTCCAGCTCGCTGTCGTTAATCATCGGAATCATCGGCGAACACAGCACGCCCACCGGGATGCCCGCCCCGCGCATCACCCGGATGGCCCGCAAGCGCGCCTTGGGCGCCGCCGCCCGGGGCTCGAGAATGCGCTTCAACTCATCGTCCAAAGTGGTCAGGCTGATCATCACCGCCACCAGGCGCTGGCGCGCCAGCTCGCTCAGCAGGTCCAGGTCCCGGAGGATCAATGAGCCCTTGGTGACGATGGTCACCGGGTGTCGATAGCGCAGCAGCACCTCCAGGGTGCGCCGGGTCAACTGCTGTTCGCGCTCGATGGGCTGGTAGGGATCGGTATTGGACCCCAGGTTGATCGGTGCGCAGCGATAGCCGGGCTTGGACAGTTGCTGCTCCAGCAAGGCCGCGGTGTTGCTCTTGGCGATCAGCTTGGTTTCGAAATCCAGCCCCGGGGACAGGTCCCAATAGGCGTGGCTGGGCCGCGCGTAGCAATAGATGCAACCGTGCTCGCAACCGCGATAGGGGTTGATGGAGCGGTCGAAGGGCAGGTCCGGCGAACTGTTGCGGGTGATGATCGACTTGGCCGTTTCAAAGCGCACCTCGGTGCCCTGGGTCAACGGCACTTCCTGGTACCAGCCATCATCCTCGGCCACCGAACGATTGGGCGCAAAACGGTTGTGCGGATTGCTCGCGGTACCGCGACCACGGGGAGGCAGGGGGTTGAACATGGAAGCACTCCATAACTGTATGCGCATACAGTAATGGAGCCGGATTTACCTGACCAGCACCGTCGGACCGAAACCCACCCCTGACAGCGGACGTTCCCCAGTGCGACACAAGGCGTACCGCATCCTTGGCCGACAAGCCGGCTACTGCGGGCGTGTGGCGTTAGGGTATAAGGCAGGCTCAAAGAACAGGAGCACAAGCATGCCCAGGACACCCGGCACGCTGGAAAAGATTTTCTACGCCGCAGAGGCCTACCTCCCCAGCTACGAACAAGGTGCCGACCTGATCATCGTCAGGGCACCCGACGGGCAGTTGTGGGGAGTGGCCTGCGAATTCGAGCTGTGCACCCAGGACATCGAAAAGGCCACTGTGAACGGCCAGCAACCCTTCGATGAAGCGGACCCGAAGTTCGCCGAGGTGCGCTGGAGCCCCTGCCACGACGGCATCGGCCTGCTCCCCGCAAGCTGGCAAGACCTGATGACCGCCGGGCTGGCGGACTGCATCGCCGGCTATCAACTGGAAAGCCGCCTGGGCATCCAGCGCTTCACCCAGGGCTGAACGGCCATCCCGGGCCGGCGCCCGCAGCGAGCGCCGGCCTTGGGGCTAGTGGCTGGTGACCTGCCCCAGGTCGTCGTTGGAGGTGCTCTGCAAGTCGCCGTTGCGCAGCGCCGCCACATCCCCGGGCTTCACCGCCGAGGCCTGGTTGCCCCAGCTGCTGCGGATGAAGTTGACCACATCGGCCACCTCCTGATCCGACAGGCGCCAGGCGAAGGCCGGCATGGTGAAGGTCGAAGGCGCGCTGTGGGTCGCTGGCAAGGTGCCGCCCTTGAGCACGATATGGATCAGCGAGGTGGCATCCGCCGATTGCAGCACGGGGTTGCCCGCCAGCGCCGGGAACACCCGGGTGTAGCCGTGGCCGTCGGTGCGGTGGCAGGCCGCGCAGTTGTCGATGTACACCGCCGCGCCCGGCTTGCTGTCGTCACCGTTCCACAGGGCCTGGGCCACTTGCTTGTCGTACTGGTGCGGCTGGTCCTTGGGGTCATTGGCCGGCAGGGACTTGAGATAGCGGGCAATCGCCGTCAGGTCGGCGTCGGTCATGTACTGCATGCTGTGGACCACCACATCGCTCATGCCGCCGAACACCGCGCTGCGATCACTGCGACCGGTCTTGAGGAACTGCACCAGTTGCTCTTCGCTCCAGCTGCCCAGGCCATCCTTGTGATCGCCACGCAGGCTCTTGGCGATCCAGCCCTCCAGCGGCGCGCTGCCAGACAGGAAGTCGCTGCCATCGCTGGCGCTCAGGGCCTTCTCCTGCATGGTCAGGGCCCGTGGCGTGTGGCAGGCGCCGCAGTGGCCCAGGCCTTCCACCAGGTAGGCACCGCGGCTGATCACCGGATCGCTGCCAGCCGCAGGTGCCGGGGTCTCCACGCTCGGGGCGAACATCCAGCGCCAGATGGACAACGGCCAGCGCATGCTCAGGGGCCAGGGAATGTCACTGTCCTGGTTGTCCCGGGCCACCGGTGCCACGCCCTTCATGAAGTAGGCATACAGCGCCTGCATGTCGGCGTCGCTGACTCGGGCGTAGGAAGGAAACGGCATGGCCGGGTACAGGGTGCTGCCGCCCTTGGCCACGCCATGGCGCACCGCTTTGTCGAAGTCCTCGAAGCTGTAGTCGCCGATGCCGGTCTTGTCCGGGGTGATGTTGGTGGAATAGATCACGCCGATGGGGGTCTCCATCGGCAGCCCGCCGGCGAACGGCTTGCCGTCCTTGGCGGTATGGCAGGCCACGCAGTCACCGGCGCGGGCCAGGTATTCGCCCTGTTGCACCAGGGCTTGCTGATCCGCTTCGGCAGCATTGGCGGCTGCGCTGCCCAGCAGCGCCAGGGTGGCGATAACGAGTGCTTTCATGGTCATCGCTCCTTATGCCTGAACCAGCGGGCCGGGGTTTTTCAGGTACTGCTCGCGGATCGCCCGGGCCGACCAGTAGGTCAACGCCGCCACCAGGCCGGTAGGGTTGTAGCCCAGGCCTTGAGGGAAGGCCGAAGCCCCGGGCACGAAGACGTTGTGCACGTCCCAGCTTTGCAGGTAGCGGTTCAGGGCGCTGGTCTTGGGGTCGGTGCCCATGATCGCGCCGCCGTTCAAGTGGGTGGTCTGGTAGGACGCAGTGTTGAAGTGCTCACCGACCTTCTTGCCCAGCAAGGCAATGGCCTTGGGGTTCATCGCCTCGGCGATCTTGCCCATTTTCTCCACCATGAAGCGGTTCATCTTGATGTCGTTTTCCTGCCAGTCGAAGGTCATCCGCAGCAGGGGCAAGCCGTAGGCATCGCGGTACACCGGGTCCAGATCCAGGTAGTTGCCACGGTAGGACTGATGCGCTCCGTGGGCGTCCATGGAGACCTGATGGGTGTAGTAGTCGGCGGTGGCTTTCTTCCAGGCACTGCCCCAGGCCGGGGTACCCGGCGGGTTGGAGGTGCCGGCGATGGGCCGGCTGCCGGCCTGGTTGACCCACATCGGCGAGCCGCCGACAAAGCCGTGGGGGCCGTGGTCGAAGTTGTCGGCGTTGAAGTCGTCCACCGCCACGCCGTTGCCGCCGGCGCCGATGAAGTTGTTGGTGTGCACGTCCTTGTCGAAGTAGGCCTTGATGGTGGCCATGTTCTGGTAGGCGAAGTTCTTGCCCACCACGCCTTCGCCGGTGATCGGGTCGTAGGGCTTGCCGATGCCCGACAGCAACATCAGGCGCACGTTGTGGAACTGGAAGGCGCCGAGGATCACCAGGTCCGCCGGCTGCTCGATCTCGCGGCCCTGGCCATCGACGTAGGTGACGCCGGTGGCGCGGGTCTTGCTGCTGTCGAGGTTGACCCTGAGCACGTGGGAATTGGACCGCAGCTCGAAGTTCGGCAGCGGCTTGAGGGCCGGCAGGATGTTCACGTTGGGCGAGGCCTTGGAGTACATGTAGCAGACGTAGCCGCTGCAGAAGCCGCAAAAGTTGCACGGCCCCATCTGTGCGCCATAGGGGTTGGTGTAAGGCCCCGAGGTATTGGCCGACGGCAGGTTGTAGGGCTTGTAGCCCACCTCATTGGCCGCTTTCTGAAACAGCTGTGCGGAATAGGTGTTCTTCTGCGATTCCAGCGGGAAGTGGTCCGAGCGATCCGGCGCATAAGGGTTGCCGCCCTTGCCGTCGCCCACCAGTTGGCCCTTCACGGTCCAGGCCTGGCCCGAGGTGCCGAAGACCTTTTCCGCGTAGTCGAAGAACGGCTCCAGCTCTTCATAGCTGACGCCGAAGTCCTGGATGGTCATGTCCTTGGGGATGAAGTTCTTACCGTAGCGTTCTTCGTAGTGGCTGCGCATGCGCAGCTCGATGGGGTCGACCCGAAAGTGCACGCCGGACCAGTGCAGGCCGGCGCCGCCCACGCCATTGCCCGGCAGGAAGGCCCCCAGTTGCCGGTTGGGCAGGGCCACGTCGTTGACGCTGTGGCGGATGGTCACCGTCTCTTTGGAAATGTCCTGGAAGAGTTTCTTGCGCACGCTGTAGGTGAGTTCGTCGATCACCTGGGGATAGTTGCCATCCGGGTAGGTGTCCTGCATCGGCCCGCGTTCCAGCGCCAGCACATTGAGCCCGGCCTCGGTCAGTTCCTTGGCCATGATCGCGCCGGTCCAGCCGAAACCGACGATCACTGCGTCGACCTTCTTCATCACTGTTGCCATGCTCAAGCCCTCTCGCCGCGAATCGATACAGCCGGGAAGGGGTATTGCTCGTTGCGTTCCACCCAATCCATGAAATCGGCGCGAGCGCCGGGAAAGCCGATCAGGGTCCAGCCCACCAGGCCTTTATTGCCACCGTGGATCGGATCGCTGAAGAAGCCTTCCTTGGTGTTCTGCAACAGCAGATTGAAGAAAAGCTTGGCCGGGACCGCGTCGAACTGCGGGGTTCCGGCCTCCAGTTGCTTGAGCAAGTCGTCTCGGGTAGCGCTGTCTTGCGCAGCAAATGTTTGCCCCTTGAGCTCTTTGCACCACGCATCCGTGGCGGCAATGCCCAGGCGATAGATGTCCTTGGGCACCAGTTTGCTCTGCCAGCCCATCTCCGGTGCGGCATCGGCCTTGAACGGGCCTTGCATGTACCACAGGGCGCCAGCGGCGTAGGGGGTATTCATCTGCCGGTCGATGTATTCCGGCACGCCGGCTTCCAGGGCGCCCGGGCCCATTTCATCGGCCGGGATCAGGCGTTCCACCGCGGCCTTGATGAAGGCCCACTCCTCGGCGGTGAAATAGCCCGGCTCATAGCCCTGGCCGCTGCCGACGGGCTGCTTGCCCGGCGTGGCCGGTGTGGCAGCGGCGGCCGTTTCAGGTGCAGCCGCCAGCAGGGAGCCGCCCAGGCCGGTGCTGGCGACGGTGACCACAGGGATCAAGGTCAGGGATTTACGCAAGAACTCACGCCGCGGGTTGTCTCGATCTTGATCAGACATGGGTGCACCTCATCAGGCATTGATGGATTGGTCAGCCGCGTCATGGCGCGACTTTGTGTTTTGGCAACGCAAAAGGCCGGGAAGACCCGGTTTTATGAACACATCAGCAAACTTTAGTTACAAATGGTAGCAGGCTAAGCATCCAGATGAATCGTTTCAGGCGGAAAAAAGATCAGAAACCGCCGGAAAAAGCGGATCAGCTTCACGATTCTTTGACAGGGGGCTCACGGGGCTTTGACCCCGGCAAATCGATACTGCGCGGCATTGAATCCCCTCATCGGTGATCCCGCGCATGTCGAGCATTCGTTTCATCCCGGCCCTTTGCCTGTCGTTGCTGGCGCTGCTGGCCGGGCCACAGGTACAAGCCGCAGAGCCCCCCTCCAGCCGCCCGGACCAATGGGCGCAGCCAGTGGAAAAGCAGTACAACCTGTACCAGATGTCCCCGACCCTGTATCGCAGCGCCCTGCCGGACAAAGGCGCGGTGCCGCTGCTGCAGCAGCTCAAGGTGGCAACGGTGATCAACTTCCTGCCGGAATCCGACGCCAGCTGGCTGTCGGCACCGGGCATCAACCAGGTGCAGTTGCCTTATCGCACCAACCATGTGGACGACGCCGATGTGCTCAAGGCCCTGCGCGCGATCCAGAGCGCCGAAGCCCAAGGCCCGGTGCTGATGCACTGCAAGCATGGTTCGGACCGCACCGGCCTGATGTCGGCCATGTACCGGGTGGTGATCCAGGGTTGGAGCAAAGAAGAAGCGCTGAATGAAATGACCCAGGGTGGGTACGGCGACAGTTCCCACTTCAAGGATGGCATTCGCTACATGATGCAGGCCGATGTCGACAAACTGCGCACCGCCCTGGCCAATGGCGATTGCAGCACCAGCGTATTCGCCACCTGTTCGGTGAAGAGCTGGTTCGAGACGGTGAGCGCGACCAAGCCGCTGAGCAACTGAGCGCCACACCCTGTGTAGGAGCGAGCCTGCTTGCGAAAACCCTGGGATCGAAAGAAGGGGGGCGAATCGCTTCGCCGGCAAGCCGGCTCCTGGAGGGGAGCCGGCTTTTTACTGCGGGGTCAGTCAGTCTTTTTCTTCAACTTGGGGTTGGGGAAAAACTGCACCGATTGCACCTTGATGTCCGCCACCTTGGGCGTCGCGCTGTTGACCCGGGTCCCGAGTTCCTTGGGCACCGACAGCCCCTGTTCGTTGAGGGTGTCGGAGTAGCCACAGGCCACACACTCGCGATGAGGCACATCGTCCTCACTCCACATCATCAGCTTGTCCTGCTCACTGCACGCCGGGCATACCGCCCCGGCGATAAAGCGTTTCTTGGTCTTCACGGGTGCGTCACTCATGCTGCCGCGTCCTCGCTGAGGCCGCTGTGGCGCAAGAGTGCGTCAATCGACGGCGCGCGTCCGCGGAAATCGACGAACAGCACCATAGGCTCCTGGGAGCCGCCACGGGCCAGGATCGCCTCGCGGAACGCACGCCCGGTGGCCGAATTGAGCACACCCTCTTCCTCGAACCTGGAGAAGGCGTCGGCCGACAGCACTTCCGCCCACTTGTAGCTGTAGTACCCCGCGGCGTAACCGCCGGCGAAGATGTGCGCGAAGCTGTTGGGGAAGCGGTTGTAGGCCGGCGGGCGCATCACCGAGACTTCGTCGCGCACGGTTTCCAGCACTTGCAGCACGCTGCGGCCGTCGCCGTGGGTGGCGTGCAGTTCGAAGTCGAACAGGGAAAATTCCAGCTGGCGCACCATCATCAGCCCGGACTGGAAGTTCTTCGCCGCCAGCATCTTCTGCAGCAGGTCCTGGGGCAGCGGTTCGCCGCTTTCATAGTGGCCGGAGATCAGTGCCAGGCCTTCCGGCTCCCAGCACCAGTTTTCCATGAACTGGCTCGGCAGCTCGACGGCGTCCCAGGCCACGCCGTTGATCCCGGACACTCCGGCGTGCTCGACCCGGGTCAGCAGGTGGTGCAGGCCGTGGCCGAATTCGTGGAACAGGGTGGTGACTTCATCGTGGGTCAGCAAGGCCGGCTTGCCGCTGACCGCCGGAGTGAAGTTGCACACCAGGTTGGCTACCGGGCTTTGCAATACCCCGTCCAGCGTGCGACGGCGATCGCGGGCACCGTCCATCCAGGCACCGCCGCGCTTGTTGGCGCGGGCATAGAGGTCGAAGAAGAAGCGGCCGACGTGCTGGCCGTTTTCCTTGATCTCGAACAGGCGCACGTCCGGGTGCCAGGTATCGAAACCTTTCTGCTCGGCGATCTCGATGCCGTACAGGCGCTGGACAATGGCGAACAGCCCGCTCAGCACCTTGTCGATGGGGAAATAGGCGCGCAGGGCTTCCTGGGAAACGCTGTAGCGCTGCTCACGCAGCTTCTCGCCGTAGAAACCGCTGTCCCAGCTTTGCAGGTCGGGGCAACCCTGTTCGGCGGCGTAGGCCTTGAGCTGCTCCAGGTCCTGGGCGGCAAACGGCTTGCTGCGCTTGGCCAGGTCCCGCAGGAAGCTCAGCACCTGGTCGCTGGACTCGGCCATCTTGGTGGCCAGGCTCAACTCGGAGAAGCTGGCGAAACCCAGGAGCTTGGCCAACTCCTGACGCAGGTCGAGGATTTCTTCCATCACCGGACCGTTGTCGTTCTGACCGGCGTTAGGGCCCTGGTCCGACGCGCGGGTGCTGTAGGCGGCATAGACTTCTTCGCGCAGGGCACGGTCCTGGGCGTAGGTCATCACTGCGTAGTAGCTGGGGAATTCCAGGGTGATCAGCCAGCCTTCCAGGTCCTTGGCCTGGGCGGCGGCAGCCATTTGCGCCTTGGCCGAGTCGGTCAGGCCGGCCAGGGCGGCTTCGTCGGTGATGTGCTTGGTCCAGGCCTGGGTGGCATCCAGCAGTTGGTTGGAGAACCGGCTGCCCAGCTCGGAAAGCTTGCTCTGCACCTCGGCATAACGCTTTTGCTGCTCGGGCGGCAGGTCGATGCCCGACAGGCGGAAGTCCCGCAGGGAGTGTTCGAGGATAGTCTTCTGCGCCACGTCGAAACCGGCGGCTTCCGGGCTCTTGGCCAGGGCGTCGAAGGCCTGGAACAGCTCGCGGTTCTGGCCCATTTCCGTGGAATAGGCGCTCAGGGCCGGCAGGCAGGCCTCGTAGGCTTCACGCAGTTCGGCGCTGTTGCACACTGCGTTGAGGTGGCTGACCGGGCTCCAGGCAGCGCCCAGGCGATCATTGAGCTCGTCCATGGCCAGCACCAGGCCAGCCCAGGTCGGCTGGGTGGCTTGGGTCTTGAGGATGTCAGCGATGGCGGCGCGGTTGTCAGCCAGGATCTGTTCGATGGCCGGTTGCACATGCTCGGCGCGGATCGCCGAGAACGGCGGCAGGTCGTAGGGCTGCAGAAGAGGGTTGTTCACACTCACGGTGGGCACCTTGGCTGGAAGAAACATTGAGCCATCTTAATTACAATCGACGCCCACCGCAGCTATAGCCCCCATTAATAAATCTCAGAGAGGGATTCGCACTTGGCCATTCGCAGCTACCAGAACCACACCCCGAACCTGGGCGAGCGGGCCTTTGTCGACCACTCGGCGGTGGTCATCGGCGACGTGGAAATCGGCGCCGACAGCTCGGTCTGGCCGCTGACCGTGATCCGCGGCGACATGCACCGCATCCGCATCGGCGCGCGCACCAGCGTGCAGGACGCCAGCGTGCTGCACATCACCCACGCCGGCCCGTTCAACCCCGACGGCTTCCCGCTGCTGATCGGCGACGACGTGACCATCGCCCACAAGGTCATGCTCCACGGTTGCAGCATCGGCAGCCGGGTGCTGATCGGCATGGGCAGCATTGTCATGGATGGCGCGGTGGTGGAGGACGATGTGATAGTCGGCGCCGGCAGCCTGGTGCCACCGGGCAAGCGCCTGGAAAGCGGCTTTCTCTATGTGGGCAGCCCGGTGAAGCAGGCACGCCCGCTGACCGACAAGGAGCGCGCCTTCTTCACCTACAGCGCCGCCAACTACGTGAAGCTCAAGGACCTGCACCTGGCCGAAGGCTACGACCGGCCCTAACCCCCTTGCACAGCCCAGGAATCCCCATGCATTACCAAACCGTACTGTTCGACCTCGACGGCACCCTCACCGACCCTCGCGAGGGCATCACCCGTTCGATCCAGTTCGCCCTGGGCAAACTGGGCATCGACGAGCCGGACCTGAGCAAACTGGAGCACTTCATCGGCCCGCCGCTGTTGCAGGCCTTCATGCAGTTCTACGGCTTCGACGAGGCCCGGGCCTGGGAAGCGGTGAACTTCTATCGCGAACGCTTCAAGGTCACCGGCCTGTATGAAAACCGCGTCTTCGATGGCGTCACGCCGCTGCTGGAAACCCTCGGCGGGCAAGGGCGGCAACTGTACATCGCGACCTCCAAGCCCTGGGTCTTCGCCCGGGAGATCGCCCGTCACTTCGACTTCGCCAAGCACTTCAAGGTGATCTACGGCAGCGAACTGGACGGCACCCGCACCGACAAGGTGGAGCTGATCGCCCATCTGCTGGAGCAGGAGCAACTCGACCCTGCCAGCACATTGATGATCGGCGACCGCAAGCACGACCTGATCGGCGCCAGGCGCAACGGGCTGGATGCGGCGGCGGTGGGTTATGGCTTTGGCAGCCATGAGGAATTGACTGCCGAAGCCCCGGCCTATCACTTCCAGACCCTGGGCGAGCTGCACCAGGCGTTTTTGCCGCGTTAGGGCAGAGGCTTCGCCGGCAAGCCGGCTGCTACAGGCCCGAAGCAGGAGCCGGCGCCAGGGCGACGGTGTCCTGCAACCGGATCAGGGCCGCCTTGCGCTCCTCGGCCGGCAAACGTCCCAGCGTCTCCACGGCGGCGAAGAATGCCGGCCAGTCCCCCTTCACCTGCCTGAACAAGGCGGCAAACGCCGGCACCCATTGGTCATACAGGCCGAAGGGCAGCAGCCGGGCATTGTTCAGTGGGGCGTTGACCCAGGCGTCATAGCGCTTGGAACCGGCCCACTGGCTGTCGCGCAACTGCCGATACTCGCTGCGCATGCGCTCGAACTCCGCGGCCTTGCGCTGGCGCATCTGCTCGGCGGGCAAGGGCAGGGCATACAGCTGCTCCAGGCGCTTGCGGGTATCGAGCACCAGCTGGGTGAACTGGTCACGCTGGCGCAACTCGCCGTCGCTCAATGGCGCCAGCCCGCGATAGGCGCGCCACTGGCGGGTGCCTTCCTGCTCGACGAAGGTGGCGTAGGACTCGTTGAACTCGGTGTCGTCCTTCACATAGAAGCGCTGGTGCGCCAGCTCGTGGAAGATCAGGGTCGCCAGGCGCTCGTCGCCCCAGTGCATCATCGAACTGATGATCGGGTCGTCGAACCAGCCCAGGGTGGAATAGGCCTCGACCCCGCCGATCGCCACGTCCATGCCCTTCAACTGCTGCAACGCCGCCTCGCCCCGGGCCGCGCCCTGGCTGTAATAGCCGCGGTAAGCCACGCAACCAGCAATGGGAAAGCAGTGGGTTTGCGGGTTCAGGGAAAACTCCGGGGTGGCGAACACGTTCCACACCACATAGGGCCGCCCGATGTCGACGTACAGCCGATAGCTGCGGTTGTCCGGCAGGTGCAGGTGCTCGCTGGCAAAGCGGCGTGCCTGCTGCGACTGGGCCAGATGGGCACGCAGGCTCGCATCGCGGCTCGGGTCGGCGACGACTTGCGCCACCGGCACACGGGCTCGCAGCAGCTGCAATTGGCCACTGGCCAGCTGGCTGTAATAACCGACGCTGCTGCAACCGTTGAGCAGCAAAAGCATCAGTGCCGGAAACAAAAACCGTAAAAGAGGATCAAGTAACCCATGGCTTGAACACGGCCTAGTCAAATCGAATCATCCACAGAGAGTCTGTCCGCAAGACTATCTCGCCAGCCTGGAGTTTCGCCATGCGCGTGTTGCTGTTGACCACCGGCCTGCTGACCCTCGGCGGTTGCGCCGGCCTGCCCGACCCCGACCCGGCCCAGGCCTGGGTCGACCTGGCTCCGCCCCGGGACACCCACCTGCAGGCATTGGAGGTGGACGCCAAGAACATCGATGATCCGCGCTATTTCCAGGTCCAGCCCGGCAGCCATGAACTGACCCTGCGCTACCAGTTCGCCGTGCAACCCAGCAACATCGGGCCAGACGCCGAGCCGCTGTGGCGCGATTGCCAGCTGAACGTGAAATTCAAGGATTTCGGTGCCGGCCAGCGCTACCAGGTACAGGCCGGGAACATCGGTTTCCACCCCTGGGCCAGGCTCTACGACGAGCAGCACACCCTGCTCGACAAAGCCCGGCCGGCAGGCTGCCAGCGCAGTTGAACGGCGCTATGCTGAGGGCCTCTCGCTCACTCGGCCCCAGTCATGCGTCCATTTCTACTGTTTCTCGCCCTTGGCACCCTCAGCGCCTGCACCACGCCCCTGCCGGGCGTCGATCCGCAACAGGCCTGGATCGACCTGGCCACCCCGACGCCCGGGGGCAAGCTGGTCATGGCCGAACGCCTGGACAACCAGCGCCTGGACGACGGGCGCTTCTTCCAGGTCAGCCCCGGCAGCCACGAATTGATGGTGCGCTTCGATTTCGAAGTGTTCGCCGGCGGCATGGGCATGAACAACGATCCCCAGGAGCGCCTGTGCTACCTGAGCCTGCGCTACGACCATTTCCAGGCCGGCCAGCGCTATCGCCTGGAGGCGCGCAACCTGGGGTTCACCCCCAGCGCCCGGCTGTACAACGCCCAACGCGAAATAGTCGCCGAGGAGCGCATGATCAACTGCGTGCCCTGAGTCGGGTCAGCGATCGTTCTTCTGATAGATGATCTTCCTGGTGCCGTTTTCACAGCTGCCGACCACCATGTTGTTGTCGTGGACCTCGTCGTTGGTGACGATTTCCAGGGTGTAGGAAGGTACGCCCTGGGCCTGGATCTTGGCTTCGATCTCGGCCTTGAGTTCCTCGCAGGGCTTGGGCGCGGCCAGGGCCGATGTGGCCAGCGCACAACTAACAACCGCCAAGGCAAAACGTTTCATGATCTAAAGCTCCCTTGCTGCGGTGCACACGGGGGTGCGCTGAAGCCGCAGTCGCGTATTCGACCACAGGTGCTTGTCCGCCGCACAGGCGCATTCGCCGGCATGCCCGCTCCTACGGACCGGTGCAGGAGCCGGCTTGCCGGCCAAGCAGTTGCCTCAACTCAGCAGCGTCGCATCCAGGCTGATCTTGGCGTTGAGCACCTTGGACACCGGGCACCCTTCCTTGGCCTTCTTGCTCAGCTCATCGAACTGCTGCTGGCTGGCACCGGGGATCTTCGCCTTGAGGATCAGGTGCACCGCGGTAATGGCAAAGCCGCCATCGACCTGGTCCAGGGTCACTTCTGCCTGGGTGTCGATGCTGTCCGCCTTGAGCCCGGCCTCGCCAAGGATCATGGAAAAGGCCATGGAGAAACAGCCCGCGTGGGCCGCGCCAATCAGTTCCTCCGGGTTGGTGCCCTTGCCGCCTTCGAAACGCGCCTTGAAGCCGTAGGGCGCCTCACGCAACACGCCGGTTTCGGTCGAGATCGAGCCAATGCCGGTTTTCAGGTCACCTTCCCAGTGCGCCGAGGCTTTCTTTTTGATGCTCATCGCTTTCTCCTCAAGAACCGGTGCGAAAGTTCGCACCCTGATGTTTTTTGTTGCCTAAGGGTTCTGAGGATAGATCCGATGGCAAAGTTCAGCCGTTGTCGCCGATGCCCGTTTACCCGACAAATTCACTCAGGCTATTGAAACTCGGGTATATGCCCACATTGCATAGATCTGACTTACAGACTTCGGCAGGTTTTGGCTCATGACAAAAGCCTGCGCACCCCAAGGAGAAGCAGGCTTATGAAACCGCTGTCCGCTGTTAAATACTCGACCCTCGACCTGGTGCCCGTGCGTGAAAACGGCAGCCCGGGACAGTCCCTGCGCAACTCCCTGGACCTGGCGCAGCATGTGGAGAAGCTCGGTTACACGCGCTTCTGGGTCGCCGAGCACCACAACATGGACGGTATCGCCAGTTCCGCTACCTCGGTGTTGATCGGCTACCTGGCGGGCGGTACTTCGACCATTCGTGTCGGTTCCGGCGGGGTCATGCTGCCCAACCACGCGCCCCTGGTGATCGCCGAACAGTTCGGCACCCTGGAAAGCCTGTACCCGGGGCGCATCGACCTGGGACTGGGCCGCGCCCCGGGTTCCGACCAGATGACCGCCCGCGCCCTGCGCCGGGAACGTTCCGGCAGCGCCGACGATTTCCCTGAGGACGTGGCCGAACTGATGGCCTACCTGGGCCCACGTACCCCCGAACAACGGGTGATCGCCATGCCGGGCACCGGCACCAACGTGCCGGTATGGCTGCTGGGCTCCAGCCTGTTCAGTGCACAACTGGCCGGGGAACGGGGCTTGCCTTACGCCTTCGCCTCGCATTTCGCACCGCGCTACCTGCACGAGGCGATTCGCGTCTACCGCAACCACTTCAAGCCTTCGGCGGTGCTCGACAAGCCTTATGTGATGCTTGGCGTGCCGCTGGTGGCAGCCGACACCGACGAACAGGCCGATTACCTGGCGACTTCGGTGTACCAGCGCATCCTGGCGCTGATGCGTGGCCAGAGCCTGGTCCAGCGCAAACCGGTGCAAAGCATGGACGGCCTGTGGCTGCCCCATGAGAAGGAAGCGGTTGCCAGCTTCCTCGGCCTGGCGATGGTCGGCAGCCCGGCGAAAATCCGCGCCAAGCTGCAGGTGCTGATCGAGCAGACCGGAGCCGATGAGCTGATCTTCACCTGCGATCTGTACGAACACGCCGATCGGCTGCACTCCTACGAGCTGCTGTCACAGGTGATGAAAGGCTGAAACGACAGGCATGAAAAAGCCGACGTTCTGCGTCGGCTTTTTTTTGACCATCCACAAGGCTCAACCGCGCTTGTAGACAATTTCCTTGGTACCGGCTTCGCAGGAGCCGACTACCTTGCCATCCGCCGCCGCGCCCTTGTCCACCACTTCCAGCGAGTAGTGCTTGGCGCCGTTGGCGTCGATCTTGGCGGCAATCTCGCTCTTGAGTTCTTCGCACGGCTTGCCAGCGGCAAGGGCTGTTCCCGCAAGACTCAACAAAGCAGCAGCTAATACTAGTTTTTTCATCGGTCACATTCCCTGGTCGGATCAAAAGAGGCGGCATTGACGCCTGCCTGACAGAGGCTCAAGACACTTGTAGCGCTTTGCCATTTCCTATGGCACTCGGCCAGCGCACAAGTTCCAGAGCCTAGCTCAAGCCTTCAACTATTGGCAATTCGGAAGCCCACCTTGAGCGTGACCTGAAAATGCGCCGCTTTGCCGTCCTTGATATGGCCCCGGGTTTCAGTCACTTCGAACCATTCCAGGTGCTTGATGCTCTTGTGCGCTTCCGCCAGCGCGTTGTTGATCGCATCTTCGATGCTGTTCGGCGACGAACCCACCAGTTCGACTTTCTTGTAAGTGTGATGATCAGTCATGGCGCTCTCCTTTTTAGCTGTGAATTACAGCCTAGCAGTGATTTTTCTTATTACTTGTGGCGCCTGCGCCCAAGGCTAAGTTCAGATTTTCTGCACTTTCCCAACACGCCGCAGTCGGAACCTACACAGCCCATTCACCACCCTGCAGGAGAGCCGACATGGCCAACACCTCGTTACGCAAAGCCTCACTGGAAAGTATGGAAGCCGAGATCTCCAGCCTGCTCAAATCGCTGGAAAGCCTGAAGGACGATGCGTCCGACGAGTCGCGCAAGACCCTCAAGGCGCTCAAGAGCAATGCCGAAAGCGCGCTGAAGCATTCGCGCAGCCTGCTCAGCGATGCCTATGAAGAAGTCAAAGTGAAAACCCGTGAAACGGGGATCGCGACCCGCGACTATGCCCAGGAACACCCCTGGACCACCGCCGGGGTCGCCGTGGGTGCCATCGGCCTGCTGGCCGCCTATCTGCTGTGCAAGCGCGGCGACTAAAGCTGCTGGCGCAGTTCGTTTTCCAGCCACTGCGCCAATTGCCGGGCGCGCCCATCCGCGGCGCGCTTGGGTAACCACAGCGCCAGTTGCCCCGGGGTGTCGGAAAAACCCCAGGGCGCAACCAGCCTGCCCGCCAGCAAGTCCTCGGCCACCAGCGGCTGCGGGGCAATTGCCACCCCCAGGCCCGCCACGGCCGCCTCCAGCAAATAATACAGATGCTCGAAACCCTGCCCGTACTTCAACGTTTCGGGATTCAGGTCGTTGCGCCGTGCCCAACTGGGCCAGGCCTGGGGGCGGGAAGTGGTGTGCAGCAGGGCCTCGCTGGCCAGGACGCCAGCCGGCGCCTGCCGCAGGCGTGGATAACCGGCATAGCGCGGGCTGAGGACCGGGCCGATGCGTTCGCTGGCCAGTTCATAGACCTGCATGTCCGCCGGCCAGGGCGGTTCGGCAAAGACCAGCAAGGCATCCAGGCCCGGGCGCCGGGGGTCGAGGTCGCCTTCACCGGCCGAAAGGTGCAGGCGCAGATCCGGCAGGTCGGCGTTCAGGCGCCCCAGGCGCGGGATCAGCCAGCGCGCCAGCAGGCTTCCGGAACAGCCCAGGACAAAGGGCGCATCGGCGCTGCCCTGGGTCAGCTCGGCGCAGACATCCCGCAGGCGCTCGAAGGCCTCGCTGCTGGCATCGCGCAGGCGAATGCCGGCATCTGTGAGTTTAAGGCCACGGCCTTCCTTGACGAAAAGGCTCAGCCCCAGGTGTTCTTCAAGCACCTTCAACTGCCGGCTGACCGCGCCGTGGGTGACGTGCAGCTGTTCGGCCGCCTGGCTGACGCTATTGAGCCGGGCAGTGGCTTCGAAGGCCCGCAGGGCATTCAGGGGAGGCAGGTCGCGGTTCATTTTATCTGTGAGATTTCCTGACAGGTTGCGGCGATCTTATCGGTTTTCAGCATCGGATGTCAGGGGTAGAGTGGGCTCCATTGTGTTTCTACGAAGCGGTCTTTCCACCAGGCCTTCTTTCTCCAAACTTCCCCCGGGAGCGCTGCAATGACCCAGTCCCAATTACGCAATGGCCCTGACGACAACGGCCTGTTCGGCGCATTCGGCGGCCGTTACGTGGCCGAAACCCTGATGCCGCTGATCCTCGACCTGGCCCGCGAATACGAAAAGGCCAAGGAAGATCCCGAATTCCTCAAGGAGCTGGCCTACTTCCAGCGCGATTACGTGGGCCGCCCCAGCCCGCTGTACTTCGCCGAACGCCTGACCGAGCACTGCGGCGGCGCCAAGATCTACCTCAAGCGTGAAGAGCTGAACCACACCGGCGCGCACAAGATCAACAACTGCATCGGCCAGATCCTGCTGGCGCGGCGCATGGGCAAGAAACGCATCATCGCCGAGACCGGCGCCGGCATGCATGGCGTGGCCACCGCCACCGTGGCCGCGCGTTTTGGCCTGGATTGCGTGATCTACATGGGCACCACCGACATCGAGCGCCAACAGGCCAACGTATTTCGCATGAAGCTGCTGGGCGCCGAAGTGATCCCGGTGGTGGCCGGCACCGGCACCCTGAAGGACGCGATGAACGAAGCCCTGCGTGACTGGGTGACCAACGTCGACAGCACCTTCTACCTGATCGGCACCGTCGCCGGCCCACACCCGTACCCGGCCATGGTCCGCGACTTCCAGGCGGTCATCGGCAAGGAAACCCGCGAGCAGATGCAAGCCCAGGAAGGCCGCCTGCCGGACAGCCTGGTGGCGTGCATCGGTGGCGGTTCCAACGCCATGGGCCTGTTCCACCCGTTCCTTGACGACAAGAGCGTCGAGATCATCGGCGTCGAAGCCGCCGGCTACGGCATCGAGACCGGCAAGCACGCCGCCAGCCTCAACGGCGGCGTACCCGGCGTACTGCACGGCAACCGCACCTTCCTGCTGCAGGACGACGATGGCCAGATCATCGACGCCCACTCGATTTCCGCCGGCCT
Source organism: Pseudomonas sp. GW821-FHT07F01 (assembly GCF_059418825.1). Classification (NCBI taxonomy): domain Bacteria; kingdom Pseudomonadati; phylum Pseudomonadota; class Gammaproteobacteria; order Pseudomonadales; family Pseudomonadaceae; genus Pseudomonas; species Pseudomonas sp. GW821-FHT07F01. The sequence continues at coordinate 83,793 of NZ_JBWKQO010000003.1, forward strand.
CGACTACCCCGGCATCGGCCCGGAACACGCCTGGTTGCACGATATCGGCCGCGTCGAATACACCTCGGTGACCGACGACGAAGCCCTGGCCGCGTTCCACCAGTGCTGCCGCCTGGAAGGCATCATCCCGGCCCTGGAAAGCGCCCATGCCCTGGCCGAAGTCTTCAAGCGCGCACCGAACCTGCCCAAGGATCACCTGATGGTGGTCAACCTCTCGGGCCGTGGCGACAAAGACATGCAGACCGTGATGCACCACATGCAACAGTCCCAGCAGGAGAAACACTGATGAGCCGCCTGCAAACCCGTTTTGCCGAGCTGAAGGAAGCAAACCGCGCCGCCCTGGTAACCTTCGTCACCGCCGGCGACCCGAACTACGACACCTCCCTGGCGATCCTCAAGGGCCTGCCCGCAGCGGGCGCCGACGTGATCGAACTGGGCATGCCCTTCACCGACCCGATGGCCGACGGCCCGGCGATCCAGCTGGCCAACATCCGTGCCCTGGGGGCCAAGCAAAACCTGGCGAAAACCCTGCAGATGGTTCGCGAGTTCCGCGAAGGCAACAGCGACACCCCGCTGGTGCTCATGGGCTACTTCAACCCGATCCACCACTACGGCGTGCCGCGCTTCATCGCCGACGCCAAGGCCGCCGGTGTCGATGGCCTGATCGTGGTGGACATGCCGCCGGAACATAACAGCGAACTGTGCGACCCGGCCCAGGCCGCCGGCATCGACTTCATCCGCCTGACCACACCGACCACCGACGACGCCCGCCTGCCCAAGGTGCTCAACGGCAGCTCCGGTTTCGTCTACTACGTTTCCGTGGCCGGGGTCACCGGTGCCGGCGCCGCCACCCTGGAGCACGTGGAAGAAGCCGTGGCCCGCCTGCGTCGCCACACCGACCTGCCCATCAGCATCGGTTTCGGCATCCGTACTCCGGAGCAGGCAGCCGCCATCGCTCGCCTGGCAGACGGCGTGGTAGTGGGCTCAGCGCTGATCGACCACATCGCCAGCGCCGAGTCTGCCGAGCAGGCGGTGGATGGGGTGCTGAGCCTGTGTGCGGCGCTGTCCGAGGGCGTACGTAAGGCCCGCGTCAGCTGAGGGTAAAGTTCCTGATACAGAGGAATTAGCGCCTCGAGACACAGACTAAACAGCAAGACCCGGGGGTTCGCGACCAAGGTGGCGAACCCCTTTTTGCTGTGTGTGTTGCGAGGAATACCTGATGAAAATGCCCAAACGTCTGATTGCCGGTGCCGCGGTGCTGATGCTCAGCGCCAGCCCGTTGCTGCAGGTCATGGCCGACGAGCGCGGCGGCTATGATCGTGGCGGGCCACAACAGGGCCATTGGGACAACCGTGGCAACGAGCACCGTGGCCCGGGGGATGATCGGCGCGGCGGCCCACCACGGGATTTCGGCCCGGTGCGCCAGACCATCCGCGACAACCACGGCTACTTCGTCCGGGGCGCGCCGCCGCCTCCCGGCATCCACCTGGTGCGCGGCCAGCCACTGCCGCGCGGCTACTACGGCGAACGCCTGGAGCCCCGGGCCCTGTCGCGCCTCCCGGTGTACCCGGGGTACGAATGGCGACGCATGGGGGGCGACATCGTGCTGATCGCCGTGGGCACCGGCATCGTCTACGAGATCCTCGACGGCGTGCTCTACTGACCTCACCCGACCGGCCGGCCCCTGCAGGAGCCGGCTTGCCGGCGGTCCGTCGCCCTCAGAACCCCCTCAGGTCCAGTGGCCGCATAGCCCCCATCCAGATCGCATGGTCGGTGTGGTCCAGCAGGTCATCACCGGTATCCGGATGCAGGAACACCACCAGCCCCTGGCGATTGAGGGCCAGCCACGGCACCACCTGGGCAAACACCTCGGGGCCGAACGCCAACTGGCAGCTCCAGTCCGGATGCGGCCCCACCGGCCGCTCGTGGACCCGGCCCATTTTCAGTTCGAACAGCTGCGCCGCCCGTTCGCACAAGGCCCGGGCCTGGTCGATGGTGCTGGCGTCAAAGTAGACATGGGCGTGGTAGCCCTTGATCCGTTGCATGCAAACCCTCGCAATCAAGACGAACCCTCAAGGCTCGCCACAGGTCACAACCGGTACCTGTGGAAAATAAGGAAGCCAGGCCATGAAAAATGCCGAAACTCCGGTGGTCAAACTGGTGCTCTATGGTGCCATGAGCAGCCTGGGCAGTGCGTTGATGGCAGAGAGCCTGAGGCGCCAGCATGAGGTGATCGCCATTCTCGACGACCTCACCGCACTGGCCCCGCGCCCAGGCCTGCGCGCCAAGGGCGGCGACCTGTTCGACCCGGACCGGGTCAAGCAGAGCGTAGCCGGTAGCTCGGCGGTGATCTGCCTGCTGGATGCCCCCGATCTGCCCGGCAGCACCACGCCCGGCCAGGCCCCCGACCCGGTGAACCAGGTACGGGCAGTGGATGCCCTGATCGAAGGCATGCAGGGCGCCGGCATCCGTAGGTTGATGCTGGTGGGGGAGTTCAGCGTTCTCGACAACCCGCCCTCCAGCACCAGCCTGCCTCACCATGCCGCGCAGGAAATCCTCGATGCACTGCGCAGCAGCGCGCTGGACTGGACCCTGATCAACGCGCCGCGGGGCGTGGCCGGGCTGGGTATCGAGCATTTCAACCAGGTTGGCGACAGCCTCGAGCCGGGGCTTGCCGAGCCGCTGCGACGGCTCAACGGCGTGGCAATCGGCATCAGCGACGAGCTGCGCCTGAATCTGCACCTGCGCGAGCATGTGAGTTTCATCGCCACCCAACCCCAGGCCGCCACCTAGCGGGCAATGGACGGCAGCGCCAGCCCCTTGAGGCTCTGGGCGCTGCCGGCCTGCTCGCTCATCAGCCAGTCGACGAAACGCTGGATCAGCGGGCCGCGGCGCTTGCGCTGGGGCAGCACCACGTAATAGCCGTAGGCGGACAGCGCGCTCTCGGCGATGGGCCGGCACAGCAGGCCCTGCTCCAGCAGGTCATCCACCAGGTGACGCCAGCCGATGGCCACGCCCTGGCCGCCGATGGCCGCCTGGATCAGCAGGGTGTAATTGTCGAAGCGCAATTGCCCTGGGGCCGGCGCACCCGCAAGGCCCAGCTCGCGAAATACCCCGCTCCAGTCGAACCAGTGGTTGCTGCCTTCACCCCGCAGGTGCAGCAGCGGCAGTTCCAGCAGGGAAGGGGCGGGCAGCGGTGCAGCACGGTCCTTGAGCAGCAGCGGGCTGCACACCGGAAACACTTCTTCGCTGAACAGCCAGTGGCTCTCCCCCTGCCTGAAGCGCCCGTCGCCGAACAGCACCGCCACGTCGATATCGCTGCGCAGCATGCTGTGGCTGCGCTCGCTGGTGACCAGGCTCACATCCACCTGGGGGTTGGCCTCATGAAAGCGATGCAGGCGGGGCATCAGCCAATAGGCGGCGAAAGCGAAATCCGTGGCCACCTGCAACACCTCATGCTGATGCTGCTGGCTGAGGGCGCTGAGGCCGGCATCGATGCTCTGCAGGCCGGCCTGGACCTGATCCAGCAACAAGGCTGCAGACTCGGTCAGCTCTATGCCCCGGTAGATGCGGTCGAACAGGCGCACCCCCAGCTGCTCCTCCAGGCGCTTGATCTGCTGACTGATAGCCGGCTGGGTGGTGCCCAGTTCCACCGCCGCGGCGGTGAAGCTGCGCAGGCGCGCGGCTGCTTCGAACACCCGGAGCAGGTCCAGGGACAGGTCGCCAAGGGCTTCATACATAAGCTGTGCTTATCCTAGTCATTGCTGCACATGGGCTTTACCACCAAAGGCATGGGATCCATGCTCGATTGCAGCACTTTCGCATAACCATCGACTATGGAATGCCGCGAATCCATGAAGCGCAAGAACATTCTTTTCATCATGGCCGATCAGATGGCCGCACCCTTGCTGCCGTTCTACGGACCCTCGCCGATCAAGCTGCCTCACCTCAGCCGGCTGGCCGCCCAGGGCGTGGTCTTCGACGCCGCCTACTGCAACAGCCCCTTGTGCGCACCCTCGCGCTTCACTTTGGTCAGCGGCCAGTTGCCCAGCCGGATCGGCGCCTACGACAACGCCGCGGACTTCCCCGCCGACGTGCCTACCTACGCCCACTACCTGCGGCGCCTGGGCTACCGCACTGCGCTCTCGGGCAAGATGCACTTCTGCGGCCCGGACCAGTTGCACGGTTATGAAGAGCGCCTGACCAGCGATATCTACCCCGCCGACTATGGCTGGGCGGTGAACTGGGACCAGCCCGATGTGCGCCCCAGCTGGTACCACAACATGTCCTCGGTACTGCAGGCCGGCCCCTGTGTACGCACCAACCAGCTGGATTTCGACGAGGAGGTGGTGTTCAAGGCCCAGCAATACCTGTTCGACCATGTGCGCGAGGCCGGCGACCAGCCGTTCTGCCTCACCGTCTCCATGACCCACCCCCACGATCCGTACACCATTCCCAGGGCCTTCTGGGACCTGTACCGCGACGACCAGATTCCACTGCCGCAGACCCCGCCCCAAAGCGAGCTGGATCCGCATTCCCAGCGCCTGCTCAAGGTCTACGACCTGTGGGACAAGCCCTTGCCTGTGGATAAGATCCGCGACGCGCGCCGCGCCTACTTCGGCGCCTGCAGCTACATCGACAGCAACGTCGGCAAGCTGCTGCAGACCCTGGAAGACACCGGGCTGGCGGACGACACGCTGATCGTGTTTTCCGGCGACCACGGCGACATGCTCGGCGAGCGCGGTCTCTGGTACAAAATGCACTGGTTTGAAATGGCCGCCCGGGTACCGCTGCTGATCTGTGCACCGGGGCAGTTCACTGCCGGCCGGGTCAGCGCCGCTGTCTCCACCGCCGACCTGCTGCCGACCCTGGTGGAGCTGGCCGGCGGCCGGGTGGAGCCCGACCTGCCGCTGGATGGCCGCTCCCTGGTCCCGCACTTGCAAGGGCAGGGCGGGCACGACGAGGTGTTCGGCGAATACATGGCCGAAGGCACCATCGGCCCGCTGATGATGATTCGCCGCGGGGCCTACAAGTTCATCTACAGCGAAGACGACCCCTGCCTACTCTTCGACCTGCACCACGACCCGCAAGAGCGCTTCGACCTTGGCCAGTCGCCCGAGCATCGGCCGCTGTTCGCCGCGTTCCTGGCAGAGGCCCGGGCCAAGTGGGACATTCCGCGCATTCACCAACAGGTCCTGGCCAGCCAGCGCCGCCGCCGGCTGGTGGCCGAGGCGCTGAGCCGGGGCAAACTCAAGAGCTGGGACCACCAGCCGCTGGTAGACGCCAGCCAGCAGTACATGCGCAACCACATCGACCTCGATGACCTGGAGCGCAAGGCCCGTTATCCACAACCCTGCCAAAACCAATAAAACGTAAGGGGAAAAGCATGCAAAGGTTATCCACAGCACTGACGCTCGGGCTTCTGGCCCTGGGCAGCGCATCCGCTTGGGCCGACTCGTGCGAGACCGTGAAGATGGCCGACCCGGGGTGGAGCGATATCGCCGCCACCAATGCCATCACCGGCTTCCTGCTGGACGGCATGGGCTACAAGGCGAAGATCGACACCCTGGCCGTGCCCATCACCTTCGGGGGTCTGAAGGATGGCCGGGTGGATGTATTCCTGGGTAACTGGATGCCGGCGCAGCAAGGCTTCCATGACAAGTTCGTGGCCAATGGCGACGTCACCCAGCTGGCCAAGAACCTGGAAGGGACCGAGTTCACGCTGGCGGTGCCGGACTATGTGTGGGAGGCCGGAGTGCATGATTTTGCCGACCTGGACAAGTTCGCCGACAAGTTCGACAAAAAGCTCTACGGCATCGGCTCCGGCGCGCCGGCCAACCTGTCGCTGCAGGAAATCATCAAGAGCAACCAGTTCAACCTGGGCCAGTGGAAGCTGATCGAGTCCAGTGAACAGGCAATGCTCGCCGAAGTGTCCCGGGCCACGAAAAAGCAGCGCTTCATCACCTTCCTCGGCTGGACCCCACACCCGATGAACGTGCAGTTGAAGATGCGCTACCTGACCGGCGGCGAGAAGTACTTCGGCGCCAGCGGCAGCGTCTACACCCTGACCCGCAAGGGTTATGCACAGGCTTGCCCGAACGTCGGCAAACTGCTGGGCAACCTGCGGTTCACCCAGGAGATGGAGAACAGCATCATGGCCGCGGTGGTCAACAGCAAACTCAGCAACACCGAGGCCGCCAAGGCCTGGATCAAGGCCCACCCGGCAGTGCTGGAGCAATGGCTGGAGGGAGTGCGAACCATTGATGACAAAGAGGCCCTGGCAGCGGTGAAGAGCAGGTTGTAGCCCGAGGTGTGCCGGCCATTCGCCGGCAAGCCGGCTCCTGCACCCAAAGCCTGGCAATGCTTTACCCTGGCCCACCGAATCAACCCACCCGTGAGGAACCATGGCCTGGCCCGACCGCCAATCTCTCCTGCCTTTGCTGAGCTGGCTGCCGCGCCAGACCCGGGCCAGCGTCGGCCGTGACCTGCTGGTGGGCCTGAGCGGCGCTATCCTCGCTCTGCCGCAATCCATCGCCTATGCCCTGATCGCCGGCCTGCCCCCGGAGTACGGGCTGTACGCGGCCATAGTCCCGGTGCTGATCGCCTGCCTGTGGGGTTCATCGTGGCACCTGATCTGCGGCCCCACGGCGGCGATTTCCATCGTTCTCTATGCCAGCGTCAGCCCCCTGGCAGTGCCGGCCTCCGAGGACTACATCACCCTGATCCTGCTCCTGACGCTGTTGGCCGGGGTCTTCCAGTGGCTGCTGGGAATGCTGCGCTTCGGCGCCCTGGTGAACTTCGTCTCGCACTCGGTGGTGCTGGGCTTCACCCTCGGCGCGGCGGTGGTCATCGCCCTGGGCCAGTTGCCCAACCTGCTGGGGCTGGAACTGCCGAACCAGGCCACTGCCCTCAACAGCCTCAGCCAGTTGCTGCAGCACCTGGGCGAGGTGGACCGGCCTTCGCTGCTGCTGGGGCTGGGCACCCTGGCGCTGGGGGTCGCCTTCAAGCTGCTGGCGCCGCGCTGGCCCGGCCTGCTGCTGAGCCTGGTGTTCAGTGCCCTGGTGGTATGGCTGCTGCCAGGGGTGTTTGGCCATGTGCAACTGGTCAGCGCCTTCGTCGGCCGGCTGCCGCCGTTTAGCCCATTGCCCCTGGACCTGGAACTGATCCTGCGATTGCTGCCCAGCGCAGTGGCGGTGGGCATGCTCGGGCTGGTCACCAGCCTGTCGATTGCCCGCTCGCTGTCAGCACGTTCGGAACAGTTGCTGGACGCCAACCAGGAAGTCCGCGCCCAAGGCCTGTCGAACATGGTCGGGGCGTTTTTCTCCGGCTACCTGTCCTCGGGCTCCTTCACCCGCTCCGGGTTGAGCTACGAGGCCGGCGCTTGCTCGCCCCTGGCCGGGGTGTTCTCGGCGCTGTGGGTGGCGCTGTTCGCCGTGGCCGGCGCCGGGCTGATCGCCCATATCCCGATCCCGGCCATGGCCGGCAGCATCCTGCTGATCTGCTGGGGGCTGGTGGACCACCGGGGCATTCGCGCGCTGTTCCGGGTCAGCCGCGCCGAGTTCGTGGTGATGAGCCTGACCTGCGTCGCCACCCTGCTCCTGGAGTTGCAGACCGCGATCTATGCCGGGGTCCTGGCGTCGCTGTTCTTCTACCTCAAGCGCACTTCGCAACCGCGGGTGCAGCAGTCCAGCGAAGGCGATGAAGACATCCTGCGGGTCGGCGGTTCGATTTTCTTCGGCGCCAGCCATTACCTGCAGGTGCGCATGCAGCGCTGCCACGCGCCCAGGCTGGTGATCGACGCACGGCAGATCAACTTTATCGACTATTCAGGGGTGGAGATGCTGCACCAGGAAGCACGCCGCCTCAGGCGCCAGGGGCGCAGCCTGATCCTGCGCCGGGCACGGCAGGCGGTGAAAGAAGAGTTGATCAAGCTCGAAGGCCCGGAACGCTGTCCGATCCACTTCGAAGACTGACCCCCATCCGTAGGAGCCGGCTTGCCGGCGAAGAGGCCCTTGGACCTGGCGCTAGTCTTGAAGCCGCCTTCGCTGGCAAGCCAGCTCCTACGGGGGGTTACAGGGCCAGCTGGCGACGCAGTTCAGCCAGCACCGGGGCACTGTCGGGGCGCACGCCGCGCCACAGGTAGAAGGCTTCCGCCGCTTGCTCGGCCAGCATGCCCAGGCCATCCAGCACCAGGGCCGCGCCCTGTTCACTGGCCCAGCGGCAGAACGGTGTCGGCTCCTTGGCGTACATCATGTCGTAGCACACGGTCTTGCCCGCCTCGATCAGGCTGCCGGCAATCGGCGGCAGCTCGCCCGAAAGGCTGGCGGAGGTGGCATTGATGATCAGGTCCACCGACTCCTGCAGCCAGTCGAAGCCGCTGGCCGATACCGGCCCCAGGTCGGCGAACAACTCCGCCAGCAGCTCAGCCTTTTCCACGGTGCGATTGGCGATCACCAAGGCCTCCGGCTGCTCGGCCAGCAACGGCTCCAGGACACCACGGACCGCGCCGCCAGCCCCCAGCACAAGGATGCGCTTGCCCTTGAGGCTGACCCCGGCGTTCACCTTCAGGTCGCGCACCAGCCCGGCGCCGTCGGTGTTGTCCCCCAGCAGGCGGCCGTCGGCCTGCTTGCTCAGGGTGTTCACCGCGCCGGCGCGCTGGGCCCGTTCGGTCAGGCTGTCGCACAGGCGATAGGCCTCTTCCTTGAACGGCACCGTGACATTGGCCCCACGCCCGTGGGCGAAGAAACTGCGAGCGGTGCCGGCGAAGTCATCCAGGGGCGCCAGCAGGGTGTTGTACTCCAGCTGCTGGCCGGTCTGCTGGGCGAACAGCCGATGGATCAGCGGCGACTTGCTGTGGCCGATCGGGTTACCAAAGACAACGTACTGATCCATCTCTCATCCCATTTGCTCAACACAGGGGTAGGAACCGCATCCGCCTGAAGGCCTTTTCGCCGGCAAGCCGGCTTCTACACAGTGGCGTGCGGTTTAGTTGCTGGCTGCCAGCCAGTCGCGATCCTGCAGGAAGTATTCGGTCAGGCGCGCTTCTTCGCTGCCCGGCTCGGCCTTCCAGTCATAGCCCCAGCGCACTTGTGGCGGCAGCGACATGAGGATCGACTCGGTGCGCCCGCCCGATTGCAGGCCGAACAGGGTGCCACGGTCGTAGACCAGGTTGAACTCCACGTAGCGGCCCCGGCGGAATTCCTGGAATTCCCGCTGCTGCGCGGTGTAGGCCGCGGCCTTGCGGCGCTGGACGATGGGCAGGTAGGCCTCGATGTAGGCGTCGCCAATGGCGCGCATGAAGGCGAAACTGGTGTCGAAGTCCCATTCGTTCAGATCGTCGAAGAACAGGCCGCCGATGCCCCGCGGTTCATTGCGGTGCTTGATGTGGAAATAGCTGTCGCACCAGGCCTTGTAGCGCGGGTAGACATCGGCACCGAACGGTGCACAGGCGCGCTCGGCAACCCGGTGCCAGTGTACGCAGTCATCGACGTTGCCGTAGTAGGGGGTCAGGTCGAAACCGCCGCCGAACCACCAGACCGGCTCTTCGCCTTCCTTCTCGGCGATGAAGAACCGCACGTTGGCGTGGGAAGTCGGCACATGGGGGTTGTGCGGATGGATCACCAGGGACACGCCCAGGGCTTCGAAGCCACGGCCGGCCAGCTCGGGCCGATGGGCACTGGCCGATGGCGGCAGGCCGCTGCCGAATACATGGGAGAAGTTCACCCCACCCTTTTCGATCACTGCACCGTCGCCGATCACCCGGGTACGCCCGCCACCACCGGCAGGCCGGGTCCAGGCGTCCTCGATGAAGTGTGCGCCACCGTCTTCGGTTTCCAGTGCAGCGCAAATGCGGTCTTGCAGGTCGAGCAGGTAGGCTTTCACGGCCTCGGTGCGGGTAGTCATGGCATCACCTTGAATCGGGCAAAGCTACGCGGCGCTAGGGATGGAGCACGGGCCGGCGCAAATGGGCGCGTAGCATAACACCGCGCCGGGGCGCTCCGCAGTTGACGAAGGTCAAGCAGAGGAGTCCGATAGAGCACTTTCACGACACGTCCGAGGAGAGAATGCAGATGGCCAAACGTATCCAGTTCCGCGCCCATGGCGGCCCCGAAGTGCTCGAATATGTGGATTACCAACCGGCGGAACCGGGCCCGCAACAGGTTCGCGTCAGCAACAAGGCCATCGGCCTGAACTTCATCGACACCTATTTCCGCAGCGGTCTCTACGCACCGCCCGCCCTGCCTTCGGGCCTGGGGGCCGAAGGCGCGGGCGTGGTCGAGGCCGTAGGCAGTGCCGTGACCCGTTTCAAGGTCGGCGACCGCGTGGCTTACGGCAGCGGCCCACTGGGGGCCTACAGCGATGTGCATGTGCTGCCCGAAGCCAACCTGGTACGCCTGCCCGACGCCATCAGCTTCGAACAGGCCGCCGGGGTCATGCTCAAGGGCCTGACCGTGCAGTACCTGCTGCGCCAGACCTATGAACTCCAGGGCGGCGAAACCGTGCTGTTCCACGCCGCTGCCGGCGGTGTCGGCTCCCTGGCCTGCCAGTGGGCCAAGGCCCTCGGGGTAAAGCTGATCGGCACCGTCAGCTCGCCGGAAAAGGCCGCCATCGCCAAGGCCCTGGGCGCCTGGGAAACCATCGACTACAGCCATGAAGACGTGGCCCAGCGAGTGCTGGAACTGACCGGCGGGAAGAAGTGCCCGGTGGTCTACGACGGCGTGGGCAAGGACACCTGGCTGACCTCCCTGGATTGCCTGGCCCCACGCGGGCTGATGGTCAGCTTCGGCAACGCCTCTGGCGCAGTGGACGGGGTCAACCTGGGGATTCTCTCGGCCAAGGGCTCGCTGTACGTGACCCGGCCGACCCTGGCCAGCTACGCCAACAATGCCGAGAACCTGCAGCGCATGGCCGACGACCTGTTCGGCATGATTGCCAGCGGCAAGCTGAAGATCGAGATTGGCCAGCGCTTCGCCCTGGCGGATGCGGCCAAGGCCCATATCGAACTGTCGGCGCGACGCACGACTGGCTCGACTGTGCTGCTGCCTTGAACGCCTTCGCCGGCAAGCCGGTTCCTACCGAGTATCGTAGGAGCCGACTTGCCGGCGAAGCGCTTCAGGAGGGCCGAACTACCTTGCCGGTAGCCAGGTCACGGATCAGGCTCGGGTTCTTGCGCCCGCCCAGGCTGCCACTGAGGACCAGATCCAGTTGCCCACGGAAATACTGCTCGATGCGCAGCCGCGTGCGCGCCGCCGGGCGCCCCTGGGGGTTGGCCGAGGTGGAAATCAGCGGGCCCACCAGGGAGCACAGCTCACGCACCAGCGGATGGTCGCTGACCCTCAGCGCCACCGTGTCATGGACCCCGGTGACCCACTCGGGCAACAGGTTCTGATGGGGCACCAGCCAGGTATTGGGCCCCGGCCAGGTGCTGGACATGCGATCGATCCAGGTGTCCGGGAAGTCCTCGAAGAGGAAATCGAACTGATGGATGTTGTCAGCGATCAGGATCAGGCCCTTGTCCACCGACCGTGACTTGATCGCCAGCAGGCGATCCACCGCCTCTTCATTCCACGGATCGCACCCCAGGCCCCAGACCGCTTCGGTTGGATAGGCAATCACCGCCCCTGCGCGAATCTCTCGTGCGGCTTGCTGCACGCGCCAACTGCTGACCATTGCCGACTCTCCAGATAAAAGCTGTGCGCAGTTTACCGATCCTGCTTATAAAACCTAGCTCAGACGCGCATACCAACGCCCATTTTCATGGACCGCACGGCCTTCGATCTCCAGCTCGGTCAGGGCCGCCAGCACCCGGGGCAGGGACCAGCCGCTGGCGCTGGCCAAGGCTTCGCTGCTGTGGGGCGCCGCATGCAGCAAGGCCAGCAACGGGTGGGTACAGGCCGCTGTCGGCAGCGAGGCGCTGGGCGGCAGGTTCTGCCAGCCGGCCAGGGTCTCCAGGATGTGCTGCACGCTTTCCACCAGCACCGCGCCGTCGCGGATCAACTGGTGGCAGCCCCGGGCACCGGGGTGGTGGATAGAACCGGGGATGGCATACACCTCGCGGCCTTGCTCCGCCGCCAGCCGCGCGGTAATCAGCGAACCGCTGGCGACGCTGGCCTCCACCACCAGCACGCCCAGGGCCAGGCCACTGATGATTCGATTGCGCCGGGGGAAGTGTTCCGCACGCGCCGGGGTATCCAGAGGGAACTCGGAAACCACCGCGCTGCCCTGGTCGATCATGGCCCTGGCCAGGGCCCGGTGCCGCTGTGGATAAAAATTTTCCAGGCCAGTGCCCAGCACGCCCACGGTGCGCCCGCCAACATCCAGGGCCGCCTGATGGGCAGCGCCATCGACGCCCAGGGCCAGACCGCTGGTGATGACAAAACCGGCACGGGCCAGGCTGCGGGAAAAGGCCCCGGCGGTGTCCAGCCCCGGTCGCGATGCGCGACGGCTGCCCACCATCGCCAACTGCGGCCGTTCGAGAATCGAGGGGTCGCCGGCCACGAACAGCAGCGGTGGCGCATCCTCGAGTTGCGCCAGCAAGGGCGGGTAGCCGGGCTGGTCCCACATCAGCAAATGCTGGGCCTGGCTATCTATCCAGGCCAATGCGCGACGGGCGCCGTCGCGCACCTGGGGGCTGCGCCGGGCCTCGCTGCAGGCCGGCGGCAGGTCCAGGGAACGCCAGGCACTGGCCGGGGCACTGAGTGCTTTAGAAGCGCAACCGAATGCCTGAAGCAGGCGCTGAAAACGCATCGGCCCGAGTTCGGGCAGGACGTGCAAGCGCAATCGAGCTTCCAGTTCTGCCGGGGAAATGCTGCCGCTCATCGAGTTCGACATGGATCATCCTTGATCGTCAGGGCTCCAGCCTGAGCTGGAACAAGCTGTGGATAACTCTGTTGGTAACTTGTTGAGGAAAGATCTCCCTCAGGGGTTGCGGACCTTGTCCAGCACCGCCAGCGAACGCGTGGCCTTGAGTACCAATCCGTAGCTGAGCCTGTCGTAGCTGCGGAACACCATCAGCCAGCCGGCCGCCTCGTCGGGGATTTTCAGCGGCTCGCCGGTTTGCCGGTCGCGTACGGTTTCCCCGGTCTTGATCACCGCCAGCACGTTGCCCTCCAGCAGCCCGTCGCGGCGCCCGCGGTTGAGGGTCACCACATCCAGGGCGCCGATCTGGGTGACCCCTCGGGGCACGTCGATGATCAGCCCTTCCACCGGCCGTTGCGGGGCACTGGGGCTGAAGGAGCCCGGCAACCCCGAGGTATCGGCGGCCAGCAAGCGATCACCCAGGCGCACTTCCTGGTTGCTACTCTGCAAGGCGAGGGTGGCCAGGTCACCTTCGCTCGCCACCACCCGGGCGCTGCCAATGGCGTCGGCGTTGACCCCCAGCAGTTCCTGGCTCAGGGGGTCGCGGTAGATCTTGCCCTGGCGGAACAGCTCATAGACCGGCTGCTCAGGGTCCAGCCGGCCACGGGCGAAAAGCCGGTCGCCCATGCCACCCAGCACCCGCTCGCCCTCGCCGGCCACGATATACGGCGCCTGCTCCAGGGCCCCGGGCTGATCGACGATGCGGTTGTCCAGCAAGAAGCTGCTGATCGCTTGCAGGGGGATGCTCGGAATCGGGGCAGGGGGCAAGCGCCGGGCCTGGGGCGCGAGCTTGACCGTCGGCGGCGCCGCTGGTCGCTCCAGCTGCAGGCGTGGCGGGCCGTCATTGCGCACCAGTTGCAGGCGGTCGCCGGGGAAGATCTGCCCGGCGAAGCCCGCCGGCCAGAGCTCGCGCCATTGCCAGGGCTGCTGCAGATACAGGCTGGCGACGCCCCACAAGGTATCGCCCGGCTGCACCCGATAGTGCTGTGGATAACTGTCCCGCAGTTGCACCTGGGCCTGGCCGATGGCGGTCCAGCCCGCCAGCAGCAGGGCGAACAGTGATTTCCTCATGGGCTGAATCCCTTTATTATGTGCGTTCGCGTGAAACGCCAGAGCCTGCACGGCTCGCTCCATCCCAGAGCACGTTTTGCACCGGCGGCCCAGGTCCAGAACCTGCGCGGACGCCGACTCCGCCCTTACTTCACACGTGTAGCAATTACGCTTATGGCCATTTTAAACATCCTCGAATTCCCTGATCCGCGCCTGCGCACTATCGCCAAACCAGTGGCCGTAGTGGACGACGAAGTGCGTCAGTTGGTCGACGACATGTTTGAAACAATGTATGAGGCCCCAGGCATCGGTCTGGCGGCGACCCAGGTCAACGTGCACAAACGCGTGGTGGTCATGGACCTGTCCGAAGACCGCAGCGAACCACGGGTGTTCATCAACCCCGAGTTCGAAGCCCTGACCGACGAGATGGACCAGTACCAGGAAGGCTGCCTTTCGGTACCGGGCTTCTACGAAAACGTCGACCGTCCGCAACGGGTCAAGATCAAGGCCCTGGACCGCGACGGCCAGCCCTACGAACTGATCGCCGAAGGTTTGCTCGCCGTGTGCATCCAGCACGAATGCGACCACCTGAACGGCAAGTTGTTCGTCGACTACCTGTCCACGCTCAAGCGTGACCGGATCAAGAAGAAGCTGGAAAAGCAGCATCGCCAGCAGGCTTGATGACCGTCTTGCAAAGGCTTGCTACGGCAAGCCTTTTTCTTTTCCGCATGTTTAACATCGAGAATTCCCATGACTGAGCCACTGCGCATCGTCTTTGCCGGCACCCCCGAATTCGCCGCCGAACACCTCAAGGCCCTGCTCGACAGCCCTTACCAGATCGTTGCGGTCTACACCCAGCCGGACCGTCCGGCGGGGCGCGGGCAGAAGCTGATGCCCAGTCCGGTCAAGCAGCTTGCTCTGGAAAACGACATCCCCGTGCTGCAACCGCCGACCTTGCGCAATGCCGAGGCTCAAGCCGAACTGGCAGCGCTCAAGCCGGACCTGATGGTGGTGGTGGCCTACGGCCTGATCCTGCCCCAGGCGGTGCTGGATATTCCGCGCCTGGGTTGCATCAACAGCCACGCTTCGCTGTTGCCACGCTGGCGCGGTGCCGCGCCGATCCAGCGTGCGGTGCAAGCCGGTGACGCGCAAAGCGGGGTGACTGTGATGCGCATGGAAGCCGGCCTGGATACCGGGCCGATGCTACTCAAGGTCAGCACCCCGATCAGCGCCGAAGATACCGGCGGCAGCCTCCACGACCGCCTGGCCGAGATGGGCCCGCCCGCAGTGCTGCAAGCCATCGAAGGCCTGGCCGCCGGCACCCTGGAAGGCGAAGTCCAGGACGACAGCCTGGCCACTTACGCCCACAAGCTGAACAAGGACGAGGCGCGCATCGACTGGAGCCGCCCGGCCGTGGAACTGGAGCGCCTGGTGCGGGCCTTCAACCCCTGGCCGATCTGCCACAGCAGCTTGAATGGCGAAGCGCTGAAAGTGCTGGCCGCCACCCTGGCCGAAGGCAAGGGCGCGCCGGGGGAAATCCTCGGCGCCAGCAAGGACGGCCTGATCGTTGCCTGCGGTGAGCAGGCGCTGTGCCTGACCCGCCTGCAACTGCCCGGGGGCAAGGCGCTGAACTTCAGCGACCTGTTCAACAGCCGCCGCGAGAAATTCGCCATCGGCACCGTCCTCGGCCAGACGGCGGACGCCCAATGAACCCGCGCCTGGCCGCCGCAAAGGCGCTGACTGCCGTGCTCAACGGCAAGGCCTCGCTCAACAGCTCGCTGCCGATCCAGCTGGACAAGGTCGAGGCCCGTGATCGCGGCTTCACCCAGGACCTGGCCTTCGGCACCGCACGCTGGCAGCCGCGGCTGTCGGCGCTGGCGGCCAAGCTGCTGCAGAAGCCGTTCAAGGCAGCCGACGCCGATGTCGAAGCATTGCTGCTGGTGGGCCTCTATCAGTTGCTCTACACCCGGGTTCCGGCCCACGCCGCCATCGGTGAAACCGTGGGCTGCGCCGACAAGCTGAAAAAGCCCTGGGCCAAGGCTCTGCTCAATGCCGTGCTGCGCCGTGCCCAACGCGAAAGCGAAACGCTGCTGGCTGAGCTTGAGCACGACCCGGTGGTGCGCACCGCGCACCCGCGCTGGTTGCAGAAATCCCTCAAGGCGTTCTGGCCCGAGCAGTGGGAAGCCATCTGCGCCGCCAACAACGCCCACCCGCCGATGATCCTGCGGGTCAACCGCCGGCATCATTCCCGCGATGCCTACCTGAAGCTGTTGAGCGAAGCGGGAGTTGCGGCCAAGGCTTGCGTCTATAGCCAGGACGGCATCGTCCTCGACGAAGCCTTGGATGTACGCAGCCTGCCGGGCTTTGCCGAAGGCTGGATCAGTGTGCAGGACGAGGCCGCGCAACTGGCCGCCGAGCTGCTGGAACTGGCGCCGGGGCAACGGGTGCTGGACGCCTGCTGTGCCCCGGGCGGCAAGACCTGCCACATCCTCGAAGTGCAACCGGCCCTGGCCGGCGTAGTGGCGGTGGACCTGGAGGCCAAGCGCCTGGTGCGGGTACGGGAAAACCTCGACCGCCTGGGGCTCGACGCCCAATTGATCGCCGCCGATGGCCGCGACACCCAGGCCTGGTGGGACGGCAAGCCGTTCCAACGCATCCTGCTGGACGCTCCCTGCTCGGCCACCGGGGTGATCCGCCGCCATCCGGATATCAAGCTGGCCCGCCAGCCCGAAGACATCGCCGCCCTGGCGCAACTGCAAGGCGAACTGCTGGATGCCATGTGGCAGGCCCTGGAAGTGGGCGGCATCCTGCTCTACGCCACCTGCTCGACCCTGCCCACCGAGAACACCGAGGTCATCGAGGCCTTCCTGGCCCGCACCCCGGGTGCTCGTGAATTGGACATCGGCGGCCAACTGGGGCAGCCTGCGGCCGGCCTCAAGCAGCCCCACGGGCGCCAGTTGCTGGCGCAAGAAGGCGGCCACGACGGCTTCTACTACGCCAAGCTGATCAAGATTGCCGCCGCACGCGGTTAAACGGTTTTAAGGGAGTGACTGGATGAAGATCATCATCCTCGGCGCCGGGCAAGTGGGTGGCACGCTGGCAGAACACCTGGCCAGCGAAGCCAACGATATCACCGTGGTCGACACCGACGGCGAACGCCTGCGCGACCTCGGCGACCGCCTGGACATCCGCACCGTGCAGGGCCGCGCCTCGTTCCCGACGGTGCTGCGCCAGGCCGGCGCCGACGACGCCGACATGCTGGTGGCGGTAACCAACAGCGACGAGACCAACATGGTCGCCTGCCAGGTGGCCCACACCCTGTTCCACACCCCGACCAAGATCGCCCGGGTGCGCGAAGCCGCCTACCTGACCCGCGCCGGGCTGTTCGACAACGATGCGATCCCGGTGGACGTGCTGATCAGCCCCGAGCAGGTGGTGACCAACTACATCAAGCGCCTGATCGAGCACCCCGGTGCGCTGCAGGTGATCGACTTCGCCGAAGGCAAGGCGCAACTGGTGGCGGTCAAGGCCTACTACGGTGGCCCGCTGGTGGGCCAGCAACTGCGCCAGCTGCGCGAGCACATGCCCAATGTCGACACCCGGGTGGCGGCGATCTTCCGTCGCGACCGGCCGATCATGCCCAAGGGCGATACGGTGATCGAGGCCGACGACGAAGTGTTCTTCATCGCCGCCAAGGCCCACATCCGTGCGGTGATGAGCGAGATGCGCCGCCTGGAGGAATCCTACAAGCGCATTGTCATCGCCGGTGGCGGGCAGATCGGTGAGCGCCTGGCCGAGGCCATCGAAAGCCGCTACCAGGTGAAGATCATCGAGATGAACCCGGCCCGCTGCCGCTACCTCTCCGACACCCTGGACAGCACCGTGGTGCTGCAGGGCAGCGCCTCGGACCGCGACCTGCTGCTGGAAGAGAACATCGCCGACGCCGATATCTTCCTGGCCCTGACCAACGACGACGAAGCCAACATCATGTCCTCGCTGCTGGCCAAGCGCCTGGGAGCGAAGAAGGTGATGACCATCATCAACAACCCGGCCTACGTCGACCTGATCCAGGGTGGCGACATCGACATCGCCATCAGCCCGCAGCTGGCCACCATCGGCACGCTGCTGGCCCACGTGCGCCGCGGCGATATCGTCAGCGTGCACTCCCTGCGCCGGGGCGCGGCGGAAGCCATCGAGGCCATCGCCCACGGCGACGCCAAGTCGAGCAAGGTGATCGGCCGTGCCATCGAGAACATCGGCCTGCCGCCGGGCACCACCATCGGCGCGATCATTCGCGACGAAGAAGTGCTGATCGCCCACGACGACACGGTGATCGAAGCCGGCGACCACGTGATCCTGTTCCTTGTGGATAAAAAACACATCCGCGACGTGGAGAAACTGTTCCACGTCGGCCTGAGCTTCTTCTGATCAACAACTCTGTAGCCGCTGCCGAAGGCTGCGATCGACTGCGCAGCAGGCGCTGCCCTTGCGAAGGCCCTGCGGGCCTGATCGCAACCTGCGGCGGCTACATGAGCCCACAGGAGTGACAACGATGCTTGAATCCCTGGAAAAAATGCTCGCCAAGGGTGTGGATAACGCCCTGCTGCGCTTCGGCCTGGGCAAGGGTTACCTGGATCAGGGCGATTTCGCCAAGGCCGCCGAGCACCTGCAACGTTGCGTGGCCTTCGACCCCAAGTATTCCGCGGCGTGGAAGTTGCTGGGCAAGGCCTGCCAGGGGCAGGGCGACCTGCCGGCAGCGCGCCAGGCCTGGGAACAGGGCCTGGAAGCGGCCCGGGGCCACGGCGACAAGCAGGCGGAAAAGGAAATGACGGTGTTCCTGAAAAAACTCGACCGCCAGTCTCAAGGCTGACCCCACCCCTCCTCGGTAGCCGCTGCTGCAGGCTGCGAACGAGCTGGGCGGCACTCCGATGCACTGCTCGCTAGCTCTGAAGACCCGCACAGGCTCGACAAGAGAGCGCCAAGCAAGGCCCTTCGGTCCTTTTCGCAGCCTCGCGGGCTCGGCAACGGCTACAGGGCTATTTCACAGGTAGCGCAGGGCGATCCCTTCCGCGTCCACTTGCACCACTTCCATGCGCACCCGCGGCGCCGTCACCGGCAGGCCCTGGACCTGGCCGTAGACCACCGCGCCCTTGGGCAGTCTTGCCAGGGCCGGGCTCTGTACATAGACGCCGCTGGCGGACAGGTTGCGGGTCTGCCCCAGGCATTCGCCGATGCTTTCGTGGGAAATCTTGATGCGGAACGACTTGCGATGATCGGACATCTTCTGCGCCCTTGTTCGGTGTGCTGTGGATAACTCCCGATGCGGGGTTATCCACAGATCGTGCCAGCTCCCTCAGTACCAGCGCGCCTCGCCAGGCGGGCGCTTCTTGAAGCGTTTCATGCTCCACATGTACTGGCTCGGATAGGCCCCCACATAACGCTCGACCACCTTGCTCATGGCCGCGCAGGAGGTTTCGGTATCAGTGCTGTACATGTCTTCCGGCGCCGCTTCGAGGATCACCTTGTAGCCCGAGCCGTCGGGCAGGCGCAGGGCATGGAGAAACACGCCGACCGCCTTGCCGCCGGCCAGCATGTTCGGCACGAACTTGCTGGTCAGGGCCTGGGTGGCGAAGAAGGGCACGAAGATCCCGGCGGATTCGGCCGGTTCCGGGTCGGCGGGGATGCCCACTGCCCCCCCTTTGCGCACTTCCTTGATGACGCTGAGGATGCCTTCCTTGGTGGAAGCCGCCACGCGGTTGCCCAGTTGCACCCGCTGCTTGCGCAGCAGTTCGTCCACCGCCTTGAGCTTGGGCGGACGGTAGAAAATGATCGGTTTGCACTGGCTGCAATAGAAGTGGTTGAGCACTTCCCAGTTGCCCAGGTGGCTGGTAATGCCAACCACGCCCTTGCCCGAGGCCAGGGCGTCCTTGAGTACTTCCAGGCCCTCGACTTCACGCACCAGGGCAATGGAACGCTCGGCCGGCCAGATCCAGGCGCAAGCGCTTTCGGTCAGGGACTTGCCGATGTCCTTCAGGCTCTGGCCCACCAGGCGCTCGCGTTCCGCCGGGTCCATCTGTGGAAAACACTTGGCCAGGTTGATGCGCACCACCTCGCGGGAACGATTGGGCGTCTTCCACATGATCCAGCCGATGGCTGCGCCGACCGCCTGCACCGCGCGCCAGGGCAGCAGGGCAAACAACCGCAGAGCACCCACCAGCAGGGCGCCTTTGAACTTATCCACAAATGACTCCTGATCTTGGTCATGAAGCGTGTCGCCAGCCGGCTATTCTAACCGCGCATCGGCCAGGATGGCGTACCGATCACAGTCCAGGGTGTGGTCCATGACCATCCCCGAGGCCTGCATCAGCGCATAACAGATGGTCGGGCCGACGAAAGTGAAGCCGGCCTTGCGCAGGCCGCGGCTCATGGCTTCGGCCTCCGGCGTCACCGCCGGCACTTCGCTGCGGTCCTTGAAATGGTTGATCTTCGGCACGCCACCGACGAAGGCCCAGAGAAAGGCCACCGGGTCTTCCAGCTCCAGCCAGGCCTGGGCATTGCGCCGCGCGGCGTTGAGCTTGAGGCGGTTGCGGATGATGCCCGGGTCCTGCATCAGGTCGTCGATCTCGGCATCGCTCATCTGCGCCACGCGCTGCACATCGAAGCCGAACAGCACCTGGCGATAGTGCTCGCGCTTCTTCAGCACGGTGATCCATGACAGCCCGGCCTGGAACCCTTCGAGCAATAACAACTCGAACAAGCGCTGCCCATCGCGCAGCGGCACGCCCCACTCCTGATCGTGATAAGCCATGTACAGCGGATCTTCGGAACACCAAAAGCAGCGTGGCATAAGGCTCCAGGGGGCGTGCGCAGGACTGAATCGGGTATACTCCCGCTCCTTAAATCGCAGCCCAAGTAACAGGTGAATTTCGTGAGCCAGCCTACGCCAGCCGTGCGTACCTTCCAAGACTTGATCCTCGCCCTCCAGCAGTACTGGGCCGAGCAAGGTTGTGTGGTACTTCAGCCCTACGATATGGAAGTAGGCGCCGGCACTTTCCACACCGCTACCTTCCTGCGGGCCATCGGCCCGGAAACCTGGAACGCCGCTTATGTGCAGCCCAGTCGTCGCCCGACTGACGGCCGCTACGGCGAAAACCCCAACCGCCTGCAGCACTACTATCAGTTCCAGGTGGTCTTGAAGCCCAACCCGGAGAACTTCCAGGAGCTGTACCTGGGTTCCCTGAAGCACGTGGGCCTGGACCCGCTGGTGCACGACATCCGCTTCGTCGAGGACAACTGGGAATCGCCGACCCTGGGCGCCTGGGGCCTGGGCTGGGAAGTCTGGCTCAACGGCATGGAAGTGACTCAGTTCACCTACTTCCAGCAAGCCGGTGGCATCGAGTGCTACCCGGTGACCGGTGAAATCACCTATGGCCTGGAACGCCTGGCCATGTACCTGCAGGGCGTGGATTCGGTATACGACCTGGTGTGGGCCGACGGCCCGTTCGGCAAGGTCACCTATGGCGATGTGTTCCACCAGAACGAAGTGGAGCAGTCGACCTACAACTTCGAACACGCCAACGTCGAGAAGCTGTTCGAACTGTTCGATTTCTACGAAAGCGAAGCCAAGCGCCTGATCGAGCTGGATCAGCCACTGCCGCTGCCGAGCTATGAAATGGTCCTCAAGGCCTCTCACACCTTCAACCTGCTGGATGCACGCCGGGCCATCTCGGTCACCGCACGCCAGCAGTACATCCTGCGTGTGCGCACCCTGGCGCGTTCCGTTGCGCAAGCCTACCTGCTGGCCCGTGCCAAGCTGGGCTTCCCGATGGCAACCCCGGACCTGCGTGATGAAGTGTTGGCTAAGTTGGAGGCGGCACAATGAGTGCGCAAGATTTTCTGGTTGAACTGGGCACTGAAGAACTGCCACCCAAAGCCCTGAACACCCTGGCCGAAGCCTTTCTGGCCGGCATCGAAAAAGGCCTGCAGAGCGCCGGCCTGAGCTTCCAGGCCAAGCACGTATACGCCGCGCCACGGCGCCTGGCGGTGCTGATCACCCAACTGGCCACCCAGCAGCCGGATCGCAGCATCAACCTCGACGGCCCGCCACGCCAGGCAGCCTTCGATGCTGAAGGCAACCCGACCCAGGCGGCCCTGGGCTTTGCCAAGAAGTGCGGCGTCGAACTCAGCGAGATCGACCAGAGCGGCCCGAAACTGCGCTACAGCCAGAGCATCAAGGGCAAGCCGACCGCCAGCCTGCTGCCGACCATCGTCGAAGATTCGCTGAACGACCTGCCGATTCCCAAGCGCATGCGCTGGGCCGCGCGCAAGGAAGAGTTCGTGCGCCCGACTCAATGGCTGGTGATGCTGCTGGGCGATGAGGTCATCGACTGCACCATCCTCGCCCAGAAGGCCGGTCGCGACTCCCGCGGCCACCGCTTCCACCACCCGCAAAGCGTGCGCATCACCGCGCCGGCCAACTACCTGGCCGACCTGCGTGCCGCCTACGTGCTGGCCGACGCCAACGAGCGTCGCGAGCTGATCAGCAAGCGCACCGCGGAACTGGCGACCCTGCAGGAAGGCACGGCGATCGTCCCGGCGGACCTGCTGGACGAAGTGACTGCCCTGGTCGAATGGCCGGTGCCACTGGTGTGCTCGTTCGAGGAGCGCTTCCTCGAAGTGCCCCAGGAAGCCCTGATCACCACCATGCAGGACAACCAGAAGTACTTCTGCCTGCTGGACGTGGACGGCAAGCTGCTGCCGCGCTTCATCACCGTGGCCAACATCGAGAGCAAGGACCCGCGCCAGATCATCGAGGGCAACGAGAAAGTCGTGCGCCCACGCCTGACCGACGCCGAGTTCTTCTTCAAGCAGGACAAGAAGCAGAAGCTCGAAGACTTCAACCTGCGCCTGCAGAACGTGGTCTTCCAGGAAAAACTCGGCAGCGTCTACGACAAGGCCGAGCGGATCTCCAAGCTGGCCGCCTTCATTGCCCCGCGCATCAGCGGCGACGCCCAGCGCGCCGCACGCGCCGGCCTGCTGTCCAAGTGCGACCTGGCCACCGAGATGGTCGGCGAGTTCCCGGAGATGCAAGGTATCGCCGGCTACTACTACGCCCTCAATGACGGCGAGCCGGAAGATGTCGCCCTGGCCCTGAACGAGCAGTACATGCCACGTGGCGCCGGCGCCGAGCTGCCCAGCACCGTGACCGGTGCCGCCGTGGCCATCGCCGACAAGCTGGACACCCTGGTGGGGATCTTCGGCATCGGCATGCTGCCCACCGGCAGCAAGGACCCCTACGCCCTGCGTCGCGCGGCACTGGGCGTGCTGCGGATCCTGATCGAGAAGAAGTTCGACCTCGACCTGAACGACGCCGTGGCCTTCGCCGTCAGCGCCTTCGGCAGCAAGGTCAAGGCCGCCGGCCTGGCCGACCAGGTGCTGGAGTTCATCTTCGACCGCCTGCGTGCCCGTTACGAAGACGAAGGCGTGGATGTGGCCACCTACCTCTCGGTGCGTGCCCTGAAGCCGGGTTCGGCCCTGGACTTCGACCAGCGCGTGCAAGCCGTGCAGGCCTTCCGCAAACTGCCGGAAGCCGCCGCCCTGGCTGCGGTGAACAAGCGCGTGTCGAACCTGCTGAGCAAGATCGAAGGCAATGTGCCGACCACCATCGAAGCCAAGTACTTCGACAACGCCAACGAGTTCTCCCTGTACTCGGCGATCCAGCAAGCGGACCAGGCTGTACAGCCCATGGCCGCTGCCCGCCAGTACAGCGAGACCCTGGCCCGCCTGGCTGCCCTGCGCGAGCCGGTGGACGCCTTCTTCGAGGCGGTGATGGTCAATGCCGAGGACGCCAATGTACGGGCCAACCGCTACGCGCTGCTGGCGCGGCTGCGGGGCCTGTTCCTGGGCGTGGCCGACATTTCGGTACTGAGCTGATCAGGTAGGGAACTGCTGTGAAACTGCTGATACTCGATCGTGACGGCGTGATCAATCACGACTCCGATGCCTACATCAAATCGGTGCAGGAGTGGATTCCGCTCCCCGGCGCGATCGAAGCCATTGCGCAGTTGAGCAAGGCCGGCTGGACGGTGGCGATCGCCACCAACCAGTCCGGCATCGCTCGCGGCTACTACGACCTGGCCACCCTCGATGCCATGCACGCGCGCCTGCGCGAACTGGTGGCGGAGCAGGGCGGCGAAGTCGGGCTGATCGTCTACTGCCCTCACGGGCCCGACGAAGGGTGCGCCTGCCGCAAACCGAAACCGGGCATGCTGCGAACCATTGCCGAGCATTACCAGGCAGAGCTGACAGGTCTATGGTTTGTCGGTGACAGTCTCGGTGACCTGGAAGCCGCAAAAGCCGTCGACTCTCAGCCAGTATTGGTAAAGACCGGGAAAGGCGAAAAGACTCTGGGGAAAACCCTGCCGGTAGGCACCTTGATTTTTGACGACCTGGCGGCCGTTGCCGCTGAACTTATCCACAATTAGGCCCCTTCTGGCATCCTGACCAAGGACTGTTCGGGAGAGCGCTTTTTAACAGGCGGGCAATGCCCGCAATGGTAAATGCCGCTATGTCGATCCTGCAGGCCATCAGAACCTTTTTCTTTTACCTGCTACTGGGCACCAGTTCCTTGCTGTGGTGCTCCCTGAGCTTTTTTATCGCGCCGTTCCTCCCATTCAAGGCGCGCTATCGCTTTATCAACGTCTACTGGTGTCGCTGCGCGCTGTGGCTGACCAAGGTATTCCTCAATATCCGCGTGGAAGTGAAGGGCGCGGAAAACGTCCCCGAGCGGCCTTGCGTGATCGTTTCCAATCACCAGAGCACCTGGGAAACCTTCTTTCTCTCGGCCTACTTCGAGCCCCTGAGCCAGGTGCTCAAGCGCGAGCTGCTGTATGTGCCGTTTTTCGGCTGGGCCATGGCCATGCTGAGGCCCATCGCCATTGACCGGGACAACCCCAAGGCTGCCCTCAAGCAGGTGGCGAGCAAGGGCGACGAGTTGCTCAAGGACAATGTCTGGGTACTGATCTTCCCTGAAGGCACCCGCGTGCCTTACGGCCAGATCGGCAAGTTTTCCCGCAGCGGCAGCGCCCTGGCGGTGAATGCCGACCTGCCGGTGCTGCCGGTGGCCCACAACGCGGGCAAGTTCTGGCCGAAGACCGGCTGGGCCAAGCGCCCCGGCACCATCACTGTGACCATCGGCGCGCCGATGTATGCCGAAGGCAGCGGCCCGCGGGCCATCGCCGAGCTCAATGACCGGGTGGCGGCCTGGAATGAACAGGCTCAACGGGATATGGGCTCATTGCCACCATTGGCCACTTCTACGGATAAGGTTGCTGTATGAGCTTCTGTGGATAACCTGTGTACGACCTTTCCTACAAGGCTTGAAATCTAATTATAAATCACTGATTTATATATATATTTCCCAAGCTCATAAAATGTGGAAAAACGTGCATAAGTTTTTCAGCAGACAAAAAAACCGGCCTTTGAGCCGGTTTTTTTCACCTGGGATATTCCCGGCCCTTCATTCCTCCAGCAAAGGCAGTTCGAGGATGAAGCAAGAGCCCCGACCCACCACGCTCTGGCAACTGATACGGCCCTGATGCCGGTCCACCACCGCCTTGACCATGGACAAGCCCAGGCCCAGGCCATCAATGCCCTTGGCCGAAGCAAAGCGCTGGTACTGGCCGAACAGCTGGGGCAGATCCGCGGCATCGATACCCCGGCCTTCATCGCTGATCTCGCAGCGCAGCCAGCCTGGGGTACAACTGACCCGCACACTCACCCTGGACTCCACCGGGCTGTACTTGATGGCGTTTTCCAGCAGGTTGAACAGCGCCCGGGTCAGTAGCGACTGGTCCGCCAGCACCAGGCCTTCGCCCTCGTCGTCCAGGTCATGCTCCAGGTGAATGTCCTTCAACTGGGCTAAGGTCGTGGCCTGATCGAAGGCGTCCAGCACCAGCATGGCGAACATGCTCGGTTCGAACTGGTAGGCCTCCGACTCGGCCTTGGCCAACTGCACGAAGGCCTCGGTCAGAGCCAGGGCCCGGCGTACCTGCTGTTCGATCTGGCCATACACCTGCCGGGGCGTCGCCGGCTGATGGCGCTGCACATCCAGCAAGGCCAGGATCGCCGAATGGGGCGCGCGCAGATCATGGGACAGAAAGCGCAACAGCACGCTGCGTTGCTGTTCGGCGTCGCGCTCGACGCTGAGGTCGGTGAGGCTCAGCAGCCAGCCAATGGCGGTATCGCTGTCCACCGGCAGCAGCGGCGCCAGTTCCATGCGCAGGCTGCGCTGCTGAACATCACGGAACTCCACCGCCGGCAGTTGTTCCAGCCGGGGGTACAAGGCCGGTTCCGTCAGGCCCGGGTAACCCAGGGCAGCCAACTGGGCAATCAGCCCTTCACCCACCAGGGAATGGGCAAACACTTCCCGTGCATTGCGGTTGGCCAGCAGGATCTTGCCGTCGGGGTCGCTGATCAGGGTCGCCACCGGCAGGTACTCCAGGCCATCGGCGATAAAACGCCGGGTGTCCCGGGTGCGGCTCAGGGCCTGCTCCAGAGCGACGATCTGCCCCTGCAGCACATCCCCGGCCGGGGCCTGGCTGCGCCGGCGTTCCGGCAACACCTTGGGCTCGCTGTCCAGGCGCGCCAGTTCCCAGCCGAAGTAGGCCAGGATCACGCTCAGCCGGCGCCAGTTCCAGATCAGGTAGGCCAGCAGCATGCCCAGCAGGCTGGCCACCGGCGACCACCAGTAGCCCAGCCGCAGCATCAATACCGAGCCCGCCAGGCCCAGCCCCATGCAACCCAGGGTTATCCACAGCGCGTGGCGCGGCCGCCACAGCAACAGGCCCAGCAACACAGCGGTCAGGGCCATGGACAGCAGCATCCCCGACCACTGGCCCAGGGCAACCACGCTGCGATGCTGGAGCAGGCCGTTGAGCAGGTTGGCCTGGATCTCCACCCCCGGGGTGGTGCCCTGGCTGCCGGATTGCGGGGTCACGTAGCGGTCCCCCAGCCCCGGGGCCGTGGAGCCCACCAGGATCAGCCGGTCGCGCAGCAGCTCCGGCGGCACTTCGCCCCGCAGCACGCTGACATAGGGCACGCTGGGAAAGCCGGCGTCGGCGCTGATAAAGGGAATGCGCACCGGGTTGGACCGCAGCCACCCCTGGGCCACGCGAGGTTTACCGGGCCCGGGCATATGGGGGAATGCCGGCTCGGCTTCGGTCAGTTGGTACAGCAGCCACGTCAGTTGCGCCCGGGGAGCCAGCACCGGGCCTTCGCGCAGGTACACGCTGCGCACCGTGCCATCGGCATCCGCTTCGGCATTGATATGGCCCAGGCCGCGGGCGCAATTGCGCAGCAGCGGCACCGGCGGGATTTCCTCAATGTCCTGGCCATAGCGGGCAACGCCCTGGCGCAGCACCGGCAGGAACACATTGCCGGCCCGGCACAGGGCGGCAGCCAGGCGGGTGTCGTTTTCCACCGTGCTGCCGGGTTCACTGAGGATCACATCGAACAGCACCCCTTTGGCCTCGGCCGCGCTCAGCCGGTCCAGCAGTTGGCCATGAATGGCCCGCGGCCAGGGCCAACGTCCCAGTTGCTGCAAGCTGTAGTCGTCGATGGTCACCAGCAGGATGCGCGGGTCCACCGGTAGCGGGGTGAAGCGCCGCAGGTTGTCGTAGAACAGATTGTTCAGGGCCAGGCCGTGGCTCAGGGACAACACCGCAGTCAGCGGCAGAAGAATCAGGCTGACCCACAGCCACTCCCGCACCAGCCCGCGGAACAGGCGCTGAGCCTGGGTCGGTTCACGGCCTTCGGCCCGACGGCGCCACACGCTCATGGACGGCCCACCGGAGCGTTATTCAACACGGGTGGTCCTGGGGTAATAAAAGATGTCATAGACCCCGGTTTCGCCTTCCAGGCCGTGCTCATCGAACGCCGAAAGACGCACGTGATAAAAAAATGCCTGCAAGCCGGTGAAGTTGACCTGCGGGGTGCTGGAGAACTGCTCCTGCTTGATGTTCAGGAAGTCCTTGTCGGTGGCGACCTGGGCCCGGTAGCGGCTGGCCCCGGGCAAAGGTTGCAGGATCAGTTGCCAGACGGGCAGGGCACCGGTCTGTCCGGCCTGCCCCAGCAGCCTCGGCGCGGCCAGCAGTTCCACCGGCTTGAGCTCGCCCTGTTTCTGGATCCGCAGCCCCTGGCGCGCCATGACCTGGACTTCACCCGGCACCGGGCCTGCCGGTTTATCCACAGGGCGCTGACGCGTACGCCGCGGTCCCGGCTGCGGCGCGTCCTCTTCGCGATTCACCGCCACCTGGCCATTGAGCACCTCCACCAGGGATTGCTGATCGTCATTGCGTACCCGGAAGTGAGTACCGCGAACCCCCAGCACGCCCACCGGCGTAACGATCTGGAAACGGTCGTGATCACTGGTGCGCTTGATCACGTAGGACTCGATCTGGCCCTGCTCCAGCACAACCTGAGGGATGGCGTACTGGTTATTGAGTTGCAGGGTGACCTGGGAACTGGAAGGCAGCACCACCCGCGAACCGTCTCCCAGGGACAGGCTGACGAAGGCCGACGGCGAGGTCCTGACCCCTTCCTTCTCATCGATGCTCATGCCTTCCTGCAGGAGCACCTCGCGTCCCTTGGCGTCCAGTTTCCAGGCTTCGCCGGTCAGGTGTTCCACCGTCGCCGGCAGGGGCTGGCCACGGCACTGCTGGTTGTCATCGATATAGGGCAGCCGTGGCGCAGCCGCCTGTGCCGCACACAACGGCAGAATCAGCCCGGCCAGCAGCAGGGCGACACGCGCGACCTGAGGCCGGCCGGTGGACGGAAAAGGGCAGAGGTCATTCATGGATGTGCTTAGAGCCTTTGGGAAAACCGCGGCGAAATCCTACGCACCATACCTGAGGCAGATCGTTGGCAGAAAGCCGAACGCTGCGGGATGTCGCCCAAAGACAGGAACCCGGTCGGGCGAGGGCGGAAACAGGACAGGGCGAGAAGAAAGTGACACGTCCCTGTGTCGGAACCGGAGCGACAGGTCGCCCGGCCCAAAGTCCTGAGGAGGCACTCCCTGTATTCCCCTTCAACGACGCGCGCGAGCGCGCGTTGTCCCGCCAGCCTGGCGGTTGACACTCCCTGTGTCGGAGCACTTCCAGGTGCCCCCGTGTGCCACTCAGCGGGAAGCAATGTAACGCTGGCCGCAAAGCTGCGACGGATTTGCAATATTTGTTCAGAATCATTGCCGCGGTCTCTAGAACACCCAGCGCGGGGCCGGTGGCTGCAGGTTCGTGGGTAGCGCTGTCCGACCGATCACGGGCTCGGCGTCCAGGGTCAGGTTGGAGTCACTGCCAGCGGGCAGGGCAGACGCCGGGTATTGCCCGATGCCGGAGGGCTGACAGCAGCCCGCTGTGGACGCTGGCACGGTACAGGCACTGATTCCCAGATAAGCCGCCAGCATCAAACTGAGAAGACGCACCGGATCATCGCCGCTGAATATTCTGACAAGCGCGACCTGGCCTTTCCTGAGCAGGTTCCCCATGGTTCTTTTCCTTGTTTGTACGAGCCGGTATCGTGCTGCTCAATAGCCCGACGGCCCGTGCTCCGGGCGCCTTACCGGCTATTTGATATCAGCGTACCGAGGGACCCGGGGCTCAAGAGCAATTCGCCACAATTGTTCAGATTCAGGTCAGGTGCCTAAACTTCCCCTCAGTCCGAGCCCGGCAGCCACGGCCCCGGACGCTCTTGGAACCATAAGGAACTGCCTCGCATGCGTGTCGCGATACTGGATGACGAACCTGCGGAACTGGCGCGGGTGGAACAGACACTGCGAGAGATTCCCGGCCCCGGCGAACAGCCCTGGACCTTGCACAGCTTCGAGCGCGGAGAAGACCTGCTGCGCCAGTTGCGCCGGGAAACCTTCGACCTGCTGATCCTCGACTGGCAAGTGCCGGACCTCAGCGGCCTGTCCCTGTTGCGCTGGACCCGGGAACACATGGATTCGCCGCCCGCGGCCATCATGCTCACCAGCCGCGATGCCGAGAGCGATATCGTCCAGGCCCTGAACACCGGTGCCGACGACTACCTGAGCAAGCCGTTTCGTCCCAACGAACTCAAGGCCCGGGTCAACGCGGTACTGCGCCGCCATGGCTTGCAGCGCAACCACAGCGAAGAAGTGCAGAGTTTCAACGACCTGAGCTTCGATGATGCGGAACTGACCGTCACCCGCGCCGGCGCTCCCATCAGCCTTACCGAGCGCGAGTACCGCCTGGCCCGCTGCCTGTTCGCCAACCTGGGCCGGCCGCTGTCCCGGGAATACCTGTACGAACGGTTCTGGACCCATGAGGAAATCGTTTCCTCACGGCCCCTGGATACCCACATCTACCGCTTGCGCAACAAACTCGGGCTGACCGCGGATCGCGGCTGGCAACTGTTGACGATCTACGGCTATGGCTACCGCCTGGAAAGTGTCGCGTCGCCTGAAGAACAGGGCAGCTGACTGCTTGCCTTCAAAAGCGGCTTGATATCATTCCGGGTCCCGCCAGACATCTTCATAGCCGGCGCGGTCGATGATGAAACGCGTCCCGCTCGGCAGGTACAGGTAATCGATCACCTCCGGCAACAGCTCGAGCAGATGCTCGGCACACAGAGGCTGGTAGAAATCCACCGCAGTGGAATGTTCGCCGCAGTGGATAAACCAACTGACCGTGCCGTTCTCCGGCAACTCGACCCGGGTGCCATAGATGGGCGATTGCGCAAGGGAGCCTATGGCCAGCGCAATCATCGGCTCAGGGGCCTGGGGAGCAAGGTCGTAGCGTTCACAGATAAGCTGCTGTCTTTCGTTCATAGGGCCAGCCACCAATCGAGCAGGGTCTCGTCATCGGTGTCATCGAGGTTTTTATAGATGTTGGCGTAGTACCACTCGCTGCCCGTGGTCTCGCGAAAGCGGTTGAAGAACAGGGCGATGTTGTCCATGCCGTTTCGCGCCGGCACCGACAATGTCAGATTGCCCTTGTAGCGCCCGTCGAGCATGCCACCCAATTCGCTCGCCACATCCGCCGCCAGGGCCATGATGTGTTCTTCAGGGATGTGATCCGAATAGATATGGATACAGAAGTTGCCGCCACGCTTGAGCACCACGGCGGGGGCCTGCGGATCCTTGATCGAGATGATGTCGCCCTTGGCCAGGTTCAGCGCCAGCCCTGGTGAATAGAGAATCTCGTAACTGTCCTCATCAATGCGCCGGACATGCAGCGGCTCATAGACCGGGCCACGGCTGTTCTGCCCCGCAACAACCCGAATCGATATTTCCTGGTTTTCATCATCCATAACCCATTTCCGTGCGATTGCTGTTTCTACAAAGGGTGAAATGAGCCGAACCGGCCCAGCCGCGTAGCGGGGTCAACTGATCGATAAACACATCTCGAACGCGCCTGTTCGATGGCCGGATCGTCTCGCAGCTCAGGTGCCAGCACAGCACCTAGTGATCCCTCCAGGTGACGCACTCAAGTGAGGCCAGTGAAGAGCACTCGCTCAGGCGCGCAGGCTCAATGGCCTCGTGCTGTAAACAGGCATCTTCATAGGCGACATGTTGGTCGTCGGTGATGGAGGCCAGGTATTGGTCGATTGCGCAAAAACTGACCTCGGGCGCGATATCCACAGTGAACAGCGACAGGCCCCGGGTAACCGTGCACCGGGCGCCGAGGCTGCGCAGGTGCTGCACAATCTCCGAGCGCTCTGACTCGCGCTCGGCAAAAACCCGCAGCGTCGAGTGCCCGGATTGCCGCACCACGCCAGTCGCGATCCGCTCATGGGCCTCAGCGCGAGTCAGCACCCAGTCCCCCTTGCTCACGCCATAGAGATAGTAGGGCGTGTTATCCAACTGGTAGACATCTGCCCCCCGTTGAATGCCCCACATCGACTCATACTCCACCGGTGGATAACCGTCGGCGTCGACGGTGAGCTTGAAAATGATCTTGTGAAACTGTGCTGTCGAGGTATCCATTCCATCTCACCGAGGCGCCACCATGGGCCCATAAACTGCACGTAAAAGAAGTTTTCCTCGAAGGAAAATATGACCTCTGCGCTGTGATAAGGCTGGGCACTGGAATGAACCAGTCCCATAGCGCCTTTGACGCTACCTGATCAAACAGTACGACTTGCTGTTTGTGGTCAGCACTCAGGCCACAGCCCACGGCATTGAAACGCCAGGCGATGGGGTAGGGTGCTTCATCGAATAGGTGGCTGTTTGTACCCGCGAAGGTCAACGTCCTTATTTACTCCATCCAATAAAAAGGCCAACGCTAAGCGTCGGCCTTTTTATTTCCAGCTGTGCCCCCGGATCAGAAGTCCAGGTTGGACACCGCCAGGGCGTTGCTTTCGATGAAGTCGCGACGAGGCTCGACCGCATCACCCATCAGGGTGTTGAAGATCTGGTCGGCGCCGATGGCGTCTTCAATGGTCACCTTGAGCATGCGGCGCATGCTTGGGTCCATGGTGGTTTCCCACAGCTGGTCAGGGTTCATCTCGCCCAGACCTTTGTATCGCTGGATGGTGTGGCGCTTGGTGCTTTCCGCCATCAGCCAGTCCAGGGCCTCCTTGAACTCGGTGACGGCTTTCTTGCGTTCGCCGCGCTGAACATACGCGCCTTCGTCCAGCAGGGTGCTCAGTTGAGCGCCGAGGGAGACGACGGTCTTGTAGTCGTTGCTGCCGAAGAAGTCGCGGTTGAAGGTGACGTAGTTGGACAGGCCGTGGGAGATCAGCTCGACCTCTGGCAGCCACACATTGCGTTCACGGTCTTCGCGCAGGCTGGCCTTGTAGACCAGGCCGGACTTCTCGGAAGTGCGCAGGCGGGCGTCGTACTTGGCCAGCCAATCCTGCATGGCGGCGTGGTCGGACAGTTGCTCCATGGTCACGGCCGGCAGGTAGATGAAGTGCTCGGTCAGCTCCTGCGGGTACAGGCGCGACAGGCGCTTGAGGGTCTTCATCACCATGCGGAAGTCGTTGACCAGGCGCTCCAGCGCCTCGCCGGAGATCCCGGGGGCTTCTTCGTTCAAGTGCAGGCTGGCATCTTCCAGAGCCGACTGGGTCATGTAGTCTTCCATGGCGTCGTCGTCTTTGATGTATTGCTCTTGCTTGCCTTTCTTGACCTTGTACAGCGGCGGCTGGGCGATGTAGATGTAGCCGCGCTCGATCAGCTCCGGCAACTGACGGAAGAAGAAGGTCAGCAGCAGGGTACGGATGTGCGAACCGTCGACGTCAGCATCGGTCATGATGATGATGTTGTGATAACGCAGCTTGTCGATGTTGTACTCTTCACGGCCGATGCCGCAGCCCAGCGCGGTGATCAGGGTGCCCACCTCTTGCGAGGAGATCATCTTGTCGAAGCGTGCCTTCTCGACGTTGAGGATCTTGCCCTTGAGCGGCAGGATCGCCTGGGTCTTGCGGTTGCGGCCCTGCTTGGCGGAACCGCCAGCAGAGTCACCTTCCACCAGGTAGAGTTCGGACAGCGCCGGGTCCTTTTCCTGGCAGTCCGCCAGTTTGCCCGGCAGGCCGGCGATATCCAGCGCGCCTTTGCGTCGAGTCATTTCACGGGCTTTCCGCGCCGCTTCACGAGCGCGGGCAGCGTCGATCATCTTGCCCACCACCAACTTGGCTTCGTTGGGGTTTTCCAGCAGGAAGTCGGAGAAGTACTTGCCCATTTCCTGTTCGACCGCGGTCTTCACTTCGGAAGAAACCAGCTTGTCCTTGGTCTGGGAGCTGAACTTCGGATCCGGCACCTTCACCGAGATGATCGCGGTCAGGCCTTCACGAGCGTCGTCACCAGTGGTGGCGACCTTGTGTTTCTTGGCCAGGCCTTCCTGCTCGATGTAGTTGTTCAGGTTACGGGTCAGGGCCGAACGGAAGCCCACCAGGTGGGTACCGCCGTCGCGCTGAGGAATGTTGTTGGTGAAGCACAACAGGTTCTCGTTGAAGCTGTCGTTCCACTGCAAGGCGATTTCCACGCCGATGCCGTCTTCACGCTGGATGTTGAAGTGGAACACCTGGTTGACCGCAGTCTTGTTGGTGTTCAGGTATTCAACGAATGCCCGCAGGCCGCCTTCGTACTTGAACAGCTCTTCCTTGCCGCTGCGCTCGTCCTTGAGGACGATGCCGACACCGGAGTTGAGGAAGGACAGTTCACGGATCCGCTTGGCCAGGACGTCCCAGCTGAAGTGGATGTTCTTGAAGGTTTCAGCCGAAGGCTTGAAGTGGATCTGGGTACCGGTGGTTTCGCTGTCACCAACGATTTTCATCCGCTCTTGCGGAACACCGTGGACATAGGTCTGTTCCCAGATCTTGCCGCTACGGCGCACGGTGAGGATCAGCTCCTCGGACAGGGCGTTCACTACCGATACACCTACGCCGTGCAGACCGCCGGAGACCTTGTAGGAGTTGTCGTCGAACTTACCGCCGGCGTGGAGCACGGTCATGATGACCTCTGCCGCCGAAACGCCTTCTTCTTTATGCACATCTACCGGGATGCCGCGACCGTTGTCGCGCACGGTGATGGATTCATCCGGGTGGATGATGATGCTGATGTCGTCGCAATGGCCGGCCAGCGCTTCGTCGATGGAGTTATCGACCACCTCGAACACCATGTGGTGCAGACCGCTGCCGTCATCGGTGTCGCCAATGTACATACCGGGACGTTTGCGTACGGCATCCAAACCTTTCAGCACCTTGATGCTGGTCGAGTCGTACGTATTTTCTTCGCTCATGCCTTCACTCCCGATGGTCGTGGGTCTGGGTGATACGGCCTTGTTCCACGTGGAACAAAGCGACTGGCGTTTCCGTCTGCCAGCCTTCCCTCAATAATTCGTGGTCTACACAGGTGATAAACACCTGGCAGCGTAAGTCTTCCAACAAGCGACAAAGTGCGCGGCGATGCTGCTCGTCCAGCTCGGACGGCAAGTCATCCACCAGATAAATACACTGACCGCGGCGAGCCTGGCTCACCAGGTGCCCCTGGGCAATGCGCAAGGCACAGACCACCAACTTCTGCTGGCCACGGGACAAGATGTCCGCGGCGTTGTGTCCGCCTAAGCGCAGACGCAAATCAGCACGTTGTGGGCCGGCCTGGGTATGACCCATTTGCTGGTCACGGTGGAGGGCGGTCGCGAGCACTTCACTGAGCTCCCGGTCCTTGTCCCAACCACGGTAATAGCTAAGCGTCAGGCCCTCGAGCTGCAACAGTTCGCCCAAGGTCCGCTCAAAGACTGGTTTCAAGGCTTTGATATAAGCGCGGCGGTATTCATCGATTTCAGCGCTGGCCTGACACAGTTCCCGGTCCCAGGCCGCTTGCGAAGCGGCGTCAAGTGTACCATGCCGCAGCCATGAGTTCCGCTGCCGCAGGGCCTTCTGCAAGCGCTGCCAGGTGGACATGAAGCGTGGTTCCACATGGAACACTCCCCAATCCAGGAACTGCCGACGGATCTTCGGTGCGCCCTCCAGCAGGCGGAAGCTGTCCGGGTTGATCAACTGCAGCGGCAGGATCTCGGCCAACTGCGCCGCGCTGCGGGCATTCTGACCGTCGATGCGGATCTGGAATTCCCCCTGGCGATCACGGGATATCCCCAGGCTGCTATGGCCGCCCTGGGCCAACTCCACCTGGCCGAACACCGTGCAGGCCAGCTGCTCGTACTGGATCACCGGCAACAGGCGGGCACTGCGGAACGAGCGGGCAAGCCCCAGCAGGTGGATGGCTTCCAGCACACTGGTCTTGCCACTGCCGTTGGCGCCGTAGAGAAGGTTGATGCGGGGGGAGGGGGAGAAGGTCACCGGGTGCAGATTGCGCACCGCGGTGACCGAGACGCGACTGAGGGACATCTAGCTTCTGCTGAGCATGATTACAGGCGCATCGGCATGACAACGTAAGCCGAGTCGTCGTTGTCGGATTCCTGCACCAGCGCACTGCTGTTGGAATCGGACAGGATCAGGCGAACCTGTTCGGTGGTCATCACGCCCAGAACGTCCAGCAGGTAGCTGACGTTGAAGCCGATTTCCAGGGAACCGCCGTTGTATTCCACGCCCACTTCTTCTTCCGCTTCTTCCTGCTCCGGGTTGTTGGCCTGGATCTTCAGCTGACCATTGGCCAGTTGCAGACGGATGCCGCGGTACTTCTCGTTGGACAGGATCGCGGTACGGCTGAAGGCTTCGCGCAGCGCCTGGCGATCACCCAGTACCAGCTTGTCACCGCCTTTGGGCAGCACGCGCTCGTAGTCCGGGAACTTGCCGTCCACCAGCTTGGAGGTGAAGGTGAATTCGCCGGTGGTGGCACGAATGTGGTGCTGGCCCAAGACAATGCTGACGTTGCCATCGGGCTCGGTGAGCAGGCGCGCCAGTTCCAGGATGCCTTTGCGCGGCACGATCACCTGGTGGCGATCCGGCTGGCCGATGTCCGCCTGCATCGAGCACATGGCCAGACGGTGACCGTCGGTGGCCACGGCGCGGATGATCCCGGCGGACACTTCCAGCAGCATGCCATTGAGGTAGTAGCGCACATCCTGCTGGGCCATGGCGAAGCTGGTGCGTTCGATCAGGCGACGCAGTCGGCTCTGCTCCAGCTGGCAGGTCAACGAGCCCGGGCCTTCTTCCACAGTCGGGAAGTCGTTGGCCGGCAGGGTCGAGAGGGTGAAGCGGCTACGCCCGGCCTTCACCACCAGCTTCTGCTCGTCGACCTTGATGTCGATCAGGGCATCGTTGGGCAGGCTCTTGCAGATGTCCATCAGCTTGCGCGCGGGAACGGTGATTTCCCCCGGCTCGGCTGGCTCTTCAAGTTGCACACGACCGACCAGCTCGACTTCCAGGTCGGTACCGGTCAGCGACAGTTGCTGGCCTTCGACAACCAGCAGCACGTTGGAAAGCACCGGCAAGGTCTGGCGGCGTTCGACGACGCCGGCGACCAGTTGCAGGGGTTTCAACAGGGCTTCGCGTTGAATGGTGAAATGCATGGTCTAGTCCCTTGCCTTAATAAGCTGCGTTGGAGTCATCAAGTGGTCAGAGTACGCAGCAGGTTCTTGTAGTCCTCGCGGATGTCCGCGTCGGATTCCTTAAGTTCATTGATCTTGCGGCAGGCGTGCAGAACCGTGGTGTGGTCGCGACCGCCGAACACATCGCCGATTTCCGGCAGGCTGTGGTTGGTCAGTTCCTTGGACAGGGCCATGGCCACCTGACGCGGGCGGGCCACCGAACGGGAACGCCGCTTGGACAGCAGATCGGAAATCTTGATCTTGTAGTACTCGGCGACGGTGCGCTGGATGTTATCCACAGACACCAGCTTGTCCTGCAGCGCCAGCAGATCCTTCAAGGATTCGCGAATCAGCTCGATGGTGATATCGCGGCCCATGAAGTGCGAGTGGGCGATGACCCGTTTCAGGGCACCTTCCAGTTCACGGACGTTGGAGCGAATGCGCTGGGCAATGAAGAACGCTGCATCATGAGGCAGCTCGACCTTGGCCTGGTCGGCCTTCTTCATCAGGATCGCCACCCGGGTTTCCAGCTCAGGCGGTTCGACGGCCACCGTCAGGCCCCAGCCGAAGCGCGACTTGAGGCGCTCTTCCAGGCCTTCGATCTCCTTCGGGTAGCGGTCACTGGTGAGAATCACCTGCTGGCCGCCTTCGAGGAGGGCGTTGAAGGTGTGGAAGAACTCTTCCTGGGAACGCTCCTTGCGGGCGAAGAATTGAATGTCATCGATCAGCAGCGCATCGACCGAACGGTAGAAACGCTTGAATTCGTTGATGGCGTTGAGCTGCAACGCCTTGACCATGTCCGCCACGAAGCGCTCGGAATGCAGGTACACGACCTTGGCATTCGGGTTCTTCTTTAATAGGTGGTTACCCACAGCGTGCATCAAGTGGGTCTTACCCAGGCCGACGCCGCCATAAAGGAACAGCGGGTTGTAGCCATGCTTGGGGTTGTCCGCCACCTGCCAGGCCGCTGCGCGGGCCAGCTGGTTGGATTTACCCTCGACGAAATTCTCAAAGGTGAAAGTGCGGTTCAGGTAGCTGGTGTGCTTGAGCGCGCCTTCTACCTGGACGGTACGCTGTTCGGCGCGTACCGGTGCCTGCTGCGAGCTGGCGCCCGCCATCGGGTCGAAGCTGTCACGAGAGGGTTCTTCGCTGACTTCGGCAGCCTTCTGTGCGGCGGCTTTCTTGGCCGGGGCAGAAGTGGGTGCCGGAGCGGGCGCGGGAGCAGCAGCCGGGGCAGCATTGGCTGCAGCTGCTTGCAGGGCTTGCGAAGCGGCAGCGGCCAGTGGCGCGTTAGGTGCGGCGCGAGGCGCCGAACTGCGTTTGCTGCCTATTAATAAGGAAAGAACCGGTGCCATGCCGTTGCCGTGTTCATCCAGCAGCTCGAGCACGCGCCCCAGGTACTTTTCATTGACCCAATCGAGAACAAAACGATTCGGTGCGTATACACGCAACTCGTCGCCTTCGGCTTCGACCTGTAGCGGACGGATCCAAGTGTTGAATTGCTGGGCAGGCAGCTCATCACGCAGAAGCTCCACGCACTGCTGCCAAAGTTCCACTGACACGGATATCCCCTAAGTTGAAAGCCGGTGAGGCAAAAACAAGCGGCCATTGTAGCGATCAGCCGCCCACTTATCCACATGTAGCGTGTCCTCAGGACACTAAGAATCAACGCCTTACCCCGAATAAACACGACCAGCGGTATGTGCATAAGCTCTGTGGATAACCCCACTTGAGGCCATTGCACAACTCGGGGCGAAACTCTGTGGGTAACTCGCCTGTGGATAACCAACCGTTCCACACACAGGTTTTCCGATGGCGCAGCACAGGCAGGACACCGTTTCTCAACCGTGTTGTCATTCTCTGTACAGTACGGACTAGAAGGGCTTGAGTCAGTTATCCACAGATGAGGACGTCCCTAGTCTTTATAAGCTTTACAGAAAAGCTTTAAATACTTTCCTTCTTTATTTTTATATCTAGCCGACCCTGGCTCACAACCCCGTACCCGGACATACATAGATAAAGGAAAAGCTGGTTGGAAATTGACCTAGAGGCTTGCTTTCTCTAGAATCGCCGATCTCTTAAAACGGGGGCCATTCCGGCCCGTTGTGGACGAACCAGGTAACACGACATGAAACGTACTTTCCAACCAAGCACTATCAAACGCGCTCGTACCCACGGTTTCCGTGCTCGCATGGCTACCAAGAACGGTCGTGCCGTCCTGTCGCGTCGTCGCGCCAAAGGTCGTGCGCGTCTGGCAGTTTGATAATCCGGCACTGGAGGTGAGTCAGGACTTCAGTCGGGAAAAGCGTCTGCTTACTCCCCGGCACTTCAAGGCGGTCTTTGACTCCCCTACCGGCAAGGTTCCGGGGAAAAATCTCCTGCTCCTTGCGCGCAACAACGATCTTGATCATCCCCGTCTGGGGCTCGTGATCGGGAAAAAGAGCGTAAAACTCTCCGTTGAGCGCAATCGCCTCAAGCGTCTGATGCGCGAATCGTTTCGTCTCCACCAGGACTCACTGGTCGGTTGGGATATCGTTATCGTCGCGCGCAAAGGTTTGGGCGATGTAGAAAACCCCGAATTGATTCAGCATTTCGGCAAACTCTGGAAACGCCTGGCACGCAACAAGCCGGTACCAGCAGCCAACTCCGAAACTGTAGGGGTAGACAGTCCCGATGCGTAAACTGGCACTCGTTCCGATCCAGTTTTACCGCTATGCCATTAGTCCTCTGATGGCCAATCACTGTCGTTTCTACCCCAGTTGTTCCTGCTACGCGTTGGAAGCCATCGAAAATCATGGCCTTCTGCGCGGTGGCTGGCTGACCTTTCGTCGTTTAGGTCGCTGTCATCCGTGGAATCCCGGTGGTTATGACCCGGTTCCACCTATCCCTACCTCCCGTTCTTCTTCGATGGCCGAGTAATCATGGATATCAAACGCACGATCCTGATCGTCGCCCTGGCAATCGTGTCCTATGTCATGGTTCTTAAATGGAACCAGGATTATGGCCAAGCTGCCCTGCCGACTCAGAATGTTGCTTCCAGCACGACCGCCCCGGGCTTGCCGGATGCGCCAACAGGCACTTCCGCTGCCAACGACGACATTCCGCGCGCGGCAAGCGACACCACCGCACCCGCTGAAGCGCCTGTAGCGGCAAGCAAAGATCTCATTCAGATCAAAACGGATGTGCTCGACCTGGCTGTCGATCCACAAGGTGGGGATATCGCGCAACTGCGTTTGCCACTGTATCCACGTCGTCAGGACCACCCGGAAATCCCGTTCCAGCTGTTCGATAACGGCAACGAGCGGACTTATCTGGCACAAAGTGGCCTGATTGGCAGCAACGGCCCGGACGCAAGCCCGGCCGGTCGCCCGATC
The DNA here is from genome assembly GCF_059418825.1 of Pseudomonas sp. GW821-FHT07F01. Taxonomy (NCBI): domain Bacteria; kingdom Pseudomonadati; phylum Pseudomonadota; class Gammaproteobacteria; order Pseudomonadales; family Pseudomonadaceae; genus Pseudomonas; species Pseudomonas sp. GW821-FHT07F01. The sequence continues at coordinate 124,084 of NZ_JBWKQO010000003.1, forward strand.
TACTCGGCCGAGAAGAAAAGTTATCAACTGGCTGACGGTCAGGACCAATTGGTGGTCGACCTGAAGTTCAGCAAGGACGGCGTCAACTACATCAAGCGCTTCACCCTGAAGCGTGGCTTGTATGACATCACCGTTTCCTACCTGATCGACAACGAAAGCGCACAGCCCTGGACCGGTGCGATGTTCGCCCAGCTCAAGCGCGACGCCAGTTCCGATCCATCCTCCAGCACCGCCACCGGCACCGCGACTTACCTGGGCGCCGCCCTGTGGACAAGTTCCGAGCCGTACAAAAAAGTGTCCATGAAAGACATGGACAAGGTGAACGAGGACAAATCCAAGGCACCCATCACTGAAAATGTTCAGGGTGGTTGGGTTGCCTGGCTGCAGCACTACTTCGTGACCGCCTGGATTCCGCCAAAAGGCGAGAACAACCAGGTTCTGGCGCGTAAAGACAGCAAAGGCAACTACATCATCGGCTACACCGGCCCTTCGATGACCGTTGCTCCGGGTGCCAAGGCTGAAACCAGCGCCATTCTGTACGCCGGCCCGAAAAGCCAGGCCGTGCTGAAAGAGTTGTCCCCAGGTCTGGAACTGACCGTGGACTACGGTTTCCTGTGGTTCATTGCCCAGCCGATCTTCTGGCTGCTGCAACATATCCACAGCCTGGTGGGTAACTGGGGCTGGTCGATCATCTTCCTGACCATGCTGATCAAGGGGATCTTCTTCCCACTGTCGGCTGCCAGCTACAAGTCCATGGCACGCATGCGTGCAGTGGCTCCGAAACTGGCCGCGCTGAAGGAAAAATTCGGCGACGATCGTCAGAAAATGTCCCAGGCGATGATGGAGCTGTACAAGAAAGAGAAGATCAATCCGCTGGGCGGCTGCTTGCCGATCCTGGTGCAGATGCCGGTCTTCCTGTCCCTGTACTGGGTACTCCTGGAAAGCGTGGAAATGCGCCAGGCACCGTTCATGCTGTGGATTACCGACCTGTCGATCAAGGATCCGTTCTTCATCCTGCCGATCATCATGGGCGCCACCATGTTCATCCAGCAGCAGCTGAACCCGACGCCTCCGGATCCGATGCAGGCCAAGGTGATGAAAATGATGCCGATCATCTTCACCTTCTTCTTCCTGTGGTTCCCGGCGGGTCTGGTGCTGTACTGGGTAGTGAACAACTGCCTGTCGATCGCTCAACAGTGGTACATCACTCGTAAGATCGAAGCGGCTACCAAGAAAGCAGCTGCCTGACCTACGCTGTGGATAACCACACGAGACGCCCCCTAGTGGGGCGTTTTGCTATCTGTCACTTTTGTCTGGATGTCGGGTTATGAATGTCCCTCGTGAAACCATCGCTGCCATTGCTACCGCCCAGGGCCGCGGCGGCGTGGGTATCGTACGGATTTCCGGGCCCCTGGCGGGCGCGGCAGCCAAAGCCATCAGCGGTCGTGAGCTGAAGCCGCGGTTTGCCCATTACGGGCCGTTTCTCAGTGAGCAAGAAGAAGTCCTGGATGAGGGGATTGCCCTGTATTTCCCCGGGCCGAACTCCTTCACCGGCGAAGACGTGCTGGAACTGCAGGGCCACGGCGGCCCGATCGTTCTCGACATGCTGCTGCAGCGCTGCCTGGAACTGGGCTGCCGCCTGGCTCGGCCGGGGGAATTCAGCGAGCGTGCGTTCCTCAACGACAAACTGGACCTGGCCCAGGCCGAAGCCATTGCCGACCTGATCGAGGCCAGTTCGGCACAGGCTGCGCGCAATGCCCTGCGTTCGCTGCAAGGGGCGTTCTCCCAACGTGTGCATAACTTGACCGAGCAACTGATCGCCCTGCGGATCTATGTCGAAGCGGCGATCGATTTTCCCGAGGAAGAAATCGACTTCCTTGCCGATGGCCATGTGTTGAGCATGCTCGATGCAGTGCGTGACGAGTTATCCACAGTACTGCGGGAAGCCGGGCAGGGCGCCTTGCTGCGCGATGGCATGACCGTGGTGATCGCCGGGCGCCCAAATGCCGGCAAATCCAGCCTGCTCAACGCCCTGGCCGGGCGCGAGGCTGCCATTGTCACCGATATCGCCGGCACCACTCGGGACATCCTGCGCGAACATATCCACATCGACGGCATGCCGTTGCACGTGGTGGACACCGCAGGGCTGCGGGACACCGAGGACCAGGTGGAAAAGATCGGTGTCGAACGGGCCCTCAAGGCCATCAGCGAGGCCGACCGGGTGTTGCTGGTGGTGGACGCCACCGCGGCGGAAGCAGCGGACCCCTTCGCCTTGTGGCCGGAGTTTCTCGAACAGCGACCAGACCCGGCCAAGGTCACGCTGATTCGCAACAAGGCCGATCTGACCGGTGAACCCATTGCCCTGGAAACCTGTGACGATGGCCATGTCACCATCAGCCTCAGTGCCATGGCCGCGGGCAGCGGGCTGGAACTGCTGCGGGACCACCTGAAAGCCTGCATGGGCTATGAACAGACATCCGAAAGCAGCTTCAGTGCGCGCCGCCGGCACTTGGAGGCATTGCGCTACGCCAGTGCCGCCCTGGAACATGGCCGGGCACAGTTGACCCTGGCAGGTGCCGGCGAACTGCTGGCCGAGGACTTGCGCCAGGCCCAGCAATCGCTGGGGGAAATCACCGGGGCCTTCAGTTCCGATGACCTGCTGGGGCGGATCTTCTCCAGCTTCTGCATCGGCAAGTAATCATCCCTCCGAGCAAGCGCCTGTGGACAACTCCCTCTGGGATACCGTCTGCGGGCGTTACCTTTATCCCCCATCAAAGCCCGCTGCGACATTGAGTAACAGCGCCTGCCTGAAAATCAGCGCTTTATCCCCCGGTTAATCAGCCAATAGCCGTCATATGGCAGAAGTTCGCATAAACGCTGACTTGGTTCCCTATTTGCATCCATTTCTTGTACAGGTTTATACATCTCGGGAAATTCCCCGGCATGCGTCGCCTGGGCCGACGGTTGGAAGCCGGCTGGTCTTCATGAACCTGCATTCAAGGAGCTGAAATGGCTGACGCGGGCACTGTTCTACAGCGTGGCCTGAGCACCCGGCACATCCGCTTCATCGCCCTGGGCTCTGCCATTGGCACAGGCTTGTTCTACGGTTCGGCGGCCGCCATTCAACGGGCGGGGCCTTCGGTCCTGCTGGCCTATCTGATTGGCGGCGCAGCCATCTACCTGACCATGCGCGCCCTGGGAGAGATGGCAGTCAGGACTCCTGTTTCAGGCTCTTTCGGACATTACGCCAGCAGTTATCTGGGACGTTTTGCGGGGTTTCTCACCGGTTGGAGCTACGCCTTTTCCATGCTCATGGTGTGCCTGGCTGACGTCACCGCATTCGGCGTCTACATGGGCCTGTGGTTTCCCGATACTCCCCGCTGGATCTGGGTGCTGAGCATTGTCCTGGGCATTGGCGCCTTGAACCTGTGCAGCGTAAAGGTGTTCGGCGAGCTGGAGTTCTGGCTGTCGCTGCTCAAGGTTGGCGCCATTGTGGCCATGATCGTCGGCGGCTTTACCCTGCTGTTCTTCGGCATCCAGCTTGGGGAGGAACAAAGCCGGGGAGGGCTGGCCAATCTCTGGGAATATGGCGGCTTTTTCCCTAATGGCGTGGAGGGCATGATCGCCTCCTTCACCATCGTCATGTTCGCCTTTGGTGGAATCGAAGTCATCGGCATCACCGCCGGCGAGGCCAAGGACCCGCAGCGCATGATCCCCAAGGCCATCAACTCGGTACCGCTGCGGATCCTGATCTTCTACGTACTGACCTTGCTGATTCTGTTGACCCTGGCGCCCTGGTCGAGCATCGGTAGCCATGGCAGCCCGTTCGTGCAGATCTTCAGCAGCCTGGGGATCAGTTCGGCGGCCACGGTGCTGAATATCGTAGTGATTTCCGCCGTGGTCTCGGCCATCAACAGCGATATCTTCAGTGCCGGGCGAATGATGTATGGCATGGCGGCGATCGGGCAGGCGCCGGCAGTGTTCGCCAGGACCTCCCGCTTCGGCGTGCCCTGGATGACGGTGTTGGTCATGTCAGTGGCGTTGCTGCTGGGGGTGCTGCTCAACTACTGGATCCCGCAGGAACTGTTCCTGATCTTTGCCTCACTGGTGACCTTTTCCGTGGTCTGGGTCTGGCTGATGATCCTGCTGTCACAAATGGCCATGCGTCGTGGCATGAGTACCAGGGAAATCCACGAACTGAAGTTCCCGGTGCCCCTGGGCACTGCGGGTCAGGCCTGTGCCGTGGTTTTCATGTTGTTCATCTTCGGTGTGCTGGGCGCATTTGCCGATACGCGCCTGGCTCTGTATGTGGGGCTGGGCTGGTTGGCGCTGCTGTCGCTGGCCTATTGGATATGGATCAAGCCGGATACCACCGGCTCGGCCGCCGCCGAGCCCGGTATCGGAACTCAGGAAAAGGGATAACCCATGGGATCGTTCGAGTTGCCGCCTACAACCATTGAAGCCTTTCAGCGCGATGGCGCTGTGTGCATTCGCCAACTGTTCAGCTGCGATGAAGTCGGCCTGCTGGAGCAGGGGATCGAGCACAACCTGGCGTTTCCCAGCGAACGGGCCAAGGTCGCCAGCCGTCCGGACGACCCTGGCTGGTTCTTCGAGGACTTCTGCAACTGGCAAGAGAACCCGGCCTATCGGCAGTTCATCTTCCAGAGCCGGGTTGGCCATGTGGCTGCGCAACTGATGGGCAGCGATCAGGCTCGCCTGTATCACGACCACCTGCTGGTCAAGGAACCCAATACCCGGCAACGCACGCCCTGGCACCAGGACCAGCCGTACTACAACGTCGAAGGCCGTCAGAACTGCAGCATGTGGATGCCGGTGGACCCGGTGGCCCGGGAATCGACCCTGGAGTTCATTGCCGGCTCGCACCTGGGGCCCTGGCTGATGCCGCGAACCTTTCTCGACAACCAGGCCAGGTGGTTCCCCGAGGGCAGCCTGGCTGATCTTCCGGACATCGAGGCCGATCGTTCAGCATGGAACATTCTGGGCTGGGAACTGCAGCCCGGCGACGCAGTGTTTTTCCACATGCTGACCCTGCATGGGGCCGGCGGTGTAGGCGGAAATAGACGACGGCGGGCATTTTCCCTGCGTTTTCTCGGAGAAGACATGCGCCATGCCCCGAGACCATGGCGAACCTCACCGGAATTCCCCGGCCTGGTCGAACAGTTGGCCGCCGGCGCCGCTCTGGAACATGAGCTGTTTCCACGTTTGTGGCCTCGCGACCTGGCCTGAACGGGCATTTATCCACCGGCAGGTCGCGCTCGCGGCCTGTCTTTTCGCGTTATCCAGCTTCCATTTTCGTTCTTTGCCCTGGGCGAAGGGGGGGTAGCTGTGGGCGTCTATCAGTGGAAAGCAGGTTTTTCTGTGGATTAAGCCCTGTGAATAACTGCCCTTCAGCTCAGTTGATAACCGGGCTCCAAAACTGAGGAAAACCGCCCCTGTGGATAACCACCCCATTAATCCACAGGCTTAAACCGGTTATCCAAGGGCCTCATTGCCACCTAACCACAGACTTTAAAATCTCTGTACACATTGTAAATAAAGGGATACAGCGATCTATCCACAGATAGGTGGCTGTATAAGAATAAACATAAAAACAAGGTTTTAATAAATCTCTCTCTTTTAATTTCTATTGTCCGCCAGTCATCCACAGCTGGTTAAATTTTGTGCAAAGGGTTCTTTAGAAAGGTCGAAGTCCCTATACTTGCCGCCTTGGTCCAAAAACCAACCCGACAATTACTCCTAATTACTCCTACTTGAAGCAGGCACGAGGTGCGTGGTGGATTTCCCTTCCCGTTTTGAAGTGATCGTCATCGGCGGCGGTCATGCCGGTACCGAGGCAGCACTTGCATCAGCACGCATGGGGGCAAAAACCCTGTTGCTGACGCATAACGTGGAAACCCTCGGTGCCATGAGCTGCAATCCCGCGATCGGCGGCATTGGCAAGAGCCACCTGGTCAAGGAAATCGATGCCCTGGGCGGCGCGATGGCCATGGCTACAGATAAGGGCGGCATCCAGTTTCGCGTGTTGAACAGCCGCAAAGGCCCAGCCGTGCGCGCTACCCGCGCCCAGGCCGACCGCATTCTGTATAAGGCAGCTGTTCGCGAGATTCTGGAAAACCAGCCCAACCTGTGGATATTTCAACAGGCGGCTGACGACCTGATCGTTGAACAGGATCAGGTCCGTGGTGTTGTGACCCAGATGGGCCTGCGTTTCTTCGCCGAATCCGTGGTGTTGACCACCGGTACCTTCCTCGGCGGACTTATCCACATCGGTATGCAGAACTACTCCGGCGGTCGTGCTGGTGATCCGCCCTCGATCGCCCTGGCGCAAAGACTTCGGGAACTGCCTCTGCGTGTCGGCCGCCTGAAAACCGGCACACCGCCGCGTATTGATGGCCGTTCTGTGGATTTCTCGGTAATGACCGAGCAACCCGGCGATACCCCGATTCCCGTGATGTCGTTCCTGGGGTCGAAAGAGCAGCATCCACCGCAAGTCAGTTGCTGGATTACCCACACCAACGCCCGCACCCACGAAATCATTGCTTCGAACCTCGACCGTTCGCCGATGTATTCCGGGGTGATCGAAGGCATTGGCCCGCGTTACTGCCCGTCGATCGAAGACAAGATCCATCGCTTTGCCGACAAGGAAAGCCACCAGGTCTTCATCGAGCCCGAAGGCCTGACCACCCACGAGCTGTACCCGAACGGGATATCCACCTCCCTGCCATTCGACGTGCAACTGCAGATCGTGCAGTCGATTCGCGGCATGGAAAACGCCCATATCGTGCGCCCGGGCTATGCCATCGAGTACGACTACTTCGACCCGCGGGACTTGAAGTACAGCCTGGAAACCAAAGTCATCGGTGGCCTGTTCTTCGCAGGCCAGATCAATGGCACCACCGGCTATGAAGAAGCCGGTGCCCAAGGTTTGCTGGCCGGGGCCAACGCGGCACTGCGTGCCCAGGGCAAAGACAGCTGGTGCCCGCGTCGCGACGAGGCCTATATCGGGGTACTGGTGGATGACCTGATTACCCTGGGCACCCAGGAACCGTACCGGATGTTCACGTCCCGGGCGGAATACCGCTTGATCCTGCGTGAAGACAACGCCGACCTGCGTCTGACCGAAAAAGGTCGCGAACTGGGGCTGGTGGATGACGTGCGCTGGGCCGCTTTCTGCAAAAAACGCGAAGGCATTGCCCAGGAAGAACAACGTTTGAAGTCCACCTGGGTTCGTCCGGGTACCGAGCAGGGTGATGCCATTGCACAAAAATTCGGCACGCCGCTGACCCACGAATACAACCTGCTGAACCTGCTGAGCCGTCCGGAAATCGACTACGCTGGTCTGGTCGAAGTGACCGGGCAGGGCGCTGAAGATCCGCAGGTCGCCGAACAGGTCGAGATCAAGACCAAGTACGCCGGCTACATCGATCGCCAGCAGGACGAAATTGCTCGCCTGCGCGCCAGTGAAGACACCAAATTGCCTGTGGATATCGATTACAGCGGTATTTCCGGCCTGTCGAAGGAAATCCAGAGCAAGCTCGGCGCGACCCGCCCGGAAACCCTGGGCCAGGCCTCGCGGATTCCCGGTGTAACCCCGGCAGCGATCTCCCTGTTGATGATTCACTTGAAAAAACGCGGCGCGGGCCGTCAGTTGGAGCAAAGCGCTTGAGTTCTATGGTCACCCCACAACACGCGGATGAGTTATCCACAGGCGCTCGCCAGCTCGGCGTCGAGCTGAGCCCGACCCAGCACCAATTGCTGCTGGGTTACCTGGCCCTGTTGATCAAGTGGAACAAGGCCTACAACCTCACTGCGGTGCGCGATCCCGATGAAATGGTCTCCCGCCATCTGCTCGATAGCCTGAGCGTGATGTCGTTCATCGAAAACGGCCGCTGGCTGGACGTCGGCAGCGGTGGCGGCATGCCCGGCATCCCGCTGGCGATCCTGTTTCCCGAGTCGCAAGTCACCTGTCTGGACAGCAACGGCAAGAAAACCCGCTTCCTGACCCAGGTCAAACTCGAACTCAAGCTCGAAAACCTGCAAGTTATCCACAGTCGGGTCGAAGCCTTTACTCCTGAGCAGCCTTTCAACGGGATCATTTCCCGGGCGTTCAGCAGCATGGAGAACTTCACCAGCTGGACCCGCCACCTGGGCGACCGCGATACACGCTGGCTGGCAATGAAGGGCGTCCATCCCTCGGATGAGCTGTTAGCATTGCCGGCGGACTTCCACCTCGATAGCGAACACGCCTTGGCCGTACCCGGTTGCCAAGGCCAACGCCATCTGCTGATACTGCGCCGCACGGCATGATTGGGAACACAAGCAAGAATGGCTAAGGTATTCGCGATAGCGAACCAGAAAGGTGGCGTGGGCAAGACCACCACCTGCATCAACCTCGCAGCATCCCTGGTAGCGACCAAGCGCCGGGTGCTGTTGATCGATCTTGATCCACAGGGCAACGCCACCATGGGTAGCGGTGTGGATAAACACGGTTTGGAAAACTCGGTCTATGACCTGCTGATCGGTGAGTGCGACCTGGCCCAGGCCATGCATTTCTCCGAGCACGGCGGTTACCAGTTGCTGCCGGCCAACCGCGACCTGACGGCCGCGGAGGTGGTGCTGCTGGAAATGCAGATGAAGGAAAGCCGTCTGCGCAGCGCCCTGGCGCCAATCCGTGAAAACTACGACTACATCCTGATCGACTGCCCGCCGTCGCTGTCGATGCTCACCCTCAACGCCCTGGTCGCCGCCGATGGGGTCATTATCCCCATGCAGTGCGAGTACTACGCATTGGAAGGTTTGAGCGACCTTGTGGATAACATCAAGCGCATCGCCGAACTGCTCAACCCGGAGCTGAAGATCGAAGGCTTGCTGCGCACCATGTTCGACCCGCGCCTGAGCCTGATGAACGATGTTTCCGCGCAGCTCAAGGAACACTTCGGCGATCAGCTGTATGACACCGTGATTCCGCGCAACATCCGTTTGGCCGAAGCGCCGAGCTACGGTATGCCGGCGTTGGCGTACGACAAACAATCCCGTGGCGCGCTGGCCTACCTGGCCCTGGCGGGCGAGATGGTTCGCCGGCAACGTAAACAATCGCGCGTCGCAGCCGCCCAGCCAACTTAAGGAATCCCCATGGCCGTCAAGAAAAGAGGTCTCGGACGTGGACTGGATGCACTGTTGAGTGGTCCGACTGTCAGCGCACTGGAAGAACAAGCGGTGCAGGCCGACCAGCGTGAGCTGCAACACCTGCCCCTGGACCTGATCCAGCGCGGCAAGTACCAGCCGCGTCGGGACATGGACCCGCAAGCGCTGGAAGAACTGGCGAATTCGATCAAGAGCCAGGGCGTGATGCAGCCGATCGTGGTCCGGCCCATCGGTGGTGGTCGTTTCGAGATCATTGCCGGCGAGCGCCGCTGGCGCGCCAGCCAGCAGGCTGGCCAGGAAACCATCCCGGCGATGGTCCGCGATGTGCCGGATGAAACCGCTATCGCCATGGCTCTGATCGAGAACATCCAGCGTGAAGATCTCAATCCCATCGAGGAGGCGGTGGCCCTGCAGCGCCTGCAGCAGGAATTCCAGCTGACTCAGCAACAGGTCGCCGAAGCCGTGGGCAAGTCCCGCGTCAGCGTGGCCAACCTGCTGCGCCTGATCGCCTTGCCTGAGGTGATCAAGACCATGCTGTCCCACGGCGACCTGGAAATGGGTCATGCCCGTGCATTGCTCGGATTGCCGGAAAATCAACAGGTTGAAGGGGCGCGACACGTTGTCGCACGAGGCCTCACCGTGCGCCAGACCGAGGCCCTGGTTCGCCAGTGGCTGAGCGGCAAACAGGAACCTGCTGAACCGGTCAAGCCAGACCCGGATATCGCCCGTCTCGAGCAGCGTCTGGCCGAGCGCCTGGGCTCTGCGGTGCAGATCCGCCACGGCAAGAAGGGTAAAGGTCAGCTGGTGATCGGCTACAACTCCCTGGATGAGCTGCAAGGCGTCCTCGCTCACATCCGCTGAAACATTTCCTTATGTAGCGCGCAGTCGGAAATCACTACCCGGCAGTTGAATAGGGGCTGAACCGCCCCTATACTCTGCGCGCATTTTGTCGGCACAAATTATGCCAAGTTAATGAATTCTGGCAGCCGACCCTTGAGGAGCAAGAGCGATGGAAACCCGCACGCCAAACCGCTTGCCGTTTCATCGCTTGGCGGTTTTTCCGGTTTTACTGGCTCAGTTGATCATTTTACTGATAGCCGCTCTGGCGCTCTGGCAATGGCGTGGAGTCGTAGCCGGATACTCAGGCCTTTGCGGAGGACTGATAGCCTTGCTACCCAATGTGTATTTCGCGCACAGGGCATTTCGGTTTTCCGGCGCCCGAGCGGCCCAAGCCATCGTCCGGTCTTTTTATGCCGGTGAGGCGGGCAAACTGATTTTGACGGCGGTGCTGTTTGCACTGACGTTTGCAGGTGTGAAGCCATTGGCGCCGCTGGCTGTATTCGGCGTCTTCGTGCTGACCCAACTGGTCAGCTGGTTCGCTCCCCTGCTAATGAGAACAAGACTTTCGAGACCTTAGGGCGTTTGAGGCAACCATGTCAGCAGAAACAACCGCTTCGGGCTATATCCAGCACCACTTGCAGAACCTGACCTTCGGTCAGCTACCCAATGGGAGCTGGGGCTTTGCCCACTCCGCAGCAGAAGCCAAGGAAATGGGCTTCTGGGCATTCCACGTCGATACCCTCGGCTGGTCTGTCGCACTGGGTGTGATCTTCATTCTTCTGTTCCGCATGGCGGCCAAGAAGGCGACTTCCGGCGTGCCGGGCGCTTTGCAGAACTTCGTTGAAGTCATGGTTGGCTTCGTCGATGGCAGCGTGAAGGACAGTTTCCACGGCCGCAGCCCGGTGATCGCACCGTTGGCTCTGACCATTTTCGTCTGGGTGTTCCTGATGAACGCCATCGACCTGGTACCGGTGGACTGGATTCCACAACTGGCCATGTTGATCTCCGGCGACCAGCACATTCCGTTCCGTGCCGTATCCACCACTGACCCGAACGCCACCCTGGGCATGGCCCTGTCGGTGTTTGCGCTGATCATTTTCTACAGCATCAAGGTCAAGGGCATCGGCGGCTTCATCGGCGAACTGACCCTGCACCCGTTCGGCAGCAAGAACATCCTGGTTCAGGCGCTGCTGATTCCGGTGAACTTCCTGCTTGAATTCGTGACCCTGGTTGCCAAGCCGATCTCGTTGGCACTGCGTCTGTTCGGCAACATGTATGCCGGCGAACTGGTGTTCATCCTGATCGCTGTGATGTTCGGCAGCGGCCTGCTGTGGCTCAGCGGCATGGGTGTGGTTCTGCAATGGGCGTGGGCTGTGTTCCACATCCTGATCATCACCCTGCAGGCCTTTATCTTCATGATGCTGACCATCGTCTACCTGTCGATGGCGCACGAAGAGAACCATTAAGACCAGTCTCGACTAGTCTGATGTCCCTCTCGTTGCGGCGAGAGGGGGCCCGTCTCGGGTCAATGAAACGATTTGTTTTACCGCTTTAATCTAAAAAACCTAAACCATACGACGTAAAAGTCGGGAGGAAAGATGGAAACTGTAGTTGGTCTAACCGCTATCGCTGTTGCACTGTTGATCGGCCTGGGCGCACTGGGTACCGCAATTGGTTTCGGCCTGCTGGGCGGCAAGTTCCTGGAAGGCGCAGCGCGTCAGCCAGAAATGGTTCCAATGCTGCAAGTTAAAATGTTCATCGTTGCCGGTCTGCTCGACGCCGTAACCATGATCGGTGTTGGTATCGCTCTGTTCTTCACCTTCGCAAACCCCTTCGTTGGTCAACTCGCTGGCTAATCACTCGATTTTTCGAGTTGATTGGTGTGACGGACAACGAACGAGCGAGGTGTTGGCGTGAACATTAATGCAACCCTGATTGGCCAGTCCGTTGCGTTCTTAATTTTTGTATTGTTCTGCATGAAGTTCATTTGGCCTCCGGTCATTGCAGCTCTGCACGAACGTCAAAAGAAGATCGCGGATGGACTGGACGCTGCCAGCCGAGCAGCTCGTGACCTGGAACTGGCCCAAGATAAAGCGGGTCAGCAACTGCGCGAAGCTAAAGCTCAGGCAGCTGAAATCATTGAGCAAGCCAAGAAGCGCGGTTCTCAGATCGTCGACGAAGCCCGTGAACAGGCTCGTGTCGAAGCTGAACGTGTGAAGGCTCAGGCTCAGGCCGAGATCGAACAGGAACTGAACGGCGTCAAAGACGCGCTGCGCGCCCAACTGGGCAGCCTGGCAGTCAACGGCGCAGAGAAGATCCTGGGTGCCACAATCGATCAAAACGCGCACGCAGAGCTGGTTAACAAACTGGCTGCTGAAATTTAAGCGAGGGCGATCATGGCAGAACTGACCACGTTGGCCCGACCTTACGCTAAGGCGGCCTTCGAGCACGCTCAGGCCCACCAGCAGCTGGCCTCTTGGTCAGCCATGCTCGGCCTGGCTGCAGCGGTGTCACAAGATGACACCATGCAGCGCGTGCTTAAGGCCCCGCGACTGACGAGCGCAGAAAAGGCCAGCACTTTTATCGAAGTGTGTGGCGACAAGTTTGATGCACAGGCACAGAATTTCATTCACGTTGCCGCCGAAAACGACCGTCTCCTGCTGTTGCCGGAGATCTCCGCTCTGTTCGACCTGTACAAGGCCGAGCAAGAGAAATCGGTGGATGTGGATGTGACCAGTGCGTTCGCATTGAACCAAGAACAGCAAGACAAACTCGCCAAGGTTCTCAGTGCACGGCTCGGCCGGGAAGTGCGACTGCACGCTGCGGAGGATGCCAGCCTTATTGGTGGCGTCGTAATCCGCGCCGGCGACCTGGTTATCGATGGCTCGATTCGCGGCAAACTCGCGAACCTTGCCGAAGCATTGAAATCTTGAGTTTGAAGGGGCAGCAGAGCAATGCAGCAACTCAATCCTTCCGAAATAAGTGAAATTATCAAGGGCCGCATCGAAAAGCTCGATGTGACCTCCCAAGCCCGTAACGAAGGCACTGTCGTCAGCGTATCTGACGGCATCGTGCGGATTCACGGTCTGGCCGACGTTATGTACGGCGAGATGATCGAGTTTCCGGGCGGCGTCTACGGTATGGCCCTCAACCTGGAGCAAGACTCCGTAGGTGCCGTTGTATTGGGCGCGTACACCAGTCTGGCTGAAGGCATGAGCGCCAAGTGCACTGGCCGCATCCTGGAGGTTCCGGTTGGTAAGGAACTGCTGGGTCGCGTAGTCGACGCACTGGGTAACCCAGTTGACGGCAAAGGTCCGCTGAACAACACCGAGACCGACGCGGTCGAGAAAGTTGCTCCAGGCGTGATCTGGCGTAAGTCGGTAGACCAGCCTGTACAGACTGGCTACAAGGCTGTCGATGCCATGATCCCAGTCGGCCGTGGCCAGCGTGAGCTGATCATCGGTGACCGTCAGATCGGTAAGACCGCTCTGGCGATCGACGCGATCATCAACCAGAAAGACAGCGGCATTTTCTGCGTCTACGTGGCTATCGGTCAGAAGCAATCGACCATCGCCAACGTGGTTCGCAAGCTCGAAGAAAACGGTGCACTGGCTAACACCATCATCGTTGCAGCGAGCGCTTCGGAATCTGCAGCACTGCAGTTCCTGGCTCCGTACTCCGGTTGCACCATGGGCGAATACTTCCGTGACCGCGGTGAAGACGCGCTGATCGTTTATGACGATCTGTCCAAGCAAGCAGTGGCCTACCGCCAGATTTCCCTGCTGCTGCGCCGTCCACCAGGCCGTGAAGCCTACCCAGGTGACGTGTTCTATCTCCACTCCCGTCTGCTGGAGCGCGCATCCCGCGTTTCCGAAGAGTACGTAGAGAAGTTCACCAACGGCGCAGTGACTGGCAAGACCGGTTCCCTGACCGCTCTGCCGATCATCGAAACCCAGGCTGGCGACGTTTCCGCGTTCGTTCCGACCAACGTGATCTCCATCACCGACGGTCAGATCTTCCTGGAATCGGCCATGTTCAACTCCGGGATCCGTCCTGCTGTGAACGCCGGTGTTTCGGTATCCCGTGTGGGTGGTGCCGCTCAGACCAAGATCATCAAGAAGCTGTCCGGTGGTATCCGTACCGCTCTGGCTCAGTACCGTGAACTGGCGGCATTCGCCCAGTTCGCTTCTGACCTGGACGAAGCGACCCGTAAGCAACTTGAGCATGGTCAGCGCGTTACCGAGCTGATGAAGCAGAAGCAATATGCGCCGATGTCCATCGCCGACATGTCCTTGTCCCTGTATGCCGCTGAACGTGGCTTCCTGACGGACGTCGAGATTGCCAAAGTTGGTAGCTTCGAACAGGCCATGATTGCTTACTTCAACCGCGATCACGCCGACCTGATGGCGAAGATCAACGTGAAGGGTGACTTCAATGACGAAATCGACGCTGGCCTGAAAGCCGGTATCGAGAAGTTCAAAGCCACCCAAACCTGGTAAGCCGCAGCGGGAGCCGCAAGGCTCCCGCTTGCTAACCTGATAGGTGTTACATGGCAGGCGCAAAAGAGATTCGCAGTAAGATTGCGAGCATCAAAAGCACGCAAAAAATTACCAGCGCCATGGAAAAAGTGGCGGTCAGCAAAATGCGCAAGGCACAAATGCGCATGGCTGCTAGCCGTCCTTATGCGGAGCGCATCCGCCAGGTTATTGGTCATCTGGCCAACGCCAACCCGGAATATCGTCACCCGTTCATGATCGACCGTGCTATCAAGCGCGTCGGTTACGTTGTGGTGAGCAGTGACCGTGGTCTGTGTGGTGGCTTGAACACCAACCTGTTCAAGGCCCTGGTCAAGGACATGGCGGTAAACCGCGAACAAGGCGTCGAGATCGATCTGTGTGTGGTCGGTAGCAAGGGTGCGGCCTTCTTCCGCAACTTCGGCGGTAACGTCGTTGCAGCTATCAGCCATCTGGGTGAAGAGCCGTCGATCAATGATCTGATCGGCAGCGTCAAGGTGATGCTGGATGCGTACCTGGAAGGCCGGATTGACCGCCTGTCCGTGGTATCCAACAAGTTCATCAACACCATGACCCAGCAGCCGACCGTGGAGCAGTTGATTCCACTGGAGGCAACCCCGGATCAAGAACTCAAGCACCACTGGGACTACCTCTACGAACCGGATGCCAAGGAGCTGCTGGACGGCTTGATGGTCCGTTACGTGGAGTCGCAGGTCTACCAGGCGGTGGTCGAGAACAACGCAGCTGAACAAGCGGCGCGGATGATCGCAATGAAGAACGCTACCGACAACGCCGGTGATTTGATCAGCGATTTGCAGCTGATCTACAACAAGGCGCGTCAGGCTGCGATCACCCAAGAGATCTCGGAAATCGTCGGCGGCGCTGCCGCGGTTTAACGGTTCAAATATTCAGAGGATCCAGCTATGAGTAGCGGACGTATCGTTCAAATCATCGGCGCCGTTATCGACGTGGAATTTCCACGCGACAGCGTACCGAGCATCTACGACGCCTTGAAGGTTCAAGGCGCCGAAACCACTCTGGAAGTTCAGCAGCAGCTGGGCGACGGCGTGGTGCGTACCATTGCGATGGGCTCCACCGAAGGCTTGAAGCGCGGTCTGGACGTCAACAACACTGGCGCAGCCATCTCCGTACCGGTCGGTAAAGCGACCCTGGGCCGGATCATGGACGTACTGGGCAACCCAATCGACGAAGCCGGTCCTATCGGTGAAGAAGAGCGTTGGGGCATCCACCGTCCAGCACCTTCCTTTGCAGAACAGGCAGGCGGCAACGACCTGCTGGAAACCGGGATCAAGGTAATTGACCTGGTTTGCCCGTTCGCCAAGGGCGGTAAAGTCGGTCTGTTCGGTGGTGCCGGTGTAGGCAAGACCGTAAACATGATGGAACTGATCCGTAACATCGCCATCGAGCACAGCGGTTATTCCGTGTTCGCCGGTGTGGGTGAGCGTACTCGTGAGGGTAACGACTTCTACCACGAGATGAAGGACTCCAACGTTCTGGACAAAGTGGCACTGGTCTACGGCCAGATGAACGAGCCGCCGGGAAACCGTCTGCGCGTAGCCCTGACCGGCCTGACCATGGCCGAGAAGTTCCGTGACGAAGGTAACGACGTTCTGCTGTTCGTCGACAACATCTACCGTTACACCCTGGCCGGTACCGAAGTATCCGCACTGCTGGGCCGTATGCCTTCCGCAGTAGGCTACCAGCCGACCCTGGCTGAAGAGATGGGCGTTCTGCAAGAACGTATCACTTCGACCAAGCAAGGCTCGATCACCTCGATCCAAGCGGTATACGTACCTGCGGACGACTTGACCGACCCGTCGCCAGCGACCACCTTCGCCCACTTGGACGCCACCGTCGTTCTGTCCCGTGACATCGCTTCCCTGGGTATCTACCCAGCGGTAGACCCACTGGACTCGACTTCCCGTCAGCTGGACCCGAACGTGATCGGCAACGAACACTACGAGACCGCTCGCGGCGTTCAGTACGTACTGCAGCGTTACAAAGAGCTGAAGGACATCATTGCGATCCTGGGTATGGACGAGCTGTCGGAAACCGACAAGCAGTTGGTATCCCGCGCTCGTAAGATCCAGCGCTTCTTGTCGCAGCCGTTCTTCGTGGCTGAAGTCTTCACTGGTTCTCCAGGCAAATACGTTTCCCTGAAAGACACCATCGCTGGCTTCAAAGGCATCCTCAACGGTGACTACGACCACCTGCCAGAACAAGCGTTCTACATGGTCGGCGGCATCGACGAAGCGATCGAGAAAGCCAAGAAACTGTAATCCCGGCGCCCGGCAACGGGCGCTAATTTAGGTTGAGGCAAGCAGATGGCTATGACAGTCCATTGCGATATCGTCAGCGCGGAAGGGGAAATCTTCTCCGGTCTGGTGGAGATGGTGGTTGCGCACGGTGAACTGGGTGATCTTGGTATCGCTCTGGGTCACGCACCGCTGATCACCAACCTGAAGCCAGGTCCGATCCGCTTGATCAAGCAGGGCGGGGAAGCCGAGGTGTTCTACATCTCCGGTGGTTTCCTCGAGGTTCAGCCGAACATGGTCAAGGTTCTTGCCGACACCGTGCAACGTGCTGCCGACCTGGACGAAGCCTCCGCTCAGGAAGCCGTCAAGGCTGCTGAGAAGGCCCTGAATGAAAAAGGCGCAGATTTCGACTACGGTTCTGCTGCTGCACGTCTGGCCGAGGCCGCAGCTCAGCTGCGTACCGTCCAGCAGATCCGCAAGAAGTTCGGCGGCTAAGTCGCAGGCTTTCTGTGTGATTGATTAAAAAGGGTAGCCTCGGCTACCCTTTTTATTTCCCGCCATTCACCCCCCTCTTGGTCGCAGTCTGACCTTCCAGGATTGGTAGCCAGTCATGTCTCTCGAAATCGTTATCCTCGCCGCAGGCCAGGGCACCCGCATGCGTTCGGCGCTGCCCAAGGTTCTTCACCCGGTCGCCGGCAACTCCATGCTCGGGCATGTTATCCACAGCGCCCGGCAACTCGACCCACAGCGTATCCATGTGGTGATCGGCCACGGTGCCGATGCGGTGCGCGAGCGGCTGGACGCCGACGACCTGAATTTCGTGCTGCAGGACAAGCAACTGGGCACCGGCCATGCGGTGGCCCAGGCCGTGCCTTTTATCACTGCTGACACGGTGCTGATCCTCTACGGCGACGTGCCGCTGATCGAAGTCGAGACCCTGCAGCGCCTGCTCAAGCAGGTGGGGCCGGAGCAACTGGGCCTGCTTACCGTCGAGCTGGACGACCCTACCGGCTACGGGCGCATCGTTCGTGATGCCGACGGCAAAGTCGTCGCCATTGTCGAGCAGAAGGATGCTGACGAAGCCACCCGCGCCATCACCGAAGGCAACACCGGCATTCTCGCAGTGCCCGGCAAGCGCCTGGGCGACTGGACCGGCCGGCTGTCCAACAACAACGCCCAGGGCGAGTACTACCTCACCGACGTGATCGCCATGGCGGTCAGCGACGGCCTGATCGTCGCCACCGAGCAGCCCCACGACGCCATGGAAGTGCAGGGCGCCAACGACCGCAAGCAACTGGCCGAGCTGGAGCGGCACTACCAGCTGCGGGCCGGCCGCCGGTTGATGGCCCAGGGCGTGACCTTGCGCGACCCGGCACGTTTTGATGTGCGTGGCGAAGTCATTGTTGGCCGTGATGTGCTGATCGACATCAACGTGATTCTCGAAGGCCGGGTAGTGATCGAGGACGACGTGGTGATCGGCCCCAACTGCGTGATCAAGGACAGCACCCTGCGCAAGGGCGCGGTGATCAAGGCCAACAGCCACCTCGATGGCGCGGTGATGGGCGAGGGCAGCGATGCCGGTCCGTTCGCCCGGCTGCGTCCCGGTACCGTGCTGGAAGCCAGGGCTCATGTGGGTAACTTCGTCGAACTGAAGAATGCCCACCTGGGCCAGGGTGCCAAGGCCGGCCACCTGACCTACCTGGGCGACGCGGTGATCGGTGCGCGCACCAACATTGGCGCCGGCACCATCACCTGCAACTACGATGGGGTGAACAAGCACAAGACGATCATGGGCGAAGACGTGTTCATCGGCTCCAACAACTCGTTGGTAGCACCTGTGGATATCTCCTCCGGCGCCACCACGGCTGCCGGTTCCACCATCACCCAGGATGTGGCCCCGGCTCAACTGGCGGTCGGCCGCGCCCGGCAGAAGAACATCGATGGCTGGAAACGGCCGGAGAAGATCAAGAAGGACTGAGGTTATCCACAACCGCGGAACCCTGTTCGCCGGCAAGCTGGCTCTTACACCCATCTGTAGGAGCCGGCTTGCCGGCGATTTTTTTCACCTGCGCGCTTGACGAAGTTTCGATCTTGGGTTTTTATTGCTTCCGTTATCTTTCGAATCGAAACTTAAAGCCATCATGTCAAAACGCAACACACCTCAACGTCGCCACAATATCCTCGCCTTGCTCAATGAACAGGGCGAAGTGAGCGTTGACGAGTTGGCCAAGCGTTTCGAAACCTCTGAAGTTACGATTCGAAAGGACCTGGCCGCTCTGGAGAGCAATGGCTTGCTGCTGCGCCGTTACGGTGGAGCGATCACCATGCCCCAGGAACTGGTCAGCGATATTGGCCAGCCCGTATCCCTCTACAAGCAGGCCATTGCCCGCGCTGCGGTGCAGCGTATCCGTGAGCATGCCCGGATCATCATCGACAGTGGCAGCACCACCGCCGCGATGATCCCCGAGCTGGGCCTGCAGCCTGGCCTGGTGGTCATGACCAACTCGTTGAATGTGGCCAACGCCCTGAGCGAGCTGGAGCACGAACCGGTGCTGTTGATGACCGGTGGCACCTGGGACCCGCATTCCGAGTCCTTCCAGGGCCAGGTGGCCGAGCAGGTTCTACGCTCATATGACTTCGACCAGCTGTTTATCGGTGCCGATGGCATCGATCTGGCCCGTGGCACTACCACTTTCAACGAACTGCTGGGTTTGAGCCGGGTCATGGCTGAAGTGGCCCGGGAAGTGGTGGTGATGGTCGAATCCGACAAGATCGGCCGCAAGATTCCCAACCTGGAGCTGCCGTGGAGCAGCGTCCATACCCTTATTACCGATGATCGCCTGCCCTTAGAGGTCCGCGACCAGATCCAGGCCCGCGGCATAACTCTGATTTGCGCGGCTGTCAGCTAGGAGAGAAACCATGTGTGGAATTGTTGGCGCCGTTGCTGAACGCAATATCACCGCCATTTTGCTGGAAGGCCTCAAGCGCCTCGAATACCGCGGCTACGACAGCGCCGGTGTGGCGGTCTATACCAATGCCGGCAAGCTGGAGCGCATGCGGCGCCCGGGCAAGGTCAGCGAACTGGAGCAGGCCCTGGCCAGTGAGCCGCTGGTCGGCCGCCTGGGCATCGCCCACACCCGCTGGGCCACCCACGGTGCGCCATGCGAACGTAATGCCCACCCGCATTTCTCCGGCGACCTGGCGATCGTGCACAACGGCATCATCGAGAACCACGAAGCCTTGCGCGCTCAGCTCGGCGCCCTGGGTTACGAGTTCACTTCGGACACCGACACCGAAGTCATCGCCCACTTGCTGAACCACAAGCTCAAGGACCTGGGAGACCTCACCAAGGCCCTCAAGGCCACCGTCAAGGAGCTGCATGGTGCCTACGGCCTGGCCGTGATCAGCGCCAGCCAGCCGGACCGCCTGGTTGCGGCCCGCAGCGGCAGCCCGCTGGTGATCGGCCTGGGCCTGGGGGAAAACTTCCTCGCCTCCGACCAGTTGGCCCTGCGCCAGGTCACCGACCGCTTCATGTACCTGGAAGAAGGGGATATCGCCGAAATCCGCCGCGACAGCGTGCAGATCTGGGACATCAACGGCAAGGCCGTGGAACGCGAAGCGGTGCAGTACCGCGATGGCGCCGAAGCGGCAGAGAAGGGCGAGTTCCGCCACTTCATGCTCAAGGAAATCCACGAGCAGCCATCCGTGGTGCAGCGCACCCTGGAAGGCCGCCTGAGCGCCAACCAGGTATTGGTCCAGGCCTTCGGTCCGCAAGCCGCCGAGCTGTTCGCCAAGGTGCGCAATGTGCAGATCGTCGCCTGCGGCACCAGCTACCATGCCGGCATGGTCGCCCGTTACTGGCTGGAAGAACTGGCCGGCATCCCCTGCCAGGTGGAAGTGGCCAGCGAGTTCCGCTACCGCAAGGTGGTGGTGCAGCCCGATACCCTGTTCGTGACCATCTCCCAGTCCGGCGAAACCGCCGACACTTTGGCCGCTCTGCGCAATGCCAAGGAGCTGGGCTTCCTCGCCAGCCTGGCGATCTGCAACGTCGGCATCAGCTCCCTGGTGCGTGAATCGGACCTGACCCTGCTGACCCAGGCCGGTCGCGAGATCGGCGTGGCCTCCACCAAGGCCTTCACCACCCAGTTGGTGGGCCTGCTGCTGCTGACCCTGTCCCTGGGCCAGGTACGTGGCACCCTGGCCGCCGGCGTGGAAGCCGAGCTGGTGGAAGAGCTGCGTCGCCTGCCGATCCGCCTGGGCGAAGCCCTGGCCATGGATGGCGTGGTGGAAAAAACGGCCGAGCTGTTTG
The DNA here is from genome assembly GCF_059418825.1 of Pseudomonas sp. GW821-FHT07F01. Lineage (NCBI taxonomy): Bacteria > Pseudomonadati > Pseudomonadota > Gammaproteobacteria > Pseudomonadales > Pseudomonadaceae > Pseudomonas > Pseudomonas sp. GW821-FHT07F01. The sequence goes on from NZ_JBWKQO010000003.1 coordinate 145,188, forward strand.
CCGACAAGCACCACACCCTGTTCCTCGGCCGTGGTGCCCAGTACCCGGTGGCGATGGAAGGCTCGCTCAAGCTCAAGGAGATTTCCTACATCCACGCCGAAGCCTATCCGGCCGGCGAGCTCAAGCACGGCCCCCTGGCGCTTGTGGATAACGACATGCCGGTGGTTACCGTGGCACCGAACAACGAGCTGCTGGAAAAGCTCAAGTCCAACCTGCAGGAAGTGCGCGCCCGTGGCGGCGAGCTGATCGTGTTCGCCGACGAGCAGGCCGGCATGACCAATGGCGAAGGCACCCACGTGATCCAGATGCCGCACATCCACGACATCCTCTCGCCGATCCTCTACACCATCCCGCTGCAGCTGCTGTCCTACTACGTGGCCGTGCTCAAGGGCACCGACGTCGACCAGCCGCGCAACCTCGCCAAGTCGGTGACCGTGGAGTGAGTTATCCACAGTGACCGCCCAGGTGCTCGCTCTTGCAACAAGGCGCTCCAGATGAGCGCCTTGTTGCAGGGGGCTGCTTCACATGGCGCCGACTCAGTTGGGCGCTAGCAGCGAGCGAAAGCGTGAATCGCTGCGGGTTGGGGCCAGGGTGTACAGCTGTTCTTTCTTGTCGATCCAGGTGTAGAGCGCGTATTCCTTGTCGCTGTCACCAACGTGTTTGCCTAGGCCATAAACCGAAAGATGACTGCTCGGGGTATTGCCATACGTGTAGAACATTGAGCAGGTGCGGTTACGTTGTTTGTCGCGCCAGGTGTAGTGATGGACAGCTTGATTGCCAATGTACAGGGGCTCGCCATCCACCGTCAGGTTGCCACGATCAAGGCGATCGAAGAGGAAGTTCATGGCTTCGATCTCGAAACCATCATGGTTGAATTGGTCAAGGTTGCCGACCAGCGTGATTGCAGGATTCAAAGTGGGCATATCAGGCCTCTCTCTACTGTGATGGGTTGCCAAATTGGCAAGCCCATCTCAGCGCCATGCCGCTGCCAGCATCAGTAGGAAACAATTCCGCGACAGCATTCGGGGCGATATTTCCTTGGGCTGGCGAGACAGTCTTTAATCTTCACTATCACTCAAGTGATGGTCCTGGATCATCGAAGCTGACACAGCAAGAGGGGAGCCCAGCCGGGCTCCCCTCTTTGTTATTTCCCTTTGCCTGCCTGCAGCGCTCGTCGCTCAGGCGTGGCGGTGCTGAACAGCGCTCAGCGCGAATGCTGTATCGAAACAATGTCGCCAGTCGACGCGTCGATATCCACCCTGAACATTGCCTGGTCACGCTGACGGCTGAACATGCAGGTAAAGATGCTGGGCGAAACCTGCGGGAACTGCTCGAACCAGCTGTAGATACCTGCTTCGAGCTGGCCATTGATCAGTAACTGGTCGGCAATCCTGATCTGTTGCTGGCGGTCGCCGGAGACCACGTAGAGGGTTGCGGCCACGCCCGTATCGTCATCGTTCCACAGGATGGCCAGGTGTTGTCGATCCGGCACCACGATCGCCAGCAGGCCGCGGCTGTTGACCACGCTCAGGAGCTGTTCCTGCCAGCGCCAGCGAGCCTCGACGACCCGGCAAGGAGACCACCCCAGGGCGATCATCTGGTCCACCGTCATGTTTTCGTCGATGACCTTGCCGTCTTCGCGGATCCGCTCGAAATCACTAATCACAACTTTCACTCCACAGGCAGCACACCAGGCGTGCCGACAATTTTCAGATTCCTGTCACCGACGAACTCCACCTGCTGCACGCCGCCCTTGTAGTTCTCCAGCGGGCCGGTGATACCACTGTGAATCTTTTGCGGTGCGGTGGTTTCGACGGTGATCACATGGGATACGTCTGTCTTGAATCGATCGAGGATCACCAGTTTATCCCGAGCGTAGGCCTGGCTGGGAATCGGCTCGGGGGCGGCGAAACCTCCGAAGGCTGGCTTGCCCTGCATGATGGCTTCGGCCTGGCCCTTGGCGACGACCATCTGGTATTGCCTTCCCGGTGGCACTATTTCGGTCTTGACCTGGGTGCCTTCCAGCCAAGCCGGCAAGTTGCCCTCGGCGACCATCGCCTCGTTGACCTGGGCGGCCGTGCGCACCTCGAGCACCTGCGACTGGTTGGCCAGTCGCGCAGCATTGCGTTCGGCGCTCAACTTGGCCATTTTCGGCCCGGCGCCGAGCAGCGCCAGGCCGGCGATACCTTGCAGCAGGTCACGGTAGCCCGGGCCGAGCCGGTCGCCGAGCTGGCCCAGCAACTCCATGCCGCCATAGATCGCGGCCCCCACCGCCACGGTGGTCAGCAGGGCCGCGAGGCCGGCCATGGCGGCCAGCACCAGCGCGCCGGCGGCGGCGACCAGGCCCAGAGCCTCCAGGCCGGTATGCAGCCAGCCCTCGATATCCAGCACGAATTCCACCTGCAGCGTCGGACCGCCGATGAAGGTGTTCGGGCTACCGGACTTGATATGCGCGCCGCAGGTCATCTTGCTGCTCAGTCGCGCCGCCGGCTTGCCGTTGATATACACGGTAGCGCTGCCTTCGGCGATGGTGACCGGGAAGGGCCAGGGGGGATGCGCCACGGGAAAGCCGGTACAGGAACTGGACACGTCCTCGCCGGCACGCATGGCATTGCGCAAGTTGACGAATACGTTGGGACTGCCCCTTATGAGTTCACCGGTGGTTGGCTCGGGCAGATCGAAGATGGTCGACAGCCCCTTCACCAGCTGGAACATCGACAGGCCACCGGCGGCGACCGAACCCGCCAGGATCACCACCGCCAGGCCGCCTGTTGCCGCGGTCGCCGCAATGATGGCCGCGCCAATGAGAGCGCCTGCGACCGCGCCGGCGAGCATGGCAGCAACTCCGAATCCATGGGCGATGTCGTCGCCCAACCGCGCTGCGGCCTGTACATCCATGCTGAGACTCCGCCTGCGATGCGATACGCATCTTCCCTGGGGCCAGTGGGTGGCCCGAGCGGCGGATTATCAAAGAGTAACCGGGGGCGCGGCAAGAGCTGGAAGGCAGTCTGTCGTCACAGGGGACCACTCGCGCTTCACGCCGCCGGCGGGAAGGAACCAAACGGCTGGGGTGCACCCTTGTCCTTGCTCGCCTGTCCGCGTTGGATCTTCGAAAAACAATTGAAATCAGAGCGTTATTTTTGTGCGACAGTTTTGGTTCTGCGAATCCACTGCGAGTGCCAGTGGACGCCCCGGCGAATCCCGACTTGTGCACAGGCCGGAATTTTTTAGCGCGCTAATGGAAAACCAATGACACTTCGCCTGATTCATGGATGGATGATCGTTCTGATGGTGGCTGTCCTGGGCCTGGGAGTCCTGACCCCAGTGCTCTCCAACAGCCTCTTGCTGCTGATGGACCGAACCAATTTCATTCCTGCTGAATCGTCCATCTGGACCTTTGAACCGACCCTGATCAACCAGGGTTCCTCTTCCTATTGGCTATACGGTGAAGATCAGCAGTACTACTTCTATTTTTCCTACGCCCAAGACCAACCTTACCGGTTGATTGCCAAAACCAACCGTTGCCCTGGATTCGACAAGCACGAGGTGCAGACCTGGTGCGCTCCCTGACGTCGTGGCCGTGGATTATGCTGCGCGTGCGGGGCGCCTGTCGGGCGGGCGCTGCCAGGTGAGATAAGACATGGACAGGTTTCAGGAAATGCAGGTGTTCGTCTGTGTCGCCCAGGAGCAGGGGTTCGCCGCGGCTGCGCGGCGCCTTAACCTGTCGGCGGCCAGCGTCACCCGGGCCGTGGCAGCCCTCGAACAGCGCATCGGCACCCAGTTGCTGGTACGCACCACCCGCAAGGTGCACCTGAGCGAAGCCGGGCAACGTTATCTGGAGGACTGCCGACGCATTCTCGCCGAGGTGCAGGATGCCGAGGCCTCGGCCGCCGGTATCCACGCCCAGCCACGGGGGCAACTGAGCCTGACTGCGCCGGTGCTGTTCGGCGATCTGTTCGTCACCCCGCTGCTGGTGCGCTACCTGCAACGTTATCCACAGGTCAGCATCAACGCCTTGCTGGTGGACCGAGTGGCGAACATGGTGGATGAAGGCATCGATGTGGCGGTGCGTATCGGCGAATTGCCGGACAGCGGCCAGCACAGCATCCGAGTAGGCCAGGTGCGCCGGGTGGTCTGTGCAGCCCCCGGATTCCTGGCGGCCCATGGTTGCCCCCAGCACCCCGATGACCTGCGCCAGGCTCCGCTGATTGCGCCATCCTCCACCGGCCAGGCGCGCCACTGGCAATTCAACGACGCCGGGCGCGCTCTGAGCCTGCGCCCGGAACCGCGGCTGCTGGTGAGCGCCAACCAGGCCGCCATCAGTGCCGCCTGCCTGGGGCTGGGCCTGACCCGGGTGCTGTCCTATCAGGTGGCCGATCAGGTCGCTGCCGGCCAGCTGCAGATCGTGCTGGCGGATTTCGAGCTGCCGCCCTTGCCGATCCACGTGGTGTACCAGGGCGGTCGCAAGGCGCCGGCGCGGGTACGCAGCTTTGTCGATTTCGCCGTGCAGGCCCTGCGCGAGCATCCATCGCTCAATACTTGATCAGCTTTATTGCACTGGCTGAAATGCCGGATTGCGATTTCTGGTGATTCTGTTGTTTTGCGTCATGGACCAAGATGGCCCTGCCAGCGCGGCCCTTCGACCGCGTCCCAGCCTGCGGAGTCGAGCATGTCCCTGCTTCCCATCAAGTTCTACAACTTTCCCCGGTCCGGCCACGCTCACCGCGTCGAGCTGATGCTGTCGCTGCTGGACCTGCCTACCGAAACCATCTTTGTCGACCTGGCCCAGGGTACCCACAAGCAGCCCGAGTTCCTGGCCCTCAACGCCTTTGGCCAAGTACCGGTGATCGATGACCAGGGCACGGTGCTGGCGGACTCCAACGCGATCCTGGTGTACCTGGCGCAACGCTATGGCCGCGGCCGCTGGTTGCCCACCGACCCGGTGGGCGCGGCGCAGGTACAGCGCTGGTTGTCGGTGGCGGCGGGGCCGATCGCCTTCGGTCCGGCGGCGGCGCGACTAATCACGGTGTTCGGCGCCACCTTCAATGCCGAGGAGGTCATTGCCCGCGCCCACGGCCTGCTCAAGGTCATGGACCAGGAACTGGCGAACCGGCCGTTCCTGGTGGGTGAACAGGCGACCATCGCTGACGTCGCCGGCTACAGCTATATCGCCCACGCGCCGGAGGGCAACGTGTCCCTGGCCGATTATCCCAACGTGCGGGCCTGGCTGGCGCGGATCGAGGCCTTGCCGGGCTTCGTGCCCATGCCGTCCACGGCGGCGGGGCTCAAAAGCGCCTGAGGCGCACCTGCGGAGGCAGCACCATGAGCAGCAGTTCCCCCTGGCATGCCGGCGAGCGGCAGTTGCAGGCCCGGGCCGGAGTGGCCGAGCGCATGGAGGCCTTTGGCACCAAGGTGATCCGCCAGGCGATGCCGGATCAGCACCGGCAGTTCTACGGGCAGTTGCCGTTCATCCTGGTGGGCGCGGTGGATGCCCAGGGCAACCCCTGGGCGAGCATTCTCGAAGGCCCGCCCGGTTTCGCCCAGGCCCCCGAGGCGACCCGGCTGCGCCTGGGCAGCCTGCCGGCCGCCGACGACCCCGTGCAGTTGCAGGAAGGTGCGGCCCTGGGCTTGCTGGGCATTGAACTGCACACCCGGCGGCGCAACCGCCTCAATGGCCGGGTCAGTGCTGTGGACCGCCACGGCTTCAGCGTGGCGGTGCAACAGGCGTTCGGCAATTGCCCGCAATACATCCAGCAGCGCGAGCTGCAGCAGGTGCCCTTGAGCGACCCCGCCAGCCGGCCGGCACAGTATCGCGACGGCCTGGATCCTGAGGCTCGGGCCCTGATCGGTGGCGCCGACACTTTCTTTGTCGCCAGCTACGTCGACCTGGACGGCCAGCGCTCGGTGGATGTGTCCCACCGTGGCGGCCAGGTCGGGTTCGTCCGGGTCGAGGGCAATTGCCTGACCATCCCGGATTTTGCCGGCAACCTGCACTTCAACACCCTGGGCAACCTGCTGCTCAACCCCCGGGCCGGCTTGTTGTTCATCGACTTTCCCAGCGGTGAGCTGCTGCAGCTCAGTGGCCGCACCGAAATCATCCACGACGGGCCGCTGGTCAAGGCCTTCCAGGGCGCCGAGCGGTTGTGGCGCTTTACCGTGGAGCGGCTGGTACGGCGCCCGGCGGCGCTGTCCCTGCGTTGGCAGTTGCAGGGTTTTTCCCCCAACAGCCTGCTGACCGGCAGTTGGCCGCAAGCCGAGGCTCGGCTGCGCGCCACGGCCCTGGGCCAGCAGTGGCGGCCATTGCGGGTGACCCGGATCGAGGACGAAAGCAGCAGCATTCGCTCCTTCTACCTGGAACCGGCGGATGCAGCCGGCTCCCCGAGCTTTGTGCCCGGCCAGCACCTGCCCGTGCAGGTCGTGCTCGACGGCCAGCCGCTGATTCGCACCTACAGCCTGTCCAGCGCGCCTTCCGATGACTTTCTGCGTATCAGCGTCAAGCGCGAGGGCCAGGTTTCCCGCCACCTGCATCAGGCACTCAAGGTCGGCGACTTGCTGCAGGCCCGCGCCCCACAGGGGCGTTTCACTGCCGATGCGCTGTCGTCACAGCCACTGGTGCTGCTGGCGGCCGGGGTCGGCATGACACCGTTGCTGTCGATGCTGCGGGAGGTGCTGTACCAGGGCCTGCGCACCCGGCATACCCGGCCCACCTGGTTGATCCAGGGTTCGCGCACGCTTGCCGAGCAACCCTTTGCCAAGGAGCTGCAAACCCTGCTGGCGCAGGCTGGGGATTCAGTGCGGCTGCTGCGCCTGCTCAGCCAGCCGGAAGCCGGGGTCCGGCCGGGTGCTGGCTTCGATCATTGCGGGCGCATCGATGTGCAACTGCTGCTGGCGCAACCGGACCTGGATCTTGACCGCGCAGACTTCGTGCTCTGCGGCCCCGGGGCCTTTACCCAGGGCCTGTACGACAGCCTGCGGGACCTGGATATCGACGACCGGCAGATCCATGCCGAAACCTTCGGCCCTTCGACCCTGCGCCGCCGGCCGGACCCCGAGGCCGTGCCCTTTGCCCAACCGCCTGCCGCCACCCGGGCCGTGGCGGTGCGGTTCCAGCAGGCCGGCCGGGAGCTGTCCTGGGAGCCGGCCAGCGGCAGCCTGCTGCAACTGGCGGAGAGCGCCGGCCTGCATCCGCCATTCAGTTGCCGTGGCGGCTCCTGCGGCACTTGCCAGACCCGGGTGATCAGCGGCCAGGTGAATTATCCACAGGTGCCTGCACAGTTACCGGAACCGGGGCAGGTGCTGATCTGCTGCGCGGTGCCGGCGGCTGTGGATAACCTGGTGCCAGCGTTGGTGCTGGACCTGTAGAAGCGGGAAAAAACTCCTTGCGGCGATTGCTGCCAACCGCGCTGCTGCGTAGGCTGGCGGCTGCTTTGTCGCGGTAGCTGCGGGTTGTAAGTGAGGGGGGAAGGCCCTGCGGTTCTTTTCGCTGCCTCGCGGGCCCGGCAGCGGCTACAGGCGATGTCGATCAGGTGTATGGCGCCCGGTATTCCGGGGCTTTTGCGTTAAAGGGAATCAACGATTCATGCTCCCCCGGGTTTTGCTCCGTCTTTGCGCCGTGCTGGTCTGCGGGCTGCTGCTCAATGCCTGTCGTCATGAAGAGGGGCCGCCGCTGGATCAGCAACTCTATATCTGGCAACGCCAGTGGACCCCGGCCCACGCCGACGCCCTGGCAGGCTCGCGGGCGGACTTTTCCACCGTCCGGGTGCTGGCCCTGCAGGCTTTTCCACAGGCCGGCTGGAGCCGGGCGCGGATCGACGCCACCTTGCTCAAGCAAGACGGTCGCCCGCTGATTGCGGTGGTGCGCCTGGATGGCCAACTGCCGTCCCTGAACCAGGACGACATCCTCCAGCAGGTGCAGCAACTGCTGGCCGACTGGCAAGGGCAGGGCCTGACCCTGGCCGGCCTGGAGATCGACCACGATGCCGGCAGCGCCCGGCTGCCGGCCTATGCCGGGCTCCTGCGGCGGCTGCGCGAGGTGCTGCCGCAGCAGCTGGCCCTGAGCATCACCGCGCTGCCCGCCTGGCTCGACAGCCGCGAGTTGCCCGGGCTGCTGGCTCAGGTCGACAGCAGCGTGCTCCAGGTACATGCGGTCAGCGACCCCCGGCGCGGGCTGTTCGACCCGCACCAGGCTGAACAATGGGCCAGGCGCTGGGCTGGGGTCAGCGACAAGCCGTTCTACCTGGCCCTGCCTGCCTACGGCGTGGCCTTGCTGCCCGGCACCGCCCAGGCTCCAGTGGTGGAAAGCGAGGCGCCCATTGTGCACCGGGGCCAGCGCCGGGAGCTGATGGCCGACCCCGAGCAACTGAGCCAACTGGCCAAGACCCTGCGCAATGATCCGCCGGCCCATCTGGCCGGGCTGATCTGGTTTCGCCTGCCGCTCAAGGGCGATGTCCGCGCCTGGAGCCTGGATACCCTGCGCGCGGTGGCCCGTGGAGACGTGCTGGACAGCCGCTTGGGCATCAGCCTGCAGGAGCAGGACGGTCTCTTCGATATCCGCTTGGACAACCCGGGCAATCTCGACCGCCCTTTGCCTGAACAACTGACCGTGGCCGTTGCCCAATGCGACGGATTCGACGGGCTGGGCGGTTATTCCGCCGAGCTGCGTGACGGCCAGCTGCTATTGACCCGCCAGCAGGCCGGCCGTCTGGCGGCGGGCGGCACCCGGGCCGTGGGCTGGGCCCGCTGTACAAAAATTGACCAAGGAGCTGCACATGTTCGTCCCTAGATCCCGCTACCTGCTGTGCCTGAGCCTGTGCCTGCCCTTGGCCCCGGCCCTGGCCTGCGGTCCGACCTTCCCCATGCGCCTGCTGGAGGATCGCCCGCAGACCCTGGCGCAGTTGCCGGAAGGCAGCTTCCAGTTCGAAGTGTCCCGCCTGGGCAAGCCCATCGTCGGGCTCAAGCCAGTGGTCAAGGATGCCTTCAGCCGCGATTACAACCTGCCTGACAGCTACGAGGTACAGGCGCGCAACTGGGCGGAACAGCAAGGGCTGGACGACGCCCAGAAAGCCCTGGTCGGGCAGTTGCGCATGCTCAATGACGGGCGCGTGGCGGAGCAGCAAGGGGCCAGCCTGCCGCCGCAGATCAACCTCTACACCGCGGGCGCGGTGGCCTTCGGCGCCGGGGATCATGAGCTGGCGGCGGAGTATTTCCGCAAGGTGCTGGCGCTGCCCGCCGAGCAGCGGGCGCTGCGCAGTACCTGGGCCGCCTACTCTCTGGGCCGGGCCCTGCAAGCCATCAGTGAAGAGGCCAACGAGCTGGACGACCAGGGGCGCAGCGACACCTTGCTGGCGGCGCGCCAGGCCTTCGTCCAGACCCGCCAACTGAGCATCGACGGCTTCAGCGACCCCCTGGAGCTGGGCATCGCCAGCCTGGGAGAAGAGGCGCGCATTCTGAAGAACCAGAACCACTGGAGCGAGGCCATCGACCTGTATGCCAGCCAGAACCTGCTGGGGTCGGAGGTCGGCTACAGCTCGCTGAAGCAGGTGGTGGGCGAGTTGGGCGGCCTGTCGGACGCGCAATTGCTGGAGCAGCTCAAGCAGCCCTCGGTGGCGCGCTTGCTCACGGCTTCACTGGTTTCGCACCAGGGCTGGTCCTTCGGTGAAAAGCCGGAGGCCGAGCAAAAACTGATCAAGCTGCTGAGCCAGGGCACCGCCGGCACGTTCGACAACGCCGATCGCCTGGCGGCGCTGAATTACCAGAACGGCGATTTCGCCACCACCCGGTTGCTGCTCGAGCATGCCGGCGACGGTGGCCTGGCCTGGTGGCTGCGGGCCAAGCTGGCCGTGCGCGACGGCGACAAGGCGGCGGCCGCAGCCGCTTACGCCAAGGCCGCCGCGGCTTTCCCCCGGGACGAGAGCTGGGGCTTTCGCGGCGACTACGACGGCAACTATGAAGACCTCAAGCCGGGCTGCCGGGTAGAAGGCGAAAGCGCCTTGCTGGCCCTGGACCGTGGCGACTATGTGCAGGCGTTCGAGCTGCTCTACCGCAGTGGCGACATCTACTGGCACGACGCGGCAACCGTGGCTGAGCGGGTGCTGACCCTGGATGAACTCAAGCATTTCGTCGACGCCCAGGTTCCGGCGCCGCCGCTCGTCCCCCAGCAGCCCGATGCCTACTACGAGAGCCTGCCGATTGCCGCCCAGGTACGCGAACTGCTGGGCCGGCGGCTGTTGCGCGAGGGCCGCTACGAAGAGGGCTGGGGCTACTTCTACACCCCCGAGCGCCAGGCGATCGCCAAGGCCTACGGCGAGTACCGGCGCAGTGCCGAGTCGGCCTGGCTGCCAACCCGGCGAGCCGAGGCCTATTACCAGGCGGGCAAGCTGGCACGGGCATCGGGGATGGAGATCCTCGGCTACGAGATGGGTCCGGACTACCACAGCCTGTGGGGCAGCTACAGCCTGGAAATCCCGCCGGTACAGGCTGGCCCGCTGATCAGCGCCGACGAAGTGCAGCGCCAGCAGGCCACCACTGCCGAACCCGATGTGCGCTACCACTATCGCTACGTGGCCGGCGAGCTGGGCAACCAGGCGGCGGACTTCCTGCCCCACACCAGCCAGGCCTATGCCGCGGTGCTGTGCAAGGCGGCGCGCTGGACCCGGGGCAGCGATGCCGAGATCGAGTACTACCGGCGCTATGTGCAGAACGGTCCCTTTGTGGAGTGGGCCGGCAACTTCGGCATGAACTGTGAGGAACCGGATTTCGGCAGCGCCAACAAGCGCTACCTGACCCAGTGGCTGGACGCATCCCGTTCCGCGGTGGCCGAGCACAGGCTGGCTGCCGGCGCCGGTGCCGGCGTGCTGCTGTTGGGGGCGGCCTACCTGTTCCGACGCCGCCGCGCGGTGTCCTCGCACAAGGCGACATAAAGGCGTGCCCAGGATCCTGTAGCCGCTGCCGCAGGCTGCGTACGAGCTGGGCGGCACTCCGACGCAGCGGTCGCGGCGATTTGTGGGGCGAATATTTTGCCGGGGATCGCCAGGCTCCTGCGGACCTTCGCGCAGCTTCGCCGAGGCTCGGCAGTGGCTACAGGTGCCGTCAGGCCTGCTGGACGAACGTCAGGCGCAGGGCGAAGCCGATCAGCAGGCTGCCGAACAGCCATTGCTGCACTCGTTGCGCCGACGGGCTGCGCTGCATCCAGCGGCCCAGCCCGGCACCGGCCAGGGCGTAGCAGCAGTCGAACAGGCCGCCCACGGCCACCAGCAGCACCCCCAGGGTCATGAATTGCGGGACCACCGCACCGGCCTGGGGATCGACGAACTGCGGCAGCAGTACTGAACAGAACAGCAATGCCTTGGGGTTCAGCAGGTTGGTCAACAGGCCGCGCTGGATCGCCTCGCGCCAGCGCAGGGACGTGGCTGCGGCGGTGCCGGGCTCAAGGTTGGGCAACAGGTTCGCCCGCAGGCACTGGATACCAATCCACAGCAGGTAGGCGGCGCCCGCCAGGCGTACCAGGTCGAAGGTCCAGGGCGCGGCCTTGAACAGCGCCGCCAGGCCCAGTGCGGCCAGGACCACATGGCAGCCGCGGGACAGGGCCAGGCCCAGCGCGGTGGCCAGAGCCTGGGCCTTGCCCTGGCGGGCGCCGGTTTGCAGCAGCAGGATCATGTCGGGGCCGGGCAGCAGGTAGACCACCGCCAGAGCCAGGAAATACATCCACAGTTGCGCCACCTTGCACCCCCTTCGTTGTCGAGTCGGTGCGCCCAGTTTAGGGCCACAGGGCAGGGCAGGTGCTTGCGTAATCAACCAACGGGAAAGCTGAAATTGGCATAATGTTCCACTAATGAACGGAATCACCATTTGGATATGCCAAACATGAAACTTGATGCCTATGACCGCAAGATCCTCGCCGCGCTGCAGCGCGATGGTCGCCTGAGCAACGTGCAACTGGCCGAAGAGATCGGCCTGTCGCCGTCACCCTGTCTGCGTCGGGTGCGCATGCTGGAAGAGGCCGGGGTGATCCGTGGCTACCAGGCCACCCTGGACCGCGACGAGGTGGGCCTGGGGCTGACCGTGTTCGTCGGGGTCAAGGTGGAGCGCCACAACGATGCCGAGGCCGAAGCCTTCCGCCAGGCGGTATTGCAGTTGCCGGAGGTGATCTCGGCGTTCCTGGTATCGGGTGAATCGGATTTCCTGCTGCAAGTGGTGGTCCCGGACCTGCGTGGCTATGACCGCTTCCTGACCGGCCACTTGCTGAAGATCCCCGGGGTCAGCGACATCCGCAGCAACTTCGCGATTCACACGGTGAAAACCCCGGGGCCCCTGCCATTGGGGCATCTACCGGGCTGAAGGGTTCAGGTCCACCAGTAGCGCACCAGGTGGAAGAAGATCGGCGCGGCAAAGCACACCGAGTCCAGGCGATCGAGCATGCCGCCGTGGCCCTCGATCATGTGCCCCCAGTCCTTGACCCCGCGGTCGCGCTTGATCGCCGACATGACGATGCCGCCGGCAAAGCCCAGCAGGTTGATCAGCAGGGCGATGAGGAATGACTGCCAGACATTGAACGGGGTGATCCAGAACAGCGCCCCGCCGATCATCGAAGCCAGCAGGATGCCGCCGACAAAGCCTTCCACGGTCTTGGACGGCGACAGGTTGGGGGCGATCTTGCGCTTGCCGAAGAGTTTTCCACAGACGTACTGCAGCACGTCCGAGAGCTGCACCACGATCACCAGGTAAGCGATCAGCAGCAGGTTGCGGCCTTCATAGCCGGCGATGTCCAGGGTCAGCAGGGCGGGCACGAAGGACACGCAGAACACCGCGATCATCAGCCCCCACTGGACCTTGGAGGCACGCTCCAGGAAGTGCGTGCTGTCGCCACCGAGCGACGCGAGGATCGGCAGCAGCAGGAACACGTAGACCGGAATGAAGATCGAGAACAGCCCGTACCAGTCGGAGTAGATCAGCAGGTATTGCAGGGGCAGGGCCAGGTAGAAGGCCGCCACCAGGGCCGGATAGTCGCTGCGCCGGGTCGGGGTCAGGGTGAGGAACTCGCGCAGGGCGTAGAACGACACCGCATAGAACAGCAGGATCACCGCCGCGGTGCCGAGCCAGAAGGCGATACCGATCACCAGCACCATCACCCACCAGGCATTGATCCGCGCATTGAGGTTGTCGATCACCGGGTTGGGCGCGCCACGGGTGCGCCACTGGAGGATGAAACCGATCAGCGAGGCCAGCACCAGAATGGCGCCGATGCCGCCGAATAACATCAGGGTCTGCTTATCCATCTCAGGCGTGCTCCGGGGCCAGGGCCAGCAGCGCGGCGCGGCTGCGTTCGAGGAAGTGTTCCTTGGTTTCGTCTTCTTCCAGGGTCAGGGGGGCGCCGAAACTGGTGGTGCACAGCAGCGGCAGGGGCAGGAAGCGGCCCTTGGGCATGACCCGGTTGAGGTTGGCGATCCACACCGGAATCACCTCAACCTGTGGATAACGCTTGGCCAGGTGGTAGATCCCGCTCTTGAACGGCAGCAGGCCGTCTTCGGGGTTGCGCGTGCCTTCCGGAAAGATGATCAGCGAGTCGCCGTTCTCCAGGGCATCGATCATGGGTTGCAGGGGGTTGTTATCCACAGCCTCCTTGCGCTCGCGGTCGATCAGCACGCCGTTGAACACCCGATTGATGATGTAGCGGCGCAGGTTGCTTTTCTGCCAGTAGTCGGCGCCGGCCACGGGCCGCGTCAGTTTGCGCAGGGCCGGCGGCAGGGAGGCCCAGAGCAGTACGAAGTCGCCGTGGCTGCTGTGGTTGGCGAAGTAGATCCGCTGCACCGCGCGCGGTGCCGAGCCCAGCCACAGGCTGCGGGCGCCGGTGATGCTGCGGGCGGCGGAGGTGATGAGATTGGCGACCAGGGGTTCGAACATGGGCATTCCTTATCCGGCAAAGGTCAGCCAGGGGCTGACCAGGATCACGCTCAGTATCACCAGCACTTGTGCTGCCAGCAGTAATGCCTGGCGGCGCAGCAGGCCCAGGGCCCCGCGGCTGCGTTGGTCCCAGGGCCGGCCGCCGCGCTGCGCGGGTTGCAGGCCGAGGGCGCTCAGGGCCTGGTCCAGGGCCTGGGTACTGTGTTCCAGGGTAGTTGGGGCGTCGGCCACGCGTTGAAACAGGTCGGCGTCGAAGGCTACCCGCAGCGCCAGGTACTTTTCCACAAGCCCCAGCAGCACCAAGGCCAGGCTGACCAGCAGCCCGCCCAGGGTGACGCTGGTCAGCAGGTACTGGCCCAGGCCATACAGCGCGCCGAGCAGGGTCAGGCCTGTGGATAACTGATCCAGGGCGCGGCCCCGGCGCAGCAGGCTGGCCACGCTGTAGAGCTGCATTTCAGTGGACATGGGCCGTTCTCCCGGCGCTGCTCAGGGCTTGCAGCGCCTGGCGGTGGGCGGGGTGCAGGACGATCTGCGGGCGGGCCCGCTGGATCTGCACGATGGCGGCATCCACCGTGGCTGCGCGGCCGCTGTGCAGCAGCCAGGCGGCAATCGCCGTGGCGCTGCGCGAATAACCCAGGGCGCAGCACACCAGCAGCGGCCCTTGCTGGCGCAGGCGTTCGATGGCGTGGGCGGCGGCCAGGCACTGCTCGGCACTGGGGGCGCACAGGTCCAGCACCGGCAGGCTCTGGTAGGCCCGCAGCCCGCGGCTGTCCAGGGACAGCTCGGCGCACAGGTCGAGCACGGCGTCGAACGGGCTGTCCTTGAGCTCGGCCGGTGTCGGCAGGCGCCCGAGCCAGACGTTATCCACAACCGGGTCCGGCTGTGGATGTTTTTTTGTCCACAGCCGCGAGTTGATCCAGGCCGCCGCCAGGTAAGGCGCCAGCAACCAGCGTGCAGCGGGGCTGAGGCTGCCGTCCTGGCGCTTCTGGAAACCCTCGGCACCCAGCAGGGCGTAGTTCAAGGCCACCAGCAACAGCGCCACGCCGGGCCAGATCAGCCACAGCGCGGCGCCGCCCCAGGCAAAGGCTGCCCCGGCGAACAGCGCCGCACCCAGGCCATAGCGCAGGGCCAGCTGGCGGCGCTTCGGGTCCTGGGCCGCACGGGCACTGAACAGCGGGCTGGGACGGTCCAGCGGCCATAGCCAGACACACAGCCAGCCGGCCAGGGCGCCTGTGGGTACATCGATGAAGTGGTGTTGATAAGTGCTCAGCACCGAGACCCCGATCAGCGCGAACCAGCCATGCACCAGCCAGCGCCAGAAGCCCTGGGTATGCCGTGCGTAGCAGACCCAGAGCACCACCAGCAGGGCTATGTGCAGCGACGGCGCCTGGTTGAAGGGCTTGTCGAAGCCGGCCAGCACCGCGAACAGCCAGCCGAAAACCCCGTCCAGTTCCGGCCTGGAGAAGGTAAAGCTCAGCGGCCAGAGCAGGAAGCAACTGACCGCGATTACCTGGGCGGTGAGCAGGCGCAGGGCGTGGCGCTTGAGCTCGTCACGGCTGCGCGGCAACAACAGGGAGAAGCCGTAGAGCAGGTCGATGGACCAGTAGGGCACGATGGTCCAGGCCCAGAACGGCATGTGCCGTTCCCAGTCGAAGACCATGCTGCCGACGTCGTCGCGCTGGGCGGTGACCCAGGTGGCGAAGCCGTAGGTGCTGAAGAACAGCGGTGCCAGCAACAGCAGCCAGAGCACCGCGGGTTTCAGCAGCCCCGGCTCCCGGGCCGGCAAGGCGCCTGCGGCCATCATTGCACCCGTTGCGCCAGGGATACGCTGAAGATCCCCCATTCATCCACACGCATGGTGACCTTGCGAAAGCCGGCGGCCTCCACCAGTTGGTCCATCTCCGCCTGGGTGCGGCGGCGCATGACCCAGGCCTGGCCTTCGCGGTGGCTGGTCAGGGCGCGGGCGATCAGTTCCAGCTGCGGGTGCCACGGCTGGCCGGTGTACACCAGGTAGCCGCCGGGCTCCACGGCACTGGCCAGGCCCGCCAGGGAGCCGCCGACCATCTGGTTGTCGGCGAACAGCTCATAGAGCCCGGAGACCACCGCCAGGGTGGGTTTCGGGTCCAGGGCTGCGAGGTCCTCGCGGTCGAAGGCGTTGCCTTTGACGAAGCGGGCGATGTCCCCCAGGCCTTTCTCCTGGATCAGCGCACTGCCGTCGCGCACGTTGATATCGCTGTAATCGCGCAGCAGGATCGACTCCGGCAGCGGGCTGACCCCTTGCAGGGCTTCGAGGATGTAGCGGCCGTGGCCGGCGGCGATATCGACGATGCGCACTTCGCTGTTTTGCTCACGGAGTTTTTCCATGGCCAGGCGCAGCAGTTCTTCCACATGCAGCTTGCGCTGGCGGATGCCGCGCCAGCCGATGGAGTTCAGGTAGTTCTGGTCGATCATCCGGCCCAGTGCGGAATGCCCGGTGGGGCGGTTGCGGTAGACGTAGTCCAGGGTGCTGCCGGAGTCGAAACCGGTGTCGAAGCCCAGCTTGACCCCCGCCGACAGCTGGCTGCCCAGGCGCATGCTGGCACGGGTGGCGCGCCAGTACAGGTCGCGCAGGGAATTGTGCGGCAGCGGCGCGGCCAGGGCTTCGGACTCGGCGCAGGTAACGCCCAGGCGGTCGGCGTCCAGCAGGGCAGGGCGGTTCAGCGGGCGCTCGAAATTCTGCAGGATGAAGCGACGGATGCTGGCCATGGCCGGCGCCCGGTTCTTTTCCCCCAGGGTGTCGTGGAAGAAGCCCGGGAGGATGTGCTTTTCCTTGTGCAGGCTGCCCAGGCGCTCGAAGAACTGCTCCTGGGGCTTGCGATGCACCACGAAGTCGGAGCCGGAGATCAGCAACTGGGTCGGCACCTGGATCGCCTGGGCGTCGGCTACCACCCGGTCTGCCGCTTCATACAGGCCCAGCAGTACATTCACCGAGATCGCCTTGGTGATCAGCGGGTCGCTGTCATAGCTGCGGACCCGCTCCGGGTCGTGGCTCAGGAAGCGCGCCTTGACGTAGCTGTTGACGAAGAAGTTGCCACGAAAGCGCCGCATCAGGGCCAGGCCGGGCCGGGCGAAGGGCACGTACAGCTTGACCTTGAACGCCGGCGAGGCCAGCACCAGGGAGCGGATGCGCGGCGCGTAGTCGTGGACCCAGGTGGACGCGATCACCGCGCCCACGCTCTGGGCCACCACGGCGATGTTTTCCTCGGCGATCCCATGAGCGCTGCCCAGGTGATCACAGAAGGTCTGCACGTCGCGCACGCTGGTAGCGAAGCTCGGGCTGTCGCCACGGGCGCCCGGCGACTGGCCATGGCCACGGGCATCCCAGGCGAAGAAATCGAACTGGGGCAGGTTCAGCTCTTCCACCAGGTGGGCAATGCGCCCGGAGTGTTCGTGACCGCGGTGGAACAGCATCACCGCTTGCCGCGGTTCGCCAGGGGCCACTTCAGTGGCTGGCCAGTGGCGGTAGAACAGTTCGACACCGTCATGGGTTCGGAACGTCTGGTGTTGAGCGTCGCGCATAGCCATTTCCTTATGCAGAGGGAGCATTGTGCTGAACTTCTTTGAGGCCCTGGCGGACCCGATTGATCAGGGTGTAGACCAGCAGTGCGGCGACCAGTGCCAGCACGCCGTTTATCCACAGGGCGCTGAGCCAGCCCAGGGCGATACCGGTGGCCAGCACGCCGAGGATGAAGGCGCGGTCGCTCTTGCCCATGGGCCCGTCGTAGCGCCGCGAGGCCCCGACCATGGGCCCGAGCACCCCGGCGTACTCACTGAACAGCGCCAGCAGGGTCACGGCCAGCACCAGCAGCAGGCTGGCCCCGGGCAACAGGGCGAAAGGCAGGATCAGGGCGCTGTCGGCGACCACGTCGCAGAGTTCGTTGAGGTAGGCCCCCAGGCGCGATTGCTGGCCGAATTCCCGCGCCAGCATGCCGTCGATGGCATTGAGCGCCATGCGCAGGATCATCCACAGGGGAATCAGGGCGAACAGCCAGGCATGGCCGGGGAACAGGGCGATGACGGTGCCGACCAGGACCGAGATGACGGCGGCCAGGACAGTGATCTGGTTGGCCGTGGTGCCGTTGTCGTACAGGCGCTGCACCAACGGCCGCAGCAGGTTCTGAAAGCGCGGTTTGAGCTGGTAAATCGAGAGCATGATGGGACGGTTCCTTGTCGCACGCGGTGAGCAGGGCTGGATTATTGCCTTAAATGCCAGGGGGCTGACATCAGAAGTTTTGTCATGAGCAAACAGCTGTCTCTGTGTCTACGACGTACGCAATAGATGAAAAGGCATGGCGCGGGACAAAAATTTCACTCGGCTCGTTATATAGTAACGAATTGTTTCGAATTTCTTCGGCCCGTGGGTTTATCCACAGGGCCGGACCAGAGCGGCGGGGTGGTATGCAAGTCGATCTTGAGACGCAAGGTGGCGAGGTGGCTGCCTTGCCACGGTTTCAGCAGGCGGCGTCCCATGCGGCGCGTTTGCAGCGCTGGGGCGCCGCTTTGCTGGGCCTGGCGGTGCTGGGGCTGGTGGCGGCGGTGTTTGTCGATCTGTTTGCGGCGCTGACCATCTGGCCGGCACTGCTGGTGAACCTTTCGTGTGCCTTGCTGGTGGTGGTGGCCGGGCTGCAATCGGCGTGCTGGGTCAGCCGCTGGCGCGAAGAGGTGATCACCCCGGCGCCGGTTGTCACGCCCGAGGCCGGGGAGGATCGGCAGCCACAGGGCCGGCTGGCGGCTGCCCTGACCCTGCGCGGGCGGCGCCTGTTGCAGCAGATCGGCGCGCCTACCCTGTGGCTTGGTGGCTGGTCGCTGCTGATCCTGTATAGCGTGGTGCAGGTGTTCAACCTGTCGTTGCCCGCCACCGCCCTGGGCCTGAGTGCCAGCGTGGTGGCGGTGCTGGCTCTGCTGCTGGCGTTTGCCCTGCTGGTGCTGGAGCGCCAACTGGCCCAGGAGCACCCAGGGGAATGGCCGGAAGCCGGCGCCCTGGCGCAGCTGCTGCGGGCGGCGATTATCTGTTTGCTGGTGAGCGCCCTGTGCCTGTTGTTCAGCAGCGACACGGCCTTGTGGCCAGTACGGCTGGCGGTGCTGACGGGGCTGCTGCCGGCATTGGTGGCCGGCGAGTTGTTGTTGCGCGCGGTGCTGTCGCTGTTCAGCCCACAGCGCGAACAGCTGGAGCCCCGGCTTCTGGCCCACAGTTTTGTTGCCGACATGCTGCGTTGGCCGCCCCAACCCCTGCTCAGCCTGCAGCATGAATTGCACAACCGTTTTGGCATCGATCTGCGGCAGATCTGGGCCTTCGCCTATATGCGCCGGGCCTTTGTACCGGTATTGCTGGTGGTGTTGGCGGTAGGTTGGCTGTTGACCGGCGTTCATGAACTTTCCATGCAAAATCGCGGTATTTACGAGCGTTTCGGCAAGCCGGTACAGGTCTTTGGCCCGGGCCTGCATCTGGGCCTGCCCTGGCCCCTAGGGCGGGTACTGACGGTGGAAAACGGCGTGGTCCATGAACTGGCCACCAGCGTGGGCGAAAGCTCGCAGCCGTTTCAAGCGGCCCCTGCCGAAGGCCCGGCCCCCGCCATTGCCAACCGCCTGTGGGATGCCAGCCACGTGAATGACAAATCCCAGGTGATCGCCAGCGGCAATGCCCAGCAACAGAGTTTTCAGATCGTCAACATGGACGTGCGCTTCGTCTACCGCATCGGCCTGGGCGACGCTGCGGCGCTGGCCGCCACTTACAACAGCAGCGATGTGCCGACGCTGATCCGCAGCACCGCCAGCCGCGTGCTGGTGCACGACTTTGCCTCGCGTACCCTCGATGGCCTGCTGGGGCAGGACCGCACCGGGCTGGCCGATGACATCGGCAGGGCCGTGCAGGGCGATCTGGACCGGCTCGACAGCGGGGTGGAGATTCTCGCCACGGTAGTCGAGGCCATCCATCCACCGGCTGGCGCGGCCAATGCCTACCACGGTGTGCAAGCGGCGCAGATTGGCGCCCAGGCGCTGATTTCCCGGGAACGTGGAGCGGCTGCCGAGCAGACCAACCAGGCGCAGTTGCAAGCCAGCGTGGCTCGCGACCAGGCCCAGGCCGATGCGCGCGAAGTGCAGGCGGCGGCCCAGGCTGCCGACCTGCGCTTTGCCGCCGAACAGAAAGCCTACGCCAGTGCGGGGCAGGCCTTCGTCCTCGAGCAGTACCTGAGCCAGCTGAGCCAGGGCCTGAGCCAGGCCAAGCTGCTGATTCTTGATCATCGTCTGGGGGGCGACAGCGCGCCGACCCTCGACCTGCGTACGTTCACCTTGCCGGCCGACCCTTCGGCGCCGCGTAAAGCCGCTCAGCCAGGAGCCGTCCATTGAGCCAGTCCTCCCATTCCCACGATCACGCCGGCCACGACCACGGGCACGGCCATCACCACCACCACGGGCATCACCACCATCATCATGGGGCGCCGGCCGAGGCCGGGCCTTTCCCCTGGCGGCGCATGGGCTGGGCCGTGCTACTGGTGCTGTTTGCCGTGGCCGCGGCGAGCCTGGTGCAAGTGCGCTCCGGTGAGGCCACGGTGATCACCCGCTTCGGCAACCCGGCGCGGGTGCTGCTGGAGCCGGGCCTGAACTGGCGCTGGCCGGCACCCTTTGAAGCGGCGATCCCGGTGGACCTGCGCCTGCGCACCACGTCCAGTGGCTTGCAGGATGTGGGCACCCGCGACGGTTTGCGGATTATCGTCCAGGCCTACGTGGCCTGGCGGGTCCAGGGCGACGCGGACAATGTGCAGCGTTTCATGCGGGCGGTGCAGAACCAGCCGGACGAAGCGGCGCGGCAGATCCGCACCTTTGTCGGTTCGGCCCTGGAAACCACCGCCAGCAGCTTCGATCTGGCCAACCTGGTGAACACCGATGCCAGCCAGGTGCGCATTGCCGACTTCGAAGCGCAACTGCGCAAGCAGATCGAACAGCAATTGCTTTCCACTTATGGAGTGCGAGTGGTGCAGGTGGGAGTGGAGCGTCTGACCCTGCCCTCGGTGACCCTGACCGCCACCGTGGACCGCATGCGCGCCGAGCGTGAAACCATCGCCACGGAACGCACCGCCATCGGCAAGCGCGAAGCGGCGCAAATCCGCTCTGGCGCCGAACGCGATGCGCGGATCGTCCAGGCCGATGCCACGGTGAAGGCCGCGGATATCGAGGCGCAATCCCGGGTTGAAGCGGCGCAGATTTATGGCCGCGCCTACGCCAGTTCCCCGCAGCTGTACAACTTGCTGCGTTCACTGGACACCCTGGGTACTGTGGTGACTCCGGGCACCAAGTTGATCCTGCGCACCGACGCGGCGCCTTTCCGGGTGCTGGTGGATGGCCCTCCAAACCTGCCGGGCAAAGCCGCTGGTTCGCAACCATGAATAAGGTTCCACGTGGAACAAATGAGTTGAGCAGCCCGTGGATCCAGGCCGGGCGTCTGGCATTCATCGCCTTGTACGGGGTGACAGTACTGGCGGCGCTGGCCTGGGCCTTCTCCAATGTGCGGCAGATAGACCCGCAGAACCGGGCCATGGTCTTGCACTTTGGCAAATTGGAAAGGGTGCAGAGCGCCGGATTGCTCTTGGCCTGGCCCCAGCCTTTTGAGCAGGTGGTGCTGCTGCCCGCCGCCGACCGGGTACTGGAGCGGCGGGTGGAGGGTTTGCTGCGTTCCGAGGCGGCTCTGGAAGGGGACCGGGTTGCCACCCTGGCCACGCCTTTGAACGACACCCTGGCCGGGTCCGGTTACCTGCTGACTGGCGATGCCGGTGTGGTACAGCTGGACGTGCGGGTGTTCTACAAGGTCAGCGATCCCTACGCCTATGTCCTCCAGGCTGACCACGTGCTGCCGGCCCTGGATCGGTTGGTGACCCGCAGTGCCGTGGCCCTGACCGCCGCCCGTGACCTGGACACCATCCTGGTGGCGCGCCCGGAACTGATCGGCAGCGACAACCAGGCCGCCGAGCGTCGTGAGCGGCTGCGGGGCGATCTGCTGCAAAGCATCAACCAGCGCCTGGCGCAGTTGACCACCAGCGGCCAGGGCATTGGCGTCGAGGCAACGCGGGTGGATGTGCAATCGAGCCTGCCCGGCCCGGCGGTCAGCGCCTTCAACGCGGTGCTCACTGCCAGCCAGCAAGCCGACAAGGCGGTCGCCAACGCCCGCACCGAAGCGGAAAAGCTGACCCAGGGCGCCAACCAGCAGGCGGACCGCAGCCTGCAAGTGGCCCATGCCCAGGCCAGCGAACGGCTGGCCCTGGCCCGGGCCCAGACTGCCACGGTGCAGAGCCTGGCCCAGGCGCAGCGCAACGGCACCGACCCGGAAATGCTGCTGCGTATCTACCGTGAACGCCTGCCGAAGATTCTCGGGCAAGCCGGTTCGGTGACCACGGTCAATCCCCAAGACGATTCACGCCTGATCATTCAGGGAGCCGAACAATGACTGCCACCACCCATGCCGCGCCCCCCGCCAGCATGCTGACCTCGGCCGAGCAACGCAGCGCCGCCCGCCAGTTGACCCTGGCCATGCTCGCCCTGGGGCTTCTGGCCCTTGGCCTGGTCTGGCGCTGGCTGGCCCCAGGGCAGGTGGGCGTCAGCCAGTTGCTGTTGGGTGTCGCCTCGCTGCTGGTGGCGGTGCCGGTGATGCGCTCGGCCTGGTTCAGCCTGCGTTACCCGAGCCTGCACGGCATTACCGACCAACTGATCGCCCTGGCGATGCTCGGCGCCTGGGCCACTGGCGACCTGCTGACCGCGGCCCTGTTGCCGATCATCATGATCTTCGGCCACGTACTGGAAGAGCGCAGCGTGATCGGCTCCCAGGAAGCCATCGACGCCCTGGGCCGCTTGACCCGCAGCCTGGCGCGACAGGTACGGGCCGATGGCAGCGTCGTGGAAGTGGACAACGCCAGCCTCAAGGCCGGCGACCTGGTGGAAGTACGCGCCGGCGATCGGGTGCCCGCCGATGGTGTGGTGGTGTCCGGCCAGGCGAGCCTGGATACCGCGCCGATCACTGGCGAATCGGTCCCCCTGGAAGCGGTTCAGGGCATGCAGATATTTGGCGGCGCAATCAATCTCGATGGGCTGTTGCGTGTGCAGGTCACCCGTACCGGCGAGGAGTCGACCTTGGGCAAGGTGATTGCCCTGATGCAAAGCGCCGAGCGCGCCAAGCCGCCCATCACCCGTTTGCTGGAGCGCTATGCCGGCAGTTACATGGTGCTGGTGTTGCTGTTGGCGGCGGTGACCTGGTTCATCACCAACGATGCCCAAGCCATGCTCGCGGTGCTGGTGGCGGCCTGTCCCTGTGCGTTGGTGCTGTCGGCGCCGGCCACCGCCATCGCCGGGATCGCTGTGGCCGCGCGCCACGGCATCCTGATTCGCAGTTCGGCCTTTCTCGAGGAGCTGGCGGACCTGACCTCCCTGGTCGTGGACAAGACCGGCACCCTGACGTACGGCAGCTTGCGTTTGCAGGCCATCGACAGCCCCCGGGAAGACCAGCGAAGCCTGCTCACTCTGGCCGCCAGCCTCGGCTCGGCCAGCAGCCACCCGGTCAGCCGGGCCCTGGCAGGGCTGGTGCTCCAGGAAGAGCAATGGCCACTGGGGGACATTCATGAACGCCAGGGCCTGGGGGTGGTGGCCCGTACCGAGGAGGGCGAAGCGGCCCTTGGCCGTCCGGAGCTGTTCCGCCAGTTGGGTATCGACACCAGCCCGGTGCCGGGGCACGACGGGCCGATTGCCGGCCTGGCGCTTGATGGCGAATTTCTCGGTTGGCTGTTGCTGGCCGACAGCGTCAAACCCGAGGCCCGGCATGCCCTGGGCGAGTTGCGCGAACTGGGGTTGGGCCGGCAGTTGCTGCTCACCGGCGACCGCCAGAGTGTGGCCGACAGCCTGGCGCTGGAAGTGGGAATCGCCGACGTCGAGGCCCAGGCCCTGCCGCAAGACAAGCTTGAGCGGGTACTGGAGGAGATCGACAAGGGCTTCCGGCCGATGGTGGTCGGCGACGGCATCAACGACTCCCTGGCTCTCAAGGCCGGGGTGGTGGGGGTGGCCATGGGCGCCGGTGGTGCGGACATCGCCCTGGCTTCGGCGGATGTGGTGCTGATCGGCAGCGACCTGCGACGCCTGGGCACCTGCGTGCGCCTGAGCCGTGAATGCCGGCGGACCTTGCAGGTCAACGTGATCATCGGCCTGGGCTGGACCCTGGCCATCGTCGCCTTTGCCGCGTTCGGCTGGCTGGGGGCGGCGGGGGCGATGATCGCTGCGGTGCTGCACAACCTGAGCACCTTGCTGGTGCTGGGCAATGCCGGTCGCCTGCTGCGTTTCCAGGAGCCGCTGTTGAAGCTGTAGACGTCGCCGCGCAGTTTTTTTCATCCCGGCTGTAACGCCCGGATGCTTCCTCTCTCTAGTGCTATGACGGGATTGCACAAGCACCCGCCGATCCCCTGCGACTATTGAGGAAACAAAAATGAACATGAAGAAAACCGCCGCCGGCGCTGCCCTGGCTTTTGCTGCCGCCACTCTGTTTGCCGGTGTCGTGACTCAAGCGTCTGCTGCCGATGCCCAGGTGCACTGCTACGGCGTCAACGCCTGCAAAGGGCAGAACGACTGCAAGACCAAGGACCACGCCTGCAAGGGCATGGGCGCCTGCAAAGGCCAGGGCTTCAAGGCCATGACCCAGGCCGCGTGTGACAAAGCAGGCGGCAAAGTCGGCGAGTAAGCGGCGTTCGAGTGCTGCCGCAGTGGGGTTGGCAACCACTGCGGCCACTTGGCAAGGAGTTGGCGATGTCTGAATTTTCTTCCAGCCTGGGCTATGGCCTGGGTTTGCGCAGTGCCTACTACCAGCAGATTCTCGACGAGGCGCCCAACGTCGACTGGTTTGAAGTGGTGTCCGAGAACTTCATGGTGCAGGGCGGCAAGGCGCTGTATTACCTGGATGCGATTGCCGAGCGCTACCCCATCGTGATGCACGGGGTGTCGCTGTCCATCGGCGGCCCCCATGCCCTGGACCGGGATTACCTGCTGCGGCTCAGGCAACTGGCCAGCCGGGCAAACCCGGCGTGGATCTCCGATCACCTGTGCTGGAGCCGGGGCAACGCCCATCAACTGCACGACCTGCTGCCGCTGCCCTACACCGAGGAGAGCCTGCACTACGTGGCAGGGCGAGTGCGTCAGGTGCAGGACATTCTGGAGCGCCCCCTGGTGCTGGAGAACGTCTCCAGTTATGTGCGGGCGGCGGCCGACGAGTTCAGCGAGTGGGAATTTCTCGCCGCCTTGAGCCAGCTCAGCGGCTGCGAACTGCTGCTGGATGTGAACAACGTCTACGTCAGCTCGCGCAACCATGGTTTCGATCCCTGGCACTTCATCCAGGCGCTGCCGGCGCAGCGCGTGCGGCAACTGCATCTGGCCGGGCACCAGGATTATGGCGACTACGTGATCGACACCCACGACCACCCGGTCTGCGATCCCGTGTGGGCGCTGTATCAACGCACCCTTGAACACCTGGGGCCGGTGGCCACCCTGCTGGAGCGCGATGATCATTTTCCGCCCCTGGAAGAACTGCTCAGCGAACTGCACAAGGCCCGAGATCTCGGGCAACAGACCCTGGCCGGGAGGCAGCAATGCGCCTGAACGACTGGCAACTGGCTTTTGAAGCCTATCTGTTGGGTGAACAGGCCCAGGCCCGCGCCGTCCTGCAAGACAGCCTGATCGGTGGCCCGACCCTGGATGTCGAGACCGGCCTGGCGATCTATCACAACGCCTACATGGCCCGGTTGCAGGAGGTCATGGGCAGCGACTTCCCGGCCATCCGGCACTGGTTGGGGGATGCAGAATTCCAGGCCCTGACGCAGGCCTATATTCGCCAGTGCCCGTCCCGGCATTTCAGCCTGCGCTGGCTGGGGCAGGGCTTTGCCGAATTCATCCTGGGCCATCTGGTGCCGGAGCAGGGCGCCCCCCTGGCGGAACTGGCGCGTCTGGAGTGGGCCTTCACCCTGGCCTTCGACGCAGCCGAAGCCCAGGTGCTGACGGTGGCCGCCATGGCCGGGCTGGATGTCGAGCAATGGCCGCAGCTGCAACTGCGCCTGGCGCCCTGTGTGCAATGGCTCGACTGCCGCTACAACAGCGTGGCCCAGTGGCGCGCGGTCAAGGAGCAGGCGGATTTCCCCCGCAGTGCTTTACTCGATCAGCAGCAGCTGTGCCTGGTCTGGCGAGCGGACCGGGTCTGCCGTTATCGCAGCCTGCCAGCCGAAGAGGCCACAGTGCTGCGGGGCATGATCGAGCAACGGTGGAATTTTGCGGAACTCTGCGCCGGGCTGGCCGTCACTTATGCCGAGGGGGCCCCGCTGCAGGCGGTTACCTGGTTGAAACAGTGGGTCGAAGATGGCCTGGTGATGCGCAGCGAATCATAGAAAACCACTATCAAATCGATAGCCTGCTATTTTCTAGGATGGTCTACCCTCATTTCAGACGTCTGAAACAAGGGGGGATTTTCCATGCTCGCGCAACTTCCACCGGCCTTACAGAATCTGCATTTGCCTTTACGCCTGCGGCTCTGGGACGGCCATGAATTCAATCTGGGGCCGGAGCCCAACGTCACGATCGTGGTCAAGGACCCGCAATTGGTGGCGCAGCTGACTCACCCTAGCCTGGACGCCTTGGGGGGCGCCTTTGTCGAGGGCAAACTGGAACTGGAAGGTTCCATCAGCGAAGTCATCCGGGTCTGCGACGAACTGAGCCAGGCCTTGCTCGACGATGACGACGGCAACCAGCCGGTGCGCTCGCTGCACGACAAGGCGACCGACGCTGCCGCGATTTCCTATCACTACGACCTTTCCAACGCCTTCTACCAACTGTGGCTCGACAGCGACATGGCCTATTCCTGCGCCTATTTCGAGACCGGAAGCGAGTCTCTGGAACAGGCCCAGCAAGCCAAATTCCGCCATCTGTGCCGCAAGCTGCGCCTGCAACCGGGGGACTACCTGCTGGATGTCGGGTGCGGCTGGGGCGGGCTGGCCCGCTACGCCGCCCGTGAGTTCGGCGCCAAGGTGTTCGGCATCACCTTGAGCAAGGAACAGCTGGCCCTGGCCCGCGAGCGAGTGACCGCCGAAGGCCTGGACGACCTGGTGGACCTGCAACTGCTGGATTACCGCGACCTGCCCCAGGATGGCCGCTTCGACAAGGTGGTCAGTGTCGGCATGTTCGAGCACGTCGGCCACGCCAACTTGCCGGAGTACTGCCAGACCCTGTTCAGGGCCGTGCGCGAGGGCGGGTTGGTGATGAACCACGGCATCACCGCCAAGCACACCGACGGCCGCCCGGTGGGCCGCGGGGCCGGGGACTTCATCGAGCGCTATGTGTTTCCCAATGGCGAGCTTCCGCACCTGGCAATGATCTCGGCGTTCATCAGCGAGGCGGGGCTGGAAATTGTCGATGTCGAGAGCCTGCGCATGCATTACGCGCGGACACTGGATCACTGGAGCGAACGCCTGGAAGACAATCTGGAAGCCGCCGCCAGGCAGGTTCCGGAGCAGGCGCTACGGATCTGGCGGCTGTACCTGGCGGGCTGCGCCTATGCCTTTGCCAAGGGCTGGATCAACCTGCACCAGATCCTTGCGGTCAAGCCCCATGCCGATGGCAGCCATGAACTGCCCTGGACCCGGGATGACCTCTATCATCCATAAGCCTGGCCCTTAAAGGATCGGAGAAATCAGCCGCGCGACCCGCATGCCCAGTTGTTGCAGGCGGTGGGTCTGGCGGCTTTCTTCCTTGGCGATTTCCCGGGCCTTGGCGAAGTCGGCTTCCAGCATGTGTTCCACTTCGGTGGCGAAGTCGTCGTCCACCGTCAGCAGCATCACTTCGAAATTCAGGCGGAACGAACGGTTGTCCAGGTTGGCGCTGCCAATGGCGCTGATTTCGTTGTCGATCAGCACCACCTTCTGGTGCAGGAACCCCGGCTGATAGCGGAATACCCGCACCCCGGCGCGCACCGCTTCGAAGGCGTACAGGCTGGAGGCGGCATAGACGATGCGGTGGTCCGGGCGGGCGGGCAGCAGGATGCGCACATCCACGTCCCGCAGCACCGCCAGGCGCAGGGCAGCGAACACCGCCTCATCGGGAATGAAGTACGGGCTGGTGATCCACACCCGCTCGGTGGCCGCGTGGATGGCCTCGACAAAGAACAGCGAGCAGGTTTCGTAGGCATCGGCCGGGCCGCTGGCCAGCAATTGGCAGAGCACACCGTCGTCCGGGTAGGTGTCCGGGAGGATCAGCGGCGGCAGTTCCCGGGCGGCCCAGAACCAGTCTTCGGCAAAGGACTCCTGCAGGCAGGCCACCACCGGGCCGCTGACCTGCACGTGGGTATCGCGCCAGGGCGCCAGGGGCGGCTTCTTGCCCAGGTATTCGTCGCCGACATTATGCCCGCCGACGAACCCCAGCATGCCGTCCACCACCACGATCTTGCGGTGATTGCGGAAGTTCACCTGGAAGCGGTTGAGCCAGCCACTGCGGTTGGCGAAGGCGTGCACCTGGACCCCGGCGTCGCGCAGGGTCTGTACGTAGCTGGCGGGCAGGGAGTGGCTGCCGATGCGGTCGTAGAGCAGGTGGATCGACACACCCTCGGCGGCCTTTTCCAGCAGCAGGCGTTGCAGGCGCCGGCCCAGGTCATCGTCGTGGATGATGAAGAACTGGATCAGCACCGCCTTGTGGGAGCGGCGGATGGCGTTGAAGATCGCTTCGAAGGTGGCGTCGCCGTTGACCAGCAGGCGCACCTGATTGTTGGCCAGGCACGGCATGCGCCCCAGCTTGGGCATGGCCCGCAGCGAGGCGTAGGCCTTGGAGGCGCGGGCGGTGAGGGCTTCTTCCACCCAGGGACGCCAGTTCAGCTCATTGATGGCCTTGTGCATTTCCACGTTGGCCTGACGCCGGGCCTGGATGTAGGCGTCGAAGGTACTGCGACCAAACACCAGGTAGGGAATCAGGGTCAGGTAGGGCATGAACAGCAGCGACAGGGCCCAGGCGATGGCGCCCTGGGCGGTCCTGACGGTGAGTACCGCGTGGATCGCGGCGATCAACCCGAGAAAATGCAGCAGTGCGATGAGATAGCCGAAGATGTGCGGGCCAAAATAATCCATGGGGCAGCCTTGCTCCTGAAGATTCAATGCCTAACAGACCATGTTCCACGGTGAATGTCGCTATTTTATTCTGCATGCAACACCGTGCCCCGGCTGAAGTCTAACGGCCACTATTGTCTAGGAGTCATTCGATGAAACTTCGTTTACTGGGTTGGGCCTTGGCGGCGGGGTTGGCGCTTCCGGTGGTGGCGCAGGCGCAGATGCTGCAGCCGGGGTTGTGGGAGCTGACCAGCAGCAACATGAAGATCGACGACCAGAACATGCCGGACCTGTCGCTGATTCTCGGCCAGTTGCAGCAGCAGATGACCCCGCAACAGCGGGCGATGCTGGAGAAACAGGGTGTGACCATGGGCGGCAAGGGGATTCGGGTGTGCCTGACACCGGCCCAGGTGCAGTCGGACACCATCCCGCTGCAGGACCCGCAGTCGGGTTGCCAGCAGCAGGTGACCGAACGCAGTGGCAATCAATGGAAGTTCCGCTTCAGTTGCCCCAAGGCCCAGGGCAATGGAGTGGCCACGTTCATCAGCGATCGTGAGTTCACCACCAACGTGGCCGGCACCTTCAACGCCACCGGCCTGCAGCAGAAGGGCAGCATGGACACCCGAGCCGTGTGGCTGGGCCAGGACTGCGGCACGGTCAAACCCCGCGCCTCCTGACTTTTGGCTGACGCTGACGCTGCCCGTGCCCCGGGCAGCGCCTAGCGCATCCGGGCCAGGGCCTGCTCCAGGCTCAGGCGGCCCAGGTCTTCGCCATTTCGGCTGCGCAGGCTGACGTAGCCTCCGTCCTTTTCCTTTTCCCCGACCACCAGCAGGTAAGGCACTTTCTGCAGGCTGTGTTCGCGAATCTTGTAGCCGATCTTTTCGTTGCGCAGGTCGGCGCTGGTCCGCAGCCCGTGACGGCGCAAGCTGTCGCTGATGGCCCGGGCGTAGTCGGCCTGGGCTTCGCTGATGTTCAGCACCACCGCTTGTTGCGGTGCCAGCCACAGGGGCAGGGCGCCGCCATGGTGTTCCAGGAGAATGCCGATGAAGCGTTCCAGGGAACCAAACAGCGCCCGGTGCAGCATCACCGGCTGGCAGCGTTCGCCGCGCTCGTCGATGTAGCTGATGGCGAAGCGCTCGGGCAGGTTGAGGTCCACCTGCAGGGTGCCGCACTGCCAGTCGCGACCGATGGCGTCGCGCAGCACGAACTCCAGCTTGGGGCCGTAGAAGGCACCTTCCCCGGGGTTGATCCGGTAGTCGATGTGCATGCTCTGCAAGGCACCGACCAGGGCCTCTTCCAGCTGGTCCCAGACCTCATCGCTGCCGATGCGGTGGTCGGGGCGGGTCGAGAGCTTCACCGCCACCTGGTCGAAACCGAACTCCTTGTAGATGTCGAATACCAGGGCAATGGTGGCGGCGCATTCGCTTTGCATCTGTTGCGGGGTGCAGAAGATGTGGGCGTCGTCCTGGGTGAAATGGCGCACTCGCAACAGGCCGTGCAGGGCCCCTGAAGGTTCGTAGCGGTGGACTTTGCCGAACTCGGCGATGCGCAGTGGCAGGTCGCGGTAACTCTTGCGGCCATGACCGAAGATCGCCACCGCGCCGGGGCAGTTCATCGGCTTGAGGGCGAAGGTGCGCTGGTCTTGCGTGGTGGTGAACATGTGGTCGCGGTAGTTCTGCCAGTGCCCGGAGGTTTCCCAGAGGCCGCGGTCCATCACGTCGGGGGTGTTCACTTCCTGGTAGCCGGCCTGTTCCTGGCGCCTGCGCATGTAGCCGATCAGTTCCTGGAACAGGGTCCAGCCCTTGGCGTGCCAGAACACCGAGCCCGGCGCGCAGTCGTCGAAATGGAACAGATCCAGCTGCTGGCCGAGCTTGCGGTGGTCGCGCTGTTGCGCCTGTTCCAGGCGCAACAGGTAGGCCTCCAGTTCCGGGCGGGTGCCCCAGCAGGTGCCATAGATCCGCTGCAGCGGTGCGTTGCGGGCGTCGCCACGCCAGTAGGCACCGGCCACCTTGGTCAGCTTGAAGGCGCGCAGTTGGCCAGTGGAACGCAGGTGTGGCCCACGGCACAAATCTTCGAAATCCCCCTGACGGTACAGCGAAAGCACGGCATCTGGCGGCAAGTCGCGGATCAGCTCGACCTTGTAGTGCTCGCCCTGGTCGGCGAAATGCTGCAGGGCCTGCTCCCGGGACAATTCCCGGCGGCGCACCGAATGATTGGTGGCGGCCAGGCTATGCATGCGCGCCTCGATCAGTTCCAGGTCCTCTGGGGTGAAGGGGCGCTCGTGGGCGAAGTCGTAGAAGAAGCCATCCTCGATCACCGGGCCGATGGCCACCTGCGCCGAGGGGAACAGCTGTTTCACCGCCATCGCCAGCAGGTGCGCGCAGGAGTGGCGCAGTACTTCCAGGCCCTCGGGGTCGCGGGCGGTGACGATGCTCAAGCGTGCGTCGCTGTGCAACAGGTAGTCACAGTCCACCAGTTGGCCGTTCACTCGCCCGGCCACGGCGGCCTTGGCCAGGCCGCTGCCGATGCTGGCGGCCACCTCGAAAACGGACAACGGCTGGTCGTACTCACGGCACGCGCCATCAGGCAGGGTGATGCGGATCATCTTCGGTGGTCCTTGGTGTCGGGCTATTAACGGGTGAAGCGCAGGGGCAGGCCCTGACAGTCGTCGTACAGGCGGCCCTGGTGCCAGGCGAGCTGGCCCGACACCAGGGTGCTGCTGACGCTGTGGCGAAAGCGCTGGCCGGCAAAGGGCGTCCAGCCGCAGTGGGCGAGAATCGGCTGGCTGTCCACGGCCAGGCCTGTGGGCTCGGCGCGGACCAACACCAGGTCGGCCCAGTAGCCTTCGCGCAGGTAGCCGCGATCGGGAATGGCGAACAGGTCGGCGACTCGGTGGCTGGTTTTTTCCACCAGGGTGGCCAGGGGCAGCACCCGGTCGGCCACCAGTTCCAGCAGCGCTGGCAATGCATGCTGCACCAGCGGCAGGCCGGAGGGCGCGCGGCTGTAAGGCAGCTGTTTCTGCTCCCAGGTATGGGGCGCGTGGTCGGTGCCGATGACATCCAGGCGCTGGCTGTTCAGGGCCTGGCGCAGGGCATCGCGATCGGCCTGGGTCTTGATCGCCGGGTTGCATTTGATCAGGTGGCCGAGGCGCGGGTAGTCGCGGTCATCGAACAGCAGGTGATGCACGCAGACCTCGGCGGTGATGCGCTTTTGCGCCAGGGGCCGGTCCTCGAACAGCGCCAGCTCCCGGGCACTGGTCAGGTGCAGTACGTGCAGGCGAGTGCCGTGTTTCTTCGCCAGCTCCACCGCCAGGGATGAGGAGCGAAAGCAGGCCTCGGCATCGCGGATGTGCGGGTGGGCGGCGGCGGGAATCTGCTCGCCATAGAGTTGCAGCCAGCGCTGTTGCCGGGCCTGGATGCTGGGGGTGTGTTCGCAGTGGGCCAGGAGCAGGGTCGGCACCTGGCGGAACAGCCGGTCCAGCACCTCGGGATCGTCCACCAGCATGTTGCCGGTGGAGGCCCCCATGAACACCTTGACCCCGGCCACCTCCGTGGGGTCCAGGGCGGCGACGAGGTCGAGGTTGTCGTTGCTGACCCCGAAGTGAAAGCCATAGTTGGCCACCGAAACGCTCGCTGCGCGGCGCTTCTTGTCGTTCAGGGCGGCAAGATCCAGGGTCGCCGGCGAGGTGTTGGGCATGTCCATGAAGCTGGTGATGCCACCGGCCACCGCGGCCCGCGACTCGCTGTACAGGCTGCCCTTGTCCGGCGCGCCGGGGTCGCGAAAGTGCACCTGGTCGTCGATCATGCCCGGCAGCAGCCACTGGCCGCGGGCGTCGATTTCGATCTCGGCGCTGAGGTGGTCCAGGCTGCCGATGGTGTCGATGCGCCCGTGCGCCACCAGCACGTCGGCGTCGAATTCGCGCCCTTCGTTCACCAGGCGGGCGTTGCGGATGAGGATTCGGCTCATGCTCAAAACTCGTTCTGCAGGGCCTTGTAGCCACGCACCAGGTCGACGTTGGTGCGCGCCACGTCTTCGGAAAACTCCGAAGCGCTGACACTCACGGGAGGGAACTGCGCCAGGTCGGTCTTGGGCCCGATGCGGGTGGTGGAGGGCACGTAGAAACCCGGCGGCAGGTCACGGCCATCCACCACGGAGTTGTGTCGAACCACGCTGCCGTCGCCCACTTCGCAGTTGAACAGCACGCTGTTGAAACCGATGAACACTCTGTCGCCGACCACGCAGGGGCCATGGACGATGGAGCGGTGGGCGATGGAAGTGTGCTGGCCGATGGTCACCGCCGCGCCGGATTTGGAGTGGATCACCACGCCATCCTGGATGTTCGAGTTGGCGCCGATGGTGATGGCTTGCATCTGGCCGCTGGCGTCCACTTCGTCGGCGCGGATCACCGCGTACGGGCCGACGAAGACGTTGTCGCCGATCACCACCTTGCCGCAGATGATGGCCGTCTTGTCGACGTAGGCGGATTCGGCGATCACGGGCAGATCGCCGGAGGGGTTTTTACGAATCATGGCGCGAGTCCTTCAAGGGGGAACTGATGACTTCCACCGCGCCATCGCGAATGGCGTTGTAGAAACAGTTGGGGCGCCCGGTGTGGCAGGCCGGTCCTTGCTGATCCACTAGCAGCAGCACGGCATCGCCGTCGCAGTCCAGGCGCGCTTCGATCAGGCGCTGGCGATGCCCGGAGCTTTCGCCCTTGCGCCACAGGCACCGACGCGAGCGCGACCAGTAGCAGGCCTGGCCGCTGGCCAGGGTTTCGCCCAGGGCCTGGCGGTTCATCCAGGCCAGCATCAGCACCTCGCCGCTGTCGTGCTGCTGGGCAATGGCGGCGATCAGGCCGTCGCTGTTCCAGGGCAGGGCGTCGAGCACCGCGGTCAAGGCCCAGCGGCTGCCCTGGGGCGCGGCTTCCAGATCCAGCAGCGACAGCGGTGGGCGGCGGATCATGGTCGGCTCAGGGCCTCGTACAGGGTGTCGAGGTTGTATTCGAACAGGCCGGTGAAGGTACTGGCCGGACCGCTGGCCGAGAGCGCATCGGAGTACAGGGTGCCGCCGATATGGGCGCCGCTTTCGTCGGCGATCTGCTTGAGCAGGCGGGCGTCCTTGATGTTCTCCATGAACACTGCCTTGACCTTGGCGTTGCGGATCTGGGTAATCAGTGCAGCCACTTCGGCGGCTGAAGGTTCACGCTCGGTGGACAGGCCCTGGGGTGCCATGAAGTCGATACCGTAGGCCTGGCCCAGGTAGCCGAAGGCGTCGTGGGAGGTGACGATCTTGCGGTTGCCCGGGGGCAGGGAACCGAGCTTGGCCTTGGCCTCGGCCAGCAGGCGATAGATCTGTTTCAGGTAGGCCTGGCTGTTGCGCTGGTAGTCGGCCTGGTGGGCCGGGTCGGCAGCGATCAGCGCCTTGGTGATGTTGCTCACATAGAGCTCGCTGTTGGCCAGGTTGTGCCAGGCATGAGGGTCGGGAACGCTTTCGCCGTCTTCCTCCAGGGTGCGTGGAATAACCCCGCGGCTGGCAGTGACGACCTGGGCCTGGGTGGCGGTGCTGGCCACCAGGCGGTCCAGCCAGGGTTCGAAACCCAGGCCATTCTTGATGATCAGCCGGGCCTTGAGCAGGGCCTTGGCGTCATCCGGGCTCGGCTCGTAGGTGTGGGCATCCTCGTCGGCACCCACCAGGTTGGTGATGTGCACATGCTCACCGCCGACCTGGCGGGTCATGTCGGCGAGGATGCTGAAGCTGGTGACCACCGCCAGCTTGTCCGCCGCCTGGGCAGTAGGCAGCGACAAGGGCAACAGCAGGCTGAACAGCACGAGTAGAGCGCGCATCGGGAAACACCTCATGGGGATGTGAGCAAAGGTGGGCGGTGCAGCAAGCTGTGCACCGGGCCGAACACCACGGACAGCAGGTACAGGCCGCCGGCCACCAGCACGATGGCCGGGCCGCTGGGCAGCGAGTAGTGGAACGACAGCAGCAGGCCGAGCCACACCGAGAGGCAGCCAAACAGCGCGGCGATGCCGATCAGGGCGGGCAGGCGTCGGCTCCAGAAACGCGAGGCGGCGGCCGGCAGCATCATCAGGCCCACCACCATCAGCGCGCCGATGGCCTGGAAACCTATCACCAGGTTGAGCACCACCAGGGTCAGGAACAGGCCGTGGGCCAGGGGGCCGAGGCGGCTGACGCTGTGCAGGAACAGCGGGTCGAGGGTGTCCAGCAGCAGGGCTTTGTAGATCAGCGCCATGGCCAGCAGGCTGAAGAGCGAGACCAGCAGCATGCCGTTCAGGGTCGGGCCATCCACCGCCAGGGCCGAGCCGAACAGCAGGTGCAAGAGGTCCAGGCGCTTGCCCGCCAGCCCGAGGATCAGCACGCCGCTGGCCAGGGAAATGGGGTAGATGGCGGCGATGCTGGCGTCTTCCCGCAGGCCGGTGCGCCGGGTGATCCAGGCGGCCAGCCCGGCCATGCCCAACCCGGCACCGAGGCCGCCCAGGGTCAGCGCCGGCAGGCTGAGACCGGCGAACCAGAAGCCCAGGGCGGCGCCCGGGAGAATGCCGTGGGCCACGGCGTCACCGATCAGGCTCATGCGCCGCAGGATCAGGAACACCCCCAGGGGCGCGGTGCTGCAGGCCAGCAGCAGGCCGCCGAGCAGGGCCCGGCGCATGAACAGGAATTCGCTGAACGGCTGCCAGAAATGTGCGGCGAAGTGCATCAAGCCACCTGCGCGCAGGATTGTGGGGCGATCAGCTCCAGGCTGGGGCCGAATACGCAGCCACTGCTTTTTACCAGCAGGGTCTGGGGGATGTGCTGGCGCACGGCGGCCAGGTCATGGCAGACCACCACCAGGGTCCGGCCCTGAGCGTGCCAGTTGTACAAGTGACGCCAGAGCAGGGCCTGGCCGGTTTCGTCGAGGGCGGCGTGGGGCTCGTCCAACAGCAGCAAGGGGGCTTCGGTCAGGCTCAATCGGGCGAGCAGGGCGCGTTGCAATTCACCACCGGAAAGGGCCATCAACGGGCGCTTTTCCAGGCCGCTCAGGCACCAGTCTTCGAGGACCGTGCGCAGCTTTTCTGCCCTGACCCTGGCCGGTTCACGCTTGCCCCAGAAGCCGCCGGCCACCAGTTCTTCCAGGCTGATGGGGAACTGTCGATCCAGGTGTTGTTGCTGTGGCAAGAAGGACAAGCCGCCTCGGGCAGTGCCGAGGTGGATCTTGCCCGCGAGTGGTTTCTGCAGCCCGGCGATGACTTTCAACAAGCTGCTCTTGCCCGACCCGTTGGCGCCAATGATCGCGCTCAGGCTGGCCCTGGGTAGGTGCAGATCCAGGGCTGGAGTCAGGGGTTGCCCCGGAGCGCCCCAACGCAGGTGTTCGCAGCGGATCATCAGGCCTCCCAGTTCCAGCGGCTTTCGGCCACGGCGTCATGGGCATGCAGGCTTTCGGCGTGCACGACCCGCAATTGAAAGGCGTTGATTCCGGGGGAACGTCGCAGGGCCAGGTTCAAGCGGCGGGCGGCGTCTTCGCAAAACATCAGGTTCTGCCCGTTGGCCAGGGCGAAGGCCTGCTCGTCGGCACGCTTGACCGCGGTTTGCACGGCGGTGCCCAGGGCGTTTTCCGCATCGTTGATCAGGGCAATCAACGGCAGTTCGTCGATGAAATCATCCAGGCGCAGATGCAATGCCGCGTTGCTGCGCTGGCTATGGGGCGTCGCGACGATGCCCTGGGGCGAGCCCAGCCAGGCCAGGACGTCGGCGTGTTGCAACGGCCGGTTGGCAAAATCTTCGATGAACTGCTGCTGGATCAACTGCCGCGCCAGCGCCGCCGAACAGGGGCAAGTGGAGGAATAAGGCACGTCGATTTTTAGTTCCACGTGGAACATCGCGTTTTTCAGCCGCGCTTCGATACTCAGCGGGTAGCTTTTCCAGCCGGCCAACGGGCTGACCAAGGCCGGGCGTTTCAACAGTAGATCCAACTGAATACGCAGGTAGGCGCTGTGGGCCAGGCCTTCATGGCTATCGAGAAAACGCTGCAAGATCCGCCGGAGCAGAGCGGGGGTGAGGTTCTCCTGTTCCAGCATTTCCAGGGCCAGATACAAGCGTGACATGTGAATGCCCCGGGCCTCGCCATCGTCGAGGCTGACACCGGCATCGGCCTTGGCTGCGCTTGGCTGGTTGTTGATCACTACAGGTAAGGCAATGCCGCACATGCCCACCCATTCCAGGGGCAAGGCTTGGCGTGAGGCCTGCGCGGCGATATCCGGCAGAGTCAGCGCGTTCATGAACAGGTCCGTCGTGGGAAGTGATTTCACATGTTATATTATAACAATACGTTCGATGGGAAATTTTTCCTCGATGGTTGTTCATCTTGTCTTGTGAGTAGGGACGCTCCTTTTTTCGCGGTATTTGCCATGCACAGACGTCAATTGCTCAACCTGCTGTTGGCCGGTACGGCCCTGATGTTTCCCTGGAGTGTCCGCGCCGCGCAGATCCGCAACGCACGATTGTGGAAGGACGCAGAAAAGTTGCGGCTGGTGCTCGATCTGAGCGGCCCGGTGCAATACAAGACCTTCAGCTTGAGTGCCCCGGAGCGCTTGATCATCGACTTGAACGGCGCGCGCCTGAGCGGTGATTTCAGCCAGCTGTCCCTGGCCAACACGGTGATCCGCGCCATTCGTTCCGGGCACTTCGGCCAGGGCGATACGCGGATCGTCCTCGACCTGCGCGAGCCGGTGCAGCTCCACAGTTTTCTCCTGCCGCCCCAGGATGGCCAGGGCCATCGGCTGGTGCTGGATCTGTCCAAGGCAACCAGGCTGCCCCTGCCGATCGCTGCGGCCGCCGCGCCGCTGGCCAAGCCCGAGGCCACGACAGGCAAGCCCCATCCCAAGCGCGACATCATCGTGGTAGTAGACCCCGGCCATGGCGGCAAGGACCCGGGCGCCGTGGGGGCCAGGGGGGAACGGGAGAAGGATGTGGTGCTGGCCATCGCCCGCCTGCTGGCCAAGCGGCTCAAGCGCGAGAAGGGTTTCGACGTGAAGCTGGTGCGCAACGATGATTTTTTCGTGCCGCTGCGCAAACGCGTGGAGATTGCCCGCAAGCACCAGGCCGACATGTTCATCTCGGTGCATGCCGATGCCGCGCCGCGGCTGACCGCATCCGGCGCATCGGTGTACGCCCTGTCCGAAGGTGGCGCCACCTCGGCCACCGCGCGCTTGATGGCCCAGCGGGAAAACGGCGCCGACCTGCTGGGGGCTACGACGCTGCTCAACCTCAAGGACAAGGATCCGATGCTGGCGGGGGTGATTGTCGACATGTCGATGAACGCCACCATCGCCGCCAGCCTGCAATTGGGCGGGACTGTGCTGCAGAGCCTGTCGGGCATTACCACCCTGCATCAGAAGCGTGTGGAACAGGCCGGTTTTGCGGTGCTCAAGTCACCGGACGTGCCGTCGATCCTGGTGGAAACCGGCTTCATCTCCAACAGCCGCGACAGCCAGCGCCTGGTCACCGCGCGCCACCAGCAGGCGATTGCCGATGGCCTGTTCAACGGCCTGCAGCGCTACTTCGAGAAAAACCCACCGGTTAACAGCTACATGGCCTGGCTCCAGGAAACCAAGAACAACCGCCCCGCCTGAACGCCGACCTGCAGGAGCCGGCTTGCCGGCGAAGAGGCCGGTGAGTGTTGTGGCTGAGGATGTCTTCGCTGGCAAGCCAGCTCCTACGCAGGCGGT
Organism: Pseudomonas sp. GW821-FHT07F01; assembly: GCF_059418825.1. Classification (NCBI taxonomy): domain Bacteria; kingdom Pseudomonadati; phylum Pseudomonadota; class Gammaproteobacteria; order Pseudomonadales; family Pseudomonadaceae; genus Pseudomonas; species Pseudomonas sp. GW821-FHT07F01. The sequence continues at coordinate 183,955 of NZ_JBWKQO010000003.1, forward strand.
ACGGGAAAGGGAGCTAGCAGCCGCTGATGCGGCTGCAGGTGAACTGCCCGCGGCTGCCGCCGGAGCTGGAAAAGCGGTTGCGTGTGGTCCAGCCCACGCGCTGGCTGTAGCCCACCCAGGCCTCGCCGTCGGAGGCCAGGCCGGTGAAGAACGTCAGCTGCCCGTAGCGGCTGTTGGTCTGCGCCCAATAGCGCTTGCCGATCACCTCGAAGCCGCGCAGGTAGGTGGTGCTGCCGGCCGTGGCGACGCTGTAGGCGTTGCCCAGCGGGTCGACGCAGGCCAGCAGGGTGGCGCTGCGGGTGCAGGTGGCCAGGGTACTGGGCACCGCCGCGCTGGCGTGACCAGCCAGCAGCAACAGGCCTGAAAGCAGGGTGGGCAGGACAGGGCGCATGGCGATTCTCATGACGACAGGGGCGCAGCATCGCGCCCTTCGTCGTGGGCGGCAAGGGAAGGTTGGCTAATTTGTGTTGTTATAATATAACATAAAAACACAGCCTGACCCGTGACTCGCCATGACTGAACAAGACCTTCTCGCCCAACCCGAGACGCACTACATGAACGAAGCCCAGCAGGGCTTCTTTCGCCAGCTGCTGCTGGCCCAGCGCAGTGATCTGCAGGAGCGCATTGCCGGCGAGTTCGACCAGCTGCGCGAGCAGGAACCCCACAGCGACCCCGCCGACATCGGCAGTGCCGAAGAGCAGCGCCAGTGGCAACTGCGCCTGCTGGAGCGGGAAAAGAAGCTCCTGGACAAGATCGACGAAGCCCTGGAGCGCCTGGCCCGTGGCGAATACGGCTGGTGCCGCGACACCGGCGAGCCCATCGGCCTCAAGCGCCTGCTGCTGCGGCCCACCGCCACCCTGTGTATCGAAGCCAAAGAACGCCAAGAGCTGCGCGAACGCCATCAACGGGCGCTTTGACCCAGCCGCGATCCTGATGAGGAACAACCCATGACCGACCGTCTCCCCGTTACCGTGCTGTCCGGCTTTCTCGGCGCCGGCAAAAGCACCTTGCTCAATCACATCCTGCGCAACCGCGACCACCTGCGGGTGGCGGTGATCGTCAACGACATGAGCGAAATCAACATCGATGGCAGCGAAGTGCAGCGCGATGTCAGCCTCAATCGCGCCGAAGAAAAACTGGTGGAAATGAGCAACGGCTGCATCTGCTGCACCCTGCGCGAAGACCTGCTGGAGGAAGTGGGCAAGCTGGCCCGCGACGGGCGCTTCGACTACCTGCTGATCGAATCCACCGGGATTTCCGAGCCGCTGCCGGTGGCGGAAACCTTCACCTTTCGCGATGAATCCGGCCAGAGCCTGGCGGATATCGCCCGGCTCGACACCATGGTCACGGTGGTCGACGGCATGAATTTCCTGCTGGACTACCAGGCCGCGCACAGCCTGGCTTCCCGGGGCGAAACCCTGGGCGAAGACGATGAACGTTCCATCAGCGACCTGCTGATCGAACAGGTGGAGTTCGCCGACGTGATCCTGGTCAGCAAGATCGACCTGATCAGCAGCGACCAGCGCCAGGAACTGCTGGCCATCCTCAAGAGCCTCAATGCCCAGGCCGAGATCGTGCCCATGGTCATGGGCCAGGTGCCGCTGGCGAAGATCCTTAACACCGGGCGCTTCGATTTCGAGCGCGCGGCCCAGGCTCCGGGCTGGCTGCGGGAGTTGCGCGGCGAGCATGTGCCGGAAACCGAGGAGTACGGCATCGCTTCCACCGCCTACCGGGCGCGGCGGCCGTTCCATCCCCAGCGCTTCTTCGACTTCATCAACCGGCCCTGGGTCAACGGCAAGCTGCTGCGCTCCAAGGGCTTCTTCTGGCTGGCCAGCAAGTATCAGGAAGCCGGCAGCTGGTCCCAGGCCGGTGGCCTGATGCGCCATGGCTTTGCCGGGCGCTGGTGGCGCTTCGTGCCTAAGCAGCACTGGCCCCAGGACGAAGAAGGCACCGCGGCGATCATGCACAACTGGACCGCGGCCACCGGCGATTGCCGCCAGGAACTGGTGTTCATCGGCCAGAACATCGACTTCACCCGGCTTTGCGCGGAGCTCGACCTGTGCCTGCTGGATGACGATGAAATGGCCCTCGGCGTCGAGGGCTGGAGCCTGCTGAACGATCCCTTTGGCCCCTGGCATGACGAGGAAGCGGCCTGATGCTGACCCTGAACTTGCCGGTGACTCCACTGGCCAATCCGCCCAGATGGCTGCTGCTGCCGAGCGTGACCGCGCCGGTCTCTCGCCGCCAGGCCATCGGCAGCACCCCGGCGGTGCTCGCCCAGGTGCTGGAGGATGAGGTCAACCTCGGCCTCTGGCAGCGCCAGTTGCCGGCCCACATCGCCGACTTCGCCGAGTTGCTGCTGTCCCTGGACCAGCCGCTGGCCGAATCCCTGTCCCTGGAGTTGCCCGACGAAGACGCGCAACCCCATCTGCGCGGCCTGGCTTCGGGGTTCAGTGATCTGCAGGGTTATGAAGGCTTTATCGCCGATGTTGCCTGGCTGGTCAGCGCTTTTGCCTGCCTGCTCGGGGCCAGGCGCGTCGGGCTGCGCCTGCGGGTCCTGGACAAGGCCATGTGCCCGCGGTTTCACGTGGACCATGTACCGGTGCGGCTGATTACCACCTACGCCGGAGTCGGCAGCCAATGGCTGCGCGAAGGCGCCATGGACCGCAGGAAACTGGGGCAGGCCGAGGGCGAACCACGGGACCCGGCACAGATCCAGCAAATCGCCAGCGGCGACGTGGCGCTGTTCAAGGGCGAGAAATGGCACGGCAACGAAGGCTTTGGCCTGATCCACCGCTCGCCGCAGCCAGCGCCAGGGGAGCGCCGGCTGATCCTCACCCTCGATTGGCTGGGTTGACCTAGGCCCGTGTAGCCGCTTGCCGAGCCTGGGCAGAGGTCCGCAGGACCTTCAGCGCTCCCAAGAGCGGCGTCGAATCGAGCGGATTTTCGCCCAGGGCGGGAAGGGCGTAGCATCACCTCACAGGTTTTCCGGACCCCTTCCCATGCTGCAGAACATCCCCACCCACGTGATCGCCGGCCCCCTGGGCGCCGGCAAGACCAGCCTGATTCGCCATCTGCTGAGCCAGCGCCCGGCCGCTGAGCGCTGGGCAGTGCTGATCAACGAGTTTGGCCAGATCGGCCTGGACGCGGCCTTGCTGACCCGCGACGATGATGGCATCGCCCTGGGCGAAGTGGCCGGCGGCTGCCTGTGCTGCGTCAACGGTGCACCGTTCCAGGTGGGCCTGGGCCGCCTGTTGCGCAAGGCCCGGCCGGACCGGCTGTTTATCGAGCCCTCGGGCCTCGGCCACCCGGCGCAATTGCTCAAGCAGTTGAATGAAGCGCCCTGGAAGGGCGTGCTGGCGGTACAACCCTGCGTGCTGGTCCTGGATGCCCAGGCGCTGGCCGCTGGCAAGTCGTTGCCTCGGGCACAGCAGGATGCGCTGTCCAGCGCCGGCCTGCTGGTACTCAACAAGGACGAACTGCTCAGCGACAGCGACAGGTTGCGGGTGCTGGAGCAATTGCCGGACCTTCCCTTGTTCTGGACCCGCCATGCCGCCTTGCCCCTGGCCGAGCTGCCGGGCCTGGGAGCCAGCGCCGAAGCGGCCCTGGAGCAGTCGGACATTCCCCTGGGCCTGGCCCAGTTGCCGGCCGTGTGGAGTGATCCGGCGCTGCCGATCTGCCTCAGCCAGTCCCAGGAGGACGGCTGGAGCATCGGCTGGCGCTGGCACCCCAGCCAGCAGTTCGATCTGGTCCGGGTCGAGCACTGGCTGCAGAACCTCGACTGGCGCCGGGCCAAGCTGGTGCTCCACAGTGATCAAGGCTGGCGGTCGGGCAACGGGCTGGATAATTCACCGCTGAACTGGCTGCCCAGCGAATGGCGCCGGGATTCGCGCCTGGAACTGATCTTCAGTAGCCCTCAGGACATTGCCGTCCTGCAGGCCAGTCTCGATGCCTGTCGCCTTTAGGAAACGGCGTGCACGCCACTCTTACGGCTTGAACTTGCGATGTTCCTCGCGCCACTGGCTCAGCTCGATCACCTCGGCACTGGGCAGGGGCTCCTTGGCTTCGAACGGGTAGGGCGCCAGCTCGATATGGGCGCTGTGGGCGCCGAACTGGGTGATGGTCCCGGCATGACGGGTTTCCCCGGTCACGGTGAACTCGAAGTTGTAGACCCGCGCCAGGCGCCGCCGGCCATTGCCATCCTTGACGAAACCGATGCGCTTGAGCGCCACGTTACCGTCCAGCAACTCGATGTCGAGCCGCGCGCAGTGCTGCTTGACCCGCTCCAGGGCCCGTTCGCGCAGGCCGTGGTTGTGCCACAGCCAGGCAGCAGCGGTTGCCAGCAGCATCAGCACAAAGATGTTTCCAAGGGTCAGCATGAAGGTTTGCTCCAACGAGGTGGCGTCAGCTTAACTGCGACTCCGGTCTGTCGTACAGGCTGCGTTTAGTCGCATACTGCGCGGCTTGAATTCCACCGGTTTTATGGAAAATCCTGCATGAAACGTACGCCCCACCTGCTTGCGATCCAGTCCCATGTGGTTTTCGGCCACGCCGGCAACAGTGCCGCGGTATTCCCCATGCAGCGGGTCGGGGTGAATGTCTGGCCGCTGAATACGGTGCAGTTCTCCAACCACACTCAGTATGGTCAGTGGGCCGGGGAAGTGCTGGCGCCACAGCAGATTCCCGAGCTGGTGGAAGGCATTGCCGCCATCGGCGAGCTGGGCAACTGCGACGCGGTGCTGTCCGGCTACCTGGGCAGTGCGGCCCAGGGCCGGGCGATCCTCAGCGGTGTGGCGCGGATCAAGGCAGTCAATCCCAAGGCCCTGTACTTGTGTGACCCGGTGATGGGCCACCCGGAGAAGGGCTGCAGCGTGCCGGCTGAAGTCAGCGACTTCCTGCTGGACGAGGCCGTGGCCATGGCGGATTTTCTCTGCCCCAACCAGCTGGAGCTGGACAGCTTTTGCGGGCGCAAGCCGCAATCGCTGTTCGACTGCCTGGGCATGGCCCGGTCGCTGCTGGACAAGGGCCCCAGGGCGGTGCTGGTCAAGCACCTGGACTACCCGGGCAAGCTGGCGGACGGTTTCGAGATGCTGCTGGTGACCGCTGACGGCAGCTGGCACCTGCGCCGTCCATTACTGGCGTTCCCGCGCCAGCCGGTGGGGGTGGGCGACCTGACCTCAGGCCTGTTCCTGGCCCGGGTATTGTTGGGGGACAGCCTGGTGGCGGCCTTCGAATTCACCGCCGCGGCGGTGCATGAAGTACTGCTGGAAACCCAGGCCTGCGCCAGTTACGAGCTGGAGCTGGTGCGCGCCCAGGACCGCATCGCCCACCCACGGGTGCGCTTCGAGGCCACGCCGATCGGCTTCTAAGGCGGGCTCAGGCCTGCTCGGAAAACTGCACGGTCGGCGCGGGCTGGCGAAAGCCCCGGGTGTGTATGCCCAGGTACAGCAGGCCCAGGGCGAACCAGGCCAGGCCGATGCCCAGGGTCAGGGCCGAAAGGCTGGTCCACAGCCAGGCGATCAGGGCAAAGCCGATCAACGGCAGCAGGCCGTACTGCAACAGCCGTGCGGTGCTACGCGGCTGGCCCTGGCCCAGGTGACTCTTGATCACCGCCAGGTTGACCACCGAGAACGCCACCAGTGCACCGAAGCTGATCATCGACGCCAGGGTGGTGAGGTCGATGACCACCGCCAGCAATGACACCAGCGACACCAGGACAATGGCCACCACCGGGGTCTTGTAGCGCTCGGACAGGGTACCGAACACCCGACGTGGCAGGATGCCGTCACGGCCCATGCTGAACAGAATGCGCGATACCGAGGCCTGGGATGCCAGGGCCGAACCGGCGGCGCCGGCGACATAGGTGGCGGTGAAGAACATCTCCAGGAAGCGTCCGCCGGCGTGCAGCATGACCTCGCTGGCCGCCGAGTCGGCGTCCTTGAAACTGCTGCCGGGGAACGCCAGCTGGCTGGTCATGGCCAGCAGGATGAACAGCAGGCCGGCGCCCAGGGTGGTGATGACGATTGCCCGGGGGATGTCCCGGCGCGGGTCGCGGGTTTCCTCGGCCAGGGTCGACACCGCGTCAAAGCCCAGGAACGACAGGCACAGCACCGCGGCCCCCGCCATCAGCGGCAACAGCCCATCCTGGCTGCCATCGCCGACCCAGGGTGCGCTCAGGTCCAGGCTCTCGGCCCCTGCCAACTGGCGGACCACCAGGGCCACGAACACCACCACGAAGACCATCTGCGCGCAGACGATCAGGTTGCTCATGCTCGATACCGAGCCGATGCCGCGGATGTTCAGCAGCGTCACCAGGCTGATGGTCGCCACCACGAAGACCCAGGCGGGCACGGCGGGGAAGGCCAGGTTGAGGAACAGGCCGATCACCAGGTAATTGATCATCGGCAGGAACAGGTAATCCAGCAGCAGCGACCAGCCGGCAAGGAAGCCGATGCCCGGGCCGAAACTGAGGCTGGCGTAGGAATAGGCTGAGCCGGCAATGGGGTATTTCTTGACCATTACGCTGTAGGAAAGGGCGGTGAAGATCATCGCCAGCAGGGTGATCACATAGGCTGCGGCGGTGCGCCCGCCGGTGAGTTGGGTGACCACGCCGTAGGTGGTGAAGACGGTCAGCGGGACCATGTACACCAGGCCGAAGAACACCAGGGCCGGCAGGCCGAGAATGCGCCGCAGCGAGGTGCCCTGGGCACTGTGGGTGAAGCCGCCATCGAGGCTGGCGTCATGGGCGGACGCAGGGGGGCTGCTGGAGAGAGCATTGGCGCTGGGCATTTTTATTGTTCTCACGCGTTCGTTGGCTCGAAGGCTCCCCGGGCGGGGAGTGCGTTTGTGCCTTGCCCTTCGATTCTGGCAGCGGTGCCCTGGGGGCATAACTCTCGATGTGGTCAAAAAGGGATGGATCTGGCCATTCGGGATGACCGCAGAAGCCTGCTGGCGGGTGTTGGGGTGTGGCGGCGGAGCGCTGGAGGCTCTGGAGGGGGGAGGACCGTCCGTGGCCCTGCTGAATCAGCGGTGCAGCTTGAGCATCAAGGGCCGTCGGCCTTGATTTCCCGGTAGCGCTGCTCCAGTTCCTGGCGGATCTGCCGGCGCTGCCGGGCCTGGATAAAGCGTCGCTTGCCGTCGGCGGTTTCCGGCTGCAGCGGCGGCACCTGGGCCGGCTTGCGCTGGTCGTCCACCGCCACCATGGTGAAGAAGCAGCTGTTGGTGTGGCGCACCGAACGCTCGCGGATATTCTCGGTGACCACCTTGATGCCCACCTCCATGGAGGTGTTGCCGGTGTAGTTGACCGAGGCCAGGAAGGTCACCAGCTCGCCGACATGGATCGGCTCGCGGAAGATCACCTGGTCCACCGACAGGGTCACCACGTAGCGGCCGGCGTAACGGCTGGCGCAGGCATAGGCGACTTCATCGAGGTACTTGAGCAAGGTGCCGCCGTGGACATTGCCAGAGAAATTGGCCATGTCAGGGGTCATCAATACCGTCATCGACAGTTGGGCGTTTCCGGGTTCCATAGCACGCTCACGGTTCTGGGCAGGGGTTGCTGGAGCACCTCTGCGGGTGCTGGCTCCAAAGGGTTTTCAAACCATCGATAACGGGACGCCGGGCCGGGCCACGTCGTCACGCCCTGGTGGATCTGTTTCCTAATATTGCACCGCCTTCCTGCCGGAAGTCGCGGTGTTAACCTGCAAAACACCCGTTCCAGGGCATTTTCCGCTTCTATTTTGGATATTTCCTTCTACTGATCAGAACATTCTTTTTAGGCGATCACCCCCGCCCAGCATTCCAAGGAGAGCCCCGGCCATGCATGCCATCAGCTTCATTCAGGACCTGGCCGTGATCATGCTGGTCGCAGGCGTGGTGACCATCCTCTTCCATCGCCTCAAGCAGCCTGTCGTGCTGGGCTACATAGTCGCCGGCTTCATCATCGGCCCTCACACTCCGCCTTTCGGGCTGATCCACGACGAACAGACCATCAAGACCCTGGCCGAGCTGGGGGTGATTTTCCTGATGTTCTGCCTGGGGCTGGAATTCAGCCTGCGCAAGCTGTTCAAGGTCGGGGCCACGGCCTTTATCGCGGCGTTCCTGGAAATCGTCCTGATGATCTGGATCGGCTACGAGATCGGCCGCTGGTTCGGCTGGAGCACCATGGATTCGCTGTTCCTCGGGGCGATCCTGGCCATTTCCTCCACCACCATCATCGTCAAGGCGCTCAATGACCTGAAGATGAAGAACGAGCGCTTCGCCCAGCTGATCTTCGGCGTACTGATCGTCGAGGACATCCTCGGCATCGGCATCATCGCCTTGCTGTCGAGCATCGCGGTCAGCGGTACGGTGAGTTCCGGCGAGGTGTTCTCCACCGTCGGCAAGCTTTCGCTGTTCATGATCGTGGCGCTGGTGATCGGCATCCTGCTGGTGCCGCGCCTGCTGGCCTACGTGGCCAGGTTCGACAGCAACGAGATGCTGCTGATCACCGTGCTGGGGCTGTGTTTCGGCTTCTGCCTGCTGGTGGTCAAACTGGAGTACAGCATGGTCCTGGGGGCCTTCCTGATCGGTGCGATCATGGCCGAGTCCCGCCAGTTGCTGAAGATCGAGCGGTTGATCGAACCGGTTCGCGACCTGTTCAGCGCAATCTTCTTCGTCGCCATCGGCCTGATGATCGACCCGCAGATCCTCCTGCAATACGCCTGGCCGATTGCCGTGATCACGGTGGCGGTGGTGCTGGGCAAGATGCTGTCCTGCGGCATGGGGGCCTTTATCGCCGGCAATGATGGACGCACCTCACTGCGGGTAGGCATGGGCCTGTCACAGATTGGCGAATTTTCCTTCATCATCGCCGCACTGGGCATGACCCTGCAGGTCACCAGCGACTTCCTCTACCCGGTAGCGGTGGCGGTGTCCGCCATCACCACCTTGCTCACGCCCTACCTGATCCGTGCCGCGGACCCGCTATCGCTGAAGCTGGCAGGGGTCCTGCCCAAGCGCCTGAGCCGGGTACTGGGCATGTATGGCGAGTGGTTGCGCAGCATCCAGCCCCAGGGCGAGGGTGCGCTGCTGGCGACGATGATCCGCAAGATCCTGCTGCAAGTGGGGGTGAACCTGGCGCTGGTGGTGGCGATCTTCTTTTCCGGTGGCTATTTCGCCAAGCGCATTGGCACCTACCTGGAAGATTGGGTCAGTGAGCCGAGCTGGCAGAAAGCCTTGATCTGGGGCGGGGCGCTGCTGCTTTCGCTGCCGTTCCTGATTGCTGCCTATCGCAAGCTCAAGGCACTGTCGATGTTGCTGGCGGAGATGGGGGTCAAGCCGGAAATGGCCGGGCGCCATACCCAGCGAGTGCGTCGGGTGATCGCCGAGGTGATCCCGATCCTGTCGCTGCTGGTGATTTTCCTGCTGCTGGCGGCGCTTTCGTCGAGCATCCTGCCGACCCTGGAACTGTTGGTGTTGATCGCCGTAGTGGCGGCGGCGGTGGCCGCGGTCCTGTGGCGCTGGTTCATCCGTGTGCATACGCGGATGCAGGTGGCGCTGATCGAAACCTTCGACCACAGCAAGGACAACAGTGGGCATTGACCTTGCCGCTCGCCGGCAGGGTGCCGGCGAGCTGTTTCAGTCGCCGCGGTGCACGCGGCCGCGGCGGCGTCTCAGCTTTCCAGCCAGACGTCCCGCGCCCAGTGCCACACCGATTCCCAGGATTCTTCGGTGATCAGCTCTTCTTCGCCGGACCACAGCACCACGGTGCCGTCTTCCTCGACGCAGTAGTAATCGTCGCCGTCCTGGCAGATCGGGATCAGCTCGCGCGGCACGCCCATGTCCCAGGCGGTCGCCGCCACTTCCGGCAGGTAGGTATGGGATTGCGGATCGGTGACGGTCACAGGTTCCAGGCTGCCGTAAACCACGTCGCTGACCGTCAACAGGAACTCCTTGAAGACGAACGGGATATTGATGAACAGCTGTTCTTCAATTTCCACCAGTTGGTCTTCGTCCGGCAGTTCCAGGGGGACGGGTACCGGTTCGTTGGCTTCCCGGAGTTGTTCGATGACTTCTTCCACGGCCTGGGTCCTCTTAGCTCTATGGCGCGGTTGTTTGACGGCGGTTTATACAGTAGCTCGCTATAAGTGCAATCGTGAAATGCAAAACCCCGACCTGAGTCGGGGTTTTGCCTTACAGCTGTGACAGCAGAATGAATCAGCCGTTCTGGCGGATACCTGCTACCAGCCATGGCTGGTTGTCGCCCTGGGCGCGTTCCATGTTCCAGCTTTCGCTGAACACTTCGCCCTGGTCGAAGCGCGAGGTCTTCGACACACCGCTGAAGGTCAGGGTGGCGATGGTCTTGTCGGCACGGTCATCCACGCCTTCGAGCTGCACTTGCAGGTTGTCGATGTAGGTCGACTGGAAGCCGTCGCCCAGATCGGCACGTTCCTGTTTCAGGAACTGCAGCATCTGTGGGGTCACGAACTCGGCGATCTTGTCCATTTCGTTGGCGTCCCAGTGTTGCTGCAGGGACTGGAAGTGGCTGCGCGCCGCCTCAATGAAGCGCTCTTCATTGAACCAGGCCGGTGCGTTGATTACCGGACGCGCGGCAGGCGCTGGCGAACCACCGAAGATCGAACCGCCGGCAGGCTGCTGGGGCTCGAAGGCTTCGCGCTGCATCGGCGCGTGGCCGGCTGGAGCGTATTGCTCCTGCTGCTTGCGGCGACGAGCGGCGATGAAGCGGAAGATCACGAAGGCGATGACCGCCATGATCAGGATGTCGAAGATCTGCATGCCCTGGAAGCCGCCGCCCATGAACATGGAGGCCAGCAGGCCACCGGCAGCGATACCGGCCAGAGGGCCGAGCCAGCGCGAAGCACCGCCGGCCTTGGCAGCAGCGCCCGCGGCACCGGCTGCGCCCGCGGTGGCTGCAGCGGCGGGAGCGCCCGGAGCGGTTGGCGCCGCCTGGCGGGTTTGGTGGGTCGGGGCAGCGCCGACGCTTTTGCCGCCACCAAAGCGCTTGGCGTTGGCGTCGAGGCTCATCGTCAGGCCGATGCACAGCGCCATGGCGATGCTAAGAAAACGTTTCATAAAGGGGGTTCCCATTTGTGGATGGCACGCGCGCCATATTGCACAGGTGAAGTGTCAGTGGCGAGCGGCATAATGTTTCGGGCTTTTGCCTGACAGCCTCGGTTCAGCTTCGCCAGGCGTCATGCTCGCCGATAGGTTTTTGGTCCCCGCAGACCTGGCTCTGGTTCAACCCGAAAGCCGTTAGCGGCGCAGTGCCAGTAGCACCACACCTGCGGTGATCAAGCCGATTCCGCTCCACTGCCGCAGGTCGAGCTTCTCTCCCAGCAGGCACACGCCGATGATCGCGACGAACACCACGCTGAGCTTGTCCACCGGTGCCACCAATGAAGCGGGGCCGAGTTTCAAGGCGCGGAAATAGCACAGCCAGGATGCGCCCGTGGCCAGCCCGGACAGCAGCAGGAACAGGTAGCTTTTGGGAGAAATCGATCCCAGGGACTGATATTGGCCCGTTGCGTACAAAATCAAGGCCAGGCTGACAAGAACCACCACGGTGCGCAGCAGGGTGGCGAAGTCTGAATTGACGTTTTCTATCCCCACTTTGGCGAAGATCGCCGTCAACGCGGCGAAAATTGCCGACAACAGGGCCCAGAATGTCCACGAGGAAAAAAAGCCTGAGCCCATGTTCGCGCTGCCTTTTCTGCACCGACCTGTAGGAGCCGGCTTGCCGGCGAAGAGGCCCTTGAGCCGGTCTTCGCCAGTGAGATTCGCTGGCAAGCCAGCTCCTACACAAGCCAAGCGGGTGGGGTTAGATGGCTTCCAGCTTGGCGTAGCCGAGCATCAGCCACTTGCTGCCTTCGCTGAAGTTGACCTGGACCCGGGCCTGGGCGCCGGCGCCCTCGAAATTGAGGATCACCCCATCGCCGAACACCGAGTGCCGTACCGCCTGGCCGAGGCTCAGGCCGGTGTCCGGGATTTCGCTGCCGCCGAACAGGCTGCTGGTACTTTGTGACTGGCCGCCGCCGAAAGGCCGGCTGACGCTGTTGGACAGCCGCACTTCCTGAATCAGCCCCTTGGGCACCTCGCGCACGAAACGCGACACCTTGTTGTAGGTTTCGCTGCCGTACAGGCGTCGGGTTTCCGCGTAGGTCATCACCAGGTTCTGCATGGCCCGGGTAATGCCCACATACGCCAGCCGGCGTTCTTCCTCAAGGCGGCCGGGTTCTTCCAGGCTCATCTTGTGGGGGAACAGGCCTTCTTCCATGCCCACGAGGAACACGTAGGGGAACTCCAGACCCTTGGCGCTGTGCAGGGTCATCAGTTGCACGCTGTCTTCATGCTCGTCGGCCTGGGTATCGCCGGCTTCCAGGGAAGCGTGGCCGAGGAATGCCGCCAGGGGCGTCAGGTCTTCGTCCTCTTCGGTGTTCTCGAAGTTGCGCGCGGCGCTCACCAGTTCCTCGAGGTTTTCCACCCGGGCCTGGCCTTTTTCGCCTTTTTCCGCTTCGTGGTAGGCAATCAGCCCCGACTGCTCGATGACGGTCTGGGTCATCAGGTGCAGGGGCATTTCCAGGGTCTTGGCGGCGAGGTTTTCGATCAGTTCGATAAAGGCCCCCAGCGCACCTGCAGCGCGCCCGGTCAGGCCCTTATTGGCCACCAGCTGGCGCATGGCTTCCCACATCGATACATCGCTGTGGCGCGCATGCTCGCGGATGGCTTCGACGGTCTTCTCGCCGATGCCCCGGGCTGGCACGTTGATCACCCGTTCCAGGGCTGCGTCGTTGCCACGGCCTTCCAGGAGGCGCAGGTAAGCCATGGCGTTCTTGATTTCCGCCCGCTCGAAGAAGCGCTGGCCGCCATAGATGCGGTACGGAATGCGTTCGCGCAGCAAGGCTTCTTCCAGCACCCGGGACTGGGCGTTGGAGCGGTAGAGAATGGCGATGTCGCTGCGGGCCAGGCCGGTCTTCAGCGCGCTCTCGATGGTTTCCACTACATAGCGGGCTTCATCGTGCTCGTTGAAGGCGGCATACAGGTTGATGGCTTCACCGTCGCCGCCGTCGGTCCACAGCTCCTTGCCCAGGCGCCCGGTGTTGTTGGCGATCAGGGCGTTGGCAGCCTTGAGGATACCGGCGGTGGAGCGGTAGTTCTGCTCCAGGCGGATCACTTCGGTGTCCGGGAAGTCGGCGGAGTACTGGTGGATGTTCTCGATTTTCGCCCCGCGCCAGCCATAGATCGACTGGTCGTCGTCGCCCACCACCATCAGGCTGTCGCCACCCTGGGCCAGCAACCGCAGCCAGGCGTATTGCACGGCGTTGGTGTCCTGGAACTCGTCCACCAGCACGTGGCGGAAACGCTTCTGGTAGTGCGCCAGCAAACCCGGGTGGTCGCGCCACAGGTCCAGGGCGCGCAGCAGCAGTTCGGAGAAGTCGATGACCCCGGCACGCTGGCAAGCGGCCTCGTAGGCCTCATAGATGCCGCGCATGGTGGCCAGGAACAGGTCGCCGCTGGCCTGGATATGTTGCGGGCGCAGGCCTTCGTCCTTCTGCCCGTTGATGAACCACTGGGCCTGGCGGGCCGGCCAGCGCTGTTCGTCCAGGCCCAGCTCGCGGATCACCCGCTTGACCAGGCGTTGCTGGTCGTCGCTGTCGAGGATCTGGAAGGTCTGGCTCAGCCCCGCTTCCTGCCAGTGGGCCCGCAGCAGGCGGTGGGCCAGGCCGTGGAAGGTGCCGACCCACATGCCTGCCGGGTTGATGCCCAGCAGTTGTTCGATGCGGTGGCGCATCTCGGCTGCGGCCTTGTTGGTGAAGGTCACCGACAGGATCGAGTGGGGTGAGGCGTTCTCGACCTGGATCAACCAGGCGATACGGTGCACCAGCACACGGGTTTTGCCGGAGCCAGCACCGGCCAGGACCAACTGACGACCCACGGAGGCGGCTACGGCCTGGCGTTGGGCGTCGTTGAGGGAGTTCAACAGGAGGGAGAGATCATCGCGCATCGGGGCATTCTAGGGGGCGGCGCCACCCCGGGCAAACCCGGCTTTGCATTAGCCGATAAAACAGCCGCCGATGACGACCGGTTGGTCACAGGCCCCAGCCATTGGCGCTTCTCGCCCGGACGCTTTCAGGGTGCAAGCCGGGCCATCCGGTTTTATCGATTTTATGACCTGGAGCAGTTTGGCTCGGGGCTTTGCTTGTGTATGCTCCGGCGACGTTTCGGGCTCAACCATTATAAGAACACTGCCTATGACACTTAACCCCGACCTGTCCGGGCCCTTTGTGGAGCCCCGGGTCATCCGCCAGCACTACGCCGTGGAGATGGCAGTGGAGCGTACGCGCCTGCTGTACCAGGGCTCGTTGCTGCCTACCTTGTTCATGTTGCTCAACGGCCTGGTGTGCACCTGGCTGCTATGGAGCCCGGCGCGCTATCTGTTGCTCAGTGTGTGGATGGTCTGGCTGCTGGCCCTGGTGGCCTTGCGGGTGATCCAGGTGGCGGCCTTCGATTCGGCGATTCCCAGCCGCCAGGCACAGCCGGTGTGGCAACGCATGTTTCTCCTGGGCTCGGCGGTCAGTGGCCTGACCCTGGCCTGCGCCGGCATCGCCCTGGTGCCCACCGACAATTTCCTGCAGCAGGCCTGGGTCTTCGGCCTCATCGGTGCGGCCATCCTGTCGGCCAGCGTGGCCTACGCGGTGAGCCTGCAGGCCTTCCTTTCATTCACCTTGCCATGTCTGTTGCCGGCCATCGCCTACCTGTTCTGGGGCGGCGACGACCAGCAGCGTGGCTGGGGCTGGCTCGGGCTGATCCTGCTGGTGTCCCTGAGTGTGGTGGCCTGGCAGGTCAACCGCCTGATGCAGCGCGGCCTGCTGCGGCGCTTTCAGAACCAGGCCCTGATCGAGCACCTGCAGAATGCCCAGGGCCGCAGCGATCAGCTCAACCGCGAGCTGGCCCGGGAAGTGGAGCAGCGCCGCCGTGCCGAGGAGCAACTGCGCGAAGCCCAGACCGGGCTGGAACAGCGAGTGGCCCAGCGCAGCCTGGAGCTGGACGCCGCCAACCAGGCCCTGAGCAAGAGCGAGGCGCGCCTGGCCCTGGCCCTGAACGCCAGCGAGCTGGGGCTGTGGGACTGGAACCTGCAGACCGACGAGGTCCATCACACCCAGATCAAGGAGCTGTTCGGCCTGGAGCCGGAAGATGTCACGGCCATGCTCAGCCATCTCAAGCCACGCCTGCATCCGGAAGACCTGCCCCTGCTCAAGCGCGCCCTGGTGGAGCACCTCAAGGGCCGCAGCGACGATTACCAGGTGGAGTACCGGGTACGCCACGGCGCCGGCCACTGGGTGTGGATCGAGGACCGTGGCCGGGCCGTGGAGCGCAGCCCCAGTGGCCGGGTGCTGCGCATGGCCGGCACCCGTCGCGACATCAGTGCCGACAAGGAGCTGGAGGTCCAGCGCAACCTGGCGGCCACGGTGTTCGAGGCGGCCAGCGAAGGCATCGTCATCCTCGACCCCGATTACGCCTTGATCGCCGCCAATCAGGCCTTCAGCCAGGTCACCGGCTACCAGATCGAAGACATGCTCGGGCGCAATGTAGTGGAGCTGTCGTGCAGCCGCGATGCACGCCGGCACTACCCGTTGATCCACCAGGCCCTGGAACAGTACGGCAGCTGGCAGGGCGAGTTGGTGGAGACACGCAAGAACGGCGAGCTCTACCCACAATGGCTGCAATTGAATGTCGTGCGTGATAAACGAGGAAAAGTCCGGCATATCGTGGGCTTCTTCGCCGATCTTTCGGCACGGCGCGAATCCGAGGAGCGCATGCGCTACCTCACCCATTACGACGAACTCACGGGGCTGGCCAACCGTTCGCTGTTCCGCGAGCGCCTGCGCGAGGCCCATCAGAGGGTGCGCCAGGGCGGCCGCAGCCTGGCCTTGCTGCACATCAACCTGGACCGTTTCAAGCTGCTCAACGACAGCCTTGGCCATGAAGTGGCCGACCAGTTGCTGCAAAAGATGGCCCGGCGGCTGGTCAATGCCTTGCCGGAAGCCGACACCATCGCCCGGCTTTCCGGGGACGAATTCGCCGTGCTGTTCGACGCTTACGGCAGCCTGTCGAGCCTGACCCGGGTCGCTACCCGGCTGCTGAGCAAGCTGCGCCTGCCGATCACCGTCGAGGGCCATGAACTGGTAGTCAGCGCTTCCATGGGCATCAGTATGCTGCCCGACAGCGCCCGGGAGATCGCAGCCCTGATCAGCCAGGCGAACATGGCCATGGCCCATGCCAAGCACCTGGGCGGCAACAATTTCCAGTTCTATACCGAGAGCCTGCAAGCCAGCACCCTGGAGCGCCTGCAGCTGGAAAACCAGCTGCGCAAGGCCATTGAGGAGGGCCAGTTGACGGTCTTCTACCAACCCAAGCTGTGCCTGGCCAGCGGCCGTCTGAATGCCGCCGAGGCCCTGGTGCGCTGGGATCACCCCGTCATGGGCCGGGTGCCCCCGGGGGATTTCATCGGCCTGGCGGAAGAGACCGGATTGATCGGTCCCATTGGTGAGTTCGTGTTGCGCCAGGCGTGCCGCCAAGCCTGCGAATGGCAACGCCAGGGCCTGGAGCCGATTCGCGTGTCGGTCAACCTGTCGGTGTATCAGTTGCGCCAGGGCAAGCTGGTGAGCCTGGTGCGCCAGGTGCTGGAAGAAACCGGCCTGGAGCCGCATTTTCTCGAACTGGAACTGACCGAAAGCCAATTGCTGGACAGCGTCGAGCACATCATCGCGACCTTCCAGCAACTGCGGGGCCTGGGGGTCAAGCTGGCCATCGACGACTTCGGCACTGGCTATTCGTCCCTGAGTTACCTGAAACGGATCCCGGTGGATTACGTGAAGATCGATCAGGCCTTCATTCGCGGCCTGGCCGAGGGCGGTGAGGACGCGGCGATCACCCGGGCGATCATCGCCATGGCTCATGGGCTGTCGTTGAAAGTGGTGGCCGAAGGGGTGGAAGACCCGGCGCAACTGGCCTTCCTCAAGGCGGAACACTGCGACGAGGTGCAGGGCTACCTGATCAGCCGCCCGGTGGCCGCCGAAGGCCTCGCGCTGCTGTTGCAGGCCCAGAGCCGGTAGCCGCCAGGGCTGCCTGCCACAACGGCTACATAAGTCGTACCCGGCTGAAAATGGGGGGCAGGCAGGCAACTTCGTGATGCATTGGGCGGGCAAAAAGCCGATTCCTGTAGTATAACTACAAGCTTGCTACATCCCCGGCGTCAGCCAATAACAATGAGTCCAGCCCTTTGAACCTGTTGCAGCACATCGCCCAGTCACGTCATTTGTTACGCAAATCGGAACTCAAGGTCGCCGATCACGTGCTCCTTGATCCTGCGGCCGTGATGCACAGTTCCATGGCGGACCTGGCCCACAGCGTGGGCATCAGTGAACCGACCATCGTGCGCTTCTGCCGGGCCATCGGCTGCTCCGGCTTCCAGGACCTCAAGCTCAAGCTGGCGCAGAGCCTTGCCGCCGGGGCCAGCTTCGGCCAGTTCGCGATCCATGAAGACGATTCGGTCGCCGACTACAGCCTGAAGATCTTCGACACCACCCTGCATACCCTGATGGAGGTCCGCGAGAAGCTCGACCCGGTGGCCCTGCAGCAGGCGGTGACCGCCATGTCCCAGGCCCAGCGCGTGGAGTTCTACGGCTTTGGTGCCTCGGGTGCGGTAGCGGCGGATGCCCAGCACAAGTTCTTCCGCTTGCTGCTGACCGCAGCGGCCTATTCCGACCCGCACATGCAAGCGATGTCGGCGGTGACCTTGAAGCCTACCGATGTCGCCATCTGCATTTCCCAGTCCGGTCGTTCCAAGGACCTGCTGATCACCGCCAACCTGGTACGTGAAAGCGGCGCCTCGCTGATCACCCTGTGCCCGAGCCAGACGCCGTTGGCCGAACTGTCGACGGTCAACCTGGCGATCGACGTGCATGAAGACACCGAGATCTACACCCCGCTGACCTCGCGTATCGCCCACCTGGTGGTGATCGACGTGCTGGCCATGGGCGTGGCCATGGCCCGCGGCCCGAGCCTGGTGAACCACCTCAAGAGCGTCAAGCGCAGCCTTCGCAGCCTGCGCCTGTCGCCCAAGTCGGTGAAAGCCCTGGACGATTGAGTCTCTCTGGCCGGTGATGAGGCCTCGGGGTTGTGCATCGCGCTGACCGATGCCTTCGCTGGCAAGCCGGCTCCTACAGAAAGGTAGGCGCTGTGAATGTTCATCGTCCTGTAACCGACCCGCCGCCAAACCGTAACCGCCGACGTCCATCGTGAAGCTTCCGTACTCGCATTGGGAGACTCGAAATGGCCCGGCCTTACGAAGAGAGCAACAGCGCAGTCAAGACCCGTCGTCAGCAGGAAGACCAGCGCCGCATGGAATTTCGTCGTGCGATCGAACACCGCTTCGAGCTGCGTCAGTTACAGCAGCAAATCAACGATTACCCCGAGCTGGACGCCGTCAATTACTGGCAGGCGGCGCCCGTAGCTTCCCGTCGAAGCGTTCAACCAAGCCGCTGATCTGCACCCGTTCGCTGCGGATGAATCCCAGGAACGCATGCGCTACCGGTGACAGGCGCTTGGCTTTGGCCTGCACCAGGCACCAGCTGCGCAGCAATGGCAGCTCTTCGACCGGCAACTCGACCAACCCGCCGGTCGCCAACTCAAGGTTCAGGGCGTGGCGCGTCAACAAGGCCACGCCCAGACCTGCCCGCACGCACTCGCGCTGAGCCTCGGCCGACGATACTTCGAGGATCTGGGTGAAGTGCACGCGCTTCTCCTTGAAATACTCCTCGCACGCCAGGCGTGTGCCTGAACCCTGTTCGCGCAGTACCAGCGTGTAGGGCTCCAGGTCCTGCAGGCGCAGCGGGCCCATGTGACTCAAGGGGTGCTCCGGCGGGGCCACCGCGACGATCGGGTTGTTGAGGAAGGGCAGGAACTCCAGCTCCATGTCCTGGGGCACCATGGACATGATCACCAGGTCGTCGCGATTGTCCGAGAGCCGGCGGATCACCTGGGAGCGGTTGACCACCGTCAGTTGCAGGTGCACTTCCGGGTGCTGGCGCTTGAAGGCGGCGAACAGGTGCGGCACGAAGTACTTGGCGCTGGATTCGATGGCCAGCTTGAGCTGGCCCTGCAGCGAGCCCTGCATGTCGGAGAGCTGCATGTCGAGGTTCTCCAGGCGCCCGAAGATGTCCCGGCTGGCCCGTTGCAGCGCTTCGGCGGCTTCGGTCATGTAGAGCTTCTTGCCCACATAGTCGAACAGCGGCTGGCCGATCAGCTCCTCCAACTGGCGAATCTGCAGGCTGACCGCGGGCTGGGTGAGGGACATTTCATCGGCGGCGCGGCTGTAGGAGCGTAGATCGCAGACTTCATTGAAAATCTGCAACTGACGCAATGTCAGTCTCATCAAGGACTTGCGCATTTCTTGAGGGCTCGCGCCAAGGGCTGGTGGCATGACTATAAGTCTTTACTTATGGCCAACCCAATAATTATTGATTTTTGTTAATCCCTCTGCAGAGCTAGTGTGTCGCTGCGACTGACTTGAAACATTTGGTCACGCGCCGACTCGGTCTAGCGGGTCGTCTGTTTCAACGGCTCAAGGGAACCTCCAAGTGATAAAAAAGATCCTGATCGCCAACCGTGGTGAGATTGCCGTACGAATCGTGCGTGCCTGCGCGGAAATGGGCATCCGTTCGGTAGCGATCTTCTCCGACGCCGATCGCCATGCCTTGCATGTAAAGCGCGCGGATGAGGCCCACAGCATTGGCGCCGAGCCGCTGGCCGGCTACCTGAATCCACGCAAACTGGTGAACCTGGCGGTGGAAACCGGCTGTGATGCGCTGCATCCCGGCTATGGGTTTCTCTCGGAAAACGCTGAACTGGCGGACATCTGCGCCGAACGTGGAATCAAGTTCATCGGCCCGTCGGCGGAAGTGATCCGCCGCATGGGCGACAAGACCGAAGCCCGCCGCAGCATGATCAAGGCGGGCGTGCCGGTGACTCCGGGCACCGAAGGCAACGTGGCCGATATCCACGAAGCCCTGTCCGAAGGCGACCGCATCGGCTACCCGGTGATGCTCAAGGCCACCTCCGGTGGTGGCGGGCGCGGCATCCGTCGTTGCAACAGCCGTGAAGAGCTGGAGCAGGCTTTCCCCCGGGTCATTTCCGAAGCCACCAAGGCCTTCGGTTCGGCGGAAGTGTTCCTGGAAAAGTGCATCGTCAATCCCAAGCACATCGAAGCGCAGATCCTCGGTGACAGTTTTGGCAACGTGGTGCACCTGTTCGAGCGCGACTGCTCGATCCAGCGCCGCAACCAGAAGCTCATCGAGATCGCCCCGAGCCCGCAGCTGACCCCGGAACAGCGCGCCTACATCGGCGACCTGTCGGTGCGCGCGGCCAAGGCCGTGGGCTACGAGAACGCCGGCACCGTGGAGTTCCTGCTCGCCGAGGGCGAGGTGTACTTCATGGAGATGAACACCCGGGTGCAGGTGGAACACACCATCACCGAAGAAATCACCGGCATCGATATCGTCCGCGAGCAGATCCGCATTGCTTCCGGCCTGCCACTCTCGGTGAAACAGGAAGACATCCAGCACCGCGGCTTTGCCCTGCAGTTCCGGATCAATGCCGAGGACCCGAAGAACAACTTCCTGCCCAGCTTCGGCAAGATCACCCGCTACTACGCCCCCGGCGGCCCGGGCGTGCGCACCGACACGGCGATCTACACCGGCTACACCATTCCGCCGTTCTACGACTCCATGTGCCTGAAACTCGTGGTCTGGGCCCTGACCTGGGAAGAAGCGATGGACCGTGGCCTGCGCGCCCTGGACGACATGCGCCTGCAAGGGGTCAAGACCACCGCCGCCTATTACCAGGAAATCCTGCGTAACCCGGAATTCCGCAGCGGTCAGTTCAACACCAGCTTCGTTGAGAGCCACCCGGAACTGACCAACTACTCGATCAAGCGCAAACCCGAAGAGCTGGCCCTGGCCATCGCCGCCGCCATTGCCGCCCACGCAGGCCTGTGAGGAATAAAACAATGTCCAAGAAGATTCATGTAACCGACACCATCCTGCGCGACGCCCACCAATCGCTGCTGGCGACCCGCATGCGCACCGACGACATGCTGCCGATCTGCGACAAGCTCGACAAAGTCGGCTACTGGTCCCTGGAAGTCTGGGGCGGCGCCACCTTCGATGCCTGCGTGCGCTTCCTCAAGGAAGACCCCTGGGAGCGCCTGCGCAAACTGCGCGCCGCGCTGCCCAACACCCGCCTGCAGATGCTCCTGCGCGGCCAGAACCTGCTGGGCTACCGCCATTACAGCGATGACGTGGTCAAGGCCTTCGTGGCCAAGGCGGCGGTCAATGGCATCGACGTGTTCCGCATCTTCGACGCCATGAACGACGTGCGTAACCTGCGGGTCGCCATCGAAGCGGTGAAAGCCGCCGGCAAGCACGCCCAGGGCACCATCGCCTACACCACCAGCCCGGTGCACACCATCGAGGCCTTCGTGGCCCAGGGCAAGCAGATGGAAGCCATGGGCTGCGACTCCATCGCGATCAAGGACATGGCCGGCCTGTTGACCCCTTACGCCACCGGCGAGCTGGTCAAGGCGCTGAAGGCCGAGCTGTCGCTGCCGGTGTTCATCCACTCCCATGACACCGCGGGCCTGGCCGCGATGTGCCAACTCAAGGCCATCGAGAACGGCGCCGATCATATCGACACCGCCATCTCCAGCTTCGCCTGGGGCACCAGTCACCCGGGTACCGAATCCATGGTCGCAGCCCTCAAAGGCAGCGAGTTCGACACCGGCCTGGACCTGGAGCTGCTGCAAGAGATCGGCCTGTACTTCTACGCCGTGCGCAAGAAGTACCACCAGTTCGAAAGCGAATTCACTGCGGTCGATACCCGGGTGCAGGTCAACCAGGTGCCGGGCGGGATGATTTCCAACCTGGCCAACCAGCTCAAAGAGCAGGGCGCCCTGAACCGCATGAACGAAGTGCTGGCCGAGATTCCACGGGTCCGTCACGACCTGGGCTACCCGCCGCTGGTGACCCCTACTTCGCAGATCGTCGGTACCCAGGCGTTCTTCAACGTCCTGGCTGGCGAGCGCTACAAGACCATCACCAACGAAGTGAAGCTCTACCTGCAAGGCGGCTACGGCAAGGCTCCGGGGGAAGTCGACGAGAAACTGCGGCGCCAGGCCATCGGCAGCGAGGAGGTGATCGATGTACGTCCCGCCGACCTGCTGAAGCCGGAAATGACCAAGCTGCGTGGCGAAATCGGCGCCCTGGCGCATTCCGAAGAAGACGTGCTGACCTACGCCATGTTCCCGGACATCGGGCGCAAGTTCCTCGAAGAGCGTGAGGCCGGCACCCTGGTTCCGGAAGTGCTGCTGCCGATTCCTGAAGCGGGCGGCGTGAGCAAGCCGGGCGGTGAAGGCGTGCCCACCGAGTTCGTCATCGACGTCCACGGCGAGACCTACCGCGTCGACATCACCGGCGTCGGGGTCAAGGCCGAAGGCAAGCGCCACTTCTACCTGTCCATCGACGGCATGCCGGAAGAGGTGGTGTTCGAACCTCTCAACGAATTCGTCGGCGGTGGTGGCAGCAAGCGCAAGCAGGCGAGCGCCCCGGGCCATGTCAGCACCACCATGCCGGGCAACATCGTCGATGTGCTGGTCAAGGAAGGCGACACGGTCAAGGCCGGCCAGGCGGTATTGATCACCGAAGCCATGAAGATGGAGACCGAAGTCCAGGCAGCAGTTGCCGGCAAGGTCGTGGCGATCCATGTGGCCAAGGGCGACCGGGTCAACCCGGGCGAGATCCTGATCGAGATCGAAGGCTGAGTTCAGACCTTCATCTGCAACGCTTTACCTCGGGGAGGCTACGGCCTCCCTTTTTTTGTCCACGATTTGCCTGAGTGCATTTTAGTGCACTTATTGTCTGCAAAAATCGGCTGAATCTGCATTACAATGCATTTCGCAGAGGTAATGACGCACAAAAAGTGCATTAAAT
Organism: Pseudomonas sp. GW821-FHT07F01; assembly: GCF_059418825.1. Classification (NCBI taxonomy): domain Bacteria; kingdom Pseudomonadati; phylum Pseudomonadota; class Gammaproteobacteria; order Pseudomonadales; family Pseudomonadaceae; genus Pseudomonas; species Pseudomonas sp. GW821-FHT07F01. The sequence goes on from NZ_JBWKQO010000003.1 coordinate 207,000, forward strand.
TGCAGGTAATGAATGCTACAGCTGACTTTACAGGTCCATCGCGCCGGGACGTGGAGCGATGCGATGACCCTGATTTTCGAGCATCCCGAGCAGGGCTTCACCAGCCCTTGCCGCCTGGGTTATGAGCAGTCGTACCTGGCAGGCAATCTGGAAGCCTTTGCCACGCCGCTGGCGGGATCGGTGAGTGTGCGTCTGCCGCTGACCTGGGAACTGCTGCGCAGTCCGGGCGCCCCGGCGTTCCTGTATGACATTGCGCCGACGCTCACCATGCAGCGTTTTTTGGCCGAGCGCTCGGCGCGCGCGCGCCCCGCCGGCATTGCCCCCGACTTGTTCCAGCTGGCCCGATCCAGCGCGGCCCCCATGGGCAATCTGCGGATCAAGGAGTCCCTTGCCGCCATGAATGAACGGCCGCTGCTGGGGTTCTCCCGGGCCGAGGTCAGCGCCCGCGACAACCGCTTTCTTGAATACGCCCATGAACAGGGAGCGGCAATGAGCGGTGCCACCGGTGCCGTTGGCGAGGCGATGAAGCTGCTGCTGACCCAGGGGCGTGACGGGTTGCTGTACCCCGATGCGCTGTTGGAAGACAGGCTGGCGGCGTGCCACTGGCTGGTGAAATGCCCGCCAGAGCAGGCGGCGCCAAATGACTGCGACATGCTCAGAAGCGAGTTCCACTACTACCGGGCGCTGCAGCAGCTGGGCATCGATACGGTACCCGCCCAAGGCCTGGCCCTGGAAGAGGAGCGGCAGCCGAGCCTGTGGATGCGACGCTTTGATCGTCGCCTGCAGGGGCAGGGTGTGGAACGGCTGGCGCTGGAGTCCATCTATTCCCTGGCGGGGTTGCCCGGCCAGAGCCTGGGCATGCGGCACACCAAGGTCCTGGGGCTGCTGGCCGAACTCTGGCGAACCGCCGGGCAGGCCTCGGCGATCCCGGAGCTGGTGGCCGACTACCTGCGTCGGGACCTGCTCAACAAGATCCTTGGCAACTCGGCCAACCATGGGCGCAATACCTGGATCATCCGTCACGAGGGCCAGGTGCAGTTGGCGCCGATCCACGATCTGGCGCCGCGAGTGATGGATGACAAGGGCATTACCCGCAGCACCAAATGGCCCGGCCGGATGGAAGTGGCGGGTGATATCGACTGGCGCCAGGTGTGTGCCAGCCTCAAGCCGCTGATCGATCCCGATGCTGCGCTGACGCGCCTGCGCGAAGATGCCGAACGGCTACGGGCCCTGCCGGACCTGCTGAGTGCCGGGGGCTTGCCCGAGGCCACCCTGAATCACCCGCGCATTTACCTGCGTGACCTGGATCGACGCCTGCAGGAGTGGGGTTTGCGATGACTACGACCCTGGAACAGCGCGGCCTGCTGATCGATAACATCCGCCAGGAACTGGCCGCTGGGCGTTTGTCGGTTGGTGATGCGGTCAAGCGCCTGCGCACTGAAGTCACCGGGTTGCATCAGAGCCAGTTCGCCAGGATGTGCCGGATTTCCCTGCGTACCCTGATCCATATCGAACACGGCGACGGCAACCCGACCCTCAAGTCGCTGAACGCGGTGTTCAAGCCTTTCGGCCTGCAGATGGGGGTGGTTTCCCTGCGCCCTTGAGCGTCACCCGCGCTGAACGTAACCCTTGCCGTAATGCCTTTCCATCCGCGCCTGGATCAGTTCCAGGCCGATGGACAGCAGCCAGTAGATCAGCGCCGCGGTGCTGAGCATCTCGATGTAGCGGTAGCTGGAACGGCCGTAGGACTGGGCCAGGAACATCACTTCCCAGACCCCCATTACCGAGATCAGCGACGAGTCCTTGAGCATCGAGATGAACTGGTTGGTGGCCGGCGGAATGATGGTGCGCATGGCCTGGGGCAGGGTCACCTGCCAGAAGATCACGCTGTCGCTCATGCCCAGGGCCAGGGCGGCCTGGCGCTGGCCATGGGGCACGCCGAGGATGCCGGCGCGGAAGATCTCGCTGAGGTAGGCGCCGTAGTTCAGCGACAGGGCGATGATCCCGGCGGTAATGGCGCCCGGCACCACCCCCAGTTGCGGCAGGCCGAGGTAGATCAGCAGGATCTGGATCAGCAGCGGAGTGCCGCGAAAGAACGAGGCGTAGAAGCTGGCGATACCGAACGCCACGGCGCTCGAGGACACCCGCGCCAGGGCGGTGACAAAGCCCAGCAGCGACGAGGCGACGATGGAGCAGGCGCAAAGGAACAGGGTCAGCGCCGCGCCCTGGAGGAAACCACTGGGGGACAGGTGCAGGCCCAGCAGGTTCGGCAGCTTGTCGAGGATGATCGAGAACTTCAGCTCGAAGCTCAGGAAGAAGCTGGCGAACAGCACCAGCAACGCGGCCCAGGTCAGGTACAGGCGGGTGCGAAAGCCCAGCAGGCGCTTGAGCAGCGGTGCAGCCACCGATTGTGGTGGCTGCGGCGGTGGCGTGTAGGCGGTCATTGGCTGATGTCGGCGCCGATCCATTTCTGCGACAGCTTGCTCAGGGTGCCGTCCTGCTTCAGCTGGGCGAAGACTTCACGCACCTTGGCATTCCACTGGGCATCGCCTTTCTCGATGGCCACCGAGTTGGGCTCGGCGTACAGCGGCTCGCCGGCCAGCTTGAAGCGCGAGTCCTGGGTCAGGCGCGGCTGGGCGGTGACCAGGTTGGTGAGGATCGCATCCAGGCGCACGCCCGGGCCCAGGCCGAGGTCCTGGAAGGCCACGTTGTCGGTGTCGTAGGGAGCGATCTGCACATTCTCGAAGGGGTATTGCAGGTGGGTGTCCTCGGCGCCTTCGATCACCAGGTTCTTGTTCAGGTAGCCCTCGTAGCTGGAGGCGGCGGTGAGGCCGACCTTCTTGTCGCTCAGGTCCTGGGCGCCGTGGATCCGTTCATCCTTGGCGTTGACCACGATTACCGCCGGCGAGGCGTAGTACTGCACCGGGAAGTCGAAGACCTCGGCGCGGGCCTTGCTCGGGGTCATGGAGCAGATGCAGATGTCGTAGCGCCCGCTCCAGCGTCCGGCGGCGATCACATCCCAGGACGGGGTTTCCAGGCGCAGCCTGACCCCGAGCTTGTCGGCCACGGCCTTGGCCACGTCGACGTCGAAGCCGTCCAGCTGGTTCTGCTCGTTGAGGAAGGAGAAGGGCGGGTAGCTTTCCATCAGCACTCCGACCAGCTCCTTTTTCTGCTCGATACGTTCCAGGGTGGCGCCGGCGAAGGCTTGGGAGGAGGCGGCGAGAACGGTCAGGCCGAGGGCCAGCAGCGGTTTGAAATTCATCGAAAACCTGACTGAAAAAGAGTTGTTATTAACTGAATGGTGCGTATTAAATAGTTATAAGAACGACTCTGATAGTGAGTTATTTTCATAAGCATATGAGTGAAAAGCATATGGGCGCAGGTAGCACGGTAATTCTGGATGGCGGTATGGGTCGCGAGTTGCAGCGCCGTGGTGCGCCGTTCCGGCAACCCGAGTGGTCGGCACTGGCATTGAGCGAAGACCCCCGGGCGGTGGAGGCGGTGCACGCGGCCTACATCGACAGCGGCGCTGATGTGATCACCAGCAACAGCTACGCGGTGGTGCCTTTCCATATCGGCGAAGAGCGCTTCGCTGCTGAAGGCCAGGCCCTGGCTGCCCTGGCGGGCGAGCTGGCGCGCCGCGCGGTCGAGGCCTCCGGCAAGCCGGTGCGGGTGGCGGGGTCGTTGCCGCCGCTGTTCGGCTCCTATCGCCCGGACCTGTTCGACGCTGCGCGGGTCGAGGAAATCCTCAGCCCGCTGGTCAAGGGCCTGGCGCCCCATGTCGACCTGTGGCTGGCGGAAACCCAGAGCTCGATCGTCGAAGCGCGGGCTATCCACGCCGGCCTGCCCAAGGACGGCAAGCCGTTCTGGCTGTCCTTCACCCTGAAGGACGAAGAGGTCGACGAAGTGCCGCGCCTGCGTTCCGGCGAGACGGTGGCCGAAGCGGCAGCCGTGGCGGCGCAGTTGGGGGTGCAGACCCTGCTGTTCAACTGCAGCCAGCCGGAAGTGATTGGGGCTGCGGTGGATGCGGCTCGCGAGACCTTCGAGCGCCTGGGCGTGCAGATTCACATTGGCGTGTATGCCAATGCCTTTCCGCCGCAGCCCGAGGATGCCACCGCCAACGACGGCCTGTGCCCGCTGCGCGAGGACCTGGACCCGCCGGGTTATCTGCAATGGGTGGCGGACTGGCACCAGCGCGGGGCCAGCCATGTGGGCGGGTGCTGCGGCATCGGGCCGGAGCATATTGCGGTGCTGGCGCAGAAGCTCGGTTGAATCCTTCGCTGGCAAGCCAGCTCCTACAAGGTTCGGATTCACCGCAATTCCTGTAGGAGCCGGCTTGCCGGGGAAAATCCCGCTTAGCCGCGACACTCCGCCAGCGACTTGAGCTGCCCCGAGCCGCTCTGGTTTTCATCGCTGAGCCATTGCTCGAAGCCCCTGGCGATTGACGGCCATTCCCCGTCCAGGATCGAGAACCACGCGGTATCGCGGTTCTGTCCCTTGGCCACCATGTGCTGGCGAAACACCCCTTCGAAGCTGAAACCCAAGCGCTGTGCGGCATAGCGCGAGCGCTCATTGGCGTTGTTGCACTTCCACTCCAGCCGCCGGTAACCCAGGGCGAAAGCTTCCTTGGCCAGCAGGTACACCGCTTCCGTGCTTTTTGGCGAACGCTGCATGGGGGAACCGAAGGTCACGTGGCCGATCTCGATGCGGCCCTGGGCCGGGACGATGGACATCAGGCTGATGATGCCCTGGGCCTGGCCGCTGGCGCGGTCGATCACGGTAAAGAAATACGGGTCGCTGGCGGCGGCATGGCCACTGAGCCAGGCATCGAACGCCGCGCGCTCGGGGAAGGGGCCGTAAGGCAGGTAGTTCCACAGCACCGGATCGGCGCCCGGGCCTTGCAGCACCTGGAACAGATCGTCGCCATGGCGCGCCGGGTCGAGCCTTTCCAAACGGATGAAGCGCCCATCAAGCAGGGTGGCCGATGGGGCGGGAACGCCTTTCCAATCGGCGAGTGAAATCGACATGCAGTGGCTCCTTGGCAACTCAGAGGGGGTTGCGGAACTGGATGAAACCCGGGCGCTCGGCGATGCGCTCATACAACTGGATGGCCGTGGCATTGGTTTCGTGGGTCAGCCAATGCACCTTGGCACAGCCGTCCTGCTTGGCCTGGGCGTAGACGAACTCGATCAGCTGGCGGCCCACGCCGGTCCCGCGTTGGTCCGGGGTCACCAGCAGGTCCTGCAGGTAGCAGGAATTCTCGATGCTCCAGTTGGAGCGGTGGTAGATGAAATGCACCAGGCCCAGGGCGCGCTCGCCGTCCCAGGCCAGGGCCGCGTTGGTGGGTTCGCTGGGGTCGAGAAAGCGCTGCCAGGTGCTCTGGGTCACGGCATCCGCCAGCTCGGTTTCGTAGAAGCGCAGGTAGGCCTGCCACAGGGGCAGCCAGGCGCTGTGGTCGGCGGCGGTAACGGGGCGGATCTGGATCTGGCGCATGAAAGCTCCTTTATTGTTCTGGACGAAAACCTAGCTCATCAGTCGGGACAGTTGCTGGTCGCGCAGGTCGGCGCTGGCCGCGAGGCCTTCGCGCACCCCGGCGATATCCTCGGCGCTGCGGTTCTGGCTGAGCTTGCGCTTGCCTTCCAGCCGCTGGATCGGCAAGGCAAAGCCGACGATTGCCCGGAGCATGCCCTCCAGGTAGTCGGCGGGGGCATCTGTCACTTGCCAGGGTTGGGGGCGGCCGGCTTCGTGACGCTCGGTCAGGCCCCCCACCACCTTGAGCAGCCGCTCCGGGTCGCTGAATACCTCAGGCTGGCCATAGGCGTGCACTGCCACGTAGTTCCAGGTCGGCACCACTTTGCCGTGCTCGGCCTTGCTTGGATAGAACGAGGGGCTGACGTAGGCATCCTCGCCCGTGAAGATCACCAGCGCCTCGGCGCCAGCGGCCAGTTCGGCGCATTGCGGGTTGGCCTTGGCCAGGTGCCCGTAGAGGGTGCCATTGGCCCCCTGTCCGGGGTCCAGCAGCAGGGGCAGGTGGCTGGCCTGCAGGCCCAGGGCGCCCCAGGTCACCAGGGTCGCCAGGCGGCTGCCCAGGATCAGTTGCTGCAGGCGGGCGAGGTCTTCATCGACGAAAGCGCGGGGTAGGTACATGTAAAAAAATCCTTGGCGAGTGGCTGCATCCTAGGCAGGCTAATGGTTCGTTGTAAGAGCCATCTCTGGTCTATTTTGTGGGTCCAATTGCCCGGGTGAACCTCGATGAACAGTGCCGTACCCCCGTTGTCTTTCAACCCTGCCGGCATTGAGCTGGACCGCCGCCAGGGCCTCAGCCGCCAGCTGTACCAGGCCTTGCGACAGCGGGTGCTGGACGGGCGCCTGGCCAGTGGTACGCGCTTGCCTGCCAGCCGCGACCTGGCCGCCGCCCTGGGGATTTCCCGCAACAGCGTGGTGCGGGCCTATGACCAGCTGTACGCCGAGGGTTTTATCGAAGGGCGGGTCGGTGACGGCACCTATGTGGCGCAATTGCCGGAAACCCGATTGCCGATCAAAAAACTATCCACAAAACTATCCACAGGGTTTTCAACAGGCTTACCCACAGGGTTATCCACAAAACAGACAGAAATGGCTGGTGATTTATCCAGTAAAGTTATCCACAGCAGCGGCTGGCAGCGCCTGCAAACCCATCATTTGAGTACCCCGCCCAAGGGGCCGCCACGGGCTTTTCGGGTTGGCGTGCCAGCCTTCGATCTGTTCCCGTTCGAGGTCTGGGCCAAGCTGAATGCGGCTTTCTGGCGCAGGCCCGACCTCGGGCAATTGTGCTACGGCGACTCGGCGGGCGATCCGCGGCTGCGCAGCCTGATCGCCGCCTACCTGCGCAGCGCTCGGGGCCTGAACTGCACGGCTGAACAAATTGTGATCACCAGTGGCGCGCAGCAGGGCATCAGCCTTTGTGCACAGCTGCTGGTGGAGCCAGGCGACAAGGTGGCTGTGGAAAACCCCGGCTACCGCGCCGCGGGGCATGCCTTCGCCCTGGCGGGTGCGCAGTTGCAGGGCGTGGCGGTGGACCAGGAGGGCATCGACTGCCGCCAGCTGGAGCAGCTGGACAGCTGCCGCCTGGCCTATGTCACGCCGTCCCACCAGTACCCCACCGGGGTGATCATGAGCCTGGCCCGGCGCCTGGAGCTGCTGGCCTGGGCCGAACGCAGCCAGGGCTGGATCATCGAGGACGACTACGACGGCGAGTACCGCTACAGCGGTGCGCCCCTGGCCCCCCTGGCGGCGTTGGACCGCCAGGGCCGGGTGATCTACGTCGGTACCTTCGGCAAGGTCGCCTTTCCGGCCCTGCGCCTGGGCTACCTGGTGCTGCCGCCGACCCTGGTCCAGGCCTTCGCCCAGCGCCGGGCGGTGGACGTGCGCCATTCCGAGGTCAGTACCCAGGCGGTGATGGCCGAGTTCATGGCCGCCGGGCACTTCCAGCGGCATATCCGGCGCATGCGCCGGGCGGCCCTGAGCCGGCGCAACACCTTGCTGGCGGCCTGGCCACAGGCGATCGGCGGCGTTGGGCCGCTGCCCGGCGTGGCGGCGGGGCTGCACCTGACGGTGCGGGTCGACAGCCTGGCGCGGGAACAGGAACTGTTGGCCCAGGCCGCCAGTGTGGAGGTCGAGGTCGCCGGCCTGAGCAGCTACTGGCTGCCGCAAACCACCTTGCCCGAGGACCAGCGGGCCGGGCTGGTGCTGGGCTTCGCGGCTGTGCCGGAAGCCGATATACAGGCTGCGGTAAGCCGTTTGCACCAGGCCTGGCGGGCCTGACGCGGTATACTCGCGAGCATTTCCCGCGCGAGAACCCCCATGAGCCAGACCCTCTCCCTGGCGCCTGAACGCAAGTTCGGCGCCCCGCTGTTCGCCTTGCTGATGCTGGTGGCCGGTGCTCTGTTCCTGCAAGCCCAGGTGGGTGCCCGCCAGGTGCTGCTGTTGCTGCTGGGCGCTGCCCTGGGGCTGACCCTGTACCACGCGGCCTTCGGCTTCACCTCGGCCTGGCGGGTGTTCATCCGCGACCGGCGTGGCGCCGGCCTGCGAGCGCAGATGGTCATGCTGGCCCTGGCGGTACTGCTGTTCTTCCCCGCGCTGGGGGCGGGCAGCCTGTTCGGCCAGCCGGTGGTGGGGCTGGTGGCGCCGGCCGGCGTCTCGGTGATCTTCGGTGCCTTCATCTTCGGCATCGGCATGCAGTTGGGCGGCGGTTGCGCCTCGGGCACCCTGTTCACCGTTGGCGGCGGCAATGCGAGGATGCTGGTGACCCTGGCGTTCTTCATTTGCGGTTCGCTGATCGCCACCCATCACGTCGACTGGTGGTTTGCGCTGCCGTCGCTGCCGCCAATCTCTATCGTCCAGAGTTTTGGTGTAGGCCCGGCGCTGGGCCTGAGCCTGTGCCTGTTCGCGCTGATCGCGGTGCTCACCCTGACCCTGGAAAAGCGCCGTCATGGCAGCCTTGAAGCTCCGGTCGCCAGCGAGCACCAGGGCTGGCGCCGGCTGCTGCGCGGCCCCTGGCCGCTGGTCTGGGGCGCGGTAGCCCTGGCTCTGCTGAACTTTGCCACCCTGGCCCTGGCGGGGCGCCCATGGGGCATTACCTCGGCGTTCGCCCTGTGGGGCGCCAAGGTCGCCAGCGGGCTGGGGGTGGACGTAGGCAGCTGGGTGTTCTGGCAGGGCGCGGCGAATGCCAAGGCGCTGGCGGCACCGGTGTGGCAGGACATCACCAGCGTCATGGACATCGGCATCGTCCTGGGTGCGTTGCTGGCGGCAGGGTTGGCGGGACGTTTTGCCCCCAACCTGAGAATCCCCACCCGTTCCCTGGTAGCGGCGGTAATCGGCGGCCTGCTGCTGGGCTACGGTTCGCGCCTGGCCTATGGCTGCAACATCGGCGCCTACTTCAGCGGCATCGCCTCCGGCAGCCTGCATGGCTGGCTGTGGCTGGTGGCGGCCTTCATCGGCAACGGCGTGGGCGTGCGCCTGCGGCCCTGGTTCTTCGCCGAAGAACGCAGCCCCCAAGGCCTCACCGGCTGCTAAACGCCACTGTGTAGGAGCCGGCTTGCCGGCGAACAGCGGCGACGCGGTCTATCACCCGCCGCGTCCTCGTCGTTCGCCGCCCACCAGAACACCGCCCGTGTGCTTGCGCCGGATCAGGTCCCGGACTTGATCTTGGTCCAGGCCCGGGTCCGCGCCCGCTCTGCATCACGGGGCAACGGCTGTAGCGTGTACAGGGTGCTCATGGCCGCTTCTGTCGGATACAGGTTGGGGTTGTTGCGGATCGAAGGGTCTACCAGTCCGGTCGCGTCCTTGTTCGGGTTGGGATAACCGACAAAGTCGCTGACCGGGGCAATCACCTGGGGTTGCAGCAGGTAGTTGATGAAGGTGTAGGCATCTTCCGGGTTCTTCGCGCCCTTGGGGATCGCCAGCATGTCGAACCAGATCGGCGCGCCTTCCTTGGGCAGACGCATGTCCACGGTCACGCCGTTCTTGGCTTCCTTGGCCCGGTTGGCAGCCTGGGAGAAGCTCCCCGAGTAGCCCACGGCCACGCAGATATCGCCATTGGCGATGTCGGCCATGTACTTGGACGAGTGGAAGTAGGTGATGTACGGCCGGATCTTCATCAGCAGCGCTTCAGCCTTCTCGTAGTCCGCCGGTTTCTTGCTGTTGGGGTCCAGGCCCAGGTGCTGCAAGGCCAGGGGCAGGATTTCCGACGGCGAATCCAGCAGGGCCACGCCGCACTGCTTGAGCTTGCTGATGTTCTCTTCCTTGAAGATCAGGTCCCAGCTGTCCACCGGCGCCTTGTCCCCCAGGGCGGCCTTGATCTTGTCCGGGTTGAAGCCGATCAGGATGGTGCCGTACATGTAGGGCACGGCGAACTTGTTGTCCGGGTCGTTGGCCTCGATCAGCTTCATCAGCTTGGGGTCCAGGTGGTTCCAGTTGGGCAGCTTGCTGCGGTCCAGGGGCTGGAACACCCCGGCCTCGATCTGCTTGGCCAGGAACACGTTGGACGGCACCACCACGTCATAGCCGGAGTTGCCGGTGAGCAGCTTGGCTTCCAGGGCTTCGTTGGTGTCGAAGATGTCGTAGACCAGCTTCACCTGGCTGTTCTGGGCCTTGAAATCTTCCAGGGCCTTGGGGGTGATGTAGTCGAACCAGTTGTACACCCGCAGGGTGCGTTCTTCGGCGTGGGCGGCGGTCCCCAGCAGGCTGGCGCACAGGGCGGGGATCATTAAGCGTTTGAGTCTTTGCATGATGCGAATCCCTCACTGGGCGCTTTGGAAGCCTTCGAGAACGTTGACGGCGTTGATGCCGATTTCCTCAACCGCATAACCGCCTTCCATGACGAACAGCGTCGGCTTGCCGAGGGCGGCGATGCGCTTGCCCATGGCCAGGTAGTCCGGGCTGTCGAGTTTGAATTGCGAGATCGGGTCGTCCTTGAAGGTGTCCACGCCCAGGGACACCACGATGATGTCGGCGCCATAACGCTGGATTTCGTTGCAGGCCTGTTCCAGGGCCGCGCTCCACGCATCCCAGCCGCTACCGGCGGCCAGTGGGTAGTTGAAGTTGAAGCCTTCCCCGGCGCCTTCGCCGCATTCGTCGGCATAGCCCAGGAAGAACGGGAACTCGGCTTCCGGGTGGCCGTGGATCGAGGTGAAGAGCACGTCGCTGCGCTCATAGAAGATCGACTGGGTGCCGTTGCCGTGGTGGTAGTCGACGTCGAGGATCGCGACCTTCCTGTGGCCCTGGTCGAGGAACGCCTGGGCAGCGATGGCGGCGTTGTTCAGGTAGCAGTAGCCGCCCATCAGGTCGCCGGCGGCGTGGTGTCCCGGTGGCCGGCACAGGGCGAAGGCACTGTGGGCGCCATTCTGGATATGGGCCTGGGCGGTCAGCGCCACCTGCGCCGCGCTATAGGCCGCCTGCCAGGTGCCGGCGGTGATCGGCGCGCCGCCGTCGAAGCTGTAGTAGCCGAGCTGGCCGTGGAGGCTGGTGGGAATCACGCTGCGCAGGGTACGCGCCGGCCAGGTGTAGGGCAGCAGGTCGCCGTCGATGCCCTGTGCCGCCCAGCGCGCCCAGGCGCCCTTGAAGAAGTCCAGGTAGGCCCGGCTGTGGATGCGCTCGATAGGCTCCAGGCCGAAATCCTTGGGTGCCTCTACCGGCCCCAGGTTTTGATGTTTCACCCGATCCAGCACGTGGTCGGCCCGGGAAGGCATTTCGAAGCAGGGCATCAGTTGCCCATCGATAAGTTCGCAACGGCCGTGGTGCAGGTGGTGATCGTCCGAGTAGATCGTCAGCATTTTCTTGTTCTCCGCAGGCTGATTCGGTGGAGCACAGTCTTGCGGGGCGCGGGGTTTGGGAGAACGGCAGGAGCGGCCAAAAGGGGATTGATGTGGCCAAAGTGTTTGACCGAAATTCGCCCCTTAAAGAGGCATGGCGCCCCGTTGCGGGGCGCCATCCGGTTTCAGCTGGCAGGCGGGGTAGGGGCGTAGCGCTGCAGGACCTTGAGCATGTCCTCGCGTTTTTTCCGGGCAATGGCTTCCAGCAATATTGCGTAGCCCTTTTTCTCGCAGTGCTGGCCGACATTCGGGTCGGCGCCTTTCTCCAGCAGCAGGGTGAACATCTCCAGGGTGTCCTGCTGGCTGACGGAGGGCGACTGGGCGTCGGCGGAGGTCTTGTCGGCGACCAGGGTCAGCAGGCTTTCGCCGACGGGCTGGTTGTTGCAAACGGCACGGCCGTAGCTCAGGTTGAGGTTGGCGCCGGCCGCTATCAACTGCTTCATGGCCACGTAGTTGTTGCCCGAGAAGGCCCGGTACAGTGCGGTTTCGCCGTCATTCTTGTTGCGCAGGTCGAGGTTCTGCGGGTACTGCAGCAGCCAGCTGAAGCCTTGCAGGCTGCGCTTGTTCTCGGCCATCTGCATCAGTGGCGTCACGCCCTGGCTGTCGGGTTCGTCGATGGCCACGCCAGCCTCGATGAGGAACTTCAGGCGCCCGCCCTGGCTCAGGTCGGGGCTGTCGCCCAGGTCGCGGCGCATGGCCAGGGTCGCCAGGGTGGTCCAGTTGTACAGGCCGCTGGTGTGGGCGCCGTGCTCCAGCAGCAGCCGGGCGATATCCAGGTGCGGTGCGTCCAGGGCGTGCAACAAGGCGCTGCGGCCATCGTCGGCCATGACCTCGCCGCTGATGCCACTGGCCAGCAGGCGCTGCACTTCGCTCAGGTCGCCGGCATCCACCGCGTCCACCAGCGGCCAGAAGGCCTGGCAGTCCCGGGGGTTGGCGGCGTTCAGGCCCAAGCGCTGCAGCACCCGGGGCGGGATGCTCATCTGGCGCTTCAGGCGCAGGCCGCAATACACCCGATAACCTTCTATGGCCCGGCCCTGGTGGATGTTGTCCTGCGTGCGTTGTTGGTAGATCGCCCAGTCCAGGTCCGCCAGGTTGAGGTAGGTCGGCATGCGCCCGGGGTCACGGCGCAGCACTTCCTTGAGCCAGGGGCGGGCGGTTCTCAGCTGCCCGGCTTCGCTGGTCCAGTAGGCGATGTCGTTGAGCAGGCCGGCGTATTCACGGCGCTCGGTGGCGATGCTGCGAAAGTCATGGGTGACGAAGAAGTCTTCCACTTCGCGGATGCCCGGCAGTTTGTCCTTGGCCGTGCGCAGTTGTTCGTGCAGCGCGCGGAACTCTTTCCACAGGCTGTCCGGGGTCGAGGCTGGCGCAGGCACAAAGGCATTGACGGTGATCGGCCCGCTGCCTTGGGTGAAGGGGCGGAACCACGGCGGGAAGGTCTCCAGGGCCTGCAACCACTGCCGCCCGGTTTCCTCGCTGATGGGTTGCAAGGGGGTGAATTCCATCTGGCCAAGGTCCTGGCGGTGACTGATGGCCAGCAGCGGGTGCTGCGGATCGCGCTGGTCGATCAGCAGGTAGCGCCCGCTAAGTTGCCACTCGGATGGCTCCTTGCACTGAAAGCTCAGGGGCGTCAGGGTGATGCCGGGGGCTAGGCTGTTGCTCGTGGGCCAGATGTCGCTGACCTGGATGTCATCGCCCGGGCTCACACAGGCCCGCAGCTCTTCAGGGCTGAACAGGGCCATCGGCGGCGACTTGTAGACCCGCTGCCGGTACTGCAGGTCCTGATAGGCATTGAAGTAGAACAGCCCGCGGTACTGGCTCAGGACAATCCGCAGCGGCATTCGCGCCAAGCCCGGCAGGGGGAAAGGCTTGAGCTCCAGGGTGGCGGTTTCCGGGGAGTCGAGGACGAAGTTGCGGCGCATTCCCGACCATTTGAACCAGGCCAGGTCCACATCGAAGGCCTGGGCCACGGGGGCGGCAACCAGCAGTGCCAGCGCCAGGCCAAGCCCGCGAATGCCGTTGCGCCGGGCGATGGCGCCTGAGAATAGCTTCAACGTTGCAGTCCCTTGCCGATAGAAAGCCCGGCAATGTAATGCAATCGGCGCTGTTGTGCCGGGCTTTGTTTCTGGAGCGAAGCGGGCTCGACGCCACGCCTCACAGACGAAACGCCGTCGCCGGCGGTGGCGGTGCAAAGCCTTGCAGCACCTTGAGCATGTCGTCGCGTTTTTTCCGGGCGATGATCTCCAGTAGCAGGGTCCGGCCCTTTTTCTCGCAGCGCTGGCCGACGTTGGGGTCTGCGCCCTTTTCCAGCAGTAGGGTGAACATGTCCAGGGTGTCCTGCATGCTCACGATGGGGGAGTGCTGGTCCGGGGAAATCTTGTCGGCAACGAGCATCAGCAGGCTCTGGCCCATGGGCTCGTTGCCGCAGGTGCCGCGGCCATAGCTCAGGTTCAGATCGGCGCCGGCCTCTATCAGGAGTTTCATGGCCGGGTAGTTGTTGCCCCAGAAGGCGCGGTACAGCGCGGTTTCACCGTCGTCGACGGTACGCAGGTCGAGGTTCTGCGGGTGCTGCAGCAACCAGGTGAAGCCCTGGAGGTTGCGTTCCTGCTCGGCCAGCTTCATCAGCGGTGTCTGCCCGCGACTGTTCGGCTCGTCGATGGCGACGCCGGCTTGCAGGAGAAATTTCAGGCGCCCGCCCTGGTTCAGGTCGGGGCTGTCCTTGAGGTCACGTTGCATGGCCAGCATGGCCAGGGTGCTCCACTGGTACTGGCCGCTGGTGTGGGCGCCGTGGGCCAGCAGCAGTCGGGCGATCTCCAGGTGCGGCGCATCCAGAGCGTGCAGCAGGGCACTGCGGCCGTCCTCGGCCATGACCTCGCCGCTGACGCCACTGGCCAGCAAACGCCTTACCTCTGCCTCGTCGCCGGCATCCGCGGCGGCCACCAGCGGCCAGAAGCCCTGGCACGCCTGCGGGTTGGCGGACTCCAGGCCCAGGCGCTTGAGCACCCGCGGCGGCACGCTCATCTGGCGTTGCAGGCGCATGCCGCAGTACAGCCGATAACCCTCGATGGCCCGGCCCTGGTGGATGTTGTCCAACGGCCGTTGCTCGAACAGGGCCCAGTCCAGGTCGGCCAGGTTGAGGTAGGTCGGCATGCGGCCCAGATCCCGGCGCAGCACTTCCAACAGCCAGTTCCGGGCGGAGTTCAACTGACCGGCCTCGCTGGTCCAGTAGGCGATGTCATTGAGCAGGCCCGGGTATTCGCTGTGGTCGATGGCGATGCTGCGATAGTCATGGAGGGCGAAGAAGTCTTCCACCTGGCGGATGCCCGGCCCCTTGTCCTTGGCTGTGCGCAGTTGTTCATGCAGTGCACGAAACTGCTTCCACACGCTGTCCGCCGTGGCCGGTGGCGTGTAGGCATTGAGGGTGATCGGCCCGCTACCGCTGTCGAAGGCGCGGAACCACGGCGGAAACTTTTGCAAGGCCTGCAACCATTGTTGCCCGGTCTCGACGCTGATGGGTTGCAACGGGGTGAAGTCCATCTGGGTCATGTCCTGGCGGTGACTGATGGCCAGCAGCGGGTGTTGGGGATCGCGCTGGTCGATCAGCAGGTAGCGCAGGCTGAGTTGCCACTGCGGGGGCACCGAACAGTCGAAACCCAGCGGCGTCAGGGTGATGCCGGTGTCCAGGGTGTTGCTCGGTGGCCAGTTGTCCGAGACCTGGATCGGGTTGTCCGGCGACACGCAGTTGCGCAGGTCCTCGGGGCTGAGCAGCGGCAGGGGCGCGGACTTGTAGATCCGCTGCTGGTAATCCAGGTCCTGGTAGGCATTGAGATAGAACAGCCCACGGTACTGGCTGAGGACGATCCGCGCCGGCACTTGCGCAAGGCCGGGCAGGGGGAACGGCTTGATCTGCAGGATGGCGGTTTCCGGCTCATCCAGGACAAAGCTGCGGGACATCTCCCACCATTTGATCTTGGACAGGTCGAACGCCTGGGCGACGGGGACGCCAGCCAGCAGCACCAGTGCCAGGCAAAGCCTGCGAATGCCGATGGCGTGTGTGAATAGGTTCAAGCGTGCAGTCCCTTGCCGGTAGAAAGGTCGGCAATGTAATGCAATCGCCAGCGTTGTGCCGGGGTTTTTGTCAGGGCCGGAACTGGCTCGGCGCCACGCCGCTCCAGCGGATGAAAGCATGGCGAAAGCTCGCGGTTTCGCTGAAGCCCAGGGCCTCGGCGATGCGGTAGATGGGCATCTGGTCTTCGCAGAGCATCTGCTTGGCGCGCTCGAAGCGCAGCTCGTCCAGCAGTTCCTGATAGCTGCACCCCAGGTCCCGCAGGTGGCGGCGCAGGGTCCGGGCCGAGCAGTTCATCTGTTCCGCCAGCCCTTCCAGGCCCGGTGCGGCGTCCAGCTGCGCCGCCAGCAACTGGCGGATGCGCCCCAGCCAGGCCTGGCGCCCGGTGAACTCGGTGTTCTGCTTGCGGCAGCGTTCGGCCATGGCCTGGTGGGTGATCACGTCCGCCAGGGGCAGGGGCTGGTCCAGCCAGCGCTGGTCGAAGGCGAAGGCGTTGCTGCTGGCGTTGAATTGCAGCGGGCAGTCGAAAGGCTCGCGGTAGCGTTGCTGATAGTCCGGGGCCGGGTAGTCGAAGCGCGCGCCCAGTAGCGGCAGGGCGTGGCCCAGCAGGTCGTCGCAGATGACCTTCAGCGACACCAGGCAGAACTCGGTATTGAACGCGGCCAGGGCCGGGCTTTCGCGGTAGTCGGCGGCGGTCAGCCAGATGCGCGAACCGTCGGTTTCCAGGCTCAGTTCGAAAAGTGTTCCCATCAGCGCCGGATAGCGCAGCGCCAGGCGCAAAGCGTCACCTAAGGTGGCACTGGTGAGCAGGGCGTAGCCGAGCATGCCGTAGGAGGAAACGTGCATGCGCCGGCCCAGTTCCAGGCCGATGTCCCGTTGCAAGGCCACGGCGTTGGCGCACACCAGCATTTCCTGGTTGGTGGTGATGCGAGTGTCGGCGCGGCTCAGGTCGGCGGGGTTTATACCGCTGCCGGCCAACAGCGCGCCGCCGGCCTGGCCCTGGTCCTTGAAGGTGTTGAGGATCAGGGAAACCGCATTGAGGGTGGTGAGGTGCGAGTGCAGCATGCGCAGATTCCAGCCTGGGAAAGACCCTTAACCGGAGCAAGTTGCATGCCGCCCGCGATCAGGCCTGCGGTTTGCCGGCCAGCGACATGCGGCGTTCCCGGCGTTGTGTGGCTAGTGACTTGGCGTATTGATTGGTGCAACCTGCCTGCCATTCACCGCCTGAGGTGGCGGTGCAGCAACCCCGATAAAGGACTATGTATGACCCTCATTCCTGCGCGTTCCCTGCTTCTGGTGTCCGGCTTGCTCCTGAGTTCGCTGTGCCTGGCCGAGGCTGAGCCAGGCAGCGAAAGCACCATCAAGGACTCTGCCAAGTCAGCCGTCTCGTCAGCCATCTCGGCAGGCAAGAACCTCTTGGGCGGCGTCAGCGAAGGTGTGCTCGATGGTCGCCAATCGGCGCAAGGCGTCGACGGTGCATCGATCATTTCCTCCCGTGAGCAAATGAAAGGCCGCGTCGAGGTCCAGGTATTGAAGACCGAAGCCGTCGGCGACAGCTTCAACGTCACCCTGGGTTTCAAGAACAGCAGCGACAGCCAGTTGCGGCTGATCAACCTCAAGCAGACCGGCGCCCTGCTGGCGATCGACCAGGACGGTTACGCCAACAACCTGACTGTCAGCCTCGACAACCCGGACGAAGTCACCATCCCGGCCAAGGCGGCAGTGCGGCAAAAGTTCGTGTTTGAAGGGCCGATCGAGAGTTCGAGTTCGGTGCGGGTCTGGGGCCAGGATTATTCGGTCAAGAAGTAACCTGGCCGCCCCCGCTGTTCGTCGTCGAGCCGGCGGCTACTGCAGTAGCTACCGGCTCCCCAGCTTCAGCTCAACTCGCCACACAGGTCCAGTTCCACCAGGCGCCGCACTTCGGCGGTTTCCAGCCCGGCGCCGAGCAGCGCATTGAGCTTGCCGAACGCCGCTTCGCGGGTCATGCCGCCACCGGACAGCACGCCCACGCCGCGCAGGCGGCTGCCGGCTTCGTAGATGTCCAGCTCGACACCGCCTTCATGGCACTGGGTCACGGCCAGCACCACGATGCCTTGCTGCTGTGCGCGCTTGAGGCTGGCGAGGAACGCCGGGTTGTCGCTGGGGCCGGTGCCGCTGCCGAAGCATTCCAGCACCAGGGCCTGGATGCCGCTGTCGAGCACGCCGTCCAGCAGCTCGGCGCCGATGCCGGGGAACAGCGGCAACACGCCGACCTTGGCCAGTTGCCTGGCTTGGCGGTAATCCAGCCCGGCGGGAATCGCCTCGGCCCTGGCGCCGCCGCCATTGCGCTTCAGGGCGGCGAACGGGTGACGGCCGAAGCTGCGGATTTTCGCGCAGCGGGTCGGTGCCAGCAGCTTGCCGTGGAAGTACAGGTGCACCCCCGGGGCCAGGCCCTGGCCCAGGGCCGACAGGGCGCCGCTGAGGTTTTCCCAGGCATCGCTGTCGGGCACACCCGCTGGCAGCATCGAGCCGGTGAACACCACGGGCGCCGGCAGGCCCAGCAACTGGAAGCTCATGGCGGCGGCGCTGTAGGCCAGGGTATCGGTGCCATGGAGGATCAGCACGCTGTCGCAGCCCTGGTCCACGGCTTCGACCACCGCTTCACGCAGGCGCTGCCAGTAGTCGGGGGTCATGTTGGCGCTGTCGATCAGCGGCGCCATCTCGCGAAAGCGCCAGGCCGGCAGCACCAGCCCGGTCTGGCTGTCGAGGTAGGCGCGCATGCGCACGTCGAAACCCGAGGCCGGGGCCAGGCCGTCGGCGCTGGCCTGCATGCCGATGGTGCCGCCGGTGTAGAGCACCATGACGTGCTGGGCGCCAGGGTAGGTCGAAGGGGTCATGGGATTCTCCGAAACGGTGAGTACCTGTGGGAGCGGGCAAGCCCGCTCGCACATTTATCGCACTGTAACCGACGGGTGCAGAGGATGCGCCCGTCGTTCACCCGTCAGCGTTGCGCTGCGGGCACGCCTTGCGGCTCGGCCTCGGCGGTGGCCGAAGGTTCGGCGGGCCAGGCCTTCAGGTCCAGGTCCAGATCGGCGAACTTGCGCGAGTCGAACACCGGCTGGGCGACGCCGGCGCGGCGCTGCTCGTCGTAGTCGCGCATCACCCGCAGGCCGACCTTGAACAGCATGGCCAGGGCCACCAGGTTGACGAAGGCCAGGCAGGTCATGGTGATGTCGGCGAAGGCGAACACGGTCGAAAGGTCCTGCATCGAACCCCATACCACCAGCGCCAGCACCAGGCCGCGGAACAGCATCAGCACGGTGCGGTTGCGGGTGAGGAACTGCAGGCTGTTCTCGCCCAGGTAGTAGTTGTAGAGGATGCAGGTGAAGACGAACAGCGACAGCGCGACGCTGACGAACAGGCGACCCCAGTCACCGACCACGGCGGCCAGCGAGTTTTGGGTCAGGACAATGCCGTCGCCTTCGAAGCCCGGGGTGTAGAAGCCCGACAGCAGGATCAGCAGCGCGGTGCAGGTGCAGATCACGAAGGTGTCGAGGAACACGCTGAAGGCCTGGACCACGCCCTGGGCGCCCGGGTGCTTCACGGCGGCCACGGCGGCGACGTTGGGCGCACTGCCCAGGCCCGCTTCGTTGGCGAACACGCCACGCTTCACGCCCATGACGATGGCGCTGCCGAGCAGGCCGCCGAAGGCCGGGTCGAGGCCGAAGGCGCTCTTGATGATGGTCTCCAGCATGGCCGGCACTTGTTCGATCTGGGTGCCGATCACGTACAGGGTCACGGCGATGTAGGCCAGGGTCTTGATCGGGACCAGCAGGTCGGACACCGCGGCGATGCGCTTGATGCCGCCGATGAAGGTAATGGCCAGCAGTACCGCCAGGACGATGCCGGTGTGGCTTGGGTCGAAGGCAAAGGCATCCTGCAGCGAGTGCGTCACGGTGTAGGACTGCAGGCCGATGAAGGCGAAGCCGTAGGTGACCAGCAGCAGGATGGAGAACACCACCGCCATGCCTTTGCGCTTCAGGCCGTGCTCGATGTAGTAGGCTGGGCCGCCGCGGTACAGGCCGTCGCCGTCGGCGCGTTTGTAGACCTGGGCCAGGGTGCATTCGAAGAAGCTGCTGGACATGCCGACCAGTGCGGTCACCCACATCCAGAACACCGCGCCCGGGCCACCCAGGGTCACGGCGATGCCGACGCCTGCAATATTGCCCGCGCCGACCCGGCCGGCGAGGCTGAGCATCAGCGCCTGGAACGAGCTGAGCTGGCCGCCGCTGCTTTTCAGGCTGTCGCGGAACACCGCGAACATGTGGAGGAAGTGGCGCAATTGAACGAAACGCGAGCGGATCGTGAAGTAGCTGCCGAGCCCGACAATGAGCACGATCAGCACTTTCCCTGAGAGGAAGTCGTTGATGACTTCGAGCATGGATTATTCCTCGCTGTTTTTTGTGTAGGCAAAAGCAGAGCAGACGGAAACATTCTGTTACACCGCTGATTGCACGCACGGCAAAGCGGTGGGGCGATTGTTCGTCCCGGTTCTCTATTCGCGGGTTGTTATTAGTTCGGGTTTCCCGTGGGTTTGAGCCTCGTTACCGACGGCTGTCCACGTGAAGAGGGGGCGCACTATACCGGTGCGCGGGCTCGCCGTCTGCATGTAGCGCGTCGAGCCGAGGAACGGCAGGCTGTACGGGGGGCTGAATCGGTTCTTGCGAGGCCCCGCAAAACCCCGCGAACAGAGGCCCGCATCATCCCTTTGATATCGCTGCCAAGCCGTAGGAGCTGGCTTGCCAGCGAAGGGGCCCGTTTGAGCGGCGCCCGTCTTGAGGGCCTGTTCGCCGGCAAGCCGGCTCCTACGGACTCCTCGTAATATTCCTGCCGGCTCCTGCGATTCAGAGCAGGAACTCTTCATGCCGCTCCTGGAAATCCTTCAGCTCCCCGTGCTCCAGCAACTGTCGGATCCACGGCCCGAGCAGGTCCTGGGCGCCGTCCAGGGGTATCTGCCGGTGCCAGCGCAGCGGCACCCGGGCAAAGCGCTGCTGGTTGGCGCTGACCTGTTCGAGGATCTGCCGGTCCTGCTTGAGGATCACCTTGAACAAGGGCTGCAGCACAGCGCGCTTGAGCCAGCCCGGCAAGCGGCCGCGGGCCGTGGCGATGCGCGCGAACAGGCGCAGTTCGCCCTCGGCAGTCGGGGTCAGCCAGGCGCTGACCAGCAGGTTGAGCCGGCCCTGACGGTCGCGGTATTCGATTTCCGCCAACCCCGGCAGGCGAAAGCGCCCCATGCTGAGGCCGCGTTCGCCTTCGAACAGCCGCGATATCAGCCCGGATTGGGTGCCTTCTTCGCTGTACTGCGCTTCGACCCCGTCTTCGAGCTGATGCACCCAGGCACGAATCCGCTGGCGCTGGCGGTCGTGGCGGATCCAGCCGGCGTGCACGAAATGGGTGTGGAAGCCGTCGAGGAAGTTCTCCGCAGCGTCCTGCAAGCTGCACTGCACCCGGTCGCTGATCCAGAACACATCCAGGGCCTGGGCCTGCTCGGCGGCGGCCACCGGTGGGGCATTCGGCCGCTCGCTGGCGAGGCTGGCCCACACCAGCCCCTGGGCTTCGCAGCTGTGCAGCGGCTGCAACAAGGGCTGGCTGCACCGCTGCTGCTCCTGGCCGGGCAACTGAGTGCAGCGGCCCTGGGGGTCGAAGCGCCAGCCGTGGTAGGGGCACTGGAGCTGCCCGTCGCGCACCCGCCCGGCGCTCAGCGGCGCAAAGCGGTGGGGGCAGCGGTCCGGCAGCACCGCGGCAGCGCCGTCGGCATCGCGAAACAGCACCAGCGGTACGCCGTGCAGGGTGCAGGCCAGGGGCTGCTTGTGCAGCTGCCGGCTCAGGGCGACGGGCCACCAGCCCGAGTGACTGTTCACAGTTTGAGCTTCCTCATCAGCGGTACGCCGATCCGTTGCAGCAGCAGGCCCATCAGTTGCCACACCAGGCGCCGCGACCAGGGCAGGTGGGCGACGTGGATCAGGCTGTATTCGATTTCGGGCTGGCCGCCGCGCAGGCGCTTGAAGGCGGCGGCGCCGGAGCTGAAGTTGAGCACCTGACGACGGTTCACCGCTTCTTGCAGGCACAGCCTGGTCAGTTGCCGGTACAGGCCGGCGCGCTGGGGCAGGGCGGTGTCGTAGCCGACGATGGGGGTGCTGATCAGCGCGCTGTTGGCGAACCAGCCCAGGGCGCCGTCAATGCGCCCTTCGGCGTTGCGCAGGGCGCGCACATCCAGCCAGCCTTCGGCCTGCCCGCGTTGCAGCCATTGGGCGCTGTAGTGGGGGTTCAGGCGGCTGTATTTGTCCAGGTAGAGCAGGTTGTACAGCTGCTCGATGCGCTGGAAGTCGGCCTCGCTCAGCTCGCTGCCGGGCACCACCGTATAAGGGCTGCGGCGCAGCAGGGTGGCATCCAGGCGGGTGTTGTGGTGGCGCAGGAAGGCTGAATTTTCGCCCTCGCGGCCGTCGAACAGGTACACCTGACGGCTGGGAATTGCCAGGTAGCCCAGGGCTTGCAGGCGCTTGCGCAGTTCGAGGTTGCTGAAGTCGTTGAGCGAGCGAAAGCCAAAGCCGTGGTCGGGAAACTGCCGGCGCAGCAGTTCGGTGATCGCCGACAAATCCGAACCATCCCAATCGGCGGGGTAGAGGTTGGTCGACAGCAGCCAGTTGTTGACCTGCACCAGGCGGTCGACCTTGGCCGCGCTCAGCAACCGGTCCACGCCCTGGGTCAGCAGCTTCAAGGGCCAGGCCAGCCAGGGCCGTCTCAGGCGTTGGAGTTCTTCCCGGGCATAGCCGCTGTAGGCGGTTTGCGGAGAGACCACGTAACAGTTATCCACAGGGTCGTGGCCGTGGTTGATGCTCACCGGGAACTGCTGGCGGCCGGTGTCCAGCAGGGCCAGGGCGGTGCTGACATTGCCGATCAGCGCGCCGCCGGCGCAGGTGCGCACGTACTGCCGGGCGTGGCTGTCGCCAATGCTCGGGGGCTCAAGGGCCAGTTGCTCGGGCAGCAACAGTTTCATCGGCGCGGCGCTCCCAGGGGCTGGCCGTTCCACTCGATATCGGCGGTGGAGGCGGCCAGCAGCCCGCAACGGCGGGTCAGGGCGCGGCCGATGATCTCGCTCAGGCTCAGCAGCTGGGCGGTCAGCGGGCCGCGATCGCCGTCCTGGACGATCACGTCCCGGGCTTGTTGGTAGTCGTGCCAGAACGTGCAGCTCAAGGCCCGTTGCGGCGCCGCCAGAAGCAGCATGGCCAGGGCGATCATCCGGGGTTCCAGGGTCGCCTCCAGCGCTGCGTCGGCTTCGCTGCCCAGCGCCGCTACCAACTGCACGCGCTGGTCGTCGAACAGGTGCACGCCGCTGGTGGCCCTGGGGTTGCACTCCAGGACATGGAAGCGGCCCTGGCGGTCCTCGATGAAGTCAAAACCCACTTGCCCGGTGTAGCCGGTGGCCCGGCCGAACTGCTCCAGAAACGCACGGATCGGCGCCGGGGCGCAGCTGTGGAAGTAGATCCCCGAGCCGCGCCCAACCCGGTAGCGCGGCTGATAGCTGCTGTGGGCGCGCAACTGGCCGTCCACCAGCACGCTGAAGCTGCAGTACTCCTGGCCGGGGACAAAACGCTGGGCCACCCAGGGCGCATCGCTACTGGGGCGGACCTTGGCCAGTTGCGCCGGGCTCGGGCGGATCAGGGTCTGGGAGGCGAAGCGCGAATAGGCCGGCTTGAACACCAGGGCATCGTGCTCTGCCGCCAGTGCTTGCAACGCGGCCGGGTCATGCAGCACCCGGGTCGGCGGCGCGGCCACGTCCCAGCCCTGGGTCATGGCAGCAAAATCGCCCTTGTGATGCAGGCGGTGCAGCAGCTCGAAGTCGCTGGTGAACACCCGACACAAAGGCCGCAAGCGCTCCAGGCCGTGGGCCAGGTAGAACACCTCTTCACAGGTCGGCAGCAGCAGGTCGATGGCCTGTTGGCGGATGACCCCCGCCAGGGCTTCGATCCAGGCCTCGGGGTCGTGGCGGGGTTCCGGCAGGCGCACGAAGTGCTCGGCGGCGCGGCTGAACCGGCTCAGGGGCTGGGCCAGGGAGTCGGCCACGGTTACCGTCCAGCCGGCTTGGCTAAAGGCCCGGGCCCACTCCAGGCAGGCCGGGGCCCGGGCGCCGAGAATCAATACACGCATGGCAGTCCCTCGGGTAGTTGCAGCATCAGCAGACGGCGTCTTTTTGTTTGTGGCGGTGGTGCCTGCCAGTGGCCGAAGCTCAGCTGCGGCGCCTGCAGCCCTTGTTGCGCGCAGAGTTCGGCCAGGGCTTCGCTCAAGCGCTGGCACAGCCCGTGGTAGTCGCCCGAGGTACGCAGGTTGGCCTGCCAGAGCAGCCCGCGCTGGTGAATCTGGTATTCCTCCAGTTCCGCCCCCAGCATCAGCAGGGCCCGGCGCAATACGTCAGGGTAGAGCGGTGCCAGCTGCTGGCCGTCGAGCCGGGGCAGCCAGAGGATCTCGTCGGCCCGGCCTTCCACCGCGGCAATCGCCCGCTCCGCACGGCCACAGGGGCAGGGCGCGCTGGCCACCCGCAGAATGTCGTTGAGGCGATAACGCACGATCAGCTGCGTACGCCGGGAAAAGTCGGTGATGATCGGCTGGAAGCGCGTGCGCTCAGGGTCCAGCCATTGCGGCTCGATGTGCAGGTGGCTTTCATTCAGGTGCAGGGTGCCGGCCTCGCAGGTGTAGCCGAGGAAGCCTTCGCTGGCCTGATAGATCTGCTGCGGCTTGCGCCCGAAGGCTTGCTGGACCAGCTCGGCGTCGGTGCTTTCCAGCACTTCGGCCACCGACAGGATGTGCCGTGGGCGGATCGTCAGCTGCCCGGCCAGGGCCGCCTGGGCCAGCCCCCGCAGCACCGTGGCCGGGGCCACCAGCACGTCCGGGTTCTGCTGGTTGAGGCGTTGCAGGGACGCGGCCAGGCCCAGGGTCAGGTCATGAAAGGCGAAGTCGATGCGGCGGCTGGCCAGGGTGGTGTACAGGCGGCTGTTGGCCCGCAGGAAGAAGGCGATCCGCAGCGGCGCCAGCCAGGGGCACAGCAGCCGTGGCAGCAGGGCCCGGGGCAGGGTGCGCGCCAGCAGGATGCCGGCCCAGCGCTGGCGTTCCACGCTGCTGACCAGGAACACCCCCTGGGCCCCCGAGGTGCCGCTGGACAGGCCCACGGTGATGTCCCCCAGGGTCGGGCTGAAGTCCCGGGAACGCTCGGCCTGCAGGGCCACCGGCAACACCTGCTCCAGGCTCAGGGCGCGGGTGTTGAAGGCGGCGAAGTCGCTCATCAGGGCGGCTTTGTCCATGAGCGGCAAGCTGTGCAGGCCGTCTTGGGTCAGCCCGTTGAAGCGCTGGCCACGGGGCAGGACTTTGGCCATGAAGTGCCGCAGGCGCCGGGCCTGCCAGGCTTCCAGCCGCTCACGGCGGCGAAAGCGCAGGGCGTAGCGGCTGAACACGAATGAACCGATGCTGCGCAGAGTGCCCAGCAGGCGCTCACTGTTCATTGGCGAACGCCTCCCAGGCCTGGGTGCAATGGGACGGCAGCACCGCCACCGCCGGTTCGCGGCGAATCAGCTGGCCCAGGCCGCTGTAGGTGCGCACGTATTGCTGACGGTCGGCGCTGGCAAACCACAGTGCCGGTGCAGCGGGCAGGCGCTCGGCGCGGCAGGCCGGCACCGACCAGCAGGCATCGGCCACCAGGAACACCGGCCGGCCCTGGGCGTCGGGGATGAACAGGCCCAGCTGGCCGGCGCTGTGCCCCGGCAGCGGCACGCCGATCAGGCTGCCATCGCCGAACAGGTCCAGGCCCTGCTCGAAGGGCGCCATCCAGCTTGGCAGCGCACAGTTGGGGCTGGCTTCGGCCAGGCGCAGGCGGGCGCTGAAGTCGTCCGGCAGCAAGCCCGGCAGATGGCCGCCAAGGGTGGCGCGCCAACGCTGGCCGCGCAGGCTGTCGATATGCCGGTAATCGGCTTCCAGGGCGATAAAGCGCGCATTGGCAAAATCCCGCAGCCCGGCGATATGGTCGGCGTGGAAGTGGGAAATGATCACATGGCGGATATCCCCCGGGCCAATGCCCAGCTCATGCAGCTGCGCCCCCAACTGCTCGACCACCGGCAACTGCACCGGCACTGCGCTGCGGTACAGGCGCTCGGGCAGGGCGCGGGTGGCCTGGAAGAAGTGCTCGGCGTAGCCGGTGTCGTACAAAATCCAGCCGTGCTCCGGGTGCTGGATCAGCCCGCACAGTGCCGGAAATTGCACCGGCGCCAGGCGCCCGCCACGGTCGGCCATGCATTCCAGGTGCTGGCACCAGCCGGCCCGGAGGATCTTCAAGCTCACGCTGCGGCTCATGCTCGTTGCCTCTGCTGGGCCAGCCACCATTGGGCGTGCTGGGCGATGCCCTGGTCCTGGGTGATCACCGGGTGGTAGCCCAGCTCGCGCTGGATGGCGCTGATGTCCAGGGTCTGACTGAAGGCCAGGACGCCTGCGCCGTAGCGGGTGATCAAGGGTTCGGCGCCGTTGCCCAGCCGTGCCTTGAGCTCCAGCAGGCGCGCCACGCCATGCACCAGGGGCCAGGGCAGGCGACGGGTGCGCAGCGGCAGGCGGAAGTGCTCGGCCATCTGTTGCAGCAGGTCCTTGAAGGCCAGGGGTGTGCCGTTGCTCAGGTTGTAGACGCACAGCGGGCGCGGCAGGGGCCGGGTCAGGGCCAGCCACACCGCGTGCACCAGATTGTCGACGCAGGTCAGGTCCAGCTGTGCCTGGCCGCCGCGCATCAGCGGAATCGCCCCCCGTTGCATCACCCGCAGCAGGCGCGGCATCAGGGTTGCGTCCCAGGGGCCGAACACCGCCCGGGGGCGCAGGATCACGCATTCGGGCAGCTTGGCGTCTGCCAGCAGGGTTTCGGCCTGGGCCTTGCTGCGGGCGTAGTCATTCACCGGTGGTGGCAGCGGCTGGTCTTCGCGGATGCCCAGGCGATCACTGAAGTTGAAATACAGGCTGGGGGTGGAGATATGCACCAGCCGCGGGATGCGGTTCTTGCCGCAGGCGTGGATCACCTCGGCGGTGGAGTCGAGGTTGGCCCGGGCAAACGCTTGGGGCGAACCCCAGGGTGAAGACAAGGCGGCGCAATGCACGATGGCGTCATGCTCGCGGCTGGCATCGGCCAGCAGGCGTTTGGCCAGCGGGCTGCCGTGCTCCAGGGGCAGCCAGCGCACGGGCGCCGGGCTGTGGGCAATGACTTGCGCCGCCGCCTCGGGGTTGCGCCCGCTGAACTGCACCTCGCAGCCTTCGGCGGCCAGCTTCCAGACCAGATGCCGTCCGATAAAACCGGTGCCGCCGGTGACCAGGATCTTCATCAGTACTCCAGGATCATGCCGCCGAGGGACAGGCCCGCGCCGGTGCCGATCAGCATCAGGGTTTGTCCGCGTTGAATGCGCCCGTCGCGCACCGCG
This sequence comes from Pseudomonas sp. GW821-FHT07F01, assembly GCF_059418825.1. Classification (NCBI taxonomy): domain Bacteria; kingdom Pseudomonadati; phylum Pseudomonadota; class Gammaproteobacteria; order Pseudomonadales; family Pseudomonadaceae; genus Pseudomonas; species Pseudomonas sp. GW821-FHT07F01. The sequence continues at coordinate 233,891 of NZ_JBWKQO010000003.1, forward strand.
ATGTCCAGAGCGGTGGGCAGGGACGCCGCCACCTGATTGCCATGCTGGGCAAAGATATCGATGACTTTCTCCGGCCCCAGGCTCAGGCGTTTGGCCGCATGCTGCATGGCCTGTTGGCTGGCTTGATGGGGGATGATCCAGTCGATCTGCGCAAGGGACAGCGCGGCTTGCTGCAGCAAATCGTCCATCAGTTCGGGAAGGTGCTTGGCCGCTAGGCGGAACACGCCCTTGCCCTGCATGGTGAAACTGGTCAGGGGCTCGAACGGCACCTCGATGCGCCGCGGATGAAAGCGCGAACCGCCGGCGGGGATCTGGCACAGCGCGGCGCCTTCGGCGTAGGTCCTGAGGCGCGAGGCGAGGATCTTCGGGCCGCCGTCGCCCGCTTCCAGCACCACCGCTGCCGCACCGTCGCCGAAGATGCCGCAGACTTCCACCTGCTGCCAGTCCAGGCCGCAGGAGGCGATGTCGGCGCACACCAGCAGCACGCGCCGGTAATGCCCGGCCTGGATCGGCCAGGACAGGGTGTCCAGGGCGGCAATAAAGCCCAGGCAACTGGCGTTGATGTCCATGGCCGGAATGCCTGACTGGCCCAGGCCCAGCTCCCGTTGCAGCAGAGCGGCGTTGCAGGGCATGCCCTGGTCCATGGTGCCGCTGGCGCAGACGATCAGGTCCAACTGATCCAGCGCCAGGCCCGCCGCTTGCAGGGCCTGGCGCGCGGCGCTGGCGCCGAGGCTGGCGGCGGTGTCCGCAGGGTCGGCGACGTGGCGCTGCTGCACTCCGCTGATGCGCGCCACGCTGCCGGTTTCCAGGCCGAGCTGGCGGTCCAGCTCGGCACTGGTGACCACCCGCTGCGGCAGGGCGTGGCCGGTGCCGAGGATGGCCAGGGCGCGGGCCGGGCGAGGGGAGGACGCTGATGTGTGCATGCAAATTCCGTGTGTGTGGGCGTCGGGGCTGGCGTTGAGAGAGGTGGTTAGTGCGCTGGCAGTGCCGCCGGGCATTGGCTCAGGAAGGCTTGCAGCCCCTGCTGGTAGGCCTCGGTGGGCATCAGGTCAGTGTGTTTGGCGATGAAGCAGGCCACGCCTTGACGCTCCATATCGGCGTCCGCCACGAGGTAGAAGTCGGGAATTTCCTGCACGCTTGCGATCTGCTTCCAGGCCAGGCTGCTCTGACCTCCGCGGGTGTTGAGCAGGGTGAAGCCCTGGTCGTCGAAGTTCAGGCAATAGGTGCCTTCGACGGCCCGCAACCGGGTTTCGATCAGGCGCTGACTCAACCCGCGCAGCGGCGCTTGGGGCTTGATTGGGGTGGCGGCAATCCGGGCTTGCAGGTGCTTGATCCAGCGCCCGGAAAAGCGCCACCACAGGGGGATGAAGATCAAGGCGAACGCCACCATGGCGATGACCTTCTCCGGGGTGAAGGTTCGCTCGGGGAAATAGATCGACAGGCAGCCGCCAATCAGACACAGGGCGAACATCACGGGACCGATCAAGCGGCTTTGCCACCGGGCAAATGTGCTCATGGCCCGGACATGCTGCTGATCATCCTTGAGCAATTCCTGCTTCAGCGGTTCGGCAATCCAGGCTTCGGTGTGGGCGGGGGTGATGCGGTAGTGCAATTCCATGGGGGCTGAATCCGAGGTCCGTGTTCGGTGAGGGCGGCAGTCTACCGGCTTCTGGGGTGTGTTGAGCAGCGGCGTGTGCGCCAACGCCAAGCGGCTGTTCAGGCTGGAAACTGCTCCAGATGTTGCTCCACCCACTGGTACAGGCGCTCGTCCAGCTGCGGCCGCTGCTGGTTGAAGTGGTCCTGGCAGCGGTTGAAGAACGGGTCCTGGTTGATGCGCATGGCCAGCTCGACGGGGCCTTCGCTCCCGGCGTGGGCGGCTCGTAGCTGCTGCTGGCGCTGATCGGCCTGCTCCAAGGTTTCCGCTAGGGTATCGAGTTGCAGGTGGCGCAATTGGGCAATGGCCTGGGGCAGGTGAAAGTGCAGGGCGCTGTCGAAACCTTCCCAGCCCTCATAGGCCAGCCATTCGTGCAGGATCATGAAGCTGCGTGGGGCCGGGGCCAGTTGCTCCAGTCGCTGGAAATCCAGCCAGTACTGGCGCGGCACCTGCTCGGCGGTTTCGATGGCCTGGGCAATCAGGTCCAGGGCCTGGCCCTTGTCCCGGTGATGCTTGCGCAGGATGCGCTGGGTCAGGGTGAAGCGCGCTTCTTCTAGAGCGTGCAGGGCGCGGTTCAGGTCGTAACCGGCGGCGTGCAGCTGTTCCCGGGCGTGCTCGGCGGGCAGGCCGGATTTGTCTACCAGCACCTGCAACAGCTCGGCTTTGTAGAGCTCGGCGGCTTGCTGCGGATTATTGGCGCAGCGGGCGAGCAGGGCCTGGGCATGGCGCAGGCCGATGGGGATCAGCTTGCGTAGCTGTTGCAGGGCTTGGGTGTGCGTCGGGTCCATCGACTGCGGTGCCTCGGGGATGGCGGATGTTTGGGAGGAGCGATTATCCACCTTGGGCGATGGATTGTGCTGGTTTAAAACAAGGGCCCCATGACGTTCGCAAGACCTGTAGGAGCCGGCTTGCCGGCGAAGGCGTCGGCCGGGATGCCGGTGAAGGCAGGGCAGGCCTCTTCGCTGGCAAGCCAGCTCCTACGGGGCGGTGTTTAGGCGGGGCCGGGGCGGGCGCCGTCGAGCAGGGCGTCCACCACGGCGCGGGCCATTTCCACGGAATGCACCATGGACCAGATCAGCCCGCGCTCGATGCCGCTGGCCCGTTCGGTGATTTCATCGGACACCTCTTCGGCGCATTTGAGCAGCAAGGAAACGTGCATCAGCGCGTCTTCGGCATTCACCAGGGGCTCTACGGCGAACAGCGGATGGCCCTGGGCGTCGCGCAGGCCGAAGGGGCGATGGCGGGTGCCGTGCAAGGCAGCCAGCAGGTTGGCGTAGGCGCGGTCCAGCTCCGGGTCGCGGCGCGGATGAGCGGTGGGCAAGGGTGGATCGGGGACGAGCTTTTTCATGAGACTGGTTCCTTTAGCAATTTAAGAAACCGCCGGATCTCACTTCCACATGAGAGGGTGGCAGCCGTGCGCAGGTGTGGAAGACCGGGCTAAAGGAACCGGCGCACCCGAGGGTGCCCTACGCACAGCCGCCATAAATCGAGTTCACCCTAGCCGCATCGGCAAGGGTGTTCGAATGAGACAACTGCACGTCCTTTATCCCAGACTTCCACATCCGGGCCGCTGATTTGGCAGCGGCACCGGGAGACTGCCTGATCGTTCGAAGGGGTACAAGGCGCTCAAAGGCGTGGGGGATTCTCTCGGATTTGCCCTACAAAACAAAGCGAAACGGCTCCAGCGCTGGGCGGCATTCCCTGATCAATCGGCTAATGGGCAGGGGGTGATAGGGGCTTTGTTGAGTGTACGAGTGGGGTAGGCCAGCCAGAGTGTGCTGGCAGGTTTTGCGGCCCCTGCGGTGCCGTTCGCAGCCTCGCGGGCTCGGCAGCGGCTACAAATGAGGTCGCGGGCGCAGTTCAGGTGGGGTGGTGTAGCCGCTGCCGCAGGCTGCGATCGGCCGCGAAGCGGGCGCGGCGATTTCAAAGGCAGGAGAAAAAACCGCAGGCAAAAAAAAGGGCCTGGAGACGAAGCTCCAAGCCCTCAAAAGGTGAGAGGTGTCTAGTCCCTCAACCTGGTGAGCGGTGTTGCATGTTTCGGTGTCGCGGCGGTTAGGCTTTCAGCGGAACCAGGCGCGGGGCAATCATGTTTTCCGGACGCAGGATGTCGTCGAGCATGGCGTCGTCCAGCAGGCCTTCTTCGCGCACCAGTTCCAGTACGCCACGGCCACTTTCCAGGGCGATGCGGGCGATACGGGTGGCGTTTTCATAGCCGATGTACGGGTTCAGCGCGGTGACCAGGCCGATGGAGTGCTCCACCAGTTCGCGGCAACGGGTTTCGTTGGCGGTGATGCCGGTGATGCAGTGCTCGCGCAGCATGTCCATGGCGCGTTGCAGCAGGCGGATCGAGTCGAAGATCTTGAAGGCGATCAGCGGCTCCATCACGTTCAGTTGCAGCTGGCCGCCTTCGGCCGCGATGGTCAGGGCCAGGTCGTTGCCGATGATCTGGAACGCCACTTGGTTGACCGCTTCCGGGATGACCGGGTTGACCTTGCCGGGCATGATCGAGCTGCCGGGCTGACGCGCTGGCAGGTTGATTTCGTTGATGCCGGTGCGTGGGCCGCTGGACAGCAAACGCAGGTCGTTGCAGATCTTCGACAGCTTGACCGCCGTGCGCTTGAGCATGCCGGAGAACAGCACGAAGGCGCCCATGTCGGAGGTGGCTTCGATCAGGTCGGCGGCCGGTACCAGCGGCTGGCCGCTGATGGTGGCCAGGCGTTGTACGGCCAGGTGCTGGTAGCGCGGGTCGGCGTTGATGCCGGTGCCGATGGCGGTGCCGCCCAGGTTGACTTCGGTCAGCACTTCCGGCGCCAGGGTCTTCAGGCGAGCCAGGTCTTCACCCAGGGTGGTGGCGAAGGCGTGGAATTCCTGGCCGAGGGTCATCGGCACGGCGTCTTGCAGCTGGGTACGGCCCATCTTCAGGACGTGGCTGAATTCCTGGCCCTTGGCGGCGAACGCCTGGATCAGGCTGTCGAGGCTGGCCAGCAGCGCATCGTGACCCAGCAGCAGACCCAGGCGGATCGCGGTCGGGTAGGCGTCGTTGGTGGACTGCGCCATGTTCACGTCGTTGTTCGGGTGCAGGTACTGGTATTCGCCCTTGCTGTGGCCCATGGCCTCCAGCGCGATGTTGGCGATGACTTCGTTGGCATTCATGTTGGTCGAAGTGCCAGCGCCGCCTTGAATCATGTCCACCACGAACTCTTCGTGGAAGTCGCCGCGGATCAGGCGGGCACAAGCCTCGCTGATGGCTGCATGCTTGGCTTCGCTCAGATGACCCAGTTCGCGGTTGGCGTCAGCAGCTGCCTGCTTGACCATTGCCAGGGCCACGACCAGTTTTGGGTAGTGCGAAATCGGAACGCCGGAGAGGCGGAAGTTGTTCACCGCTCGCAGGGTCTGGATGCCGTAATACGCTTGAGCCGGTACTTCGAGTACGCCAAGCAGGTCTTTTTCTGTGCGGAAAGATGCAGCGGAGGACATGACGGAGATCATCTCGGTAGGGACCCGGTCTGTGCCGGGAACGCTGCGAATCCTAGGCCGAAGGGATTTTTTGGGCCAATGCTGTTAAACACTGGGCTATGCATATTCGGCATAATGCCGGTGTGACGCCGGGTTGCCGGCGAGCGTGTGACCTAAAATGGTGCGTGTCCGGGAGGACGTGATGAATCTGGAAAGCAAATGGCTCGAGGACTTCAGTGCCCTGGCCGCCACCCGCAGCTTTTCCCAGGCTGCCGAGCGACGTTTCGTGACCCAGCCGGCCTTCAGCCGGCGGATCCGCAGCCTGGAAGCGGCCCTGGGCCTGACCCTGGTCAACCGCTCGCGCACGCCGGTGGAGCTGACGGCAGCGGGGCAGTTGTTCCTGGTGACCGCGCGCACCGTGGTCGAACAGCTCGGCGAGGTGGTGCGTCACCTGCACCACCTGGAAGGCGGGCAGGGCGAGGTGATGCAGGTGGCGGCTGCCCACTCCCTGGCGTTGGGTTTCTTCCCGCGCTGGATCGCCCAACTGCGCAACGAAGGGCTGAACATCGCCACGCGGCTGGTGGCCACCAACGTCGGTGATGCGGTGCACGCCCTGCGCGAAGGCGGCTGCGACCTGATGCTGGCCTTCTATGACCCGGACGCGGCCTTGCAGATGGACTCGGAAATCTTCCCCTCGCTGCACCTGGGGCACACCGAGATGCTCCCGGTGTGCGCCGCCGATGCCCAGGGCAAGCCGCTGTTCGACCTGGAAGGCGAGGCCAGCGTGCCGTTGCTGGCGTACAGCGCCGGGGCTTTCCTCGGGCGTTCGGTGAACCTGCTGCTGCGCCAGCGCAACCTGCGTTTCACCACGGTTTATGAGACCGCCATGGCCGACAGCCTCAAGAGCATGGCCCTGGAAGGCCTGGGCATTGCCTGGGTGCCGCAACTGAGCGTGCGCGCCGAGCTGGCCCGGGGCGAGCTGGTGGTCTGCGGCGGGGCGCAATGGCATGTGCCGCTGGAGATTCGCCTGTACCGCTGCGCCCTGGTGCGCAAGGCCAACGTACGCTTGCTCTGGCGCAAGCTGGAAGGCGCTGCCGCGCAAGCTGCGGCCACGTAGGAGCCGGCTTGCCGGCGAAGGCGTCGGTCGGGAGGGTGGTGATCGCAGGGCGGGCCTCTTCGCTGGCAAGCCAGCTCCTACGGGAGATAGGCGCAGGTTTTTTTGTAGCAGCCGGCTTGCCGGCGAAGGCGTCGGCCGGGAGGGCGGTGATCGCAGGGTGGGCCTGTTCACTGGCAAGCCAGCGCCTGCGAGGGGGGGGCGGGATTGACCTTGGAGTCAATAAAACCGGGGTTTTGCGCCGGAAATACTTTGTTTTGCAGATGGTCGGCGAAAGTGCGTTTAACGCGCCTTTTTCGGTATACTGCGCGGCCTTCGGCCGGTTCGCCTGGCCATAATTCGTACAATTTAAGCCACGCATTTCGCGTGGCTTGTTGTTTTTGACGCGCCTGCGGGCGCCCAGAGAGAAGAGGCACGACGATGAGTGCACTGGTTGGCGTGATCATGGGCTCCAAGTCCGATTGGTCCACCCTTAGCCACACCGCCGATATGCTGGAAAAGCTCGGCATCCCTTACGAGGTGAAGGTGGTTTCCGCACACCGCACCCCGGACCTGCTGTTCCAGTACGCCGATGAGGCTGAGGCGCGAGGCATCGAGGTGATCATCGCCGGTGCCGGCGGCGCGGCGCACCTGCCGGGCATGTGCGCGGCCAAGACCCACCTGCCGGTGCTGGGCGTGCCGGTGCAGTCGTCGATGCTCTCAGGCGTGGATTCGCTGCTGTCCATCGTGCAGATGCCGGCCGGCATCCCCGTGGCCACCCTGGCCATCGGCAAGGCCGGCGCGATCAACGCGGCGCTGCTCTCGGCGAGCATCCTGGGCGCCAAGCACCCGCAGTTCCACGCGGTGCTGAAAAAATTCCGTGCTGAACAGACAGACAGCGTCCTGGACAATCCAGACCCGCGCGTCGCCTGAGGTTGTTGACGATGAAGATCGGTGTAATCGGTGGCGGCCAGCTGGGCCGCATGTTGGCCCTGGCGGGGACTCCGCTGGGAATGAACTTCGCTTTCCTCGACCCGGCGCCGGACGCCTGTGCCGCCGCCCTCGGTGAACACCTGCGGGCCGACTACGGGGACCAGGACCACCTGCGCCAGCTGGCCGATGAAGTGGACCTGGTGACCTTCGAATTCGAGAGCGTGCCGGCGGAAACCGTGGCCTTCCTCTCGCAGTTCGTGCCGGTCTACCCGAGCGCCGAAGCCCTGCGCATCGCCCGCGATCGCTGGTTCGAGAAGAGCATGTTCAAGGACCTGGGGATTCCTACTCCGGAGTTCGCCGACATCCAGTCCCAGGCGGATCTCGACGCCGCCGTGGCGCGCATCGGCCTGCCGGCCGTGCTCAAGACCCGCACCCTGGGTTACGACGGCAAGGGCCAGAAGGTCCTGCGCAGCGCCGCCGACGTCGAAGGCACCTTCGCCGAACTGGGCAGCGTGCCTTGCCTGCTGGAAGGCTTCGTGCCCTTCACCGGTGAAGTCTCGCTGATTGCCGTGCGCGCCCGTGACGGTGAAACCCGTTTCTACCCGCTGGTGCACAACACTCACGACAGCGGCATCCTGCGCCTGTCGGTGGCCAGTAGCGACCACCCGTTGCAGGCCCTGGCCGAGGACTACTCCAGCCGCGTGCTCAAGCAGTTGGATTACGTCGGCGTAATGGCTTTCGAGTTCTTCGAAGTGGACGGCGGCCTCAAGGCCAACGAGATCGCTCCGCGGGTGCACAACTCCGGGCACTGGACCACCGAAGGCGCCGAGTGCAGCCAGTTCGAAAACCACCTGCGGGCGGTGGCCGGCCTGCCCCTGGGCTCCACGGCCAAGGTCGGTGAGAGCGCCATGATCAACTTCATCGGCGAAGTGCCACCGGTGGACCAAGTCATCGCCATCGACGACTGCCACCTGCATCACTACGGCAAGGCCTTCAAGGTCGGTCGCAAGGTCGGCCACGCCAACCTGCGCTGCGCCGATCAGGCGACCCTGCAAGCGCAGATCCTCAAGGTGCAAGCGCTGATCGCCGAGTAACAAATCCTCCGGCTGGCGGGAACCTTCGTTTCCCGCCGTTCTCTGATAGCAGGATGCCAAAGTGCTGGCTAGGCTTTGGCTTGATCCCCCCCTTACAGAGGAACAGCCATGGGCATTATTGGAACCATTTTCATCGGCTTGATCGTTGGTCTGCTGGCGCGCTTCCTCAAACCGGGAGACGACAGCATGGGCTGGATCATGACCATCCTGCTGGGTATCGGCGGTTCGCTGGCGGCCACTTATGGCGGCCAGGCGCTGGGTATCTACCAGGCTGGCCAGGGCGCCGGTTTCATCGGTGCACTGGTGGGCGCGATCGTCCTGCTGGTGATCTACGGCTTCGTCAAGAAGAGCTGAACCACGCTACAAGCCCCCTCTGCCGTCCGCGCGGAGGGGAGCCTTTTTCTTCATCTGAAACTTCAACGCATCTGACGGTCTGGGCACTAGAATGCCCGGGTTTTCCCGTCCTTCCCTTTTGACCGAGCCACCCTCACATGCGCCGTCTTCTATTGACCTTTGTTCTGCTGGGCTGCGGCCTGGCCCAGGCTGGCGAACTGCCGGAAACCGATTGGCTGGAGCTGATGCCCAAGTCGGACCAGAAGGCCCTGGAGCAGATGCCGGAAATCGACCACAACTCCCCGGAAGCCAATGGCACCTTCACCGAAAAGGGCGGCCTGAAGCAGAGCAAGGGGTTGCCGGCGGTGATGTATTCCACCAAGACCGTGCCGGCCATGAATGACAAGCAGATCCGCATCGGCGGTTATCCGGTGCCGCTGGAAGCCGATGCCAAGGGGCGCAGCACGCTGTTCTTCCTGGTGCCGTACCCGGGCGCCTGCATCCACGTGCCGCCACCGCCGCCCAACCAGCTGGTGCTGGTGCGCTTTCCCAAGGGCTTGAAGCTGGACGACATCTACACGCCGCTGTGGGTGACCGGCACCCTGAAGATCGAAAAGGTCAGCAACGACCTGGCCGATGCCGCCTATGCCCTGGATGCGGCGAAGGTGCGGGTGGTCAAGGAATCGGATCTCTGAAGCGGCGCATTTGAACGCCGCTGAACGGTAGGAGCCGGCTTGCCGGCGAACGCGGTCTTGAGGGCCTCTTCGCTGGCAAGCCAGCTCCTACGGGGCAGGTGGAGTCAGAGCGGGGCGGCGCTGATGCTGACGCTCAGGGTGTGGCTGGCGCCCGGGGCCAGGGTGACGATGTCGTCCATCACGTTGGCGGTCTCGATGCACAGCATGCGCTGCCAGCCGTCGTCGGCCATGTCGCTGAATTGGGCAGCGCGGTCGATCCAGGGGTTCCAGATCACCGCGGTGCGCGAGCCTTCGCTGCGCAGGCGGATCCGTCGTTGCCAGTCCGGATCGACGATCTCCAGCTGCGCCGGGGCGTTCAGGTAGATGCGGTCGGTCTCGCCGGTAAAGTGCAGGCTGCCGCTCTGGACCTTGGTCTTCCAGTCTTCCAGGGTCTCGATGTAGCTCAGCCCGTCCACGCCTTCGACCTGCACCTGGCGCACATCGCTGACCGCGAAGTAGCTGTGCAGCGCCTGGCTGATGCTCACGCTTTCAGTGCCCAGGTTGTGGCTGCTGAGGCTGATGTGCAGTTGCTGGTCGAGGCGGATGCTCAGGCGCGGTTCCACTTGATGGGGCCAGCCGGGAAAACCACCCGCGGGGCAGGGCAGGCGCAGCTCCACCAGCAGGCTGTCGCCCTGGCTTTCGATGCCCAGCAGTTCCCAGTCGGTGGCCCGCACCAGGCCGTGGGCCGGCGCCGGGTCAGTGCCTTGGCGCATGGCCTGCACCGCCTGCGGGTTGCGGGCAAAGTTGCCGAACCAGGGCCAGCACACCGGCACCCCGGCGCGGATGCTCTTGCCGCGCTTGAACACGGCCTCGTCGTTGAGCCAGATCAGCGGCTGTTGCCCGGCCACTTGATAACTGAGGATGTGCGCGCCCTGCTGGGCCACCAGCAGTTCGGCGTCACCGTGGCGGATGCGCCAGCAGTTCAGTTCATCCAGTTTTACCGTTTCGACCTGGGGCGTAGGCATGCTGCTGTTCTCGTTCGCAAGGTGTGGGCTGCTATGGACCGCAGAACGGTCATCAGGTTTAGCGCGCGCGCGGCGGAACCGAGCGGGTGCGGCCACTGCCATCGATGGCGACGAATACGAACACCGCCTCGGTGACCTTGCGCCATTCGCTGGACAGCGGGTCGTCGCTCCACACTTCCACCATCATCTGGATCGAGCTGCGGCCGATCTCCAGGGTCTGGGTGTAGAAGGACAGCTGCGCGCCCACCGCCACCGGCACCAGGAACGCCATGCGGTCGATGGCCACCGTGGCCACCCGGCCGCCGGCCACGCGGCTGGCCATGGCGGTGCCCGCCAGGTCCATCTGCGCGACCAGCCAGCCGCCGAAAATATCGCCAAAGCCGTTGGTTTCACGGGGCAGTGCGGTGATTTGCAAGGCCAGGTCGCCTTGCGGGATTGGATCTTCTTGTTCGAGTTCTATCATGCCGGGGGGCCTCTGACCCGTGACGCTTCATGGGTACTTCAGGTGAATAGCCGTCTTCAGGAAAAACGATTCAGCCCGAACATACTACGTTCGTCACGTTCTTTCTAAGGCGTGCTAAAGGGAAACTCTGCGAAATCGACTGGCGCTGGCCAGGGCCAGGGGCGCGCAGCAGCGTTTTCGCACAGCAACCCTTGCCAGAAGCGGCTTTGCGCTTCGAGGTCTGCGAGTATATCGGTCGATAGACTCCGCGACGACCCGTCCAGTTCGCAAATTTGTGAGTCATTTGTGCGCCGCTGTGTACGCATTCGAACAATTTGCTATCGTGCCGAACCTGCCAGGCCCCAACCAGCGCTGTTGCGGCTTCCAGAACCGACTAATAAGAGAAGCCCTTGCCATGACCACTGTGCCCTCGAGCGCCGCGCAGCCTGCGCAACCCGCCCGTCCGCTGACCCGTAGTGACTACAAGACATTGTCCCTGTCTGCCCTGGGCGGGGCGCTGGAGTTCTACGACTTCATCATCTTCGTGTTCTTTGCCACCGTGGTCGGCAAGCTGTTCTTCCCGGCGGACATGCCCGAGTGGCTGCGCCTGATGCAGACCTTCGGGATCTTCGCGGCCGGTTACCTGGCGCGGCCCCTGGGCGGGATCGTCATGGCCCACTTTGGCGACCTGCTGGGGCGCAAGAAGATGTTCACCCTGAGCATCTTCATGATGGCGGTGCCGACCCTGATCATGGGCCTGTTGCCGACCTACGCGCAGATCGGCATGTGGGCGCCGATCCTGCTGTTGCTGATGCGGGTGATCCAGGGGGCGGCCATCGGTGGTGAAGTGCCCGGGGCCTGGGTGTTCGTTTCCGAACACGTGCCCCAGCGGCATATCGGCTATGCCTGCGGCACCCTCACCTCGGGCCTGACTGCCGGGATTCTCCTGGGGTCGCTGGTGGCCACTGCGATCAACAGCATCTATACCCCGGTGGAAGTGGCGGATTACGCCTGGCGGATCCCGTTCCTGCTGGGTGGGGTGTTCGGCCTGTTCTCGGTGTACCTGCGCCGCCTGCTCCACGAAACCCCGGTGTTCGCCGAACTGCAACTGCGCAAGGCCCTGGCCGAGGAACTGCCGCTGCGCACGGTGCTGCGTGATCACCGCGGGGCGATCGTGATTTCCATGCTGCTGACCTGGCTGCTGTCCGCCGGGATCATCGTGGTGATCCTGATGACCCCCACCGTGCTGCAGACCGTCTATAAATTCCCGGCCATCACCGCCCTGGAGGCCAACAGCCTGGCCATTATCTTCCTGAGCCTGGGCTGCGTGGCCTCGGGTGCCCTGGCGGACCGATTCGGTGCGGGCAAGGTGTTCGTGTTCGGCAGCGCCTTGTTGCTGGTCACTTCCTGGACCTTCTATCACGGCCTGCTGGACAACCCGCAGTGGCTGTTCCCGCTGTATGCCCTGACCGGCCTGTTCGTCGGCACCATCGGTGCGGTGCCTTATGTGATGGTCAAGGCGTTCCCGGCAGTGGTGCGCTTCAGCGGCCTGTCGTTTTCCTACAACCTGGCGTACGCGATCTTCGGTGGCCTGACGCCGATGGTGGTTACCTGGCTGCTCAAGGAAAGCCCCATGGGCCCGGCCTATTATGTTGCAATTATTTGCGGCATCGGCCTGCTGGTGGGGCTGTACCTGTGGGCCAAGGGCCGCTGACCACCACCCTGTAGCCGCTGCCGTAGGCCCTGCTGTGCGCTGAAGGGCGCCGCGACCCTGCGGATCGATCGCAGCCTGCGGCAGCGGCTACAGAGGTTTTTATCGCCGAACAAAGAAAGGCCAGCTTCCGTTCAGGAATGCTGGCCTTTCATCTAATTGTCATATTCCGGACATAGAGTGTTCACACGGCCTACAGATACTTGGCCCCGACTTAACACACCCTATCTGCTAGGAGTAAGGCATGAAACTGAAGCGTTTGATGGCGGCAATGACCTTTGTCGCCGCTGGCGTTGCGACTGCCCACGCGGTTGCCGCTGTTGACCCTGCTATCCCGAGCTACACCAAGACCACTGGTGTGTCGGGCAACCTGTCCAGCGTCGGTTCCGATACCTTGGCGAACCTGATGACCCTGTGGGCCGAGAACTACAAAAAGGAATACCCGAACGTCAACATTCAGATTCAGGCCGCCGGCTCCGCCACCGCGCCACCCGCGCTGACCGAAGGCACCTCCAACCTGGGCCCTATGAGCCGCAAGATGAAGGACACGGAACTGGCGGCCTTCGAGCAGAAGTACGGCTACAAGCCAACCGCTATCCCGGTGGCCGTGGACGCCCTGGCCGTGTTCGTGCACAAGGACAACCCGATCCAGCACCTGACCATGGAACAGGTCGACGCGATCTTCTCCTCGACTCGTCTGTGCGGCGCCAAGGAAGAAGTGAAGACCTGGGGCGACCTGGGCGTGAAAGGCGACCTGGCCAACAAGCCGGTTCAGCTGTTCGGTCGCAACTCGGTATCCGGCACCTACGGCTACTTCAAGGAAGAAGCCCTGTGCAAAGGCGACTACAAGCCTAACGTCAACGAACAGCCTGGTTCGGCGTCGGTGGTGCAATCCATCAGCTCCTCGCTGAACGGCATCGGCTACTCGGGCATCGGCTACAAGACCGCCAGCGTGAAGACCGTGGCCCTGGCCAAGAAAGGCAGCACCGACTTCATCGAAGACACCGAAGAAAACGCCCTGAACGGCAAGTACCCGCTGTCGCGCTTCCTCTACGTCTACGTCAACAAGGCCCCGAACAAGCCTCTGGCCCCGCTGGAAGCCGAGTTCGTGAAACTGGTCCTGTCCAAACAAGGCCAGGAAGTGGTCGTCAAAGACGGCTACATCCCACTGCCAGCCAAGGTGGCCGCCAAGGCACTGGCTGACCTGGGCCTGAAAGAAGGCGCATAAGCCGCCTCCGAAGGTCCGGGCTCCCCGGACCTTCTCGTTTTCGTAGGAGCTGGCCGGGCGGCGTTCCGCTTGCCAGGCAAAGCGCCCGAAATGGCGACCCAGGCTCAAGGCTGGTTCGTCGGCCTGCCGGCTCCTGCAACCTCATTTTCTGTCCGCTGCCGGCCCTGCCATGCGGCGGATTTGTTGCGTCACTGCATTGTCATCTTTCTGTCATACAGGATCGCTAGGGTGTGCGCATGAATGATCTGGCCAACTCCACCATGACTACGACTTCTCCCCCCAAGCGCATTGACTTCAATACGCCTGAACTGCAACGCAAGCGCCGCATCCGCGCGCTCAAAGACCGCCTGACCCGTTGGTACGTCCTTGTCGGCGGCCTCGCGGTACTGGGTGCTATCACCCTGATCTTCTTCTTCCTCGCCTATGTCGTCGCGCCGCTGTTCCAGGGTGCCGAACTGACCGCCAAGGACCCTCTGACTCCCGCCTGGATGCAGGACGCCGGCAAGCCGCTGATGTTCTCCCTGGAAGAGCAGAACCAGGTTGGCATGCGTGTCTCCGACAAGGGCCAGGCGCTGTTCTTCGACATCGACAGTGGCGCCGAGCTGCGCAAGGTCGACCTGCCGATCCCGGCGGGCGCCAGCGTCACCTCCATCGGCAAGGACCAGCCCGGCAACCCGCTGGTGGTGGTCGGCCTGTCCAACGGCCAGGCCCTGGTGTTCCGTCATACCTACAAGGTCAGCTACCCGGACGGCAAGAAGACCATCTCGCCGGCCATCGAGTACCCCTACGGCGAGACCCCCATCACCCTGAACGAGCAGGGCGGTGCGCTGGAGCACGTCAACCTCAATGCCACCGATTCGTCGCTGATCGTTGCCGGTTCTACCGCTTCGCAGTTGCAAGTGCTGAAGCTGACCCGCGAAGAAAACATGATGACCGGCGAGGTCACCAGCGAGCAGAGCCGCATCGAGCTGCCGCAGATGACCGAGCCGGTCAAGGCCATGTACATCGACCCGCGCCAGCAGTGGCTGTACGTGATCAACGGGCGCGCCCAGGCCGACGTCTTCAGCCTGCGGGACAAGAGCCTCAACGGTCGCTACAAACTGCTGGAAGACGCCGATACCGAAGTCACCGCCAGCACCCAGCTGGTGGGCGGCATCTCGCTGATCATCGGGACCTCCAAGGGCGGCCTGGCCCAGTGGTTCATGGCCCGCGACCCGGACGGCGAGCTGCGCCTGAAGCAGATCCGCACCTTCCAGATGGGCACCGCGCCCATTGTTGAAATCACCGCCGAAGAGCGTCGCAAGGGCTTCGTTGCCCTGGACGCCGCCGGCAAGCTCGGGGTGTTCCACAGCACCGCCCACCGCACCCTGCTGGTGGACCAGGTGGTAGACGGCCAGGGCCTGTTCGGCCTGTCGCCACGGGCCAACCGGGTGATCGTCGAGGCCGGCGGCAAGCTGCAGCCCCTGGTGCTCGACAACCCGCACCCGGAAGTGTCCTGGAGTGCGCTGTGGAGCAAGGTCTGGTACGAGAACTACGACGAGCCTAAATACGTCTGGCAATCCACCGCGGCCAACACCGATTTCGAACCCAAGCTGAGCCTCTCGCCCCTGACCTTCGGTACCCTGAAGGCGGCGTTCTACGCCATGCTGCTGGCGGCGCCATTGGCGGTGGCGGCGGCGATCTACACCGCCTACTTCATGGCCCCGGGCATGCGCCGCAAGGTCAAGCCGGTGATCGAGCTGATGGAGGCGATGCCGACGGTGATCCTCGGTTTCTTCGCCGGCCTGTTCCTCGCGCCCTATGTCGAAGGCCACTTGCCGGGCATCTTCAGCCTGCTGCTCCTGCTGCCGATCGGTATCCTGGTGGCGGGTTTCGCCTGGAGTCGTTTGCCCGAGTCGTTGCGCCTTAAAGTGCCGGAAGGCTGGGAAAGCGCGATCCTGATCCCGGTGATCATCTTCGTCGGCTTCCTCTCGCTGTACATGAGCCCGTTCATGGAGAACTGGTTCTTCGGCGGCGACATGCGCATGTGGATCTCCCACGACCTGGGGATTACCTACGACCAGCGCAACGCCCTGGTAGTGGGCCTGGCCATGGGCTTTGCGGTGATCCCGAACATCTACTCGATCGCCGAAGACGCCGTGTTCAGCGTGCCGCGGGGCCTGACCCTGGGCTCCCTGGCCCTGGGCGCCACGCCGTGGCAGACCATGACGCGGGTGGTGATCCTCACCGCCAGCCCGGGGATCTTCTCGGCGCTGATGATCGGCATGGGCCGCGCCGTGGGCGAGACCATGATCGTGCTGATGGCCACCGGCAACACCCCGGTCATGGAAATGAACCTGTTCGAAGGCCTGCGCACCCTGGCCGCCAACGTAGCGGTGGAAATGCCCGAATCGGAAGTCGGCGGCAGCCACTACCGCGTGCTGTTCCTCTCGGCGCTGGTGCTGCTGCTGTTCACCTTCGTCATGAACACCCTCGCCGAGCTGATCCGTCAGCGTCTGCGCAAGAAATACTCGTCGCTTTAAGAAAGGTAGAAGTCTGTGAAACAGAACTCCCTAAAAGACTGGTTCAAGAGCGGCGCCCCCGGCGTCTGGATCAGCGGTGGCGCGGTGTCCATCGCGGTCATCATGACCATCGGCCTGCTGGCGGTGATCGCCGTGCGTGGCCTCGGCCACTTCTGGCCAGCCGACCTGGTGCACGCCAACTACGACGTGCCGGGCCAGGCCAATCACCTGGTCATCGGTGAAGTGGTACAGAAGGAAGAAGTGCCCCGGGCGCGCCTGAAGAGTGCCGGCCTGCCGGTGCCCGACCAGGGCCCGGAGTTCATGACCCGCGAGCTGATCAAGGTCGGCAACCGTGACCTGAACGGCAACGACTTCACCTGGATCGTCGGCGAGTGGCTGACCAACCAGAGCTACCCCAAAGAGCTGATGGCCATCGAGCGCCGTGAGTGGGGCAACTTCTACGGCTACCTGGTCAACGTCAAGGAAAGCGGCAAGGTGATCGCCGAAGGCGAAGCCGCCTGGCCCGAGCTGCAAGCGCGGATCGACCGGGTGAACAAGCTGGCCGCCCAGCTCAAGACCCTGGAGAAATCCGACATCGGCGCCATCAACGCCGGCCTGGAACGCATCCGCCTGCACGGCCGCAAGCTGGAGCTGGACGGCAAGCTGGATGCCGCGGCCCAGGCCGACATGGATGCCGAGCGCGCCGAACTCAATGCCCGCTACCAGGACATCGAGGCGCGCCTGAGCGACCTGCACGCCCAGTTCAACCGCGACAGCCTGACCGCCCGTGATGCCAACGGCAAGGAAGTGGAGATCGGCCTGGGCAAGGTGGTACACGCCTACCAGCCGAACGCCATGGGCACTTTTACCAAGATCGGTTTCTACTTCAGCAAGGTCTGGGAGTTCCTCAGCGATGACCCGCGCGAAGCCAACACCGAGGGCGGTATTTTCCCGGCCATTTTCGGCACCGTGATGATGACCCTGATCATGGCCATGATCGTCACTCCGTTCGGCGTGCTGGCAGCGGTCTACCTGCGTGAATATGCCAAGCAGAACACCCTGACCCGGGTGATCCGCATTGCGGTGAACAACCTGGCGGGGGTTCCGGCCATCGTCTACGGTGTGTTCGGCCTGGGCTTCTTCGTCTACGTGCTGGGTGGTTCCGTGGACCGTCTGTTCTTCCCTGAAGCCCTGCCGGCGCCGACCTTCGGCACCCCGGGCCTGCTCTGGGCATCCCTGACCCTGGCGCTGCTGGCGGTGCCAGTGGTGATCGTGGCCACCGAAGAAGGCCTGGCGCGGATTCCCCGCACCGTGCGCGAAGGTTCCCTGGCCCTGGGTGCGACCAAGGCCGAGACCCTGTGGAAGATCGTTCTGCCCATGGCCAGCCCGGCGATGATGACCGGGATGATCCTCGCGGTCGCCCGCGCTGCCGGTGAAGTGGCGCCGCTGATGCTGGTGGGTGTGGTGAAGCTGGCGCCGTCGCTGCCGCTGGACGGCAACTACCCGTACCTGCACCTGGACCAGAAGATCATGCACCTGGGCTTCCACATCTACGACGTCGGCTTCCAGAGCCCCAACGTCGAGGCGGCGCGGCCGCTGGTGTACGCCACCGCGCTGCTGCTGGTGCTGGTGATCGCCACCCTGAACCTGTCGGCGGTGTGGATCCGTAACCACCTGCGTGAAAAATACAAGGCACTGGACAGCTGATCGGCTGGCTTGTGTGGACGCTGGCTTGCGTAGGAGCTGGCTTGCCAGCGAAGGCGCCCACAAGGGCGACGCAGGGCTTCAAGGCCTCTTCGCCGGCAAGCCGGCTCCTACAAACAGAATGATGTCGCCGCTGGCCTGATGCCTGCGGTTCACGACAAACGAATTGGTAGCACAGGGAGCATCCCATGCAACACGAAGCACACACTCATGGCATCAACATGTCCGCCCTGGGCCGCGACAAGCAGAGCCTGAGCCTGGAACAGGAAACCGTGGCCATCGAAGTGCCCGGCCTGAGCCTGTACTACGGCGAGAAACAGGCGCTGTTCGACGTCAGCATGAACATCCCCAAGCAGCGCGTGACCGCCTTCATCGGCCCGTCCGGTTGCGGCAAGTCGACCCTGCTGCGGACCTTCAACCGCATGAACGACCTGGTGGACGGCTGCCGCGTAGAGGGTGCGATCAACCTCTACGGCAACAACATCTACCGCAAGGGCGAAGACGTGGCCGAGCTGCGTCGTCGGGTTGGGATGGTGTTCCAGAAGCCCAACCCGTTCCCCAAGACCATCTACGAAAACGTGGTCTACGGCCTGCGCATCCAGGGCATCAACAAGAAGCGCGTGCTCGACGAAGCCGTGGAATGGGCCCTCAAGGGCGCGGCGCTGTGGGACGAGGTCAAGGACCGCCTGCATGATTCGGCCCTGGGCCTGTCCGGCGGCCAGCAGCAACGTCTGGTAATCGCCCGGACCATCGCCGTGGAGCCGGAAGTGCTGCTGCTGGACGAACCCTGCTCGGCCCTGGACCCGATCTCGACCCTGAAGGTCGAGGAACTGATCTATGAGCTCAAGTCCAAGTTCACCATCGTCATCGTGACCCATAACATGCAGCAGGCGGCGCGGGTTTCCGACTACACCGCCTTCATGTACATGGGCAAACTGGTGGAGTTCGGCGATACCGACACGCTGTTCACCAACCCGGCGAAGAAGCAGACCGAAGACTACATTACCGGGCGCTATGGCTAGAAAGCAGCTGCCAGCCGCAGGTTTCACGCGGCGCAACAGAGGCGGTGCGCGACATCCGGATCACTATTTAACTGCTTGAAGCTTGCGGCTTGAAGCTTGCAACTTTCGCGGAGCGAACACGATGATTTCGAAGGAAGGCTTAACCCATCACATCTCCCAGCAGTTCAATGCCGAGCTGGAAGAAGTACGCAGCCACCTCCTGGCCATGGGCGGGCTGGTGGAGAAGCAAGTCAATGACGCGGTCACAGCGCTGATCGAGGCCGACTCCGGCCTGGCCCAGCAGGTGCGCGAGATCGACGACCAGATCAACCAGATGGAACGCAATATCGACGAGGAATGCCTGCGCATTCTCGCCCGTCGCCAACCGGCGGCCTCGGACCTGCGTTTGATCATCAGCATCTCCAAGTCGGTGATCGACCTGGAGCGCATCGGCGACGAAGCCACCAAGATCGCCCGCCGGGCCATCCAGCTCTGCGAAGAGGGCGAGGCCCCGCGTGGCTACGTGGAAGTGCGGCATATCGGCGACCAGGTGCGCAACATGGTGCGCGATGCCCTGGACGCCTTTGCCCGCTTCGATGCCGAGCTGGCACTTTCGGTGGCCCAGTACGACAAGATCATCGACCGCGAATACAAGACCGCGCTGCGTGAGCTGGCCACCTACATGATGGAAGACCCACGCTCTATCTCGCGGGTTCTGAGCATTATCTGGGTGCTGCGCTCGCTGGAGCGGATCGGCGACCACGCGCGCAACATTTCCGAGCTGGTGATTTATCTGGTGCGCGGCACCGATGTTCGTCACCTTGGGCTCAAGCGCATGAAGCAGGAAGTTGAAGGTACCAGTGGCGAATCCGCTAATGTTCCGGATGAAACTGACGATAAGTAAGAGTGCCCGAGAAGAGCGCCCGGCCTTTTGGCCGGGCGTTTTTGTTTGTGCTCCTGGAAATTGAAAAGCAGCACCCGCGAACGAAAAGTCCCGGCGTGACTGAAGAGTTTTGGCAAAGTGCCATCAGCCAGCGTTATGCTTGCCGGGATTTTTAAAGGGGTGGTCGATGAGTAAGGTAAGTGTGTTGGTGGTGGATGACGCTTCGTTCATTCGTGACCTGGTGAAGAAGTG
Organism: Pseudomonas sp. GW821-FHT07F01; assembly: GCF_059418825.1. NCBI lineage: Bacteria > Pseudomonadati > Pseudomonadota > Gammaproteobacteria > Pseudomonadales > Pseudomonadaceae > Pseudomonas > Pseudomonas sp. GW821-FHT07F01. The sequence goes on from NZ_JBWKQO010000003.1 coordinate 253,875, forward strand.
CCTGCGCAACTACTTCCCTGGCATCAAGATCGAAGACGCGATCAATGGCAAGAAGGCCCAGGCGATGCTCGCCCGTGAAGCCTTCGACCTGGTCCTGTGCGACTGGGAAATGCCGGAAATGTCCGGCCTTGAGCTGCTGACCTGGTGCCGCGAGCAAGATGCGCTGAAGGCCATGCCGTTCATCATGGTCACCAGCCGGGGCGACAAGGAAAACGTGGTGCAGGCGATCCAGGCCGGGGTTTCCGGTTATGTGAGCAAGCCTTTTACCAACGAACAGCTGCTGACCAAGGTCAAGCAGGCGCTGAACAAGGTCGGCAAGCTCGACACCTTGATGAACAGCGCGCCGACCAAGATGAACTCGGCCTTTGGCAACGACTCCCTGAGCGCCCTGACTGGCGGCAAGCCGGCGGTGGTGGGGGCGGCTTCCGCTCCGGTCAATCCGTTCGCCAAACCGGCGGCTGCCGCCCCGGCTCCAGCTCCAGCAGCGCCGGCCCGCGGTTTGCTCAACAGCCCTCCGGTCAAGGCCCCGGCGCCTGCGGCAGCGGCCGGTGGTGGTCGTGGCCAGGGCCAGCTGCGGTTGTCCAGCGGCAACCAGCAGTGTGTGATCAAGGCCCTGAGCATCAAGGAAGCCTTGCTGGTGGTGAAGCGCACCGACAGCCTGCCCCAGGTGCTGGAGAGCGCGGTGCTGGACCTGGAGCAGGGCGATAACGCCGAAGTGGCGCGGCTCAATGGCTACCTGCATGCGGTGGTGGCCTTTGAACCCAAGCCCGACAGCGAGTGGCTGCAGCTGACTTTCCGCTTCGTGGACCAGGATGCCCAGAAGCTCGACTACATCTCCCGCCTGATCGCCCGCGGCACCGCCCAGAAGCACTTCGTTCCCGGCGCCTGATCCTTGCCGGCCGCCTCGCTGTAGGAGCTGGCTTGCCAGCGAGTGCGCCCGCAAGGGCAGCACAAGGCTTGAAGGCCTCTTCGCCGGCAAGCCGGCT
>NZ_JBWKQO010000003.1:254958-280620 GCF_059418825.1 Pseudomonas sp. GW821-FHT07F01
CTCCTACGGCGGCAGGTGCGTAAGCCGCGAGAACACCCTCTTGCTGTGTAGGAGCTGGCTTGCCAGCGAAGGCGCCCGCAAGGGCAGCACAAGGCTTGAAGGCCTCTTCGCCGGCAAGCCGGCTCCTACGGCGGCAGGTGCGTAAGCCGCGAGAACACCCTCTTGCTGTGTAGGAGCTGGCTTGCCAGCGAAGGCGCCCACAAGGGCAGCACAAGGCTTGAAGGCCTCTTTGCCGGCAAGCCGGTTCCTGCGGTGATGGGAGGCAGTGGAAATCTGCTGAAAACACTTTCCCACTGCGGGCTTTTGCCGGCCGCCGAGGCGGGCTGCTGCGTCATCCCGCTATCGAGCGAGCAACTCGCAACATAGGCTGTAACCCTCAAGCCACAAGGCGTGCTCCGCCCCCCTCGGTACTTTCCGCCGTACGTCAGATTAATTTCTTTGCGCTTGATTTATATCTGTTTGGATATAGATTTCAGGTGGCGCGCTCTGTTGTTCACCCCTTGCGGCCATGCCTTGAAACAACCCGGCGCGACCGGTCCTGGCCGTGTTGATTAGCCTTGTTCCTGGTCATTAACAGGAGAGGTTCGATGCCCAGGCACAAGGATGTGGTGTTTGTCGGGAGCGCGCTGCGGGATCTCAGGGCGTTCCCTGAAGATGCCCGTCGGGCCGCCGGTTTCCAGCTGGATCTGCTGCAGCGGGGTGAACAGCCCTACGATTGCAGGTCGGTGAAAACCATTGGCCCGGGCGTTTTCGAGATCAGGATCCATGAGGATTCAGGGGCGTTTCGGTTGTTCCATGTGGTCCGGCGGGCCGCGGCCATTTATGTGTTGCACGCGGTGCGCAAGACCACCCGCAAGACCGAGGCGCGGGATATCGAGCTGGCTCGTGCCAGATATCAGGAAACAGGTTCACGCCATGACTGACCAACCGATCAACCAGCGCTTTGCCAGTGTCTGGGATGCCCTTGAAGCCACTCCCCAGGAGGCCGCCAACATGCGCCTGCGGGCCAAGCTGATGCTGGAACTGGGCAAGACCGTGCAGGCCTGGGGGGTGTCGCAGAAGGAGGCGGCCAGGCGCCTCAATATCACCCAGCCCCGGCTCAACGATGTGCTCAGCGGCAAGATCAACAAGTTCTCCCTTGATGCGCTGGTCAACCTCTGCGAGGCGGCGCAACTGGGGGTGGACATCCACTTCGACGCCGGCGGCATTGAACCCTTGGCGCCCGCCTGATTCATACAAGCTCCATATCAGGCTGCTAGCGTGATTCCACCCTCTGCCAAGAAGCTGCCGAATGTTTGTGCGCCTGCTGTTTTTCTGTGGATTGTCTTTAGCCGCCACGTCGCTGGCGGCGATGACTGTGTACAAGTCCATCGACGCCAATGGCGTGGTCTCCTACAGCGACCGGCCTTCGCCGGGGGCCCAGGAGTTCGTGTTCCGCGACCGCATGGTGGAGCACCTTGAGCGCCAGGTGCGCCTGGATATCCAGAAGCACAGGGGGGTGGATGCGGTGTATGTGCGCAATGACCTGTATGCCCCGGTGGAAGTGGAGTTGAGCTTTGCCGGGTTGAACAATGTCAGCGGCGCTCCGGGGCAGCCGATCCGCCAGGTGCTGCCGGCCCGCAGCAGGCAGCGCCTGGCGCTGCTCACGGCGATTCGCGCCGACCAGCCTCTGAGCTATGCCCCCAGGTTCCGTTATTCCCTGGGGGATCCGGCAGGCGCCACCCAGGCCTATCGCTACCCGCTGCCCTGGCGTGGCGGGCCGTTTCGCCTGACCCAGGGCGCCAATGGCCAATACAGCCATTTCAGCCCCAAGAGCCGCTATGCGATGGATATCGCCATGCCGGTGGGGACGCCGATCATTGCTGCCCGGGGCGGGGTGGTGGTGAAGACCGAGAACGCCCAGAACGGGCGGGGCAATAACCCGGCGGGCAATTTCGTCCGGGTGCTGCACGACGACGGCACCATGGGCGTGTACCTGCACCTCAAGCAGGGTTCGGTCAGCGTGCGGGAGGGCCAGCGAGTGGCGGTGGGCAGCGCCCTGGGGCTGTCGGGCAACACCGGCAACAGCAGCGGGCCGCACCTGCATTTCGTGGTGCAGCGCAATACCGGGTTGGGGCTGGTGTCGATTCCCTATCAGTTCAACCAGCCCCTGGGGGATCTGCCGAATTTTGCCCTGGGCAACCAATAACCTGCCCGTAGGCGCCGGCTTGGCGGCGAAAGGGCCGTCAATCCAGCATCAGCACCTTGGCCAGGATGATCTTCGGTCCCTTCATCTTCTTGATGATGATGCGCAGGCCTTCGACCTCCAGTACTTCTTCCTCTTCCGGCACCCGTTTCAGGGTTTCGTACACCAGGCCGGCGAGGGTTTCGGCCTCGATATGGTCCAGGTCGATGCCCAGCAGGCGTTCCACCTTGAACAGCGGGGTGTCACCGCGCACCAGCAGCTTGCCCGGCTGGTAGGCCAGGATGCCGCGCTCGGTCTTGCGGTGTTCGTCCTGGATATCGCCCACCAGCACTTCAAGCACGTCTTCCATGGTCAGGTAGCCAATGACCTTGCCGTCGGCTTCTTCCACCAGGGCGAAGTGCGAGCCGCCCTTGCGGAACTGCTCCAGCAACTGCGACAGCGGCATGTGCCGGGATACGCGCTCCAGCGGGCGGGTCAGCTCGGCCAGGTTGAACGACTCGGGAATGTGGTCCAGGGCCGCCAGTTCCAGCAGCAGGTCCTTGATGTGCAGCAGGCCGACGAATTCGTTGCGCTCGCTGTCGTAGACCGGATAGCGGCTGAACTTGTGGCGGCGGAACAGGGCGAGGATTTCCTTGAGCGGCGCGTTGAACTCGACGCTGATCAGGTCTTCCCGGGAATTGGCCCAGTCCACCACTTCCAGTTCGCCCATTTCCACCGCCGAGGCCAGTACGCGCATGCCCTGGTCGCTGGGGTCCTGGCCGCGGCTGGAGTGCAGGATCAGCTTGAGTTCTTCTCGGCTGTAGTGGTGTTCGTGGTGCGGGCCGGGCTCGCCCTGCCCGGCGATGCGCAAGATGGTGTTGGCGCTGGCGTTGAGCAGGTAGATGGCCGGGTACATCAGCCAGTAGAACAGGTACAGCGGCACCGCCGTCCACAGCGACAGCAGCTCCGGCTTGCGGATCGCCCAGGATTTGGGCGCCAGCTCGCCGACCACGATGTGCAGGTAGGAAATGATGAAGAACGCGGTGAAGAACGACACGCCGCGGATCACTTCCGGAGAGCTCACGCCCAGGGCGCCCAGCAGCGGCTCCAGCAGATGGGCGAAGGCCGGCTCACCGACCCAGCCCAGGCCCAGGGAGGCCAGGGTGATGCCCAGTTGGCAGGCCGAGAGGTAGGCGTCGAGCTGGCTGTGCACAGTGCGCAGGATCTGCCCGCGCCAGCCGTTCTTGTGGGCAATGGCCTCGACCCGGGTCGAGCGCAGCTTGACCATGGCGAACTCCGCCGCAACGAAAAAGCCGTTGAGCAGGACCAGGATCAGAGCAAAAAGAATCATGCCGAAGTCGGCGAAAAGAGACGCGAGGGTAAAACCAGGGGAAGGGTCCATGATGGAGTTTTGCGGGTTCCGTGTATTCGAAAAGGAAGGAAATGCGGTGCCTGAAAGGCAGGCACAAGTTACGCAATGTAGCGGCTGACAGGGCAATTGCCTAGGGGCGAGTGGCTGTCAGCGCTGGTCGGTCAGGCTCTGGGTGCGGTTTTTCTTCACTTGGGCCGGAACGAAATGGCAGGTGAAGGTGCTGCCGTGGCCCAGCACGCTGCTGATCTCCAGGCGCGCACGGTGGCGCAGCAGCACATGCTTGACGATGGCCAGGCCCAGGCCGGTGCCGCCGGTGTTGGAGTTGCGGCTCGAATCCACCCGGTAGAAGCGCTCGGTGAGGCGCGGCAGGTGCTTGTTGTCGATGCCGATCCCCGAGTCCTGCACGCTCAGGTGCGCGCCCTGTTCGTCGCCCCACCAGCGAATGCGAATATTGCCTTCGGCCGGGGTGTATTTCACCGCGTTGAACACCAGGTTGGAGAAGGCGCTGCGCAGCTCGGCTTCGCTGCCCTTGAGTTGCACCGACGCGTCGGCTTCCAGGGTGATGCGCTGGTTGCGCTCCCCGGACAGCGCCTGGGCGTCGCTCTTGATCGATTGCAGCAGCACGTCGATGGGCACCGGCTGGTTGTCCGACGGGTAGTCCGTGGCCTCCAGCTTGGCCAGCAACAGCAGGTCGTTGAGCAGGGTCTGCATGCGCCCGCCTTGCTGCTGCATCTGCTGCAGGGCGCGGCTCCAGCGCGGGTTCACTTCCTCGACGTTGTCCAGCAGGGTCTCCAGGTAGCCGCAGATCACCGTCAGCGGCGTGCGCAGCTCGTGGGAGACGTTGGCGATGAAGTCCTTGCGCATCTGTTCCAGCTGGTGGATGCGGGTCACGTCGCGCACCAGCATCAGGTGCTCGTTGTTGCCGTAGCGGGTGATGTAGAGCTGGATGCGTACCCGGTCGTTGGCCGGGGAGGGGATTTCCAGCGGCTCGGCGTAGCTGTCCTGCTCGAAGTATTCCTTGAAGCGCGGATGGCGCACCAGGTTGGTCACCGGTTGGCCGCTGTCCTGGGGCGTCTTGAGCCCCAGCAGGGTCTCGGCGGCGCGGTTCCACCATTCCAGGTTGCCGTCGCTGTCGAGCATGATCACCGCGTCCTTAAGGGCCGCGGTGGACTCCTGGACCCGGTCGATCACCGCCTGCAGGCGCCCGCGTACCCGCTGATCGCGGCGTTGCAGGTGGTAGATGCTGTCGAACACCTCGCCCCACAGGCCATAACCGTCGGGGGGCGCTTCGTCGGGTTGATGCAGGCGCAGCCATTCGTGCAGGCGCAGCAACTGCTTGAGGGTCCAGGCCAGGTAGATGCCCAGGCCGGCGGCCAGGCTCCAGCCGTAGTAGCCGCTGATCAGGCCCACCAGCAGGCAGCCGGTGATCAGCAGCAACATGTGGCGAATCAGGGTGCCATGCCAGTTTTGATTCACTTGAAACACGTCCGTGGAGGGTGGCGCAGCTCCAAGCTGCAAGTGTTGAAGCGGTCACTCATCGGCGTGCCGCTTGTCGCTTGCCGCTGCCGTCAGGCCTTGGTGGAAAAACGATAGCCGGTGCCGCGCACGGTTTGTACCAGATTCTCGTAGGCATCGCCCAGGGCCTTGCGCAGCCGGCGGATATGCACGTCCACGGTGCGTTCCTCGACGTACACATTGCCGCCCCAGACCTGGTCCAGCAGCTGGCCACGGGTGTAGGCACGCTCCTGGTGGGTCATGAAGAACTGCAGCAGGCGATATTCGGTAGGGCCCATTTCCGCGGGCTTGCCGTCGATGGTCACCCGGTGGCTGATGGGGTCCAGCAGCAGGCCGCCGACTTCGATTGGCGCCTCGCCATCGGTAGGGCCGGCACGGCGCAGCACGGCCTTGAGGCGGGCCACCAGTTCGCGGGGGGAGAACGGCTTGGTGATGTAGTCGTCGGCACCGACTTCCAGGCCCTGGATCTTGTTGTCCTCTTCACCCTTGGCGGTGAGCATGATGATCGGGATGTCCCCGGTCAGCTCGTCGCGCTTGAGGCGCCGCGCCAGCTCGATGCCGGAAGTGCCGGGCAGCATCCAGTCCAGCAGGATCAGGTCCGGCTTGCGGTCGACGATGATGGCATGGGCCTGCTGAGAGTTCTCTGCCTCCATGCAGTCATAGCCGGCCATTTCCAACGCAACGGCGATCATTTCGCGAATAGGCGCTTCGTCGTCAACGATCAGAATGCTTCTGCCAACCATGCTTGAACCTCTTGTCATTTAACTGTCTTGCGCCGCATTAGATAACGGAATTATTGCAGTCGTGTGACAGTATTTCAGGTCGCGGGGCGGGGTGCTGCTTCGTGGACTAAGCTTTGAGTCCGATTCCTGACAACCACAAAAGAAGGTTTCCATGACTCTGTTCAAGCAATCGTTGAAAGTCCTGCTGGTAGGCGCTGTCCTGGCCCTGCCGACATTCGCCATGGCCGCCGACCCGGCAATGAGCAAGGACGGCGTGCTGGTGGACCACAAGGGCATGACCCTCTACACCTTTGCCAAGGATGCCGACGGAAAGTCCATGTGCAATGACAAATGCGCTGCCAACTGGCCGCCGCTGATGGCCGAGGGCAGTGACAAGGCCATGGGCAAGTGGACGGTGATCAAGCGTGACGACGGCAAGATGCAGTGGGCCTACGACGGCAAGCCGCTGTACGGCTTCGTGATGGACAAGAAGGCCGGTGACATGACCGGCGAAGGCAAGATGGACGGCGCCTGGAAGGTCGCGAAATCCGACTGACCTCCCGCCGCCCTCCGGGCCATTGGCAGCTTGCGGCAGCGGCTACACCGATCTCTGTAGCCGCTGCCGAGCCCTGGCAACGCTGCGAAAAGGCCCATAGGGCCTTGCTTGACGGTCTAGCGCAACGCGTAATCCAGCACCACCCCGACAAAGATCGCCAGGCCCGCCCAGTGGTTATGCAGGAAGGCCTTGAAGCACTTCATCCGGTCGCGATCGCGGGTGTACCAGAACTCCCAGGCGAAACACGCCGCCGCCACCGCCAGCCCCAGGTGGAACCAGCCCCCCAGATTGAACCGTGCCCCGGCCAGCAGCAGGCAGCCCAGGGACAAGCCCTGCAGGGTGAGAATGATCACCCGGTCGGCATCGCCGAACAGGATTGCCGTGGACTTGACCCCGATTTTCAAGTCATCGTCACGATCGGTCATGGCGTAGTAAGTGTCGTAGCCCACGGTCCACAGCAGGTTGGCGATGTACAGCAGCCACGCGGTGGCCGGCAGTTCGCCGTTCTGCGCGGTGAAGGTCATCAGGATGCCCCAGGAATACGCCGCTCCCAGTACCACCTGCGGGTAATAGGTGTAGCGCTTCATGAAGGGGTAGCAGGCGGCCAGGGCCAGGGCGCCGAACGACAGCCAGACCGTGGTGGCGTTGGTGCACAGCACCAGCAGGAAGGCGGCGCCCATCAGCACCGCGAACAGTATCAGGGCCTCCTTGGCGCTGACTTTGCCGGTGGCCAGGGGCCGCTGGTCGGTGCGCTTGACCTGGCCGTCCACCTTGCGGTCGGCGAAGTCGTTGATGGCGCAGCCGCCGGCGCGGGTCAGCACCACCCCGAAGGTGAAGATCAGCACATGGCTCAGGGACGGCTGGCCCTCGGCGGCGATCCACAGCGCCACCAGGGTTGGCCATAGCAGCAGATAGATGCCGATGGGCTTGTCCATGCGCGCCAGTTGCAGGAAGTCCCAGGCCCGCGGGTGCAGGCGATTGAGGGATTTGAGCAGGCTCAGGTACATCAGCAGGCCTCCGGTCGGGCGTCTATGGCGGTCCACAGGCTGGGCAGGAAGATTTCCGCCACCAGCAGGCTCAGGGGGCCGCGGTCAAAGCGTGAGCGACGGCCCCACAGGCCGTTGTCGGCAACGGCGGCGGGCAGCCAGTGCCGGGGGTAGCGGCAGACTTCGATGGGCTGGCGGGTAAAGGCCTGGTCGCAGAACAGCAACTCGCCCAGGGAGCGGCTGCCCAGTTCGTCGATATTCAGGCCGCCTTCGAGCAGGGCACTGCGGGCGGCGACGCTACGGGCGAACACCCAGGCCTGGCCGTGCCCGCGCAAGTACACCTCGCGCACCCAGCCTTCGCTCTGTTCGGGCAGGCCCAGGGCGGCGCATTCGTCGTTGCGCAGGGTTTGCCACTCTTGCACCAGCGGGGTGACGCTGAAGGCGTTGTGGGACAGCCGGGTCAGGCGCCGGGTCAGCGACCCTTCATCGAACAGCCAGTTGGCAACGGCTGCGCCGGGGAAGGGGGACAAACGGCTTTGCACCAGCCAGGTGGGGGCCGGGGCGGGGGGCATTGAGTGCGGCACAGTGGGTCAGTATTGGCAGCAAATGAGGCGGCGAGCTTAGCATGGCGATCGCCGGTTTTGATTGATCCAGGACGCCCGGCGGCACGAACGTGCTTGCATCTGCCGGTAGTGATCAGTAAAAAACCCCAGTGCCGGACGCTGATCAGCGTGGCCTTCTAGAGTCGATCCATCGACCGACCCACCGGCGAAGCCTGAACCCTTGAGGAAATGCATCAATGAAAAAGTGGCAATGTGTGGTCTGCGGCCTGATTTACAACGAAGCGGAAGGCTGGCCGGACGACGGTATTTTGCCGGGTACCCGTTGGGAAGATGTGCCCGCGGACTGGCTCTGCCCGGACTGCGGCGTGGGCAAGATGGATTTCGAAATGATCGAGATCGCTTGATCAACTTTTGTGGCTTGAACAACCAATAACAAGGAGCAGGGAATGAGCGCACCGGTAGTGATCGTGGGGACGGGCCTGGCGGGTTACAACCTGGCCCGGGAGTTTCGCAAGCTCGACAGCGAGACGCCGCTGCTGTTGATCACTGCCGACGATGGCCGTTCCTACTCCAAGCCGATGCTGTCCACCGGCTTCGGCAAGAACAAGGACGCCGACGGCCTGAGCATGGCCGAGCCTGGCGCCATGGCCGAGCAGCTCAAGGCCGAGGTCCGCACCCACACCCGCATCAGCGGCATCGACCCGGGCCACAAGCGCCTGTGGATCGGCGAGGAAGCGGTGGCCTATCGCGACCTGATCCTGGCCTGGGGCGCGGAAACCGTGCGGGTGCCGGTGCAGGGCGACGCATCCGAGCTGATTTTCCCCATCAATGACCTGGAAGACTACGCGCGCTTTCGCAGCGCCGCGGCCGGCAAGCGTCGGGTGCTGCTGCTGGGCGCCGGGCTGATCGGCTGCGAGTTCGCCAATGACCTGATCCTCGGCGGCTACAGCGTGGACCTGGTGGCACCTTGCGAGCAGGTGATGCCGACCCTGCTGCACCCGGCCGCAGCGGCGGCGGTCCAGGCCGGGCTGGAGAGCCTGGGCGCGCGCTTCCACCTGGGCCCGGTGCTCAACCGCCTGCAGCGCAGCGCCGACGGTCTGGAAGCCCACCTGTCCGATGGCCAGGTGATCGCCTGCGACCTGGTGGTCTCGGCCATCGGCCTGCGCCCGCGCATCGACCTGGCGGCTGCCGCCGGGCTGGTGGTCAATCGCGGAGTGGTGGTGGACCGCGAGCTGAAAACCTCCCACGCCAATATCTATGCCCTGGGCGATTGCGCCGAGGTCGACGGTCTCAACCTGCTGTACGTGATGCCGCTGATGAGCTGCGCCCGGGCGCTGGCGCAGACTCTGGCGGGCAAGCCGACGGCGGTCAGCTACGGGCCGATGCCGATCACCGTCAAGACTCCGGTCTGCCCCCTGGTGGTGTCGCCGCCGCCCCGTGGCGCCGAAGGCGTATGGACTGCAGAAGGGCAGGGGGCCGACATCAAGGTCCTGTGCCGCAACGCCGAAGGCCAGTTGCTGGGCTACGCCCTGACCGGGGCCGCGGTGATGGAAAAACTGGCCCTGAACAAGGAACTTCCTGCGTTGCTGGCTTAAATACCGGTCGTTCTGTCGGAATAACCCGGTTCTTGCCCTCACAAAGGTCGCGGGGAGACTGGCGCCACTCTCAAGCGCGTGCCATCCTCACACCCGTCTGCCGCAGCGTAGAGCCTGCGGCGCCTTGGGCGCTGTTCCCGTGAACAGCACGGACATAACAACAAAAAACCGTCAAAGAGGCTTCACACTATGCGTAAACCAGAACTCGCCGCAGCCATTGCTGAAAAAGCGGACCTGACCAAAGAGCAGGCCAATCGCGTGCTCAACGCCATTCTTGAAGAGATCACCGGGGCTCTGCACCGCAAAGACAGCGTCACCCTGGTTGGTTTTGGCACCTTCCTGCAACGCCACCGTGGCGCCCGCACCGGCAAGAACCCGCAGACCGGCGAGCCGGTAAAGATCAAGGCCAGCAACACCGTGGCATTCAAACCGGGCAAGTCGCTGAAAGACAGCGTCAACCCATAAGCATTGAGCGGGCTCCCGGCAGCGGGAGCACGCAGGGGAAATAGGCACGCCGAGCGCATCGGGTGCCTATTTTTTTGCCTGCCGTTTGCCCGCAGATGTTCTTGCGAAGCCGCTTTGGCGTGGCTAGGATGCGCGATCGTTCGATTTTTGATCTAAGGCCAAGGATGACCCGCCCCACTGACAGCCCCCTTTCATGGGCCGCCCTGCTGCACGGCCTGGCAAGCCCCGGTTTAGTTGCCCTGATCGTGGGCTGCCTGTTCAGCCTTGGCCTGTCATCGGCCGCTGCCGGCAACGACTCGCGACTGGAGCAGATCGGCTATCGCGAGGCCCTCAGCTGGTTCCACAGCCAGAAATACGACAGCTCCGGCGCCTGGCTCTGCGGCTATTCCCTGGCCCGCGAGGACTACAGCGTAGCGCCCAAGGCTCCGCGCCTGCTGGTGGAAGTGGACCAGCGCTTTCTTTACCTCAAGACCGCCGGGCAGCTGGTGGAACTCACCGGCGCCGCCCAGGGCCCGGAACGCAGCGAGTACCAGAACACCGGCGCTCATATCCGGGTCACCCTGAACATCCTCAAGCGCAACAATTTCAGCGAGTACCAGGAGTCTCACGACCGCCAGGTGGTGGCGCGCATCGAGATGAACGACCAGGTCGAAACCCTCACCCTCAAGGGGCAATCATGCGGTACCTGAACCTGGCAGGCCTGGGCCTGCTGATCGCCTGTGCGACCACGCCCGCCCTGGCGGATGAATCGAACCCGGGCAAGGGTTGCTACGGCTACCTCACCGAACTGGTGCGCAGCAGCGATTTTCCCTACCGCGACTTCACCACCCCGGAGCACCTCAAGCTGCTGATCGACCGCGACGATGGCGACCAGCTGAGCCTGCAGCTGTTCTACGAAACCTCCGGCAGCGGGACCATCGGCTGGGTCCGCTACGACGTGCCGCAGCAGGCCCTGTGGAACGTCAGCATCGATCCCGAAGAGCCCCAGGCCCTCAAGTTCGATCAAGGCTTCGCCCGTGCCTACGCGTCCTGCCTGGAAGCGCGTTGAGGGGCCACGGCCGCTGCGCAGAGTTGCCGAGTGGTTCCTTGATTGTTGCCGGCCGTTGCCTGAATATTTGCCACTCTCCGAATCACCCTTTCAGCATGGAACGCCAAACTCTTGTCCACCTACCGCATTCAAGAAGCCGATCTCGATATTCCTGACGCCTGGCAGGACCAGAGCATCAATATCTTCAAGCTGCCAGCCGTTGGCGGTGCCCAGGAAGCCAGCTTCGTCATCAGCCGCGACCCGAGCCAGGGCGACGCCGCCTTTGCCGATTATGTCGCCGCGCAGCTGAATGCTGCCGAGCAGCAACTGCCAGGTTTCAACCTGATCAAGCGCTGGGACTTCGACATGCAAGGCCATGCCGCCGTGCTGCTGGACTACAGCTGGAAACGCGAAGGGCGCGAGCTGATGCTGCGCCAGGTCTTCATCGAGCGTAAGCCGGCCGTGCTGATCACCACCCTGACCACCACGGTCAACGACCTGGTGCATCATGAGCCGGCCTGGAAACAGGCCATGCAGAGCCTCAAGCCGCAGCCTTCGAAAGCCTGATCGGTCAACCTGCCCTGAGGCGCATTGCCCGGTAGCCGAACTCTAGGAACCGCATGAAGTTCAACGATCTGTTCGTCAGTCGCGAGGAGATGTTCTCGATGGGCATCGAGGAATCCACCGGCCAGTACTACCTGACCTTTCCGGTGAGCCTTGGGGTGGTCGACTACGAGGAGTACTACGCCATCGAGCGCGCGACCTTCGAACTGTTCGAACAGGATCTGCAGGCCGCGCTGGCGTTCGTCAGCCGCGCCAGAAAGCGCGAGCTGGACGCGTTGCTGATCATCAAGCCGGGCAAGAATCGCGGCTCGGCGATTTGACCCGGCCTCCAACAGGCGCTCAGTTCAGTGCTGCCAGTAGTTGCTTGTTGAACGACTCTTTCAGGTCCTGATGACCGGTGTAGCCCAGGGTCTGCTCGCTCATGATCTTCGCTAGCGTTTCGTCGTCCGGTTTGATTTTGTTGGTTTTCAAGGCGATAAAAATCAGTGGGACCGGATAGGAGTAATACTTTGGCCTGTCTATGACATCGCTCACCAGCGCGGGGCTGACGTTGAAGAGGTTGAACAGAATAGGCAGGTGAACATCCTGGAGCTGGCGCAGAATCACCTGGCAGGTATTTTCAATACCTTGCTCTGTCACGGGCAGTAGCGGGCAGGCAGCTTTTTCACTGACCGTCGACAAGCTGTAGATAAATTTCGGATTGGCCAGGTTGGACGGGTAGGGCGGGTTTATCTGGTCGATCTCGGCCTGCAGGGCCGGGTGTTCGACGAAGATGAGGATTTCGTAGGCGCGGGTGTTGGCCAGGTATTCGAAATGCAGGGTCGCCACGGCGCCCGATTCTTTCTGTGCAACCACCACTTTGTTCTTGGTGACTTTTACTCCGGGGTAACCCGAGAGCTCGCTCTTCAAAAAAAGCTGGAGCGCCTTTTCAAAGTTGCTGCGCAATTCCTTGGTGTCTGCTTTCATTTCTCGATTACTCGTTCAATAGCGAAGAAGCCAGAAGGTGGCCGAATGCTGTGCGCCATTGCCACCGAACTGGGTACCTCTGGCGGTTTTGGTCGCAACTTCGAACTGGCCCTGGGTAGCGCCCGACGGTTTGATCAGGCCACCGCCCAGGCCACCGTTCGTATTGGCCGGATTACTCATGTCGAACATTCCCGATCCCTGTTGGTTCTTGGTCAGTTTGCCGCTGCCATTTTTGACTTCGAACACGTGGTAGTTGCCGGCTTTGTCCTTGGCGATGATATCTGCCCTGATGCGATAGGACTTCTGGGTGACAGGGTGTTTGACCTTCATGGTCAATTCTTCACCTACCACAGTGAAACCGTTCCTCTCGAGGTCAGCTTTGGCTTTTGTAGTGCCCCTTCTGCCGCTGTAGGCCGATTTGCAGATCCAGCCCAGCGGATCGATCCAACCGATTGGGTTGGGAGCGTACTGATAAAGGTTCAAGCCTCCGGCCAGGCCGATGGGGTCCGGCGTGGTGAAGCGCCCGATATCCGGGTCGTAGAAACGGAACGTGTTGAAGTGCAATCCAGTCTCGCGGTCCAGGTACTGGCCCTGGAACCTGAGATTCTGTTCCTCGATGTAGTAGGGCTCGCGTATTTCTTCGACAGTGTTGCCCCAGACCTGATAGCGGGCCTGCCAGACGCTATGGCCGTCAGGCTCGCAAAGCTGTTGAGGCAGGCCATTCAGGTCGTTGTGGTAGTAGCGGATCTTCTGCTGCGCGCCGAGGCCGTCGACCCGCGCCAGGGGCGCATGTCCCAGGTCTTCATAGACATAGAGGCTGGTCTGTTGATTACGCTGTTCCTGCAGCAGCCGCAGGCCATCCCAGACGAATCGCGTTTCACCCAGAAGGTTGCCCTGGCTGTCGTACTCGCTCTTGCTGATGCGGCGACCCAAGACGTCGTAGCGCATCCTGACCAGGGTTTCGCCGCTGGAGGTCTGATTGCGCACTTCGATCAACCGGTGTTCGGCGTCGTAGGCAAAACGTTGCACGCCTCGCCGACCACTGCGTTTTTCAATCATTCGCCCGAAGGCATCGTAGCGGTAGCGCTTGTCCTGGTAGGTCAGCAATTTGTTGTGCACCACCAGCCCGGCGCCCGCCTTCGGGCCATCAAGCAAATTGGCGGCGGCGTCATAGGCGAAGGTTTCTTTCTGGCCCTGCAGGCCGTCCTGGCTGGCAATGATTCGCCCGGTCGCGTCGTAATGGAACAGTTGCCGATGTTGCCCGGTGGCATGTCGCTCGGCCAGGCCCACCAGATTATCGCTATCGTCGTACTCCAGGTGTCGCTCCGGGGCTGTTGGCAAGGTGTTTGCCAGCAGGCTGGAATGCTGCAGGCGTGCGCGCAGGCGGCCACACCGGTCGTATTCGCTGCGAGTGCTGATCTGACCCTGGGTGCGCAGCACCTCACGGTGCAGACGGTCACGTTGAAAGTCGCTGACTACCTGGCCATCGAGATTGATCTGGTGCAGATGGCCGCTGCCGTAATAGAGCCGGTTGAGCCAACGCTTGTCCGGTAGCTGGGTCTGAGTCAAATTGCCCAGTTCGTCGTATCGATGGATCAGGCTGCCGGCCACGGTGTGTTCTTCGAGTAATTGGCCCAGGGCGTCGTAGCTGAAACTCAGTGCCTGCTGGTTGCCGAGGTTGTCGGTAAAGCTGGCGGCGGTCAGTTGGTTCAAGGGGTCGTAGGTGTATTGGCTGCGGCCATCGTCTGTGATTTTGGCCAGCAGCCGTCCCACGGCATCGCGCTCGAACCGGTGGATGATCGGCGCGATAGGTTGCGCGGGCACGGCGCTCAGCCCGGTGCCATAAGGGGCGGGGTGGGACTGGAGTTCGACGACGTTGTTCAGCAGGTCATAGCCATAGCGTTTGGCACTGCCGTCGAGGTCCTGCTGTTCGCTCAGGCGGTTGCCGGCGTCCCAGGCAAAGCGATAGCTTTCGCCGTTCTCGTTGGTGAGCGCCAGCAGCCGTCCGTACGCGTCATAGTCGAACCGGACCTGTCGGCCGTGAGCGTCGATGCGCTGGCGTATCTGCCCGCGCCGGTTGTACTGGTAGAGCGTGGTGTAGCCGGAAGGGTCGGTGTAGCCCTGTAGCTGGCCGTTGCTGCTGCGTTGAAAATGCTCGGCGCGCCCATCGGCCAGTTGGCTGCTCAGCAACCGGCCCTGGCAGTCGTAATGGAACCGGGTGTGCTCGCCAAGGGCATCGATGATGGCTTTCACGTTGCCGCGTCGATCGTATTCGAAGCGGGTTGGATAGCCCGAGCAGTCCAGGTGTTCAAGCAGTTGCCCGGACGAGTTCCAGCGCATCTTCCGGCTTCTTCCCGCGGCATCGATGATCTCCACCACCTGGCCGTGCGCGTCATGGCGGTACTGGGTCACCTGGCCCAGCGGGTCTACTTCGGCGATACAGTTGCCCCGGGGATCGTAGCGCAGGTGCCAGCTTTCTCCGGCGGGATCGGTCAGGGTCTGTGGCAGCGACCAGTGCTCCAGCCACAAGGTCGAATGGCTGTGCCCCAGAGGATCGGTCTCGGCTATCAGGTTGCCGGTTTCGTCGTAGCTATAGGCATAGCGCCCTCCCAAGGGGTCGGTGGCGCTGAGCAGTTGGCGCTCATCGTTCCACTCGAAGGCCCATGTCTGGTTGAGGTTGTCGGTGTACTCGACGATCTGCAACTGGCTGTTCCAGCGGCGGCGGCTGAGGCGTTGCAGGCTGTCGGTGACCTGGGTGATTCCCGCCTCCAGATCATAGTCGTACTGATAGCTATCGCCTTCGTCGGTCCAGTGACGGGTCACTCGCCACTGCTGGTCGGCAAATTGTGTCCATTGATAGAAGCAGTGCAGCCCGGTGGCCAATTGATGTTCAATCATCCGGTGGCCGGCGTCATAAGCGAAGCGACGCTGTACCTGGCCTTCGCTATCGCGCACCTGTGCCAGGTCTCCTGCCGCATCGTAGTCGTAGCTGACCAGCACTTCCCGTTGCTGGTCGGGGTACAGCCGTTCGACCTGGGCAATCCGACCGGGCCAGAGCGTGCTGTAGCTCAGTTCGAGCTGCGCCTGTTCAAAGGTGTCACGCAGCAGCCAGAGGCGTCCGGACGAGTCGTACTCCAGGTGCAGACGGTTGTCGTTGCGGTCCCCCAGCTGGCTCAGGCGCAGCCGCGAGGAGTCGCCCGGCAGCGGCTCGAACAGACGGTAGATACCGTCGCTGCTTTCGATCAGCAACTGTCCGTTCTCGTTGCGTCGCACGCTCAAGCCTTCACCGGGGCTGAAGGCTCCTGCACCCAGGGCAATGGAGCCCATGTCGATGCGGCGTCCTTGCTCATCAATGTAGAGCAGGCGCTCGCCACCTTCGGGGTGGGGCTCGATCTGGACGCTGATCTCGTAAGGCAAGCTCCAGCCGGCTCCGAGCAGGCCGTCACGACGTTCGTCGCGGCTGTTGTAGAAGCGTTGCCATTCGATGGGCATCAGCCCGGGCAGGGTGAAATCCAGATCGTCGTCGGCTCCGAGCACCTTGGCCCCGGTGGCTGCATGCACCGGGTGGGTCGAGGCGACGACGGCCTGGGTCAAAGCATTGGTGGCCTGGCTGACGACAAAGGAATTGACCCCCGCCATCAGCATGCACGGCAGGTTGCTGAGGAACTTGCCCTTGCCGCCCTTGAGCATCATCAGCACGGTCACCGCCAGGCCCACCCCCGGGGTCTTGCCGCTACGGATCTCGCGCACCACCACCGAGCCACCGCCGATGGTCACGTTCGGTGAGATAGGCCCGGCCGACACTACCTTGGCATCGCAGGTGCTGCGGTCGCCGCTGCGTACTGCCGGCTGGCCGTCGATGCTGACCTTTTCCGAGCCTTCAGCCAGATACTGCACCGGCATCGGCGGGTGCTTGGTGCAGGTCACCAGGTCCAGTTCCTTGGTCTGGGAGCCTGGCGCCGGGGAGGCCACGGTGGGCCGCCACATCTGCGAGAAAAACTCCTTGGCCATGTCGAGGAAACCGGGCCCTTCTTCGGGCGTTGCCGACGGGGTGTCGGTGGCTTCGCCTTCTTCGGCGCCGTCGCCGCTGATCTGTGTCGGCGTTGCGATGCCGGCCGCGCGGGCCGCCGGCTTATTGTTGGTCAGGACCTTTTTCGAGCCGCTGGCGATGGTGGCCTGGATCGAGGGCGGGAACAGGGCGTTGGCGATGCCCTCGCATAAATTGCTCAGGCCCTTGTCGGCTCCGGTCTTGCTCATGACCACACCGACGACGACGCCCACCACCAGCCCCAGCACACAGGCGCCGAGGCCGCCGGTGGCCACGGTGATGCCTGCCGCCGCGGCTACTGCCATGGTCGCCAGGGCGCCGATGGCAACGTTGGCCGCCACCTCCAGCACACCGCCGAGAATGTCGGCCATCATCGAGGTGTGTTCCAGCCCGTCACCCAGGCGGGCGGCCCACAGTGCGTCAGACATGGCCCTGCCTCAGCCCAGCACCAGGGTGTTCTTGATCTGCGCCCAATGGGCGGCTTCCGCGTCGCCGAGCTTCTGTGCCTTGACGTAGCTCATGGCGAGCATCTGTCGGGTGCCGGGCAGCACCAGGGCCAGCTGGAACTGGAACACCTGTTCTTTGCCCTTGTTGAACTGGCTGCGCAGCTCCAGGCCCTGGATGTCCTGGGCCGGGCCCAGCTGCACCGGTTGCGGAGCCTGGCAGCGCAGGTCCTGGACTTGCTGCTCCAGCCGCTGCAGCTGGCTGGCCAGGTTGCTCTCCAGGGTTTCGCCGTCTCCCAGCAGGCTGCGGCTGACGATCAGCGAAGTGCCCAGGGCCGGGAACTTGAGGATGTTGATCGAGGCGTCCTGCAGTTCGCCGGCAGGCAGCTGGAACTGCAATTCATTGAGGCGATAGGTCATGGCATGGGCATCCGTTCATTAGCCTTTGGGGGCGGAAAAGGGGGCTTTGGCCTTGGCGCTGATGGCGCCCTGCACACCCTGGCCCTCGGTGGTGGTGCCCGGGCCGCCGCCGTTGTTCAGGTGCAGCACGCCACCGGTATTGATCTGGGCATCGGCCGAGGCATGCACGCTGATGTTGACCCCGCACAGGTTGATCTGGCCGCTGGCGTTGAGCTCCAGGATGCTGGCCCCGCATACCAGGCGCAGGCGCTCGCCGACCTCGATCACATAGCTCTGGCCGACGCTGTCGAGCTTCTTCTCGCCGACCGTCAGCTCATCCACGTGCTGGACGATGCGTGTGCGCTTGTTGCCGATGGTCACGTACTCGTCGTGGCCGATGCTCTTGTTGCGGTTGTTGCCCACCGAATGGCTTTCGTTGACCTCGACCACGATGTCCTGGTTGCGCTCGGCGTGGATGTACAGCTGCTCCGCGCCCTTTTTGTCTTCCATGCGGATTTCATTGAAGTTGGCCGGGCTGCCGCCCTTGCTCGAACGGCTCTTCATGCCGCTCTGGGTGGCGTTGGCGGGCAGGTCGTAGGGCACGGTCTGTTCGGCGTTGTAGACCCGGCCGGTGATGATCGGGCGGTCGGGATCGCCTTCCAGGAAGCTGACGATGACTTCCTGGCCGATGCGCGGGATCTGCATCGAGCCCCAGTTCTTCCCGGCCCAGGCCTGGGACACGCGAATCCAGCACGAGCTGTTTTCGTTGGACTGGTCGTGGCGGTCCCAGTGGAAGTGCACCTTGACCCGGCCGTACTGGTCGGTCCAGATCTCTTCCCCGGCCGGGCCCACCACTCGCGCGGTCTGCGGGCCCTGGACCATGGGCTTGTGGGTGGTGGCCAGGGGGCGGAAGCTCTGCTGGGCGTCGATGCAGGTCAGGTGGCTCTCGAACTGCGCCGAGCCGCCGCCAGCGCCGCTCTCCAGGCTTTCCTGGACCAGGTAGTAGCGGATGCTGACGATCAGGTATTCGCGGTTCTGGTCCTGGCGGCTGAAGCCGGTGAGGCTGAACAGGTTGCCCACCCCCAACCCCCGGGCGTTGCCGCTGAGCTCGATGCGCTCATGCAGGCTTTGCAGGGCCTCGATACGGGTCTGGGCATAGTGCTCGCCGTCGCTGCTCTGCACGTAGGTGCCGGGGTAGTCGTAGAGCGGGTAGTCGCCGGCGCTGTGGGGCCGCGGCATGGCCGAGCGCACGTCGATCCGGGCGCTGGGGCGCTGGAAATCATAGTCGTTGAGCTCCAGCGAGCCGGGCTGCACCTCCTGGGCCAGGTGCCAGTCGAACATGTGGTCGCGCTCGCGCTGCTGCTCGTCTCGCGGGTAGTAGGGCACCGAGGCGTAGCCGGGCACGCTGCTGTGAGCGCCATAGGCGTCGGCCAGCACCACCACGTGGCGGTCCTTCTCGTGGCGGAAGAAGTAGTAGATACCTTCCTGTTCCATCAGCCGGCTGACGAAATCGAAGCTGGTCTCGCGGTACTGCACGCAGTACTCCCACTCCCGGTAGGGGCGGCTCAGGGCGTCTTCGAAATCGGAAAAGCCCAGGTCGCGGAACACCTGCTTGATGATCTGCGGGATGCTCAGGTTCTGGAAAATCCGGCAGTCGGAGGTGCGACTCAGCAGCCACAGCCAGGGGCGCAGCGTCACCTCGTAGCTGGCGAACTGGCCGGTGTCGATGTTCTGGCTGCAGCGCGCGACGATGCCGTGGAAGTACCGCTGGCCGCCGCCGTCCAGCTGTACGCTGAGGCCCATGGGCTTGCCCAGCAACTGGTTGAGGTCGATGTTGGCGTCACTGGAGGCCAGTTGCAGCTGGTAGTCGAACAGCCGCCCCAGCTCCTCGCCGCCGCCCAGGCTCTTGAGCAGCAGGACGTCCGGGCCCAGGGGGCAGTTGACCTGTGCCAGTCGTGTGGATTGCTGAAATAACATCGTCAGTCTCGTTGAATGCGTGGTGTGCCAGGTCAGCCCCCTGCAGGAGCGAGCGTGCTCGCGAAGGCGCCAGGTCCATCACCGTGGCGGTCGCTTCGCTGGCAAGCCGGCTCCTGCGCAGGGCGTGGGGTCAGGCCGGCTCGCTGAAGTCGTAGTGCAGTTCGTTGTCGCGCTGGCTGATGCGCACCCCGGCCAGGGCGCGGCCTTCGAGCATGCGGTTGAGGAACTTGCGGCTCATGTCCGGTAGCAGGCTGTTGGTCAGGATGGCGTCGATCATCCGCCCGCCGCTTTCGGTCTCGGTGCAGCGCGAGACGATCAGGTCGATGACCTCGTCGTCGAAATCGAAATCCACCTTGTGGGTGCTTTCCACGCGCTTCTTGATCCGCCCCAGTTGCAGGCGGGTGATGGCCTTGAGCATCTCGTCGCTCAGCGGGTAGTAGGGAATGGTCACCAGGCGCCCCAGCAGTGCCGGCGGGAAGATCTCCAGCAGTGGCTGGCGCAGGGCCTTGGCGATTTCCTCCGGCTCGGGCACCGCCTGCGGGTTCTTGCAGACGTTGGCGATCAGCTCGGTGCCAGCGTTGGTGGTGAGCAGGATCAGGGTGTTCTTGAAGTCGATCATGCGGCCTTCGCCGTCTTCCATGACGCCCTTGTCGAATACCTGGAAGAAGATCTCGTGCACGTCCGGGTGGGCCTTTTCCACTTCGTCCAGCAGCACCACGCTGTAGGGCTTGCGCCGTACCGCTTCGGTGAGCACGCCACCTTCGCCGTAGCCGACATAGCCCGGCGGGGCGCCCTTGAGGGTGGACACGGTGTGGGCTTCCTGGAACTCGCTCATGTTGATGGTGATGACGTTCTGCTCACCGCCATACATGGCTTCGGCCAGGGCCAGGGCGGTTTCGGTCTTGCCCACCCCGGAAGTGCCGGCCAGCATGAACACGCCGATCGGCTTGTTCGGGTTGTCGAGGCCGGCGCGGGAGGTCTGGATGCGCTTGGCGATCATCTGCAGGGCGTGGTCCTGGCCGATGATGCGTTTCTTCAGGTGCTGGTCCAGGTTGAGCACGGTTTCCAGCTCGTTGCGGGCCATGCGCCCCACTGGAATGCCGGTCCAGTCGGCGACCACCGAGGCCACGGCCTGGTAGTCCACGGTCGGCAGGATCAGCGGGGTCTCGCCTTGCAGGGTGCTGAGGCGCTGTTGCAGGTCCACCAGTTTTTCCCGCAGGCCGTGGCTGTCGTCGCCGACGTCGCTGTCCACCAGGCCGACGTTTTCCCGCAATTGGGCCCGGGTTGCCAGCAGTTCGTCCACCAGGGTCTTCTCTTGTGCCCAGCGGCTTTCCAGCTCGGCCAGGCGCTCGCGCTCGGCAGTCAGGAGGTTCTCGCTGTTGACCTGGCGGTTGCCAATGGCAACGCCGATCGCCTGTTCCCGGGCGATGATCTGCAGCTCGGTTTCCAGGGCCTCGATGCGCCGGCGGCTATCGTCCACCTCGGCCGGCACGGCGTGCAGGCTGATGGCGACGCGGGCGCAAGCGGTATCCAGCAGGCTGACGGATTTGTCCGGCAACTGGCGCGCGGGAATGTAGCGATGGGACAGTTTGACCGAGGCCTCCAGGGCTTCGTCGAGGATCTGCACCTGATGGTGCTGTTCCATGGTCGAGGCCACGCCGCGCATCATCAGCAGCGCCTTGTCTTCCGAAGGTTCGGCTACTTGCACCACCTGGAAGCGCCGGGTCAGGGCCGGGTCTTTCTCGATGTGCTTCTTGTACTCGGCCCAGGTGGTGGCGGCCACGGTGCGCAGGGTGCCACGGGCCAGGGCCGGCTTGAGCAGGTTGGCCGCGTCGCCGGTGCCGGCGGCGCCACCGGCGCCCACCAGGGTGTGGGCTTCGTCGATGAACAGGATGATCGGCTTGGGCGAGGCCTGGACGTCCTCGATGACCTGGCGCAGGCGCTGTTCGAACTCGCCCTTCATGCTGGCGCCGGCCTGCAGCAGGCCGACGTCGAGGCTGCGCAGTTCAACGTCCTTGAGCGCCGGCGGCACGTCGCCGGCGACGATGCGCAGGGCGAAACCTTCCACCACCGCGGTCTTGCCCACCCCGGCTTCACCGGTGAGGATCGGGTTGTTCTGCCGGCGGCGCATGAGGATGTCCACCAGTTGGCGGATCTCTTCGTCGCGGCCGACGATGGGGTCGAGCTTGCCGCTGCGGGCCTGTTCGGTGAGGTCGACGGTGAAGCGCTTGAGGGCTTCCTGCTTGCCCAGGGCGCTGGGGGCCATGGCGCCGCTGGCTTCGCCGGGCACCGCACCGGCACTGAAGCCGTCGCTGGCGCTCAGGGCGTTTTCCGGCGAGTCGCCGATGTATTCGTCAAAGCGCTCGCACAGGGTCTCGACCTTGATCTTGTCGAACTCGCGGGACAGCCCCAGCAATGCATGGCGCAGGCTCGGGGTCTTGAGGATGCCGATCACCAGGTAGCCGGTGCGCACCTGGCTTTCGCCGAACATCAGGCTGCCGTAGACCCAACCGCGCTCCACCGCCTCCTCGACGTGGGACGACAGGTCGGTGATCGAGGTCGAGCCCCGGGGCAGGCGGTCCAGGGCCTCGGTCAGGTCCTTGGCCAGGCGCGCCGGCTCCAGGTTGAACTGGCGGATGATGCGGTGCAGGTCCGAGTCCGTAAGTTGCAGCAACTGGTGAAACCAGTGGGCCAGTTCCACATAGGGGTTGCCCCGCAATTTGCAGAAGACCGTGGCGGCTTCGATGGCTTTGTAGGCAACGCTGTTGAGTTTGCCGAACAGCGCCGCGCGACTGATTTCACCCATGCTCTGTGCTCCTTGGTGTACGTGAGGTAGTGGCCAGGTCGGCGTAGTGCCGGGCCAGTATTAGATCCTTGGCATCGCTGCCGGGTTGGCCGAGCCAGGTGTTGAAACCCAGGCGCTGGCGGCCGTTGAGTTGCAGCTTGGGCACTTCGTCCTTGAGCAGGACCAGGTTCAGGTCCCAGTCCAGCTCGAAGCCCAGGTATTCGGCGGCCCAGGCCACCAGTTCCTGGAATTGCTGGCCGTCGGGCAGCATCCCCAGGTAGTCGTCCAGTTTCATCGGGCCGAGGCGGATGCGGAACTTGTGCTGGCGGTCCCAGACGTGGCTGCCCAGGCAGAAATCCACCCCCAGCTGATGGGATTGCACCCCGACCCGGCTGCGTTCGGGCAACTCCAGCCACTGGCCGACATATTCCTCGATCTGCACCGGCAGGCCGAAATACTCGCTGATGATCGCCCGCAAGCCGTCCGGGTAGCGGGTCTGGGCCGCCAGGTGGCCGCTGTAATGCAGCTTGGCGGTGTCGGCTATCAGACCCTGCTTGAGCAGGCTGGGCATGCCCCGGCCCGACAGCGCCGCCAGCCGCGCCGACCAGTAGTCGTCGTCCGGGCGATCGTGGCTCACCGTCGGTCGGGCTTCGGCCCAGGCCCGATAGAACAGGCTCAGCAGGCGGTGGTGGAACACATCGAGAAAGCGCTTGCTGGTGCTGTCGGCGTTGTTGCGCTGGCGCTCGCGCACGTATTC
Organism: Pseudomonas sp. GW821-FHT07F01; assembly: GCF_059418825.1. Taxonomy (NCBI): domain Bacteria; kingdom Pseudomonadati; phylum Pseudomonadota; class Gammaproteobacteria; order Pseudomonadales; family Pseudomonadaceae; genus Pseudomonas; species Pseudomonas sp. GW821-FHT07F01. The sequence continues at coordinate 277,863 of NZ_JBWKQO010000003.1, forward strand.
GGTGATGTGCAGCGGCAGCGGCCCGTTGGGCCCGCCGAGGCCAAAGAAGAACTGCTCCAGGCGGGTCGCGGCGCCGTCGCTGCCGGGGGTGACCGAGGCCAGGGTGGCCGGGGCGAAGCTGCAGTCGGCCTGCTGTCCCAGGCGCAGCGGATCGTCCGCCAGGCGCACGGAGTGACCGAAGCGCGGCAGTTGCGGCGACAGGCATTCGATACGCCGCAGGGCCTGGAAGAAGTCGTACTCCCAGGGCTCGGCGTGCATCGCCGTCAGCGTATTCAAAGAGTCGGACGACGTCCGGGCTTGGCTTTCCATCGCATGATCTCGCCGCGTTCGGTGGTACGGATCACCGTCTCGGTAAAACTGTTGATCGACACATAACGTGCCAGGAAGCGCTCGAATACCGCGCCGAGCAGAAACACCCCGGTGCCGCGGAACGCGTTTTCATCGTACTCCAGGGTGATCTCCAGGCCCCGGCCGAAGACGATCGGCCCGGGCATCGGCAGGCGCCGGGTCACCGCCTTGCTGCTGACTTCCCGCAGGCCCTCGATCTGCAACTGCAGGGCCGCGTCGTTGCTGTCGCCGTACAACCGCAGCAGTTCGCGCAGGGCCGCCGCGCCCTGGCCCTGTTCGCTCAGGGACAGGTAGTTCAGCGACAGCTGGCTGATCAGGCGCCAGGCCTTGCCGTCGTGGGCATGGCTGGGGCGCGGCCGGCTCGGGCCCGCCAGGCAGCGGATGGCCTGTACCGGGGCGCTGTCGGCCAGGGTGAAGTCGGTCTTGCCGTTGCCGGTGTTCATGAACAGTGGCAGGTCGCGGTTGGTGCACAGCGCGCTGACCCCGAGCTGGCGCAGGTCGTGGCGATAGGGCGCCTGCTGGCTGTCCACCAGGCTGACGAAGGATTCGCTGCCGATGTAGGTGGAGCGCGGGCCGTTGCGACGCTGGTCGCTGGACAGCACCCGCGGCTCGCGCCGGACGATGTAGTAGGACTGGTCGCGGCCGTAGCGGGATGGATCGCGCACGGCGTAGAACGGCAGGAACGGCTGTTCCGGGCCGGTGCCGTGGCCGCTGATGGCGGTCAGCGAGTGGACCTCGAAATCCATCGGTCGGGTGCGGTCGGCGATCACATGGTGCTCGTTGACCCGGTCGGACAGGTGGATACGGTCCAGGCGCTTGGGAAACAGGTTGATCGCCGGGGTGCAGAAGGGCACGAACTGAGCGCTGCCGACGCTGCCTTCCAGGCTCTGGTCGAAGCGCTCGAAGAGCACGATCAGCTCCAGCTCCTGGCCGGCGCAGCGCTGGACCGCGCGCCCCAGCTGGGCGAATTCGACGAACAGGAAGCGGTTGGGCAGGGCGAAGTATTCCTGCAACAGGCGGTAGCCCTGGAAGGCCTGGGGCACCACCGGCAGCGCCGCGTCGCGGTCGTCGAAACCGCGCGAGCGCAGGGCGTCCGGGGGCAGGCGCTCGACCCAGTCGCCGCCCGGGGCCCGGGCGAACACCGCGCAGACGTTGCCCAGCAGTTGTTCGTAGAGGCGGAACGGCTGTTCGTCATTGCCGTTCAGGTACAGCGGCAACTCGTCCAGGGCCAGGCTGTTGAACGGCAGTTCGGCGCCGGTGCGCAGGGTCAGGCGCAGCCCGGCCTTGGCCCTGGGCTCGCTGGCGGCCAGGCGCCCGAGCACTGCCGACGGGTTGCCGAAGTATTCAGCCTGGGCCACTTGCAGTGGCCACAGGGTCACCGAGTGCGCGGTGCGGTATTCGCAGCAGGTCTGGGTATCGCGGCCCAGGGCGGCGCGCAGGCTGGTGTCGCGCTCCAGGGTGAAGCCGCTGCTCAGGGAACCTTCGTCGGGATCGGCCTGCAACTGCACCACGGTCATCGACGGGGTCGGTGCCAGGTAGTGCGGGTAGGCGATCTCCAGCAGGTTGTGGGTGAAGGTCGGGTACTCGGCGTCGAGCTTGAGCTGCACCCGGGCAGTCAGGTAGGCGAAGCCCTCCAGCAGGCGCTCGACATAGGGGTCGGCGCAGTCCATGCCCGACAGGGTCAGGCGGCTGGCGATCTTCGGGAATTCCTTGGCGAACTCCGCGGCGCTTTCGCGCACGTGGTGCAGTTCCTGGTTGTACAGCTCCAAGAGGCGCGGGTTCATGAGCGCCTCCGGGAGTCGGCGTGCACCACTCGTACGTGGCCCGATTCCAGGTCCATGTCGGTTTGCAGCAGCAGACGCAGGGGCATCGGCTGGGCCCAGAGGTCGCCTTCGATCTCGAAGCTCAGGGCGTTGTGGTTCATTTCCCCGGGCGCGGTGCGTGCGCGTACCCGCAGGGTGCTGCGCAGGATGCGCGGCTCAAAGGTGGCGATGGCCTGGTGGATCAGCGCCTCCAGGGCCGGGATATCGATGCTCGAAGCGCTGTACCCGGCCAGGGCCGGCAGGCCGTAGTTGACCACCGAAGTACCGGCGGGGGTGTGCAGGGTGGCGTCGGCTTCCAGCAGGGAAGTGGTGTTGAGCAGCCATGCCAGGTCGCGCAGTACCGAGGCCTTGAGCTGGCTCAGGGACAGCACGCGTTTGTCCGGGCTTTCTTTCAGGTTGCCGGGTTCATCGTCGGTCAGACGATCCAGCAGGGAGGGTTGCAAGCGATCGCGGGCGGCGATGTCGGTTACCAAGGGGTTCGCTCCAGGATCGGATTGCGCAGGCATGACGTCACGAAAAGGGGCATAACCAAAGACTCACGAGGACGCGGTCCTGGCCAACCGTCCTAGGGTTGGGCCCGGGGCAAA
>NZ_JBWKQO010000003.1:280630-809666 GCF_059418825.1 Pseudomonas sp. GW821-FHT07F01
GTGTTGCGCCAGGAGAAACCCCAGGGCCGGGCCGGTCGCCGCCACGGGGCGGCGACCGAAGCGGATCAGCGCTTGGTGTTGGAGCGGATGTTCCAGCCGTACTTGATCGGGCCGCCGTCCTTGGTGCCGTCGGCTTTCTGCGGCTGGTACTCGACCATCACCTGAGCGAAGTTCAGGGTGATGTTTTCGGTCAGGCGGTCATCGCTGCCCGAACCGCCGGTGCTCAGCGAAGTGATCAGCACTTCTTCCAGGTCGATGATCATGTACTCGACCTGGCTTTCGCCGCCGGCCTTGCGCACGGTCAGGCGCACCTTGTCGATGTGCTTGCCGCTGGAGCAATGCATCATCAGGTTCGGCGATGCCTTGTCCACGTACTTGGTCAGCGACAGGTCCTGGATGTTCACCTTGCCCGCGCCGCCGCCACCGCCAACGTGCATGTTGCCGGACTGGGACATGCCCCAGCTCCAGTTCAACACGTCGATTTCGTCCTTGTGGGCTTTGTCCATGGACTCGCCCTTGATGTCACCGATCTTGATGAAAATATCAACAGCCATGTTTTCTCCCTGTGTGGCACTTGCCACGATGTTGATTCAGCTTCTGTCGCCGCTGCGCGAGGCCCTGTGGACCTCGCGCGGCCTGTGGCTGCGGCCGCAGGTTTGAGTCGGTTATGGGTTAGGCGCCCTTGGCGGACGGCAGTTTGGATACCAGGCGCAACGACACGGTCAGCCCTTCGAGCTGGTAGTGCGGGCGCAGGAAGAACTTCGAGTTGTAGTAGCCGGGGTTGCCTTCGACTTCCTCGACCACCACCTCTGCCGCGGCCAGTGGGTGCTGGGCCTTGGTGGTTTCGGTGGAGTGCGCCGGGTCACCGTCGACGTAGTTGAGGATCCAGTCCTGCAGCCAGCGCTGCATCTCGTCCTTCTCTTTGAAGGAGCCGATCTTGTCGCGCACGATGCACTTCAAGTAGTGAGCGAAGCGGCAAGTGGCGAACAGGTACGGCAGGCGCGCGGCCAGGTTGGCGTTGGCGGTGGCGTCCGGGTCGTCGTATTCGGCCGGCTTCTGCAGCGACTGGGCGCCGATGAAGGCGGCGAAGTCGGTGTTCTTCTTGTGCAGCAGTGGCATGAAGCCGTTCTTCGCCAGTTCCGCTTCACGACGGTCGGAGATGGCGATCTCGGTCGGGCACTTCATGTCCACGCCACCGTCGTCGGTGGGGAAGGTGTGGGCCGGGAGGTTTTCCACCTCGCCACCGGACTCCACGCCGCGGATCCGCGAGCACCAGCCGAAATGCTTGAACGAACGGTTGATGTTCACGGCCATGGCGTAGGCGGCGTTGGCCCAGGTGTACTTGGAGCTGTCGGCGCCGTCGGTGTTTTCCTCGAAGGCGAAGGCTTCCACCGGGTCGGTCTTGGCGCCGTATGGCAGGCGCGCCAGGAAGCGCGGCATGGTCAGGCCGATGTAGCGCGAGTCTTCCGATTCACGCAGCGAGCGCCAGCCGGCGTATTCCGGGGTGGTGAAGATCTTGGTCAGGTCGCGCGGGTTCGACAGTTCCTGCCACGAGCCCATGCCCATCACGGTCGGCGAAGCCGCGGCGATGAACGGCGAGTGCATGGCGGCGCAAACCTTGGACAGCTCGCCCAGCAGCTCGACATCCGGTGGCGACTGGTCGAAGTAGTAGTCGCCCACCAGGCAGCCGTAAGGCTCGCCGCCGAACTGGCCGTATTCCTCTTCGTACATCTTCTTGAAGAGCGGGCTCTGGTCCCAGGCCGTGCCCTTGAATTTCTTCAGGGTCTTGTGCAGCTCCGGCTTGGAGATGTTGAGCACGCGGATCTTGAGCTGCTCGTCGGTCTCGGTGTTGTTCACCAGGTAGTGCAGGCCGCGCCAGGCGCTTTCCAGCTTCTGGAATTCCGGGTGATGGATCACCTGGTTGACCTGGGCGGTGAGCTTGGCGTCGATGGCGGCGATGATCGACTCGATCGACTTGATGGCGTCGTTGGACACCAGGTCGGTCTGCGCCAGGGCCTGTTCGGCCAGGGTCCGCACCGCGGTTTCCACGGCTTCGCGAGCACGCTCGGTCTTGGGCTTGAATTCCTGCAGCAGCAGCGATGCGAATTCGCTGGCCTGCTCGGTGGCGCCGGGTTGCGCCTGATTGTCACGCATCAATTCGGTCATGATCGTTGGTCCTGATTTACGCGTTCGGCTCGGAGTCAGCAGGCTTTGGCGCACTGGCCAGGGCCTGGAGCAACGCCGGATCCTTGATGGCTTTCATGATGATTTCTTCGGCGCCGGTCTTGCCGTCCATGTAGGTCAGCAGGTTGGCCAGCTGGGTGCGGGCTTCCAGCAACTGGTTCAACGAATCGACCTTGCGCGCCACGGCCGCCGGGCTGAAGTCGTCCATGCTCTCGAAGGTGATGTCCAGGCTCAGGTTGCCTTCGCCGGTCAGTTCGTTGGGCACGTGGAAGGCCACCCGAGGCTGCATGGCCTTGAGGCGCGAGTCGAAGTTATCGACGTCGATTTCCAGGAACTTGCGATCGGCCACGGCCGCCAGGGGTTCCACGGGCTTGCCGGCGAGGTCGGCCATCACGCCCATGACGAAGGGCAGCTGGACCTTTTTCTCGGCGCCGTAGAGTTCGACGTCGTACTCGATCTGCACCCGGGGCGCGCGGTTGCGCGCGATGAACTTTTGAGAACTTTGCTTCGCCACGTTGTGCTCCTGGTCGCTGCTGCGACGGTGTTGGCGTCGGTCGGTGGTTGCCGCTGACGATACTGCTCGGCTGTTCCGGGGTTAGTCGGATTCAGGGCCGCGCAGGTTTTCAAATTGGGACATGCCGTCGGGAATCAGATTGCGCACGATGGCCGCGAAGTCGGCGTTGACCAGGTTCTTGGCCCGGTTGAGCAGCACCGGCAACGGGCTCGAAGGCTCGTGGCGGCTGTAGTAGGCCAGCAGCCGGTCAAGGCTGCGCAGCACGTCTTCGCGGCTGCTGATCTCGCCGGAAACCCGTACCGGGGCTGGCGCTGCGGGCGCACCGGGCTCTTCGGTGGACGGCCCATCGGCGTGTTCCTCGACCGCGTTCTGCGCGCCTTGCGGGGCGTGCTGGCCCAGCACCTGCAGCGCCAGGCGCAGGGGTTGCTTGAGGGCCGTGAGGTCTACACCGCTGGCTGACCCTACTTGTTCGCTGACCTGTTTCTCTATGCTTTCGGCCGCCGAGCGGGCTGCGCTCAAGGCGCTGCGAATGGCATCCAGGTGCTCGGGGTCGCTGTCTTGCAGGGCGCCGGCCAGGTGGTCGGAGCCCAGGCTCTCGCCGGAAAAGTGCTGCAGGCCGGCGGCGTTCAGCGCGGCTCGCAGGCTCACCGGGCCGAAGGTCCGGGAACGGGTCAGGATGGCTTCGCGGAGCAGGCCGATGGTGGTGTCGGACGCCAGGCCGGCCAGGGCGTTGATACGCACCGTGGGGTCGTTGTCGTCGTCGGCGTCCAGGCGCGGATGCAGGTCCGCCCAGTAATCCCGGAGCAGGCCGTCGATCAGTTCGAGGCTGGTGGCCAGGCCCGGCAGGCCTTCGAGGGCCAGGGTGCTCTGCAGGAGGAAGTGGGTGATGCGCAGGTCTTTGCTGCGCGCCAGCAGGTCCAGGCTCTGTTGCTGGATGCTGCGCCAGTCCGGCGGCTCGGCCGGCAGGATCGAGTCGCCCATGCTGCGCTCGGGCTGGCCCTGTGCGGCCCGCTCCAAGTGCAAGAAATCCGCGTCATATTCCAGGTCTTCGCCACAAGGCGAAGTTGCTGAAACCGCGGCGAGCAACATCGGTACATCCACCTGGTTTGATCTCCCTATCAGCCTGCAGGACAGTCAGGCAATTAATGCACTAGTTTGTTTGTGAACTCGCGCACATTTCTTGGTTTATATGGACTCGTTGATACTAGTGAGCCATCATCCGTGTTCAAGAAGTTGTGCATTTTTGGTGTAGTAGTTGTGCCTTGTCAAGGTAAGCTATTCGCCCCGCATGACAGTGTTATGTCGCCTTATTAGTTCCTTGACCGGCGAGTCAGATCGGGGCGGTACGAAAGGCTTTTGTCATGCGTGTAGTTTAAGTTGAGCGATCATGCTGTGAACGGCGCTGTTTAAAGGATTTTTTGCGGACTTTTCATTTTTTCACGGAACTTTTTTCCCTTCGCCGGTTCGCACGCGGAAGTACAGCAAGGAGGCGCGATGTCGCTGTGTTTGACTATCACTAGTTATCACAAGATTACCCCTGGTCAATGCCCTGAAAAACTAATGGACCAGGGAATGATGGCAATTGGCCGCAGTTCCGATAATGACTGGGTACTTCCTGATCCCGAACGCTTAGTTTCCGCGCGGCACTGTGTCATCCAATACAAGGATGGCCGTTATTATTTGACCGATAACAGTACTAATGGTGTGGAGTTAGTCCGTGCCGGTATTCGTATGCGCCGGGGTAGCAGCGAGCCACTGGAAGATGGCGAGGTTATTCGCATTGGCGATTATGAAATCAGTGCGCGCATCGATTTCAGTCTGAACCGCCCGGGGGCTGAACCCTTTTCCGGGGACAGCTCCAATAGTTTCGAGGCGCTGATGGGGCGTCAGGCGGCGTCGCCGACCCCTATCGAACCGATTTCCATGGCCCCGGTGGCGCACTTCCAGGGTGCCTCGGCCCAGGACACCTTTCCCGATCTGTTCGACTTTCTCGCCCCCAGCGCGACCCCGCCGGCCACCCAGCCGGACCACGTGCCGGCCGAGCAGCACGATTTTCGCCCGCCGACCCCCACCGCGGTGCCCCAGCCCGTGGCACCACCAGAGCCATCGGCGCCCCAGGGCGGGGCGATGATTCCGGAGGACTGGGACCTGTTCGGCTCGACGCCCGCAAGCCCTGCGCCAGTGCCCAGTGCGCCGCCCGTGGTTGCCCCGCCGGTGGTTGCCGCCGCGCCGATTGCCCACCAGGCCTCGTTCGCGCCAGAACCCGCGCAGCCGCAGCCGATCGCCCAGGCGCCCGTGGCACCGGTGGTTTCCGAAGTGGAGCTGGCTCCTGTTGTCACGCCCGCGCCGGCCCCGGTCGCCCCCCAGGGGGATCTGCTCCAGGCCTTCCTGCGCGGGGCCGGGCTCGATCAACTGCGTATCGAGCCGCAGCAGGCCCAGGCCCAGATGGAAAGCCTGGGTCGCAGCTACCGGTTGATGGTCGAGGGCCTGATCGATGTGTTGCGTGCCCGCAGCAGCCTCAAGGGCGAGTTCCGCATGCAGCAGACGATGATCCGCCCGGTGGAAAACAACCCGCTGAAGTTCGCCCCCAATGTGGACGAGGCCATGCTCCTGCTGCTGCGCCACAGCAACCAGGCATTCATGGCTCCGGATCAGGCCGTGCAGGACAGTTTCGATGACCTGCGGGCGCACCAGCTGGCGGTCATGGCCGGTGTGGAAGCGGCCATCAAGCACCTGCTGGGGCGCTTCGAGCCCACTGAACTGGAAGCCCGCATGGCTCGCCCCGGCGGCCTGGGCAACCTGTTCAGCGGCTCGCGCCAGGCGCAGAACTGGCAGCAGTTCACTGCACTCTACAAACAGATTTCCCAAGAGGCCCAGGACGATTTCCAGGACCTCTTCGGTCGTGAGTTCAGCCGCGCCTATGAAGAACACACCCACCGGCTGCGCCGTTCCTGAGCGCGCCTGGAACACCCGAAAAACACGGATACACGGACAGCTGATACGTCATTGAGGACGCAGGATGATTCAACGATTGCTGACATTGGTTGCCATGCTGGTACTGGCGGCCTGTGCCAAGGACACACCACCTCCCGGCGAACCGGCCAAGGAAGCGCCCGGCGCCACGACTGTGGAGCTGCATTTCCAGGCGGTCAGCGGGCTCAACCCCGGGCCTGATGGCCAGAGCACGCCGGTGCGGGTACGGATCTTCGAGCTGAAGAATCCGGCCACCTTCATGCGCGCCGACTACTTCGCCCTGGCGGAGCGGGCGCCGGCTACCCTCGGCCCGGACCTGATCGACCAGGATGAAGTGCTGGTCAAGCCCGGCGACCAGTTCACCCTCAAGCGCACCCTGGACCCGGCCACCCGTCAGGTCGGCCTGCTGGTGGGCTATCGCGAAGTGGACCAGGCCCTGTGGCGGGTCGGGGTCAACACCGCGCAGCGCCTGAGCAACCAATATCAGATCGTCCTCGACGTCCGCGCGGTCAGCGCCGAGCTCGTGGCATCCCCATCCAGCCCTGCCCAATAGGCAATCGGAGCAACCATGTCCTGGAACAATCGCGTGGTCTGGTCGGAAGGCATGTTCATTGGAACCCAGCACTTCCAGCAGCATGACCGTTACCTGGAAAACCTCATCGACGCCCGCAGCCGCCCGCTGTCGACGGGAGCCTGGGGGTTCTCCGAGCTGCGTATCGATCAGGGCCTGCTGGCCCAGGGCAAGCTGGCCATCGTCAGCGCCCGTGGCCTGCTGCCCGACGGCACGCCGTTCAACATTCCCCATGACGACCTGGCGCCCAGCCCGCTGTGCATCGACGACAACCTGCGTGACGGCCTGGTGTACCTGGCGCTGCCCCTCAAGCGCGCCGGCGCCCGGGACACCGTGGACGAGGGCGAAGAGCTGGGCGGTGCCCGCTACCTGAGCCAGGTGCGCGAGGTGCGTGACGACAACGCACCGTTCGAGAACCGCGCGCCGGTGGCCGTGGGCTCTCGGGCCCTGCGCCTGCTCACCGCCCAGGACGGCCTCAGCGACTACGCCGCCATTGGCGTGGTGCGGGTCAAGGAGAAACGCGCCGACCGTGCTCTGGTGCTGGACGACAGCTACATTCCGCCGGTGCTGGACGTGGCCGCGTCCAAGCCGTTGAGCGCCTTTCGCAGCGAGCTGCTGGGCCTGCTGCACCAGCGCGGCGAGGCCCTGGCCGGGCGCGTGGTGGCATCGGGCGCGGGGGGCGCTTCGGAAATCGCCGACTTCATGCTCCTGCAGCTGGTGAACCGCGCCCAGCCCCTGGTCAACCACCTGAGCCAGATCAGCCCGCTGCACCCCGAGCGCCTGTTCAGCGAGCTGGTGAGCCTGGCCGGCGAGTTCTCGACCTTCACCCACAGCGCCCGGCGCCCTGAGCAATACCCGCAGTACCAGCACGATGAGCTGGCCATGAGTTTCGCCCCGGTGATGCAGGCCCTGCGTGAAGCGCTGTCGATGCTGATCGACAGCAAGGCAACGCCGATCCCCATCGTCGAGAAAGCCTACGGCGTACACGTGGCGATGCTGGCCGACCGCACCCTGCTGGAGAACGCCAGCTTCATCCTGGTGGTGCGTGCCGACGTGCCGGGCGAAACCCTGCGCGGGCGCTTCGCCCAGCAGAGCAAGGTGGGTTCGGTGGAGCACATCCGCGACCTGGTCAACCTGCAGCTGCCGGGTATCGGCCTGCTGCCGCTGCCGGTGGCGCCGCGGCAACTGCCGTACCACGCAGGCTCGACCTACTACGAGCTGGACCGTGGCAGCGAGCACTGGAAACAACTGGTTCACTCCGGCGGCTTCGCGTTCCACGTCGCGGGAGAATTCCCGGGCTTGAACCTGGCCTTCTGGGCCATTCGAGGATAAGTCGCGATGCATCCTTTCGACGATTCGCCAGGGCAGCCGTCCCCGCCCAACGACCGTACCCAATTCATGCCGCGCCCCGGTGGCCGTGCTCCCGAGCCCGGGCGCCCGGCTGCTGCGCCCGCGCCGTCGCTGGCCATGCCGGCGGCGCCGCTGCCGGCCGGCCAGGCCCGTGGCCTGAACCCCCTGGAAAGCGCCGCGGGCCCACTGCTGGCCTTGCTCACAAGGCTGCGCAGCACCCTGGCGCACCCGGCGCCGGCCAGCCTGCGGGCGCAACTGCTGGCCTACCTGCGCCAGTTCGAGGAGCGCGCGGAAGCGGCCGGCGTGCCGCGCAACGACGTGCTGCTGGCGCGCTATGCGCTCTGTACTGCCCTGGATGAAGCCGTGCTGAGCACGCCCTGGGGCAGCACCAGCGACTGGGGCAAGCAGAGCCTGCTGATCACCGTGCACAACGAGGCCTGGGGCGGCGAGAAGGTCTTCCAGCTGCTGGAGCACTGCCTGCAAAGCCCGCGCGAGCGCCTGTACCTGCTGGAGCTGTTGTACCTGTGCATGTGCCTGGGTTTCGAAGGCCGCTACCGGGTGATGATCGATGGTCGCAGCCAGCTCGAGGCCTTGCGCGAGCGCACCGCGGCCACCATCCGCAGCGCCCGTGGCGAGCACGAGCGCGAGCTGTCGCCACACTGGCGCGGGGTCACCGTGGCCCGTGACCGGCTGGCCCAGTTCATGCCGCCCTGGGTCGGCATCGCCATCGGCGTGGCCCTGCTCCTGGCGCTGCTGTTCGGCCTGCGCCTGAAACTGGCGGCGGACGCCGAGCCGGTGTTCAAGAACATCCATGCCCTGGGCGAGATCCCGGTGCAGACCCTGGACCGCCCGGTGATCCAGCCGAAGATTGTCGAGCGTCCGCGCCTGGCGGGCTTCCTCGCCGAGGACATCAAGGCCGGGCGGGTGGCGGTGGAAGATGCCGTCGACCGTTCGGTGGTGACCATCCGTGGCGACGAGCTGTTCGCCTCGGCCAGCGCCAGCATCCTCGACGACTACCAGCCGCTGATGCTGCGCATCGCCGACGCCGTGCGCAAGGTCAAGGGCCAGGTGCGGATCACCGGCCACAGCGACAACCGACCGATCGCCACCTTGCGCTTCCCGTCCAACTGGAAGCTGTCCCAGGCGCGCGCCGAATCGGTGCTGCAGATCCTCGCGGCGAAGACCGGGCAGCCGGAGCGCTTCAGCGCCGAAGGCCGCAGCGACACCGAGCCACTGGCAACCAATGCCACCGCCGAAGGGCGGGCACGTAATCGTCGGGTAGAAATCAGCGTATTGGCGGAGGGGGTCGAGTGAAGGCGTTTTTCAGTTTTGTGATTCGCTGGGTGATCCCGCTGCTGGGGCTGATCGCCCTGAGCCTGATCATCTGGTTCATTGGCCCGTTGCTGGAGTTCCTGGTACCGGAAGGCCGGCGTTGGGCGCTGATCATTTTCATCTTCGCGCTATGGATCGGCTACCGGGTGTTTTGCATCATCCAGGCCCGTCGGAATGCGGCCAAGGTCTTGCAGAGCCTGGCCGCCGACACCCCGCCGGACCCGGACAGCGTGGCCACTGCCGAGGAACTGGCCGCCCTGCGCCAGCGCATGGACGAAGCCCTGGCGCTGCTGAAGAAGGCCAAGCTCGGCGGTGACGAGCGACGCAATCTCTACGAGCTGCCGTGGTACGTGATCATCGGTCCGCCGGGTTCCGGCAAGACCACCGCACTGGTCAATTCCGGCCTGCATTTCCCCCTGGCCGCCCAGTTGGGCGCCGGTGCCGTACGCGGCGTGGGCGGCACCCGCAACTGCGACTGGTGGTTCACCGACCAGGCCGTGCTGCTCGATACCGCCGGCCGCTACACCACTCAGGACAGCCACGCCACGGTGGACAAGGCGGCCTGGCTGGGCTTTCTCGACCTGCTGAAAACCCAGCGCTCGCGGCGGCCGATCGATGGCGCCTTCGTTGCCATCAGCCTCTCCGACCTGCTGCTCGGCAGCGAAGCGGAGCGCGCTGCCCACGCCGCAGCGATCCGCCTGCGGATCCAGGAGCTGTACACCCAGCTGGGAGTGCGCTTCCCGATCTACCTGATGCTCACCAAGCTCGATCTGGTGCCGGGTTTCATGGAGTTCTTCGACTCCCTGAGCAAGGAAGAGCGGGCCCAGGTCTGGGGCATGACCTTCGCCCTGGACGACGGCAAGAGCGGTGACAGCCCCCTGGCCCACCTGCCGGCGGAACTGGCGGCCCTGGAGCAGCGGCTCAACGAGCGCCTGGTGGAACGCCTGCAGCAGGAACGCGACCCGGCGCGGCGCGACCTGATCTACGGCTTTCCGCAGCAGTTCGCAGCGCTCAAGGAATCCTTGCAGAGCTTCCTGGAAGGGGTGTTCAAGCCCAATGCCTTCGAAGAGCGGGTACTGCTGCGCGGGGTGTACTTCACCAGCGGCACCCAGGAAGGCAGCCCGATCGACCGCCTGATCGGCGCCATGGCCCAGAGCATGAACCTGGACCGCCAGCACCTGGCGCGGCAGACCGGCACCGGGCGCAGCTACTTCATCGAGAAGCTGTTCAGTGCCGTGGCCTTTGCCGAGCGCGGGCTGGTGGGGGTCAACCCCAAGGTCGAGCGCCGGCGCAAATGGATCGCCCGTGGCGCCCTGGCTGGCACCGTAGCCCTGGTGCTGGTGGTCAGCACCTTGTGGATCATCAGCTACAGGGCCAACCAGGCCTACATTGCCCAGGTCGACCAGCGCGTCGGCCCGGTGCGCCAGGACGTGCAGAACCTCAGCCCGGCCCAGCGCGATGTGCTGGCGGTGCTGCCGCTGCTCAACGCCACCCGCCACCTGGCCGGCGACGCCCCGGGCTGGGCCGAAGGCCTGGGCCTGTACCAGGGCGACATGCTCGAAGCCGAGTCCGCCAGCGTCTATCGCAAGCTGCTGGTGGCGGTGTTCGCCCCACGGTTGATGACCCGCATCGAAGAGCAACTGCACAGCGGCGGCAACTCGGACTTCCTCTACGAGGGGCTCAAGGCCTACCTGATGCTGGCGGACAGCGAGCACTACGACCCGGACTTCATCAAGGCCTGGATCACCCTGGACTGGGATCACACCCTGGCCCGCGACCTGCCGCCCGAGCAACGCCAGGCCCTGACCGGCCACCTGCAGGCGCTGTTCGAGAAGCATCCGCCCAACGCACGCCTGGACCAGCGCCTGATCGACGACCTGCGCCGCCAGCTGCAGCAGCTGCCGGTGGCCCAGCGGGTGTATGACCGGGTCAAGCGCGCCAAGCTGCCGGACGGCGTGCCGGACTTTCGCCTCAGCGAGGCCGGTGGCCGTGACGCCGCGCTGGTGTTCACCCGCAAGAGCGGCAAGCCGTTGAGCGAGCCCCTGAGCGGGCTGTTCACCGCCAAGGGCTACCGCCAGGGCTTCCTCCTGGCCAGCCTCAACCAGGCAGGCACCCTGGCGGAAGAACAGTGGGTGCTGGGTCGCGATCAGGCCGACCAGCAGAACGTCGCCAGCCTTGCCGCCGACGTGCGCCGCCTGTACTTCCAGGATTACCTGCGCCAGTGGGACGCCTTGCTGGCGGACATCGACTTCGTGCCGATCACCAGCGTGGCCCAGGCCGCCGACGTGCTGCGGATTCTTTCCGGGCCCACTTCGCCGCTGAAGAAGCTGCTGGTGGCCGTGGCCAAGGAAACCGACCTGCAACAGGAAGAACGCCTGCTGGCGGCCCAGGGCCAGAAGGTCGAGGGCGGTGTGGACCAGCTCAAGCAACGCCTGGGTAACCTGCTGGGCCAGGAACAGTCGGCCAACCCGGCTGCCGTGGCCAGCAGCGAAGACCCGGTGAGCGCGCACTTCGCCGAACTCAACAGCCTGGTGAGCAAGGGCGAGGGCGAGCCGGCGGCCATCGACGGCCTGCTGGCGGACATGAACGCCCTGTACGTGCAGGTCAGCGCCATGGTCGGGGCCAGCGGCGACGCGCTGCTGGGCGAGGCCAAGAACCAAGCCAGCGCCGCTGCGGCGCGGGTCAGCCTGACCGCCGAGCGCCAGCCTCCGGTGGTCCAGGGGCTGGTCAAGTCGGTGGTGGGCTCCACCACCAACACCATGATGGGCGGGGTGCGCAACCAGCTGAACGCGGCCTGGGTCAGCGAAGTGGTGAACGTCTATCGCCAGTCCCTGAGCGGCCGTTACCCGATGTCGCCGGGCAGCTCCCGGGACGCGACCCTGGAAGACTTCGGCCAGTTCTTCGGCACCGGCGGGGTGATGGACAACTACTTCCGCAAGTACCTGCAGCCCTACGTCAACACCTCGACCACCACCTGGAGCTGGCAGCCAGGCGCGGCGCAGAAGCTGGGGATTTCCCCTGGCGTGCTGCAGACCTTCCAGCGCGCTTCGAACATTCGCGACGCCTTCTTCCGCTCCAGTGGCGGTACCCAGCCGGCCGTGCGTTTCGAACTCAAGCCGGTGGCGATGGACGCCAATATCAGCCAGTTCCTCCTCGACCTGGACGGCCAGCAACTGAGCTACGACCACGGCCCGAGCCGGCCGGTGGCCATGCAATGGCCCAACCCGGGGAGCATCGGCGTGGTGCGCCTGTCGATCATGCCGCCTTCGGCCACCGGGCGTTCCGGGATCACCCTGGATGGCCCCTGGGCCTGGTTCCGCCTGCTGGAGCAGTCGGACCTGACCGCCACCAATTCGCCGGACCGCTTCAACCTGCGGCTACGGGTGGACGGTGCGAGCATTTCCTACGAGCTGCGGGCCAGCAGCGCCTTCAACCCGTTCAAGAGCCGGGTGCTCAGTGGCTTCAGCCTGCCGGAGCGGCTATGACGGCGCCGGGCCTGTACGGCAAGTTGGCCAGCCGCGGCGATTTTGTCAGCCGTGGCCTGCCGCAGAGTTTCATCGGCCCCTGGGACAGTTGGCTGGCGGCGGGGCTGCTGGCCAGCCAGAACGCCCTGGGCGAGCAGTGGCTGAACGCCTACCTGATCAGCCCGTTGTGGCGCTTCGCCCTGGCCCCCGGGGTCTGCGGGCCCCAGGCGGCGGTCGGGGTGGTGATGCCGAGCATCGACCGGGTGGGGCGCTATTTCCCCCTGACCGTGGCTGCACTGCTGGAGCCCGAGGCTGACCTGGCTTCGTTGGTCGGCGGCCCGGAGCAGTGGTTCGAACAGGTGGAAGAGCTGTTGCTGGCGACCCTGGAAGAGGGCGCCAGTTTCGAAGCCCTGGAAGAGGGCTTGCAGGCCCTGGGCGCGCCAAGCCCGGCCAGCCGGATCGAAGGCAGCCACTACGCCGGCCTGCAGCGGTTTTACGTCAGCGATCCACAGGCCCGGGGCGCGGTACTCGCGGCCCAGGCCTGCGCGGGATCGAGTGCCTGGTGGGGGCGCGGTTCGCAGTACATCAGCCCAATGCTGTTGCGCTGCCAGGGCTTGCCGCCGGCCAGTGAATTTGCGCAATTTTTGCTCGGACAAGAGGGTGCCGTCTAAATGCGTTCAGCGCCGCAACTGTCCTACCAGTCCGCCAGCTACAGCCATGTCGGCATGGTGCGGAAAATCAATGAAGACGCCTGGCTCGAAGCCCCGGAGACCGGCCTGTGGCTGGTGGCCGACGGTATGGGCGGGCACGCCGCCGGGGACTATGTCAGCAGCCTGATCGTCGACAGCCTGCGGGCGGTTCCGGCCGCCGACAGCCTGGACGACTATGTCGCCGCGCTGCGCAACGGCCTGGCCGCGGTCAACGCCGCGGTGCGCGAGGAAACCGCCAACCGTGGGGTGACCATGATGGGCAGCACCGTGGTGCTGCTGGCGGTACGCGGGGCCCGGGCCGTGTGCCTGTGGGCCGGCGACAGCCGCCTGTACCGGTTGCGGGACGAACAGCTGGAAGGCATTTCCCGGGACCACAGCTACGTCCAGGACCTGCAGGACAGCGGCCTGCTCAGCGAGGCCGAGGCGCGGGTGCACCCGCGGGCCAACATCGTGACCCGGGCGATTGGCGTCGAGGCCCAGCTGGAGCTGTCCCAGGTCGACCTGCAGGTGCAGGACGGCGACACCTTCCTGCTGTGCAGCGACGGCCTGAACAAGACCGCCGAGGACTTTGAGCTGCGTGACGTGCTCAGCCACAGCGAGCCCAATGACGTGGTGCGCAGCCTGATCCACCTGGGCCTGACCCGGGGCGCTCCGGACAACATCACCGCCATCGTGATCAAGGCCGCAGGACACTGACCATGGACATTCTGATTCCCGGCTTTGACATCCAGGGCGAAATTGGCGAAGGCGCCATGGCCAGCGTGTACCTGGCGACCCAGCGTTCCCTGGAACGCAAGGTGGCACTCAAGGTGATGGCCGCGGCGCTGGCCGCCGACCCGAGCTTCTGCGAGCGCTTCCTGCGCGAGGGCAAGACCCTGGCGCGGCTGTCGCACCCGCACACCGTGACCATCCACGACATCGGCAATGTCGGCGAGCTGTACTACATGGCCATGGAGTACCTGCCCAACGGCACGCTGAAAGAGCGCATCGCCGCCGGGCTGACCCCGGAGCAGGGCCTGACCTATATCCGCCAGATCGCCTCGGCCCTGGGCTATGCCCATGCCCAGGGGCTGGTACACCGCGATGTGAAGCCGGCCAACATCCTGTTCCGCGCCGACGGCACCGCGGTGCTCTCGGACTTCGGCATCGCCAAGTCCCTGGACGACCGCACCCAGTTCACCCAGGCCGGTTTTGCCGTGGGCACCCCGAGCTACATGAGCCCCGAACAGGCTCGTGGCCAGGACATCGACGGCCGCGCCGACCTCTATGCCCTGGGGGTGGTGCTGTATGAAATCCTGGTGGGCGAGCTGCCTTATAACGGCACCGACGCGCTGTCCACGGCCCTGGCCCACCTGACCGAGCCGCTGCCGGAGCTGCCGCTGCACCACGGTCGCTACCAGCACATCCTGCGCAAGCTGCTGGCCAAGGACCCGGCCGAGCGCTACCCGGATGCCGCCGCCTTGCTGGCGGCCCTGGACAACCTGCCGGCCGCCACCGCCGAGGTGGAAGCGACGCTGATCCAGCCCTTGCCGCTGCCACCCCAGGCTGCGTCGCAGCCTGTACCTCAGGGCAACGACCTGGCCGGGCTGACCCCGGTGTCCATCGAGATCCCGCAGCAGGCGCCCCGACCGGCGCCGCGCCGCGAGCCGCCCGAGGAGCCGCCCGCGCCGCCGCGCACGGCCAATCTGCCGCCAGCCGGCAGCGGGCCTTCCGAACAGCGGCGCGGCCCAGTGCTGGCCCTGGCCGGGGTCGCCGTGGCGGTGGCCCTGGCAGTGGCGGGCGCCGGTTACTGGTGGCTGTCGGGCGACAGCCCGGCGCCAGAACCCAAGACCGCCTCGACAGCCGGCACCACGCCTGCGGTGGTGGCGCCCCCGGCCAGTCAGCCGGTGGCCGCGGATGTCGACGGCGGCCAGCGACCGCTGCTGATGCCGGGCAAGAAAACCCTGTTCCAGCGGGTGCTGAGCAAGCCAGGGGCGAGTTTCTCCAGCGAGCCTGGGGCTGCGCCGGGCCAGGCGGTGCCGGCGTTCTCGGTGCTCTACGTGTATCAGCGCAAGAACCTCGACGGCCGCTCCTGGCTGCGCCTGGGGGCCGCCAGTGACGGTCGCAGCGCCGGCTGGTTGCCGGCCGAACAGGTCAGCGACTGGAAGCAGAGCCTGGTGCTGAAATTCACCGAGCGTTCCGGTCGTGCACCGGTGATGTTCGTGCGTCAGGCCAGCGAGCTGGAGCGTTTGTTGGCGGACCCTGCGGCGGCCAAGAACCTGCTGCTCAAGGCACAGAAGAATCCCCAGGACGAACAGCAGGTGCTGGCCCTGGAACCCAACGCCAGCGCGGTGCCACAGGACCAGTTCTACCTGCTGCCGATCTTCGATTCCAAGGAGAGTTTCGACGACAACGGCCAGCCGGTGCAGTTGCTCAATGTGGCTTCCATCGACCCGGGCAACAGCCCGCAGAGCATCAGTGACAGTAGCGGCAAGCGCCTGCCGGCCAATACTCCTCCGGCGGCCGGCGATGCCTTCCGCACTGCGGTGGTGCTGGTGGTGGACACCTCGGTGTCGATGCAGCCCTACATCGACCAGGTGCGCGATGTGGTGCACGAGCTGCAAAGCAAGATCGCCCAGCGCGGCGAGCTGGACAGCGTCAGCTTCGGCCTGGTGGGCTTTCGCAACAACACCAGCAAGACCCCGGGCCTGGAGTACGTGACCAAGACCCTGGTGACCCTGGACCAGGGTCGCGATCCCCAGCGCTTCCAGGAGCTGGTGAGCCAGGTCAAGGCCACCAGTGTCTCCAGCCATTCGTTCAACGAAGACGCCTTTGCCGGCGTGATGCAGGCCGTGGAGGGCATGGACTGGAAGGGCTATGGCGGCCGCCTGATCCTGCTGGTCAGCGATGCCGGGGCGCTGCGCAAGAACGACCCTTACAGCCGCACCCAGATGAACGAGGCGGAAGTGCGCCAGGCAGCCCTGGGCAAGCAGATCAAGATCTACGCCTTGCACCTGCGCACCGATGCCGGCAAGAAGAACCACGCCCAGGCGGAAACCCAGTACCGGGTGCTGACCGCCGACGCCAACCCGAAGATCGGCGACCTGTACATTCCGGTGCCCGGCGGCGATGTGGGCAAGTTTGGCGAGCGGGTCGACGAGATCGGCACGGTGTTCGCCGACCTGGTGCATCAGGTGCGCAGCAACCAGAGCCAGGAAGTCCCGGTGCTGGCGGCGGCGCCGAGCATCGCGCAGAAGTCGGCGGCCATCGGCTACGCCATGCACATGGATTTTCTCGGCCGCAAGTCCGCCAGCCAGGCGCCCCAGCTGGTCAGCGCCTGGACCGCCGACCGCGACCTGACCAACCCGGCGCTGCCGGCGTTCCAGGTCTGTGTGATGCTCACCAAGCTGCAACTCAACGACTTGCAGCAGTCGCTGAAACTGATCGTCGACGCGGCGCGCAAGACCCAGACCTCGCCCAAGGATTTCTTCCAGGAAATCGCCAGCGCCAGTGCCTACATGAGCCGCGACCCGTCGGCCCTGCGCAAGGGCGGCAACCTGGCCGACGGCGGCGTGCTGGGGGAGTACCTGGAAGGCCTGCCGTACCGCAGCAAGTCGCTGAACATGACCCAGGACCTGTGGCTGTCCCTGAGCGTGGCCGAGCAGGAAGACTTCATCGACGAGCTGGATTCGAAGATCCGCCTCTACGAAACCTTCCATAACGATCTGGCCAACTGGGTGCGCTTCGGTGATGCCGAGCCGGGTGATGCCCTGTACCGCGTTCCGTTGTCGACCCTGCCGTGATGCTCAATCTGGCGCAGGTGCACAAGAGCCGCGGCGAGGGTCGCCAACGCTACAGCCTGGTGATCCCCAGGCTGCAACTGCGTGCCGGTGATCAACTGGCGGTGGTCGGCCCCAGCGGTTGCGGCAAGAGCACGCTGCTGGACCTGCTGGCGCTGGTGCTGGCCCCGGATTCGGCGGCGCGCTTCGAGTTCTCCCCGGCCAGGGATGCCATCGACATTGCCGGGATCTGGCGCGGCGACGGCCACAGCGCGCTGGCGCAGTTGCGCAGCCGGCACCTGGGTTATGTGCTGCAGACCGGCGGCCTGCTGGGCTTTCTCGACGTGCGCGCGAATATCAGCCTGCCCCGGCAGTTGCTGGGGCTGGCGGACGAGGGCATTCCCCGGCGCCTGGCCGAGCGCCTGGAGATCGCCGACCAGCTGCACAAGAAACCCGCCGCGCTGTCGGTGGGCCAGCGCCAGCGGGTCAGCTGCGCCCGGGCCCTGGCCCACAACCCTCAGGTATTGCTGGCGGACGAGCCGACAGCGGCCCTGGACCCCTTGAACGCTCAGCGGGTGATGCAACTGCTGGTGCAGCAGTCGCGGGACCAGGGGGTGTGCTGTGTGATCGCCACCCACGACGAACCCCTGGCCCGGGCCAACGGCTTGCAGGTGCGCCGCATCGCCTGCCAGCGCGACGCCGATGGCGGAGTCACTGCCACGCTTGGGGAGGCCTGCTGATGCGCGCCTCCCTGACCGCGGCACTGGCCTGGCAGGACTACCGGGCCGACAGCTGGCTGTCGGCCTGTTCGGTGCTGGCCCTGGTGGCGGTGATCGCCCCCTTGCTGGTGCTGTTCGGGCTCAAGTTCGGGCTGGTGAGCAGCCTCACCGAGCGCCTGGAAAAGGACCCGGCGGTGCGCGAGATCATTCCCCTGGGCGGCGGGCGCTTCAGCGCCGACTTCATCGCCCAGTTGGGGCAGCGTCCGGACGTGGCCTTTGCCTTGCCGCGTACCCGGCAGATCGCCGCCACCGCGGACCTGTCCCGGGGCACGGGGGATATCGGCCTGACCGTGGAAATGCTCCCCACCGCGGCCGGCGACCCCTTGCTCGGGCGCTTGCCGGCGCCCCGGGGCATGAGTGGCGTGCTGCTCAGCCGCACCGCCGCCGAGAAGCTTGGGGTGCAGCCGGGGGACTGGTTGCAGGCGACCTTTGGCCGGCAGGTGGCGGGGCGCAGCGAGGTACAGCGGACCCGGGTCCAGGTGGAGGGCGTTCTGCCGCTGGAGGCCTTTGCCCGGGACGCGCTGTTCGCCCCGCTGGCGCTGCTGGAAGCCGCCGAGGATTACCGCGACGGACGCGCTGTGGCGGCCCTGGGCTGGCTCGGCGATGCCCAGGCAACTGCCGGGCAGCGGGTTTACCCGGCGTTTCGCCTGTATGCCCGCGACCTGGGGGATGTCGAGCCATTGCGTCTGTATTTCGCCGAGCGCGGCCTGCTGGTGTCGACCCAGGCCCAGACCATAGCCCAGGTGCAGTCCTTGAGCCGCAACCTGGCCATCGTCTTCTGGGTGATCGCCGGGCTGGCCCTGGCGGGTGCCTTCGCGGCGATCTTCGCCGGGGCCCTGGCGGCGGTGGAGCGCAAGCGCCGGGAGCTGTCGGTGTTGCGCCTGCTCGGGTTTTCCACCGGTGCGCTGCTGCTGTTCGTGGTGGCCCAGGCGCTGTACAGCGCCGGTTTTGCCGCGCTGTTGAGCGGCGCCCTGTATGGCCTGGCCCAGGCCGGGCTGAATCATTTGTTCATGCAGGCGCCCGGCGAATACGCCAGCCACCTGCTGCCGGCCCATTACGGGCTGGCCCTGTTGGCGACGCTGGGCGTCAGTACCCTGGCCGCCGCGCTGGGCGGCTGGCGGGTGTCGCGCATAGAAGCCTGTGAAGGAATTCGCGATGTATAAGTTGATCAGCACCGTGCTGGCCATGACCCTGGCCGGGGCCGTGTGGGCCGAAGAACCGGCGAACAAGATGGACAACCCCAAGCCGTTGCCGGACGACGTCAGCCTGCCGCTGCCCTGCGACGGCGAGATGGTGTTCCGCTACGTCTACGTGCTGGCCCAGGGCACCCTGGACGACCGTGAGGTGAACCTCGGCTACCCCTTCAGCGAGGGTGAGAGCGGTTACCAGCAGTCGTTCATTTCCGGCTATCGCCGGGACTACATCAACGGCCAGTTCACCCTCAAGGACCTGCCTGGCGCCTGGGGCAAGACCATTGGCCCGGCGCTGCCGAAAAGTGGCGCCGGGGTGCCCCTCAAGCCAATGCTGTATTTCATCGGCAAGTACGAGGTCACTGCCCGCCAGTACGCTCAGGTCATGGCCCAGGCCCAGTCCCTGGCCAGCGGTGATCCGGCCCCGGCCTGTGAGGCGCCGGATGGCCTGCAGGGGCGCCTGCCCAAGGTCAAGCTGTCGCGCTTCGAGGCCGAGCGCTTTGCCGCGGTGTACAGCGCCTGGCTGATGAAGAACCACCGCGACCTGCTGCCGGTCAGCGGCCGTGGCAGTTCCTCGGAAGACGGTGGCCTGGGCTTTGTGCGCCTGCCCACCGAGGTGGAGTGGGAATACGCCGCCCGCGGCGGCCAGGCGGTCAGCCGCCAGGAGCTGGAAGGCCGCCTGTTCCCGCGGCGCGTGGAGGGCAGCGAAGACGACGGCCCGCTGGCGGACTGGGCGGTGTTCAACCAGGTGGCCGGCGGCACCGGCCAGGCCGCGCGCCTGATGCCCATCGGCACCAAGCTGCCCAACCCCATCGGCATGTTCGACGTGATCGGCAACGCCGCCGAGATGGTCCAGGAGTCCTTCCAGCTGGTGCGCGCCGGGCGCCGCCAGGGCACCTACGGCGGTTTCGTGGTCAAGGGCGGCAACTACCTGGAAGGCGAAGGCACGCTGTTCACCGGGATGCGCCGCGAGTACCCGCTGTTTGGCGCCGACGGCACTGAGCAGAGCAACGAAACCACCGGTTTCCGGGTGGCCATCGGCGCGCTGTCGGCGCCCCGTTCGCGCTACAAGGAGCTGTTCGCCCAGTGGCAGAAGGAAGGCCGCCTGGCGTCCCTGACCGATGCCATCGACGACGCCCAGGACCCCACCAAGCGCCTGGACGCCATCATCGCCGCCAGCGTCGACCCGCGCCTGCAGGCGGAGCTGGGGCTGGTCAACGAAGAGCTCAAGCGCAACGTCTCGCTGATCGCCCAGCAGCGCGAGGAAGCGGCCGGCAACCTGATCCAGTCGTCGGCCCTGGTGGCCGAGACCATCAACAACTACAACATCCGCCTGACCAACCTGAAGAAGAGCCAGCAGCAGGCCATCGATGCCAAGGACCAGCCCAGCGCCAAGCTGTTCGCCGAAGCCATCGACAACGGCCGCAGCGCGCTGGACGGGGCGGTGGCGATCTACATCGACAACCTGGCCACGGGCACCCGTTACACCGACGCGGTGATCCAGGCGCAATTTCAACGAATCAAGGAAGAGCTCAATCGCAAGCCGGTGCTCGGCAAGAGCCTGGTGACGCGCGCTACGTTATTCGTTCGCCATGTCGGGAATTATCGCCAGCAACGGCGAGCCGACCCGGCGACGATTTTGAAGGAACTGCTCGCATCGACCGGTCAGAAGTCATGACCGGCCGCTGTCTGTCGAGCCTGGAGGATCTCGGACGACATTGCGTCGCGCCGAGTTGGTCAAACTTAATCGAGATCACGAACATGCTTTTTTCCCGCAACCCATTTGCTTCAACGTCCAAGCGTCACCTGCTGTTGGTTGCCGCCGGGTTCAGCACCGTATTGACCGGTTGCGCGACCTCTCCGGTGTCCAAGGTCGCCTCGACCACCAAGGTCGAGTACTACCCGAGCTGCTACGAGCCGGTGCAGCACCTGCGCGCCACGGATTCGGACATGACCAAGTCGGTGGTCACCGGTGCTGCCCTGGGCGCTGCCGGCGGCGCTTTGCTCGGTGCCCTGACCGGTGACGGCGACCACCGTGGCCGCAACGCCGCCATCGGTGCCGCAGGCGGTGCCCTGGCCGGTGGCGCAGCCGGTTACTACACCGAGCGCCAGAAGCAGATCGCCGACGACAACCAGCGCATCGCTTCCTACGCTGCCGACGTCAACAAGAGCGCGGCCGACATCGACCGCAGCACGGCCTATGCCCGCGCTTCCCAGACCTGCTACCAGCGCGCCTTCGACAGCCTGATCAGCTCCCGCAAGGCCAACACCATCAATGACGTGGAAGGGCGCAAGCGCCTGGCGGAAATCGTCAGCGGCCTGAAGGAGTCCAACGACCTGATCACCGCGGTGAACGGCCGTGCCAGCGAAGACCTGAGCAAGTACAACCAGGCCTACGAGCAGGATCTGCAGCAAGTGGGCGTGCAGCGTACCGACGTGGTGAAAGTCGCCACCGCCGATACCACCACGGTGACCACCGGTGGCAAGAGAAAACAGCCACAGAAGGTCAAGCAGCCCAAGCTGCCGACCGTGCCTCAGGAAGCGGTGAGCACCGAGAGGTCGATCCAGGATGCCAAGATCAAGCAGGCCGAGAGCAACAAGGTCGCGACCACCGGCCAGACCCAGGTCAACAGCATGTGCAAGAACCCGGACCTGGGTGACTGGGCACCGGTGCCTTGCCCTAACGTCTGAGTTGGCGATTGTCTGACAAGATGTCGCGATAAGCGTTGAACGCCAGCCGATCTCCGAGCAATCGAACAGATCGGCTGGCGCTCTTCGAGTTACAGGTTAAACTGCGCCGGCCATCCAATAATTCCACTGAGGCGCCGTGCATGAAATTCCGTTTTCTTCTCTGGGTGCTTGGCCTGTTGATGGGCAAAGCCAGCCGCAACAATCCTGCTTTCCAGCAACAGTTGGGTGACAAGGAGCTGGTGTTCCAGCTGCAGACGCTCGACGGCAAGGTTGCTCGGCATTTTTTCGTCAAGGACCAGCGCGTCACCAGCCGTTCGGGGTTCTATCCCGAGCCGGCATTCGCCATCGCCTTCAAGGATGCCGCCTACGGCTTCGCCACCCTGCAGGCGAAGAACAAGCAGTTGGCATTCATGACCGGTATTCAGGACAAGTCGATCCAGATCAAGGGCAACCCGGCCCTGGTGATCTGGTTCCAGGGGCTGACCAAGTACCTGAAACCGAAAAAGGCCAAGCCCAAGGCTTGACCGGGAAACTTCGCCGGCAAGCCGCCTCCTGCAGGAGCGGGCTGGCCGGCGAATGGGCTCAGGCCTGGCTGAACTGCGAAGCCAGTTCCCGCAGCAGTACTTCGGCTTCCAGCACCTTGCTCACCACGTCGTCCGCCTTGTCCCGGGTCAGGCCCAGGCGTTCCAGCAGGGCGTCGGGGATATCCTCGTGGGGCCCGGAGCCGATGCCCCGGCTGCGCAGCAGGCGCACGGCCAGGCACACCAGGTTCGGGTACTCGGCATAGGCGCCGTCGTAGCTCGGGTCGTGCTGGAAGCGCAGGGCGGTGCACAGCTCTTCCGGCATGTCCCAGTAGCGCATCAGCCAGGCGCCGATCTGTTCGCGGCTGATACCCAGCAGGTGCTGTTCGACATAGCTGTGGCACAGGTGCGGGTTGACCTCCAAATGCCGGCAGATCAGCGAGAAGTGCGGCGGGAACACGTGGGCCAGCAGCAGGTAGCCGAAGTTGTGCAGCAGGCCGGCCAGGTAGGTCAGGCCGGCTTCCGGGCGCTGGGCACGGGGCATGGCGCGGGTCAGGCCCTCGATCACCGCGGCGGTGTAGATCGACTGCTGCCAGTAAGGCGTGGCGTGCTGCGGCTGGTCCTTGGGCAGGCTCAGGGTCTTGCCCAGGGCCAGGCCCAGTGCCAGGTTGATCACCAGGTCGAAGCCCAGCACGCGGACGATGGCGTCTTCCACCGAGCGGATCTTGCCGGGCGAGGCGTAGTAGGGCGAGGCGGCCCAGCTGACCACCTGGGCGGCCAGGGCCGGGTCGGTTTCCACCACACCGGTGATGTCGTCGATGGTGGCGTTGGGGTCGACCCGCAGCTTGATGATCTTCTGTGCGGTTTCCGCCAGGGGCGGGATCTCGATGGTGGCTTCCAGGCGCTGCTGGATGCGCCGCGCGGTGAAGGCCTGCATCGCCTGGGAGATCTCCTCGCGGTCATCGTCCGGGCGGTCGAGGTTGGGGCGAATGCTGCTCAGGGGCTCGCCGAAGTTGCCGGCGCTGGCTTTGCTGAGCATGCTCTTGAAGGCTTCGCTGGTGATCTCCAGCAGTACCCCGGGCTCGCCGGAGTTGATCAGCAGGCAGGGCTCGCGCAGCAGGCTTTCTTCGTACAGGCACGGTGAGCTGGTGAGCGCCGGCAGGCCGGGCAGCAGGCTCAGGCTGTGCTTGCCGAGCATGCGCTCCAGGCGTTCGGTGGAAACGGCGGTCAGGCGGCGGCCGGTGAGTTCGGCCAGGCGGTTGAGGTCCAGTAACTGGCTCTGCGGGAACAGCACCATCAGCGCGCCGACGGCGTCGTCCAGCAGTACCGCCTGGACCTTGCGCGCAGCCGGCAGGCCCGGCTGGTCGATCACTTCGTTGTAGCTGATGGCCAGCTTGCCGAGCAGCAACCGGATAACAGACGGAGCGTGTGGGGTTGCAATGTCGAGGGCAACTTCTGTCATGGTCTGGTATCCGTTTTTCTACAATTTGACGAGTATAACCAGCTTGGTTATGGCGAGGGTTCACTAACTGAGTGTTGGTTCACACTTGGCCGTATTGCTGTCCGTGGCGCAGCCAGCGCTCCAGCAACGGGCTGACATGGTCCGGCCAGCGCTCCAGCAGGGCCTGGGCGGCATCGCGTACCGCCGGCAGCAGGTCGGCGTCGCGCATCAGGTCGGCGACCTTGAATTGCAGGAGGCCGGTCTGCCGGGTGCCGAGCATTTCCCCGGGGCCGCGCAGCTCCAGGTCCTTTTCGGCGATGACGAAACCGTCGTTGGTTTCACGCATGATGCCCAGGCGCTGGCGACCGATCTGTGAAAGCGGTGGGTGGTAGAGCAGCACGCAGTGGCTGGCGGCGCTGCCGCGCCCGACCCGGCCGCGCAGCTGGTGCAACTGGGCCAGGCCCAGGCGTTCGGGGTTTTCGATGATCATCAGGCTGGCATTGGGTACGTCGACCCCGACCTCGATCACCGTGGTGGCCACCAGCAGTTGCAGGTTGCCGGCCTTGAACTCGGCCATCACCGCGGCTTTCTCGGGGGCCTTCATGCGGCCGTGGATCAGCCCTACGCGCAATTCGCCGAGGGCGCTGGAAAGGTCTTCGAAGGTGGTTTCCGCGGCCTGGCAGGTCAGTTCCTCGGACTCTTCGATCAGGGTGCAGACCCAGTAGGCCTGGCGCCCTTCCGCGCAGGCGGCGCGTACCCGCTCGATGACTTCGATGCGCCGGCTGTCGGTCACCAGCACGGTGTTCACCGGGGTGCGACCGGGAGGCAGTTCGTCGAGGATCGAGGTGTCCAGGTCGGCGTAGGCGCTCATGGCCAGCGTTCGCGGGATCGGCGTGGCGGTCATGATCAACTGGTGCGGGCACAGGCGGCCGCCCACGCCTTTCTGGCGCAGGGCCAGGCGCTGCTGCACGCCGAAGCGGTGCTGTTCGTCGATGATCACCAGGGCCAGGTTCTTGAACTGCACTTCGTCCTGGAACAGCGCGTGGGTGCCCACCACCATCGGTGCGCCACCGGCAATCTGTTCCAGGGCTGCGCTGCGGGCCTTGCCCTTGAGCTTGCCTGCCAGCCAGGCGACTTCCAGGCCCAGGGGCTCGAGCCAGCGCTTGAAGGTGATGAAGTGCTGCTCGGCGAGGATTTCCGTCGGCGCCATCAGTGCCACCTGGTAGCCGGCCTCCAGTGCCTGCAGGGCGGCCAGGGCGGCGACCACGGTCTTGCCGGCGCCCACGTCGCCCTGGATCAGCCGCAGCATGGGTTCGGGCTGGCTCAGGTCGTAGGCGATCTCGTTGCCCACGCGCTGTTGCGCGCCGGTGGGAGCGAAGCCCAGGTTCTTCAGGTACTTGACCGGCAGTTTCCTGGCCAATGGCAGCACCGGGGCGCGCTGTGAGCGCAGGCTGTCGCGCAGACGCTGCTGGGACAGCTGGTGGGTCAGCAATTCCTCGAACGCCAGGCGGTGCTGGGCCCAGTGGTGCCCCAGGGCCAGTTCGTCGACATCGGCGTCCGCCGGCGGGTGATGCAGGTAGCGGATCGCATCGTCCAGGGGCGCCAACTGATAGTCCCGGGCCAGCTCTTCCGGCAGCCAGTCGGGCAGGCTGCGCGGGCCCAGCAGGGCCAGGCTCTGTTGGCACAGCAGGCGCAGGCGCTGCTGGGTCAGGCCTTCGGTCAGGGGGTAGATCGGTGTCAGGGTCTGGTCCACCGGCGGCGGCTCGTCGCCACTGATGGCACGGTATTCCGGGTGGTAGATCTCCAGGCCCGAGGCGCCGGGCCGGGCTTCGCCATAGCAGCGCACACGGGTGCCGCGCTTCAGGCCGTCCTTCTGCGCATTGCTGAAATGGTAGAAGCGCAGGCTCAGGCCGCCGGTACCGTCCTGCAGGCGCACCAGCAGGCTGCGGCGCTTGCCCATGACCACATCGGCGCCACTGACGGTGCCTTCGATCACAGCATCCTGGCCAGGGCGCAGGGCGCCGATCGGCACCACGCGGGTGCGGTCCTGGTAGCGCAGGGGCAGGTGGAACAGCACGTCCTGAAGGTTTTCCAGGCCGACCTTGGCCAGCTTCTCGGCCATGGCTTCGCCGACGCCCTTGAGTGCCGTGACCGGCACTTTCGACAGCTCAGTCATTGCGAGCGCTTAACTCGCGGCGGGCGGCTTGGCCACCGAGCACAGGCGGATCGAGTCGGCGAGGATCTCGATGGCCTTGGGCCGCGGGAAGCTGGCGCGCCAGGCGATGGCCACGGTGCGGAACGGCACGGGCGGGGTCAGGGGGCGGACTTCGATCACCCCGGGGGCGTAGTGATGGCTGTCCACGGCCGACAGCGGCAGGATGGAGATGCCCAGGCCGGAGGCGACCATGTGGCGGATGGTTTCCAGGGAACTGGATTCCACGGTGGTGTGCTTGGCGCCGTCGTTGCCCTTGGTCAGGGTTGGGCAGGCCTCCAGGACCTGGTCGCGGAAGCAGTGGCCTTCGCCCAGCAGCAACAGGCTCTTGTCGTTGAGCAGGTTGGCGTCGATGGTTTCCTTCTTGGTCCAGGGGTGGCCGCTGGGCATCAGCACATAGAAGGGTTCGTCGTACAGCGGCAGGGTCAGGACATCGGCCTCGTTGAACGGCAGGGCGATGATGATCGCGTCCAGCTCGCCGTTGCGCAGTTTGTCGCGCAGTACGTGGGTGAAGTTCTCTTCTATATACAGCGGCATCTGCGGGGCGACCCGGTGCAGCTGGGGAATCAGGTGCGGGAACAGGTAGGGGCCGACGGTGTAGATCGCCCCGACCTTGAGCGGTGCGGTCAGCTGGTTCTTGCCGGCCTGGGCCAGCTCACGGATACCCTGGGCCTGCTCCAGGACCTTTTGCGCCTGGGCGACGATGGTCTCGCCCACCGGGGTCAGGCGCACGGCGCTCTTGCTGCGCTCGAAAATCAGCACGCCGAGTTCGTCTTCAAGCTTTTTCACGCCGACCGACAGGGTGGGCTGGCTGACATGGCAGCGCTCGGCGGCATGGCCGAAGTGCTGCTCTTGGGCGAGGGTAACGATGTAGCGCAATTCTGTAAGAGTCATAGCGGGCGTCCGTGAGGTTGCGGCCAAGCATAACGGCTGCAATCGATAGACGCACGTTATCAGACCGAGGGTGGAATGCGACACCCGCCAATGCCTGCTTCAGGCGGCACAAACGCGAAGGGCACCTTGAAGGTGCCCTTGCGGTGGATCAGCGGCGGCCGCGGCTGCGGTCGATCTCGTAGTTGTACGAGGCGGTGATTTCCACGCTGCCGTTGTTGAGCATGTCTGCCGGTGGCTTGGGCAGCGGCTGGGCACGACGGATCATGTCCAGGGTGGCCCGGTCCAGATCGGCATTGCCCGATCTGCCTACCAGCTCATAGGACAGCACCTTGCCTTCGGCATCGACGACGAAGCGCAGGGAGTTGGTGCCTTCCTTGCCTCGACGCTGAGCCTCGCTCGGATAGCGCTTGTACTTGGCCAGGTGCGCCTGCAATTCCCCCTGCCAGTTAGCCTTGGCGGCGGCCTGGGCCGGTGACGGGCCAGGGGTCGCAGGAGCGGGCTGCTTGGACGGAGCCGGTGTGACCGGGGCGTCGCTGGGCTTTTCCTCGGAAGGCTTTTCCTTGGGCGGCTCAGGCTTGACCACCGGCTTTGGCGGTTGCGGCTTGGGCTTCTGCTTCACCGGCTTGGGTACCGAGATGGTCGGCTTCGGCGCTTCGGCCAGTTTCGGCAACGGCAGTTCTTCCACGGGGGCCGGCGGTTGTGGTGGGGTCACC
Organism: Pseudomonas sp. GW821-FHT07F01; assembly: GCF_059418825.1. Taxonomy (NCBI): domain Bacteria; kingdom Pseudomonadati; phylum Pseudomonadota; class Gammaproteobacteria; order Pseudomonadales; family Pseudomonadaceae; genus Pseudomonas; species Pseudomonas sp. GW821-FHT07F01. The sequence goes on from NZ_JBWKQO010000003.1 coordinate 307,928, forward strand.
ACTTTCGGCGGCGCCGGTGGAGGCGGCACAGGGGCAGGTGCCAATTCCACCACCATGGCTTGGGGGGGGATGGGCATGGGCTGTGGCTTGGACCAGTTGAGGGCGAGCAGGATCGCCAACCCATGGACGCCCAACACCACCGCCAGGCTACCGCTGTAACGCGTCAGTCTTTGGCGCGTCGTGATCATTTCTTGGCTGCCGTCTCAAGTCCGACCAGGCCGACTTTCAGGTAGCCGGCCGCCCGCAGGGTGTCCATCACACTCATCAGGTCGCCGTAATCCACACCTTTGTCGGCCTGGAAGAAGATGGTCGTGTCTTTCTTGCCCTGGGTCCGGGCCTCGAGGATGGCGCCAAGGGTTTCAGCCTTGACTTCGTCTTCGCCGAGGAACAGGCGCTTGTCGGCCTTGACGCTGAGGAACACCGGTTTTTCCGGCCGCGGCGCCGGTTTGGCGCTGGAGGCGGGCAGGTCGACCTTGATGTCCACGGTGGCCAGCGGTGCGGCCACCATGAAGATGATCAGCAGCACCAGCATCACGTCGATGAACGGCGTGACGTTGATCTCGTGGTTTTCGGCCAGGTCGTCGCCTGCGCCTTCTTTCAAATGCAAGCCCATGGCTGATTACCCCACTTTCACCATGTGCGGTTGTGCGGAGCGCTCGTTCGGCTGGTGATCCAGGTCGCGGCTGACCAGCAGCAGGACCTCGGCCGAGGCGTCGGTGACCTGGGCCTTGTAGCCGGTGATGGAGCGAGCGAAGACGTTGTAGATCACCACCGCGGGAATCGCGGCAACCAGGCCCAGGGCGGTGGCCAGCAGGGCTTCGGCGATACCCGGGGCAACCACGGCAAGGTTGGTGGTCTGGGTTTTGGCGATGCCGATGAAGCTGTTCATGATGCCCCACACGGTGCCGAACAGGCCGACGAACGGCGCGGTGGAACCGATGGTAGCCAGCACGCCGGTGCCGCTGCTCATGTTGCGGCCGCAGGCAGCCACCAGGCGCTCCAGGCGGAAGCTGACGCGCTCCTTGATGCCTTCCTTCTCGCGGCTGTTGGCCGAGAGGCGCATCTCTTCCAGGGCATCGTGCACCAGCAGGTTGGCCAGGGTGCCCTCCTTGGTGGCGGTGGCGCTGGCTTCCTTGAGGGTGGTGGCCTTTTTCAGTGCGGCGATTTCACTGCGCAGGCGGCGCTTGGCACCCATCAGCTCGAAGCCTTTGGCGATCCAGATGGTCCAGGTGATGATCGAGGCGATGGCCAGGCCGATCATCACCAGTTTCACGATGATGTCGGCGTTCTGGTACATGCCCCACGGCGACAGGTCATGGGCCATGCCCAGGGTGTTGTCGGCCTCCAGGACTTCAGGAGCGTCTTCGCCGATAGCGGGCTGGCCTTCGGCCTGGACTGGCTCGCCGGCCACTGGGGCTGCGGCTGGAGCGGTCGGGTCGGTGGCCGTATGTTCAGCGGCTGGAGCGGTCGCGGCAGGGGCTGCGGCGGTGGCTGGGGCGTGCTGGTCGGCAAAGGCTGCGGTCGGTGCCAGCAGCAGGCTGCACAACAGCGCTGCAACCGCGCTCATGGCGCGCAGCGGGCTTGGGCGTTTGGTTGGCGAGACGGAGAGTTGGTTGCTTGTCATGCTGGCCGGACCTGAGAGGAGAAAAGGGTGAAATGTCCTTCTAGGCCTCGCAGGGCCGAGAACAAAATGGGCGGTTATTATTGCAAGTAATTCTTGTTAACAGAAGTAATAGAGTATCTTTTTTTCCTTGATTGCTAGCCGTTCGTCCAGTGCGAGGGCTAGTCTTGACCTTTCCCAAAGGAGTTTTCTGATGTCCTCCCCCTCTGTATTGATCGCCGGTTGCGGTGATGTCGGGAGTCGCCTGGCGACTCAACTGCTGGCCGAGCAATGGCAGGTTTACGGCCTGCGTCGCAACGTATCGCGCTTGCCACAGGGGGTGGTGGGCATTGCAGGTGACCTGTTCAGCGAGCAATGCCCCGGGCAATGGCCGCAGAAGTCGCCGGACTATCTGGTGTATTGCGCGGCGGCCACCGAGCATGACGAAGCCGGATATCGCGCGGCTTATGTCGATGGTCTGCAGCATGTACTGGGCTGGCTCAAGCAGCGCGGCCAGGCGCCCAAGCGTTTGCTGTTTGTCTCCAGCAGCAGCGTTTATGAGCAGAAGGACGGTGAGTGGGTGGACGAGACTTCCGTGGCCGAGGCCCAGGCCTACTCCGGACGCATGATGCTGGAAGCCGAGCAGGTGGCTCTGGGCAGCGGTATTCCCGCCACTGTGGTGCGCTTGACCGGCATCTATGGCCCGGGTCGCGAGTGGCTGCTGACCCAGGTGCGCCGGGGTTATCGCGTGGCGATCGAGCCGCCGTTGTACGGCAACCGTATTCACGCGGACGATGCCGCGGGCCTGCTGGCGTTCCTGATCAAGGCGGACCGCAGTGGCACGGCGCTGGATGATTGCTATATCGGCGTGGACGATGCGCCCGCGCCTCTGGCGGAGGTCGTCGACTGGCTGCGCGATTACCTGGGCGTCACCGAATGGGCGGACGATGCCAGCGTGCGTCGTACCGGCAGCAAGCGTTGCAGCAATGCCCGGGCCAGGGCGCTGGGCTGGGTGCCGCGCTATCCGAGTTATCGCGAAGGTTATGCTGCGATTCTGACGACGCAGGGCTAAGTTGCCCGAGCAGCTTGGGGTCGCGGTCGAAGGCTGCGACCGGCTTCCCGAGGGCGTCGCTGCCGACAGGCCGAAGGTCCGGTGGACCTTGTCGCAGCCTGCGGCAGCGGCTACAGGGTAGTTACTGCTTTTCCAGCAACCACTGCTGGCTGCCCGGCGTCAGCGAGGGCACTTCATCCGCCAGGGCGGTATTCACCGCCTGGAAGATCTCCAGCTGTTGATCCTTGCGCACGAAGATCCAGGAGTTGCCCTGGCCGTTGAGCTGCAGCCAGATGCTATCGTTGCCGCCGCTCATCGAGGCGCAGTCGCCAGCCAGGCACAAGGCGTAGCGATCGGCGCCCGGTAGGCCCTGGACGGCGCCGTTTGCCTGGAACTGCACTTCGTTGCCCAGGCCCGGTCCGTTGACGATCTTCCACTTGCCACCCAGGTACGCCGAGTACAAGGCGCGCTCGAAGTTGGCGCCTAGCGGCGCGCCTTCGGGGGCGGGGTCTTTGGGGCGGTCGAAGACCTGCTCGGGCTCATTGTCGTTGGCCACTTGCAGCAGTTGCTTGCCGTTGCGCTTCAAGTCGGTGGCGGCGCTGCCATAGAACTCGACTTTTGCAGTGCTGGAACCGTCGCCGATGATCTTGCCTTCGACGGTTTCGAAACCGTTGGTGTAGCGGGCCTGGCCAGCCTTGGTATTGAGCTCCCATTCCAGGTTCGGGCCGTAGGCCTGGAGGGCTTCACGCAAAGGGCCGCCCTTGGAGGCTGCGTCGATCGCTACCTGATTGATCCAGATGCCGCCCACATCGTTTTTGGCGGGGTCGCTGGCACAACCGCCGAGCAGTACGGCGAGCAGCGAAACAGCTAGCGCTTGGCGCATGACGAAATCCTTTCAGAACGAAAACGGCGCAGCCTTGAGGGCTGCGCCGCGGGTGTTACTCGATGACCAGAATGGCATCCATTTCAACCTGTGCACCCTTTGGCAGGGCGGCCACGCCAATGGCGGCGCGGGCTGGGTAAGGCTGTTGGAAATACTTGCCCATGATCTCGTTGACCTTGGCGAAGTGGCTCAGGTCGGTGAGGAAGATGTTCAGCTTGACGATGTCCTTGAACGAACCGCCAGCGGCCTCGGCTACCGACTTGAGGTTTTCGAACACCTGGACGGTCTGGGCTTCGAAGCCTTCCACCAGCTCCATGGTCTTGGGGTCCAGAGGGATCTGGCCGGACATGTAGACGGTGTTGCCAGCCTTGATCGCCTGGGAGTAGGTGCCGATGGCAGCAGGTGCCTTGTCGCTGGTGATAACTGTCTTGGTCATGAATGACTCCTTGTAATGGACGGGCTACGCACGCATGCGGGTGATGCGGATGACCCCGGTCAGGGCGCGCAGTTTCTTGATCACGCGGGCCAGGTGTACGCGGTCGTGCACGCTGACCACCAGTTGGACCACGCTGATGCGACCATCGCGTTCGTCCATGCTGATTTTCTCGATGTTGCCGTCGGCGGCGTTGACGCTGCTGGCCAGCAGCGCGATCAGGCCGCGTTGGTGTTCCAGTTCTACGCGCAGTTCGACGTTGAATTCGCCGGTGACATCCTTGGCCCAGGAGAGCTGGATGCACTTTTCCGGGTTGTGGCGGATTTCGCTGATATTGCGGCAGTTGTCCAGGTGCACCACCATCCCCTTGCCGGCGGACAGGTGGCCGACGATCGGGTCGCCCGGGATCGGCGTGCAGCACTTGGCGTAGCTCAGCACCAGGCCTTCGGTGCCGCGGATTGCCAGCGGGCCTTCCGGGCTTGGCAGCTGTTCGCCTTCGCCCAGCAGGCGGCGCGCCACAACGTAGGCCATGCGATTGCCCAGGCCGATGTCTTCCAGCAGGTCTTCGATCAGTTCCAGGCGGTATTCCTGGAGAATCGCCTGGATGCGTTCGGCCGGGACCTTTTCCAGGGAGCTGTCGAAGCCGTTGAGCACCTTGTTCAGCAAGCGTTCGCCGAGGCTGATGGACTCGGAGCGGCGCTGCAGCTTGAGAGCATGGCGGATATGGGTGCGGGCCTTGCCGGTGACCACGAAATTCAGCCAGGCCGGGTTCGGGCGCGCGCCCGGGGCGCTGACGATTTCCACTGTGGAACCGCTTTGCAGGGGTTCGGACAGCGGCGCCAGGCGACGATTGATCCGGCAGGCGATGCAGCTGTTGCCGACGTCGGTGTGTACCGCGTAGGCGAAGTCCACCGCGGTGGAGCCTTTGGGCAGCTCCATGATCCGGCCTTTGGGCGTGAACACGTAGACCTCGTCCGGGAACAGGTCGATCTTCACGCTCTCGATGAATTCCAGGGAGTTGCCGGCGCGTTGCTGCATTTCCAGCACGCCCTTGACCCATTGGCGGGCGCGGGCGTGAGTGCCTTTGGGCTGTTCGTCGCCACTGGATTTGTACAGCCAGTGGGCGGCGATGCCGTTATTGGCCATTTCTTCCATTTCCCGGGTACGAATCTGGATCTCGATCGGTACTCCGTGCATGCCGAACAGCGTGGTATGCAGCGACTGATAGCCGTTGGCCTTGGGAATGGCGATGTAGTCCTTGAAGCGTCCCGGCAGCGGCTTGTACAAATTATGTACAGCGCCGAGTACGCGATAGCAGGTGTCTACCTTGTCGACGATGATGCGGAACGCATAGACGTCCATGATCTCGTTGAAGGCCCGACGCTTCCCGCGCATCTTCTTGTAGATGCCGTACAGGTGCTTCTGGCGACCGCTGACCTCGCCCTGGATGCCGTCGATGGCCAGGCAGTGGCTGAGGGATTCCTCGATCTTGTTGACGATTTCCTTGCGGTTGCCCCGGGCGCGCTTGACCGCCTGGTAGATCCGCGCGGAACGCATCGGGTGCATCGCCTTGAAGCCCAGGTCTTCGAATTCGATGCGGATGGCATGCATGCCCAGGCGGTTGGCGATGGGGGCGTAGATCTCCAGGGTTTCCTTGGCGATCCGCCGACGCTTCTCGCCGGAAAGTACTTCCAGGGTGCGCATGTTGTGCAGGCGGTCGGCCAGCTTGACCAGGATCACGCGAATGTCGCGGGCCATGGCCATGGCCATCTTCTGGAAGTTTTCCGCTTGGGCTTCGGCCTTGGTTTCGAAGTTCATCTGGGTCAGTTTGCTGACCCCATCCACCAATTCGGCCACGGTTTCGCCGAACTGCGCGCTGAGCGCTTCCTTGGCGATGCCGGTGTCTTCGATGACGTCATGCAGCATCGCGGCCATCAGGCTCTGATGGTCCATGTGCATGTCGGCAAGAATGTTCGCTACCGCGAGTGGGTGCGTGACGTACGCCTCGCCGCTGCGACGGCGTTGACCGTCATGGGCTTGTTCGGCGTAGAAATACGCTCGGCGGACCAGATTGACCTGGTCCGTGCCGAGATAGGTCGATAAGCGATCGGCGAGGGCGTCTATGCTCGGCATGATGTCTCCTGCCGTAAGCTGTGATCCCGCGCCGTGCTACGTCGACCAGGCATAGGCTCAGACGGCCTCGTTGGACTCGTCCTCGAAAGCAGCGAAAAGCGGCTCATCTTCAACGATTTCGGCTTCGGCGATGGCTGCGTAGTCGATCAGGCCTTCAGCGATTTCGCGCAGGGCGACAACGGTAGGCTTGTCGTTTTCCCATGCTACTTTCGGCTCTTTGCCGCCGGTGGCCAGTTGACGGGCACGCTTGGTAGAGAGCATGACCAGCTCAAAGCGGTTATCCACGTGTTCTAGGCAGTCTTCAACGGTTACGCGGGCCATGGTCTTCCTCGTAGCAAATGCAATATGCGCGCTGCCCGGATGGGCGAGCGGACTCAACAGTTTAAAAAATCACCAGCGTTAAGGGAAGCGCTGATTTTTTAACCAAGCCCTTCAACGCGCTGCAAGTGCCAATGTAAAGCGCTTGCAGCGGTTTTGGGAAGTGCTGTTTTAACCCAGGAGTTCAGCCAGCAATTTGCCGAAACGCTGCTGCTGGCGTTTCTGTTGCAACTGATTGGCGCGGAAAATCGCCTTCAGGTCGCCCAGCGCGTGGGCGAAATCGTCGTTGATGATCAGATAGTCGTAGTCGACGTAGTGGCTCATTTCGCTGACGGCTTCGCGCATCCGCCCGTCGATGACCTCGTCACTGTCCTGCCCACGGTTGGTCAGGCGCTGGTGCAGGGCTTGCAAGGACGGTGGCAGGATGAAGATCGAACGGGCCTGGGGCATCAGCTTGCGTACTTGTTCCGCGCCTTGCCAGTCGATTTCCAGAATCAGGTCGTGGCCTGCGTCCAGGGTTTGCTGCAGGTGGCTTTGCGAGGTTCCGTAGAGGTTGCCGAACACTTCGGCGCGCTCCAGGAAGTCCCCGTGCTCACCCATCTTCACGAACGTCTCGCGGGAGACGAAGTGATAGTTCACGCCGTCCACCTCACCGGGGCGCATGGCACGGGTGGTGTGGGAGACCGAGACGCGAATCTCCGGTTTGGCGTCGGTCAGGGCCTTGACCAGGCTGCTCTTGCCCGCGCCCGACGGCGCGGAAATGATGTACAGGGTGCCGGTGCTGTGGGTCATGTCAGTTGCCTTACTCAATGTTCTGCACTTGTTCGCGCATCTGCTCGATCAACACCTTGAGGTTGACCGCAGCTTGGGTGCTGCGCGGGTCGAAGGCCTTGGAGCCCAGTGTGTTGGCTTCGCGGTTGAGTTCCTGCATCAGGAAGTCCAGGCGCCGCCCGGCCGCGCCGCCGGACTTGAGCACGCGACGTACTTCAATGATGTGGGTGCTCAGGCGGTCCAGTTCTTCGGCGACGTCGCTTTTCTGTGCCAGCAGCACCATCTCCTGTTCGAGACGGGTCGGATCCAGCTCAGCCTGCATGTCGGCGAAGCGGTCGAGGATCTTCTGGCGCTGGGTCGCGAGCATCTGCGGGACCAGTTCACGCAGGGTCGCCACGTCTTCCTCGATGGAGGACAGGCGTTCGTCGATCAGCCTGGCCAGTTCGGCGCCTTCCCGTTCGCGGCCATTCTTCAGTTCCTTCAAGCCCTGGTTGAACAGGGCCAGGGCGTCACTGTTCAAGGCTTGCGGGTCAGTGGCGTCGGCCACCAGTACACCCGGCCAGGCCAGGACTTCCAGCGGGTTGAGCGCGGCCGGCTGCTTGATCAGGCTGGCGACGGATTCGGCGGCGGCGACCAGTTGCGCGGCGCGCTCGCGATCGACCTGCAGCGGTTTGCCGGCGGTTTCCTCGATGAAGCGCAAGGTGCACTCGACCTTGCCGCGGGACAGGCCCTGGCGCAGGGCTTCGCGGACCGCGCCTTCAAGGTCGCGAAAGGCTTCCGGCAAACGCAGGTGCGGCTCCAGGTAGCGGCTGTTGACCGAGCGCAGTTCCCAGCTCAGGGTGCCCTGAGTGCCTGCCCGTTCTACCCGGGCGAAGGCGGTCATGCTGTGCACCATGGAGGTACCTCCGATTCAGCGCCGGCGCCAACCGTGAGGGGGTTGGGCGGGCCTGATAAAGATGAATTGAAGCCGACAGGCTGCGAAGGCGCAGGATTGTAGCGCAGTGCGGTCGGAGCCCCCAAACCCTGGTGCTGCCAATGAATTGCAGCTCGTCGCAACAGGACTCATCCGCGGTGTAAATGCGCCTTTGACCTTTTTAGGCGTGCCCTGGCGCGGTTGCGGGCTTTATAATGCTCGGCAGTTTTCCGTCCCCGTACAGGTGTTCCCCTATGAAACGTCCAAGTGGTCGCGCCGCCGATCAGCTCCGCTCGATCCGCATCACCCGCAACTACACCAAACACGCCGAGGGATCTGTACTGGTCGAGTTCGGTGATACCAAAGTGATCTGCACGGTCAGCGTCGAGAACGGTGTGCCGCGCTTCCTCAAGGGCCAGGGCCAGGGTTGGCTGACTGCCGAGTACGGCATGCTGCCGCGGGCTACCGGCGAGCGTAACCAGCGCGAAGCCAGCCGTGGCAAGCAGGGCGGTCGGACCCTGGAGATCCAGCGCCTGATCGGCCGTTCGCTGCGCGCCGCACTGGACATGTCCAAGCTGGGCGACGTCACCCTGTATGTCGATTGCGACGTGATCCAGGCCGACGGCGGTACTCGTACCGCATCGATCACTGGCGCCATGGTGGCCCTGGTCGACGCCTTGAAAGTGATCAAGAAGCGCGGTGGCCTGAAAGGCGGCGATCCGCTGAAGCAGATGATTGCCGCGGTATCCGTCGGCATGTACCAGGGCGAACCGGTCCTGGACCTGGATTATCTGGAAGACTCGGCTGCCGAAACCGACCTCAACGTTGTGATGACCAGCACCGGTGGTTTCATCGAAGTGCAGGGCACTGCCGAAGGTGCGCCGTTCCAGCCGGCTGAACTGAATGCGATGCTGGCCCTGGCCCAGCAAGGCATGAACGAGATTTTCCAACTGCAGCAAGCCGCGCTCGCCGATTGATGGGCGCAGGTCTTCAGCAAGGAGAGCACCATGAGTGATGAACAACTGCCGCTGCCTACGCCGAGTCACGAAGTCCGGCAATGGGCGATGTTTTGTCACCTGTCCGCCTTGCTGGGGATCTGGGTTCCTTTCGGCACACTGATCGGACCGTTGATTCTGTGGCAGATGAAGCGCGAAACCGATCCCTTTATCGATGCCCAGGGCAAGGAAGCACTGAACTTCCAGCTGACCGTCGCCATTGCGTCGGCGGTGTGCTTCCTGTTGATGATCGTGGTGATCGGGTTCTTCATGTTCGGCCTGCTGGCGATCGGAGCCCTGGTGCTGACCATCATCGGCGGAGTCAAGGCTGGCGAAGGGGTGCCTTATCGCTACCCCTTCACCTGGCGCCTGATCAAGTAGCTCGAGCAAGCACAAAAAAGCCGACAGCGATGTCGGCTTTTTTGTGGCGGTGAAAGGACGCTTAGATGGTCAGCGTCCAGTCATAGTCCACGATCAGCGGTGCGTGCTGCGAGAAGCGTGGCTGGCGCGGCAGGCGAGCGCTGCGGACAAAGCGACGCAGGCCGGGAGTCAGCAACTGGTAGTCGAAACGCCAGCCCAGGTTCAGCATCTCGGCCTGTTCGTTGTCCGGCCACCAGCTGTACTGGTCGCCTTCACGGCTGACTTCACGTAATGCGTCGACATAACCCATGTTGCCAATGATCTCGTCCATCCAGGCACGCTCAGGTGCCAGGAAGCCCGGAGATTGCTGGCTGTCGCGCCAGTTCTTGATATCCAGCTTCTGTTGCGCCACGTACAGCGAGCCACAATAAATGTACTCGCGACGTTTGCGCCGCTGTTTATCCAGATAACGGGCGAAATCGTCCATTAGCTTGAACTTCTGGTTCAAGTCTTCATCGCCGTTCTGCCCTGATGGAAGCAGCAAGGTCGCGATGCTGACCTTGTCGAAATCGGCTTGCAGGTAGCGCCCGTAACGATCGGCTGTCTCGAAGCCGAGGCCGCTGATGACCGCCTTCGGCTGCAACCGCGAATACAAAGCCACACCGCCTTGGGCAGGGACTTCGGCATCGCAGGCATAAAGGAAGTAGCCATCCAGTTGGAAGGCTGGGTCGTCCAGTTCAAAGGCAGAGGCGCGGGTGTCCTGCAGGCAGATGACGTCGGCATTCTGTGCCTGCAGCCAACTGAGCAAACCACGCTCCACTGCAGCCTGAATACCATTGACGTTCACACTGATGATCCGCATAAATGGCCCCAAAAATCACGTGCGTGTATGATACCCGAGCTCTACCTAATTAGCTAAATCCGTGGTATCTGGGGTTTTTTCATGCAGGCGTATCAGCGCGATTTCATTCGTTTTGCCATCGATCGCGGGGTTTTGCGCTTCGGTGAGTTCACCCTGAAGTCCGGGCGCACCAGCCCTTACTTCTTCAATGCCGGCCTGTTCAACAGCGGTTCGGCGCTGGCCCAGCTGGGGCGTTTCTACGCCGCGGCGATCGTCGAAAGCGGCATTCCCTTCGATGTGCTGTTTGGCCCGGCCTATAAAGGCATTCCTCTGGCGGCGGCCACTGCGGTGGCGCTTGCCGAGCATCACCAGCGCGATCTGCCCTGGTGCTTCAACCGCAAGGAAGCCAAGGCTCACGGCGAAGGCGGCAGCCTGGTGGGGGCTCCCTTGACCGGCGATGTGCTGATCATCGACGACGTGATCACCGCCGGCACGGCGATCCGCGAAGTGATGCAGATCATCGAGTCCCAGGACGGCGCCAAAGCGGCCGGGGTGCTGATCGCCCTGAACCGTCAGGAACGCGGCAACGGCGAGTTGTCGGCGATCCAGGAGGTCGAGCGTGACTTCGGCATTCCGGTGGTGAGCATTGTCTCCCTGACCCAGGTCCTGCAGTTCCTGGCGGATGATCCGGCGCTCAAGCAGCATCTGCCGGCGGTGGAAGCCTACCGCGCGCAGTACGGAATCTGACCTGTAGGAGCCGGCTTGCCGGCGAAGAGGCCTTTGGGCCTTGAGTTGCCCGCGTGAGTGCCTTCGCCGGCAAGCCGGCTCCCACAAAGATTGCGTCGATAAAAAAGCCCCCGCCCGGGATCCCGGGCGGGGGCTTTTTTGTACCTGGTGCTTAAGGACGCTTGCGGTTGCTGATCAGGGTACCGACCCCCGTATCGGTGAAGATCTCCAGCAGAATCGCGTTGGGCACGCGACCGTCGATGATCAGCGAACTGCCGACCCCGCCTTGCACGGCTTCCAGCGCGCAGCGGATTTTCGGCAGCATGCCGCCGTAGATGGTGCCGTCGGCGATCAGCTCGTCGACCTGCTGGGTGCTCAGGCCGGTGAGGACCTTGCCCGACTTGTCCATCAGGCCGGCGATGTTGGTCAGCAGCATCAGCTTTTCGGCTTTCAATGCTTCGGCCACCTTGCCAGCCACCAGATCGGCGTTGATGTTGTAGGACTCGCCGTTGGCGCCGACCCCGATCGGTGCGATCACCGGGATGAAGTCACCCTTGACCAGCAGGTTCAGCAGGTCGGTGTTGATCCCGACCACTTCGCCCACATGGCCGATATCGATGATTTCCGGGGTGGTCATTTCCGGCGTCTGGCGGGTCACGGTGAGTTTTTTCGCCCGGATCAGCTCGGCATCCTTGCCGGTCAGGCCGATGGCGCTGCCGCCGTGACGGTTGATCAGGTTGACGATGTCCTTGTTGACCTGGCCACCGAGGACCATCTCCACCACGTCCATGGTTTGCGCATCGGTCACGCGCATGCCATCGACGAAGTGGCTTTCAATGGAAAGGCGCTTGAGCAGGTCACCGATCTGCGGGCCGCCACCGTGCACCACTACCGGGTTGATCCCGACAGCCTTCATCAGCACGATGTCGCGGGCGAAGCCGGTTTTCAGCTCCTCGCTTTCCATAGCGTTGCCGCCGTACTTGATCACCAGGGTCTTGCCGACATAGCGGCGAATATAAGGCAGCGCTTCGGATAGGACCTTGGCGGTATTGGCGGCGGCATCGCGTTCGATGGTCATTCAGGGCTCCGGTGCTTCAAACAATCAAAACGGTAGTTGGAGATCAGGTGCAACACGTTTCAGCTGGGTGTGGAACACATCCTTGATGCGCTGCAGTTCGGCTGCATCATCAGCCTCGAAGCGCAGCACCAGCACAGGGGTGGTGTTGGAGGCGCGAACCAGGCCCCAGCCCTTGGCATAGTCGACCCGCACCCCGTCAATGGTGGTCAGGTCGGCGCCTGCACCCCACTGCGCGTCGTGCAGGGCGTCAATGATGCTGAATTTGCTCTCTTCGGTCACATGGATATTGATTTCCGGCGTAGAAATATCGTTCGGGAAGGTGGCGAACAGCTCTTCCGCGGTGGATTTTTCCTTGCTGAGGATCTCCAGCAACCGTGCGGCGCTATAAATGCCGTCGTCGAAGCCGAACCAGCGTTCCTTGAAGAACACATGGCCGCTCATTTCGCCGGCCAGCAGAGCGCCGGTCTGCTTCATTTTCTTTTTGATCAACGAGTGACCGGTCTTCCACATTAGCGGGCGACCGCCATATTCCTTGATCAGTGGAATCAGGCGTCGGGTGCATTTGACGTCGAAGATGATCTCCGCATCCGGGTTGCGCGCCACCACGTCCTTGGCGAACAGCATCAGCAGGCGGTCGGGGAAGACGATGCTGCCGGTGTTGGTCACCACGCCGACGCGGTCGCCGTCGCCGTCGAAGGCCAGGCCCAGGTCGGCGCCGGTTTCCTTGACCTTGGCAATCAGGTCCTCGAGGTTCTCGGGCTTGCCCGGATCCGGGTGGTGGTTGGGGAAGTTGCCGTCCACTTCGCAGAACAGCGGGATCACTTCGCAGTTCAGGGCTTCGATCAACTGTGGGGCAATCACCCCGGCGGCGCCGTTGCCGCAATCCACCACGACTTTCAGGCGGCGGGCCAGCTTGACGTCACGGATGATCTCCTCGGCGTAGCGCGGCAGGATGTCGACCTGGGTGACGCTGCCCTGGGCGCTGCTCAGGTTGTTGCTCTTGAGGCGCTCGTGCAGGGCCTGGATCTGTTCATTGGCCAGGGTGTCGCCGGCGATGACGATCTTGAAACCGTTGTAGTTCGAGGGGTTGTGGCTGCCGGTGAGCATTACGCCGGACTTGCCGGCCAGTACGTTGGCCGCGTAATACAGGGCCGGGGTCGGCACCAGGCCGACGTCGCTGACGTGGCAGCCGCTGTCGTGCAGGCCCTGGATCAGTTGCGCCACCAGTTCCGGCCCGGACAGGCGGCCATCGCGGCCCACGGAGACGTTCGGTTCACCCTGGGCCAGGCTCTGGGAGCCGATGGCGCGGCCGATCCAGTAGGCGGTTTCAGCGGTCAGGGTTTGCGGTACAACGCCGCGGATGTCGTAGGCGCGGAAGATGCTGTCGGGGAATTTCGGGGCGACTTTAGCTGCGTTGCTCATCACTGAGGGTGCTCCATCTGAAGGGGTGCAGTACGGCCGTGGGAGGACAGGCCGGCAGGCTCAAACTGAAGGGTATGACGGCGTTTTCAGCATAGAGTTCGTACTGCGAAAGTGCCATCTGACGGGCTCCGTCCCCTCCGGAACCGGTCAGCAGCCCGGCCTGGCGGGGGCCAGGCGCCCTGCAAAAAAATGCTGGTCCTCGGTCCTTGATTGCTCTCGCAAGGGGGCGGAGCAGGCAGGCTGCCCACTCCGAGAGGCAGATCAGTGGCTGCCGGAGTGGCCGAAGCCACCTGCGCCGCGCTGGCTTTCATCAAAGGCTTCGACCACTTCGAAATGCGCCTGGACCACAGGCACCAGCACCAGTTGGGCGATGCGCTCGCCGACGGCGATGTTGAAGGCGGTCTGGCCACGGTTCCAGCAGGACACCATCAGTTCGCCCTGGTAGTCCGAGTCGATCAGGCCCACCAGGTTGCCCAGCACGATGCCGTGCTTATGGCCCAGGCCGGAGCGCGGCAGGATCAGCGCTGCCAGGCCCGGATCGCCAATGTAGACCGACAGCCCGGTAGGGATCAGCAGCGTCTGGCCTGGCTCCAGAAGGGTGTCTTCCTTGAGCATGGCTCGCAGGTCGAGGCCGGCGGAGCCCGGCGTGGCGTACTGCGGCAGAGGGAATTCGTTGCCGATGCGTGGGTCGAGGATCTTGGCTTGTAAAGCGTGCATGCGAGTTAAACCTGGTTCAGCCGTTCGGCGATAAAAGAGATCAGCTGGCGGGCAATCTTGCCCTTGCTGGTCTGGGCGAAGAGAGTTGCGTGCAACTCCCGGTCAATCACGCTGCAGGCGTTTTCCTCACTGTTGAAGCCAATGCTCGGGTTGGCAACGTCGTTGGCGACGATCAGGTCGAGGTTCTTGTCCTTCAATTTACGTGCAGCGTAGTCGAGCAAGTTTTCGGTTTCTGCGGCGAAACCGACACTGAAAGGCCGATCCGGACGGCTGGCAATGGTGGCCAGGATGTCCGGGTTGCGCACCATCTGCAGCAACAGGCCGTCACCTTTCGTAGGGTCTTTCTTTAATTTCTGTGGGGCGACGACTTCCGGTCGGTAGTCCGCGACCGCCGCAGAGGCGATGAAAACGTCGCATGGGATCGCCGACTCACAGGCCGCGAGCATGTCCCGGGCGCTGACAACGTCGATCCGCGTGACTCTATCGGGGGTTGGCAGGTGTACCGGCCCAGTGATCAGGGTCACCCGGGCACCGGCTTCAACCGCGGCCTCGGCCAGGGCGAAGCCCATTTTTCCTGAGCTATGGTTGGTGATGTAGCGCACCGGATCGATGTTTTCCTGGGTCGGCCCGGCGGTAATCAGCAGGTGCTTGCCGGTCAGCGCCAGATGCTGGAAACAATCGGCGGCGCACTGGGCCAGGTCGTTGGCCTCCAGCATGCGGCCCAGGCCGACATCGCCACAGGCCTGGCTGCCGGAAGCCGGGCCGAAGACCTTCAGGCCACGGCTTTGCAGCAGTTGGGTGTTGGCTTGGGTGGCAGGGTCGCGCCACATGGCCTGATTCATCGCCGGGGCGATGGCGACGATGGCATCGGTGGCCAGCACCAGGGTGGTCAGCAGATCGTCGGCAATGCCCTGGGCCAGGCGGGCAATCAGGTCCGCGGTGGCCGGCGCGATCAGCACCAGGTCGGCCCACTTGGCCAGCTCGATATGGCCCATGGCGGCTTCGGCAGCCGGGTCCAGCAGGTCGAGGTGGACCGGGTGCCCGGAGAGCGCTTGCATGGTCAGCGGGGTAATGAATTCACTGCCGCCCCGGGTCATGACCACGCGCACTTCGGCGCCCTGGTCGAGGAGTCGGCGAACCAGCTCCGCGCTCTTGTAGGCGGCAATGCCGCCGCCGACGCCGAGCACGATGCGTTTCCGATACAGCCGCTGCATAGGCCTGTCTTTCCGTTCAGTGATTGCTGCGTGGCATGCCCCCTCCCCAGGTGAAATACCACGCAAAAAAGAGGGGGCTAAGATAGCACAGCGCCCGCTGTCGAACAGCGGCGCCATGCACAGGGAGGTGTGATGAGTATTCGTGACTGGCCCGCGGCGGAGCGTCCGCGGGAACGGCTTCTGGAGCAGGGCGCCATCAGCCTTTCCGACGCCGAGCTACTGGCTATTTTCCTGCGCACCGGGGTGGCCGGTAAAAGCGCGGTGGACCTGGCGCGGCATCTGTTGCGGCGCTTTGGCAGCCTGCGCAGGCTGCTGGAGGCCGATCAACTGACCTTCACCCGCCAACTGGGGCTGGGCCCGGCCAAGTACGCCTTGTTGCAGGCGGTGCTGGAAATGGCCCGCCGGCATCTGGCGGAGAAACTGCATCGCCAGTCCGCGTTGGAGAACCCGCTGGTGGTGCGCGATTACCTGAAGTCGATGCTGCGCCACGAGCCCCATGAAGTGTTCGGTTGCCTGTTTCTCGACACGCGGCATCGTGTACTGACCTTCGAAGTGCTGTTTCAGGGCTCCATCGACAGCACCACGGTGTACCCGCGGCAGGTGATCAAGCGCGCCTTGGCGCACAATGCAGCGGCGGTGATCCTCTGCCACAACCATCCGTCAGGCATTTGCGAGCCCAGCCCGGCCGACCGGGTAGTGACCCGACGTTTGCAGGAGGCACTGGAGTTGATCGATGTGCGGGTGCTGGACCACTTCATCGTGGGGGAGGGCGACCCGCTGTCGATGGCCGAGTACGGCTGGATCTGAATGCAGCCGGCTTCAAGGCCTGGGTGGGCCTTGAAGCCGGCCGGCAGTTCACTTGATGCTGACTTTCGAATAGTCCTGGCGCCCGAAGGGGCTCACCTGGTAGCCCTCGACCTGCTTGCGAGTCAGGGCGAAAGCGGTCGGGTGTGCCAGGGGCAGCCACAGCGCCTGCTGCTGGATCTGGGTCTGGGCCTGTTGGTACAGCTTGCTGCGCACACCCTGTTCGCTGGTGGTCTTGCCGGCCGTGATCAGCTTGTCCAGGTTCTGGTCGCAGTAGCGGGCGAAGTTGGTGCCGGACTTGACGGCGGCGCAGGTGAACTGTGGCGAGAGGAAGTTATCCGGGTCGCCGTTGTCGCCAGCCCAGCCCATGAACAGCAGGTCGTGCTCGCCGGCCTTGGCGCGGCGGATCAGTTCACCCCATTCGATCACGCGGATTTCCGCCTGGATCCCCACTTGGGCCAGGTCCGATTGCAGCAACTGTGCGCCCAGGCTGGGGTTGGGGTTGAGCAGGCTGCCAGAAGGGCGGGTCCAGATGGTGGTCTGGAAGCCGTTCTTCAGGCCAGCCTTGGCCAGCAGTTGGCGAGCCTTTTCCGGGTCGTGGGCGTACCCGGGCAGGTCCTTGGCGTAGCTCCAGGTATTGGGCGGGTAAGGGCCGTTGGCGGCTTCGGCGGTGCCTTCAAAGACCGCCTTGAGGTAGCTGCCCTTGTCGAAGGCCAGGTTGATTGCCTGGCGTACCTCGGGTTTGTCCAGGGGTGGGTGCTGGCTGTTGATGGCGACGAAGGCGGTCATGAAGGCTGCGGTGTGCTCGACCTTCAGTGCCGGATCCTCGCTGGCGGCCTGGACATCCAGGGGCTTGGGCGACAGCGCGATCTGGCACTCGTTGCGGCGCAGCTTCTGCAGGCGCACGTTGGCGTCCGGGGTGATGGCAAAGATCAGCGAATCGACCGCAGGCTTGCCGGCAAAGTAGTCGCGGTTGGCCTTGTAGCGGATCGAGGCGTCTTTCTGGAAGCGCCCGAAGATGAATGGGCCGCTGCCGATCGGCTGGCTGTTGAGCTTCTCCGGGGTGCCGGCCTTGAGCAGTTGCTCGGCGTACTCCGCCGAGTAGATCGAGGCGAAGCCCATGCTCAGGGTGGCGAGGAAGGTCGAATCGGCGTGGTCCAGGGTAAAGCGTACGGTCAGCGGGTCCAGGGCATCGATCTTCTTGATCAGGCTGGGCAACTGCAGGGATTGGGCGTGGGGAAAGCCGCTCTGGGCGATCTTGTGCCACGGATGGGCCGGATCGAGCATGCGCTCGAAGCTGAACTTGACGTCTTCGGCGGTCAGCTCGCGGCTGGGGTTGAAATACTCGGTGCGGTGGAACTTGACCTTCGGGTGCAGCTTGAACACGTAGGTCAGGCCGTCGGCAGAGACCTCCCAGCTGTCGGCAAGGCTGGGGACTACCTTGCCGCTATCGGCGTCGAACTCCACCAGGCGGTTCATCAGCACGTCGGCGGATGCGTTGGTGGTGGTCAGTGAGTTGTACTGCACCACGTCGAAGCCCTCCGGGCTGGCTTCGGTGCAGACGCTCAGCGCGGCAGCCTGGGCCAGGGGGCTCAGGAGAGGGGCGAGCAGGAGCGGGAGGGCGGCAAGACGCATGGTCGGGTTCCTTGTGCAGATCGAAAGCCCATCTGCGAGTGCAGTCTGGAAATGCCTTACCCTAGTGGGCTCTTTGTAAAATGACTATCCCTTTTGTATCGAGTGACGAAACCTCGGGCTCGGCCGGGGTTCCAGGCGTGATTCTCCGCAGGCATGACCGCGTTCTATGGCGGTTTTGTGCCTGGGGTTTCGGGAGAAATATATTCTGCGACGAGCGGTAGATTTCTGCGGTAGCCTTTGCCGCAGGCGTCCGGCGCAAGAAAATCAGGACTTTTCGTCATCCTGGGCACAGCGGTTGTTGTTGCTCTGGGGTCTTTCTGGTATAAAGCAGCGCTCTTTTCTAGGGGCCCGGTTCCTTCGCTTGTAGGTGTAGCCGGTAAGACCCTAAAGAAACGCGGCGCCTGGCGCCAAATGACTGAGAGATTAAGCGGCCAACCCATGCCGGGTTGGGCATGTGGTTTTAGAGGGCTGAGGCATGTCTAGAGTCTGTCAAGTTACCGGTAAGGGTCCGGTGACTGGGAATAACATTTCCCACGCAAACAACAAAACCCGTCGTCGTTTCCTGCCGAACCTGCAGCATCACCGCTTCTGGGTTGAGTCCGAGAAACGTTTTGTGCGTCTGCGCGTATCTGCCAAAGGCATGCGTATCATCGACAAGCGCGGCATTGATGTCGTGCTGGCCGAAATCCGTCGCGATGGCGGCAAGGTTTAAGGGAGCTAATCATGCGTGAATTGATTCGTTTGATCTCGAGCGCCGGTACTGGTCACTTCTACACTACCGACAAGAACAAGCGTACTACTCCGGACAAAATCGAGATCAAGAAATATGATCCGGTTGTTCGCAAGCACGTGATCTACAAGGAAGGCAAAATCAAGTAATTGATTTTTCTTCTGACAAAAAAACCCGCCTTCAAGCGGGTTTTTTTGTGCCCGGGATTCAGGCTTTCTGTTCGAAGGCCACATAGACCTTGCGGCAGGGCTCCAGCACTTCCCAGGTGCCCTTGAAGCCGGCCGGGATCACGAAGCGGTCGCCGACCCGCAGAGTCTTGGCATTGCCGTCGTGATCACGCAGTACCGATACGCCCTGGAGAATCTCGCAGTATTCGTGTTCGGTGAAGTTCACCGTCCACTGGCCCACGGCGCCTTCCCAGATCCCGGCATTGAGCTGGCCGCACGGGCTGGCGTAATGGTTGAACACCGCCTGCTCGGGGTCGCCCTTGAGGATTTTTTCCGCAGCGGGGCGGTAGCGTTCGCCCTCGGTGGTGGCCTGGCTGAAGTCGACGACGTTGTGGATGCTCATTGTTGTATTCCCCCGTGATTGCGGCGCGAGTGGCTATGAAGGCCAAAGTCTATGTTTATTAAAATGCACATAGCAATGGCGTTTGCCCGGGCTTTGTCAAATATATTGAAAGTACAGGTGTCGCTGGTTTAGGGTGGCGGGTGCCTTTGGCCGAAAACAGGCTGGCCGGGCAGAATTCTTCAGCAGTGCCGGCGTAGTTCGCATGGCGCTTGTATACAAATAAGAGGAGGACACTCGTATGACCACCCTGACTCGTGCCGACTGGGAACAACGTGCCCGCGACCTGAAAATCGAAGGTCGTGCCTACATCAACGGCGAATACACCGCATCGGCTTCCAGCGACACCTTCGAATGCATCAGCCCGGTAGACGGTCGCGTACTGGCGACCATCGCCAGCTGTGATGCCGCCGATGCCCAGCGCGCCGTGGAAAACGCCCGCGCCACCTTCAACTCCGGCGCCTGGTCGCGCCTGGCGCCGGCCAAGCGCAAGTCGGTGATGATCCGCTTTGCCGGCCTGTTGAAGCAGCACGCTGAAGAACTCGCGCTCCTGGAAACCCTGGACATGGGCAAGCCCATCAGCGACTCCCTGGATATCGACGTTCCCGGCGCCGCCCAGGCCCTGAGCTGGAGCGGCGAGGCCATCGACAAGATCTACGATGAAGTCGCTGCCACCCCTCACGACCAGTTGGGCCTGGTCACCCGTGAGCCGGTAGGCGTGGTCGCGGCCATCGTGCCGTGGAACTTCCCCCTGATGATGGCTTGCTGGAAACTGGGCCCGGCGCTGTCCACCGGTAACTCGGTGATCCTCAAGCCTTCGGAAAAATCCCCGCTGACCGCCATCCGCATCGCTGCCCTGGCAGTGGAAGCCGGGATTCCGGCGGGCGTGTTCAACGTACTGCCAGGCTACGGCCACACTGTCGGCAAGGCCCTGGCCCTGCACATGGACGTGGACACCCTGGTGTTCACCGGCTCCACCAAGATCGCCAAGCAGTTGCTGGTCTACTCCGGCGAATCCAACATGAAGCGCGTGTGGCTGGAAGCCGGCGGCAAGAGCCCGAACATCGTGTTCGCCGATGCTCCGGACCTGCAGGCCGCCGCCGAATCCGCCGCCAGCGCCATTGCCTTCAACCAGGGCGAAGTCTGCACCGCCGGCTCGCGCCTGCTGGTGGAGCGCTCTATCAAGGACAAATTCCTGCCGCTGGTGATCGAGGCCCTCAAGGGCTGGAAGCCGGGCAACCCGCTGGATCCGGCCACCAATGTCGGTGCCCTGGTGGACACCCAGCAGATGAACACCGTGCTGTCCTACATCGAAGCCGGGCATGCCGATGGCGCCAAGCTGGTGGCCGGTGGCAAGCGCACCCTGGAAGAAACCGGTGGCACCTACGTCGAGCCGACCATTTTCGATGGTGTCAGCAACGCGATGAAAATCGCCCAGGAAGAGATCTTCGGCCCTGTACTGTCGGTGATCGCCTTCGACAGCGTGGAAGACGCGATCCAGATTGCCAACGACACGCCTTACGGCCTGGCAGCTGCGGTGTGGACCGCCAACATCTCCAAGGCCCACCAGACCGCCAAGGCCCTGCGTGCCGGCAGCGTCTGGGTCAACCAATACGACGGCGGCGACATGACCGCGCCGTTCGGCGGCTTCAAGCAGTCGGGCAACGGTCGCGACAAGTCGCTGCATGCGTTCGACAAGTACACCGAGCTGAAAGCCACCTGGATCAAGCTCTGAGTCTTGTCGTTTGAGGCGGGGCAGTGCCCCGCCTGATGTCGATCCATAGCGCAGCCGGACTTTCCGCAAGGGGAGTCCGGCTGTGTTGTCTGTGCCTTGCGAAACAATGATCCACAGGAGCGTGGAAATGCGTTGGGCGACCTATTTCGCCGTTTTGGCCGCAGTCTTGAGTGTCGGCCTGGCCCTGGGCGTGACCATGCCCCTGGTGTCGTTTCGTCTCGAAAGCTGGGGCTACGGGCCTTTTGCAATTGGCGTGGTGGCGGCGATGCCGGCCATTGGCGTGTTGCTCGGGGCGAAGATCTCCAGCCGCCTGGCGGCGCGCTTCGGCACCGCCAGCCTGATGCGCCTGTGCCTGTGGGGTGGGGCGATCTCCATTGCCTTGCTGGCGCTGCTGCCCAGCTATCCGTTGTGGTTGGTGCTGCGCCTGATACTGGGAGTGGTCCTGACCATCATCTTCATTCTGGGGGAAAGCTGGATCAATCAGCTGGTGGTGGAGCAGTGGCGTGGCCGGCTGGTGGCGCTGTATGGCGCAAGCTATGCCTTGAGCCAGCTGGCCGGGCCCCTGCTGTTGGGCGTGCTGGGTACTGAGCATGATTACGGCTTCTGGATCGCGGTGGGTTTGCTGGTGGTATCACCGCTCCTGCTGTTGGGGCGCAGCGGGGCGCCGAGCACCGAGTCGTGCAGCGTGACTCTGTTTGACCTGTGGCACTTTTGTCAGAAGTTGCCGGCGATTGCCTGGGCAGTTGCATTGTTCGCTACTTTCGAGGCGCTGATTCTGACCCTGCTGCCGGTGTATTGCCTGAGCCAGGGGTTCACCGAAGACATTGCCCTGGCCATGGTCAGCACCGTGGTGGTGGGGGATGCACTTTTGCAACTGCCGATTGGCGCCCTGGCGGATCGGATTTCCCGGCGCGGCCTGTTCACCGGCTGCGCGGTGATCCTGCTGTGTTCCAGCCTGGCCATTCCGCTGTTGCTGGGCACCGTGCTGATCTGGCCACTGTGGGTGTTGTTCGGGGCCAGCGCCGGGGGCTTGTTCACCTTGTCGCTGATCCTGATCGGCGAGCGTTACCGCGATGACGCACTGGTGCGGGCCAATGCCCATGTGGCGCAGCTCTGGGGCATTGGCTGCCTGATCGGGCCGCTGGTGGCAGGGGCCGGCAGCCAGTGGGTGAGCGGCCACGCCATGTTGCTGCTGGTGGCGGCCGGGGCTTTTGGCTTGCTTGTCCTGCTGCTGCGCCAGGGGGCCTTTGGCGAAGCCCAGGCTGCGTTGTAGCCACTCAGAGCATGCGTTCCAGGCCGATGCGGGTGCTCAGCCAGGCATTGAAGCGGCGCCACCAGTTGCCGGGTTCATGGCCCAGGCTGTGCAACTGGCCCTGGTCCTCGGTCACCCAGACCAGCTTGCCGTCCAGCAGCTTGACCTGGTAGCTCAGGGCCGGCGCCATCCCCTGCAGGGCCAGGGCGCGGACATGTTCAGCCAGCTCGGGGCTGTCCACCAGCACCCCGACCTCGGTGTTCCACAGCACCGAACGGGGGTCGAAGTTGAACGAGCCGATGAAGCTCTTTCGTCGGTCGAAGATCATCGCCTTGCTGTGCAGGCTGGAGTCGGAGCCCTTGTAGGAGCCGCTGTGGAACAGGTGCGGCCCGCTGCCACCGCGCTCGCCGGGTTGTCGGCGCAGTTCGTAGAGCTTCACTCCATGTTCCAGCAATGCCTTGCGATAGGGCGCATAGCCGCCATGCACCACTGGCACGTCGGTGGCTTCCAGGGAGTTGGTCAACAGGCTCACCGAGACCCCGGCGTCCGCGCGCCCGGTCAGGTACACCAGCCCGGGCTGCCCCGGAACGAAGTAGGCCGAGATCATGATCAGCTCCTTGCCGACCCCGCTCAGTTCCGGTGCCAGCTGGGTGGTGAGCAGCAGGTGCGGGTCGGGGGCACCCTTGGCCAGGACCTTGGCCGGAGCGTCCCACAGGGCCTGGTTCCAGGCCCAGATCAGTTCCTTGCGCCAGATGTCCATGCGCGGCTGGGTCTGGTAGGTCATCAGTTGCCGGTACAGCGCCTGGTTCTGCCGGCGGCTGTCCTGCAAGGATTCCTCGAGGCGCAGCCGGGTGTTGTCCAGTGCCTTGGCGGAAGGTGTGCTGGACAGGAACTCGCCGATGGGGCGGCTCAGGGCGCTGTTCCAGTACTGGTCGAAGCTGTGGCCCAGTTGCTCGGCCACCGGACCCACGCTGAACATGTCGATGTCGGTGAAATTCAGGTTGGGCTGGGCGTCGAAGTATTCATCCCCCAGGTTGCGCCCGCCGACGATGGCCACGCTGTTGTCTGCCAGCCAGAGCTTGTTGTGCATCCGCCGATGCTGCTGCGACAGATTGAACAGGCGGCCCATGGCCCGGGTCAGGCCAGTGCTGCGGCCCAGGTGCAGAGGGTTGAACAGGCGGATCTGGATCTGCGGATGGGCGGCCAGGGTGGCGATGATCTGGTCCAGGCCGTCGCTGGTGGTGTCGTCCAGCAGGATGCGTACCCGCACGCCACGGTCGGCGGCCTTGAGCAGCTCGTCCACCAGCATGCGGGTGCTGATGCCGTCGTGGACGATGTAGTACTGCAGGTCGAGGCTGCTTTGCGCGTTGCGGATCAGCTCGGCGCGGGCCATGAACGCTTCGGTGCTGTTGGGTAGCAGGCGAAAGCCGGAACGCCCCTGGTAGGGCGCGGCCTGGGCCCGGATCGACTGGGCAAAGCCCGAATCACGGGCGGGCAGGGCCTGGCTGGGTTG
Organism: Pseudomonas sp. GW821-FHT07F01; assembly: GCF_059418825.1. NCBI lineage: Bacteria > Pseudomonadati > Pseudomonadota > Gammaproteobacteria > Pseudomonadales > Pseudomonadaceae > Pseudomonas > Pseudomonas sp. GW821-FHT07F01. Next base: position 331,619 of record NZ_JBWKQO010000003.1, read on the forward strand.
GTACGGCACCTCGCGGGTAGCGCAGCCGCCCAGCCCGAGGCTCAGCAGCAGAAGCCAGGTGAAGGCCTGTATAGGGTTCAAGTCAGGTCATCTCGCATCACGGCACGGGTTGGCATGGGACGGCTGGCTTCCTGCTTCGGATCGGGGTCAGTCCGAGGTTTCACTGAGCAGCTTGATGGCTGCAGCGCCGACCTTGCGTACCGCGTCTTCGATCTGCGCGGTTGGCTTGGCAGCGTAGTTCATCCGCAGGCAATTGCGGTACTTGCCCGAGGCGGAAAAGATGCTGCCCACGGCAATCTGCACCCCTTGCTCGAGCAGCACTCGGTTGAGCTTCAGAGCATCAAAGCCCTCGGGGAGTTCGATCCACAGCATGAAACTGCCCTGTGGCCGGCTGGCGCGAGTGCCGGCGGGGAAGTAGCGGCTGACCCAATCGAGCATCAGGTCACGATTGCGCTGGTACTGGGTGCGCATCTTGCGCAGATGTGGCTCGAAGTGGCCGCTCTTGAGAAACTCGGCGATGGCTACCTGGGGCTGCGGGGCCGTGGAGCCGGTGCTGATGTATTTCATGTGCAGTACACGTTCCAGGTAGCGACCGGGCGCCACCCAGCCGATGCGCAGGCCTGGGGCCAGGGTTTTCGAGAACGAGCTGCACAGCAGCACCCGGCCATCATCGTCGAAGGACTTGATGGTGCGCGGGCGCGGGTAGGTGTAGGCCAGTTCGCCATACACATCGTCCTCGATGATCGCCACGTCGAAGCGCTGGGCCAGGGTCAGCAGTGCCCGCTTGCGCGGCTCCGGCATGATGTAGCCCAGGGGGTTGTTGCAGTTGGGCGTCAACTGTATGGCCTTGATCGGCCACTGTTCCAAAGCCAGTTCCAGGGCTTCCAGGCTGATTCCGGTAATGGGGTCGGTGGGGATCTCCAGGGCCTTCATGCCCAGGCCCTTGAGGGTCTGCATGGCGCCGTGGAAGCTCGGCGAGTCCACGGCGACGATATCCCCCGGTTCGCAGATGGCGCGAATGCTGGTGGACAGCGCCTCGTGGCAGCCGGTGGTGATCACCAGGTCGCCGGCCCCCAGCTGGCAGCCGGAATCCAGCATCAGTCGCGCGACCTGCTCGCGCAGCTCCAGTACGCCGTAGATGTTGTCGTAGTGCAGGCCTGGCATGTCCTGGCGCCGGCTGAGGCGGGCCAGGGCCCGAAGCAGAGGCTTGAGGGTGGGTGTGGTGATGTCCGGCATGCCGCGGCCCAGTTGCACCACGTCCTTGCGCGGCACGGCGCGAATCAGTTCCAGCACCTGGTCCCACTGCGAGATCTCTACCGGTCGCTGGGCCGGGCGGCCAACGGCGGGCAGGGCGGGCAGTTCGCGGCTGGGCGGCACGAAGTAGCCGGACTTGGGCTTGGGCATCGCCAGGCCGTTGTCTTCCAGCAGGCGGTAGGCCTGCTGCACGGTGCTCAGGCTGACCCCGTGCTCGACGCTCAGGGCGCGCACTGAGGGCAGCCGATCGCCGGGGCGATAGAAGCCCTGCTCAATGCGGGTGCCCAGGAGTTCGGCGAGGTTGACGTAGAGGGTCATGGCATTGGCTCGTAGTGGGGGACGCGAGGACCGGTACAGATGGGGCAAAAATACAGGATTCAGCAGGATTTTTGGCAAAACTGTATGGAGTTAATACCGCTGTATTGAGTCTGTAATGGTTTTTGCGCACCAAGCATCCTATTGGCTCATGGCAACTTTGAGCAAACAGGAGCAATACAGATGAACGGCTTGAGCGATGTGCGTCTGTCGTTACGGAGTCAGGAGCTGCAGGCAGAGCAGGAGCAGGCACTGGCGGCACGCCTGCCACGCTCCGCACCGCCCGGGCTGAGCCCGCTGGGTCTGTACTGGCATCGGCTGCGCACGCGCAAGTCGTTGCTGGAGCTGACTGCCGAGCAGTTGCGCGATGTCGGCCTGAGCCGGGAAGAGGCGCGGGCCGAAGGTCTCAAGCCGTTCTGGCGGCTGTAGGCCGACGCCGCGCAGTCACGGGGAGGGTCAGAGCAGTTCCTTCAAGCGGTGCCAGAGCATGCCCAGGGCCAGCAGCGGCGAGCGCAGATGCTTGCCGCCCGGGAAGGTGATGTGCGGCACCTTGGCGAACAGATCGAAACCGCCGCCGTGCTGGCCGCTGATGGCCTCGCCCAGCAGCTTGCCCGCCAGGTGCGTGGCATTCAGGCCGTGGCCCGAATAGGCCTGGGCGTAATACACATTGGGCTGGTCCTTGAGCCGGCCGATCTGCGGCAGGCGGTTGGCGCCGATGCCGATCATGCCGCCCCACTGGTAGTCGATCTTCACTGCGGCCAGTTGCGGGAACACTTCCAGCATCTTCGGCCGCATGTAGGCGGCGATGTCCTTGGGGTCACGCCCCGAATAATGACAGGCACCCCCGAACAGCAGGCGCCGGTCAGCCGAAAGGCGGTAGTAGTCCAGGGCCACGCGCTGGTCGCAGACCGCCATGTTCTGCGGCAGCAGTTCCTGGGCCAGGGCCGGGCTCAAGGGTTCGGTGGCGATGATGTAGCTGCCGGCCGGAAGCACCTTGCCCCCCAACTCCGGATTGAGATCGTTGAGGTAGGCGTTGCAGCCCAGCACCAGGGTCTTGGCCCGGACGGTGCCGCGACTGCTGTGGACCTTGACCTCGGGGCCGTAGTCGATGCGGGTCACCGCAGAGTGCTCGAACAGTTGCACCCCCAGTTGCTGCGCCGCCCGGGCTTCGCCCAGGGCCAGGTTCAGCGGGTGCAGGTGGCCCGAACCCATGTCGATCAAGCCGCCAACATAGCGCTTGGAACCCACCACGCTGTGCATTTCATCGGCCTGCAGCAGCCGGGTCTGGTGGCGATAGCCGAGGCTGCGCAGTTCCTCGGCGTCTTCGGCGAAGCCGGCAAGGTCGGCCGGCTTGTTGGCCAGGTCGCAGTAGCCCCAGGTCAGGTCGCAAGGGATCTGGAAACGCTCGATGCGTTGGCGGACGATCTCCACCGCCTCCAGCCCCATGAGCTTCATCTGCCGCACTCCGTCCTCGCCTATCACCTTGGTGAACTGGTCGAGGCCGTGGCCGACGCCGCGAATCAACTGCCCGCCATTGCGCCCGCTGGCGCCCCAGCCGATCTTGTGCGCCTCCAGCAGGACCACGCTGAGGCCACGCTCGGCCAGTTCCAGCGCGGTGTTGAGCCCGGAAAAACCGCCCCCGACCACGCACACATCGGCTGTCAGATCGCCCGCCAACGCTGGGTAGTCAGGTTGCGGCAGGCTGCTGGCGGCATAGTAGGAAGCGGCGTGCTGAAGGCTGGCGGGCATGGGATGCGTCCTGATGATGGTGTCGGTAAAAATGCGCGGAGCATAAGTCGGGCCTTTGCGCCGGGGCAACCGCAGGACGCCCGGTCCTGTCTGCCGCCAGGCATTTAGGGCAGAATTCACGGTTATTCATGCCCCGGTAGTCTTTTTCATGAGCTGTAACCGTCAAATCGTCCGCAGCCTGCGTCAGCAGATTCCCTCTTTCGAGTGCGTTCCCGGCTGCCACGACTGCTGCGGCCCGGTGACCACCTCGCCGGAGGAAATGTCTCGCCTGCCGCGCAAGACCGCTGCCGAGCAGGAAGCTGCCATGGACGAGCTCAACTGCGTGCACCTGGGGCCCAACGGTTGCACCGTGTATGACGAGCGTCCGCTGATCTGCCGCCTGTTCGGCACCACGCCGAGCCTGCCTTGCCCCAACGGCCGGCGCCCGGTGGAGATGATCCACCCCCGGGTCGAAAAACAGATCCACGACTACATGGCCAGCACTCGCCAGGTCCTGGTCTAGCCCCGAGCACCCCGGCTTGCCGGCGAAGGCTGCACCCTCTCGCTTCAATCCGGAATCGGCAGGCTCAGGCTCTCCTTCACCTCTTCCATGACGATGTAGCTCTTGGACTCGCGCACGTGGGGCAGCTTGAGCAGGATGTCCCCCAGCAACTTGCGGTAGGACGCCATTTCCGAGATCCGCGCCTTGACCAGATAGTCGAAGTCGCCGGACACCAGGTGGCACTCCAGCACGTGGGGCAGCTTCAGCACCGCCCGGCGAAACTCCTCGAAGGTATCGCCGGACTTGTAGTCCAGGCTTATCTCGACGAACACCAGCAGGCTGCCCTTGAGGTGCTGCGGATTGAGCCGCGCGTTGTAGCCCATGATGATCCCTTCGCGCTCCAGGCGGCGCACGCGCTCGGTGCAGGGGGTGGTGGAGAGGCCCACTCGCTCCCCCAGCTCGGTGAAGGAAATGCGTCCGTCGGCCTGGAGTATCCGCAAGATATTGCGATCGATCTTGTCCAGGGCCCGACGGGTCTGATGGTTGGTGCGCATAGGGGATGCCCCTCCGTGAAAAGCAATATCGCCGAGAATTCTCGCCAAATATAGGCGGTTATATAGTGAAAATCACTGCTCAATGTTTCTTACACTGCGCCCATCTTTGCTCTGAATAACAAACGTCAGCGGTCAAGCCGCGATGAGGATATGAAAATGCGCGTTCTGGTCTTGGGCAGTGGCGTTATCGGAACCACCAGTGCCTATTATCTGGCTCGAGCCGGATTTGAAGTGACCGTAGTGGACCGTCAGCCGGCCGCCGCCATGGAAACCAGCTTCGCCAACGCCGGCCAGGTCTCGCCTGGCTATGCGTCGCCCTGGGCCGCTCCGGGTGTACCGCTCAAAGCCATCAAATGGCTGCTGCAGCGCCACGCGCCACTGGCGATCAAGGCCACGGCCGACATCGACCAGTACCTGTGGATGGCACAGATGCTGCGCAACTGCACCGCCAGCCGCTATGCGGTGAACAAGGAACGCATGGTGCGCCTGTCCGAATACAGCCGTGACTGCCTCGACGAGTTGCGAGCGGAAACCGGCATTGCCTACGAAGGCCGCAGCCTGGGCACTACCCAGCTGTTCCGCACCCAGGCGCAGCTGGACGGCGCGGCGAAAGACATCGCCGTGCTCAAGGAATCCGGCGTGCCGTTCGAACTGCTGGACCGCGAAGGCATCGCCCGGGTCGAGCCGGCCCTGGCCAACGTCACTGACATCCTCGCCGGTGCCCTGCGCCTGCCCAACGACCAGACTGGCGACTGCCAGATCTTCACCACGCGCCTGGCGGAAATGGCCAGCAAGCTGGGTGTGGAATTCCGCTTCGGCCAGGACATCCAGCGCATCGACTTTGCCGGTGACCGGATCAACGGCGTGTGGATCGACGGCAAGCTGGAAACCGCCGACCGCTATGTGCTGGCCCTGGGCAGCTACTCGCCGCAATTGCTCAAGCCGCTGGGCATCAAGGCGCCGGTGTACCCGCTCAAGGGTTACTCCCTGACCGTGCCGATCACCAACCCGGCCATGGCCCCGACTTCCACCATCCTCGACGAAACCTACAAGGTTGCGATCACCCGTTTCGACAACCGGATCCGGGTCGGCGGCATGGCGGAGATAGCCGGTTTTGACCTCTCGCTCAATCCGCGCCGGCGTGAAACGCTGGAGATGATCGTCAACGATCTCTATCCTCAGGGCGGCGACCTGTCCCAGGCCAGTTTCTGGACCGGGCTGCGTCCCACTACCCCGGATGGCACGCCGATTGTGGGCGCCACGCCGTTCCGCAACCTGTTCTTGAACACTGGCCACGGTACGCTCGGCTGGACCATGGCTTGCGGTTCCGGTCGCCTGCTGGCGGACCTGATGGCCAAGAAAAAGCCGCAGATCAGCGCCGAAGGCCTCGATATTTCCCGTTACGGTAACCCTCAGGAGTCAGCTAAACATGTCAATCCAGCGCCAGCTCACCAATGAGCGCATGAGCCAGATTGTTGTCCACGGCGGTACGGTGTATCTGTCCGGGCAAGTCGGCGATGACATGCAGGCCGGGATCGAACAGCAGACCCGCGAGACCCTGGCCAACATCGAACGCCTGCTGGACCTGGCCGGTACCGACAAGAGCAAGCTGCTGTCGGTGACCATCTACCTGAAGGACATCGATGCCCACTTCGCTGGCATGAACAGTGTCTGGGACCAGTGGCTGCCAAAAGGCGTGGCGCCGGCCCGGGCCACGGTCGAAGCCAAGCTGTGCGAACCGGAAATCCTGGTCGAGCTGTCCGTAGTGGCCGCTCTGCCTTAAACGACAAGATCCCTCTCCCGGTGCCGGTGGCGGCTCGCCGTTATCCAGCACCGGTTTTTTATTCCCCATGACCGCCTAGAAGTCTGCCGCCATGCGCCCTGCCCGTGCCCTGATCGATCTCCAAGCCCTGCGTCACAACTACCAACTGGCCCGTGAAACCTCGGGAGTTCGTGCTCTCGCGGTGATCAAGGCCGATGCCTACGGCCATGGCGCGGTGCGCTGCGCCCAGGCGCTGGAAGGCGAGGCCGACGGTTTCGCCGTGGCCTGCATCGAAGAAGCCCTGGAGCTGCGCGCCGCGGGCATTCGTGCGCCGGTGCTGCTGCTGGAAGGTTTTTTCGAAGCATCCGAGCTGGCGCTGATCGTCGAGCATGATTTCTGGTGCGTGGTGCATTCGCTGTGGCAACTCGAAGCCATCGAGCAGGCGGCCGTGGCCAAGCCACTGACGGTCTGGCTCAAGCTGGACTCGGGCATGCATAGGGTCGGCCTGCATCCCAAGGATTACCAGGCGGCGTATCAGCGCCTGCAGGCCAGCGGCAAGGTCGAGAAGATCGTGCTGATGAGCCACTTTGCCCGCGCCGATGAACTGGACTGCCCGCGTAGCAGCGAGCAGGTGGCGATATTCGAAGCGGCTCGCCAGGGCCTCGGAGCGGAAATCAGCCTGCGCAATTCGCCGGCGGTCATGGGCTGGCCCAGCGTCCCTAGCGATTGGGTACGCCCGGGCATCATGCTCTACGGTTCGACGCCGTTCGAAGAAAACAACTCGGTTGCCGCGCGCTTGCAGCCGGTAATGACCCTGGAGTCCAAGGTGATCTGCGTGCGTGAACTGCCGGCCGGCGAGCCGGTGGGCTACGGCGCCAGGTTCATCACCGACAGGCCAATGCGCATCGGCGTGGTGGCCATGGGGTATGCCGACGGTTATCCGCGCCATGCGCCTACTGGTACGCCGGTACTGGTGGCCGGCCAGCGCAGCCGCCTGCTGGGCCGGGTGTCCATGGACATGCTGTGTGTCGACCTGACGGACGTGCCCCAGGCCGGTCTTGGTTCGACCGTGGAGTTGTGGGGCAAGAACATCCTCGCCAGCGATGTTGCGCAGGCCGCCGATACCATCCCTTATCAGCTGTTCTGCAACCTGCGCCGGGTGCCGTTGGTGTACTGCGAAGGCTGAGATTCCGTGGGCTGTACCGAAAGTCGCCTTCCCGGGGGGAATCGGGAGCAAGTGTTGTAAATACTGAACGCTGTCGCCATGATAACGCTCAATTACAACAACGCCTGATTCCCGCCTAGGAGGCTGCCGCATTGGACGTCGGTGAACGACTGCAATCCATCCGTAAACTGAAAGGTCTTTCCCAGCGTGAACTCGCCAAGCGTGCGGGCGTCACCAATAGCACCATTTCAATGATCGAAAAGAACAGCGTCAGCCCCTCGATCAGCTCGCTGCGCAAGGTGCTGGGCGGCATTCCCATGTCCATGGTGGAGTTCTTTTCCGAGGAAATTCTCCAGGAAACGCCTTCTCAGATCGTCTACAAGGCCCACGAACTGATCGATATCTCCGATGGTGCGGTGACCATGAAGCTGGTGGGCCGGGCTCATCCGAGCCGCGCCATTGCCTTCCTCAACGAGATCTACCCGCCGGGTGCCGATACCGGTGAAGAGATGCTCACCCACGACGGCGAGGAAACCGGGATTCTCCTCGAGGGGCGCCTGGAACTGGTGGTAGGGCTTGAAACATTTGTCCTCGAAGCCGGCGACAGCTACTACTTTGAGAGTACGAAGCCGCACCGTTTCCGTAATCCGTTCGATGTTCCGGCGCGGCTAATCAGCGCAGCCACTCCGGCGAACTTCTAGATCAAGAGGCGTCCTGCAAGGCTTGCAGAGAGGCCCCCAGCGACATTTTGCCGCGAATAAGACCCCTTCGACTTTGGGGTTGTTTCAGTGTGGCGGGCTAACCGTTATACTTTCGCCCGCCTGCGAAACCGTGGCCGCAGGCGTGACTAGCCACCATTGAGGGTGTACGCGTGAACCTAATTATGAAAATGCTGGCCGCACCAGCAACCGTATTGGCCCTTTGGGCAGTCAGCGCTCAAGCTGCGACTAATGATGATATTGCCAAGCGTCTTGAGCCTGTCGGCCAGGTCTGCGTCCAGGGGCAGGAATGCAAGGGTATGGAAGTGGCCGCCTCTGCGGGCGGTGGCGGTGGCGCGAAATCCCCGGATGACGTGATCGCCAAGCACTGCAACGCTTGCCACGGCACCGGCCTGTTGGGCGCACCGAAAATCGGTGACACCGCAGCCTGGAAAGAGCGCGCCGATCACCAGGGCGGCCTCGACGGCATCCTGGCCAAGGCCATCACCGGGATCAACGCAATGCCGCCTAAAGGCACTTGCGCCGATTGCTCCGATGACGAGCTCAAAGGTGCAATCCAGAAGATGTCCGGCCTGAAATAAGCCGCCATCTTCAGCGAAAAAGCCGCTTACGAGCGGCTTTTTTGTGGGCGTAATTTGCCCTGTGTACTGGTCAATGCAGCAAACTCCCGGCAAGCTCGGTCCAACCTCAATTCATGGACGGTCCCCGGAGGGTCAGATGCTGCAATCCTGTTCTATCGAGCATGCGGTGGATGAAGTGCTCGCGCGTTTGCCGCAACACATTCACATGGGCATGCCCCTGGGGCTGGGTAAACCCAATCGTTTCGCCAATGCCCTGTACCGGCGCATCGCCGGGATGCCGGAACGCCAGCTGACAATCTACACCGCTTTGAGCCTGGGCCGGCCGGCCCTGGGCGACGGTTTGCAGAAGCGCTTTCTCGAACCCTTCGTCGAACGGGTATTCGGTGACTACCCGGAGCTGGATTTTCTCGCTGACCTGCATCGCGACAGCCTGCCGGCGAACATTCGCGTCGAGCAGTTCTTCATGCAGCCCGGCAGCCTCCTGCACAGTGCCCCGGCGCAGCAGGACTACGTCAGCAGCAACTACAGCCATGCCGCCCGGGACATCAACGCAGCCGGTCTGAACCTGGTGGCGCAACTGCTGGCCAGGGACCCGCGAGACCCGGGACGCCTGAGCCTGAGCTGCAACCCGGACATCACCCTCGACATGTTGCCGATGATTGCCAAGCGCCGGGCGCAGGGGGAAACCATCCTGATCCTCGGCCAGGTCCACAGCGACCTGCCCTATATGCCGGGTGACTCGGAAATCGATGCCGCGGACCTCGACCTGCTGATCGACGAAGAGGAACGCAGTACGTTGTTCTCCACGCCGAACATGCCCGTGGGCATCCAGGACCATTGCATAGGCCTGCACGCCAGCACCTTGGTGCGCGACGGCGGCACCCTGCAGATCGGCATTGGCTCCATGGGCGATGCGCTGACCGCGGCCTTGCTCGCACGGCAGGCGGACAACGAGGGCTACCGCGCACTGCTGGCAGACCTGCAGGTGGATTACTGGCAGCCGCTGATCGATCGCGAAGGGGGTATCGAGCCCTTTGCCCAGGGGCTCTACGGCTGCAGCGAAATGTTCGTCAACGGCCTGCTGGCCCTGGCCGACGCGGGCATCGTGCGGCGCAAGGTGTACCCGACCGTGGCGCTGCAAGAGCAAGCCAATGCCGGCACCCTGGATCCGGATTCGGCTGTCGGCGGGGTCTCGATCCATGGCGGTTTCTTCCTTGGCCCGCGCAGCTTCTATCAGCGCCTGCGGGAGCTGCCCAAGAGCAGGCTGGCGCAGTTCAACATGACCGCCATCAGCTACATCAACGAGCTGTATGGCCATGAGGAGCTCAAGCGTCTGCAACGCCGGGATGCGCGCTTTATCAACAGCGCCTTCACCATGACCCTGATGGGGGCGGCGGTGTCCGACCAGTTGCAGGGCGGGCGCGTGCTGAGCGGGGTGGGCGGGCAATACAACTTCGTCGCCCAGGGCCATGCCCTGGCGGATGCCCGCTCGGTGCTGATCCTGCGCAGCTGGCGCGAGTCGGCGGGGGAGGTGAGCTCCAACATTGTCTGGGAATACGGCCACTGCACCATCCCCCGTCACCTGCGGGACATCGTGATCACCGAGTACGGCATCGCCGATCTGCGGGGCAAGACGGACGCCAAGGTGATCGAGGCGTTGCTCAATATCAGCGATTCACGCTTCCAGGCCGGATTGATCGAGCAGGCACAGAAAGCCGGCAAGCTGGCGAAGGACTTTCGTCTGGAACCGCGTTTTGCCGACAACAGCCCACAGCGTTTGCAGAACATTCAGGCGCGTCATCGTCACCTGTTCCCGGAGTATCCGCTGGGCAGTGATTTCAGCGCCCAGGAGCGCGACCTGCTGCGGGCGCTGAACTGGCTCAAGAGCAAGTTCAAGCTCAGCGAGATCCTCGAGCTGGGCAAGGCGGCACTCGACGCACCGGAGCCCGCGGCGTTTGCCGAGCACTTGGAGCGCATGGGGCTGGAGAAACCCGAAGGCCTGCGTGAAGACCTGTACCAGCGGTTCCTGCTGGCGGGTCTGCAGGCCACGGCCCCCACCTTGTCGTAGGAGGCGGCTTGCCGGCGAATGGGCCTTGCTCTCAAGGGCGTCTTCGCTGGCAAGCCAGTTCCTACACAAATCTGTTGCTCTGGCGGGCGGGGTTACTCGATGAAGGTGACCACGCCGCCGGCCAGGGATTTGACCCGGGCCAGGGATTCCACGCGGTAGCCCTGGGAGTCCAGTTCGGCACGGCCGCCCTGGAACGACTTCTCGATGACGATGCCCAGGCCGGCCACGGTGGCGCCGGCCTGCTTGATGATCGAGATCAGTGCCTGGGACGCCTTACCGTTGGCCAGGAAGTCGTCGATGATCAGCACGCGGTCGCTGCTGGTCAGGTGCCGCGGGGAAATGGCGACGGTGCTTTCCACCTGCTTGGTGAAGGAGTACACGGTGGCCGACAGCAGGTTCTCGGTCAGGGTCAGGGACTGGTGCTTGCGGGCGAAGATCACCGGCACGCCCAGGTTCAGACCGGTCATGATCGCCGGGGCTATCCCTGAGGCTTCGATGGTGACGATCTTGGTGATGCCCGAATCCTTGAACAGCGTGGCGAATTCGTCGCCGATCAACTTCATCAACTGCGGGTCGATCTGATGGTTCAGAAAGGCGTCGACCTTCAGTACTTGATCGGAAAGCACGATGCCTTCTTCGCGAATTTTCTTGTGCAGTGCTTCCACGGAGCTTCCTCTACTGGCCACGTCTGGGCCAAAGGTCTGTTAAAAAATAGTCGATTTTAACGCTTTAACATCGCGCGTATATCCGCCAAGGCGCTATTGCCGCGAACGGCCTTCACTTCGGTCGGGGTGTCGTCGTTGCCTTCCCAGGCCAGATCGTCCGGGGGCAGCTCATCGAGGAAGCGGCTTGGCGCGCAGTCGATGATTTCACCGTACTGCTTGCGCTTGGCCGCAAAGGTAAAGGCCAGGGTCTGACGCGCGCGGGTAATGCCCACATAGGCCAGGCGTCGTTCTTCCTCGATGGTATCGGCTTCGATACTGGAGCGGTGCGGGAGGATTTCCTCTTCCATGCCCATGATGAACACGTAGGGAAACTCCAGACCCTTGGAGGCATGCAAGGTCATCATCTGCACGCCCTCGGCGCCGTCTTCCTCTTCCTGCTGACGTTCCAGCATGTCGCGCAGGACCAGCTTGCCGATGGCGTCTTCGACGGTCATCTCGCCGTCTTCGTCTTTTTCCAGGGTGTTCTTCAAGGCCTCGATCAGGAACCAGACGTTGCCCATCCGGTAGTCCGCCGCCTTGTCGCTGGAGCTGTTGGTGCGCAGCCAGTTCTCGTAGTCGATGTCCATGACCATGCTGCGCAGGGCGGAAATCGGGTCTTCGCCGGCGCACTGTTCGCGGACCCGGTCCATGAAGCGCTTGAAGCGCGCCAGGCGGTCGGTGAAACGGCTGTCCAGATGTTCGCCCAGGCCGATTTCGTCGGTGGCGGCGTACATCGAGATCTTGCGTTCGGTGGCGTAGTTGCCGAGTTTTTCCAGGGTCGTGGAACCGATTTCCCGGCGCGGCACGTTGATCACCCGGAGGAAGGCGTTGTCGTCATCCGGGTTCACGATCAGGCGGAAGTAGGCCATCAGATCCTTTACTTCCTGGCGTCCGAAGAAGCTGTTACCGCCGGACAGGCGATAGGGCACCTGGTGGTGCTGCAGCTTCAGTTCGATCAGCTTGGCCTGGTAGTTACCCCGGTAAAGAATGGCGAAGTCGCTGTAGGGGCGGTCGGTGCGCAGGTGCAGGCTGAGGATTTCCATGGCCACCCGTTCGGCCTCGGCATCTTCGTTGCGGCAGCGGATCACGCGGATCTCGTCGCCGTGGCCCATCTCGCTCCACAGCTGCTTTTCGAATTCGTGGGGGTTGTTGGAGATCAGCACGTTGGCGCAGCGCAGGATACGGCTGGTGGAGCGGTAGTTCTGCTCCAGCATCACCACTTTCAGGGACGGGTAGTCGTCCTTGAGCAGCATCAGGTTTTCCGGGCGTGCGCCGCGCCAGGCGTAGATCGACTGGTCATCGTCGCCCACCACGGTGAACTGGTTGCGCTTGCCGATCAGCATCTTCACCAGCAGGTACTGGCTGGCGTTGGTGTCCTGGTATTCGTCCACCAGCAGGTAGCGCACCTTGTTCTGCCATTTCTCCAGGATGTCGGCGTGCTCTTCGAACAGCTTCACCGGCAGCAGGATCAGGTCGTCGAAGTCCACTGCGTTGAACGCCTTGAGCGTGCGCTGGTAGTGGGTGTAGACGATGGCGGCGGTCTGTTCCTTGGGGTTGCGGGCGTTTTCCAGGGCCTCGGCGGGCAGGATCAGGTCGTTCTTCCACGAGCCGATCATGTTCTTGATCTCGTCGACGCCGTCGTCCCCGGAATACTCCTTCTGCATGATGTCGGTCATCAGGGCCTTGACGTCAGTCTCGTCAAAGATCGAGAAGCCCGGCTTGTAGCCCAGCCGCACATGCTCCTTGCGGATGATGTTCAGGCCCAGGTTGTGGAAGGTCGAGACCGTCAGGCCACGGCCTTCGCCACTGCGCAGCAGGGTGCCGACCCGCTCCTTCATTTCCCGCGCGGCCTTGTTGGTAAAGGTCATGGCGACAATGTACTGAGCGCGGATGCCGCAATTCTGGATCAGGTGCGCGATCTTGCGGGTGATCACGCTGGTCTTGCCGGAGCCTGCGCCGGCGAGCACCAAAAGAGGGCCGCCGACATAGTTCACGGCTTCTTGCTGCCGGGGATTGAGTCGGGACATGACGGTAAAAAGGGATCGGTTACGAAAAGGGCGGGCATTTTAACAGGCTGGACGGATTCTGCTGCCTCTGTCCGACTTGTGACGCACAACGCGATCTAAATTTGCCGGTTTTGATACTTTCCCTCAGGATGCGCGCTGAATATGCGTCTAATGTTCGAGTTAGAGCGGTACAAGAAATTGCGTATGATAATCAATATCAATTGTTATTGTTTATTTGCGCGCCATAATGCCCGCCGCCAACTTAATTTGCAGAGTCTAGGGAGCTAGCTTGTCTAAGCCTGTCGAACCCTTGCGTTTGCTGCTACTGGCTGAAGAGCCGGTGTGGACAGCGTTGTTGCGCGAGTGTGTCGCTCCGTTGGGAGACTCGGTGGTATTGATCAGTGCTCCCAGCTGGGAGTCTGTCAGCCGTTTGTTTGAAGACGACCGCAACGCGGTCCTGTTGACCCTTCCTCATTTGCAGCCCGGCCCCGGGCGTTGCAGCCTGCCCACCGTGTTGCTGCTGGACCAGGAACCGCCCGTAGCCCCTGTAGGCGTCAGCGACTGGCTGGTGAGTTCCTGCCTGAGTACCGATGCCCTGCGCCGTTGCCTGCGCCATGTACGTGAGCGCGGCCTGCTGGAAAACACCCTGCAGCGCCTGGCAGAGCAGGACCCCCTGACCGGCATCGCCAACCGCCAGGGGTTCCAGACCTTGCTGGCCGCGCGCCTGGCGGAAAACGAAGGCCGTGGCCTGGCCCTGGGCCATCTCGACCTGGACAATTTCCGCCACGCCAACGACGCCCTGGGCCACCAGGCCGGCGACCGGCTGATCCTGCAGGTGGTCTCGCGCCTGAAAAGCCAGCTTGAGGCCGGCGATCAACTGGCCCGCCTGGGCAGTGATGAGTTTGCCTTGCTCATCGACACCCGCCGCGCTCCACAGCGGGCCGAGTGGATGGCCGAGCGCATCACCGAAGCCATGGCCGAGCCCTATTGGGTCGATGGCGAAAGCCTGTTGATCGGCTGCAGCCTGGGGATTGCCCATGCCCGGGCCAATGCCGGTGCCGACCCGCTGATGTGGCATGCACACATCGCCATGCAACAGGCCAAGAGCACCCAGGGCTGCACCTTTCATATCTTCAACGAGCGGATCAATCGCAACGCTCGCAGCCTGGCCGACCTGGAAAGCGAACTGCGCCGGGCCCTGCGCCGCGACGAACTGGAGCTGCACTACCAGCCCCGGCTGAACCTGCATGACGGCAAGATCGTGGGCCTTGAAGCCCTGGTGCGCTGGCGCCATGGCGAGCGCGGCCTGTTGCCGCCCAGCGAGTTCGTGCCCCTGGCCGAGCAGAGCGGGCTGATCGTGCCCCTGGGCTACTGGGTGATTTCCCGAGCCCTGCGGGACATGCAGGCCCTGCGCGAACGCGGCCTGCCGCCGTTGCACATGGCGGTGAACCTGTCGTTCCGCCAGTTCCAGGACAGCCAACTGCTTTCGACCCTGAGCCGCCTGATTGCCGAACGCGGAGTCGAGGCCCAGTGGCTGGAATTCGAATTGACCGAGACCGCAGTGATGCGCCGCAGTGACCTGGTGAAGCAGACCATGGATGCCCTGGGGCGCCTGGGAGTGCGTTTCTCCCTGGACGATTTCGGTACCGGCTTCTCTTCCTTCGTCCACCTCAACAGCCTGCCCATTACCCTGCTCAAGGTGGACAAGAGCTTTGTCGGCGGCATGGAGCAGCGCGAAGAGAACCGCAAACTGGTCCACGCCATGATCAACCTGGCCCATAACCTGAACCTGAATGTGGTGGCCGAAGGCGTGGAGACGGCGGAACAGCTGGCCTTGCTGCGGGGCTTTGGTTGCGACCAGGCCCAGGGCTATCTGATCAGCAAGCCGCTGCCCCTGGCGGAACTGATGGACTATCTGACCTTCGGCAGCAGCCAGCAGGCGCTGCAGGAAGGGACGGTTTAAACCGGCGTCGGTTCGGGCTCAATCCGCCTGGCCGGCCTGGAGAGTCATGGCCGGCACGGGCGGCTCACGCCGGATCATGCGGCGCATCCGCCACTCGAATGCCAGGGTCAGGCTGATGGCCGCACACGCGAGCCCCAGGGCCAGGCCCCACCAGACACCGGTCGGCCCCCAGCCCAGGGTGAAGGCCATCAGCCAGGCCGAAGGTGCGCCAATCAGCCAGTAGCAGCCCAGACCCACCAGGAAGGTAGTCTTGGCATCCTTGAGGCCACGGATCGCGCCCATGGCGATGGTCTGGGTGCCGTCGAACAGCTCGAACCAGGCGGCCACCGCCAGCAGGCTCACGGCCAGCCGGATCACCTCGGCGAAGGCCGGGTCGTTGTGGTCGAGGAACAGCCCGATCAGTTGGTTCGGCAGCAGCCAGAAGATCATGGCGAACCCCAGCATCGCCACCGCGCCAAAGGCGATGCCCACGCGCCCGGCCAATCGTGCATCGAGCAATTGCCCGGCGCCGTAATGCTGGCCGATGCGCATGGTGATGGCGTAGGAAATCCCCGCCGGCACCATGAACGCCACCGAGACGATCTGCAGGGCGATCTGGTGCGCTGCCAGTTGCGTGCTGCCCATGGTGCCCATGCACAGGGCGGCGAAGGCAAACAGCCCGACTTCCACCGCGTAGGTGCCGCCGATGGGCAGGCCCAGGCGCCACAGTTCCCGCAGGTAATGGGTGTTCAGCCGGGACAGGCCCTGGCGCAGCGGGTAGGCGGCGTAGGCCGGGTGGCGCTTGATGTGCCAGGCCAGGGCCACGGCCATGCAGTTGGCGACGATGGCGGTCACCAGGCCAATGCCCACCAGGCCGAGTTTCGGCAGGCCGAACATGCCGGTGATCAGCGCGTAGTTGAGGAGGAAGTTGGCCACGGTGCCGCCCAGGCTGATGACCATCACCGGCGTGGCCCGGCCGATGGCGCTGGTGAAGCCGCGCAGGGCCATGAAACTCAGGTAGCCGGGCAGGGCGAACGGCAGGATCAGCAGGAACTGGCCGGCGGCGTGGACGTTGCTTTCGGTCTGGCCGAACAGCAACAGCAGCGGCTTGAGGTTCCACAGCAGCAGGCCGGCCACCAGGGCCATCAGCCAGGCCAGCCAGAGCCCGGCCTGGGTCAGGCGCGCGGCGCCCTCGATGTCGCCAGCGCCCTGGCGGATCGCTACCAGCGTGCCCACCGCGGCAATCACGCCGATGCAGAAGATTGATACGAAGGAGTAGCTGGCCGCACCCAGGCCGCCGCCGGCCAGGGCCTCGGGGCTCAGGCGGGCCATCATCAGGGTGTCGGTGAGGACCATCAGCATGTGCGCCAGCTGCGAGGCGATCAGCGGCCCCGCCAGCCGCAGGATGGCCCAGAGTTCGGTACGTGCTGGATGCTGCATGGTCATCAGGCTCGATCAGGGGAAAGTCCGGGAGAGCGCTGATTCTCGGCGCTCTTGGCCCATAGCACAAAGGGATAAAAACGATTGCTGGCATGATTAAAACTCATGCGAAGCACTTTCTGGTAGCGTGGCCCTGTCACGTTCTGGAGTGCCTGCATGTCCCGTCGTCTTCCTCCGCTGTATGCCCTGCGCGCCTTCGAGGCAGCGGCCCGGCACAGCTCGTTCACCCGGGCAGCCGAAGAGCTGTCGATCACCCAGAGCGCGGTCAGCCGGCATATCCGGACCCTGGAGGATCACTTCGCTTGCCGGCTGTTCCAGCGCAGCGGGCGCAACTTGCAACTGACCGAGGCGGCGCGCTTGCTGCTGCCGGGGATACGCGAGGGCTTCGGTGCCCTGGAACGGGCCTGCAATACCCTGCGTGCCGAAGATGACATCTTGCGCATGAAGGCGCCCTCGACCCTGACCATGCGCTGGCTGTTGGCGCGGCTCAGCCGCTTCCGCCATTTGCAGCCGGGCAATGAGGTGCAGCTCACCAGTGCCTGGATGGACGTGGACTCGGTGGACTTCAACCAGGAGCCCTTCGACTGCGCGGTGCTGCTGAGCAATGGCCACTTCCCCCCGGACTGGGAGGCCAGCTACCTGTTTCCCGAACTGCTGATTCCGGTGGGCGCGCCGAACCTGCTCAATGATCAGCCCTGGGACGTGGCGCGCCTGGCCGCCACCGAGCTGTTGCACCCGACCCCGGACCGCCGCGACTGGCGCAGTTGGCTGGAGCACATGGGCCTGACCGACCAGGTGTCCCTCAAGGGCGGGCAGGTGTTCGACACCCTGGAGCTGGGGATGATTGCCGCTGCGCGGGGTTATGGCGTGTCCATGGGGGACTTGCTGATGGTGGCCGAGGATGTGGCCCAGGGTCGCTTGAGCCTGCCCTGGCCGACAGCGGTGGCCAGTGGCCTGAACTACTATCTGGTGTGGCCCAGGACCCGGCCCGGAGGCGAGCGTTTGCGGCGCCTCAGCGACTTCCTTCAGGGCGAGGTCCAGGCCATGCAACTGCCCGCCGTAGAGCGCCTGGGCTGAAACGTTGCAGTACCCGGCTGGCGGGGCGTGCAAATATCCCTGCAAAGCGCTCAAGTATTGGCTCGTGCCGCCGAATCCATGGGTTATGGAACCAGCGTTCAGGAAGGTCCTAACTGATTAAAAATCTTAGAATTATGACTGCCGAGGGTGCTGACCGATCAGGATGATCCGCCTTCTCGGCAAGGAGCCATCATGTCCCAACCCCGTGCCCGCATAGCCTCTCAGCTAGGGCTCGCCCTTGCCTTGATACTCGCCCTGGTGATCAGCGGCAGCACCCTGTTCGCCTTGCGTTCGCTGGACTCGGCGAACCTCGACACCCGAGAGGAACACCTGGCCAGTGAAGCCCGTCTGCTGGCCGATCAGCTCAACACGTTCCACGGCAGCCTGCGCGAGAGCACCCAGCGCCTCAGCGGCCTGTTTGAAAACCGCTTCAGCAGCGGCCTGAGCCTGCATCCGGAACAACCGGTGAGCGTGGCCGGGGTGCAGACCCCGGGATTGCACCTGGGGGATGTGGTGCTGAACAACAACTTCGCCGAAGTCGACCAGTTCAAGCAGATGACCGCCGGTGTGGCGACCTTGTTCGTGCGCAGTGGCGATGACTTCGTGCGGGTCAGTACCTCCCTGAGCAAGCAGGATGGCAGCCGTGCCATCGGCACCTTGCTCGACCATGCCCACCCGGCCTATCAGAAACTCATGGCGGGCCAGGGTTATGTGGGCCGGGCCTTGCTCTTCGAACGCTTCTACATGACCCAGTACACCCCGGTGCTGGACCGCAGCGGCAAGGTCATCGCGGTGCTGTTTGTCGGCTTCGATTACACCGATGCGCAAAATGCCCAGTTCGCCAACCTCAAGCGCTTCCGCATCGGCCAGAGCGGCTCCCTGGCCCTGCTCGACGAGCAGAACAAGTGGCTGGTGCCACCGGCCGGCGTGCAGGCGCCGGAGCAGGCGGCGCAGGTCATGGCGCAAGCGGCCAAGGAGCCGGGCAAGGGGCGTTTCTGGAGTGATCAGGGCGAAGACTTCTACAGCCTGGCAGTGCCGTTCGAGGGGGGCCCCTGGTCGGTGGTGGCGAGCATGCCCAAGGCAGAGATCCGCGCGGTGACCTGGAGCGTTGGTATTCGGCTGGTGATCGGCAGCCTGCTGGCCATGCTGCTGGCGGTGGGCGCTACGGTCTGGCTGCTGCGCAGCAAGCTGGCACCGCTGAGCGACCTGGTGCGCCAGGCCCAGGCCCTGGGCGGCGGTGACCTGAGCGCACGGCTGAACGTTGCCAGCCATGACGAAATCGGCCAGTTGGCCCGCAGCTTCAACCAGATGGGCGAAGCCCTGTCGACCATGGTCGAGCACATCCGCCGCTCTGCCGCCGAGGTCAATGGCCGGGCCCAGGTGCTGTCCGGCTTGTCCAGCGGTGCATATGAAGGCATGGAGCAGCAGTCCGGCGAGATCACCAGCATGGCCGGGGCGGTGGAGGAGTTCAGCGCCACCTCGCTGAACATCGCCGACAACATGGGCAGTACCCAGCGCCTGGCCCAGGAAAACGCCCAGCAGACCCATATTGGCCGCACCTCCATGCAAGAGGCCTCGTCTTCCCTGGAACAGATCGCCGGAGCCCTCAACAGCACGGCCACGGTGATCAACACCCTGGGCCAGCGCTCCCAGGAGATCGGCGGAATTGTCGGAGTGATCACCGCGATTGCCGACCAGACCAACCTGCTGGCCCTGAATGCCGCTATCGAGGCCGCCCGGGCCGGTGAGCAGGGCCGCGGTTTTGCCGTGGTGGCGGATGAGGTACGCAACCTGGCCTCGCGTACCCGTGAAGCCACGGATGAAATTTCCCAGATGATCACCAGCATCCAGCAGGAAACCGGCCACGCCATCCAGACCATGGAGCAGGGCAACCGCCTGATGCAGGAAGGCCTGTCGCGCAACGCCGACGTGGCCTCGGCCCTGGCCCTGATCGACGAGCAGAGCCGCAGCGCCGGCGAGCAGTTTGCCGCCATCACCACCGCGACCCAGGAGCAGAGCAGCACCGCCACGGTACTCAGCAGCAATCTGCAGAGCATTGCCCAGGCCAACAGCGAGCAGCGTGAAGTGGTGTCCAACCTGGCGGTCACTGCTCGTGAGCTGGAAACCCTGGCCGCGGACCTGCGCCAGGAAGTCGATCGCTTCCGCTGACGGCTGCCGCCTCGCCCCTCAATCCGGGTTGGGGGGCGAAAGTTGCAATGAGGCCTGATTCGACTAAAACAGATGAGCAGTGGTTTGCCCCAAGGACCTCCCTTTCAGCAGGAGCTGGCATGACTCATCTTTCCCGTTTCGTCCCCCGCGCCCTGGCGCTGTCGGCACTCTTGCTCAGCCCGGCGGCGTTCAGCCAGGAAAGCCCGGCGTTCATCGCCCCGGCTACCTGGAATACCCCGTTCAACGGCATCGCCCAGGTGGCCTGTCACAACTGCTACGAGAAGCAATACGCAAGCACCTTCAGCAGCGTGCTCGACAGTGTGCGCACCCTGGAACTGGACTTCTGGGACCAGCGCGATGCGGTGACCGGCGGCTCGCCCCGGCACTGGTTCGTGCGGCACAACCCCGGCACCCTGTTCCAGTCCGGCAACGACAACAATTGCACGGGCGATGGCACCGGCAAGAACGATCTCGAAGCCTGCCTCAACGACGTCAAGAACTGGAGCGACAACCACCCCGGGCACTTTCCCATCACGGTGATCCTCGACAAGAAGCAGGGCTGGTCGAAGGAAAGCTCGGGGCGCACGCCCAAGGATTTCGATGAGCTGGTGACCCGGGGCTTCCAGGGCAAGCTCTATACCCCCCAGGACCTGGCCACGCACATCGGCAGCAGCGCGGGCGCCTTGCAGGGCAACCTCAAGGGCAAGTCCTGGCCCACCGCCAGCCAGCTTCAGGGCAAGGTCCTGCTGGTGCTCAACCACTCGGAAAACCAGAAGCTCTCGCAGTACGCCGAGGCCCGGACTTCCAGCGCCAAGGTGTTCATCTCGCCGGTGACCAATGGCCAGAACGATGTCAGCGGCAAGGTCAGTGGCATGTCCGGCCAGTCGTCCGGCTACGTGGCCATGAACAACATGTCCAAGGGCGACAAGAAGTGGGCGGCCCAGGCCTTTGCCTACAGCCATGTGGGCCGGGTCTGGGGCGATGACGGGGTGTCGTTCGCCCAGCACATCAGCGAGAAGGTCAACCTCTCGGCCTACTACAAGTTCGCCGAGCAGAACGCCGGCGGCTATCGCATCCGGCCGTTCTGAGCTTCACCGGGGTTCGGTCGGTTCACCGAGCCCCGGGTCCACGCGCTTGCCGATGTCCCGCAGGCGCGCCAGCTGATCGACCATGGTCGGTGCTTCATCGACGCTGCTGACAAAGGTCCACAGGTAGGTCATCACCGCATACACATGGCCGGCCTTGATCTCGGGCGACAGCGCCAACTGGCTGATGGCAATGACGAACAGCACCGCTGCCACAGCGCCAAGGAACAGATAGGCCGCGGCTTCCCGATCCGAGAGCCCGATGCGCAGCCGCGACAGCAGGCGATAGTGACGCTGCAGCGAGACCGCGCCGACCCTGGCCACCAGGCCGATTTCCTTTTCCAGCCGGTTATTCAGGCGTTCGTGCAGTTGCTGGTTGCGCCGGGCAAAACGTGGCAGCAGGGTCATGCACAGCAATAGCGCCGTGAGGCAGGCGAGGCCGATCCAGGGTTCGATCACCAGCAGCATCACTGCCGCCCCGACGATCGACACCAGGGCCGTGGCGATGGTCGGCACGTGCTTTTCGAAGAAGTCGACGAACTCCCGGGCCAGCACCACCCGCGCCGCGGCGGTGGAGGTGTCCTGCTGTTGCAGGCGCTGGTTGAGAATCACCGGCACCGCCAGGTCCGCGTAGATGCGGGTGAAGGTACGGGTGTCCACCGCACGCCGCGCCGCACCCACTACCCAGAAGCCCAGCACCACCAGGGCATAGATCAGCGCATGGGCAGCGTCGCCCCGCAGGATCGAATCCACGGCGAAGCCGGCGAACAGCGGGTAGGCCAGCAGCAGGGCGTTTTCCAGGGCCACCAGGGACAAGGTGACGAACAGCTTGCCCGGATAGGCCCGGGCAATGGCCTTGAGGGTCTGGCTGGCGGTCTGCTGGCCGATTTTCTGGGTTGGATCCACGACGATGAGTGGGGTGACGGCGGACATGAGTGCACCACAAGAGTGATAACGGTTAATATTGAGCGACTGCTCAATTATCTTTGAGCGAACGCTCAAAATGCAAGCGCCGTCCATCCTGGCGCCAAGAGGCCTGATTGCACATGTCGCGTAACGACCGTAAAGACCAGATCATCCAGGCGGCCCTGGAATTATTCCGCAGCAAGGGTTTCGCCGAGGTTTCCACCCGTGACCTGGCCGAGCATGCGGGGCTGTCTCGCAGCCACGTCTATCACTACTTCAGTGACTGGAAGGGGCTGCGCCGCGAAGCCTTCGTGCGGTTTGCCGATGACCAGCTGGAGGCGGTGGGCCAGCCCCTGCGCGGTGCCGCGCCCATGGACGCCTTGCTGGGGTTTCTCCGTGACTGCCTGCCCGATTCCGCCGAAGCCGGCTGGGCGCTGTGGCTCGATGCCTGGGACGAAGCCATGCATGACGCCGAGCTGGCGCAGGCCTACCTGAGGATCAACGGTCAGTGGCGGGACATGCTGGCGGCGATCATTGCCGATGGGGTCCGCACGGGGGTATTCCGCTGCGCCAGCCCCGAGCGCGCGGCAAGGCAACTGTTCGCCCAGACCATGGGTTACGCCGATGACCTGTTGCTGCGGGCTTCCCCCGAAGCTGCCCAGGCGGCGTTGCAGGAAGTCATGGAAGTGGCTGGCCTGCTGCTGGGATTCGAGGGCTGACAGGAAACGGCCAGTGGAGTGGAGTTTGTCCGGCTAATTGGGATTTTTGGCCTTGCTGAAACGATTCTTCAGGGCTATAAAAACCGCACAACTCCAAAAAAGGCACTCCTGCATGACTCCGCTGAAACTGCTGGTCACCCTTGGCGCGCTGGCCGCCACCTCCCACGCCATGGCCTGGGACTATGTATTGCTCGATACCGACAAGGCTCCCCGCAACCTGCACCTGACCAGTGAACAGTTGGGGGTCAAGACCGAGCGGCCGTTTTCCGTGACCCTGCGCACCCTGCATGGCGGACGCCAGGAGGGGGTGAGCATCGTCGACATCGACAACGGCGTGATGCAGCTCTCGGTGGTGCCGACCCGGGGCATGAACGTGCTGCAGGCTTCGGTGGGCGAGGTGCGCTTGGGCTGGGATTCGCCGGTCAAGGAGGTGGTCAATCCGGCCTTCATCGAGCTTAACGGCCGCGGCGGCCTGGGCTGGCTGGAGGGCTTCAACGAACTGGTGGCCCGCTGTGGCTATGAGTGGGTCGGGCACCCGGGCCTGGACAATGGCGAACTGCTGACCCTGCACGGTCGTGCGGCCAACATCCCGGCGAGCAAGGTCACGCTGCATATCGACGAGCAACCGCCGTATGCCATTCACCTGCGGGGCGAGCTCAAGGAACAGGCGTTCAAGAAGGTGGATTTCAGTGTCGCCACCGAACTGGTGACCGAACCCGGCAGCACCCGGTTTGCGCTCAACGACACCCTGACCAACAACGGCGACTACCCCAAGGAATACCAGGCGCTCTACCACAGTAACTTCAGCACGCCGTTCCTGGAGCAGGGGGCGAAGTTCGCCGCGCCGGTGAAGCAGGTTTCGCCGTTCAATGACAAGGCCCGGGCCGACCTGGCGGACTGGCAGACCTATCGCGGCCCGACCCGCGACTACGACGAAACCGTGTACAACCTCGTGCCCTACGCCGACGCTCAGGGCGAGACCCTGGCGGTGTTGCATAACAAGGCCGGGAGCCTGGGTGTTTCCCTGGGCTTCAACACTCGACAACTGCCGGTGTTTTCCCTGTGGAAAAACACCGACACCCAGGGCCAGGGTTATGTGACGGGTTTGGAACCGGGCACCAGCTTTTCCTACAACCGCCGTTACCAGCGCCCGTTGCATCTAGTGCCGAGCATTGGCGCCAAGGAGCAGCGGCAATTCCAGATTCGCTACAGCCTGTTGGCCGATAAAGCCGCGGTGGATAAAGCCCTGAGCCGTGTCAGCCAGATCCAGGATGGGCGTCAGACCGAAGTGCGGCCAACACCCTTGGTAGACCTGTCCCGGGAATGAACCTTCAATCGGCGCTGGGCCGGTAGTGCAGGGCTTCGGCCAGGTGCTCGCGGCTGATTCGCGCGGCCTGTTCCAGGTCCGCCAGGGTACGCGCCACCTTGAGCAAACGGTGAGCGGCCCGCAACGACAGGCCCAGGCGTTCGCAGGCCGCTTCCAGCCAGCGCTCGTCGGTTGTGGATAATTTGCAGTGGCGACGCAGGCCGGGCAGGTCGAGAAAGGCGTTGGCGCAGCCCTGGCGCTCGCGTTGCAGCTCGCGAGCCCCGGCGACCCTGGTGGCGGCTGCGGCGCTATCATTGCCCGGTTGCGGCTCGGGGTTGAGGGCGGTGGCTTCGCGGGCCACGGTCAGGTGCAGGTCGATGCGATCCAGCAGCGGCCCGGATATCTTGTTGCGATAGCGCTGGATCTGCTCCGGTGTGCAACGGCAGCGTCCGCTGGGCTCGCCAAGATATCCACAGGGGCAGGGGTTCATCGCTGCCACCAATTGGAAGCGTGCCGGGAACTGCACCCGGTCCCGGGCTCGGGCAATGACGATCTGCCCGGACTCCATGGGCTCGCGCAGCACTTCCAGGACCTTGCGGTCGAACTCCGGCAGTTCATCGAGAAACAGCACGCCGTGATGGGCCAGGGTGATTTCCCCGGGCTGGGGTTTCGAGCCGCCTCCGACCAGCGCCGCACCCGAAGCCGAATGGTGGGGCTGGCGAAACGGCCGCTGTGGCCAGTAGCGCAGGGGCTTGTGGCTGGCCACCGACTGGATCGCCGCGACTTCCAGGGCTTCATCTTCCTGCAACGGTGGCAGCAGGCCGGGCAAGCGGCTGGCCAACAGGGTCTTGCCGGTGCCTGGCGGGCCGCTGAACAACAGGTTGTGGGCGCCCGCCGCGGCGATCAGCAGGGCGCGCTTGGCGGCGAGCTGGCCTTGCACTTCGCTGAGGTCGGGGTAGGGGAAGTGGCTCTGCACCAGGCCGTCGCTGACATAGGGCGCAATCGGCGCGTGGCCGTTGAAATGGGCAACAGCCTCCAGCAGATGATCCACCGCGATCACCTTTAGGCCGCTGGCCAGGCAGGCTTCTTCGGCATTGGCCCGGGGCACCAGCAGGGTATGCCCGGCGTCGCGTGCCGCCAGTGCGGCGGGCAGTACGCCGCGTACCGGGCGCACCGCGCCGGAGAGCGCCAGCTCCCCCAGGCATTCGATGTTGTCCAGGGCCAGGGCCGGCACCTGCACGCTGGCGGCAAGGATGCCCAGGGCGATGGCCAGATCGAAGCGCCCGCCGTCCTTGGGCAGGTCCGCCGGCGCCAGGTTGAGGGTGATGCGCCGGGCCGGAAAGTTGAACCCGGCATTGAGGATTGCACTGCGCACCCGGTCCTTGCTTTCCTTGACCGCGGCTTCCGGCAGGCCCACCAGGGTCAGGCTCGGCAAGCCGTTGGCCAGGTGCACTTCAACACTGACAGCCGGAGCCTGGACGCCGACCTGGGCACGGCTGTGGATGATTGCCAGGGACATGGGGAGAGCTTCCTTGCGACAGCGGGAATCGCGTCCTGCGGTGCTGCAAGGATAGATGAGGGGGCTGGCCAGAGGAGCGCCCGAATGGGCACAGGATATGTCGTCGGTGCGCGAGCCTTCGCCGGCAAGCCAGTTCCTACAGGACAGGTCTGTAGGAGCCGGCCTGCCGGCGAACTCGGATTCAGATCATTGCGCTGCCGGGTTCAGCCGGGCTTCCAGCTCCGCCACCTTGGCTTCGAGGCTTTCCAGGCGCGCGCGAGTGCGGGCCAGGACCACCATCTGGCTGTCGAATTCTTCCCGGCTGACCAGGTCCAGCTTGCTGAAGCCGCTTTGTAGCAGGGCCTTGAGCTGGCTTTCGATTTCATTGCGGGGCAGGGGTGTTTCACCGCTGAGCAACCGCGAGGCGTGGCCGCTCAGGGCGTCGAGAAGGTCTTTGGGCGCGAGCATGGGAGAGTCCTGAATTGCAGTCGGCCCGCAGTGTATCACGCAGCAACGACGCTCCAGGTGGCCCCGGGTTGCACGTTTTTCGCGCATCTGGCCGGGCGCCAGCGCACCGTTTTTGTGCGTATCCCGGGTGCCGTTTTCCCGCATTCCCTGCCGGCTCGGGGCAAGGGACTGAAATCACTGATTTTTCCCGAGCTGGCAAGCTTTCTGCTTAGACCCTGGTGACCCATGCACTGATGCAGTCGCTGTGACGAATGCAGTGCGGCAGGCGGAGCGGGGAGTGTTTCGTCAGACAGCGGTTAGCTGGCGTCGGTCGGGCTGAGGAAGGCCGACGGTGCGTTACAAAGCCAGGCACTGCGCTTAGACTTGAGTCGGGTTTGTTTTCCTGGGGCAAGTCCACCAATTCGGGAGAGAGTTTCATGAAGCTAGTCACTGCCATCATCAAGCCGTTCAAGTTGGACGACGTGCGCGAGTCGCTGTCCGAGATCGGCGTGCAGGGCATTACCGTCACTGAAGTCAAAGGCTTCGGCCGGCAGAAGGGTCACACCGAGCTGTATCGCGGTGCGGAGTACGTGGTGGATTTCCTGCCCAAGGTGAAGATCGATGTCGCCATTGACGACAAGGATCTTGACCGGGTTATCGAGGCGATAACCAAGGCCGCCAACACCGGCAAGATCGGTGACGGCAAGATCTTCGTGGTCAATCTGGAACAGGCTATTCGCATCCGTACCGGCGAAACCGATACCGACGCAATCTAAGCCGCCAAACCCAACGCCCCAGGAGAAAACAATATGACTCTGCGTAAATTCGCAGGGCTAGGAGCCCTTTTGTCCCTCGTAATGCCAGGCCTGGCCATGGCGGCAGACGAAGCGGCGGCTCCAGTCCTCAACTCCGGCGATACCGCCTGGATGCTGACCTCCACAGCCCTGGTGCTGTTCATGACCATTCCTGGCCTGGCGCTGTTCTACGGCGGCATGGTGCGGTCGAAAAACATTCTTTCGGTAATGATGCAGTGCTTCGCCATTACCGGCCTGATCACTGTCCTGTGGTTCATCTACGGCTACAGCATGGCGTTCGACACCACCGGGATGGAAGCTGGCGTGGTCAACCTCAATTCCTTTGTGGGCGGCTTCTCCAAGGCCTTCCTGGCGGGCATCACCCCGGCCAGCCTGACCGGCCCGGCTGCGCTGTTCCCTGAAGCGGTGTTCGTCACCTTCCAGATGACCTTCGCCATCATCACTCCAGCGCTGATCGTCGGTGCCTTCGCCGAGCGGATGAAATTCTCCGCCATGCTGATCTTCATGGGCGTGTGGTTCACCCTGGTGTATGCGCCGATCGCCCATATGGTCTGGAGCGGTCCGGGCTCGCTGCTGGGCGACTGGGGCGTGCTGGACTTTGCCGGCGGCACCGTAGTGCACATCAACGCCGGTATCGCGGGCCTGGTGGCCTGCCTGGTGCTGGGCAAGCGCAAGGGTTTCCCGACCACGCCGATGGCGCCACACAACCTGGGTTACACCCTGATGGGCGCAGCCATGCTGTGGATCGGCTGGTTCGGCTTCAACGCCGGTTCCGCCGCTGCCGCCAACGGCACCGCCGGCATGGCCATGCTGGTAACGCAGATCGCGACGGCTGCCGCCGCCCTGGGCTGGATGTTTGCCGAGTGGATCACCCACGGCAAGCCTAGCGCGCTGGGCATCGCTTCGGGTGTGGTCGCAGGCCTGGTGGCAATCACTCCGGCTGCCGGTACCGTTGGCCCGATGGGCGCCCTGATCATCGGTCTGGCGGCCGGTGTGGTGTGCTTCTTCTGCGCCACCAGCCTCAAGCGCAAGCTGGGATATGACGACTCCCTGGACGCCTTTGGCGTGCACGGCATCGGCGGTATTCTCGGTGCGATCCTCACCGGTGTGTTCGCTGCTCCGTCCCTGGGTGGCTTCGGCACCGTGACCGATGTGGCCGCTCAGGTCTGGATCCAGGCCAAGGGCGTGGGTTTCACGGTGATCTACACCGCGATCGTCACCTTCATCATCCTCAAGGTTCTGGACGCGGTCATGGGGCTGCGGGTGAGCGAGGAAGAAGAGGCGGTCGGCCTCGATCTGGCACAGCACAACGAGCGTGGTTACAACCTGTAATCGCGCAAGAAAAAAAAGCCCGGCTCCGGCCGGGCATTTTTTTGCCTGATGTTTGTCATTGAGAAAGGCTGAAAGGATTTTCTGACAAGCATTGGCGTGTTTGCCGTGACGATTTCCGGCAGGGCAAATGCTTACACTAAAGCAGGATTATTCGGCGCTTTGTTTTTTCCCTGAGCGCGCTAGAATGCGCGCCGAAGCGTGGAGATCGGTATGTGGCAACAGACCCTGATTACCCTGCGGGCCAGGCCCCGGGGCTTTCATCTGGTGACGGACGAGTTGCTCGCCGGCCTGCCTGAGTTGAAGGCATGTCGGGTTGGTCTGCTGCATCTGTGGCTGCAACATACCTCGGCCTCGTTGACCATCAACGAGAACGCCGATCCGGCGGTACGGCGTGACTTCGAGCGTTACTTCAACACCCTGGTGCCTCAAGGCATGGCCGGGTACGAACATAACGACGAAGGCGCGGATGACCTGCCGGCGCACTTCAAGGCCAGTTTGCTAGGCTGTCAGCTGACTTTGCCGGTAGCGGCGGGGCGTCTGGCGTTGGGCATCTGGCAAGGCGTTTATCTGGGCGAGCATCGCGATCATGGCGGTGCTCGCAAAGTCCTTGCCACCTTGCACGGTGATAAGGCATAAGCCGCTGAGTATCAGTGGACGTTGATTTTTTTCCAGCGGCCTTCGACAGTCGGCACAGCTGGGCTATAACTAATCTGCTTTTCGCAAGTCATGAGGTAGAACATGAGCGACGATGATCTGGAAAACGACGACCTCGAAGTAGGTGACGAAGACGAAACCGAAGAAGGTCTTGAAGCGGCTGCCGACGATGTGGCGGAAGACGATGGCAGTGATGTTCCTGCTCCAACCGCCAAAGGCAAGGCCAAGGCTGCCGTCTCGGTAGACGAGCTGCCGAGTGTAGAAGCCAAGAACAAGGAGCGTGATGCACTGGCGCGTGCCATGGAAGAGTTCCTGGCCCGTGGCGGCAAAGTGCAGGAAGTCGAGGCCAACGTGGTCGCCGATCCGCCCAAGAAGCCTGATAACAAGTACGGCAGCCGGCCTATCTGAGCCTTGCACCTTGCTTGCTGAAAAAGCCCGCCGTCGCTGCGGGCTTTTTCATGGGCACCCTTCTCGGAAACGGCCCCGAGCGCCGGCGCTTGCTGTAGGAGCGAGCTTGCTCGCGAAAGCGCCGGTTCAGGCGCCGCGATGCCAGCGGGCAAGCAGCCCGGGTAGTTCAATCAGGCTGCGGATCTCGGCGTCTGGAGCGCGTTCGGCTTCCCAGGTCTTGCCGTTGGGATTGAACCAGATCGCACGCAGCCCTGCCTGCTGTGCGCCGGCAATGTCATCCCCCGGGTGGTCGCCGATATGCACGGCGGTGTCGGCAGTCGCTTCGCCACGCTGCAAGGCTTCGTGGAACAGCCGGGCGTCGGGCTTGGCGATGCCGATGTCCTCGGCGCACAGCGCGAACTTGAAATAGTCCGCCAGGCCCAGGCGGCGCACGTCGGCGTTGCCGTTGGTGACCACGCCAAGGGCGAAGTGATTGGCCAGGGCTTCCAGGGTCGGCTGGACTTCTGGAAAGATCTCCAGCTGATGCCGGGCATGCAGGAAAACTTCAAAACTCTGGTCGGCCAACTGGTTGGCCTGGGCATGGTCATACCCGGCTTCTTCCAGGGCATGAAACAGCACCTGGCGGCGCAGGGCGCTGATCCTGTGCTTGAGGTTCGGCTGGGCGAGCAGCACCCGCTCGCGAATGGCCCACAGATGCTCCACCGGCACGCCTCCGAGATTCGGTGCGTGTTCGGTCAGCCACTGGCGCAGGGTGGCTTCGGCACTGACGATGACCGGGGCGGTATCCCACAGGGTATCGTCGAGGTCGAAGGTGATCAGCTTGATGGTCATTACTCACCGCCTTTGTTGCGTTTGGCCCGTGGGTGGGCGCTGTCGTAGACCGCCGCCAGGTGCTGGAAGTCCAGGTGGGTGTAGATCTGCGTGGTCTTGATGTCCGAATGCCCCAGCAGTTCCTGCACGGCGCGCAGGTCCTGGGAGGATTCCAGCAAATGGCTGGCAAAGGAATGGCGCAGCATGTGCGGGTGCAGGTTCTGCCCCAGTTCGCGCTCGCCGGCGGCCTTGACCCGCAGCTGGATGGCCCGCGGCCCCAGGCGCCGGCCCTTCTGGCTGACGAACAGGGCACCATCAGGCGGGTTGCTCAGGGCGCGCAGGGGGAGCCATTGCTCCAGGGCTGACCGAGCCTTCTTGCCCACCGGCAGGACCCGGGTCTTGCTGCCCTTGCCATGGACCTGCACCAGGCCGTCCGCCAGGTCCAGCTGATCGAGGTTGAGGCTGGTCAGTTCGGAAAGGCGCAGGCCGCAGGAGTAGAAAAGTTCGAGAATCGCCTGGTCGCGGTGGGCCAGGAAGTCGTCTTCCACGGCGCCATCGAGCAACTGCAGGGTGCGGTCGGTGTCCAGGGTCTTGGGCAGGCGTCGTTCGCCCTTGGGCGGCGCCAGGCCGTTGGCCGGGTCGTGAGTGCACAAGCCTTCGCGGTTCAGGTAGTGGTAGAGCCCGCGTACCGCTGACAGCAGGCGCGCCAGGCTGCGGGACGACTGGCCCTGCTGGTGCAGGCGGGCAATCAGGCTGCGCAGGCCCTGGATGTCCAGGTCGGTCCAGCTGCGCACCTGCATTTTCTCGCAGAACCCCAGCACCTTCTCGAGGTCGCGCCGGTAGGCTTGCAGGGTGTGGGGCGACACCTGGCGCTCACTGCGCAGATGCGCGCAGTAGGCGTCCAGCTGTTGTTGCATGGTCAGCGTACCGAGCGCAGCGAGTGGGTGAAGCGCGGCAGAACGCGGCCGGTGACTTCGGCGATGTAGTTGAGGAACAGGGTGCCCACCGAGCTCTTGTAGTGCTGCGGATCACGGCTGGCTATCGCGAGTACGCCATGCATGCCCTGATGTGCCAGGGCCACCACAGCGGTAGAACCGATCTGTTTGCGCTGCTCTTCGCCGAAAAGGAAATCCAGCTCGTGTTCGCGCAGGCTGCCGCTGACGCTCTTGCCTTCGGACAACAGGCCGCCGATGGCGCCCTGGGCTTCGGCGGCGGAGACCCAGCGACCCACCGGCATGGCGCTGTCGCTGAACAGGATCAGGCTGACGAAGGGCACCTGGAAATCCTGGCGCAGGCTGTCTTCGACGCTCATCACCACTTCTTCCAGGCTGGTGGCGTCCATCAGCGCGAGGATCAGGCGGCGGGTCTTGTCGAACAGCCGGTCGTTGTCCCGGGCCACGTCCATCAGCTGCGACAGGCGATGGCGCATCTCGATGTTGCGCTCGCGCAGGATCTTCATCTGCCGCTCCACCAGCGATACGGTGTCGCCGCGCTGATGGGGAATGCGCAAGGCCGGGAGCAGTTCATCGTGGTCGACGAAGAAGTCCGGGTGGGCCTCCAGGTAGGCGGCGACGGCTGCCGCCTCCAGGTTTTCGGACGGTGATTGGTCGGGCGTTTCGGCAGGAACCTGCGGCTGATCAGTCATGGATTTCGCTCACTTAAAGACGCACCTGTCCTTCGTATACGCGCACTGCCGGGCCGGTCATCATCACCGGTTGGCCAGGGCCTGCCCATTCAATGGACAGGCGCCCGCCCGGCAGGTCGATCAATAGGGGCGAATCCATCCACCCCTGGCTGATCGCGGCCACAGCAGCAGCGCAGGCGCCGGTGCCGCAGGCCTGGGTTTCCCCGGCGCCGCGTTCCCAGACCCGCAGTTGCGCGCGCTGGCGGTCCAGGACCTGGAGAAAACCGACGTTGACCCGCGCCGGGAAGCGCGGGTGGTGTTCGATCTTCGGACCCAGCTCGTGCACCGGCGCGCTGTTGATGTCATCCACCCGCAACACGGCGTGGGGGTTGCCCATGGACACCGCGGCCAACTGCACCTGGCGGCCATCGACGTCCAGGGTGTAGCTGTCGGCCTGGGCCGGGGCCTGGAACGGAATGTCCGCCGGTACCAGGCGCGGCGCGCCCATGTTGACGCTGATCTGGCCGTCGTTGCGGATATCCAGCTCGATCACGCCGCTCTTGGTCTCGACGCGGATCTGGCGCTTGGTGGTCAGGCGCTTGTCCAGCACGAAGCGGGCAAAGCAGCGTGCACCATTGCCGCACTGTTCCACTTCGGAGCCGTCGGAGTTGAAGATCCGGTAGCGGAAATCCACATCCGGGTTGCTCGGGGCCTCGACGATCAGCAACTGATCGAAGCCAATCCCGGTATTGCGATCACCCCATTGTTTGGCGTGCTTGGGCAGAATATGCGCGTGCTGGCTGACCAGGTCGAGAACCATGAAGTCATTGCCCAGGCCGTGCATCTTGGTAAAACGCAGCAGCATGGTCTTACTCCGGCAGCAGGCTTTCGCCAGCGAATAACTCGGCTACCGTCTCGCGGCGACGTACTTCAACAGCCTGGTCACCATCGACCAGTACTTCTGCGGCACGGCCGCGGGTGTTGTAGTTCGAGCTCATGACGAAACCATAGGCACCAGCGGAATGCACCGCCAGCAGGTCACCCTCGGCCAGGGCCAGGGTGCGTTCCTTGGCGAGGAAGTCGCCAGTTTCACAGATCGGGCCGACGATGTCGTAGGTACGGGGTTCGGCATCTCGCGGGCGCACGGCGCTGACATCCATCCAGGCCTGGTACAGCGCCGGGCGGATCAGGTCGTTCATGGCGCCGTCGACGATGGCGAAATCCTTGTGTTCGGTGTGCTTGAGGTATTCGACCCGGGTCAGCAGGGCGCCGGCGTTGGCCACGATGAAGCGGCCCGGTTCGAATACCAGGGCCAGGTCGCGACCGTCCAGGCGCTCGCGCACGGCCTTGACGTAGTCGGCGGCCAGCGGTGGCTCTTCGTCGCGATAGCGCACGCCCAGGCCGCCACCCAGATCGATGTGGCGCAGGTAGATGCCGCATTCACCGAGGCGGTCCACCAGGTCCAGCAGGCGGTCGAGGGCGTCGATGAAGGGTTCCAGGGTGGTCAGTTGCGAGCCGATATGGCAGTCGACACCGACGATTTCCAGGTTCGGCAGCTGCGCGGCGCGGATGTACACGTCCTCGGCGGTGGCAATGTCGATGCCGAACTTGTTTTCCTTGAGCCCGGTAGAGATATACGGGTGGGTACCGGCATCCACGTCCGGATTGACCCGCAGCGAGACCGGTGCACGAACGCCCAGCTCGGCCGCTACCAGCTGCAGGCGCTCCAGCTCTTCGGCGGACTCGACGTTGAAGCAGTGGACGCCGACTTCCAGGGCACGACGCATGTCGTCACGGGTCTTGCCAACACCGGAGAAGACAATCTTGTCGGCTTGCCCGCCCGCAGCCAGGACCCGCTCCAGCTCGCCCCGGGAGACGATATCGAAACCGGCGCCCAGGCGCGCCAGGACATTCAGTACGCCCAGGTTGGAGTTGGCTTTTACCGCGAAGCAGACCAGGTGCGGCATGCCGGCCAGGGCCTGGGCATAGGCCTGGTACTGGGCTTCGATGTGCGCACGGGAATAGACGTAGGTGGGCGTACCGAAACGTTCGGCAATGGCGGACAGGGCTACGCCTTCCGCGAACAGCTCCCCGTCGCGGTAGTTAAAAGCGTCCATGGTTTGCCCTTAGTAGGTGTCGTGCTTGTGCGACTGCGATTGCGACTTCGCCTGCTCTTCAGGGGATTTGCTGTCATCAGGCAGGTACAGCGGGCCTTTCTGGCCGCAGGCGGTAACGAGGCAAGCAACCGCGACGAGCGCAGCAAGGGAAGAGATCAGGCGCTTCATGGCGAAATCCTTGAGAATGCGTAAATTGCGCCCGAGTATACCGGCCACCCGGCAGCTTGCCTATGCAGCGTAACTCCCGTCCAGCGGGCCTTTGCCAAGGCCCGGCCGGTGGCTTTGGTCGGGCGGTCGTGCAATGGGCGTCGCATTTATTTCCTCGTTCGGTATCCTTTGCATTCGCCGGGGAGCGCCCGTATCTTGCGGCGCTTGAGCGTGAGTAGACACTTTTCGAGGTTCCCGCAATGAGTTTGACCGAAGCCCGTTTTCACGACCTGGTGGATGCCACCCAGCAGACGCTGGAGGATATTTTCGATGAGAGCGACCTGGACATCGACCTGGAAAGCTCGGCCGGGGTGCTCACCGTCAAGTTCGACAACGGCAGCCAGGTGATCTTCAGTCGCCAGGAGCCTTTGCGCCAACTCTGGCTGGCCGCGCGTTCGGGTGGTTTCCACTTCGACTACGACGAGGAAAGCGAGCGCTGGATGTGCGACAAGAGCGAAGAGCAGTTGGGGGAAATGCTGGAACGCATTGTCCTGGAGCAGGCCGACATCAAGCTTGAGTTCGAAGGGCTCTGATACCGTGACCCAGCCCGCCCCGGCCCGACCGCCCAAGCCGCTCTACAGCAACGTCAGCCCGGCGGTGAGTTCACCGTGCATCAGCCTTTGTCGCCTCGATGAGGAGAAGGTCTGTCGCGGCTGTTTTCGCCATGTGGAGGACATCCGTGAATGGCGTTCGGCCGATGATCAGCGCCGGCGAGTGATCTGCGCCCAGGCGCTGCAGCGCAAACAGAGTGCGGCGGCAGGCGAGATTTAGCTTCGTACTCGTACGGTTTGTTTATTCAGTGTGCTGTGATAGTGTCCAGCTTCGCCTCGCTACATCGAGGCCGGTGAGAACCCCGTCTTATTTGGCGGGGTTTTGCTTTTTTGTGCAGAAAAAATAGGAGTCAGCCAGGATCATGAGTACTGCACCATCCATCATCCTTACCCGCCTTGACGTGCAACGTCTGGAGCGCCTGATCGACAGTCTGGACGACTCGCTGCCAGGTGTCATTGCACTGCAAACCGAGTTGGATCGTGCCGAAACGCTGGTGGGTCACGATGAAGTACCGGCCGGTGTCGTAACCATGAATTCGCGTGTGCATTGCCGTGAAGAAAGCAGCGGCAAGGACTACCACCTGACCCTGGTGTATCCACAGGACGCCAACGCCGACGAAGGCAAGATTTCCATCCTGGCACCGGTGGGCAGCGCTCTGCTGGGCCTGCAGGTAGGCCAGTACATCGACTGGCCGGCTCCGGGTGGCAAGACCTTGAAGCTGACCCTGCTGGAAGTTGAATACCAGCCGGAAGCCGCAGGCGACTACCACCTCTGATCCTTGGCTAGACCTGCTCGAGCGCGTCGTTCAGTGCGCGCTCCAGGCTGGCCTTGTAGCGCAGATACAGGATGCTCGGGCTTTGCACGTCACCGAGCAGCCCTGAAAGATCCAGGTCAGTGATGTAGCAGCGATAGCGCTCTGTTTCATGGCGCTGCCCGACGATTTCCTGGGCCACCGCGGCGAACAGTTGATCGCCATATTCCAGATCGGAAAACTCCCGTTGATTGCAGTACAGCGAGACCTGCACCTGGCCCGGTGCGGCCTTGCCGATGATCGCCTGTACGTCATAGAAGGCTTTGTCCACCGGCGTCGGTGGGGCTGGCCGCGGCTCTACCCGACGTGCGCGGCCCGTGCCTGAGGGCAGAATCTGCAAGTAGAGTGTGTCCAAAGGTTTCTCGGGCTGGTTGCTGTCCATCGGCAGCAGCGCCTCGCGGCGGTAGAGAATCGACTGCAGGAAGCGCTGCAGGGGCACCAGCAGGCTGTGTTCGTCGTGATAGGGCAGGGTCTGCTGCCACAGCGCGTTGTACTCATCGAGCACGTAAAGCTCCGCGTACTCGTCGATGATCCGATAGAACACCTGGATGCAGTCCGGCTGGCCCATGGGCAGGATCAGCGCCAGGTCGTGGTCTTCCAGGGCCATCGGGTCAAGGTGCAGTGGGCTGTAGCGGCTCTGCTCCTGCCCCAGGTACTCCAGCAATGCGGCAGGGGTTGCCATGGCCTGGTGCCGAACCTGCCCGGGCACCAGTTCAAGCACGTGGTAGTGCTGCTGCACCTGGATCAGGTAGCGGTAGTTGAGCTGGCTGAGCAACAGGTTGTGCGCGGTTTCGAACAGTTCTTCCACCCGGCGGGCAATGAATTGCGCGCGGTTGTGACAGAAGCAGCGTACCCGCAGCCGCGGCTGCGTGCCGCTCGGCAGGTTGTTCAGGTAGTCCCGCAGGCAGTCGAGCAGCGCATGCTCGGCGTCGTAGCGGCCGACCATTACCTCGTTCCAGCTATTGAGGGTGACCTGATCCAGGGTCAGCACCAGATTCTCGCGTACCCCGGCATAGCTCAGGGAGTCGGTGCGCTCGGTGGTCATCAGAATGTTCAGGTCGCGGTGGTGCTTGAGGGGGTCGACTCCGACGTTCACCAGGATCAGCACCTCGCCGGGCACGGCGGCGTGCAGCAACTGTTCCTCGCTGACCGTCGTCAAAGGCAGTGGCACGGTCTGCTGCAGGCTGCCCAGCAGGTTGAACAGTTCGAATTCGCTCAGGTCGCTGCTGCCCGGATGCAGGGCCAGGCGGGTACTGCTGTCGATCACGCCGTTGCGATGGCACCAGGTAAGCAGCTCCAGCAGCTCGCGACTGCGCTTGATCGGGGCGAAATGCTCCCACTCCAGGGCGGTCAGGCTGCCGTTGTACAGTCCCCAAT
The DNA here is from genome assembly GCF_059418825.1 of Pseudomonas sp. GW821-FHT07F01. Lineage (NCBI taxonomy): Bacteria > Pseudomonadati > Pseudomonadota > Gammaproteobacteria > Pseudomonadales > Pseudomonadaceae > Pseudomonas > Pseudomonas sp. GW821-FHT07F01. Next base: position 368,273 of record NZ_JBWKQO010000003.1, read on the forward strand.
GGTTCTGTCCGGGTTCCTTCTTGTTCGGTGACTGCACCAGGGTCAGGGTGTCTTCAGCCAGGTCCGGGGCGATGCCGGGGTTGATGAACTCGATCTTCCCGGCCTTGCGCTCGAAGGCCGCGTACAGGCGCCGGCCCAGGACATTCAGGTCACGCTTGTTGATCAGGCTGGCGGCCTGCTCGGTGCGGGCGAACTGGGTCAGGAAGCGATAGCTGTAGTTGAGCTCGTTGACCAGGGCCCGGCGCTCGCTGCTGACCTGGCGCACCTTCCACTGGCTGCGGCTGTCCAGCAAGGCCAGTTGGCGTTGGTCCCAGCCCCATTCACTGGCCAGGCGCTCCAGTAGAGCGCGCTGCCAGTTCGGGCTGCGGGTGGCGTTGCCGACGGTAAGCTTGCGGTTGACCTTGAGGTACAGGCTGCGTCGTACCAGCTCCAGGCGCTCCGGCTCGCCGCGAGCCTTGAGGTATTCCTCGATGCGCCGGTAGACCACGATGTAGGGGTCCAGCTCATCCAGGTCCAGGCGGTTGGCAAACACCGCCTGCTTGAAGCGCAGGCTCAGGCACTGGACCTTGGGATGCTCGCTGGCATAGACCTCGATCAGCAGCAGCTTGAGTACGGACTTGTAGGGCGACTCGATGCCCTTGAACAGTTGCCACAGCCCGGCGCCGATGAACTCGCCGGGCGGAATGCGTGCCATGTGGCCCAGGTCGAGGTTTTCCTCGGCGGGGACAAAGCGCTTGGACAGCAGGGTGTCGATGTACTGTTCGTAACGGCGTTCTTCGTACACCGGTACTAGCCACCACAACGGCGTGCGCCCGGCCAGCCAGATCGCGGTGCGGTAGAACTCGTCCAGCAGCAGGTAGTGCTGGGTGGTGCCGCAGTCGTCCGAACTCAGCTGAGTGTCCCGCTCCCCGCGGACAAAGCGATTGGGGTCGATCAGGAAAAAATGAGCTTCAGCACCCTGGCCGGCCGCCCAGGTCTCCAGCAATTGGCACTTCTTCTGCAACTCGGCCAGCTCGTTTTCGCCCAGATCCGGCGCATGGCACACCCACACGTCCATGTCGCTCTGGTCTGCCTGGGCCAGGGTCCCCAGGCTGCCCATGAGAAACAGGCCATGAATCGGCCGTGGCGGGTTGCCGTGGCGCGGCTTGTAGGAAAACGATCGGGTCAGGCGCTGGGCTTCGGCCAGGGCCTGGGGGTCGGGTTCGTAGCAGGAAAGCCCCGCCGGGGTGGCTCCGGATACATAGCCGGGCAACAACGGGTGATTGACGTGAAAGAACAGCGGCAACAGGTTGAGGACCAACTGCTGGCGTGTCGACAGCCCTTCCATTGCCCGGGCCATGCGCCCTTCATTGAGCTTCAGGAAACGCGCGCGCAGTTGGCTGAGAACCTTGCGATCGATTCCTTCATCCAGATCGGGACGGATTTCATGGGTATGGGGCATTTCAAGCGGAGCTCGAACGTGGCGGTATTGAAGACGGCGAGCAGTTTACCGTCAGACAGGGCTCAGCCTTAAACTGATTTTATTTTTTGACGCCAGATTTCTAGCGTATTCAGAAGGAGGCGCCTACGGAATCCGACAGACGGGAACCCCGCAGGCCGATGCAGGTTGTTCAGGCGACTTCTTTGACGTTCAGGATGGTCAGCAGGCCCTGGGCATGTTCAGCGGCGTCCCGCCCGAGGCTGGTCAGATAGCCTCCATCGGGTTGGGTGATCAGTTCCTTGTCAAACAGGCGTTGGGCGGCGGCGATGGCAGAAGGGGCGGCGGTCTGATGGATTTTCAGGCCTTCCTGGGAGTTGTCCAGGTTGAAGAGTGCAAGGATTTCCAGTTCGGCAACCAACTCAGGGGTATACGACATAAGGACTCCAGACTTTCTAGGAATTAGAGGTCAGCGTTCTTAAGGTGAACGCAGAAAGGCGGCGTGTCCAGCGTTCGCTGAGGAGTTTTATCCCCGGGTGCAGCGGTATTTGGCCGCAGGGTGGTGGCAGTGTAGTCGGGGCGCGAGGCACGGGCGGGAAAGAGTGCCGGAGCCTGCGCTCCGGCAGCGCGGTGTCACTGCTTTTCGGGAGGCAGTTCCGGCAGGGCGCGAAGGGCGGCTTCGTACCATTGGGTGTCGAAGGCGCGGTCCTGTTCGAGGATGGCGTCGATCTCGATCGCCAGTACATGGGCCATCAGATTGAGGATTTCCTCGCGCTCGTAGCCCACCAGGGTGAGCTTGTTGAACGTGGCCTTGGCCGCTGGTGGGTTGTCGCTTTCGATCTGGTTCTCGATCGCTTCGATCAGGGTATTTTCGGCGAACTCTTCTTCGTCGGTGTCGATATCGGTTGGCTCGCTCATGGCAGGCTCCTCAAGGAAAGGTCGCCAGTTTACTCGTATTCAGCGGCTCGATGCTGCTGGCCAGAGTGGGATTAACCTTCTATAAAAAAAACCTGCCAACCCCTGCACGGCCTGGAGGCTACGGGATGTTCAAGCTCTATGGGTTCGCCATCAGCAACTACTACAACATGGTCAAGCTGGCCTTGCTGGAGAAGGGGCTGCCTTTCGAAGAGGTGCTGTTCTACGCCGGCCAGAGCCCCGAGGCGCTGGCTATCAGCCCTCGGGGCAAGGTTCCGGTACTGGAGGTGGAGCAGGGCTTCATCAGCGAAACCAGTGCGATTCTCGATTACCTGGAGCAGGTGCGGCCGGCGCCGGCGCTGCTGCCGAAGGACGCGTTCGAACGTGCCCAGGTGCTGGCACTGGCCAAGGAGATCGAACTGTACATCGAGCTGCCGGCCCGGGCCTGTTTCCCCGAAGCGTTCTTCGGCGCGACCCTGCCCGAGGCGATCAAGGAGAAGGCCGGGATCGAATTGCTACAAGGCTTTGCCGCATTGCGCCGGCATGCCCGGTTCGCCCCCTATGTAGCGGGCGCCAGCCTGAGTGTGGCGGACCTGTATTTTCAGTACAGCGTGAACCTTGCCCTGATAGTCGGGGACAAGTTGTTCGGAATCGATTTTTTGGCCGAGATGCCCGAGGCCCGGGCCTTGCTCGAGCGCCTGGAGCAGACCCCCAACGCCCGGCGCATCGCCGCTGACAAGGCGGCACTGATGGCCGCCAGAAGGTCAGGGCGCTAGGAACCTGCTCGCACCGGCAGAGGATGCCGGCGCGGGCAGGCTCGCAAGGGCTTAGCGGCTGGCCAGCAGGGCCTGGCCGCGGGCCACTGCCGCCCGGACCTGGGCCGGTGCGGTGCCGCCGATGTGGTTACGGGCATTCACCGAGCCTTCCAGGGTCAGCACGGCGAACACGTCCTGTTCGATCTGGTCGCTGAACTTGCGCAGCTCTTCCAGGCTCATTTCCGCCAGGTCCTTGCCGGTTTCCACGCCGTACTTCACCGCATGGCCGACGATTTCGTGACAGTCGCGGAACGGGAGGCCACGGCGTACCAGGTAGTCCGCCAGGTCGGTGGCGGTGGAAAAACCGCGCAGGGCCGCCTCGCGCATGATGGCGTGCTTGGGCTTGATGGCCGGGATCATATCGGCGAAGGCCCGCAGCGAATCGCGCAGGGTATCGGCGGCGTCGAACAGTGGTTCCTTGTCTTCCTGGTTGTCCTTGTTGTAGGCCAGGGGCTGGCCTTTCATCAGGGTCAATAGGCCCATCAGCGCACCGAATACCCGGCCGCTCTTGCCCCGTACCAGTTCCGGCACGTCGGGGTTTTTCTTTTGCGGCATGATCGAGCTGCCGGTGCAAAAGCGGTCCGGCAGGTCGATGAACTGGAATTGCGCGCTGGTCCACAGCACCAGCTCTTCGGAAAACCGCGACAGGTGCATCATCGCCACGCTGGCAGCGGCGCAGAATTCAATGGCGAAGTCCCGGTCCGAAACGCTGTCCAGGGAGTTGCCGCCCACGGCTTCGAAGCCCAGCAACTGGCAGGTCAGCTCGCGGTCGATCGGGTAGGTGGTGCCGGCCAGCGCGGCGCTGCCCAGGGGCATGCGGTTGGTGCGCTTGCGGCAGTCCACCAGGCGCTCGTAGTCACGGCTGAGCATCTCGAACCAGGCCAGCATGTGGTGGCCGAAGGTCACCGGTTGGGCGGTCTGCAAGTGGGTGAAGCCCGGCATGATGCTCTCGGCTTCACGCTCGGCCAGCTCCAGCAGGCCTTTTTGCAGGCGGGTGATTTCACCGAGGATCAGGTCGATCTCGTCCCGCAGCCACAGGCGGATGTCGGTGGCCACCTGGTCGTTGCGGCTGCGGCCGGTGTGCAGTTTCTTGCCGGTGATGCCGATGCGGTCGGTCAGGCGCGCTTCGATGTTCATGTGCACGTCTTCGAGGTCCACGCGCCAGTCGAAATGGCCAGCCTCGATCTCGCCCTGGATGGTCTTCAGGCCGTCGATGATGCTGTCGCGCTCGGCATCGGTGAGCACGCCGACCTTGGCCAGCATGGTGGCGTGGGCGATGGAGCCCATGATGTCATGGCGATACAGGCGCTGGTCGAAAGTGACAGAGGCGGTGAAGCGGGCGACGAAGGCGTCGACGGGTTCACTGAAGCGGCCGCCCCAGGACTGATTGGTCTTGTCAGTGCTCATGAATTCGCTCGTGATCTGCTGAAGGAAGATGGCGTGAAAAACAGGCGCCGATAATAACAGGGTTGCCCGGGCTGTCGCTGGCGCTGGTCGGCAGCTTTTTTCTGCGCCGGACACCTGGGCGGCTTGTCGCCGGCCTCGGGGGCGCAGAGACTGAGGTCGGCGCAGTCGTAGGTGCTTCTTGCGAGGTGAGCGCCTTGAGTGCGGAAGGTGATATCGGTCAAACGATATTTATCGATTGAGCAATATCGTCTTGGCAACCGTCTACAGTTGGACAGGAGGACCGGCACAATTGCGTAACACCCCTCGCGTGTTCGCAGTGGGCCCCTCCAGCAAGTTCACACCGCACAGGGCCAGGCAATCCGTCCACCAAACGAGACGGGTGCGGGCAGGGTGGGCGGCGACCACAATCACGAGGGGGGCTTTGTGTTGAATACCAGCATTCCCTGCGACGTCGTCGCGCATCAGCCGACCTTGAGCGGTATCGGGCAGGCACGGGCAAATATTGGTGCCCGACTTGCGGCACTTTTTGGCCTTCGCACTAGTCTTAGCGTGGATCGCGGTGACGGACGTCACTCCACCTGTCTACGCTATCCTTGTGCGAGACTCACGCAGGAATCCAGCGCAATATGAATGTCCTGATCGTTGATGACGAACCCCTAGCCCGCGAGCGCCTGAGCCGGATGGTCAGTGAGCTCGAGGGATACAGTGTCCTGGAGCCTAGCGCCACCAATGGCGAAGAGGCGTTGAGCCTGATCGACAGCCTGAAGCCGGATATCGTCTTGCTCGACGTCCGCATGCCAGGGCTGGACGGTCTGCAGGTCGCCGGCAAGCTGTGCGAGCGCGAGACGCCTCCGGCGCTGGTGTTCTGCGCTGCGCCGGACGAATTCGCCCTGGAGGCCTTCGAGGCCAGCGGCGTCGTCCACCTGGTCAAGCCAGTGCGCTCCGAGCTGTTGCTGGAGGCCTTGAAAAAGGCCGAAAAGCCCAACCGTGTACAACTGGCGGCACTGACCCGGCCCGCGGCCGAAAGCGGTAACGGCCCGCGCAGCCATATCAGCGCCCGTACGCGCAAAGGCATCGAGCTCATCCCACTGGCTCAGGTGGTGTATTTCATCGCCGACCATAAATACGTGACCCTGCGCCACGAGGGCGGCGAGGTGCTTCTGGATGAGCCCCTGAAGGCTCTGGAAGATGAATTCGGCGACCGCTTTGTGCGTATCCACCGCAATGCGCTGGTGGCCCGCGAGCGTATCGAGCGTCTGCAGCGCACACCGTTGGGGCACTTCCAGTTGTACCTCAAGGGCCTCAATGGCGATGCGCTGATTGTCAGCCGGCGGCATGTGGCGGGCGTGCGCAAGATGATGCAACAGCTCTAGGCCAGGGTTTGACCCCTGCAATGGGTGAAGCCTGGCGTCGGGAGGAGGCTAGGTTTCTGATACAAGTCAAAGCTGATTTGGTTGAGCTGTTATTATCTGCCGTATCTATTCAGTACGGATTGATCCATGTCCTCTCGCGAAATCCGCATCGCTACCCGCAAAAGTGCTCTGGCCTTGTGGCAGGCCGAATACGTCAAAGCCCGTCTGCAAGACGCCCATCCGGGTCTTGTCGTGACCCTGGTGCCCATGGTTAGCCGCGGCGACAAACTATTGGACTCGCCCTTGTCGAAAATCGGTGGCAAGGGTCTGTTCGTCAAGGAACTGGAAACCGCGCTGCTGGAAAACCAGGCCGATATCGCCGTGCACTCGATGAAAGACGTGCCCATGGACTTCCCGGAAGGCCTGGGTCTGTTCTGCATCTGCGAGCGCGAAGACCCGCGTGATGCCTTTGTTTCCAACACCTACGCCAGCCTCGACGAGTTGCCTGAAGGCAGCGTGGTGGGCACCTCCAGCCTGCGCCGTCAGGCTCAGTTACTGACCCGTCGCCCCGACCTGCAGATCCGTTTTCTGCGGGGCAACGTCAATACCCGTCTGGCCAAGCTGGACGCTGGCGAATACGACGCCATCATCCTCGCGGCCGCCGGTCTGATCCGCCTCGGATTCGAGGATCGCATCAGTTCCTCCATCAGTGTCGACGACAGCCTGCCCGCCGGTGGCCAGGGCGCCGTCGGCATCGAGTGCCGCAGTGCCGATACTGAAATCCACGCCTTGCTGGGCCCCCTGCATCACGCCGACACGGCCAGCCGGGTAACCGCCGAGCGCGCACTGAACAAGCACCTCAACGGTGGTTGCCAGGTGCCGATTGCCTGCTATGCGGTGCTGGAAGGCGAGCAGATCTGGTTGCGCGGCCTGGTGGGCGAGCCTAGCGGCGGCCTGCTGCTCAGCGCCGAAGCTCGTGGCCCTCGCGCATCGGCCGCCGAGCTGGGTGTGCAAGTGGCGGATGCCCTGCTGGCCCAGGGCGCCGATGACATTCTGCGCGCGGTCTACGGCGAGGCGGGCGAGGAGTGACTGGCTGGCGCCTGCTGCTGACCCGGCCGGCCGAGGACTGCGCCGCGCTGGCGGCGATCCTGGCGCAGTCCGAGATTTTGAGCAGCAGCCTGCCATTGCTGGAAATCCAGGCGTTGCCGGTCAGTGACTCGCAGCGGGCTACCCTGCTGGCATTCGACCAGTACTGTGCGGTGATTGTGGTCAGCAAGCCGGCGGCGCATCTTGGCCTGGAGCTGTTGCGCCAGTATTGGCCGCAACCACCAGACCAGGCCTGGTTCACCGTAGGCGCCGCTACCGCGCAGATCCTTGCGGATGCCGGCTTGCCAGTGGCCTATCCCCAGCAGGGCGATGACAGTGAAGCCTTGCTTGAACTTCCCCAATTGCGCGAGGCTATCCGCCGGCCTGATCCACGGGTGTTGATCGTGCGCGGGGAGGGGGGGCGCGAGCTGCTCTCTGAGCGCTTGCGCGCCCTAGGTGCTAGTGTCGATTATCTGGAACTCTACCGCCGCTGCCTGCCGCACTACGCCGAAGGCGCGTTGCTCCAGCGGATTGAAGTGGAACGCTTGAACGGGCTGGTGGTCAGCAGTGGACAAGGTTTCAGCCACTTGCGGCAGCTGGCGGGGCCCGCCTGGCCGCAACTGGCGAAGATGCCGTTGTTTGTTCCAAGCCCCCGGGTCGCCGACATGGCGCACGCCGCAGGGGCGGAAAAAGTTGTGGATTGTCGCGGCGCCAGTGCCGCGGCTTTGCTAACGGCGTTACGGGAGCAACCCGTGCCCGTTCTCTAAACGCAAAGGATGGATACGTGAGCGAAACAGCCTTGCCTAAAGATGAAGCCCAGCCGGTGCCCGAGACACCTGCTGAACCCACGAAACCAACCGTTGAGCGTCGTGGCAACGGGTTGGCAATTCTGGCCCTGCTGCTGGGGGCGGCGGGCGTCGCCGTTGGTGGCTGGGGGATCTGGCAGGTGCGCCACCTGCAAGCCAATAACCAGCAGCAGTTCAGTCAGTTGCAGGCCCTGGGGGATCAGGCCCAGAGTCTCAAGCTCAGCGAACAGCGCTTGAGCGAACGCCTGGAACAACTGCCCGCGGCCGATGAGCTGGAAGACCGGCGGCGTCTGGTGGCCCAGTTGCAGGGTGACCAGCAGCGCCTGAACCAGCGCCTGGAAACAGTACTGGGCGCCAGCCGCAAGGACTGGCGCCTGGCGGAAGCCGAGCACCTGTTGCGCCTGGCCAGCCTGCGTCTTTCGGCGCTGCAGGACATCAGCAGCGCTAGGGCCCTGGTCCAGGGCGCCGACGATATCCTGCGGGAACAAAACGATCCGGGAGCCTTCGCAGCCCGCGAGCAGTTGGCCAAGAGTCTGGCGGCCCTGCGCAGCACCGAGCAGCCGGACCGCACCGGGCTGTTCCTGCAACTGGGGGCTTTGCGTGACCAGGTGCTGGAACTGAGCGCCGTGGCTCCGGAGTACAAGGACCGCGGTGAATCGCTGCTCGGCCTGACAGCCGATGGTGACGGCGCCAGCCGCTGGGCCCAGTGGTGGGATCAGATCTCGCGCTATTTCCGCATCGACTTCAACGCCGACAAGAACATCCGTCCCTTGCTGGCCGGTCAGGGCCTGACCCAAGTGCGCCTGGCCCTGAGCCTGGCGCTGGAGCAGGCGCAGTGGGCTGCCCTGAACGGCCAGGCCGCGGTCTATACCCAGGCGTTGACCGAAGCCCGCGACGTGCTCACCGGCAACTTCAATCAGGACAACCCGCAAAGCAAGATCATGCTCGAGCGCCTGGCCGAGCTGAGCAAGCAGCCGGTGACGGTCGTCACCCCGGACCTGGCCAAGACCTTGAGTACGGTCCAGGCCTACCTGGAGCGGCGTAACCTGAATGTCGAAGAGTCGGTCAAGCCTCTGGCCAAACCTGCGGCGAACAACGCCCAGGAGACGAGCCCATGAAGCGTACCTATGTGATCGTCCTGCTGGTCATTGCGGCCATCGGCCTGCTGGGTCTGGCCATTGCCGAGCATCCCGGGTACGTACTGATCGCCTACAGCAACTTCCGTTACGAATCGAGCCTGTGGGCAACCCTGGCCCTGGTGGCGCTGGTCTGGCTGGTGGTCTGGGGCATCAAGCTGCTGATCGAGTTGGTGATGGTGTCCGGTGGTGTAGTCAATCCCTGGTCACGGCGCAATCGCAGCCGCCGGGTGCAGATCGCCATCGAGCAGGGCCAGATGGACCTCGCCGAAGGGCGCTGGGCCAGCGCGCAAAAGCACCTGCAGCGTGCCGCCGAGGCCGAGCGCCAGCCGCTGCTCTACTACCTCGGCGCTGCCCGGGCGGCCAACGAGCAGGGCCACTATGAAGAATGCGACCGGTTGCTGGAGCGGGCGCTGACCCGCCAGCCCCAGGCAGAGCTGGCCGTGGCCCTGAGCCACGCCCAACTGCAGACGGATCGCGGCGATACCGAGGGAGCCCTGAGCACCCTGCAGGCCATGCATGAGCGCCATCCCCATAGTGTCCAGGTGCTGCGCCAGTTGCAGCGCCTGCATCAGCAGCGTGGCGACTGGTCGGCCCTGATCCGTCTGTTGCCCGAGTTGCGCAAGGACAAGGCGCTGCCGGCCAGCGAACTGCAGGAACTGGAACGTCGGGCCTGGGGTGAAAACCTGTCCCTGGCCGCGCGTCATGAAGAAGATGAGGTTGCCGGCCTGCAATCTCTCAATCGTGCCTGGCAACAGTTGACCTCGGCACAGCGCCAGGAGCCGCAGTTGGTGCTGGCCTATGCCGAACAACTGCGTCAACTGGGCGCGGGGGCCGAGGCGGAAGAGGCCCTGCGCACGGCAATCAAGCGTAAGTACGAAAGCCACCTGGCACGGCTCTATGGCCTGGTGCGTGGCAGCGATCCGTCGCGCCAGTTGCAGACCGCCGAGCACTGGCTGAAGGAGCATGCGGACGATCCGAGCCTGCTGCTGACCCTGGGCCGCCTGTGCCTGCAGAACAGCTTGTGGGGCAAGGCCCGGGACTATCTGGAAAGCAGCCTGCGCTTGCAACGCAACCCCGAAGCCTGTGCGGAACTGGCGCGCCTGCTGGCTCAACTGGGGGATACCGAACGCAGTAACCAGCTGTTCCAGGAAGGTCTGGGCATGCTCGATGAGCGCCTGCTGGCCTCACCGCTGCCGGTCCCGGTGCGGGCCTGAGGTGTCCCGGGGCCGGTTGCCTGTTTCAGGCAACCGGCCCTTTTGCTGCTGTACCTGCGGCGCTGTTGTCGATCGGTTGCGACATAGCGCTTCTTGAAAGCAGCGAGCGCTTTCTCTACCGTGGCTGCCTGTTTCTCCCGTTACGGATATCTCATGTCGCTGGCCGGCTCCCGCTTGCTGTTCTCCCTGGTGTTCCTGGTGGGGGCTTTGGCCTCGTGGGCGGCGTTCAACCTGCAAACGGGTGGCGGCCTCGAGTCCTGTTCGCTGTGGGGCGTGCAGCGCCTGCTGTTGCTGGCATTGGGTGGGGTCAATCTGCTGGCCGTGATCCAGGGGCCAGGGCGCGTGGGGCGGGCGGTCTACTGGGGGCTCAACCTGCTGTTGGGCCTGCTGGGGGTGGTCACCGCGGGACGCCATGTGCTGTTGCAGAACATTCCTTCCGAACAGTTGCTGGCCTGCCTGCCGGACATGTCCTTCATGCTCCGCCAGTTGTCCTGGTGGCAGGCGTTGAAGCTGACTTTCATGGGCACCTCCGATTGCGCTGAGGTCACCTGGACCCTGCTGGACATGAGCTTGCCGGAGTGGAGCCTGCTGTTTTTCGTGATCATGCTGATCTTTAGCGGCTACCGCCTGTGGCGTCAGCTACGGGGCGCGCGCAAGGCCGTGGCGTTGCCCTGAGTCAGTGTTTGGCAGGAGGGCGGGGATTAAACGCTTGTATGAACTTTATCTCCTGCGTACCTTGATGCTGTAGTCGAGCGGGCATAATCTGGCCCGCACCTGTCACTGGAATTATGTTGCTCGATGCTGTTGTGCCTGACCGGATCCAGAGTCTCCAGAAAGGAGCGGCGGGCAAGCGGCATGACCCATAAGGGAAGAGAGATCACCATGCTCGAAAGTTGTCAGAATGCTCAGGAACGCTGGGGTGGAGTGCATCTGCTGATCGACCGCTGGTTGCAGGAGCGTCACGAACTGGTTCGAGCCTATGATGCGTTGGGCGCGGAGCCCGAGGCACTGAGTGAGAGCAAGAAGCCGCTGCAGGAATTCTGCGGGATCCTGGTGGACTACGTCTCCGCCGGCCATTTTGAAATCTACGAACAGCTGACCAGCGAAGCCAAGGCGTTTGGCGACAAGCGCGGGCTGGAGTTGGCCGACACCCTCTACCCACGCATCGACGTGATCACCGAAAAGCTCCTGGCGTTCAATGACCTGTGCGACGCCGGCCAGTGCGTGGCGCAGAAGTTCAAGGAACTCGGTGGCCTGCTGCATGAACGCTTCGAGCTGGAAGACTGCCTGATCGAAGTGCTGCACAACGCCCACAAGCAGGAAGCTGTGGCTCAGGCCTGAGCACAGGAACCTACCAGGAAAAACGGCACGCCTCGGCGTGCCGTTTTTCGTTGTGGTGCTTCAGCCAGCGACACCGAGCAATTCGATGTCGAACACCAGTGGGGTGTAGGGCGCGATCAGGTCCCCGGCGCCTTCGGTGCCATAGGCCTGGTTCGACGGGATTACCAGGCGCCACCGGGCTCCAGTGGGCATCTGCGACAGTGCGCTACGCCAGCCGGCGATCACGCTGTCGAGGCGGAACCATTGCGGCTGCTGGGTCTGATCGAACACGGTGCCGTCTGGCAGGCGCCCGGTGTAGCGCACCTGGACCGAGCCGTTGGGGCTGGCCTTGTTGCCGCTGCCAGGGCTCAACTCGGTCAGCAGGATGCCGTCTGCCAGTTGGCGGACCCCGGGCTTGGCCTTTTCTTCATCGAGAAAGCGCTGTTCGTTTTTCAGCGCGATCTCTGTCTGAGACTTGGCCGACTGTTCGCTGATCTGTGCGTCGTGCTCGGCAAGGATCTGTTCGATGCGTTCGCTTTTCAGCGCCAGAGGCTTGCCTTGATAGGCGGCCCTCAAGCCTTCGACCAGGGCCTGGATCTGCAGGTCGGGCACCTCATCGCGCAGGCGCTCACCGAGGCTTGCCCCCAGGCTGTAGGCAAGATCGTGAGCGTTGTTGGATGGTGCTTCGGCAGCCGCCTGAGCCAGTGGCAAGAACAGGCTCAAGGATAAAAACAGGTAACGCGACATGGGCACTCTCCGGCCTGAGTTGCGGTGGATTATGCCAGCGACAAAGCGCTCGTTGGTGAGCAACTTCGATGGGGGCGAAGAACATTTTCGTTCGGCTGCAACGCCAGGCTTTCGATACTGTCAACATGCCCTAGCGGCGGTAGCAGCAGAGGTCTAGTATGAGCCGCAACTCACGTCAGCCAGGAGGTAAACCATGTCGGCCAATAAGAAGCCTGTAAATACTCCGTTGCATTTGCTCCAACAGCTGTCGGGCAGCTTGCTCGAACATTTGGAAAACGCTTGTTCCCAAGCCTTGGCTGATGCTGAAAAACTGCTCGCCAAGCTGGAAAAACAACGGGGCAAGGCGCAGGAAAAACTGCACAAATCGCGCACCAAACTGCAGGACGCTGCGGCGGCCGGCAAGGCCAAGGCACAAGCCAAGGCGAAGACCGCGGTCAAGGAACTCGAAGACTTGCTGGACGCCCTGAAAGAGCGTCAGGCACAAACCCGCAGCTACATTCTGCAACTCAAGCGCGATGCCCAGGAGAGCCTGAAACTGGCTCAAGGCGTGGGTCGTGTGAAGGAAGCGGTAGGCAAGGCATTGAGCTCTCGTGATGCCAAGCCGGCAGCGGTAGCAGCTAAAAAACCAGCGGCCAAGCCTGCTGCCAAGGCACCGGCCAAAGCTGTTGCCAAGCCGGCGGCGAAAAAACCTGTTGCTGCCAGTGCAGCCAAGCCCGCCGCGGCCAAAACCGCAGCCGTCAAGCCTGCTGCCAAACCAGCGGCCAAGCCTGTGGCCGGCAAAGCGGCGGCTGCCAAACCGGTAGCTGCCAAGCCAGCCGCCAAGCCCGCTGCGAAGCCTGCGACCAAAGCCGCTGCGGCCAAGCCAGCTGCTAAACCTGCCGCTAAGCCCGTAGCCGCCAAGCCAGCAGCGAAACCTGCTGCCACCAAGACCGCTGCGGCTAAACCGGCTGCCGCCAAACCGGCCGCTAAACCAGCAGCGAAACCCGCCGCTACAAAAGCTCCGGCCAAACCCGCGAGCAAACCTGCAGCTGCCAAGCCAGCCGCGGCATCGGCGGCCAAGCCTGCCGCCAAGCCTGCTGCCGCCAAACCCGCAGCAAAACCCGCTGCCAAGCCGGCCGCGAAAAAGCCTGCTGCCAAGCCCGCAGCCGCCAAGCCCGCAGCCGCCAAGCCTGCTGTAGCCAAGCCAACTGCTCCAGTTGCCAAACCTGCAGCTCCCGCGCCCGCAGCGGCCAAGCCTGCAACTCCTGCTCCGGCTGCCTCGCCGGCACCAGCTGCAAGTGCACCCGCTGTTCCTGCGTCGGCTCCAGCCAGCAACCCTTCCAGCGCTTCCTAAGCGCCGGCCACCGCGATGCGCAGTACCTGCAGCGCATTGCGGTTCCGGACGGCGGCTTCGGCCGCCAGTCCTTCCAGCCAGTCATTCAGGCTCCGGGCCTGAGCTTCGGGCCACTTTCGTGCCCCTTCCTGCAGACGCAGCAGCAACTGCCGTTCGGCATCCAGTTCCAGGGCCTTGAGTTGTTCGCGCAAGGTGCTCAGTTGCACGTCGCTGGCCGCGGCGGCTCGCCACTCAATCCGCAGTTTGCGCAGGGGTTCGACCACCTCCTGATACCAGGGCGCAGCCAACTCTTCGAGCGCTTGCAGGCGCTGTTTATCGCAGTCGACCCCCCTTTGGCCAAGCCAGGCGCCACAGAGCAACAGACAGACATTGGCCCCGCCATCCTGCAGTTGCAGGCAGGCCTCCTGCACACCGGGCAGGGCGTAAGTCTTCAGGGCAAAGCTCCACAGGTCAGGGGACATATTGCTACTCGCGCCAGTTGCTAACGAAGCTGGTAGACTCCGCCGCCATTATGATTCGACTTCAGAACCTGACTTTACAGCGTGGCCCGCAACGTCTGCTAGAAGACGCCGAGCTAACCCTGCACGCCGGCCAGAAAGCCGGCCTGATCGGTGCCAACGGCGCCGGCAAATCCAGCCTCTTTGCCTTGCTGCGCGGTGAGCTGCACCCGGACTCGGGTGACTGCTTCCTGCCGGCCGACTGGCGCATCGCCCACATGCGCCAGGAGGTCGATACCCTCGAGCGCCTGGCGGTGGACTATGTGCTCGACGGCGACTTGCGCCTGCGCCAGGTGCAGCGTGACCTGGCCGCTGCAGAAGCGGCCCAGGACGGCGCCGCGCAAGCGCGCTTGCATGCCGAGCTGGACAGCGCCGACGGTTACACCGCCGATGCGCGGGCGCGCAAGCTGCTGGCTGGCCTGGGTTTCACCAACGAGCAGATGGACCGTCAGGTCGGCGACTTCTCCGGGGGCTGGCGGATGCGCCTGAACCTGGCGCAGGCGCTGATGTGTCCCTCGGACCTGCTGCTGCTCGACGAACCTACCAACCACTTGGATCTCGACGCCATCATCTGGCTCGAAGAGTGGCTCAAGGGTTACCCCGGCACCTTGCTCCTGATCTCCCACGACCGGGACTTCCTCGATGCCGTGGTCGATCACGTGGCCCACGTCGACCAGCGCAAGATCACCCTCTATCGCGGTGGCTACAGCGCCTTCGAACGCGCCCGTGCCGAGCGTCTGGCCCAGCAGCAGCAAGCCTACGAGAAGCAGCAGGCGCAGCGCGCGCACATGGAAAGCTACATCGCCCGCTTCAAGGCCCAGGCCACCAAGGCCCGGCAGGCACAGAGCCGGATCAAGGCCCTGGAACGCATGGAGGAGCTGTCGGCGGCCCACGTCGATTCGCCCTTCGATTTCACCTTCCGTGAGTCGACGAAGATCTCCAGCCCGCTGATCGACCTCTCCGATGCCCGCCTGGGCTATGGCGAGCGTGCGGTCCTGGAGAAGGTCAAGCTGCAGCTGACTCCGGGCGCGCGGATCGGCCTGCTGGGGCCCAACGGCGCCGGCAAGTCGACCCTGATCAAGAACCTCTCCGGCGAACTCCAGCCGCTGTCCGGGCGCCTGACCCGGGGCGAGAACACCGTTGTCGGTTACTTCGCCCAGCATCAGCTCGATTCCCTGGACTCCAAGGCCAGCCCCTTGCTGCATCTGCAGCGCCTGGCGCCCACCGAGCGCGAGCAGACCCTGCGCGACTTCCTCGGCGGCTTCGACTTCCGCGGCGCACGGATCGACGAGCCGGTGCTGAACTTCTCCGGCGGTGAAAAAGCCCGTTTGGCCCTGGCGCTGATCGCCTGGGAGCGGCCCAATCTGCTGCTGCTCGACGAACCCACCAACCACCTGGACCTGGAGATGCGCCTGGCCCTGACCATGGCCCTGCAAGAGTTCAGTGGTGCGGTGCTGGTGGTCTCCCACGATCGCCATCTGCTCAAGAGCACCACCGACAACTTCTTCCTGGTGGCCGACGGCAAGGTCGAAGAGTTCGACGGCGACCTGGACGACTACACCCGTTGGCTGGTGGATTACCGCCAGCGCAATGCCCCGGTCAGCAACACGCCGGTGAACCCGGACAAGACCGACAAGAAGGCCCAGCGCCAGGCCGCCGCGGCGTTGCGTCAGCAACTGGCACCGCACAAGCGCGAGGCCGACAAGCTGGAAGCCGAGTTGGGCAAGGTGCATGAGCGCCTGGCCAAGATCGAGGCCAGCCTGGGCGACAGCGGTTTGTACGAGGCTGCGCGCAAGGATGAGTTGCGGGATCTGCTGGCCGAGCAGGCCAAGCTCAAGACCCGTGAGTCCGAGCTGGAAGAAGCCTGGATGGAGGCCCTGGAACTGCTGGAAAGCATGCAGGCCGAGCTGGAGGCGCTGTCCTGATGGAGGCGCTGCAATTACCGTTGCCGGCCCAGTGGATCGGCCCGTTGTGGATTGGCGTGCAGATCCTGCTGATCCTCCTGGCGGGCTACCTGGCCCAGCGCTTCGTGGCTCGTGGCCTGACCCGCCTGGGCGAGCGCTACCCGTTCCCGCCGCAGTTGCTGATGCCCCTGCGGGGCGGCCTGCGCTGGCTGATCATGGGCAGCGCGGTGATCTTCGTGCTGGAGCGCCTGGGGGTTTCCGCCACGGTGCTGTGGACCGCCCTTTCAGGCTTCGTCGCCGTGGCGGCGGTGGCCTTCTTCGCCATGTGGAGCGTGCTCTCCAACCTGCTCTGCGCGATCCTGATCTTCACGGTTGGCCCGTTCCGCCTGGGTGACGTGGTGGAGCTGGTGGACACCGTCGACAAGCCTGGGGTCAAGGGCCGGGTCGTGGCGATCAACCTGCTGTACACCACCCTGATCGAAGCCGAGGAAGCCGGCACCGGCAGCGCCATGGTCCAGGTGCCCAACAGCCTGTTCTTCCAGCGCTCGGTGCGCCGCTGGCGTGGCACTGATGTGCTGCCCGTGGGCAGCGGCGAAAAGTAACCCCTTCCTCTGTAGCCGTTGCATCACCTTTGGGCGAAAAAAATATGGTCAGCCGCCAAGCGGAGGATTAGCTTAGGCAGTCACGACCAATTCGATCCGAGGTGTGCGATGGTGCTTGAGACATGGCTGGCGTTCTTTGCCGCCAGTTGGGTAATCAGTCTTTCCCCGGGCGCCGGCGCCATTGCGTCGATGTCCTGCGGCCTGCAATACGGTTTCTGGCGCGGCTACTGGAACGCCCTGGGGCTGCAACTGGGCCTGGCCATGCAGATTGCCATTGTCGCGGCCGGTGTCGGGGCCATTCTCGCGGCCTCTGCCACGGCCTTCTATGCCATCAAGTGGTTCGGTGTGGCCTACCTGGTGTACCTGGCGGTCAAGCAGTGGCGCGCGCTGCCCAGCGACCTCAGTGATGACGCCGCCATTCGCCCCATCGGCAAGCCCCTGGCCCTGGTGTTTCGCGGTTTCCTGGTAAACATCAGCAACCCCAAGGCGCTGGTGTTCATGCTGGCGGTGTTGCCGCAGTTCATCGATCCCCATGCCCCCCTGGTCAAGCAGTACCTGATTCTCGGCGCCACCATGATCGTGGTCGACCTGATCGTCATGGCCGGCTATACGGGGCTGGCGTCCAAGGTCCTGCGCCTGTTGCGCACCCCGGTCCAGCAGCGGCGGATGAACCGCACCTTCGCCGGCCTGTTCCTCGGCGCCGCGGGTTTTCTGGCAACTATCCGCAAAGCGGCGGCCTAGGTTTGCAGGAACAAGAAAAGGCGACCCACCGGGTCGCCTTTTTCGTTTGCGTGCGGTTTAGCGCAGGGTCACTGGCGCCGTGTCCGGCGGCTGGTTGTTGCGCATCGGCGCTTGGCGCGGTTGCTCGCAGCTGTCACGACCCAACTGCCGGGTGACGTCTTCGCCCAGGGGCTTGGACACTTTGCGCACGCAGGGGAGCGGGTGCTAGCTGGGCGTGAGGCTGGTGGCCTGTGAGCGAAGATGTTTCAGCGGGGCTGATAAGCCTTGAGTGAAACTCGTTGGGAGGGAACAATATGTTACTTCTTATTTCCCTTTGAGATTTATTCATGATTGCCCCTTCCCGTTTACTGGCGTTGCTAGTGTTGCCGGTGCTGGCGCTTTTCAGCTTCAACCTGCTGGCCGATACCGTCGACGGCGCGCCCAAGGCCCTGCATCTGCTGGATTACATTGGCGCGGACTATCCCGCCACGGTCGAGGGGGGCAAGGTCATTGACGAGTCCGAGTACCGTGAGCAGGTGGAGTTTCTCGGCGTCCTGCAGGGGTTGATCGCCGATCTGCCGGCCAAACCGGAAAAGGCTGAACTGGAGCAAGGCGTTGTCAGCCTGCGCAAAGCGGTGGATGACCGCGTCGATGGCAATCAGGTAGCTCGCCAGGCGCGGCAGATGGGGGCCCGGCTGGCGGTAGCCTATGAGGTCAGCCAGGCGCCGATCATCACCCCGGATCCGACCCGTGGCGCGCCGTTGTACGCCCAGCACTGCTCGGTATGCCATGGCGAGCAGGGCGCCGGCGATGGTCCGGCGGGCGTGGGCATGACCCCGCCACCGGCCAACCTGCGGGATGTCGAACGTCTCGACCGCCTGAGCCTGTATGCCATCTACAACACCCTGGGGTTGGGCGTGGAAGGCACCGACATGCCGTCCTTCGCTGATCAACTGGATGATCGCCAGCGTTGGGACCTGGCCACCTACATCGCCAGTTTCAGCGCCGACCCTGCGGCCGCCAAGGGCGAGCAGAGCTTCAATCTGGCCGACCTGGCCCGGCAGACACCGGGTGAAGTACTGGCCGCCCAGGGACCGCAGGCAGCCGCGACTTTCCGTGCCCAGCGTGCCCAGCCGCCTCAGGTCAAGCGGGGGCCGGCGCAGTTGCTGGACTACACCGCATCGACCCTGGACAAGAGCCTGGCGGCCTATCGCAGCGGTGATCACGAACAGGCCTACGATCTGTCGGTAGCGGCGTACCTGGAAGGTTTCGAGCTGGTAGAAAGCTCCCTGGACAACGTCGATGCCAACGTCCGCAAAGACACCGAAAAGGCCCTGATGGCCTACCGGCAGTCGTTGCAGGACGGTTTGCCGGTGGCCCAGGCCGAACAGCGTCTGGACGCGGCCAAGGCCAAACTCAAGGAGTCCGCCGAGCTTCTGGGCGGCGACAGCCTGAGCTGGTCTCTGAGCTTTATTTCCGGCCTGCTGATCCTGCTGCGCGAAGGCCTGGAAGCGATCCTGGTGCTGGCGGCCATCCTCGCCTTCCTGCGTAACACCGGCCAGCAATCGGCGGTGCGCAGTGTCAACGTCGGCTGGGGCCTGGCCTTGCTGGCCGGCCTGGGTACCTGGGCCTTGGCGGCCTACGTGATCGATGTCAGCGGTTCCCAGCGTGAACTGCTCGAAGGCGCTACCGCGCTGTTCGCCAGTGTCATGGTGCTGTGGCTCGGGGTGTGGATGCATGACCGCCGGCATGCGGCGGCCTGGCAGGACTACATCAAGAGCAGCCTGGTGGGCGGCGGCGGGCGTTTCGGCTTTGCGGTGCTGGCGTTCTTCTCGGTCTATCGCGAGCTGTTCGAAGTGATTCTGTTCTACGAAACCCTGTGGCTGCAGGCCGGCCCTGCCGGGCACAACGCGGTACTGGCCGGTGGCGCCACCGCCCTGGTGCTGCTGGTGGGGCTGGCCTGGGTGATCCTGCGGGGCTCGGCCAAGCTGCCCCTGGCGCTGTTCTTCGGCATCAACGCGGCACTGCTCTGCGCCTTGTCGGTGGTGTTCGCCGGGCACGGCGTCAAGGCGTTGCAGGAAGCGGGTATCTTCGGTACGCGGCCAGTGCCGTTCTTCGACTTCGACTGGCTGGGTATTCATGCCGACGCCTACTCGCTGGGTGCCCAGGCGGTGGCGATCCTGGCGATCGTGGTGCTCTACAGCCGCAGCCGCATGAGTGAGAAGCGCCGCGTGCAGGCTTCCTGAGCCGGCGTAGTTGATTGCGGGCAAGCCCGCTCCTGAAGGGGCGGCTTGCCCGTTCTGCATTCTGGAGGGAGAACATTCAATGCGTGTCTGGATCGATGCCGATGCCTGCCCCAAGGCGGCCAAGGATCAAGTAGTGCGCTTCGCCCTGAAGCGCCAGTTTGAAGTGGTGCTGGTGGCCGGACAGGCGCAGATCAAGCCGGCCTTCGCCTGCGTCAGGCTGATCGTGGTGCCCAGCGGCCTGGATGCCGCCGACGATTACCTGGTGGAGCACGCAGTGCCCGGTGAACTGGTGATCTGCAGTGACGTGCCGCTGGCCGACCGCCTGGTGAAAAAGGGCGTGGCGGCCCTGGACCCGCGGGGCAAGGAGTTCGACGCACAGAACATGGGCGAGCGCCTGGCGGTGCGCAACCTGTTTACCGACCTGCGTGAACAGGGGCAGGTCAGTGGTGGGCAAGCGCCCTATGGCGACCGGGAAAAACAGGCCTTCGCCAACGCCCTGGACCGCATCCTGACGCGCTTGGCGCGCCAGGCCTGAGGGGCGCTCGCTAGAGGCTCACTTGTCGCCTTCGTGGGTCAGCTCCAGCACCCGGTCCACCAGCTTGTTGATGCCCGAGGCCGCTTCGCTGATGGATTTCGCCAGCATGTAGGCGGGGGTGCTCACCAGTTTGCGCGCCTTGTCTTCGATGATCTCGCCCACTGCGCATTCGGCGTGGGTGGCGCCCATCTTGCCCAGGGCGGCTGCGGTGTCGGCATCGTTGCCGATGGTGCAGGTCACGCCGGGGCCGTAGATCTTCGCGGCCATGGCCGGGGCGATGCACATCAGGCCCACCGGCTTGCCGGCTTCGGCAAAGGCTTCGGCCAGGGCCAGGACGTCGGCCTGGACTGTGCAGGCAGCGCCTTCGGTGGCGAAGCTGGAGAGGTTCTTGGCTGCCCCGAAGCCACCGGGAATGATCAGCGCATCGAAGTCTTCGACGCGGGCTTCGCGCAGGTCCTTGACCTCACCCCGGGCGATGCGCGCCGATTCCACCAGCACGTTGCGGGTCTCGGTCATGGTTTCGCCGGTCAGGTGGTTGAGCACATGCATCTGGGGGATGTTCGGGGCGAAGCACTGCACCTGGGCGCCGCGTTGGTCGAGGCGCAGCAGGGTGATCACGCTTTCGTGGATTTCGGCGCCGTCGAACACGCCGCAACCGGAAAGGATCACTGCAACTTTTTTGCTCATGGGTTTTTCTCCAGATTCATGGCGCTAAATGTCCGCCTGTTTGTCACACCTGGCCATAGGGGGATGGAGTTGCCGGACCTAATCTTGGTTATCGATATCGATCGGGTCGTGCCATGAACCTCATCCTCTATGCGGTGCCGTTTTTCTTTGTGTTGATTGTTGCTGAATTGTTGGCCGATCGCTGGCGGGGAGTGAATAACTACCGGGTTGCCGATGCGGTCAATAGCATCAGCACCGGCGTGTTGTCCACCACCACGGGCCTGCTGACCAAGGGGCTGGGCCTGGTCACTTATACCTTCGCCCTCCAGCACTGGGGGCTGTTCGAGCTGTCGGCGCACAGCCTCTGGGTGTGGATCGGGGCCTTTGTCCTGTACGACTTCTGCTACTACTGGCTGCATCGCTGCGGTCATGAACGCAATATCCTCTGGGCCGCTCACTCGGTGCATCACCAGAGCGAGGACTACAACCTCTCCACGGCTCTGCGCCAGACCAGCACCGGCTTCCTGTTGAGCTGGATCTTCTACCTGCCCCTGGCGGTACTCGGGGTGCCGCTGGTGGTGTTCGTCACGGTGGCAGCCCTCAATCTGCTGTATCAGTTCTGGGTGCATACCCGGCACATCGGCAAGCTGGGCTGGTACGAATGGTTCTTCGTGACTCCCTCCAATCACCGGGCCCATCACGCGCAGAACGCTCTTTATATGGATCGCAACTACGGCGGGGTGTTCATTCTCTGGGACCGGCTGTTCGGCACCTACCAGGAAGAGGACGACAACGAGCCCGTGGTGTTCGGCGTGACGACCCCGCTGGCCAGTTGGAACCCGCTGTGGGCCAATCTGCAGTTCTATGCCCAGCTCTGGAATGATGCCCGGCGCACCGAGCATATGCGGGACAAGCTGCGGATCTGGTTCATGCGCACCGGCTGGCGCCCGGCGGATGTGCAGGCCCGTTATCCCCTGGCCAAGACGGAGCTGAGCCAGTTTCGCAAATTCGAGGTGGCCCTGGATGTGCGGCGTCAGGTGTACGTGGTGCTGCAGTTCGCGGTGTATGTAGCCCTGGGCAGCTACCTGATGAATGCCCAGAGCAGCCTGTCGGTCCAGGCACTGCTGCTGGGCTGGGGCGCGATGGCCTTGGGTCTGTTCGTACTGGGCGCGGCTCTGGAGGATCGGCCCTGGAGCCTGAAACTGGAAGGGGCGCGGCTGCTGCTGAATCTGCCCCTGGTATGGCTGGCGCCGCTGGTCGGTCTGTGGCCGGCCAGCCCCCTGGCCTGGGTGGCGCTGGGCAGCTACAGCCTGCTGAGTGTCTGCGGGCTGTATTGCTGCGGCTCGCGTGTTACTCGGCTGGCGTCTTAGGTTCCCGGGCGGAGGCCTGTTCGGCTTCGTAGATCTGCTTGGCCAGGCGTGCGTTCTTGAAGCGCCGGCGCAGCCACAGGCCGAAGCCCAGGACCAGCAGGGCGCCCAGCACCCACAGCTCGTACTTCTTGATGCTGCCGAGCATGCCTTCCATGACTGCGCCGAAATGGTAGGCCGCCTGGGCCAGGGCTATGGCCCAGATCGCTGCGCCGATACCGTTGAGCAGCAGGTAGCGGCCCGGCGGATAGCCGGACAGGCCGATGGCCACCGGCATCACGGTGCGCAGCCCGTAGACGAAGCGAAAGCTCAGTACCCAGATATCCGGGTGCTTGCGGATATGCTCCAGCGCCCGGTCACCCATCATTTGCCAGCGCGGTTTGCGCGCCAGCAGCTTGCGGCCATGCTTGCGCCCCAGGAAGTACCACAGCTGGTCACCGGCGTAGCTGCCGAAGAAGGCAACCACCATCACCAGGTTGATATCCATGTATCCGCGGAACGCGAGAAATCCGGCAAGAACCAGAATGGTTTCGCCTTCGAAAAACGTGCCGAGAAAGAGGGCGAAGTAGCCGAAATCCTGAAGAAATTGTTGGAGCATTGTCTGGATGCTGGCGAAATGAACGCGCAGCCTACCCCTTCAACGACG
The DNA here is from genome assembly GCF_059418825.1 of Pseudomonas sp. GW821-FHT07F01. Taxonomy (NCBI): domain Bacteria; kingdom Pseudomonadati; phylum Pseudomonadota; class Gammaproteobacteria; order Pseudomonadales; family Pseudomonadaceae; genus Pseudomonas; species Pseudomonas sp. GW821-FHT07F01. The sequence goes on from NZ_JBWKQO010000003.1 coordinate 391,007, forward strand.
TTCGGGAAAGTATCGAAATGTGTCTCGACGTGAACAATCCGGCCAATGACAATGAGTGTTGCTGCCGGTCAACAGCTTGAGCACAACTGTCATCTGTTCGTCATAATGCCCGCTTATAACTGTCCCGCTCGTCCGCCAGCGCGAGCCCTGGAGTCCGCCGTGAGCTTTACCCCCGCCAACCGTCTGTTTCCAGCCACTCGTCTGCGGCGCAACCGTCGCGATGACTTTTCCCGCCGTCTGGTGCGGGAAAACCGCCTGAGCGTGGATGACCTGATCCTGCCGGTGTTCGTGCTCGAGGGTGAGAATCGCCGCGAGGCGGTGGCTTCGATGCCCGGGGTCGAGCGCCTGACCATCGACCTGCTGCTGGAAGAGGCGGCGCTCTGGGTCGATCTGGGGATTCCGGCCCTGGCGCTGTTCCCGGTGACGCCGGCCGGGCTCAAGTCCCTGGATGCGGCCGAGGCCTGGAACCCTGAAGGTATTGCCCAGCGCGCCACCCGCGCCTTGCGCGAACGCTTCCCGGCGCTGGGCGTCATCACCGACGTGGCCCTGGACCCGTTCACCACCCATGGCCAGGACGGCATCCTCGACGAACAGGGTTATGTGCAGAACGACATCACCGTCGACGCCCTGGTGCGCCAGGCCCTGTCCCATGCCGAGGCCGGCGCCCAGGTGGTGGCACCGTCGGACATGATGGACGGGCGGGTCCAGGCGATCCGCGAGGCCCTGGAACTGGCCGGGCATGCCAACGTGCGCATCATGGCTTACTCGGCCAAGTACGCCAGCGCCTACTACGGCCCCTTCCGCGATGCGGTGGGCTCGGCGCTGAACCTGGGCAAGGCCGACAAGGCCTCGTACCAGATGGACCCGGCCAACGGCCAGGAAGCCCTGCATGAAGTGGCGGCGGACCTCGCCGAAGGCGCGGACATGGTCATGGTCAAGCCGGGCATGCCGTACCTGGACATCCTCTGGCGGGTCAAAGATGAATTCAAGGTGCCGACCTTTGTCTATCAGGTCAGCGGCGAATACGCCATGCACATGGCAGCAATCCAGAATGGTTGGTTGGGTGAGGGGGTTATTCTTGAATCCCTGACCGCTTTTAAACGTGCAGGTGCCGATGGCATCCTGACTTACTTTGCCGTTCGTGCTGCTCAATTGTTACGAGAGCAAAAATAGCCCTCCCAGGAACACGCGATGAATACTGAAGGACTCTCAGAAGTTGCCGTAAAAGAAGCTCAGCCGGTGGTCGAGCAAGTGGTGGAGACCCCGCCGGAACTGGAGCCAGTGGCCCCGGCCGCGGTGGCCGAGACGCAACCGGCACCGGCCATCGTCATTCCCAACCTGGATGACAGCAGCCTGTACATCCACCGCGAGCTGTCGCAGCTGCAATTCAACATCCGCGTGCTGGAGCAGGCACTGGATGAGTCCTATCCGTTGCTGGAGCGCCTGAAGTTCCTGCTGATCTTCTCCAGCAACCTGGACGAGTTCTTCGAGATCCGCGTGGCGGGCCTGAAGAAGCAGATCACCTTCGCTCGCGAACAGGCCGGTGCCGACGGTCTGCAGCCGCACCAGGCGCTGGCGCGCATCAGCGAACTGGTGCACGGGCATGTCGACCGCCAGTACGCGATCCTCAACGACATCCTGTTGCCGGAACTGGAAAAACATCAGATCCGTTTCATCCGTCGCCGCTACTGGACCACCAAGCTCAAGACCTGGGTTCGCCGCTATTTCCGCGACGAGATCGCGCCGATCATCACCCCCATCGGCCTGGACCCGACGCACCCGTTCCCATTGCTGGTGAACAAGAGCCTGAACTTCATCGTCGAGCTGGAAGGCATCGACGCCTTCGGGCGCGATTCGGGCCTGGCGATCATCCCCGCGCCGCGCCTGCTGCCGCGGATCATCAAGGTGCCGGAAGAAGTCGGCGGCCCTGGCGACAACTATGTGTTCCTCTCGTCGATGATCCACGCCCACGCCGATGACCTGTTCCAGGGCATGAAGGTAAAAGGCTGCTATCAGTTCCGCCTGACCCGAAACGCCGACCTGGCAGTGGACACCGAGGACGTCGAAGACCTGGCCCGTGCGCTGCGCGGCGAGCTGTTCTCCCGTCGCTACGGTGACGCGGTGCGCCTGGAAGTGGCCGACACCTGCCCCAAGCACCTGTCGGACTACCTGCTCAAGCAGTTCAACCTGCACGAGACCGAGCTGTACCAGGTCAACGGCCCGGTGAACCTGACGCGGCTGTTCAGCATCACCGGCCTGGACAGCCACCCGGAGCTGCAATACACCCCGTTCACTCCGCAGATCCCCAAGCTGCTGCAGAACAGCGAGAACATCTTCAGCGTCATCAGCAAGCAGGACATCCTGCTGCTGCACCCGTTCGAATCCTTCACCCCGGTGGTCGACCTGCTGCGCCAGGCTGCCAAGGACCCGCATGTGCTGGCAGTGCGCCAGACCCTGTACCGCAGTGGTGCCAACTCGGAGATCGTCGACGCCCTGGTGGACGCGGCGCGCAACGGCAAGGAGGTCACCGCGGTGATCGAATTGCGTGCGCGGTTTGACGAAGAGTCCAACCTGCAGATGGCCAGCCGTCTGCAGGCGGCCGGTGCGGTGGTGATCTACGGCGTGGTGGGGTTCAAGACCCACGCCAAGATGATGCTGATCCTGCGTCGCGAAGCCGGCGAGATCGTGCGTTATGCGCACCTGGGCACCGGCAACTACCACGCGGCCAACGCCCGTCTGTACACCGACTACAGTCTGCTGACCTCCGACGATGCCTTGTGCGAGGACGTGGGCAAGCTGTTCAGCCAGCTGATCGGCATGGGCAAGACCCTGCGCATGAAGAAGTTGCTGCATGCGCCGTTCACCCTGAAGAAGGGCATGCTCGACATGATCGCCCGGGAGACTCAGTTCGCCCTGGACGGCAAACCGGCGCACATCATCGCCAAGTTCAACTCATTGACCGATCCGAAGATCATTCGTGCGCTGTACAAGGCCAGCCAGTCGGGGGTGCGCATCGACCTGGTGGTGCGTGGCATGTGCTGCCTGCGTCCGGGCATTGCCGGGGTCTCGCACAACATCCACGTGCGCTCGATCATCGGCCGCTTCCTGGAGCACACCCGGGTGTTCTACTTCCTCAATGGCGGCGAGGAACAGATGTTCCTTTCCAGCGCCGACTGGATGGAGCGCAACCTCGACAAGCGGGTCGAGACCTGCTTCCCGGTGGAAGGCAAGAAGCTGATTCTGCGGGTCAAGAAAGAGTTGGAGAGCTATCTCACCGACAACACCCACAGCTGGAGCCTGCAGTCCGACGGCCGCTATATCCGCAATACGCCGACCGGCAACCAGAACCCGCGCAGTGCGCAGGCAACCCTGCTGGAGCGCCTTGGCAGCCCGGTACTGCCGGTGCGCTAAGCGCGTCAGGCGTCGCCGATAATAAAAAGGCCAGCCCGATCACCGGGCTGGCCTTTTTTGTGCTGCTTGCAAGAACTGTGGGAGCTGGCTTGCCAGCGAAGGCGCCCCTGAGGGCGATGCAAGGGGTAGCGGCCTTTTCGCCGGCAAGCCGGCTCCTGCAGCTCCGTGGCAGGGTCAGTTGACGTTGAGCACGATGCCCACCCGGGTCAGCCATTCGGCCTCCAGGGCGAAGTCGGCCTGGGTCAGCTGGTTTTCATCCAGCCAGTTTTCCGGGAACTCCACGTCCAGCTGATCGCCCAGGGCGCTGAGGCTCACCTGAGGCATTTGCTGGGTGCCACGGATGTGATGGAAGAGGATGGCGAAACGCAGCAGCACGCACAGCCGGATCAGCTTGATGCCGTCGTCGCCGAACTCGGCGAATTTTTCCTTGGGGATGTTGCGGCGGTGGCCGCGCACCAGGAGAGCCAGCATCTGCTGGTCTTCCCGGGAGAAACCCGCCAGGTCCGAGTGCTCGATCAGGTAGGCACCGTGCTTGTGGTAGTGATAGTGGGCGATGTCCAGCCCCACTTCATGGACCTTGGCCGCCCAGCCCAGCAGTTCGCGCCAGATGCCGTCTTCCAGGTCCCAGTCTGCGGCCACCTGGTCGAAGGCGCGCAGGGCCTTGCCTTCAACGCGCGAGGCTTGTTCCAGGTCGACGTGGTAGCGCTCCATCAGCGAGCTGAGGGTGCGTTCACGGACGTCTTCGTGATGATGGCGGCCCAGCAGATCGTAGAGCACGCCTTCACGCAGGGCGCCTTCGCAGTGATCCATGCGTTGCAGTTCCAGGGCGTCGAAGATCGCTTCGAGAATTGCCAGGCCGGCGGGGAAGATCGCCCGGCGGTCGGGCTTGATGCCTTCGAAGTCGATCTTCTCGGCGTCGCCGAGCTTGAACAGCTTGCGCTTGAGCCAGGCCAGCCCTTCGGCGTTGACCTCGCCGCTACCCTGGCCGCCGGCCTTGAGGGCCAGGCCAATGGCACGAATGGTTCCGGACGAGCCGATGGCTTCGTCCCAGGTCAGGCGATGCAGGGCATGTTCGATGCTCATGATCTCCAGGCGTGCGGCGGTGTAGGCCTGGGCATAGCGGGCAGGGGTGATCTTGCCATCGCGGAAATAGCGCTGGGTGAAGCTTACGCAGCCCATCTGCAGGCTTTCGCGCAGCAGGGGTTCGAAGCGCTGGCCGATGATGAATTCGGTACTGCCGCCGCCGATGTCGGCCACCAGGCGCTTGCCCGGGGTGTCGGCGAGGGTGTGGGACACCCCGAGGTAGATCAGGCGGGCTTCTTCACGGCCGGAGATGACTTCCACCGGGTGGCCGAGGATTTCCTCGGCGCGGCGAATGAACTCGCCGCGGTTGCGGGCTTCGCGCAGGGCGTTGGTGCCGACGATGCGCACCGTGCCCTGGGGCATGCCGTTGATCAGTTGGGCGAAGCGCTTGAGGCAGTCGAGACCGCGCTGCATGGATTCTTCGTTGAGCTGGCGTTCTTCGTCGATGCCGGCGGCCAGTTGAACCTTTTCTCCGAGCCGCTCGAGAATGCGGATTTCACCGTTCCGGGCCTTGGCCACGACCATGTGAAAGCTGTTGGAGCCCAGATCGATCGCGGCGATCAGGGACAGATTCTTGGCTTGGGATTGGGGCATGGTTGGGGGTCTCGGTCGATAACCTCGCCATCCTGCCACGATCAACGGCTCGCGCCAACGCGCAGTGTCCAATGCGTTGATTCAACGCATAAAAGCCTGCGCCGGGGCGGTGGGCCGGCGGTTCCCTGGCCAGTAAAGATCCCGTTCAATCGGGCGAGCCGCTCCTTGGCAGCCAGGCAAAGACCCAGCTGCAACAGGTGCGTGGTGCCGGCCGGGGTTGCCGAATGGCCTGTGCAACCCGCGCAACGTCCCCAGCTGAGCTATACCCAAACTCGTGGGGCACCATAGTTAGAGTCAATCATCTCCGGCTTCCTGAACGCGGGAAGGGCAGATATGATGGGCCACGTTTTTTTGCTTACAACCTGGAGAATTCCATGAGCAGCGATCTTATCAAACACGTCAGCGACGCCAGCTTCGAGGCCGACGTACTCAAAGCCGAAGGCGCTGTACTGGTCGACTACTGGGCCGAGTGGTGTGGCCCATGCAAAATGATCGCTCCGGTTCTGGACGAAATTGCTGAAACCTACAAGGGCAAGCTGACCGTTGCCAAGCTGAACATCGACGAGAACCAGGAAACCCCGGCCAAGCATGGCGTGCGTGGTATCCCGACCCTGATGCTGTTCAAGAACGGCAACGTCGAAGCTACCAAGGTTGGCGCACTGTCGAAGTCGCAACTGGCTGCCTTCCTCGACGCCAACATCTAAGCGTCGATTTTCAGTGCCCTGGAAAAGCCCCGCAAAATGCGGGGCTTTTTCGTAATTGAGGGCTAGACGCTCCGAAACTCAGGTGTTACATTCGGCCCCGCACTGGTTTCTCCATTGCCCCCTGCAAGCCGTCGCCGACGCTCTCCTTTTCGAATTAGTACGCGATCCTGTCGCCTTCTCTGCGGCGCGGCCTCATTAAGCCAAAAGCTTAATTTCCCCCCTCTATAAATGATTACGTCATTCCTATATGAATCTGACTGAACTCAAGCAAAAGCCGATTACCGAACTGCTCGAATTGGCCGAACAGATGGGCATAGAAAATATGGCCCGTTCGCGCAAGCAGGACGTGATTTTCTCCCTGCTGAAAAAGCACGCGAAAAGCGGTGAGGAAATCTCCGGTGATGGCGTGCTGGAGATCCTCCAGGACGGCTTCGGCTTCCTTCGCTCTGCTGACGCCTCCTATCTCGCTGGCCCGGACGATATCTACGTCTCGCCAAGCCAGATCCGTCGCTTCAACTTGCGCACCGGTGACACCATCGTTGGCAAGATCCGCCCTCCCAAGGAAGGCGAGCGTTACTTCGCGCTGCTCAAGGTCGATACCATCAACTACGACCGCCCAGAGAACGCCAAGAACAAGATTCTGTTCGAAAACCTGACGCCGCTGTTCCCGACCGTGCGCATGAAGATGGAAGCCGGCAACGGTTCCACCGAAGACCTGACCGGTCGTGTGATCGATCTGTGCGCCCCGATCGGTAAAGGCCAGCGTGGTCTGATCGTTGCTCCGCCAAAGGCGGGCAAGACCATCATGCTGCAGAACATCGCGTCGAACATCACGCGCAACAACCCTGAAGTTCATCTGATCGTGCTGCTGATCGACGAGCGTCCGGAAGAAGTGACCGAAATGCAGCGCACTGTGCGCGGCGAAGTGGTCGCCTCCACCTTCGACGAGCCGCCAACCCGCCACGTGCAAGTGGCCGAGATGGTGATCGAGAAGGCCAAGCGCCTGGTCGAACACAAGAAGGACGTGGTGATCCTGCTGGACTCCATCACCCGTCTGGCCCGTGCCTACAACACCGTGATTCCGAGCTCCGGCAAGGTCCTGACCGGTGGTGTCGATGCCCACGCCCTGGAGAAACCGAAGCGTTTCTTCGGCGCCGCGCGGAACATCGAGGAAGGCGGCTCGCTGACCATCATCGCCACCGCGCTGGTTGAAACCGGCTCGAAGATGGATGAAGTGATCTACGAAGAGTTCAAGGGCACCGGCAACATGGAACTGCCCCTGGACCGCAAGATCGCTGAAAAGCGCGTCTTCCCGGCCATCAACATCAACCGTTCCGGCACCCGCCGCGAAGAGTTGCTGACCGCCGACGACGAGCTGCAGCGCATGTGGATCCTGCGCAAGCTGCTGCATCCCATGGATGAAGTCGCTGCCATCGAATTCCTGGTCGACAAGTTGAAACAGACCAAGACCAACGATGAGTTCTTCCTGTCGATGAAACGCAAGTAAATCGATCAGGCCAGCAAGAGCCGGGGAAACCCGGCTTTTTGCTATCTGACATTCTCTATTCTGAACCTGTGGGTTCGGCGCTAAACTGCCTGCCCCGAATGCCACGGCGAAAACGAGGCTCACGCATGCAGTATCGCGACTTGCGCGACTTTATCAGCGGCCTGGAACAGCGCTCGGAACTCAAGCGCATCCAGGTTCCGGTGTCCCCAGTGCTGGAAATGACCGAGGTCTGCGATCGCACCTTGCGTGCCAAAGGCCCGGCCCTGCTGTTTGAAAACCCCACCGGTTATGACATCCCCGTGCTCGGCAACCTGTTCGGCACCCCCGAGCGCGTGGCCCTGGGCATGGGCGCCGAGGCGGTCAGCGAACTGCGCGAGATCGGCAAGCTGCTGGCGTTCCTCAAGGAGCCGGAGCCGCCCAAGGGGCTCAAGGACGCCTGGTCCAAGCTGCCGATCTTCCGCAAGATCATTTCCATGGCGCCCAAGGTGGTCAAGGATGCGGTGTGCCAGGAAGTGGTGATCGAAGGCGACGACGTCGACCTTGGCATGCTGCCGGTGCAGACCTGCTGGCCGGGCGATGTCGGCCCGCTGATCACTTGGGGCCTGACCGTGACCAAGGGCCCGAACAAGGACCGGCAGAACCTGGGTATCTATCGTCAGCAGGTGATCGGCCGCAACAAGGTGATCATGCGCTGGCTGAGCCACCGCGGCGGCGCGCTGGATTACCGCGAGTGGTGCGAGAAGCACCCGGGCCAGCCGTTCCCGGTGTCGGTGGCGCTGGGCGCGGACCCGGCGACCATTCTCGGCGCCGTGACCCCGGTGCCGGACAGCCTTTCCGAATACGCCTTTGCCGGCCTGCTGCGGGGCAACCGCACTGAGCTGGTGAAGTGCCGCGGTAACGACCTGCAGGTTCCGGCCACGGCTGAAATCATCCTTGAAGGGGTGATCCATCCCGGCGAGATGGCCGATGAAGGCCCGTACGGCGACCACACCGGCTACTACAACGAGGTCGACAGCTTCCCGGTGTTCACCGTGGAGCGCATCACCCACCGCATCAAGCCGATCTACCACAGCACCTACACCGGCCGGCCGCCCGATGAGCCGGCGATCCTCGGCGTCGCGCTGAACGAAGTCTTCGTGCCGATCCTGCAGAAGCAGTTTCCGGAAATCACCGACTTCTACCTGCCGCCCGAAGGCTGTTCCTACCGCATGGCGGTGGTGACCATGAAGAAGCAGTACCCGGGCCACGCCAAGCGGGTCATGCTGGGTGTCTGGTCGTTTTTGCGACAGTTCATGTACACCAAGTTCGTTATCGTCACCGACGACGATATCAATGCCCGGGACTGGAACGATGTGATCTGGGCCATCACCACGCGCATGGACCCCAAGCGCGACACGGTGATGATCGACAACACCCCGATCGACTACCTCGACTTCGCCTCGCCGGTGTCTGGCCTGGGTTCGAAGATGGGGCTCGATGCGACTCACAAGTGGCCTGGAGAAACCACCCGAGAGTGGGGCCGGGTCATCGTCAAGGATGAGGCGGTCACCCGCCGGATCGATGCCATCTGGAATCAGTTAGGAATAGATTGATGCGTGTAACCTTGCAGCCCTCCGGAGCCGTGCTTGAGACGCTGCCCGGCGAGCGGATTCTCGATGCGGCGCGGCGCCTGGGCTATGAATGCCCGCAGAGCTGCCGCAATGGCAACTGTCATGTCTGTGCGGCGCTGCTGGTGGAGGGCAGCGTGCAGCAAGCTGGCGACGTGCGTGATCACGGCGAGTTCTACACTTGCATTGCAGAGCCGCTGGAAGACTGCATCGTGCTGTGGGATGGCGTCCTTGCGCTGGGAGAATTGCCGGTGCGCAGCCTGTCGTGTCAGCTTACTGAATGCCTGGAGGTCGGCGGCGATGTCTGGCGGGTCAGGCTGCGGGCACCGGCCGGCAAGCCGCCGCGCTATCACGCCGGGCAGTACCTGATGCTGGAGCGGGACAACGGTGAGAAGTCGGCCTTTTCCCTGGCATCGGCGCCTCACAGCGGGCGAGATCTGGAACTGCATGTGCTGGTGCGCGAGAACAGTGCGCAAAGCCTGATGGAGCAACTGCAGCGCAACCGCATGGCTCGGGTGCAGTTGCCTTTTGGCGACACCCACCTGGCCGAGTTGCCGGATGGGCCGCTGGTGCTGATCGCCGCCGGTACCGGCATGGCGCAGATGCACAGCCTGATCGAGCATTGTCGGGCCGCCGGCTTCAAGCATCCGGTGCACCTGTACTGGGGCGTGCGCCGGCCGGAAGATTTCTACCAGCTGGAACACTGGGACGAGTGGCAGCAACTGCCCAACCTCTACCTGCACAAAGTGGTCAGCGACCTGTGTGGCTGGGAGGGGCGCTGCGGCATGCTGCATGAAGCGGTGTGCGAGGACATTACCGACCTGTCGGCGGTACACGTTTACGCCAGCGGCTCGCCGGCGATGATCTACGCCACCCTGGATGCGCTGGTGAGTGCCGGGATGGATGCCCACCAAATGCGCGCCGACGTGTTTGCCTACGCCCCGCGGCCCTGACTGCATCGGGCCTGCGCGGCGCGTTATAACTCCGTATATAGCCTATCGGTATTTATCTAATTAAATAAATGCCGGTAGGTTATATATAAGCCTCCAACTTAAGTGCCACTGCTTAGTGGCACTTAACTTGCCTTGAAACTCATGTGTCTTGCAGTTACTGCCAAGCGTTCTATTAAGTAACTTCTTTTACGCGGGGAGCCGAACGCTATTCGCCATGACAGCCCTTGAATCCAGTTATCTGAATCTGGCTTACCCTCCACGGCTCGATCTGGGCCCGCAGCTGACGCACGACCAACTTCGCAGTTCCATGCAATCCACCATGGCCCGGCACAAGGGTGGGCCGGTGTGGCTGTTCGCCTACGGTTCACTGATCTGGCGGCCGGAATGCTCGGCGGTCGAACGCAAGCGGGGCAGAGTGCATGGTTATCATCGCGGGCTGTACCTGTGGTCCCACGAGCATCGCGGCACGCCGGAGCTGCCGGGGCTGGTGTTCGGCCTGGATCGTGGCGGCTCCTGCAGCGGCTTCGCCTATCGGCTGCCGGAAGAGCATCTGGACGCCTCGCTGTACGCCCTGTGGCAGCGTGAAATGCCTTATCCCTCCTATCGCCCGCACTGGCTCAACTGCCGCCTTGAGGATGGCAGCCAGGTTCAGGCCCTGGGCTTTGTGCTGGAGCGGCACCTGCCCAGCTATGCCGGCAATCTGCCGGACGATGTGCTGAACCAGGTGTTCGAAAGCGCTTGCGGGCGGTATGGCACCACCCGCGATTATGTCGAACAGACGGTCCAGGCCCTGCGCAGCCACGCCATGCCGGATCGCAACCTGGAGGCGCGGCTCAAGCGCTGCAAGCGGGCGGACGCCCATTGAGGCCCTGTAGCCGGTCTTAGCGCACCTGCACCACGACCTTGCCCACCGCTCTGCGCTGGCCGAGATCATCGATGGCTCGCGCAGCCTCCGTCAGCGGATAGACCTGGGAGACCAGCGGCTTGAGCTTGCCCTCGGCGAACCAGCCGAACAGTTGCTGGAAGTTCGCCGCGTTGTCCTGGGGCTGGCGCTGGGCGAAGGAGCCCCAGAACACACCCACCACCGCTGCACCCTTGAGCAGGGCCAGGTTCACCGGTAGCTCGGGGATGCGCCCGCTGGCGAACCCCACCACCAGCAGCCGGCCGTTCCAGGCGATGGAGCGGATGGCCTGGTCGAACAGGTCGCCGCCCACCGGGTCGTAGATCACATCCGCGCCATTGCCGCCGGTCAGGCGCTTGATCTCGTCCTTCAGGCTGCTTTCGCTGTAGTTGATCAGCTCGTCGGCACCGGCGGCCTTGGCCACGGCGAGCTTTTCCGCGCTGCTGGCAGCGGCAATCACCCGGGCGCCCATGGCCTTGCCGATTTCCACGGCGGCCAGCCCGACCCCGCCCGAGGCACCAAGCACCAGCAAGGTTTCACCGGGCTGCAGGTTGCCGCGCTGCTTGAGGGCGTGCATCGAGGTGCCGTAGGTCATGCTGAAGGCGGCGGCTGTATTGAAGTCCATGGCGGCGGGAATCGGCAGCACGTTGTAACCGGGGACGGCCACCTGCTCGGCGAAGCTGCCCCAGCCGGTCAGGGCCATGACCCGGTCACCGGCCTTGAGGTGGCCGACCTTCTCACCCACTGCGCTGACCACGCCGGCCGCTTCGCCCCCCGGGGAGAAGGGGAATGGCGGCTTGAACTGGTACTTGCCCTCGATGATCAGGGTGTCCGGGAAGTTGACGCCTGCGGCATGCACTTCCAGCAGGATCTCGTTCTTCTTCGGCACGGGGCTTGCGACCTCTTCCAGCACCAGCATTTCGGCAGGGCCGAAGGCTTTGCACAGCACGGCTTTCATCAGGGCTATTCCTTTGGGAGTGGTGGCCGATAAGTGTAGGAGTGTGAATCAGGCGGTCAACGAGCATGCCCGGTCCTGATGACCAGCCATAAGCTTGTGCTTGGGCTCAGGCGGGCGGGCCTTTATGCTAGGCCGCAAACCGGATTAAGGAGCGAATTGTGAAAGCGTGGATCATGTTGCTGCTGGCCCTCTCCCTGCCCATGGCAGCGATGGCCGAAGAGGCCAAAGAAGGTGAAGCACCGAAAGTCAGCTACATCAGCCTGAACCCACCCTTCGTGGGCAACTACGGCCTGGACGGCGGCCCTAAACTCAAGGTCTACAAGGCCGACGTGGCCCTGCGAGTAACCGGCGACGCCTCGGCCCAGGCGGTCAAGGCCAACGAGCCGCTGATCCGCAACCAGTTGGTGGCGCTGTTCGCCCAGCAGACCAGCGACACCATGAATAACGTCGAAGCCAAGGAAAAGCTGCGCCAGGAAGCCCTCAAGCAGGTGCAGCAAGTCATGAACGACGAAACCGGCAAGCCGGTGGTGGAAGACCTGCTGTTCAACAACCTGATCATTCAGTAAGCCTGCCCCCGCTACAGGCGTAGGAGCTGGCTTGCCAGCGAAGGCGTCCCTGCGGCCCTTCGCCGGCAAACCGGCTCCTACGCGGTGTGGGTCATGAAGCCAGGCTCTTGCGAAAGCGCGCCAGGGCGATGGCGAAGAACACCAGGCCGATGGTCGCCAGGGCCAGCAGGTCGGGCCAGACCACACTGACTCCCGCATCGCGGAACAGGATCGCCGCGCTGAGGCTGACAAAGTGCGTCGACGGCGAACCCTGCATCACCCACTGCAGCCACTGCGGCATGCTGTCCAGCGGCGTACTGCCGCCGGACAGCAGCAGCATCGGGATGATCACCGGAATCGCCAGCAGGCCGAACTGCGGGGTCGAGCGGGCCAGGGTGGCGAGGAAGATCCCCAGGGCGGTACTGGCGAACAGATAGAGCGCGGTGACCATCAGGAACAGCGCCATGGACCCCGCCAGCGGCACCCCCAGCACACCTTTGACTATCACCTCCAGCGATACCCAGGTGCACAGCACCACCACCAGCATGTTGCTCCAGACCTTGGCCAGCATGATCTCCAGCGCTGTCAGCGGCAGCACCAGCAGGTGATCGAGAGTGCCGTGCTCGCGTTCGCGCAGCAGCGCGGTGCCGGTGAGCACGATGGCCAGGATGGTGATGTTGTTGACGATCTGGATCACCGCCAGGAACCAGCCGCCCTCCAGGTTGGTATTGAACAGGGCGCGGGTGGTCAGCAGTGCCGGGGCCTTGCTGGTGGCGTCCGCCTGGTTGGCGTAGGTGAGCAGCTCGCGCTGGAAGATCCGGCCGATGTAGCCGGCGCCCATGAAGGCCTGGCTCATGGCGGTGGCATCGACGTTGACCTGTACCGCAGGCTGGCGCCCGGCCAGCAAGTCGCTCTGGAAGTTGGCCGGGACATTGATCACAAAGGTGTACTGGCCGCTGTCCATCACCGAGTCCAGCTGGTCATAGGGCAGCGGCACCGGAGCCTGGAACTCGGGGGGTTGCAGCGCTTCGGCCAGTTGCCGGGAGAGGGCGCTGTGATCTTCGTCCACCAGGGCCACGCTGGCGTTGTGCACGCCGATCACCGAGCCGGCGGCGGGCAGGTAGATGGCCACGGTGAAGGCATACATCAAGAACAGCAGCAGCACGCTGTCGTGGCGCAGGCTGGTGAGCTCCTTCAAGCCCAGGCGCAGGATATGGGCGAGACGATTCATCAGACCTCCTGCTTTTTCAGCATGACCAGGCTGAGCCCGGTGAAACCAAGGAAAAAGCCCACCAGGGCCAGGCACTGGGGCCAGAGTTCGCGCAGGTCCAGGGCCTTGGTGAAGGTGCCGACGGCGATGTCGAGGAAGTAACCGGCGGGAAACAGCTGGCCCATGACCGCCGCCGAGCCTTCCAGGGACGAGCGCGGCACGATCAGCCCGGAAAACTGGATGGTGGGCAGGCTGGTGATGATCATGGTGCCCAGAATCGCTGCGATCTGAGTGCGGGTGAATGCCGAGATCAGCAGCCCCATGCTGGTGGTGGCCAGCACATAGAGCACGCCGCCCAGGGTCAGGGTCAGGCCGCTGCCCTTGAAGGGCACGCCGAACAGCCAGCGGTTCATGGCCACCAGCAGGGCCAGGTTGATCAGACTGACGGCCAGGTAGGGCGCCTGTTTGCCAAGGAGGAACTCCAGGCGGGTCAGGGGCGTGGCGTAGAAGTTGGTGATCGAGCCCAGCTCCTTTTCGCGGACGATGCCCAGGGCCGTGAGCATCGCCGGAATGAACGCCAGGATCAGCGCCATGACCCCGGGGCCGATGGCATTCACGCTGACCACGTCCTGGTTGTAGCGAAAGCGCGTTTCCAGCTTGGCCGCCGGCCTGGTGCTGAGGGCCGGGCTGCTTTGTTCCGCCAGCAGCTCGAGGTTGGCCTGGTGCACGGCCTCGACATAGTTGCGGCTGGTTTCCGCACGAAACGGCATGCCGCCATCCAGCCAGGCCGCCACCGCGGGCTGGCGTCCGGCATAGAGGTCACGGCCAAAGCCGGGAGGAATCTCCAGGGCCAGCTTGATCTCCGAGCGTTGCAGGCGCCGATGCAGTTCGGCGGAGCTGCGGATGGTCGGTTTCTCCTCGAAGTAGCGTGAGCTGCGGAAGGCTTCCAGGTAGGCACGGCTCTGTGGCGTCTGATCTTGGTCGTAGACGGCGAAGGCCAGTTTCTCCACGTCCAGGGAAATGCCATAGCCGAAGATCACCATCATGAAGATCGCCCCCAGCAGGGCGAAGCCCAGGCGCACTTTGTCCCGCAGCAGTTCCTTGCCCTCGCGGCTGGCCACCGCCAGCAGGCGCGCCAGGCTCAGGCCCGAACGCGGGGCGGCTAGGGTGCCGGCAGCGGTGGGGGTAGCCGCCTCCGGTGATGGCGCAGGTGTGTCCGGCGTGCCCTGGGCCTCTTCCAGGCAGCGGACGAAGGCGGCCTCCAGGGTGTCGCCGGCAAACTGTTGCTGCAGCGCCGCCGGGGTGTCGCAGGCCAGCACCTTGCCGGCGTGCATCAGCGAAATGCGGTCGCAGCGCTGGGCCTCGTTCATGAAGTGGGTGGACAGGAAGATGGTCACTCCCTGTTCCCGGGACAGCTCGATCAGCAGGCGCCAGAAGTCGTCTCGGGCCGCCGGGTCGACCCCGGAAGTGGGCTCGTCGAGGATCAGCACTTCCGGGCGGTGCAGCACTGCCACTGCCAGCGACAGGCGCTGGCGCAGGCCCAGAGGCAAGGCGCCGGACTGCTGCTCGGCAATCGCCCCGAGGTCGAAGCGCTGGATCAGTTCCTCGATGCGCGGGCCGCTTTCGGCTTTCGGCAGGTCGAACAGGCGGGCGTGCAGTTCCAGGTTCTGGCGCACGCTGAGCTCGCCATACAGGGAAAAGCTCTGGGACATGAAACCGACCCGCTTGCGGGTGGCCAGGTCCTTGGCGTCCACCGGGTTGCCCAACAGCTTGGCGCTGCCCTCGCTGGCGGGCATCAGCCCGGTGAGGACCTTCATGGTGGTGGTCTTGCCGCAGCCGTTGGAACCGAGGAAACCGAAGATCTCCCCGCGGCCGATGGCGAAGCTGACCTTGTTGACCGCGGTGAAGTCGCCGAAGCGCAGGGTCAGCTCATGGGCCTCGATGGCGATGTCCTGGTTGTCGCCGGAACGCGGCGGAATCACCAGGGGCTGGTTGTCATGACCGCTGTCGCCCTGGAAATGGGTGAAGGCGTCGTCCAGCTTGCCGCTGGCGGTGATCTGCGCCAGCTCCTGGCTCAGGCCCTGGGCGATCAACTTGCCCTGGTCGAGCATCAGGCAGTGCTCGAACTGTTCGGCCTCCTCCATGTAGGCGGTTGCCACCAGCAGGGTCAGTTGCGGGCGTTGCCGGCGTACGTCTTCGACCAATTCCCAGAAACGCCGGCGCGACAGGGGGTCGACCCCGGTGGTGGGCTCGTCGAGGATCAGCAGGTCCGGTTCGTGGATCAGCGCACAGCACAGGCCAAGCTTCTGCTTCATCCCGCCGGACAGCTTGCCCGCCGGGCGTTCGGCGAAGCGCAGCAGGTCGGTGGCCAGCAACAGGCTGTGCATGCGCTGTTCGCATTCATCCTTGGGCAGGCCGAACAGGGTGGCGAAGAAGCGGATGTTCTCGCTGATGGACAGCTCGGGATACAGGTTGCCCCCCAGGCCCTGGGGCATGAAGGCGATGCGCGGATAGAGGCTGCTGCGGTGGCGCCGTTGCGAGATCGGTCCGCCGAGCACGTCGAGCTCGCCCTGCTGAAGTTTCTTGACCCCGGCGATCAGCCCCAGAAGGCTCGACTTGCCGGCGCCGTCCGGGCCGATCAAGCCGCAGCGGGTGCCCGCTGGCAGGTTGAAACTGATGTCGCTCAGGGCCTGCTGTGAACCGTAGCGATGGCTGATGCCGTTCGCTTGCAGCGCCAGGGCGCTCATTGCAGGTTGGCCGGCCAGTCCACGGGGGCGGTGCGCACATAACCGGCGCCGGGCATGCCCGGTTTGGCCTGGGGCACGGCGGCGGGTTGAGTCAGGCGCACCTTGACCCGGAACACCAGCTTCTGGCGCTCGTCCCGGGTTTCCACCTCTTTGGGGGTGAATTGGGACTTGGCCGCGACGAAGCTGATCTTCGCCGGCAGGGGCTGGTTGGGCAGGGCGTCGAGGAGGATCCGCGACTCGTCGCCAACGGTCAGGCGGCCGGTGACCGAAGCCGGCAGGTAGAGGTTCATGTACTGGTCATTGGGGTCGATCAGCAGCAGCACACGGCCGCCGGCGCCCAGCACTTCGCCAGGTTCGGCCAGGCGCAGTTGGATGATGCCGTCGATGGGCGCCCGCAGGCTGCTGTCGTCGATTTCGCTGGTGAGCTGGGCAACCTGGGCCTGGGCGGCGCCGATGGCGGCCTTCACCGCTGCGACCTGGGCCTGGGCCGCCAGGACTGCTGCGTTGCCGGTGTTCAGGCGGGCCTGCTGCTGGTCGATGATCTGCTGGCTGGCGAAGCCGCGCTTGAACAGCTCCTGAGAGCGCCTGAGTTCCTGATTGGCCAGCAGCAGTTCGCTCTGGCGCAACTGCACATTGGCTTCGGCCGCGGACAGGTTCTCTCGGGCGCGCAGCACTTCGGCCTCGGCCTGATTGCGCTGGGCTTCCAGGGTGCGGGTGTCCATGCGTGCCAGCAACTGGCCTTGAAGCACCTTGTCGCCTTCGTTGACCCGCACTTCCGCCAGGCGCCCGGGAATCTTGCTGGCGATCTGCACTTCGGTGGCTTCGAGCCGGCCGTTGCCCATGCTCAGGCCTTCGGGCAGGCGATCCTGGAGGGATTTCCAGTAGCCGAAAGCACCGGCGGCGAGTAACAGAATCAACAGGGAAACAGCAAAAAGGCGGGAGGAACGGTGGTTCGTCGACATGTGTTCTGCGTCCTGCGGCAATAGCGTCCAAGTCTGACGGCTCAAGGCTTTCTACGGCTTGATGCCCGTCAAATGAAAGGGCCAAGCCTAAACCTATTGTTTGCAGGCTGCATGATGATCGGGGCAAAAAAACGTTCGGGCTGGCGCCGTGGACAGATCCGACTCCCGGCGCCAGGGGGGCTGGGTGGTCAGCGCAGGGCGAGTACGGCAGCCCATTGTTCGGCGGTGACCGGCATGACCGACAGGCGGCTGCCTTTGTGCACCAGAGGCATTTCGGCGAGAGCTGCCTGCTGCTTGAGGTAATCCAGGCGCAGCACCTTGGTGAAGGTTTCCACATGGGCCACGTCGATGGCGCTCCAGGCATTCTTTTCGGCACTGGATTTGGGGTCGAAGTAGACGCTGTCCGGCTCCAGGGCGGTGGGGTCCGGGTAGGCGGCCTTGATGATCCGGCCGATGCCGGCGATACCCGGTTCCGGGCAGCTGGAGTGGTAGAAGAAGAACTCGTCGCCTACCGCCATGGCGCGCAGGAAGTTGCGCGCCTGGTAATTGCGCACCCCGTCCCAACGGGCTTGGCCGAGTTGCTGCAAACCCTGGATCGAGAGTTCGTCGGGCTCGGATTTCATCAGCCAATAGGCCATCTTTCTTACCCTCCAAAGGGTGATTGGGCAGGTTGTCGGGCAATTTTATGACAAACCGACGGTCGGTTGACGTCAGCATTTGCGTGTCGGTTCACGTTATCGCAGAATGCCGGGATTTTAAGCTTGACGCTGCTGCATGGCCTGTTATGGAAACCATGCTTGGAGCGTGTGTGATTTGCCTGAGGGGGGGCAATCGATGAAACGCCAACCGGATTTACTATGGATTTTGGTTATTTTGTTCGGTTTGGGCGTTGTGACCACCGGTTATGCGCAGAGCTTATGGGCCAGCAAGACCGATGCTCCCATCGAAATCGCACAACAGCAGCCGCAGCCTTTCAAGCGCTGAACCCGCTCGGGTGCCGCTGATCGAACGCGGCACCTATCGAGCGAAGTACCATCCCCGATCCGTCACCGTACCGTGCAAGGGTACATCCCAACTGGCCTGGTCCAGCTTTCCGACTTTCTGACATTCATGGGCCAGCCCCAGCAGCTTCGGCTTGCGCCAGTTCTGGCGCCGCGCAAGGTAGGCCAGGCTGCGGTCATAAAAGCCGCCACCCATCCCCAGGCGTCCACCTTCTTCATCAAAGCCAACCAGGGGCAGCAGCACCAGATCCAGGGCCCAGACCTTGCGTTGCCGCGCGCAATTGACCCGGGGCTCGAGAATGCGAAAACGATTGGGCCGCAGCGTTTCTCCCGGGAGGACGCGCTGGAAAACCATCTTGGTCCGGGGCCAGGCGCTGAGCACCGGCAGGTAGGTGGCCTTGCCCCGGCGCTGGGCGGCACGCAGCAGCAGGCGCGGGTCGATTTCACCGTCGGTGGGCAGATACAGGGACAGGTGCCGTGCCCGACGAAACACCGGGTCCTGGGCCAGTTGGCGGTACAGGCCAAGGGCTGCCTGGCGTTGCTCGGCAGGGCTCAGGGCGCGACGGGCCTTGCGCAGCATGCGGCGAAGTTGCGGGCGGGAAAGCGGCGCAGGTTCGGTCATGAAAGAGGCTATGAGAAGGTCGGATTTGGCAGAACAGCCTACCCGGAAAAACCAATGCCAGCATGGATAACTGGCATTGGCTGACAATTCAGGCTCCCCAGGCGAACCGCTGTCGACTTAGCCCTTGAACCCGAAAGTTCAAGGCGGAAGATGCAGCAGGCTTTAAGGCTTTCCGTCTAGCGGACATGCACACCAGCCCAACGTGCAACTTCCAGGGTAGTGCGAATCGGCTCAGGGACATCGCCAACTGGCAAGCACCCCAGGGAGTGGCGGGAGTATACCGCAACCGCTGTCAGGAATCAGCTTTGCTTGTGTCCGAATCGGTGGCCAGAACCAGGTCAACACGCTCCAGCAGATCCCTCACCTGTTCCCGGGTGGTGGCGCTGGCCTGCACATCCGGACGCTCCTGGCGGTGCAGCAGGTCGTGGGTGATGTTCAGGGCGGCCATGACCGCGATGCGATCGGCGCCGATGACTTTGCCGCTGCTGCGGATCTCGCGCATCTTGCCGTCCAGGTAACGGGCGGCGCTCACCAGATTGCTGCGCTCTTCCTGGGGGCAGATGATCGAATACTCTTTGTCGAGGATCTGCACGGTAACGCTATTGCTTGAACTCATGAGTCTTGCTCCAGGGCCTTGAGGCGCGAAATCATCGATTCGACCTTACGCCGGGCGATTTCGTTTTTTTCAATGAGGTGCGCGCGTTCCTCGCGCCAGGTCTTTTCCTGAGCTAATAAGAGTGCGTTTTGACTCTTTAGTTGCTCGACCCGGGTAATAAGCAGTTCGAGTCTGGCCATCAGTGCGTGCAGGTCGGTGTCTTCCATTGTGTCCCACTGAAGTTGGTCTGATGAGTGGCAACTGGCTGGGCAGCGCCTCAATGGCCTGAGCAGTCGTGGCGCATCTGGCGTTGTCCGGTCGGCAATCTGTCTGTCGCCCGAGGCCCTGCGGGCCACTGTAACGGGGCGCAAAGCACAACGCGGCGCTGGCAATGAATGATGACACGCCCTACGATACAAGGCCTTCATTCTAGACATTGCGCCGCTTGGCGCCTAGCTGCCCATGCCCATTCAGAATTCCCCGTACAACGCCTTCGCCACCCTGCTCAGCAGCAGCGGTCATCCTGTTTCTCCTGCCGAGCTGCACGGCCTGTTGCTGGGTCGCAGCTGCGCCGGCGCCGGCTTCGAAGTCGACGGCTGGCTGGTGGACGCCGCCGAACTGCTCGAAGGCGAGCCGCAAGACAACGTGCGCAGCGCCTTGATCGGCCTGCAGGAGATGGTCAAGGGCGAGCTCACCAGCGATGACATGACCGTGGTCCTGCTGCTGCCCAGCGACGACGCACCCCTGGCCGAGCGTGCCGCTGCCCTGGGCCAGTGGTGCCAGGGCTTCCTCGCCGGTTTCGGCCTCAACTCCCGCGACAGCAGTGCCCTGAGCGTCGAGGCCACGGAAGTGTTGCAGGACCTTGCAGCCATTGCTCAGGTCCAGGACGCGCTGGAGGAATCCGATGACGGTGAAAGCGACTACATGGAAGTGATGGAGTACCTGCGGGTTGCGCCTCTGCTGCTATTCACCGAGACCAACAAGACCGTTGCGCCGGCTGCCAAGCCTTCTCTGCACTGACTGACAGGGAACTGCGTCCGCCCATGATTCATATCCCGAAAGCGGAATACAGCCGTCGCCGCAAGGCGCTCATGGCGCAGATGGAGCCCAACAGCATCGCGATCCTGCCGGCGGCGGCCGTGGCCATTCGCAATCGCGATGTGGAGCACGTCTACCGCCAGGACAGCGATTTCCAGTACCTCAGCGGGTTTCCCGAGCCCCAGGCGGTGATCGTGCTGATCCCCGGCCGGGAGCACGGCGAGTACGTGCTGTTCTGTCGCGAGCGCAACCCGGAGCGCGAACTCTGGGACGGATTGCGGGCCGGCCAGGAGGGCGCGATTCGCGACTACGGTGCCGATGACGCATTTCCCATCACCGATATCGACGACATCCTGCCGGGCCTGATCGAAGGCCGCGACCGGGTTTACTCGGCCATGGGCAGCAACCCCGAATTCGACCGTCACCTGATGGACTGGATCAACGTGATCCGCTCTAAAGCGCACCTCGGCGCCCAGCCGCCGAACGAATTCGTTGCCCTGGATCATCTGCTGCACGACATGCGCCTGTATAAATCGGCGGCAGAAGTGAAGGTGATGCGCGAGGCCGCACGGATTTCCGCCCAGGCCCATATCCGCGCAATGCAGGCCAGCCGTCCCGGGTTGCATGAGTTCAGCCTGGAAGCCGAGCTGGATTACGAATTCCGCAAGGGCGGGGCGAAGATGCCGGCCTATGGCTCGATCGTCGCGGCGGGCCGCAACAGCTGCATCCTGCATTACCAACAGAATGACGCCGTGCTCAGGGACGGTGACCTGGTGCTGATCGACGCCGGTTGCGAGATCGACTGCTATGCCAGCGATATCACCCGCACCTGGCCGGTCAACGGCAAGTTTTCGCCGGAGCAGAAGGCGATCTACGAACTGGTGCTGGCTTCCCAGGAAGCGGCGTTTGCCCAGATCGCCCCGAACAAGCACTGGAACCAGGCTCATGAGGCGACGGTCCAGGTGATCACCGCCGGCCTGGTGCAACTGGGCCTGCTGGAAGGCGATGTGGACCAGCTGATTGCCAGCGAGGCCTACAAGACGTTCTACATGCACCGTGCCGGACACTGGCTGGGCATGGATGTACACGACGTCGGCGAGTACCGGGTCGGCGGCGAGTGGCGGGTGTTGGAGGTTGGCATGGCGCTGACCGTGGAGCCGGGCATCTACATATCCCCGGACAACCAGCAGGTAGCGAAGAAGTGGCGCGGCATCGGCGTGCGCATCGAGGACGACGTGGTAGTGACCAAGCAGGGCTGTGAAATTCTGACAGGTGGCGTGCCCAAGAGCGTGGCCGAGATCGAGGCCTTGATGGCCGCTGCGCGGACCCAGGCGTCATGAGCCGGGTCAATCTGGCCATCATCGGTGGCGGTCTGGTAGGCGCGAGCCTGGCCCTGGCGCTGCAGGCCGGGGCCAAGGCCCGGGGCTGGAAGATCGTGCTGATCGAGCCCTTCGCCCCGGGCGACAGTTTCCAGCCCAGCTACGACGCCCGCTCCTCGGCCCTGTCCTTTGGTGCCCGGCAGATCTACCAGCGGCTGGGGCTGTGGCAGACGATCTCCCGGCGTGCCGAGCCGATCAAGCAGATTCACGTGTCCGACCGTGGGCGGTTCTCCACCGCGCGCCTGTCGGCCATGGAAGAAGGGGTGCCGGCCCTGGGCTATGTGGTGGAAAACGCCTGGCTCGGCCAATGCCTGTGGCAAGGGCTGGACAAGGACGTGATCAGCTGGCGCTGCCCGGCCGAAGTCACCCGTCTGGAGCCCCTGGCAGGCGGCTATCGCCTGACCCTGAACGACGAAACCACCCTGGAATGCGATCTCGCCGTGCTGGCCGACGGCGGCCGCTCCGGCCTGCGCGAACAACTGGGCATCGGGGTCAAGAACCGCCCCTATAACCAGAGTGCGCTGATTGCCAACATCACCCCCAGCGAAGCCCACAACGGCATGGCCTTCGAGCGCTTCACCGACGATGGCCCAATGGCCTTGCTGCCGCTGCCGGATAATCGCTGTGCACTGATCTGGACCCGCCAGGGCATGGATGCACAGCGTCTGGCCGACCTGGACGAGCGCAGCTTCCTCAGTGAATTGCAGGGCGTGTTCGGCTACCGCCTGGGAACCCTGAAACAAGTCGGCGCCCGCCACCTCTACCCGCTGTCCCTGGTGGAAGCCGAGGAACAGGTGCGCCCCCACTTGGTGGTGCTGGGCAATGCGGCCCACAGCCTGCATCCGATCGCCGGCCAGGGCTTCAACCTGTCACTGCGCGATGCCCAGGCCCTGGCGGACGCGTTGTTGGCCAGCGAAGCACTGCCGGGGGATTTTGCCGTGCTGCAGGCCTACTGCGAACGTCAGCGCCTGGACCAGAACCTGACCGTGGGCTTCTCCGATCAGGTCACCCGGCTGTTCGGCAGCAAACTGCCGCTGCTGTCCGTGGGGCGCAACCTGGGCTTGCTCGGCCTGGACCTGCTGCCACCGGCCAAACGCTGGTTCGCTCGCCAGGCCATGGGCCTGGGCACTCGCCCGGATGCGTGACTGGCTGACCCGGCGGTTCGGCAAGGCCCGCCTGTTGCGCTGGGTGTTGAACCTGTACCCGCCCTACCTCGGGGCTGGCGTGCGGGTTCGGCACATCAGTGCGGATTTCCGTGACGTCCAGGTCTGCATGGGCCTGGGCTTGTACAACCGCAACTATGTCGGCACCCAGTTCGGCGGCAGCCTGTATTCCATGGTGGACCCGTTCTTCATGCTGATGCTGATGGAGAACCTGGGTCCCGGCTACATCGTCTGGGACAAGGCCGCGACCATCGATTTCATCGCCCCGGGCAGAGGGCCGGTGTTTGCCCGGCTCAGTATCGACCAGGCGCTGCTCGACGATGTTCGCCAGCAGACCGCAACGGGCGAGAAGTACCTGCCGCAGTGGCAGGTAGAGATTCATGACGGCTCCGGCACCCTGGTGGCGCGGGTCGATAAAACCCTTTATGTGCGGCTCAAGCCGCCAGTGAGACAGGCCTAAAGCATGGAAATGCGCGCAGATGTGCTGATTGTCGGAGCCGGAATGGTCGGCAGTGCCTTGGCGTTGGCGTTGCAGGGCAGCGGCCTGGAAGTGCTGCTGCTCGATGGCGGTTCCCTGAGTGTCAAACCCTTCGATGACCAGGCGCCGTTCGAGCCTCGGGTCAGTGCCTTGTCGGCGGCCAGCCAGCGCATCCTGGAGCGCCTGGGCGCCTGGGACGGCATTGCCCGACGCCGTAGCAGCCCCTACTGCGACATGCAGGTCTGGGACGGCAGCGGCACCGGGCAGATCCACTTCTCGGCGTCCAGCGTGCATGCCGAGGTGCTGGGTCATATCGTCGAGAACCGGGTGGTTCAGGACGCCTTGCTCGAGCGTCTGCATGAATGCGATATCGGCCTGCTGGCCAATGCCCGTCTGGAGCAGATGCGCCGCTCCGGCGACGACTGGCTGCTGACCCTGGCGGATGGCCGGCAACTGCGTGCGCCGCTGGTGATCGCTGCCGATGGCGCCAACTCGGCCGTGCGCCGGCTCACCGGTTGTACCACTCGCGAGTGGGATTACTTGCATCACGCCATCGTCACCAGCGTGCGCAGCAGCCAGCCTCACCAATTGACCGCCTGGCAGCGCTTCACCGATACCGGCCCGCTGGCCTTCCTGCCCCTGGTACGGGACGGGCAGCATGATTGGTGTTCGATTGTCTGGTCGACCACCCCGAGTGAGGCCGAGCGCCTGATGGCGCTGGACGACGAGAGCTTCTGCGCCGAACTGGAGCGCGCCTTCGAAGGCCGCCTGGGTTCGGTGATCAGCGCCGACCCGCGGCTCTGCGTGCCGTTGCGCCAACGCCATGCCAAGCGCTATGTGGCCGAAGGCCTGGCGCTGATCGGCGACGCCGCCCACACCATCCACCCGTTGGCGGGGCAGGGGGTCAACCTGGGCTTCCTCGATGCCGCCGTGCTGGCCGAAGTGCTGCTGCAAGCGGCCAGCCGCGGCGAGCGCCTGGCCGAGGTCAAGGTGCTGAGCCGCTTCGAGCGCCGGCGCATGCCCCACAACCTGGCGCTGATGGCGGCCATGGAGGGCTTCGAGCGGCTGTTCCAGGCCGACCCGTTGCCCATGCGCTGGCTGCGCAACACCGGCCTCAAGGTGATCGACCAGATGCCCGAGGCCAAGGCCCTGTTCGTGCGCCAGGCCCTGGGCCTGAGCGGCGACTTGCCGGAACTGGCCAGAGCCTAGGCGCCGGCTTGCTGGCCAAGCGTCGCGAGGACGAGCCTACGCAACATCTGGTAACTCCTCAGCGCCGGGTTCGGTTGAGATGGCAAATGGGAGTCCTTATCATTTCGCCTCACTTTGAAATCGAGAGACCGCTCCCATGTTGGCACCGAAGCGTCTACTGACCGCCCTGGCCCTCACACTCATCGGTGGCACCGCCTACGCCGCCGATGAAGTCGTGGTCTACTCCTCGCGTATCGATGAGCTGATCAAGCCGGTGTTCGATGCCTACACCCAGAAGACCGGGGTGAAGATCAAGTTCATCACCGACAAGGAAGCGCCGCTGATGCAGCGGATCAAGGCCGAGGGCGAGAACGCCACCGCCGACCTGCTGCTCACCGTGGATGCCGGCAACCTCTGGCAGGCCGAGCAGATGGGCATCCTGCAGCCGTTCACCTCCAAGGTCATCGACAGCAACATTCCCCTGCAATACCGCTCCTCCAACCACGCCTGGACCGGCCTGAGCCTGCGGGCGCGGACCCTGGCCTACTCCACCGACCGGGTCAAACCTTCAGAACTGACCACCTATGAAGCCCTGGCGGACAAGCAGTGGGAAGGCCGCCTGTGCCTGCGCACGGCGAAGAAGGTCTACAACCAGTCGCTGACCGCCACGCTGATCGAGACCCACGGTGCCGAGAAGACCGAAGAGATCATCAAGGGTTGGGTCAACAACCTGTCTACCGATGTGTTCTCCGACGACATCGCGGTGCTCGAGGCGATCAACGCCGGGCAATGCGACGTCGGCATCGTCAACACCTACTACTACGGCCGCCTGCACAAGCAGAAACCGAACCTGGCGGTGAAGCTGTTCTGGCCGAACCAGGGCGATCGCGGGGTGCACGTCAACCTGTCGGGCATCGGCCTGACCAAACACGCACCGCACCCGGAAGCGGCCAAGGCCCTGGTGGAATGGATGACCACGCCTGAGGCGCAGAAGATCTTTGCCGACGTCAACCAGGAGTTCCCGGCCAACCCGGCGGTAGCGCCTTCCGCGGAAGTGGCCAGCTGGGGCAAGTTCGTAGCCGACACCCTGCCGGTTGAAATCGCCGGCAAGCGCCAGGCCGAAGCCATTCGCCTGATGGACCGCGCTGGCTGGAACTGAGCCTGCCGTTATACTGCGCCCCGCTTTTGCGGGGCGTTTTCTTTAGCGGCTGGGCTTTAGTGGCGAGGGAGCTGGCTCCCGTTCCACCGCGCAGCGGTGGCAAGCCCTGAATACGTGATTCAACTGGCGTAACGTGGTTGAAGCCGTTGGGGCGGCCATGGCGCCCAGCGGGTGCGGCTCTCCCGCCCCACGCGTTTTGCGCAAGTATTTTTGTCTGTTCCACCTGCCCGAGAGTTTTTTGTGGCCCATCCCGCTCAACGTCGCTGGTACCCCCTGGTCTTTGCCGTAGCGGCCCTGGTCCTTTTGCCGCTGAGCGTGCTGCTATTGTCCTGGCAGGCCATCGACCAGCAGATCTGGTCCCACCTGTGGGACACGCAAATGCCGCGGCTGTTGGGCAATACCCTGACCCTGGTGCTTGGGGTGGGCGTTGGCGTCACGCTGCTGGGCGTGAGCCTGGCCTGGCTCACCAGTCTCTGCGAGTTTCCCGGACGGCGCTGGCTGGACTGGGCCTTGATGCTGCCCTTTGCGATCCCGGCCTATGTGCTGGCCTTCGTCTTTGTCGGCCTGCTGGATTTTTCCGGGCCGGTGCAAAGCCTGCTGCGGGAATGGTTCGGCAGCGGCCTGCGACTGCCGCGGGTACGTTCCACCGGTGGGGTGATCCTGGTGCTGGTGCTGGTGTTCTATCCCTATGTCTACCTGCTGGCGCGCAACGCCTTCCTGGCCCAGGGCAAGGGGTTGATGGAGGCAGCGCGGGTCCTCGGGCAATCGCCCTGGCAGGCATTCTGGCGGGTGGCGCTGCCCATGGCGCGGCCGGCCATCGGCGCCGGGGTGGCCCTGGCGCTGATGGAAACCCTGGCGGATTTCGGTGCGGTGTCGGTGTTCAACTTCGATACCTTCACCACCGCTATCTACAAGACCTGGTACGGCTTCTTCAGCCTTTCCAGCGCCGCCCAGCTGGCCAGCCTGCTGCTGCTGGCGGTGATGCTGGTGCTGTACGGCGAGCGCCGCGCCCGTGGCGCCAGCCGTACCGGTAACGAGCGGCCCCGGGGCAAGGCGCTGTACCACTTGCGCGGGCTCAAGGCGTTGGCGGCCACGGGCTGGTGCCTGCTGGTATTCACCTGTGCCTTCGTGATTCCGCTGCTGCAGTTGCTGGCGTGGTTCTGGCAGCGCGGGCGCTTCGACCTGGATGAGCGGTATGCCGGCTTGATCATCCACACCCTGTACCTGGGCGGCATGGCGGCGCTGATCACTGTCAGTGTGGCTCTGCTCCTGGCCTTTGCCCGACGCCTGGCGCCGACCCGGGGCATCCGCGCCGGGGTCAGCCTGGCCAACCTGGGCTACGCCTTGCCCGGCTCGGTACTGGCGGTATCGATCATGCTGGCCTTCAGTTACCTGGATCGCGAGCTGGTGATCCCGCTGTCCGGCTGGTTGGGCGGGGCCGGCAAGCCGCTGCTGCTGGGCAGCCTGTCCGCCTTGCTGCTGGCCTATCTGGTGCGTTTTATCGCCGTGGCCTACGGGCCGCTGGAAAACAGCCTGGAGCGGATCCGCCCGTCGCTCCCCGAAGCGGCGCGCAGCCTGGGGGTCGCTGGCCCGCGACTGTTTTTCAAAGTGTATCTGCCGTTGTTGCTGCCCGGGACCTTGAGCGCCGCCTTGCTGGTGTTCGTCGATGTGCTCAAGGAAATGCCCGCCACCTTGCTGATGCGCCCGTTTGGCTGGGACACGCTGGCGGTGCGGATCTTCGAGATGACCAGTGAAGGGGAGTGGGCCCGGGCCTCGCTGCCGGCACTGACCCTGGTGCTGGTGGGCCTGCTGCCGGTGATTGGCCTGATCCGCCGCTCGGCCCATCGAATCGGTTAGGTGCCAGCCTTGCACCTTGCAGCTACAATGCGCGGCATTCGGTGCGGCCTGTTGTTTGGCCGGGACGCTGAAATCGGCTGAAAGCCATCTATTTCAAGGCTTTCACACCAACAGCGCCAGTCCGCACCCTCGCCACGCCCGGAAGGAGAAACCCATGGGACAGCGTACGCCTCTGTATGACCTGCATCTCGCCCTCGGCGCGAAAATGGTCGATTTTGGCGGTTGGGATATGCCCTTGCATTACGGCTCGCAGGTCGAGGAGCACCATCAGGTGCGACGTGATTGCGGTGTGTTCGATGTATCCCACATGACCGTGATCGATGTCAGCGGTACCCAGGCCAAGGCCTGGCTCCAGCTGTTGCTGGCCAATGATGTCGAACGCCTGCACAACCCCGGCCAGGCTCTGTACAGCACCATGCTCAATGAACGGGGCGGCATCGTTGACGACATGATCGTCTATCGCCTCGAAGACGCTTATCGCCTGGCGCTCAATGCCGCCACCCGTGATCAGGACCTGGCCTGGATGCAGGCGCAGCTGGGGGATTTCCAGGTGCAGCTGCACGAGCGCCCGGAGCTGGCGATGCTGGCGATCCAGGGCCCTCAGGCGCGGCACAAGATTGCCGAGCTGGTGACCCAGTCCCGCGGCACCCTGATCCAGCAGCTCAAGCCATTCGAAGCCGGCTTTGACGGCGACTGGTTCATTGCCCGGACCGGCTACACCGGCGAGGACGGTCTGGAGATCGTCCTCCCTGCCGACCAGGCCCCGGCCTTCTTCAACGACCTGGTGGGGGCGGGGATCTCGCCCATCGGCCTGGGCGCCCGGGACACCCTGCGCCTGGAGGCCGGCATGAACCTCTATGGCCAGGACATCCATCAGGATGTCTCGCCCCTGGCGGCGAACATGGCCTGGAGCATTGCCTGGGAACCGGCGTCACGCCAGTTCATCGGTCGCAGTGCCCTGGAAGCCGAACGGGCGGCCGGGGTGAAGCAGAAACTGGTGGGCCTGGTGCTCGAAGAACGCGGGGTTTTACGCGCTCATCAGGTGGTTCGTATCGCCGATGTTGGCGAAGGTGAGATCACCAGTGGTAGTTTCTCCCCTACGCTGAGCAAATCGATCGCACTGGCGCGGGTGCCGATGGCCACCGCCGACCGTGCCGAAGTGGAAATCCGCGGCAAGTGGTACCCGGTCCGGGTGGTCAAACCCACCTTCGTGCGCCACGGCAAAACCCTGATCTAACTATTTCCAGCAGGCATTGCGCCGCTGACACTTCTTCTTGAGGACACAGAACATGAGCGATATCCCTGCCCACCTGCGTTTTGCCGACAGTCACGAATGGGCCCGCCTGGAAGCCGACGGCAGCGTGACCGTAGGTATTAGCGACCACGCTCAGGAAGCCCTGGGCGATGTGGTTTTCGTCGAGCTGACTGAAGTCGGCAACGTGTTTGGCGCAGGGGACCAGGCCGGTGTGGTGGAGTCGGTGAAAGCCGCTTCCGACATCTATGCGCCGGTGGCCGGTGAAGTGATTGCGGTCAACGAAGAGCTGAGCGCCAGCCCCGAGCTGCTCAACAGCGATCCGTACGGTGCCTGGATCTTCAAGCTCAAGCCAAGCAACCCGGGCGATCTGGACAAGCTGCTGGACGCCGCCGGCTACAAGGCCGCCATCGGCGAGTAAGCCGTTCTCGCCGGCGCGTCCGCCCCGTTTGCGCAGGGCGGGCTTGCTGGCGAAGGCTCTTAAGCCTGCAACACCTCTTTCACCGCCGCCACCGCGCGTTCCACGTCGGCCTTGCTCATGGCGGTGAACATCGGCAACGAGACGATCAGCCGACCGACCCGTTCCGCTACCGGGAACATCCCCTCCTTGAAGCCGCGCTCGCGGTACAGGCTCAGCAAGTGAATCGGCGGGTAGTGATAGCCGATGCCAATCCCGCGTTCCTGCATCTGCTCCATGAAGGTGGCGCGGGCCGGCTTGCCATCCTTGCGCTCTGGCAGTACCAGCTGGAACAGGTGCCAGTTGCTGTTGGTGAAGTCCGCCGGCGGTAGCTGGGCGCCATAGCGGGCCTCGAAATCGCTGCCAAAACATTCGAAGTAGTGCCGGGCCAGCTCACGGCGATGGGCGGTGATCGCCTCGATATGGGCGAACTGCCCCAGGCCGATGGCGGCCGCCACGTCGGTCATGTTGAACTTGCCGCCAAGCACATCCACATCCAGGCCGTCGAAGCCGTTGCGGGTCACGCCCTGCAGGCGGTACTTCTCGGCCAGGCGCACCTCTTCTGGCGTGTTGAGCACCAGGCAGCCGCCCTCGGACGAAGTGACGTTCTTGTTGGCCTGGAAGCTGAAGGACACGAAGTCGCCACCGGCACCGATGCGCTGGCCGTTCCAGCTGGAGCCCAGGGCCTGGGCGGCATCTTCCACTAACCGCAGGCCGTGCTTGTTGGCCAGGGCGTAGAGGTGGCTCATGTCCACCGGCAGCCCGGCCAGGTACACCGGGATGATGGCCTTGGTGCGTGGGGTGATGGCGGCTTCGACCTGGGCCAGGTCGATATTGCGGGTGACCGGGTCGATATCGGCGAACACCGGCGTGGCCCCGACTTCGAGGATGACGTTGGCGGTGGCCACCCAGGAAATCGGCGTGGTGATGACTTCATCACCGGCACCGATGCCGGCAATGCGCAAGGCGATCTCCATGGTGCAGGTGCCGGAGTTGAAGGTGCGTACCGTGCGCCCGCCGAAAAACTCCGAGAGCTGGGCTTCGAAGGCCTGGACCTTGGGGCCGCTGGTGATCCAGCCCGAACGCAGGACTTCGCCGACAGCGGCGATGGTGGGTTCATCGATGGTGGGTTTGGAGAACGGCAGGAAAGGCAGTTGGCTCATGACGATGGGACACCCGATAAGCGGACGATAGGGGCACAGGTTGCGATGCGCCGGGGCTGGCGCGTTGACGTCGAGCATGATGGTACCGATTGCCCCGGGACGCCAGAGCATCGACGCGGGAAATCGACTGCTATGCTGCTTGGCACCCTGTTGCAGCGACGCTGAGCGCCGTTTATCGGAGAGAGCCGGTCATGTCCCAGTTGCTATCTTTGAGCCAGTTACGCGAGCCCAACGCTTTTCTCAACCGGCACCTGGGGCCCGACGCCGAGGAGCAGCAAGCGATGCTCGCCAGCCTCGGGCTGGGCAGCCGGGCCGAACTGATCGAGCAGACGGTGCCGCCGGGAATCCGCTTCAACCGTGCACTGGACCTGCCGCCGGCCCTGGACGAAGCGGCCGCCCTGGCCAGGCTCAAGGGTTATGCCGGGCAGAACCAGGTCTGGACCAGCCTGATCGGCATGGGTTACCACGCCACCCTGACGCCGACGGTGATCCTGCGCAACGTGCTGGAGAACCCCGGTTGGTACACCGCCTATACCCCCTACCAGCCGGAAATCGCCCAGGGCCGGCTCGAAGCCTTGTTGAATTTCCAGCAGATGACCATCGACCTCACCGGCCTGGACCTGGCCAACGCCTCGTTGCTGGACGAAGCCACCGCTGCCGCCGAAGCCATGGCCCTGGCCAAGCGCGTGAGCAAGTCTTCGAGCAACCTGTTCTTTGTCGATGAACACTGCCACCCGCAAACCATTTCCGTGGTCCGCACCCGGGCCGAAGGCTTCGGTTTCGAGCTGGTGGTCGGCGGGGTCGACGAATTGTCCGGGCACCAGGTGTTCGGCGCGTTGCTGCAGTACCCGGACACCCATGGCGAGATCCGCGACCTGCGGCCGCTGATCGACCAGTTGCACGCCCAGCAGGCCCTGGCCTGTGTCGCGGCCGACCTGCTCAGCCTGTTGTTGCTGACCCCGCCGGGCGAACTGGGGGCCGACGTGGTGCTCGGTTCGTCCCAGCGCTTCGGCGTGCCCATGGGCTACGGCGGCCCTCATGCGGCGTTTTTCGCCTGCCGCGACGAGTACAAGCGCGCGATGCCCGGGCGCATCATCGGCGTGTCCAAGGATGCCCGCGGCCAGGTGGCCCTGCGCATGGCCTTGCAGACTCGCGAGCAGCATATCCGCCGCGAGAAGGCCAACTCGAACATCTGCACCGCCCAGGTGCTACTGGCCAATATCGCGGGTTTCTACGCCGTCTATCATGGCCCGGCCGGGCTCAAGCGCATTGCCCAGCGGGTACACCGGCTGACCTGCATCCTCGCGGTCGGCCTGGAGCGCCACGGCATTGCCAGGGTCAATCGGCACTTCTTCGACACCCTGACCCTGGAGGTCGGCGGCAGCCAGACGGCGATCATCGAAAGCGCCAGGGCGCAGCAGATCAACCTGCGGATTCTCGGCCGTGGCCGGCTGGGGCTGAGCCTGGATGAAACCTGTGACGAAAGCACCGTGGCCCGTTTGTTCGACGTGTTCCTGGGTGCCGACCACGGGCTGGATGTCAGCAGCCTGGACGCCGAGGCGCTGGAGTCGGGGATTCCCGACCCGCTGCTGCGACGCACGCGCTACCTGACCCACCCGGTGTTCAGTGCCCATCACAGCGAAACCGAAATGTTGCGCTACCTCAAGCAGCTGGAGAACAAGGACCTGGCGCTCAACCAGTCGATGATTCCCCTGGGCTCCTGCACCATGAAGCTCAATGCCAGCAGCGAGATGATCCCCATCACCTGGCCGGAGTTCGCCAACCTGCATCCCTTCGCACCCCGGGAGCAGGCTGCCGGCTATGGCCTGCTGATCGCGGAGCTGGAGCGTTGGCTGTGCGCCATCACTGGTTTCGACGCCATCTGCATGCAGCCCAACTCCGGGGCCCAGGGCGAGTACGCCGGGCTGCTGGCGATTCGTCGCTACCACGAGAGCCGCCGGCAAGGCGGCCGGCATGTCTGCCTGATCCCGGCGTCGGCCCACGGCACCAACCCGGCCTCGGCGCAGATGGCCGGGATGCAGGTGGTGATCGTCGAGTGCGACGAGGCCGGCAACGTCGACCTGGAAGACTTGAAGGCCAAGGCCCAGGCGGCCGGCGAGCGCCTGTCGTGCCTGATGGCTACCTACCCTTCCACCCACGGCGTGTACGAAGAGGGCATCAGCCAGATCTGCGAAGTTATCCACAGCCACGGCGGCCAGGTGTACATGGACGGCGCCAACCTCAACGCCCAGGTAGGCCTGGCCCGGCCGGCGGACATTGGCGCCGATGTCTCGCACATGAACCTGCACAAGACTTTCTGCATTCCCCATGGCGGCGGTGGCCCGGGCATGGGGCCGATTGGCGTGCGCGCGCACCTGGCGCCGTTTGTCGCCAACCACCCGGTGGTGCCCATCGACGGGCCTTTACCGGAGAACGGCGCCGTCAGCGCAGCGCCCTGGGGCAGTGCGAGCATCCTGCCCATCAGCTGGATGTACATCGCCCTGATGGGGCCGCAGCTGGCGGATGCCAGCGAGGTGGCGATCCTTGCGGCCAACTATCTGGCCGAGCAATTGAGCGGTGCCTTCCCGGTGCTCTACAGCGGCCGCAACGGCCGGGTGGCCCACGAATGCATCCTCGATCTGCGCCCGCTCAAGGCCCAGACCGGGATCAGCGAGGAAGACGTGGCCAAGCGCTTGATGGACTACGGCTTCCATGCCCCGACCATGTCCTTCCCGGTGCCGGGCACCCTGATGGTGGAGCCCACGGAAAGCGAATCCAAGGCCGAGCTCGACCGTTTTATCGAAGCCATGCTGAGCATCCGCGCCGAGATCGCCCAGGTGCAGGAGGGCAACTGGCCGGCCGAGGACAACCCGCTCAAGGGCGCTCCCCATACCCTGGCGGATATCACTGGAGTCTGGGAGCGCTCCTACAGTATCGAACAGGCGGTGCTGCCCACCGCCCATACCCGAGCCCACAAGTACTGGCCGGCGGTGAACCGGGTGGACAACGTCTATGGCGACCGCAACCTGTTCTGCGCCTGCGTGCCGCTGGCGGACTACCGCTGAACGGGCCTCAGTAGTGGTGGCGCGTCCGCGCCGGCTGGCTGCCATGGCTACTGGCACGGGCAGGTTGGGTTTCCAGGGGATAGAGGTGCAGCAACTCTTCCTCGATCACCTGGTTGCTCAGGCCCAGTTCCAGCTCCGGGCAGTCCAGGTCCAGCCAGTCACCGTGCTGCAACTGCAGGTCGCTCTCGCGCCGGCTGGCGCTGTGGAACACATAGTGGACCATGCCCGGTTGCAGGAACTGCTCGTGCTGTTCGAGGAAGGCCTGGGAATATTTGCGAATAGCCCACCAGTTCTGCAGGTCGAGGCGATAGCTGCGTTGCGGCAACGGCGTGCCCTGGCGTTCGACCCGGACATTGAGTGACAGGCTGTTCTGCAGTTCGCCGAGGATCAGCGCCGGGGCGATGGCGCACTGGCGCAACCGCGATTGCGCGCAGGAACTGGCGTCCTGATGGCTCAGCAACGGGTCGTGAATGTCGTGGCCGAGGCTGAAGCCGACAAAGCGCAACTGGCCGAAGGGGTCCACCAGGTACACGCACACCACCCCGGGCTGGCTGGAAATGCTCTGGGCGTGGTACGGAATCATCAGCGGCTCGCCGTCGGTCTTCAGCAGGCTGCCATTGCCCTTGTAGAACCAGCCCTGGCGGGTGTGCGGAGTGTTCAGGGTGACTTCGCTGACCTGCACCAGCAGGTTGTCCCGAGGCTTGAGCGGTGGGCGCAACGGGCCTTGCTGGGTGCCGTCCGCGGGCAGTTGCGGGTGGGGCGCGAGGCTGCGCAGGTGTTCGCTCCAGCCCAGATGGCGACGGCTGCAGAACAGCAGGGTCTCGTACAGCCCGCCGTGTTCGGAATAGGCCCGCACGCTGCGGCCATTGTGAAAGTCGAACAGCCCGATGGCGCGCTGGTCCTTGTGGCAGACATCCAGCAACAGCAGGTAATCGTCCATGATTCTCTAGTCCTTCAGGGGCAAGGGGGCGGGGAGGATGGGCAGCGCTTCGCGCACGCGCAAACGGCGCGGTTCGAGGGCCTGTTCCTTGAGCAGGAATGACAGCAGCAAGCCGGCCAGGCTGCCGCTCAGGGCCACGTACAGGATCGATGGCAGGCCGAAATGGCTGGCGGCGAACCCGGCCACGGCCGGTGACAACCCGCCACCCAGAATCTCGCCGAACCCCACCACGATTCCGGTCGCCGTCGGCAGCAGGGCCGGGGTGACCGATTCGCTGGTCAGCGGGCCGACTGTCATGCAGATCAGGCTGAAGTTGAAGAACGACAGCAGGAACAGCAGCAGGAACAGCAGCCAGGGAAGGGGCGGGCTGACGATCAGCAGGCCCACCAGGGTGCTGCTGGTCATGAAGCACACCGACACCACCGGCTTGCGCCCGAGACGGTCGGACATGCCGGGGATGATCAATTGGCCGATGAAGCCGCCCACGCCGATGGCCGAGATGACGAAGGCCATGGACAGGGTTTCCAGGTGCATATGGTCGGTCAGGTAGCTGGGCAGCATGGCGCAGAGGACGAACTGGCAGGTGAGTATGCAGAACATGATCAGGATGTTCAGGCTCACGTTGCCGCTCTTGAAAGCCGCCAGCCAGGTGCCTGCGGTGCGGTCGGCCTGGGGCGCCGGCAGCGGTCGGTAGATTTTCCACAGGTAGCCGGCCAGCAGCAGGCCCGGCAGGGAAATGATGGCGAACACCGCACGCCACGAGCCAGTGATTTGCAGGAGGTAAGCGGCGATCAGCGGCCCCAGGCAGAGGCCGAGAATCGGGAACAGCGCCTGCTGGATACCCAGGTTCAGCCCGCGCCGGTCGGGGCGCGAGACTTCATTGGTGACAATGATGCTGGTGGGGGTGAAGGCACCCTCGCAGATGCCCATCAGCCCGCGCAGAATCACCAGCCCCAGCACGCCGGTGGCCAGCGCGGAAAAACCGGACAGTAGCGAAAGCACGGCAATCGAGGCCACCAGCACGCGGCGGGTGCCCAGGCGCTCGATCACGCTGCCCATGCCCAGGGCGGACAGCCCCCAGGTGAAGGCCAGCGCGGCGGACAGGTAGCCCAGGTCCTGATAGTCCAGTTGCAGGTCGTGCATGATCACCGGAAACAGCGGCAGGATGATGAAGCGATCCAGCCCCACCAGCCCGAAACTCAGTGACAGCAACAGCACCATGGATCTTTCGTAACGGCTGTTGGCAGCCGTGGTTGGCATTCCAGTGTTCATCGCTCAGCTTCCTTGTGAAACCATGAACCCGGCGCAAGCGCCGTGGGAGGCCACCCGACGTTGCCCTGCAGCCCGGCAACGTCAGGTGGGACAGGCACAGGCAGTCACATCAGGCGGTCCACTCGCCCACCGCCATTTCCGCGGTGAACCCCGGGCCGAAGGCCGCCAGCAGGCCGATGTCGCCGCGATTGAGGTTGGAATCGAACTGCCGCTTGAGCACGTCGAACACCACCACGCTGGCAATGTTGCCGGCTTCCGACAGGCTGCTGCGCGATTGCGAGACCCGGTTGGATGCCAGGTCCAGGTGCATCACCAGCTCGTCGAGGATCTTGCGACCACCGGTGTGGAAGATGAAGAAGTCGTTGTGCGCACAGTTCTGTTCGAAGCTCTCGTAGTTCAGCCGCTCCATGACCGGTGCCACGTCCTTGATGGAGTTCATCACCGCCTTGTCGAGGGTGAAGTGAAAGCCGGTGTCCTTCACGTCGTACTTGATGTAGTGCTCGCTCTTGGGCAGGAAGTACGACTCGGTCTTCTTGATCTTGAAGCCGCCGGCCTGGTCATCGGCGCGCAGCACGCAGGCGGATACCGCATCGCCGAACAGCGCCGCGGAGATGAAGGCGTGCAGCTTGGTGTCGTCCGGCTGGTAGCACAGCGAGGAGAATTCCAGGGACACGATCAGTACGTGGTTGCGGGCATCGAGCCGGGCGAAGTCGTTGGCGCGGTTGATGGCCGCGGCACCGGCCACGCAGCCCAGCTGGGCGATCGGCAACTGCACGGTGGAGGTTGGCAGGGCCAGGTCGTTGATCAGGTGCGCGGTCAGCGACGGCATCATGAAGCCAGTGCAGGAAGTGACGATCACCATGCGAATGTCGCTGATCTGCAGCCCGGCATTCTCGATGGCCTGGCGCGCCGCGGCCGACGACATCTGCCGGGCTTCACGCTCGTAGACGATGCTGCGGTGGGTGAAACCGGTGTGCACTGCCAGTTCGTCGATCGGCAACACCAGGTGGCGCTCGTTGACTTCGGTGTTGGCGATCATGCGCTTGGCCAGGGCCATGCGTGGATGGTCGGCGTGCAGGTTTTCCAGGTGATCGACCATCTGTTGCTGGGTGATCTTGTGTTGCGGAAACATGACGTGTGGAAGGCAAAGTGTAGACATGATGGGTCCTTGGCTTTAAGTAAGCCAACAAGTTAAGGGGTGGGGATAGTCCCCGTTTATAGGCACAGGAATCTGTAGGCCCTAAAGGAAATCAGGGCCTTAAGGCAACTTCGGGGCGTGAAGTTGCCGTTGATGTAACTTTTAAGTTGGATTTTATTTTAATGGCTAACTTCAGGGTGCCTTATATAAAGGCACCTTGAATAACAACTTATATATCGAGTACGAACTTATAAGCGTATTGCCAGGCCAGGTTGCTTTCGCGCACATGCTTGCGGATCACCATGCGCACCGGCGCACCGACTTTCAGCTGTTGCTGATCGCACACATCGACGATTTCCGAAGCGATCACCAGGCCGTCGTCCAGGCGCACCATGGCCATGATGCGCGGCACGGTTTCGCCATAGCCCATGGCGGCCAGGATCGGGTTCTCGGCCGGGGCCATGACCTCGATCTTGCCACTGCGCGCGCAGCGATACGGCTTCACACTCAGGGAGTTGCAAGCGCCGCAGACGGTGCGCCGGGGGAAGAAGATTTCGTTGCATTCTTCGCACTGGCTGCCTTCGAGGCGGTACTTGCCGCCATGCTCGCGCCATTCGCGAAGCATGCTGGCGGTGGTCATTCTGTGGATCTGTTCTGGGTACATGGACATGGTCCGGGCTCCTTAGTCGTTCGAGAGGACAATCACTGAGTTGTGCGCCGCGTAACCGCCAAGGTTCTGCGACACGCCGATGCGCGCGCCCTTGACCTGGTTGTCGGATTCACCCCTCAGCTGCCGGAACAGCTCGGTGATGTGCAGGATGCCGTCGCAGCCGGAGGCATGGCCGCGGCCGATGTTGCCGCCGTCGGTATTGAGCGGCAGCTGGCCATCCAGGGCGATGCCGCCTTCGAGCACGAAGTCGCCGGCCTGGCCCTTGCCACAGATGCCCATGGACTCCATCTGGATCAGCCCGGCGCCGAGCAGGTCGTAGACCTGGGCCACGTCGATGTCCTTGGCGGTGATCCCGGCTTTCTTGTAGGCGATTTCCGCACAGGCGATGGAGTTGGCCGAAACCGCCATGCCCACATCCTTGGGCAGGCCCGGATGATGCAGGGTCGGGTTGTGAAAGCGCGTGCCGAAATAGTGGGAGACCCCGGTATAGGCGCAACCGCGTACGAACACCGGTTTATCGGTGTACTTGTGGGCCAGGTGTTCGGCCACCAGGATCGCGCAGCCACTGGCTTCGCCCCAGGCCAGCATTGAGCCGCAGGCCTCGCTGTTCTTCAACGCTTCCAGGGAAGGAATCGGCTGGCCATAACGAGTGGCGGTGGGGGTGTTCTGTGCGTAGATGCGCATCTGCCGGCCGAAGGTGGCCAGTACGTCGGCCTCGCGACCGGCATAGCCGAACTTCTGGAAGTACTCGGCGGTGGCCAGGGCGAAGGCATCGGTGTGGGAAATGCCGAGGAAATAATCGTATTCACATTCAGTGCTGGAGCCGATGTATTCGGCGTAGTTGAAGTGATCGGTCATCTTCTCGAAGCCGCCGCACAGGACGATGTCGTACTCCCCGGACGCCACCATCTGGTGGCCCATCTGGAACGACACCGAGCTGCTGGTGCAGTTGGCGGTGCTCATGAAGGTCGGCGCCGGGCTGATGCCCAGGGCGTCGGAAATGGTCGGGCCCAGGCCGCCATATTCGGAAATGCCTTCACCGTGATAACCATAGGCCACGGCCTGGATTTCCCGGGGGTGCATCTTGGCGTCCTTGAGAGCCTTGTAGGCGGACTCGACGATCATTTCCTTGAACGTCTGCCGAACTCGTGAACTTCCGGGTTTCGGCGTATAGGCGGCCGAAACGATTGCAACACGACGTGCGCACATGTGCATGCTCCTTGCGTAGACAGGCGTAATCAGAGATAGGCGGTCAGGGCGTAGTCAGCCCGCAGGTACTTGAACTCGTACTTGATGGACGTGCCGTAGTCGACGTAGATCTTGGATTCCAGCAGTTCGCGCAGAGGCTTGTTGTGCTTCTGGTACTGCTCGATGGCGTCGGTGACGGTCAGGGCGATGGCGTCGCTGCCGGCGCCGAAACCGTAGGACACCAGAAGAATTTTCTGCCCCGGGCGTGCCTGGTCCAGTACGTTGATCAGGCCGAGCAGCGGGCTGGCCGATCCGGCATCGCCAACGTTGCCGGCATAGATGCCCGGTTCCACCTGCTTGGGGTTGAAGCCCAGGTGCTTGGCCAGGGAGTAGGGCGTGGACACCAGGTTTTGCTGGAACACCACATAGTCATAGTCGGCGGGGCTGGTGTGCAGCTTGGCCATCAGGCCTTCGGCGGCGCGGCGGGTCTGGTCTTCCAGGCCGATGCTGTTCTTGTCCGAGCCCAGGCCCATGCCCGAACGAATGTAGCGATCACCCTGGGGGCGGATGTTGTCGGCGACATCGGCGGCGCAGGAGAAGCTGGCGTCGAATTCGGCGATGACATCCTGGCTGCCGATCAGCAGCGCAGCGGCTCCGGCCCCGGCATAGGATTCGGTCAGGTCGCCCGGCGCGGTGTTGCGGTTGATGGTGTCGGCGCCGATGGCCAGGGCGCTGCCCGTCATGCCGGAAGCCACCAGCGCCTGGCAGATCTGCAGGGCAGAAGTTCCGGACTTGCCGGCGAACTGCACGTCGGCGCAATAGGCGTCGTAGCCGCTGCCGAGCATTTCCAGGATGATCGAAGCCGAGGCCCGTGAGTCATAGGGGTTGGTGCAGGTGCCCAGGTACAGGGCTTCGATCTGATGACCGGGGACTTTATCCAGGGCCCGTTGCGCCGCCAGCACCCCGAGGGTGATGACATCTTCATCCGGTTGCAGCACGGCTCTTTCCGTGACGCCGAGGTTTTCCTCCACCAGCTTGAGGTCGGTGTTTTTCCAGACGTTGATCACTTCCTGGACTTTCAGGCGGCATACCGGAATACCCGCGCCATAGCTGACAATACCTATCTTTTTCACGTTCATTTTCCTCTTGATTCCATTCTTTTCAGAAAACTGGGTCGTGCCTGCTCAGAAGCACCCTTGAAACATACGGAAAACAGTTTTGCTGCCTTTCTCCTGGCCACACCTGGTGAAACCTGCAGGCCAGAGCGGTTTAACAGCAGACTCCAAATAGGGGAAAACCCACTCGAAAGCTGTTTTTATTCACCTCACTGTGCTATGATACGGAACGTTTCGTTTAGTAATAATTTCAGACGATCTAATCTCTTAAGGGAAAAGGGCCGAAGCCTCGAATTCGAGGAACTCCAAGTTACAAGGCCTGAGCTGCTCAACCCTTACGCGATATTTTAAAAACTAGATAGATCGGTGTAAGAAATTCATGATTCTTTCAAGAATGAAACGAAACGGACCGTTTCATTTCGATTCGAGGGAATCCTATACCCTGCGTTGCGTTTGTCAAGCGCCCTGCCTGGAGATTTTTTATTGTGGCTCGTACCCCCTCTCGCAGCTCCATCGGCTCTTTGCGAAGTCCCCATACTCATAAAGCCATTCTCACTTCCACCATCGAAATCCTTAAGGAATGCGGCTATTCCGGGCTCAGTATCGAGTCCGTCGCCCGTCGGGCGGGGGCCAGCAAGCCAACTATCTATCGCTGGTGGACGAACAAGGCGGCGTTGATCGCCGAGGTTTATGAAAACGAGAGCGAACAAGTCAGAAAGTTTCCTGATCTCGGCTCGTTCAAGGCAGATCTCGACTTTTTGCTGCGAAATCTCTGGAAAGTCTGGAGGGAGACTATTTGTGGCGAGGCTTTTCGCTGTGTGATCGCCGAAGCGCAACTGGATCCCGCAACCTTGACCCAGCTCAAGGATCAGTTCATGGAGCGCAGAAGGGAAATGCCGAAAAAACTGGTGGAAAATGCCATCAGCAACGGCGAGCTGCCCAAGGACACCAACCGTGAATTACTGCTGGATATGATCTTCGGCTTTTGCTGGTATCGGCTGTTGACTGAGCAACTGACGGTGGAACAGGACATCGAGGAGTTCACTTCTCTGCTGATCAACGGTGTTTGTCCTGGTACGCAACGTTGATGCTTTCGAGCCATTAAGCCCTGGAGTTTCTCGGGCTTAATGGCTGTTGTTTCAGGCCGCGGGGGGGCCGAACTCTCGATACAGGTCCGGCAGGAAGCTGGCCAGATGATTGAACTCGCACATGTCGTGCACCGCGAACTCGTAGGCCAGGGTCTCCAGTTCGGCCTCGCCAAAGCCATTTTCCTTCAGCAGCGATGCAGCCTTTTCTGCCCCGGGAAAGCGGGCCATCGACGGGTGCGCCCCGACCCAGTAACGGCTGGTCAGGTACATGCCGTCCGGTACTTCCTTGAACAGATGCACCATCAACGACACCGGCACCTCAGGATGATCCGCCAGGCTCATCAGGGCGCTGACACTGCCGTCGATCTTCGCTTCGCGATACAGATCGGTGTTCAGGCCCAGGCTGGCCGGCTGCTGGAAGTCGATATGCAGGTGCATCAGGCGATCACCGACATATTCCGATGCGCAGAAGGTGTTGCCATACAGCCGTTCCTCAAAACTCAGGGACTCATCGCACAGGCGCTGGTGGTGCACGCATGGGTTGCTGACATGGGCATAGGGGAACCACAGGGTGTAGCGCTCCGATTCCGCGGGGTGCCAGATGAACCACCACTTGAACATCTGCGCGGTGCAGCCGGGGAAGAACTTGCGGCTTTGCACGTAGGCCATCGGGCCCGGTAGCAGGGCGTAACCGGATTCCTCGCTGACAAAGTCCGGTTCGAGCAGGCGATTGATGTCCTCGATGCTCGGGGTCAGGGTGTCTTCCAGGGCCATGGGGCCTTGCTGAATCTTGCGGACGGCGGACAGCGGCACGCGCATTTCCGGCCGGAAATACTTGGCGTAGGGCTTGTTCCTGACCGCCGCCTGATTGCGTAGGAACAGCTTCTGCATGGGCAGTGAGAAGTAGGTGAAGGGAGTCATGTTGCGCGCTTCCATGCTGATATCCTTTGGCGTGAATTGACAGATAGCCGCCATTTCGCTGCAACCCTTGACGGAATTGAACGAGAAACTGGCGCTTTGTAGCTAAGCAGTCCATAAACAAAAGTCAAATTTGAATTTAACTTAGTGAGAGCGCCTATGGCCGTTTCCGCTTCCCCGCAGCCAACTGCGGCCCGTACGCCGCGTCAGGATGGCCAGGCTACCCGCCAACAGATCCTGGAAACGGCCGGCCAGCTTTTTGCTGAGCTGGGGTACGCCAACACCACCAGCAAGCAGATCTGCGAGAACTCCAGGGCCAACAACGCCTCGGTCAACTACCACTTCGAGAACAAGGACGGCCTGTATCGGGCGGTGCTGCGCGAGGCCCACGACCGCCTGGTGCGGATCGAGACCATGATCAGCCTGAGTGAAAGCCAGGGCAGCCCCGAGGACAAGCTGCGGGCGATCATCACCGTGCTCATCGAGGGGCTGGGCAACCAGCGTGAGGGCTGGGCGCTGAAAGTCCTGACCCGCGAACTGTTGTCACCCTCCGCGGTGCTGCCGGCGATCCTGGAGGAGCAGGCGTTTCCCAAGGCGAAGATCGTGCGCACCATCCTCGGCCAGATCATGGATCTATCGCCCGAGGACCCGGTTACCCTGCGCAGCGCCGTCAGCGTTTTTGCGCCCTGCCTGTTCCTGCTGATCGCCCATCAGCCGCTGGCGCGCAATGTATTGCCCGGCCTGGAGCTGGATCCACCGGCGTTGATCGAGCACATGATGAGTTATGCCCTGGCCGGCCTGGCTGCAGTGTCCCGCACACCTGGGGTCTAGCCGGCTGATCGGGCACACGAAAACGCCGACCCTGGGGTCGGCGTTTGCTGTCGGCCATCCCTGGGGCGACGGTTACTCCTGAGCGACAGCGTTCTTCGCCAGGATGGCGTTGGCCAGTTCCATGTCGGTGGCCTTGAGGCCGGGGTTGTCGGCGCGGACTTTCTGCATGGCGGCTTCCAGGTACGGGCCGCGAATGTTGCCATCGCTGGCAACGAAGCTGCCGGCGTCATCCTGGGCGGCGACGATCAACTTGTGGTCCTTGAAGGTCAGGTAGGTGGAGCCGGTGGTGGCCCCGGAGGAAATGACGTTACGCCAGAAGGTGTCGGCCATTGCCGAACCAACGGGAAGAGACAGCAGGGCAAGGGTGGCGACAGCAATTTTCAGACGCATGATGGGTGACTCCGAAAGGGGGTATCTGCATCGTTTGATTCTAGATAACCCCGCGGAGTTCCGTGACTCATCAGTCAAGGTTTTCGACCAACAGGATTGCGCCTTCCTGGCCCACCACCCGTACCCGGGCGCCCACGGGGGCGTCGGCCCCCTTGGCGATCCACACGCCGTCGGCCACCTTGATCCGCCCGCGGCCGTCCACAATCGCCTGGTGCACCACAAAGGTCTTGCCGATCAGCTCCTGGCCCCGCAGGTTGAGGTTCGGCTGATCGCTGGGGCGTACCACGCTGCGCTGGCGGCGCCACCAATACAGTGCGGTGAGTACCGACAGCAGGCCGAACAGGAGGAACTGCACCTCCCATGACAGGCCGGGAATGAGAAAGGTCAGGACCCCGACTGTGGCGGCTGCGAGGCCGATCCACAGCAGGTAGCCGCCGGCCCCGAATACTT
Organism: Pseudomonas sp. GW821-FHT07F01; assembly: GCF_059418825.1. Classification (NCBI taxonomy): domain Bacteria; kingdom Pseudomonadati; phylum Pseudomonadota; class Gammaproteobacteria; order Pseudomonadales; family Pseudomonadaceae; genus Pseudomonas; species Pseudomonas sp. GW821-FHT07F01. The sequence goes on from NZ_JBWKQO010000003.1 coordinate 434,606, forward strand.
CGAAGATCAGCAGGATGGTGCCAAGGGCCAGCCAGTCCCAGAACGATAGAGCTTGCACAAATGCCAACATGAAGCCTGCCTCAGACCTTCTTGCTGTCGAACGTGGCCTTGACGATCTCGCCGATGCCGCCCACGGCGCCGATGACCTGGCTGGCCTCCAGGGGCATCAGGATCACCTTGCTGTTGTTGGCCGACGCCAGTTTGCCCAGGGCATCGATGTATTTCTGCGCGACGAAGTAGTTGATCGCCTGGACGTTGCCGGTAGCAATCGCCTCGGACACCACTTGGGTCGCCCGGGCCTCGGCTTCGGCCTGGCGCTCCCGGGCTTCGGATTCGAGGAATGCCGCCTGGCGTTCGCCCTCGGCTTCAAGAATCTGTGCCTGCTTCTTGCCTTCTGCGGTAAGGATGGCGGCGGCCCGCAGGCCTTCGGCTTCGAGGATCTGCGCACGCTTGACCCGCTCGGCCTTCATCTGCCCGGACATGGCCGCCATCAGGTCGGCGGGTGGGCTGATGTCCTTGATTTCGATCCGGGTGATCTTGATCCCCCAGGGGGCGGTGGCCTCATCGACGGTTCGCAGGAGTTTCTCGTTGATGCCGTCACGTTGGCTGAGCATGGCGTCCAGTTCCATGGAGCCGAGCACCGTACGGATATTGGTTTGCAGCAGGTTGCGGATGGCGTGCTCGAGGTTGTTGACCTCATAGGCGGCCTGGGCGGTGTTGACCACCTGGAAGAAACACACGGCGTCGATCTGCACCGTGGCGTTGTCGGCGGTGATGACTTCCTGGGGTGGGATATCCAGCACGCTTTCCATCACGTTGATCTTGCGCCCGATGCGATCCATCACCGGAATGATGATGTTCAACCCCGGCTTCAGGGTGTTGGTGTAGCGGCCGAAGCGTTCCACGGTCCATTGGTAGCCCTGGGGCACGACCTTGAAACCCATGAAGACGATGGCCACGGCGAGGCCGACGAAAAGTAACAACACGCTTCCGATCTGCATAACATTCTCCTGCTCAGATGTGATCAAGGGGCACAGGGGGCGAGTGTACGGCGGCGCCCGGTCGCGCGCAGAGATACCGTGGCCCTTGCATCATCAGGACACACATCACCGGCGTGCCCGTGGCCTCACAGTTGGAAGCGGGTGACCGAGGTCTGCAAGGTGGCCACGGAGTTTTCCATCTGCTCCACGGTCTGGGTCAGCTCACGCATGGCCTGGCTGTTGCGCCGGGCTACCAGGCTGATCATCTCCACCCGTTGCGCAACTTCGCTACTGGCCTTGGACTGCTCGCCGATGGTGAGGGAAATCTCCTCCACCATCACCGCCGAGCGCTGGGCGCCCTGGCGGATCTCATTGATCGAGGTGCCCGCCTGCTGGGCCATCTGGACCCCGTCGTTGACCCGGCTGACCCCGGTTTGCATGCTGTTCACGGCTTGTTCGGTGGTTTCCCGGATGCGTTCGATCATGCCGGTGATTTCCCGGGTGGACTGTGCGGTGCGGGCTGCCAGATTGCGCACTTCGTCAGCCACCACGGCGAACCCCCGGCCGGCTTCCCCGGCCCGGGCGGCTTCGATGGCGGCGTTCAGGGCCAGCAGGTTGGTCTGCTCGGCGATGCCGTTGATTACCTGGATGATCGAGTGGATCTCTTCCGAGGACTGGCCCAGGGCGGTGATGCTGCGGGAAGACTGGTTCACCGCCTCGGCAATATGGCTCATGCCGTCCACGACCCCGAGGATTACCTGGCCGCCGCTACCGGCCAGGGATTCGGACTGGGCGGCAATGCCCTGGGCATTGCGCGCGTGTTCGGCCACCTGGGCGATATTGCTGATCATCTGCTCCATGGCTGCGGCCATGTTGGTGGCGCCGTCGGCCTGTTCGGTGGCGCCGTCGGCAATGCTCAGCGACGTGTCGCTGAGGCTGTGGGAGCGGCCGCGCAACTCTTCGCTTTCATGGCGGATGGTGGTGATCATCTGCCGCAGGTTGTCTTGCATTTCTCCAAGGGCCCGTTGCAGTTGGCCGGCCTCGTCATGCCTGTCGACGCTGATGGGCGTGGTCAGGTTGCCCTGGGCAATGGCCCGGGCGGTGGCCACGGATTTTTCCAGGGGTTTGAGCACCCGGGTGAGCAGCTGCCGGGTCAACAGAGCCAGTGCCAGGGCGGCCAGCAGGCTGCCGCCGATCAGCCACCAGGCGGCCTGGCGGACCGCACTTTCACTGAGTTCGCGGGTTTGGGCGGTGCTGGCTTCGATCTGGCTGCTGAGGGCGGCGTTGCGGCTCTCCACTTCGCTGAAGCGCTGGGAGAACTCCGGCATTTGCAGGCGCGCGGCCTGTGGGTCCTTGAGGGCCTGCCCGGCGATGTTCTCGGCGGCGTGAATGTAGTTTTCCAGCACCGGCTGCAGTTCGGTGATGGCGTTGCGGATTTCCGGTGCCAGGGGCAACTTGGCGTTTTCCGCCAGGGCCTTGCGGAACCAGTCGCCGTGTTCGCGCAGGCTATTGCGGACCTCTTCGCCAGCGGCGGCATCGCCGGGCTGGCTGCTCAGGGCCTCCAGCACATCGGCCCGCAGGGCGTCGTGCATCATGTCGGCCTCCAGGTGGTTGCGCAGGGCGCTGGCGTTGAGTTCGTTGTCCACCAGTGCCCGCGCCAGGCGTGACTGGCCCCATAAACCCAGCCCGGCCACCAGGGCAATGGCCAGGAGGCTGACAACCCCGGTGGCGAGCATGTTTTGACGAATGTTCATACCGGGCTCCCTGCTTTTCTCGGCGGTGACTCAAGCGTAGTCCAGCGCCTGGGGTTCGCCTCCTGTGCCGCTATGGGGGCTGGTTGCCGGGCGTGACCCTTAGCACTTCCTCAAGGCTGGTCAGGCCTTGGGCAACCTTGTGCGCGGCAGCCAGGCGCAGGCTGCGCATGCCGTCCGCGCAGGCCTGGTGGTGCAGGCGGGCAAGATCCAGGTCGCGATGGATCAGGGCCTTGAGGGGGGAACCCAAGGGCATGATTTCGTAGACCCCGGTGCGCCCGTGGTAACCGGTACCCCGGCATTCGGCGCAGCCAACCGCGCGCTGGCCGCCGGCAGCGGGTGGCAGGTGCCGGGTTCCGGTCAGGCTTTCCCAGTCATCCGCCGTCAGCTCGGCGGGAACCTTGCAGTACGGGCAGAGGGTGCGCAGCAGGCGCTGGGCCATGACCCCGATCAGGGTGGCCTTGATCAGGTAATGGGGCACGCCCAGTTCCAGCAGTCGGCTGATGGCGCCGGGGGCGTCGTTGGTGTGCAGGGTAGACAGCACCAGGTGCCCGGTAAGTGCGGCCTGGATGGCCATTTCCGCGGTCTCAAGGTCACGGATCTCGCCGATCATGATGATGTCGGGGTCCTGGCGCATCAGTGCGCGCACGCCGCTGGAAAAACTCAGGTCGATATTGTGCTGGACCTGCATCTGGTTGAACGCCGGTTCGATCATCTCGATCGGGTCCTCGATGGTGCACAGGTTGACCTCGGGGGTCGCGAGCTTCTTCAGGGTGGTGTAGAGGGTGCTGGTCTTGCCCGAGCCGGTGGGCCCGGTGACCAGGATGATGCCGTGGGCCTGGGTGGTCATGGCTTGCCAGCGGCTCAGGTCATCGGTGCCAAAGCCCAACTGGTCGAAATCCTTGAGCAGGACCTGGGGATCGAAGATGCGCATCACCAGCTTTTCACCGAACGCCGTGGGCAGGGTCGAGAGCCGCAACTCGATTTCGCTGCCGTCGGGGGTGCGCGTCTTGACCCTGCCATCCTGGGGCTTGCGCTTTTCCGCGACGTTCATGCGCCCCAGGCTCTTGAGGCGGCTGACGATGGCCAGGGTGACCTGGGGCGGGAACTGGTAGACGTTGTGCAATACGCCATCGATGCGAAAGCGCAGGGTGCCGTGCTCGCGGCGGGGTTCGATATGGATGTCGCTGGCCCTTTGCTGAAAGGCGTACTGGAACAGCCAGTCGACGATATTGACGATGTGCGCATCGTCGGCATCCGGCTCCTGGTCGCTGGCCCCCAGTTTCAGCAGTTGCTCGAAGTTGCCCAGGCCACTGGCTTTCTGTTCGCTGCTGGCGCCGCTGACCGACTTGGCCAGGCGATAGAACTCCAGGGTCAGGCGCTGGATGTCCAGCGGGCTGGCCACCACCCGTCGCACCGTGCGCTTGAGAACATGGGCCAGGTCTGCTTCCCAGGCACTGACGTAAGGTTGGGCGCTGGCCACGGTAACGCTCTGCCCATCCACGGCCACGGCAAGGATCTTGTGCCGCTGGGCGAAGGCGAAGGACATCAACGGCGTGATGCTGGCCACGTCGATGCGCAGGGGGTCGATACGCAGGTAAGGCTGACCGGCTTGCCGGGCCAGCCAGGCCGTGAGGCTGTCCAGGTCCAGATGTGCGCCGGGGTGCTGCAGGTCGGGCAATTGCTGGCCGGCGATCACTTCCAGGGGATGCAGCAGGTTACCGGCTGCCTGATGCCGGACGCTCATGACCTGTTCGGCGGCATCCTGGCTGATGCGGCCCTGGGCCAGCAGTTCACGCAGCAGTTCGCTGAGGTCCAGCCAGCGGTCCTGGGGAAGGTGCGCGGCGCTCATGGGCGATTCCTTGGGGCTGTTGTCCAGATGTGGGTCTCTGACCACGAACAGCCAAGAATAGTCCCCGGGGCCTCAAGGGAATGCTTGCCAAGGGTTGCAGGGTTTTGCCGGGATCAACCCGCGGCCTGCAGGCGCGAAGGTTCCGCCAGCTCCAGCTCCAGCTCCACGTCACAGACACTGATCAGGTTGCGCAGCTTTGCGCCGATCACCTGGGCCCGATGCCAGCTCAGGTCGTCGAGTTCCACCTCCATATACAGCGTGGCGTCCTGCTGCTGCATCGACACCCGCTGCGGCACCAGGAACTGCAGGGCGAAGTGGTTGAGGATGCGGCACAGCACATCGGCCTCGGCGTCGGCCACTATCCGGTAGTGCACGCGACAGTGAGCATTGTTGAGGTTCCAGGCATCGGCGCGGGGGGCTGGCTCGAAAGGGGGCATGGCGGTCTCCAGGTCAGTGGAGAAATTTTTACATTCGGTTTCGGGTATTTCTTATCTAAGATTGGGTTTGTTTGCTTGAATATGAATTGTTCAATTCATTTTTTAATGTTTATGGGTATTTATTATGCATAGCGACCTGGACGCCTATGACCGCCGCATCCTCGCGCTGCTGCAAGAGGACGCCTCGCTTTCCAGTGCGCAGATCGCCGAGCAGGTGGGGTTGTCCCAGTCGCCATGCTGGCGACGGATCCAGCGGATGAAGGAGGAGGGGGTGATCCGCGGCCAGGTGACCCTGCTGGACCGCAAGAAGATTGGTCTCAACACGCAGATTTTCGCCGAGATCAAGCTCAACGCTCACGGGCGCTCCAACTTCACCGAGTTCACCGAGGCGATCCGCGGCTTTCCGGAAGTGCTGGAGTGCTATGTGCTGATGGGCGCGGTGGACTTTCTGCTGCGGATCGTGACCGCGGATATCGAAGCCTATGAACGCTTCTTCTTCGAGAAGCTGTCCATGGTGCCGGGTATCCAGGAGGTGAACTCGATCGTTGCCCTGTCGGAGATCAAGTCCACCACCAGCCTGCCGGTCATGCGCTGAGGGGCGGGGTTACAGGCGCAGGAGGGTTTTCCAGGCACGGTTCTGGAACACCGCGATGGCCTGCTGCTTGCGGGCGTCGAGGGCTTCGTCGGTGATCGGCTCGTTGGCCAGCTGGGCCAGTTTGTTCAACTCGCCATAGAGACGGTCCAGCTCTGGGATCTCCAGCGCGGAGCGGGCGTGGTGCAACCAGGCCTGGATGCGTTCAATGCGCGGCAACTGCTCGGCCAGGTCTTCCGGTTGCTGCTGATAGCGCGGCAGTTGCAGGGAGGTGGCTTCCTCGGCCAGCAGGCGTGGCAACCAGCTGCCCAACTGTGCGGCGCCCTGGCGGTTGCCCCGGGTGTTGCGGTCAGCGGCCCAGGCCCGGGCCAGCAGCCAGCGCGAGGTATTCAGCGAGAACAGGCCCCAGCGCACGTCCTGCAACTCTTCGATGAACTGCTCCGGCGCGGCCTTGCGCACGTCTTCGTCATCAAGGCCGGCCTGTACCAGCGGACGCCAGTCTTCCAGCAGGGCGTCCAGGGCACTGCGCAACTCAGCGGTGGACTGGCGCGGTGCGGCCTGGCCCAGGCTGCTGGCCAGGGCTCGCAGCTCGGCAAGGTTGTCCACCCAGTCCTGCAGCAGGCGCCAGTGGCCATTGAAGCGGTACTGCTCGGCCAGGCGCTGGCTGCTGCCCAGCAGGTGCCAGGCCAGAGCGGCGAAAGCTTCGTCCAGGGGCGTCTCGGCGCTCAATTGCGGCGCGGGTAGGCTCAGGGAGTAGCTGCCGGCGTCGAACAGGCGATAGCCGCGCTCGGCCTTGCTGATGTCGCAGGGCATCAGCGGCAGGGTCAGGGCCAGCTCCGCTGCCAACTCCAGCAGGGCAGCCGGTTCGCCTTCACGCAGCTCCAGTTCCAGCTCGCAGATTTCTTCCTTTTGCTTGCCGGCGATGACTTGGCCCAAGTCCAGGGCGGCTTCGATCACCACCTTGGCCTTGCCGCGGCCCCAGGCGATTTCCGCGCGCTCGCGGACGAAATCCGTGGTGAACAATGGCTTGAGGGTCTTCTTGTCCAGTTCGGCCAGGGCTTCGGGCCAGCATTGGCCTTCGAGCTTTTTCACGTCCAGCTTGGCCTTGGCCAGTTGCCAGTCGTACTCGTTGCGTTCGGACAGGCCGGCGACGCTCTGGCCGCTGGTCTTCAGGGTCTGGATCACCGCGTCACCGTCGCGACGCAGGCGCAGGGCGACTTTGGCCCGGGCCAGGTCGCGTTCTGGGGTGTCGAAGTACTGATTCATCAGTTCACGGCGTTCCCAGCCACTTTTATTGCGTTTTTTCAGTAGCGGGTGCTCGCGCAGGGCGGCGAGGGTTTCGCGGCTGACGCGGAGTTTGATTTCGGTTTCTTTCTGCATGGCCGGAAAATCCAGGATCGGGAGCGCAGCCGGGGAAGAGTTGGCTGCCAAGGCCGTGCAGTGTACAGGACAAGGCGCCCGCAGGTGCCGCGGCGGTTCCTTCCGCTTGCGGGATGCCTCTATGATGGGCCTCACATTGGGATTCCCGGAGACAGCTCATGCCCCTGCCGTCCATGAAGGATCAGTTTGCCGCGCTGATCGCCGCGCCATCGGTGAGCTGCACTCAAGCAGCACTGGATCAATCCAACCGTGCGGTGATCGACCTGCTGGCCGGTTGGCTCGGCGACCTGGGTTTTGCCTGTGACATCCAGCAGGTCAGCCCCGGCAAGTTCAACCTGCTGGCCAGTTTCGGCAGTGGCCCTGGCGGCCTGGTACTGGCCGGGCACAGCGACACCGTGCCCTATGACAGCGCGCTGTGGCAGACCGACCCCTTGAAGCTGACCGAAGTCGACGGCCGCTGGGTCGGCCTGGGCAGTTGCGACATGAAGGGTTTCTTCGCCCTGATCATCGAGGCAGTGCGGCCCCTGCTGGATCAGCCTTTCAAGCAGCCGCTGCTGGTCCTCGCCACTTGCGACGAAGAAAGCTCCATGGCCGGGGCGCGGGCCTTGGCGCAAGCCGGCCGGCCCCTGGGGCGCGCGGCGGTGATCGGCGAGCCTACGGGGCTCAAGCCGATTCGCCTGCACAAGGGGGTGATGATGGAGCGCATCGAGATCCTCGGCCGCAGCGGTCATTCGTCGGACCCAAGCCTGGGTCGCAGTGCCCTGGAAGCCATGCACGATGCCATTGGCGAGCTGCGGGGCCTGCGGTTGCTGTGGCAGCGCGAGTACCGCAATGCGCAGTTCAGCGTCCCGCAACCGACCCTGAACTTCGGCTGCATCCATGGCGGCGACAACCCCAACCGCATCTGTGGCCAGTGTTCCCTGGAGTTCGACCTGCGGCCCCTGCCGGGCATGGATCCGGACGTGCTGCGCGAGGCCATCCGGCAGAAGCTCAAGCCGATTGCCGAACGCCATGAAGTGAAGATCGACTATGCGCCGCTGTTCCCCGCGGTCCCGCCTTTCGAGCAGCCCGAGGATGCCGAGTTGGTGCGAGTGGCAGAGCGGTTGACCGGGCATCGTGCCGAAGCAGTAGCGTTTGGCACCGAAGCACCTTATCTTCAGCGCCTTGGCTGCGAGACCCTGGTGCTCGGCCCGGGTGATATCGCCTGTGCCCACCAGCCGGGGGAGTACCTCGAAATGTCACGCTTGCAGCCTACCGTGCATCTATTACGTGAATTGATTGAACATTACTGCCTGACGCCGGCCCAATTTCAGTAAATTGCCGGTGGCCTTGTCCGTACCCATGAGGAGAGTAAGCGTGTTGCCAAGCCTGTTCCGACGATAACCATCAGCCCGCTGTGAGTTTTCCGTTTCGTCCTTTCATAGGCTGCTTTTTATTTACAGGCTCAGGTTCATGCCCGAATACGTCAATTGGCTTCGCCACGCGTCTCCCTATATCAATGCCCACCGCGACTGCACCTTCGTGGTCATGCTGCCCGGCGACGGCGTTGAACACCCCAACTTCGGCAATATCGTCCACGACCTGGTGCTGCTCCACAGCCTGGGGGTGCGCCTGGTGCTGGTGCACGGCTCGCGCCCACAGATCGAAGCCCGCCTGGCGGCCCGTGGCCTGACGCCCCATTACCATCACGGCCTTAGGATCACCGACGCGGCAACCCTGGAGTGCGTGATCGATGCCGTGGGCCAGTTGCGCATCGCTATCGAGGCGCGCCTGTCCATGGACATGGCCTCTTCACCGATGCAGGGCTCGCGGTTGCGGGTGGCCAGCGGCAACCTGGTGACTGCCCGTCCGATCGGCGTGCTGGAAGGCGTTGACTATCACCACACCGGCGAAGTGCGCCGGGTCGATCGCAAAGGCATCAATCGCCTGCTGGACGAGCGCTCCATCGTCCTGCTCTCGCCCCTGGGGTATTCCCCCACCGGGGAAACCTTCAACCTGGCCTGCGAAGACGTGGCCACTCGCGCCGCCATCGACCTTGGGGCCGACAAACTACTGCTGTTCGGCGCCGACCCAGGCCTGCTGGATGAAAACGGCAAGCTGGTGCGCGAATTGCGCCCGCAACAGGTGCCGGCGCATTTGCAGCGCCTGGGGGGTAACTATCAGGCCGAGCTGCTGGATGCCGCCGCCGAGGCGTGCCGCGGCGGAGTCGGACGCAGCCATATCGTCAGCTACGCCGAGGACGGCGCCTTGCTGACCGAACTCTTCACCCGCGACGGCGGCGGCACCCTGGTGGCCCAGGAACAGTTCGAGCGGGTGCGCGAGGCGGCGATCGAGGACGTGGGCGGCTTGCTGGAGCTGATCAGCCCGCTGGAAGAGCAGGGCATCCTCGTGCGGCGTTCCCGCGAGGTGCTGGAGCGCGAGATCGAGCAGTTCAGTGTGGTGGAGCGCGAGGGCATGATCATCGCCTGCGCGGCCCTCTACCAGATTGCCGATTCCGATGCCGGTGAGCTGGCGTGCCTGGCGGTGAACCCCGAGTACCGCCATGGCAAGCGTGGCGACGAGCTGCTGGAAAGGATCGAGACCCGCGCTCGGGCCCAGGGCTTGAAGACGCTGTTCGTCCTCACCACTCGTACCGCTCACTGGTTCCGCGAGCGTGGTTTCGTGCCCAGCAGTGTCGAGCGCCTGCCATCGGCCCGGGCCTCGCTGTACAACTACCAGCGCAATTCGAAGATCTTCGAAAAAGCCCTCTGAACCCGCCTCTTTGTGCAACTGGCCGCCACGGCCCGATCAATTGATCGAACCGTGGCGGCCAGTTGCACATGTCAGAAAAATTTCATTTCGATACAAAAACTGTAACAAATTGACGGGAGGATAGGCTCTTAGCCATGATTGCGTCGCTTTTTTGATCCTGAATGACGTTTTGCGCTTGTACACGCAGGGGATCTTGGGGGCTGAGTCAGGGGAATATTTTTCAGAAATAAGCTTGCGAGCGTCTACGCTGCGATTCGCCGTTTGATAATGGCGAGCTTTATTCCTGAAAGGTATGAAAAAGAATTAAACAATTCTTTTTGGGTTTATGAGTAATTCATTACCCTGCATGGACCAAATCACTGCGATTAGACCATGGTCGTAGACACAGGTCGTTACGATTGACTTATCAGTCACGGTCTGGCGCTAATCGCGCATCTGTGGCACCCGGGCGTTCGATCCGGGGCCAGGAACCACAAGAATTAGAAACGAGAGGAGCGATACATGAACAAGTCCACCTTGGCCCTGGCTGTGGCCGTAGGGGTTTTGGCGCAGCAGGCAGGCGCCGCCGGTTTTGTCGAAGACAGCAAAGCTACCTTGGGGCTGCGTAACTTCTACATCAATACCGACAACCGCGACGGCGATACCAAAGCCGCGAAGGCTCAGAGCAAGCAGGAAGAATGGGGCCAAGGCTTCATCTTCAACTTCACCTCTGGCTACACCGAAGGCACCGTAGGTTTTGGCCTGGATGCAATCGGCCTGCTGGGCGTGCGCCTGGATTCCGGTGGCGGCACCAACGGCGCGACCACCACTTCTTCCGGTGGCACTGTTTTTCCGACTCACTCCTCCAGCGGCAAGAACGCTCAAGCGGTGAACGATTATTCCAGCCTGGGTCTGACCGGCAAGGTCAAGGTTTCCCAGACCGAGCTGAAAATCGGCACCCTGATGCCTAACAACCCGGTGATCAAGTACAACGACGGTCGTCTGCTGCCACAAACCTTCCAGGGTGGCCAGATCACTTCGAACGAGATCAAGGACCTGACCCTGACTGCCGGTCAGATCGAGCACGCCAAAGGCCGTAACTCGAGCAACAACGAAGGTCTGTCCATTGCTGGCGCCAACGCCGGCTCCAACTATGATGCCGGCAAGTTCAGCAACAAGTTCTACTACGGTGGTGCTGACTACAAGATCACCAAGGATCTGACCGCTTCGTACTACTACGGCGAGCTGAAGGACTTCTACTCGCAGAACTTCCTGGGCCTGGTGCACAACTGGTCCATCGGTCCTGGCGTACTGAAAAGTGACCTGCGCTACTACCGCAGTCGTGACAACGGCTCCAACGGCGACACCGCGGCCTACTACACCACCGGCTACTACCCGGACAAAGGCCTGTCGGCGATCACCAAAGGCAAGGTCGACAACAACCTGTACAGCTACCTGGCCCTGTACTCGGTTGAAGGCCACACCTTCGGTGGCGGCTACCAGTACAGCAACGGTGACAGCGATTTCCCTTGGTTGAACCAGGGTGACGGCTCGTCCAACAGCACCATCACCGACATGCAGATCCAGAAGTTCGCCCGTGCCGGCGAGCGTACCTGGCAGGCTCGCTACGCCTATGACTTCGCCAAGGTCGGCCTGCCTGGTCTGACCGCCGGTATCATCTACCTGCGTGGCAACAACATCGACACAGCCGGTAAGGTTGGCGCTGCACAGAAAACCACTCTGGGCACTGGTGGCACCGAGTGGGAACGCGACCTGACCCTGTCCTACGTGGTTCCGCAAGGCCCACTGAAGAACCTGGGTCTGACCTGGAAAAACGCCATGTGGCGTAACGACATTCCGGGCCAGCGCGACCAGGACGAAAACCGCCTGATCGTCAGCTACTCGATCCCGCTGAAGTAATTGCGGTTGAAGCCTCGCCCGGCGCAATGCCGGGCGAGGTGTTGTTTCAAGTCAGGCCCACCCCCGTGAGCCCTTCCTGAATCCCCCTCTTTTTACAGCTACTCAAGGCCTTCTCGAACCTTGTTGAGAAGGGTGGTCTTCGCTCGTCCGCGAGTCCAGTGAAGAGATTTTTAATATTCAATTCAGTTATTAATAAATCGATATATATTCTTTTTAAATAGTCTCCCGTGCAGGCAGAGTAGCTTCATCACGCACTCACAGGAGCAGCACCCATGAGCCTCAGACTGGGCGACATCGCCCCCGACTTCGAACAGGATTCCAGTGCCGGCAAGATTCGTTTCCACGAGTGGCTGGGCGATAGCTGGGGCGTGCTGTTTTCTCATCCGGCGGATTTCACTCCGGTATGCACCACCGAGTTGGGCTTTACCGCCAAGCTCAAGGACGAATTCGCTCAACGCGGGGTGAAGGCCATTGCCCTCTCGGTGGACCCGGTGGACTCCCATCACAAGTGGATCGAAGACATCAACGAGACCCAGAACACCCGGGTCAACTTCCCGATCCTGGCGGATGCCGATCGCAAGGTCTCGGACCTCTATGACCTGATCCACCCCAATGCCAACGACACCCTGACCGTACGCTCGCTGTTCGTCATCGACCCGAACAAGAAGATTCGCCTGACCATCACCTACCCGGCCAGCACCGGGCGCAACTTCCACGAAATCCTGCGGGTAATCGATTCGCTGCAACTCACCGACAACTACAAGGTGGCCACCCCGGCCAACTGGCAGGACGGTGACGAAGTGGTGATCGTGCCTTCGCTCAAGGACGAGGAAGAGATCAAGCGTCGCTTTCCCAAGGGCTATCGCGCAGTGAAGCCCTATCTGCGCCTGACGCCGCAACCCAACCGCTGATACACCCACCGCCGTAGGAGCTCGCTTGCCGACAAAGGCGGTCGTGAGGCCGGCGCAAGTTTCGCCGACCCTTTCGCGGGCAAGCCCGCTCCTACGAAGCACGCAGGAGCAACAGATCCATAAAGCAGGGGTTTTAAGGCCGTTCCGACGGCCTATTTTTTTGCCTGCGGAAAATACTTTCTTATATATTTTTAAGGAATAAACAAATGAATAAATAAGATTTATGGATATAAAAATAGGCTGTTAAGGTCTCTCCAATTCGGCGAGATCGCATCCCGCGAATCGCTTTCTTCGTTCAAGGAATTCTCTGCATGCTGGTGGTCTCTCTCGGTGGCAGTCCCAGCCAACGCTCCCGTTCCGGGGTGCTGCTGGAGTTGGCCAAGCGCTGGTTACAGCAGCAAGGCGTGGAAGTGGTCAGCTACCAGGTACGGGACTTCCCGGCCGAGGATCTGCTCCACGCGCGCTTCGACAGCCCCAAGGTCATCGACCTGCTGCAACAGATCGAACAGGCCGACGGCTTGCTGATTGCGACGCCGGTGTACAAAGCGTCGTTTTCCGGGGCCCTGAAAACCCTGCTCGACCTGCTGCCCGAGCGGGCCCTGAGCCACAAGGTGGTGCTGCCCATGGCTACCGGCGGCAGTATTGCCCACATGCTGGCGGTGGATTACGCATTGAAGCCGGTGCTTTCGGCCCTCAAGGCCCAGGAGATGCTCCAGGGCATCTTTGCCGAGGACAGCCAGATCGCCTACGGCGAGGGCAGCGCCCAGCCGCAATTGGCCGAGGCCCTGGAGCAACGCTTGAAAGAAGCGCTCGAGCAGTTCCACAGCGCCATGGCCCGTCGCCCCAAACCGCTGGATCCGCATCTGCTCAATGAACGCCTGTTGAGTGCTCGCTGGAGCATTTGAGCCTCACCCCCGATTGAAATACTCGCCTTACTCGCCCGCCAACGGGCAAGCAGGTGCAGCCACAACCCCATAGCAAAAAGGAGAGCGCCATGCGCCCTGTCATTTTGCGTCGCGGTCTGGTCGCTCTGTTTGCTGCGGCTGTGTCCTTCGGCGCCATTGTTCAAGCTCAGGCCGAGACCTTGCGGATCGGTTATCAGAAGTACGGCACCCTGGTGCTGCTCAAGGCCAAGGGTTCCCTGGAGAAGCGCCTGGCGCAGCAGGGCGTCGAGGTGCAATGGACTGAATTTCCCGGAGGCCCACAGTTGCTGGAGGGCCTCAATGTCGGGTCCATCGACTTCGGCGTGACCGGCGAGACCCCGCCAGTCTTTGCCCAGGCCGCCGGTGCCGACCTGCTGTATGTGGCCTACGAGCCGCCGGCCCCCCATAGCGAAGCGATCCTGGTGCCCAAGGGTTCGCCGATCCAGTCGGTGCAGGACCTCAAGGGCAAGAAGGTGGTGCTGAACAAGGGCTCCAACGTCCATTACCTGCTGGTCCGCGCTCTGGAAGACGCCGGCCTGAAATACAGTGATATCCAGACCGTGTTCCTGCCGCCGGCTGATGCCCGCGCCGCATTCGAGCGGGGCAGCGTCGATGCCTGGGCCATCTGGGACCCCTACCAGGCAGCCGCCGAGCAGCAGCTACAGGCTCGCACCCTGCGTGACGGCTCGGGCATCGTCGACAACCACCAGTTCTACCTGGCCACCAAACCCTACGCGCAACAGCATCCCGAGGTGATTACCGCCCTGGTGGAAGAAGTGCGGGCGGTGGGCGAGTGGTCCAAGGGCAATCCGCAGGAAGTCACCCAACAGGTGGCACCGCTTTTGGGTCTGCCGGCCGACATCACCCTCACTTCGGTTAAGCGCCAGGGCTATGGCGCGGGCTTCCTGACCCCGGAAGTGATCGCCGCGCAGCAGAAAATCGCCGACAGCTTCTACCAGCTCAAGCTGATTCCCAAGCCGTTGAGCATCAAAGACGTGATCTGGACGCCCACCGCCGCCGTGGCCAAAGCGCCGTAATTCGACCCCTTAGGAGACAACTCCATGAGCCTCAATATCTTCTGGTTCCTGCCTACCCACGGCGACGGCCATTACCTTGGCACCGCCGAAGGCGCTCGCGCCGTCGATCATGCTTACCTGCAGCAGATCGCCCAGGCCGCTGATCGCCTGGGGTTCGGCGGCGTGCTGATCCCCACCGGGCGCTCCTGCGAGGACTCCTGGCTGGTGGCGGCGTCGCTGATCCCGGTGACCCAGCGTCTGAAGTTCCTCGTGGCCCTGCGCCCGGGGATCATCTCCCCGACGGTAGCGGCGCGCCAGGCAGCGACCCTGGACCGGTTGTCCGGCGGCCGGGCGCTGTTCAACCTGGTAACCGGGGGGGATCCGGACGAACTGGCCGGCGACGGCCTGTTCCTCGACCATGAGGAGCGCTACCAGGCTGCGGTGGAGTTCACCCGTATCTGGCGCCGGGTGCTGGAAGGTGAAACCGTGGACTACGACGGCCAGCACATCAGCGTGAAGGGCGCCAAGCTGCTCTATCCGCCGCTGCAGCAACCCCGTCCGCCGCTGTATTTTGGTGGCTCCTCGGAAGCGGCCCAGGACCTGGCTGCCGAGCAGGTGGAGATGGTCCTGACCTGGGGCGAGCCGCCGGCCGCGGTGGCCGAGAAGATCCAGCAGGTGCGGGACAAGGCCGCCAAACTCGGGCGCACCGTACGCTTCGGCATCCGCCTGCATGTGATTGTGCGGGAAACCAACGCCGAGGCCTGGCAGGCTGCCGAGCGGCTGATTTCCCATCTGGACGACGACACCATCGCCCGGGCCCAGGCGTCCCTGGCGCGCTTCGATTCCGTAGGCCAGCAGCGCATGGCCGCCTTGCATGGCGGCCGCCGCGACCAGTTGGAAGTCAGCCCCAACCTCTGGGCAGGGGTCGGCCTGGTGCGCGGCGGTGCCGGTACGGCCCTGGTGGGCGACGGCCCGACCGTGGCGGCCCGCATGCAGGAGTATGCGGACCTGGGCATCGACACCTTCATCTTCTCCGGCTATCCGCACCTGGAAGAGGCCTACCGGGTGGCCGAACTACTGTTCCCGCACCTGGACATCGAACGTCCCAAGCTGCCTGAGGCGGCGGGTTACGTCAGCCCGTTCGGGGAGATGGTCGCCAACGACATCATTCCCAAAGCCGTGTCCCAGAGCTGAGGTGCGGCCATGAACGGACAACGCATAGTGCAGCGTCTGGCGCCCTGGGGCCTGCCGCTGCTGTTGTTGGCGGTGTGGCAACTGTCGGTGTCGGCGGGCTGGCTGTCGACCCGCATCCTGCCGGCCCCCAGCGCGGTGATCGAGGCCGGGGTCAGCCTGGTACGCAGTGGCGATATCTGGACCCACCTGGCCATCAGCGGCTGGCGCGCCGGCCTGGGTTTTGTCATCGGTGGCGGCATCGGCCTGGCGCTGGGCTTTATCACCGGCCTGTCGAAATGGGGCGAGCGGCTGCTGGACAGCTCGGTACAGATGATCCGCAATGTGCCGCACCTGGCGCTGATTCCCCTGGTGATCCTGTGGTTCGGCATCGATGAGTCGGCGAAGATTTTCCTGGTGGCCCTGGGCACGCTGTTCCCGATCTACCTCAACACCTACCACGGCATCCGCAACGTCGACCCGGCATTGGTGGAGATGGCGCGCAGCTACGGCCTGTCCGGCTTCGCCCTGTTCCGCCAGGTGATCCTGCCCGGCGCCCTGCCTTCGATCCTGGTGGGGGTGCGCTTTGCCCTGGGCTTCATGTGGCTGACCCTGATCGTCGCCGAAACCATTTCCGCCAGCTCCGGCATCGGCTACCTGGCAATGAACGCCCGGGAGTTCCTGCAGACCGACGTGGTGGTGCTGGCGATCGTTCTGTACGCGGTGCTCGGCAAGCTGGCGGACCTGGCCGCGCGTGGCCTGGAGCGGGTCTGGCTGCGCTGGCATCCGGCCTACCAGGTCGCCAAAGGCGGTGCCCAATGACGGCTCAACAACCTCCGCGGCTGCTGCAGGGCATTCCCCTGGCGGTGCGCAAACTGCAAAAGACCTTCGGCTCGCGGCAGGTGCTGCGGGAAATCGACCTGCACATTCCCGCCGGCCAGTTCGTGGCGGTGGTGGGGCGCAGCGGCTGCGGCAAAAGTACCTTGCTGCGCCTGCTGGCCGGTCTCGACCAGCCCAGTGCTGGCGAACTGTTGGCCGGTTCCGCGCCCTTGAGCGCTGCTATTGAAGACACCCGGCTGATGTTCCAGGAGGCGCGCCTGCTGCCCTGGAAAAAGGTCATCGATAACGTCGGGCTCGGGCTCAAGGGCAACTGGCGCCCCCAAGCCCTGCAGGCTTTGGAAGCCGTGGGCCTGGCGGACCGCGCCCAGGAATGGCCGGCGGCCCTGTCCGGTGGGCAGAAGCAGCGCGTGGCCCTGGCCCGCGCCCTGATCCACCAGCCGCGGCTGTTGCTGCTGGACGAGCCGCTGGGGGCGCTGGATGCCCTGACGCGGATCGAGATGCAGCAGTTGATCGAACGCCTGTGGCAGCAGCATGGCTTCACCGTGCTGCTGGTCACCCACGATGTCAGCGAAGCGGTGGCGATCGCCGATCGGGTGATCCTGATCGAAGACGGCGAGGTCGGTCTCGACCTGCACGTCGAGCTGCCACGCCCGCGGGTACGGGGTTCCCATCGCCTGGCGGCGCTGGAGACCGAAGTCCTCAACCGCGTGCTGTCATTGCCCGGCTCGCCGCCGGAACCGGAACCCGTTTCACCCTTGCCCACGCAACTGCGCTGGGCACTTTAAAACAGCCGCTCATTTCGACCCCAGGAGAAACACCATGACCATCAAGGCCATCAACGTACGCAACCAGTTCAAGGGCACCATCAAGGAAATCGTCGAAGGCGACGTGCTGTCGGAAATCGACGTGCAGACCGCTTCCGGCATTGTCACTTCGGTGATCACCACCCGCTCGGTGAAAGAGCTGGAGCTGTCGATTGGCAGCGAAGTGATCGCCTTTGTGAAGTCCACCGAGGTATCGATCGCCAAGTTGTGAACGGCGCCCGATCACGGCCCCGAACGGTGCGAGCCCTTCGGGGCTTTTTCATGGGCGCTGTAAATACCGGTCAGATTTGATACTTTCCCTGCTTTCGGCAAGACCTGAACAGTAAACATGACAACAGAGCAGGGTCCAAATGTGGGGTATCTGGAGTTCGATCGCGACCATTGGGCCGCTCTGCGGGCCGGTGAGCCGATGAGTCTTGCGCCATCCGAGATGGAGACGCTGACCAGTCCGACCCAGCCCATGGCGTCCGAAGAAGTGCGGCAGATCCTCCTGCCGCTGTCGCGCCTGCTGCATTTGCATGCGGCGCAGGTGCAATCGCTGAAGGTGCCGCAGACAGGTTTCAAGGCCCCCTACGTGATCGGTGTTTCCGGCAGCGTGGCGGTGGGCAAGAGCAGTTTTGCCCGAGTCCTGGCGGCGCTGCTGGCCTATTGGCCGGGCAAGCCCAATGTGCACCTGGTGACCACGGATTCGTTCCTGTTCCCGCTGGCCACCCTGCAGGAAAAAAACATCCTGCACCGCAAGGGCTTTCCAGAGTCCTATGACAAGCCGCTGTTCTTGGATTTTCTCCAGGCGGTGTGCCGCCGGGGCGAAGCGGCGCGGATTCCCATCTATTCCCATGTGCGCTACGACATCCTGGCCGATGAGGCGCAGTCGGTGGAGGCGCCGGACATCATCATCCTGGAAGGCTTGAATGTGTTGCAGGGGGAGCAGGGCGAGGGCCTGAACGCCCTGGATTTCATTGACTTCTCGATCTATGTCGACGCTCCCGAAGCGACCATCAAGACCTGGTACCTGGAGCGGTTCGTCTACCTGAAGAACACTGCCTTCCAGTCGGGGGATTCCTACTTCAACAAGTACAAGGGCCTGTCCGATTCCGAGGCGCTGTCAGTGGCCTCCGATACCTGGGACCGGGTCAACCTGAAGAACCTGGTTGAAAACATCCTGCCGACTCGGGAGCGAGCCAACCTGATCATCCACAAGTCGGCGGACCACAGCATCGACCGGTTGCTGCTGCGTCAGGCCTGAACCGGCGTTCAGGGCGGGGTGGGGCGCTTGGCCAGGTAGGGCGGCAGGTACAGGCCCAGGTAGGCATCGAAGACGCGCATGCCTTCCTCGGCCATGCGCGGGGTGATCTGCCCGTGCTGCTGCACGGAGCGGGCATACACCCGATCTCCCAGCTCCATGGCCAGGGCGAACACGTCGACATCGACGGGTAGCGTCGGCAACTCGAAATGATGATCGAACAGCTTGTGCATCAGGTCCCCCAGCTCGATGTCGTGCTGGCGGTCGGCCTGGGTGACTTCGGTCAGGCCGTGCTGGGCGAGGATCAGTTGGCGGGCCGCCGCGTCCTCGCCGTAGATGTCGAGCATGCGTTGCTCCACCAGGCGTGACAGGTCGCGCCAGCTGCTGAGCCGCTCATGGTCGATAGGTTCCAGCAGGCAGGCGCGGAACGCCGCGTGGACATCGGCGGTAAGGGCTTCCAGCAGGGCCGGGACGCTGGCGAAGAAGTGATAGACCGAGGATGGCGGGATCTGCGCCTTGTCGGCCACGCTGTAGATCGACAGGCTGGCCACGCCCTCGGCCGCCAGCAAGGTCCGTGCGGCGTCGAGTATGGAGTCGATCCGGGCCTGGCTGCGTGCACGGGGTTTGCGAAGCGGGGCGGTGCGCGTCATCAGTCTCTCCTACAGGGCAGCGGGCATTGTACGCGAGTGGGCCGTTGTCCCTGTAGCCGCAGCCTGGGCGCATCCGAATCACGGGCATAAAAAAACGCCGCCGGGATAAACCCGGCGGCGTTCTTCAATGCAGCTGGCGCTTACACGGTGTGCAGGTACCAGTTGTACTCGAGGTCGGAGATGGAGTGTTCGAACTCCTCCAGCTCACTTTCCTTGCAGGCGACGAAGATATCGATGTATTTCGGATCGATGTACTTGGCCATGACTTCGCTGTCGTCCAACTCGCGCAGGGCATCACGCAGGTTGTTCGGCAGGCTCTGCTCGTTCTGCTCGTAGGAGTTGCCTTCGGTAGGCGCCCCCGGCTCGATCTTGTTGGTCAGGCCGTGGTGCACGCCCGCCAGGACCGAAGCCATCAGCAGATAGGGGTTGGCGTCGGCGCCGGCGACCCGGTGTTCGATGCGCACTGCATCGGCCGAGCCGGTGGGGACGCGAATGGCCACGGTACGGTTGTCCAGGCCCCAGCTCGGCGAGTTCGGCACATAGAACTGCGCGCCGAAACGGCGATAGGAGTTGACGTTCGGGCAGAGGAAGGCCATCTGCGCCGGTAGGGTCTCGAGCACACCGCCGATCGCGTGACGCAGTGCGGCGTTCTGCTCGGGATCCTCGCTGGCGAAGATGTTCTTGCCATCTTTGTCCAGAACCGAAATGTGAACGTGCAGACCGTTGCCCGCCTGGCCCGGGTAAGGCTTGGCCATGAAGGTGGTGTCCATCTCATGGTCGTAGGCGATGTTCTTGATCAGGCGCTTGAGCAGGACCGCGTAGTCGCAGGCCTTGATCGGGTCGGCCACGTGGTGCAGGTTGACTTCGAATTGTGCCGGGGCACTTTCCTTGACGATGGCGTCGGCCGGGATGCCTTGTTCCTTGGCACCTTCCAGGATGTCCTGGAGGCAGTCGACGTATTCGTCGAGGTCGTCGATCAGATAGACCTGGGTGGAGTGCGGGCGCTTGCCGGAAATCGGCGAGCGTGGTGGTTGTGGCCGGCCGTTCACGTTCTCCTGGTCGATCAGGTAGAACTCCAGCTCGAAAGCGGCGCAGATGGTCAGGCCCAGTTCGTCGAACTTGGTCACCACCTGGCGCAGGACTTCCCGTGGATCGGCAAAGAAGGGGTCGCCTTCGAGTTCGTGCATGGTCATCAGCAATTGCGCGGTAGGGCGCTTCTGCCAGGGCTCGTTGCACAGGGTATCGGGGATTGGATAGCAGATCCGGTCGGCGTCGCCGATGTCCAGACCCAGGCCGGTGCTTTCCACCGTAGAGCCATTGATATCCAGGGCAAACAGGGAGGCCGGCAGGTTGATGCCTTTCTCGTAAACCTTGTGGAGGCTGGTGCGTTCGATGCGCTTGCCGCGCACCACACCATTCATATCCGCAATCAGAAGGTCAACGTACAGAACCTCAGGATGTTCCTTAAGGAACGCGTTCGCTTCGTTGAGCTGAACGGCACGCGGGGGTACCGACATGATGCAACACCTTTGTTGTTAAAAATATCAATCATTGATCTTTTCTGGTTTCAGTCAACCCGAACGGCATGCCGAAGTCAAGTAAGGCCTTTTATGCCCTAATAAAGGGCTGGCAAGGCTCTTTTGAGGCAAAACAGGGCGTTTTTTGGGGCTCGGCCGCCTTGGGTACCGCAGGCTTGAGCGGGCCGTGTTGTATTTTTTACGGGGGTGTTGTGTAAAAAAATGAACAAGGCTAAGCTCGAATCAAACCCATAACAGCAATAATACCGGGGTGTTTCATGTCTCGCCTGCCGTTAATCGGCGTCACCGCCTGCTCCAGGCAGATCGGTCTGCATGCTTATCACATCAGTGGCGACGAGTATGTCCACGCAGTAGCCAGCGCAGCCCAGGGCGTGCCGGTGATTATCCCGTCCATGGCGGAACTGCTTTCCCCGTCCGATATTCTGGACGGTCTGGACGGCATTCTCTTTACCGGCTCTCCCTCCAATATCGAACCTTTCCATTACCAGGGTCCTGCCAGCGCGCCGGGCACTGCTCATGATTCTGCACGGGATGCTGCCACCCTGCCGCTGCTGAGCGCCGCCGTCGCGAGTGGCGTTCCGGTGCTGGGCATCTGCCGCGGCTTCCAGGAAATGAACGTGGCCCTGGGCGGCAGCCTGCATCAGAACGTGCAGCAGGTGCAGCCTTTCATGGACCACCGGCACGCCGAACAGCCCGGCCAGCCCCTGGACGCCTGGTACGCGCCCGCCCATGACCTGCATATCAAGGCAGGTGGTGTTCTGGCGGGGCTGGGCCTGCCGGAGCGGATTCAAGTCAACTCGATCCATGCCCAGGGCGTCGAGCGTCTGGCCCCGGGGCTGCGGGTCGAGGCGCTGGCTCCCGACGGGTTGGTAGAGGCGGTTTCGGTAGAAGCCAGCAAGGCTTTCGCACTAGGGGTGCAATGGCACCCCGAATGGCAGGTAAGCTGCAACCCTCACTACCTGGCCATCTTCCAGGCTTTTGGTGATGCCTGCCGCAAGCGGGCAAGACAACGCGACGCCGAAGCGTCACACAAGGCCTGACTTAATAGAGAGTCAGGAAACTCAGCCTAGAGGCATTTATGAGTAACAACCTCGACCAGCTCACCGATTGGTTGAAAGACCACAAGATCACAGAAGTCGAATGCATGATCGGCGATTTGACCGGGATCACCCGGGGCAAGATCTCGCCGACCAACAAGTTCATTGCCGAAAAAGGCATGCGCCTGCCCGAGAGCGTGCTGCTGCAGACCGTGACCGGCGACTATGTCGAAGACGACATCTATTACGAACTGCTGGACCCGGCCGACATCGACATGGTCTGCCGCCCGGACCAGAACGCGGTGTACCTTGTGCCCTGGGCCATCGAGCCTACTGCCCAGGTGATCCATGACACCTACGACAAGCAGGGCAACCCCATCGAGCTGTCGCCGCGCAACGTCCTGAAGAAGGTCCTGAAACTCTACGCCGACCACGGCTGGCAGCCCATCGTGGCGCCGGAGATGGAGTTCTACCTGACCAAGCGCAGCGACGATCCGGACTACCCGTTGCAGCCGCCGATCGGCCGCTCCGGCCGCCCGGAGACCGGGCGCCAGTCGTTCTCCATTGAGGCTGCGAACGAATTCGACCCGCTGTTCGAAGACGTCTATGACTGGTGCGAACTGCAGGAGCTGGACCTGGACACGCTGATCCACGAGGACGGCACGGCGCAGATGGAGATCAACTTCCGTCACGGCGATGCCCTGTCCCTGGCCGACCAGATCCTGGTGTTCAAGCGCACCATGCGCGAAGCCGCGCTCAAGCACGACGTGGCCGCCACCTTCATGGCCAAGCCCATGACCGGCGAGCCCGGCAGCGCCATGCACCTGCACCAGAGCATCATCGACATCAACACCGGCAAGAACGTCTTCTCCAATGAAGACGGGACCATGAGCCAGCTGTTCCTCAACCACATCGGTGGTTTGCAGAAGTTCATTCCCGAGCTGCTGCCGCTGTTCGCCCCCAACGTCAACTCGTTCCGTCGTTTCCTGCCCGATACCTCGGCGCCGGTGAACGTCGAGTGGGGCGAAGAGAACCGCACCGTGGGCCTGCGGGTGCCGGATGCCGGGCCACAGAACCGTCGCGTGGAAAACCGCCTGCCGGGCGCCGACGCCAACCCGTACCTGGCCATCGCCGCCAGCCTGCTGTGTGGCTACATCGGCATGGTCGAAGGCCACAACCCGAGCGCGCCCGTGGTGGGCCGTGGCTACGAGCGCCGCAACCTGCGCCTGCCACTGACCATCGAAGACGCGCTGGAGCGTATGGAAAACAGCAAGACCATCGAGAAGTACCTGGGCCAGAAGTTCATCACCGGCTATGTCGCGGTGAAGCGGGCCGAGCACGAAAACTTCAAGCGCGTGATCAGTTCGTGGGAGCGGGAGTTCCTGTTGTTCGCCGTCTGATCCGCCGGGCGCCACTGCCCGCCAGTGGCGCCTTCACTGACACTAAGGAGAGATTGATGACTCATAAAAACCCGCAAACCCGCGAGTGGCAAACCCTCAGCAGTGATCACCACCTGGCACCGTTCAGTGACTTCAAGCAACTGAAGGAAAAGGGCCCGCGGATCATCACCCATGCCAAGGGTGTGTACCTCTGGGACAGTGAAGGCAATCAGATTCTCGACGGCATGGCCGGCCTGTGGTGCGTAGCCATCGGCTATGGCCGTGACGAACTGGCGGAAGCCGCCAGCAAGCAAATGCGCGAACTGCCCTATTACAACCTGTTCTTCCAGACTGCCCACCCCCCGGTGCTGGAGCTGTCCAAGGCGATCGCCGATATCGCGCCAGAAGGCATGAACCACGTGTTCTTCACCGGTTCCGGCTCCGAAGGCAACGACACCATGCTGCGCATGGTCCGCCACTATTGGGCAATCAAGGGCCAGCCGAACAAGAAAACCATCATCAGCCGGGTCAATGGCTACCACGGTTCCACTGTGGCCGGTGCCAGCCTCGGCGGCATGACCTACATGCACGAGCAGGGCGACTTGCCGATCCCGGGTATCGTCCATATCCCGCAGCCTTACTGGTTCGCCGAAGGCGGCGACATGAGCCCCGAAGAGTTCGGTATCTGGGTCGCCAACCAGCTCGAAGAGAAGATCCTCGAACTGGGCGTGGACAATGTCGGGGCCTTTATCGCCGAACCGATCCAGGGCGCCGGTGGCGTGATCGTGCCGCCGGACAGCTACTGGCCGCGGATCAAGGAAATCCTTGCCAAGTACGACATCCTGTTCGTCGCTGATGAAGTGATCTGTGGCTTCGGGCGCACCGGTGAGTGGTTCGGTAGCGATTTCTACGACCTCAAGCCGGACATGATGACCATCGCCAAGGGCCTGACCTCCGGCTATATCCCCATGGGTGGGCTGATCGTGCGCGACGAAGTGGTGGCGGTGCTCAACGAGGGCGGCGACTTCAACCACGGTTTCACCTATTCCGGGCACCCGGTGGCCGCTGCCGTGGCCCTGGAAAACATCCGCATCATGCGCGAAGAGAAAATTATCCAGCGCGCCCATGAAAAAGCGGCACCGTATTTGCAGAAACGTCTGCGCGAGTTGAGCGACCACCCGCTGGTGGGCGAGGTTCGCGGGGTAGGGCTGCTGGGGGCCATCGAACTGGTCAAGGACAAGGCCACCCGGGCGCGTTACGAAGGCCGAGGCGTGGGCATGATCTGCCGGCAGTTCTGCTTCGACAACGGCCTGATCATGCGCGCGGTGGGTGACACCATGATCATTGCGCCGCCCCTGGTGATCAGCGAGGCGGAGATCGACGAGCTGGTGGCCAAGGCGCGCAAGTGTCTGGACCTGACCTTGAGTGTGCTCGAGGGCTGAGTGCTAGGCTTTGAGCGCGGTGCTTGCGGGCACTGCGTTCAAAGCAGATGTAAAAGCCTGGTCTTTTCTTGAAAGCCGGCCTTGGATCTTGCCAGACTACCCGCCGTTTTGGTTGCCCGGATATTGGCCGCTGAGCGAGTGGTTAAAAAGAATAATTGGAGCATTACGCATGAAGGCATTAGGTATGAAGTTAGCTGGCAAGACCCTCCTCGCCATGTCCCTGATGGGCGTGATGGCGGCGGCGGCACAAGCGGACGATAAAGTGCTGCACGTTTACAACTGGTCCGATTACATCGCGCCGGACACTATCAAGAAGTTTGAAGCCGAGTCGGGCATCAAGGTTGTTTACGACGTGTTCGACAGCAATGAAACCCTGGAAGCCAAGTTGCTCGCCGGCAAGTCCGGTTATGACGTTGTGGTGCCTTCCAACAACTTCCTGGCCAAGCAGATCAAGGCCGGTGTCTACCAGGAACTGGACCGCTCCAAGTTGCCGAACTGGAAGAACCTCAACGAATCGCTGCTCAAGGCGGTTTCGGTGAGCGACCCGGGCAACAAGCATGCCTTCCCTTACATGTGGGGCTCGATCGGTATCGGCTTCAACGCCGAGAAGGTCAAGGCCGCGCTGGGTGCCGATGCACCGACCAACTCCTGGGACCTGCTGTTCAAGCCTGAGAACGCTGAGAAGCTGAAGGCCTGCGGCGTCAGCTTCCTCGATTCGCCAACCGAGATGATTCCGGTGGCGCTGCACTACCTGGGCTACCCGACCGACAGCCAGGACAAGAAGCAACTGGCTGAAGCCGAAGCGCTGTTCCTCAAGATCCGTCCTTCGATCGCCTACTTCCACTCCTCCAAGTACATCTCCGACCTGGCCAATGGCAACATCTGCGTCGCCGTGGGTTACTCGGGCGACATCTACCAGGCCAAGGCCCGTGCCGCCGAAGCCGGTGACAAGGTCAAGGTCAGCTACAACATCCCCAAAGAGGGTGCTGGCAGCTTCTATGACATGGTGGCCATCCCCAAAGACGCGGAAAACGTCGAAGGCGCCTACAAGTTCATGACCTTCCTGCAAAAGCCTGAAGTCATGGCCGAAATCACCAACGCCGTGCGTTTCCCCAACGGTAACGCGGCTGCAACCCCATTGGTCGATAAAGACATCACCAGCGACCCGGGCGTCTACCCGCCAGCTGAGGTGCAGGCCAAGCTGTACGCGATCGCCGACCTGCCGGCCGCGACCCAGCGCATCCTGACCCGCAGCTGGACCAAGATCAAATCCGGCAAATAAGCCGATTTGCAGCACTCCCTGTTGCCGTCGTCGTGGCGAGGGCGGCAACAGGAAACAATTAAATGACAGAAAGTTTTGCTGGATTGGTTTATCGAGGGTAAGTTGCGCGCCGGTTTTGTTGCTGGGCAGCTTGGAGGCTGTCAGGTAGCGCGGGGCAACTTGGGCCCAACTATTTAAGAGGACCTCCACTTGCCTATTTCTTTATTTCGCAAAGCCATGCTGGCCGCCGCCGGCCTGACGCTGATGGCTGGCGTCCAGGCTGCACCGACCGTGCATATTTATAACTGGTCCGATTACATCGGTCAGAACACCCTGGCCGAGTTTGAAAAGGCCACCGGTATCAAGCCGGTGTATGACGTATTCGATTCCAATGAAACCCTGGAAGGCAAGTTGCTGGCCGGCCGTACCGGTTATGACGTGGTCGTGCCGTCCAACCACTTCCTGGGCAAGCAGATCAAGGCCGGGGCTTTCCAGAAGCTCGACAAGAGCCTGCTGACCCACTATTCGAACCTTGACCCGGTACTGCTCAAGCGTCTGGAAATGAACGATCCGGGCAACCAGTACGCGGTGCCGTACCTGTGGGGTACCAACGGCATCGGCTACAACGTCGACAAGGTCAAGGCCGCCCTGGGCGTGGACAAGATCGATTCCTGGAGCGTGCTGTTCGAGCCGGAGAACATCAAGAAGCTCAACAGCTGCGGCGTGGCCTTCCTCGACTCCGCCGACGAGATGATGCCCACGGTCCTCAACTACCTGGGCCTGAACGCCAACAGCACCAACCCCCAGGACTACAAGAAGGCCGAGGCCACGCTGCTGGCGGTACGCCCCTACGTGACCTACTTCCATTCGTCCAAGTACATCTCGGACCTGGCCAACGGCAATATCTGCGTGGCCATCGGGTTTTCCGGCGATGTGTTCCAGGCCAAGGCCCGGGCCGCCGATGCCGGCAAGGGTGTGAACATCGCCTATGCGATTCCGAAGGAGGGCGGTGCCCTGTGGTTCGACATGCTGGCGATCCCCAAGGATTCGACCAACGTCAAGCAGGCCCACGCCTTCATCAACTATTTGCTGCAACCTGAAGTGATCGCTCAGGTCAGTGACTATGTCGGTTATGCCAACCCCAACCCCGGGTCGGACAAGCTGATGGAGCAGTCCATCCGCACCGACGAAGCGGTCTACCCACCGCAGGAAGTGCTCGACAAGACCTACGTGTCCACCGAGTTGCCACCCAATATCCAACGCTTGATGACCCGCAGCTGGACCAAGGTCAAGACGGGTAAATAGTTCCACAGGCTCAAACTATCCAAGGTCCGCCCGCATGGGGCGGGCTGCAAATTTTGTTGGGAGTTTCGCAAATGGCAGTTGCCTCCGGCGCCTATAAGAAAGCCCTCGAGGGCGACCAGACACCTAAGCAGGTGCTGGTCAAAATCGACCGGGTCACGAAGAAGTTCGACGAGACGGTTGCCGTGGACGATGTGTCCCTGGAAATCAAGAAGGGCGAGATCTTCGCCCTGCTCGGCGGTTCGGGTTCAGGCAAGTCCACCTTGCTGCGGATGCTGGCCGGCTTCGAACGGCCAACGGAGGGGCGAATCTTCCTCGATGGTGTAGACATCACTGACATGCCGCCCTACGAGCGGCCGATCAACATGATGTTCCAGTCCTACGCCCTGTTCCCCCACATGACCGTGGCCCAGAACATCGCCTTCGGCCTCAAGCAGGACAAGATCCCTGCCGCCGAGATCGACGCCCGGGTGGCAGAGATGCTCAAGCTGGTGCAGATGAGCCAGTACGCCAAGCGCAAGCCGCACCAGCTCTCCGGCGGCCAGCGCCAGCGCGTGGCCCTGGCCCGTTCCCTGGCCAAGCGTCCCAAGCTGCTCTTGCTGGACGAGCCCATGGGCGCCCTGGACAAGAAGCTGCGCTCACAGATGCAACTGGAGCTGGTGGAGATCATCGAGCGCGTGGGCGTGACCTGCGTAATGGTGACCCACGACCAGGAAGAGGCCATGACCATGGCCGAACGCATCGCCATCATGCACCTGGGCTGGATCGCCCAGATCGGCAGCCCGATCGACATCTACGAGACCCCGGTCAGCCGCCTGGTCTGCGAATTCATCGGCAACGTCAACATCTTCGAGGGTGAAGTGGTGGACGATGCCGAGGGCCACGCGCTGATCACCTGCAAGGACCTGGACCGCAGCATCTATGTCGGCCACGGCATCAGCACTTCGGTGCAGGACAAATCGGTGACCTACGCGATCCGCCCGGAGAAGCTCCTGGTGACTGCCGAGATGCCGACCTGCGAGTACAACTGGTCCAGCGGCAAGGTCCACGACATTGCCTACCTGGGCGGCCACTCGGTGTTCTACGTCGAGCTGCCGAGCGGCAAACTGGTGCAATCCTTCGTCGCCAACGCCGAGCGCCGTGGTGCGCGGCCGACCTGGGGTGACCAGGTCTACGTCTGGTGGGAAGACGACAGCGGCGTGGTACTGCGCTCATGAACATGCGAAAGCTCAAGCGCCGACTCAATCGAATAATTCCCGGTGGCCGTCAGCTGGTCATCGGGGTTCCGTTCATCTGGCTGTTCCTGTTCTTCATGCTGCCGTTCTTCATCGTCCTGAAGATCAGCTTCGCCGAAGCGGACGTGGCCATTCCGCCGTACACCGAGATCTACAGCTACGTCGACCAGAAGCTGCAGTTGCTGCTGAACCTGGGCAACTACGCGATGCTCGGCGACGACGAACTCTATATCGCCGCCTACCTCGGCTCGCTGAAGATGGCGTTCTTCAGCACCATCCTCTGCCTGCTGATCGGCTACCCGATGGCCTACGCCATCGCCAGTGCCCGCAAGGAATTGCAGACGGTGCTGGTGCTGCTGATCATGATGCCGACCTGGACCGCGATCCTGATCCGCGTCTATGCCTGGATGGGCATCCTCAGCAACAACGGCCTGCTCAATGGCTTCCTGATGTCCATGGGCTGGATCAACGAGCCGCTGCAGATCCTCAACACCAACATCGCGGTGTATATCGGGGTGGTCTATTCCTACCTGCCGTTCATGATCCTGCCGCTGTACGCGAACCTGGTGAAACACGACACCAGCCTGCTGGAGGCCGCGGCCGACCTGGGTTCGAGCACCTTCAACAGCTTCTGGAAAATCACCGTGCCGCTGTCCAAGAACGGCATCATCGCCGGCTGCATGCTGGTGTTCATCCCGGTGGTGGGTGAGTTCGTGATTCCGGAACTGCTGGGCGGTCCGGAAACCCTGATGATCGGCAAGGTGCTGTGGCAAGAGTTCTTCAACAACCGTGACTGGCCGGTGGCATCCGCCCTGGCGGTGGTGATGCTGGCGATCCTGATTGTGCCGATCATCCTGTTCAACCGCAGTCAGGCCAAGGAAATGGAGGGCAAGGAATGAAGCGCTTCAGTTTCTCCAGCCTGATGCTGGTGCTCGGCCTGTTGTTCATCTATCTGCCGATGCTGATCCTGGTGATCTACTCGTTCAACGCCTCCAAGCTGGTGACGGTGTGGGGCGGCTGGTCAATCAAGTGGTACATCGGCCTGCTGGATAACCAGCAACTGATGGGCTCGGTGATGCGCTCCCTGGAAATCGCCTGTTACACCGCTGTAGCGGCGGTGGCACTGGGCACCCTGGCGGCGTTCGTGCTGACCCGGATCACCCGCTTCAAGGGTCGTACCCTGTTCGGTGGCCTGGTCACCGCGCCGCTGGTGATGCCGGAAGTGATCACCGGTCTTTCCTTGCTGCTGCTGTTCGTGGCCATGGCCCAGGCGGTCGGCTGGCCTCAGGAGCGCGGCATCGTCACCATCTGGATCGCCCACACCACGTTCTGCGCCGCCTATGTGGCAGTGGTGGTGTCGGCCCGCCTGCGTGAGCTGGACCTGTCCATCGAAGAGGCGGCCATGGACCTGGGCGCGCGGCCGTGGAAGGTGTTCTTCCTGATCACCATCCCGATGATCGCGCCTTCGCTGGCGGCCGGCGGCATGATGTCCTTCGCCCTGTCCCTGGATGACCTGGTACTGGCCAGCTTCGTTTCCGGCCCGGGTTCCACCACCTTGCCGATGGAAGTGTTCTCGGCGGTGCGCCTGGGGGTGAAGCCGGAGATCAACGCCGTGGCCAGCCTGATCCTGCTGGCGGTGTCCCTGGTGACCTTCCTGGTCTGGTTCTTCAGCCGGCGCGCCGAAGAAGCCCGCAAGCGGGCGATCCAGCAGGCCATCGAGGAAAGCGCTGCCGACTCCTGGAAACAGCCGGACGTGCGTCGGGCCCAGGCGCCGGAAACCGCCTGAGTTGCGGTTGTGTCATCAAAAAACCTCGCCCCGGTTTCCGGGAGCGAGGTTTTTTATTGGCCCTTGCCGGGGCAAGCACCCTCCACAAGCGGATTGGGCTTGCGGGTCTCTTCGCTGGCCAGCCAGCTCCTGCAGTGGAGGTGGTGGGTCAGGATTGCCAGGGTGAACGGCGAATCACCTCGACGAAATTCAACGCCTTGAACCCTGGCTGCTGGTCGGCCAGGACGTCGGTCTTGACGTTGCCGAAGGTGGTTTGCGGGCGATGGCGCAGGCCGTCGGCGAAGGCGCAGATGATGCATTCCTTGAAGCCTTCACCGCGCGGGTGGGCGTGGACCACGGCTTCACGCTGGGCCGCGGGGAACGCGGCGTAGTCGATGCCCAGCACATCCATCTCGACCCCGGCGGTGACCAGGGCCACGGTAGGGCGCAGGTGCTGGGGGATGCCTGGGGTGGTGTGCAAGGCGATGGACAGCCAGACCTGCTCGATATCGTCGGCGCTGAGGCCGTAGGGCTGGAGAAAGTCGCGTGCGGCGTTGGCGCCGTCGACTTCGAAGCGCTGGTCGGCGCTGCGCAGGCCCTCCACCAACCCCAGGTCGTGGAACATGGCGCCGACGTAGAGCAACTGCGGGTCGTAAGCCAGCTGCCGGCGTTCGCCGCTCAGGGCGCCGAACAGGAACACCCGGCGCGAGTGGTGATAAAGCAGGTCGGATTCGACATCGCGGATGTACTCGGTGGTGGCCCGGGCCAGGGCGCTGTCGGGTATCCGGATCCCGGCGATGGTGGAGCTCATGGGGCGTTCCTCGTGGCGGGCGCCGTTCTGGCGCTGGAGCCTTCAGTCTGTTACCGGCCCTTTCGGCCCACAATCGCACCGGGGCTGCGATCCCGGCCAACCTGCGTGCATTTCCTGCCAGTGCTATGTTCCCCCGAGCTTTGCTTGCGACAATTGCCCGCCGCTCGGGGTTGCCGGGCGCGGGTCATTGAGGGCTGTTTGCGCCATGGGTAGAAGCGTTGCCGTGCTGGTTTTTCCGGGTGTCCAGGCCCTCGATGTCACCGGGCCCATGGATGTGTTTTGCGAAGCCAACCGGTTTCTGCCGGCCGAGGATCATTACCGCTTGCGGGTGATTGGCGTCGAGGCTGGGGCGCAGGCCTGTTCCAATGGCCTGCTGTTGCAGGCCCATTGTTCCTTCACCCAGGCCCTGGAGCCCTTTGACTTGTTGCTGGTGGCGGGCGGCCCGCAGGTGCCTGGCAGCCAGTTCAGCCCGGCCTTCTACGCCTGGCTGCGCGAGGCCTGCGCCCGGGCCAAGGGCTTCGGCTCGATCTGCAACGGCGCGTTCATCCTGGCCCGGGCCGGGTTGCTGGAAGGGCGCACGGTGACCACCCACTGGAGCGATGCACCGGCGCTGGCTGCGCTGTGCCCGGGCACCCGGGTCGAGGCTGATCGACTGTACGTCCAGGACGGCAGGCTGTTCACTTCGGCGGGGGTCACCGCCGGCATCGACCTGTCGCTGTACCTGTTGGCCCAGGATCATGGTGCGGGGGTGGCCCTGAGCGTGGCCAAGCGTCTGGTGGTGTTCACCCAGCGCACGGGGGGGCAGTCGCAGTTCAGCCCGTTTCTGCTGCCCCAGGCTGAGACCACCTCCACCGTGGCTCGGGTCCAGCAGCATGTGCAGGACCGGTTGCAGGCGGACCTGAGCATTGCCGAGCTGGCCCGGGCGGTGAACATGAGCCCGCGCAATTTTGCCCGAGTGTTCGTTCGAGAAGCGGGGGTGACTCCGGCGGAATTTGTCGAAGGCGCGCGGATGGATGCGGCGCGGGGGATGCTCGAACGCAGCGCGGCGCCGCTCAAGACCGTGGCCTACGCCTGCGGTTTTCGCGATGCCCAGCACATGCGCAGCGTGTTCAACCGGCGCCTGGGGCTGACCCCGCAACAGTTCCGCCTGAACTTCAGCACCGTACCCTTGTAGGAGCCGGCTTGCCGGCGAAGGCGTCCTTCAGCGGAGTGCAGGGCTTGCGGGCCTCTTCGCTGGTCAGCTCGCTTCTACACCCGCCGCTGGTCAGGGCGCGGGGACCCGGGGGCGTGCCGGCAGCAGCTTCAGGGTGCTGCGGGTGTTGGCGGTGACTTCCTCGTCGCTGAAGTGCGCCTGCTGGTAGACCCCTTCGATATAGGCTTCGGCCTGATCGTCGTAGTGCTTGTCGAACAGCACGCCACTCTGGCCCACCGGGTTGATGGTCAGGCTGTGGGCCGGGTCGGCGAAGTCGATGATGCGCCGGGTCGAGGGCCCGTAGACTACTGACCAGGGCGCCGGGCCGATCTTGGCGGTGAGGTTGTTCGGCACCTCGTGGCTACCGGGGGCGTCCAGGGGGCCGACGTTGAACAGTCGGTCCAGGGGCTTCTGCATGCCCAGCGGGTGGCCGTGGGTCAGCGTGTGGGCCTGGCCCCAGCGCCATTGCGCCGGGTTGGCGCCCAGGGTCAGGCGCAGGTGGTCGATACTGGCGCGCCAGGCCAGCTTGACCGTGTCGGCGCGGCTTTCGCGCTGGGGCGTGGTGCGGTTGTCCCACCAGGGCGAGTCGGGGTCCGCCGCCAGTCGGGGCAGGGCGGCGTCCACCACCCGGGCCTGGATCAGGGCGTCGAAATAGGCGTCGCCGAGTTTTTCATGGAAAGTGGCATCGGCCAGGTTGAACAGGAACTGGTTGAACAGCGTCGCGCTGGTGGATTCCAGCGGATAGTCGCCCTGCCATTTCGCCAGTTGCTCCACCAGCTTCAGTTCCTCGGGGTCGCTGACCACTTCACGCAACACCGGCAACAGCGGCGCCAGCAGGCGCGGCCCGTAGGCGGTGGTGGTGCCCAACTGCAGTTTCTGGGTGTTCTCCAGGTCCCATTTCTGGCTCTTGTCGCTGAGCTGCCGATCCAGTTGCTGACCACGGTCGGCCAGGTTGTAGTAGCCGGGGATCTCCATGCCGGTGGGGGATACCGGCTGGAAGTTGGCCGAGACGATATAGCCCCGGGCCGGGTTCTCTTCCTGGGGGTTGGCGCTGAAGGGGTAGAAGCCTTCCTTGTCCGCCAGGCTGGTGCTGCCATCGAGGATGAAGGCCGGCTTGGCCCCCGCCGGGCGCTTGGGCAGGAGCGCCGCCGCCCACCAGCCGATGTCGCCCTTGGCGTTGGCCCAGACGATGTTCAGGCCCGGTGCATGGACCTTGGCGGCCGCAGCGCGGACCTTGGCCAGGGTGTCTGCGCGGTTGAGCTGGTAGAAGCCGTCGAGGATCGGGTTCGGGGTTTCCAGGAAACCCCACCACATGGCGATCGGCGCCTTGCCCACGGTGGTGCCGAGCATGTCGTTGATGATCGGGCCGTGGGGCGACTGGCGCAGGGTCAGGGTCACCGGGGCCTGGCCCTTGACGGCGATCTGCTGCTCGCTGGTGATCAGGTCCACCCACTTGTCGTGGAACCAGACCTGATTGGGGTTCTCCGGGTTGACCTTTTCGGCGATCAGGTCGAGGTCATCGTTCTGGAACATGGTCAGGCTCCAGCCGAAGTCCAGGTTGTGGCCGAGGAAGGCGAAGGGCACCAGGGCCTGGTGATGACCGTAGAGTTCAAAGCCAGGGGCCGAGAGCTGGGCCTCGTACCACACCGACGGCAGCGAGTAGCGGATATGCGGGTCGCCGGCCAGCAGCGCGCGGCCGCTCTTGGTCCGCGAGCCGGAAACCACCCAGGCATTGCTGCCCTCGAATTGCGGCAGCCCGGCTTCTTCCAGGGCTTGCTGGCTCAGGCGGGCGATTCGGCCCAGGCCCTGCCAGTCGACGGCGGCCAGTGGCGCTGAAGGTGGGGTCTTGCCCTTGGCCAGCACGCCCTTGGGCTGCCAGTCGAGGTCGAACACCTTCAGGTAGTCATTGCCCAGCTCGTCGCGGATGTAGGTCAGCAGCGGCTCGGTGCGAAAGGCCATGGCAAAGCTGTAGGCCATGAAACCGGCGACGCTG
Organism: Pseudomonas sp. GW821-FHT07F01; assembly: GCF_059418825.1. Taxonomy (NCBI): domain Bacteria; kingdom Pseudomonadati; phylum Pseudomonadota; class Gammaproteobacteria; order Pseudomonadales; family Pseudomonadaceae; genus Pseudomonas; species Pseudomonas sp. GW821-FHT07F01. The sequence continues at coordinate 468,780 of NZ_JBWKQO010000003.1, forward strand.
ACGGTGTCTTCTGCGGTGAAAGGCCGCTTGTGGATGCCCAGGACGTCGAACTCGATGGGGCTGGCGTGGCTGTCCTGATACTGGTTGATGCCGTCCAGATAGGCTTCCAGGGCCTTCCAGGCGGGTGACTGATGGTCGAGCCCGGCGATATAGCTGTCGGCCCGTTCGCGAATCCGCAGGCTGCGGAACAGTTTGTCGGTGTCCACTAGCTTGGGCCCCAGCACCTCTGCCAGCTCGCCCCGGGACAGGCGCCGCAGCACTTCCATCTGGAACAGCCGGTCCTGGGCGTGCACGTAGCCCAGGGCGCGGTACAGGTCGGCTTCGTTTTCGGCGCGAATGTGCGGCACCCCGCGTTCGTCGTAACGCACGGTGACCGAGCCTTGCAGGCCATTGAGCTCGACCTGGCCCTGACGCGTCGGCTGCTTGCTGTACAGGTAGCCGGCAAGCCCTGCCAGCAGGGCGAGGATCAGTACGGCGACGACGGTCAGGCTGCGTTTCATGCGGGCTCCTTGCTGTTGTTGTATTCAATGTCGCCTTGGGAGAGCTGCAGAGATTTAGCACAAGTCAGGGGCCCCGCGCAGGAGGCAGTCCTTGATTAGTCGCGAATGCCTTGTTCGGCCGGCCAGGGGCAGTAGCAGCCGATGGCCAGGGTGTGGGTGGCGCTGATCGGGCGATTGTCCTCAAGGGCCTGGAGGATGGGCTCGATGAAGCTGTTGCTGGAATTGCAGGTCAGGCCTTCGCTGTAGGGGCCGAAGTAGGCCAGCTTGCCGTTGCGGTCCCAGATCGCCACTGCCGGGCTGGCGGGGATCTGTTCCGCTCCGGGCAGGTTGTCGAGGTGCTTCAGGCGGCTCAGGGTGGCGGGTAGCTGGCCGTGGCTGCCGGGCTTCTGTACGGCATAGAACTCCACGCCCCGCGGGCCATAGGTTTCGATCAGCTCGGCCAGGTGCTGCTGGTTACCGACATTGCAGGGGCAGGCCGGGTCCCAGAAATGCACCAGGCGGATCGCCCCGGGGCCGGCCAGTTCGGCGGGCAGTTGCAACGGGTCGCCGGAGAACATCGCGGTGTGCTCGCTGAACGCCCGCAGATAGCGGCCCTGGAACCATTCGTAGGCGTTCCACAGCACCACGGCGCAGATCAGGACGAGCAGGCTGGCAAGCAGGGGCGTGCGGTAAGACTGGCGCATTAAGATCGGTCCTCGAAGGTCGCGTAGCTTGCCATGCTTGCCGCGACAGATGAATATCGCAGGCCCAGAAAGCACGTTTTGTCGCCGGTACCCCCGCTTTGGAATTCTCTATGCCCGCCACTTTCGACCCCGACCACCTGCGTGCCAGCCTGCAACCTCTGGTCGCCGGGCAGCCTTTGTCGGTGGAGGGGCAGGCCTACCAGCGCTTCTATGGGCTGGATTTCGCCGGGCGGGCGCTGGTGCCGCGTAGCCGCATGGGGCGTTTCCAGGTGGACGGCTATGAAGTGGTGAGCCAGGTCTGGTGGCCGGAGCAGCCACGGGCCACGCTGTTTCTGTTCCACGGCTTCTACGACCACATGGGCTTGTACCGGCATGTGATCGAGTGGGCGCTGCAACGGCGTTTCGTGGTGATTTCCTGCGACCTGCCCGGGCACGGCCTTTCCAGTGGCGAGCGGGCCAGTATCGATGATTTCGCGGTTTACCAGCGGGTGCTGCAAGGCCTGTTCGCCGAGGCCCGGTCCCTGGAACTCCCCGAGCCCTGGCACCTGTTCGGGCAAAGCACCGGCGGCGCGATCATCATGGACCACCTGCTCAACCAGGGCGCCGAGAGCCCGGCCCAGGGCCAGGTGATGCTGCTCTCGCCGCTGGTGCGGCCGCGGGCCTGGGGCTGGTCGATGCTTAGTTATTACGCGCTGCGGCCCTTCGTCACCGGCATTGCCCGGCGCTTCAGTGAAAACTCCAACGACCCGGATTTCCTCGCGTTCCTGCAGGTCGACCCGTTGCAGCCGCAACGCTTGCCGACGGCCTGGGTGGGAGCGCTGTCGCGCTGGATCAAGCGCCTGGAGGCGGCGCCCCGCAGTTCCAGGCAGCCGTTGATCGTTCAGGGGGATGCGGACATGACCGTGGACTGGCAGCACAATCTGCAGGTGATTCGTGGCAAGTTTGCCGCGCCCGAGTTGTTGATGCTGCCCGATGCGCGGCACCACCTGGCCAATGAAATCCCGTTGTATCGCGATCAGTACTTCGCCTTTCTGACCCAGCACCTCTAGAGATTGGTGCAGCCGCTGCCGCAGGCTGCGAACGGCCCGAAGGGACGCAAGAGCCCAAGGCTACTGCAGGCTCGTCAGGCGATTGCCAGGCAAGGGCCTGCGGGCTCGGCAGCGGTCACAGGCGAGTTGCCGGGTCAGGGGGCGAGGCTGGAAGTGCTCTGGCCGACCGCCAGGCCTGCGCGAATCGCTGCCAGGGCGGCCTGGTAGTAGGCCTTGCCTTCGCTGGATTCGGCGAAGGTGGCGAACTCTTCCAGCTCCGTGTCGGACAGATCCCGATAGACGTATAGCAAGGTGTTGTTCAGGTCGTTGCCGATCTGCTGCATCAGCCGCTGGCGCTGGCCGTTGAGCATGCCCTGGGCCTGGCCGCCCCCCAGCAGGCCGGGAATCATCTGGCTCAGGCTGTCGGCGGCGACACCGGCAATCGCCAGGCTCACCTCTGCACCCGCTTCCCGGGCCGGCAGGGCCTGGGCCAGGTGGCCGATGATCAACTGGCGGTTGTCGCTGGCCTGCATCTTCGGCAGGCCCTGGGCGTTCTTGGCCAGCTGGTCGCGGCGGGTCGCCAGCAGTTCGGCGGCGACGATCTTGCGGCCCAGGGGCGACTGGAAGAAGGCCAGGGCCGGTGCGGGGTCCGCCAGGTTCTGCCGCAGTTGGGCCTCGGCGCGACGGTCCACGGCCTGGGGTGCGAAGCGCTGGTTGCTGTTGTCCACCAGGGCTTGATAGACCGCCGGCGGCAGGCTGCTCTGGTAGCGCTGCTGGGCGGCGCTGAGGGCATCGTTGAAATGCGCGCGCTGTTGCGCCCAACCGGCGACCTGGTACAACTGGTCGTGGCTGTCTGCCCAGGCAGGCAAGGCGCAGAAGATCAACAGTGAGAAAAGCAAACGGCGCATAAGGACTCCTGTCAGCAGGCGACTATTCTCCGGGGCAAGAGGGTGGTTGTCGAGAATTCGTATCAGCATCCCTCGGCAAACCGATGATGTGTAAGCCCATTGAAAAAAATGCTTCATCCTCCGCTCTGCGGCTCTGTCAGATTTTTCTGAGGCTGGATACTATGCGCGCCATGCAAATACCCTCTGATCATCCGCTGTTGTTGAACATTGTCGACGACCTGGCCGCCTGTGGCTGGTCGCAGCAAAATGTCTTCCTGTCCGAGGCTCTGACCCTCGAACTGGCGGCTGAGTGCCGTAAACGTGCGGCTGAAGGTGAACTGGCGCCGGCGGCGGTAGGACGCGGGCCGGCCCAGGAGATCCGCGAGGGTATACGCGGCGACCATATCCAGTGGCTCGAGCCCGGTCAGGCCCAGGCCTGCGATAGCTACCTGGAACTGATGGACAGCCTGCGCGAGGCTCTGAACCGAGGCCTGTTCCTCGGGCTTGAAGATTTCGAATGCCATTTCGCGATGTACCCGCCGGGAGCCTTCTACAAGCGCCACGTGGATCGCTTTCGCGATGACGACCGGCGCATGGTCTCGGCGGTGGTCTACCTCAATGAGGAGTGGCTGCCCGAGCAGGGCGGGCAATTGCGCATGTACCTCAATGACCGGGGGCAATACGATGTAGTCCCTGTCGGGGGGCGGCTGGTGGTGTTTCTTTCCGGCGAAGTCCCCCATGAAGTCATGCCCGCGACCCGGGAGCGCCTGTCCCTGACCGGCTGGTTCCGGCGCCGTGGTAACGAGCCGTTCTGAATATGCACAAGATCCTGGTCAGCCGCTGCCTGTTGGGCCACCGCGTACGCTACGACGGCGGTGCCAGCGGCCCGTTCGATCAACTGGCCGCCTGGCAGCAAGAGGGACGAGTGGTTGCCTTGTGTCCGGAGGTTGCTGGGGGGTTGCCCACGCCACGGGCGCCGGCGGAGATCCCCGGCGGGCAGGGTGCCGATGTGCTCGAGGGCCGGGCACCGGTGATGACCTGCGAAGGTGAAGATGTCAGCGCCCAGTTCCTGGCTGGCGCCCGCCAGGCCCTGGAGCTGGTGGAAAAGCACCGGATCCGCGTTGCCGTGCTCAAGGCCCACAGCCCATCCTGCGGCAACCTGCTGACCTATGACGGCAGCTTCAGCGGGGTCAAGGTTTCGGGGGAGGGCGTCACCGCCGCGTTGCTCAAGCAGCACGGGGTGCAAGTCTTCAGCGAGCTGCAACTGCCCGAGGCCGCCAGCGCCCTGGCCGCATTGTCCTCGTAGCCGCTGCCGAGCTTTAGCGAGGCTGCGAAAAGGCCCTAAGGGCCTTGCTTGACGATTTCCCGCCGACCTCTGGCGGCCATGAAGCCCCTGGGGCCCTTCGGGCCGTTCGCAGGCTGCGGCTACAGGTCAATCCAGGCAGCTTGTGTCGTTTACTGCCCGGCTTCGGCCTTCGGCGGTTTGCTCGCGTCCATGCCGAACCATTTCTCCGACAGGGCCATCAGGCGCCCGTCGGCCTTGATCCGCTGCAAGGCGCTGTCCAGGCTCGCGCGAAACGCCGGGTTACCTTTCTGGAAGGGGATCGCCAGGCTCAGGGTCGGTCCGACCTTGGCGCCTTCCTTCACCGGCAGGCGGCTGTCGCGAATGGCGTAGGGAATCAGCAGGCGATCGCTGATGGCAGCGTCGATCTGCTTGTCCGCCACGTCCCTGATCGGCTGCTGGGCATCGGCGTAGCTGCGCAGGTTGATCCCTTCCACAGTCCGCGCCTGATCGACGAACTGGCTGCCCTGGGCCACCCCCAGCGCCTGGCCGCGCAGGGCCTGCAGGGAAAACAGCGGACGCTGCTCTTCCTTGCGCACAATCAACTGCGCACTGGAATAACTGTAGGGTTCGCTGAAATCGAAACGATCCTTGAGTTCCGGGGTCATTGCTATGTGGTTGATCGCCACGTCGAACTTGCCGCTTTCCACTCCCGGGAGCAGTTCGGCGGCCTCGGTCACCACGAAGTCCGCGCGTACGTCCAGTTCACTGGCCAGCAGTTGCCCCAACTCCACCTCGAAACCGGTGAGTTTGCCGTCGTCCTTGAAATTGAAGGGCGGTGTATCGGCTTCCAGGGCGATGCGCAGCTCGCCGCGGTCATTGATATCGTCCATCAGTTCGGCTTGAGCGCAAGTGCTCGCAAGGGGCAGCAAAAGTAACAGGCCAGGCAGGAAACGCATGGTCACTCCTTGAATTTATATGAGCGATGCGCCGTTCAGGCTCGCTTTGCTAAGGTGTTGAGTGCCTTCGACAACGAATTGCCACGAAGTTGTCATAACCGTAAAAGATTTGCGGAAAAACTGGAGAAGATAATGAAAATTTTTATGTCGCGTGCTGCTTTGGCCGGTCTGTTGCTGGGAACCTCGATGCTGGCCGGTGCAGCGGAAATTCCGCGTACCGAGGCACCTGCCGGCGCCAAGGTGACTATCGTTTCCCCGGCCGACGGGGCCACCGTGGACAAGACCTTCAAGGTCAAGTTCGGCGTTGAAGGCATCGCCCTGGCTCCGGCGGGCGATCAGACCGCCAACACCGGCCACCATCACCTGCTGATCGATGTCGATCAGTTGCCTGCCGAGAACCTGCCGATCCCGATGGACGCCAACCACCTGCACTTCGGCAAGGCCCAGACCGAAACCGAAGTGACCCTGACACCCGGCAAGCACACCCTGCAACTGGAACTGGGGGACAAGAACCACGTGCCTTTCAACCCGGTGATCGTTTCCAAGAAAATCACAGTAACAGTGAAATAATCGTAAACACGATAAAAAAGGGAGCCCAGAGGGCTCCCTTTTTTGTGCCGCAATCGAGGCTTAGAACAGCACGCGGCAACGGATGGTACCGTTGATGTGCTGCAGCTTCTCTTGCGCCAGGTCCGAGTACTCGGCGTCGACGTCGATCACCACGTAGCCGACCTTCTCGTTGGTCTGCAGGAACTGACCGGAGATGTTGATGCCGTTTTCGGCGAAGACCTTGTTGATCTCGCTCATTACGCCCGGAATGTTCTCGTGGATGTGCAGCAGACGGTGCTTGCCCGGGTGGGCCGGCAGCGCCACTTCAGGGAAGTTGACCGAGGACACCGAGGTACCGTTGTCGCTGTACTTGACCAGTTTTTCTGCCACTTCCAGGCCGATGTTGGCCTGGGCTTCAGCGGTGGAACCGCCGATGTGCGGGGTCAGGATCACGTTGTCCAGGCCGCGCAGCGGGCTTTCGAACTCTTCGTCGTTGGAGCGCGGCTCCACCGGGAATACGTCGATGGCCGCGCCGATCAGGTGCTTGTCCTTGATCGCGTCCGCCAGGGCGTCCAGCTCGACCACGGTGCCGCGGGCGGCGTTGATCAGGATGCCGCCCTTCTTGATGGCGCGGATTTCCTTCTCGCCGATCATCCACTGGGTGGCCGCGGTTTCCGGCACGTGCAGGGTGACGATGTCGGACATGCCCAGCAGTTCGTGCAGGTTGCCCACCTGGGTGGCGTTGCCCAGTGGCAGCTTGGTCACGGTGTCGTAGAAGAACACCTGCATGCCCAGGCCTTCGGCCAGGACCGACAACTGCGTACCAATGGAGCCGTAGCCGACGATACCCAGCTTCTTGCCACGGATTTCGAAGGAGTTGGCCGCGCTCTTGATCCAGCCGCCACGGTGGCAGGAAGCGTTTTTCTCGGGGATGCCGCGCAGCAGCAGGATGGCCTCGGCCAGCACCAGCTCGGCAACCGAACGGGTGTTGGAGTACGGCGCGTTGAACACCGCGATGCCGCGCTCGCGAGCGGCGGACAGGTCAACCTGGTTGGTACCGATGCAGAAGCAGCCCACTGCGACCAGTTTCTTCGCGTGGTCGAAGATCTCTTCGGTCAGTTGAGTGCGGGAGCGAATGCCGATGAAGTGTGCATCGGCGATCTTTTCCTTGAGCTGGGCTTCCGGCAGAGAACCGGTGAGGTACTCGATGCTGGTGTAGCCGGCGGCCTTGAGGACGTCGACAGCGGATTGGTGGACGCCTTCGAGGAGAAGGAACTTGATCTTGCTCTTATCGAGAGAAGTCTTGCTCATCTGCGTAAACCTGTGTCCCGGAGAAAAATGGCAGGGAAGTGGACAGCTTGAGCTGACCTGGGCGGCACTGGGCCGACACCGCAGAAAGGCCCTTGGGCACTCTCCTGCGGGGGCGGTATGCTAGCATACGCGCCCCGCTAAACACTCATTCCTGCGACGTGAAGCGTTCTCAGGATGACCATGAATTGTTCGAGAGTTCTGTCGATGACCAATCCTGCCCTGATTGATGAGCTGAAGACCCTGGTTGAGCCTGGCAAGGTGCTGACCGACGCTGACTCCCTGAATGCTTACGGCAAGGATTGGACCAAGCATTTCGCCCCGGCCCCGACAGCCGTCGTGTTTCCGAAAACCATCGAGCAGGTCCAGGCCATTGTGCGCTGGGCCAATCAGCACAAGGTTGCGCTGGTGCCTTCGGGCGGTCGCACCGGGCTTTCGGCGGCAGCGGTGGCAGCCAACGGCGAGGTGGTGGTGTCCTTCGACTATATGAACCAGATCCTCGACCTGAACCTGACCGACCGCACCGTGGTGTGCCAGCCGGGCGTGGTCACCGAGCAGTTGCAGAACCTGGCGCAAGAAAACGGCCTGTACTACCCGGTGGATTTCGCTTCTGCAGGTTCCAGCCAGATTGGCGGCAATATCGGTACCAATGCCGGCGGGATCAAGGTCATTCGCTACGGCATGACCCGCAATTGGGTGGCCGGCATGAAGGTGGTCACCGGCAAGGGCGACCTGCTGGAGCTGAACAAGGACCTGATCAAGAACGCCACCGGCTATGACTTGCGCCAGCTGTTCATCGGCGCCGAGGGCACCCTGGGCTTCGTGGTCGAGGCCACCATGCGCCTGGACCGGGCACCGAAGAACCTCACGGCGATGGTCCTGGGCACCCCTGATTTCGACTCGATCATGCCCGTGTTGCACGCCTTCCAGGGCAAGCTGGATCTGACGGCCTTCGAGTTCTTCTCCGACAAGGCCCTGGCCAAGGTCCTGGCCCGTGGCGACGTACCGGCACCGTTCGAGTCCGACTGCCCGTTCTATGCGCTGCTGGAGTTCGAAGCCACCACCGAGGAAGTGGCCAACCACGCCCTGGAAACCTTCGAGCACTGTGTCGAGCAGGGCTGGGTGCTGGACGGCGTGATGAGCCAGAGCGAAACCCAGTTGCACAACCTGTGGAAGCTGCGCGAATACATCTCCGAGACCATTTCCCACTGGACGCCGTACAAGAACGACATTTCGGTCACTGTGTCGAAAGTCCCGGCCTTCCTTCAGGAAATCGACGCCATCGTCGGCAAGCATTACCCGGACTTCGAAATCGTCTGGTTCGGCCACATCGGCGACGGCAACCTGCACCTGAACATCCTCAAGCCGGACAACCTGAGCAAGGACGAGTTCTTTGCCAAGTGCGCGACGGTCAACAAGTGGGTGTTCGAGACGGTCGAGAAGTACAACGGCTCGATTTCCGCGGAACACGGCGTGGGCATGACCAAGCGTGATTACCTGACCTACAGCCGCTCGCCGGTGGAGATCGAGTACATGAAGGCGGTCAAGGCAGTGTTCGATCCGAACGGCATCATGAATCCGGGCAAGATCTTCGCGATCTGAAGCCGGGTAGTGTCCAGATAAAGCACACAAGCAGGAGTCGGTAATGAGCTATCAGCACCAGTATGTCGACGGTACCCGGATCCATTTTCCGGTGGGCAAGGTGGTGTGCATCGGTCGCAACTACGCCGAGCACGCCAAGGAGCTGGACAACCCGGTACCTACCGAACCCCTGCTGTTTATCAAGCCGGGCAGTTGTGTGGTGCCCCTGGAAGGTGGGTTCGCCATTCCCACCGAGCGTGGTTCGGTGCACTACGAAGCGGAAATCGCGGTGTTGATCGGCAAGCCGCTCTCCACCAAACCCAGCCGCGAAGAAGTGCTGGATGCCATTTCCGGCTTTGCCCCGGCACTGGACCTGACCCTGCGGGACAAGCAGGCCGAACTCAAAGCCAAGGGCCTGCCCTGGGAAATCGCCAAGTCGTTCGACGGCGCGGCGGTGATCGCGCCCTTTGTGGTGGGCAGCACCTTCGCCGACCTGACCGACATCGGCATTCGCCTGACCATCAACGGTGAAGTACGCCAGGACGGCAACAGCGCCATCATGCTCAACCCCATAGTGCCGATGATCCAGTACATGGCCGGTTGTTTCTCCCTGCAGGCCGGCGATGTGATCCTCACCGGCACGCCGGTCGGGGTTGGGCCGCTGAATGTCGGCGATGAGCTGGTGCTGGAGCTTCCCGGTGCCAGCCGTTTCACCAGCAGCGTCCGTTGATCCGAATCTTTCTGCGCTGGGCCCGGTAATCCAGGGCCGGGCGCAGAGAGATCACCGGCTTTAACCGTTTTTTCACATTTTTCCCGGATAATTCCGAAGCTTATGGTTCGCGGATCTGAAATCCCTGTGCTATTACCTTTGGCCGTGCTTCTGGAATCTGTGTGATGGACGCCCACCCTCTACCTAAACCTCGCCTCATCCGCCGCTTGCGATTGCGCATGCGCTGGTATTCCTGGCTGCTGTTGGCGGGCGTGATCTGCTATGGCGTAGCCAGCCTCATGCATTGGGATGACCGTGGGGCACTCTGGGTTCAGGAAGGTTTTGTCAGTACCGCCGAACGCAGCTCCAGTATCTGGCTGCCCAGCTACCGGGCGGTGATCGATGCCAAGGTCCTGCCAGGCATGGAGCGGGACGAAGCCTCCGATCTTTCCTATAACCCCCAGACCAAGACCCTGTTTTCGGTAATGGGCAAGCACCCATTCCTGGTGGAGCTGTCGCTGCAAGGCGACGTCCTGCGCAAGATGCCTCTGGTGGGCTGGAGCAACCCGGAAGGGGTTGCGGTCCTGGAGAATGGCCTGCTGGCGATTGTCGATGAGCGCGAGCATTCGCTGGTGATCGTCAAGGTCGATGCCAATACCCAGTCGCTGAATGTCGCGGACTTCCCCAAATACGACCTGGGCCCTTCGGCAGACCAGAACAAGGCATTCGAAGCCATTGCCTGGAACCCGCGCAAGCAACAGTTGCTGCTGGGGGAGGAGCGCCCGCCGGCGTTGTTTACCTGGAGCAGCGACGGTAGCCAGGTACTCAAGGGCGACAAGCAGAAGCTGGCCAGCGACGAACTCGACTTGCGCAACCTTTCGGCCCTGGGTATCGACCCGCGCACCGGCCATACCCTGGTGCTGTCGGCTGATTCCCATCTGTTGCTGGAACTGGACGAGCAGGGCGAACAGGTCAGCTTCATGGCCCTGCTCGGTGGCTTCAATGGCCTGGAAAAAACCATTCCCCGGGCCGAAGGGGTGGCCATGGATGAGGCCGGCAACCTGTACATGGTCAGCGAGCCCAACCTGTTCTATCGCTTCGAGAAGCAGTGAGTCCCGGCCTGGCACCCGAGCCGGGCCATTCAGGGCATTAAGCTTTAATTCAGGCGGCTGTGATATTTCATCAGCCTGTCCTGATTTCGAGCCTGCCCGCCATGTATCGCCTCACCCGCCTGCAACCCCTTTACCTGCTCCTCTGCCTGATGGCCGTGCTGTTGGCGGTGTTTGTCCATAACCACAGGTTGTGGCAGCGCGCCTGGTTCGACTGGCAATCCTACTGGCAGGTGGCGGCCCCCCAATCCCTGGGGCTGGGCGATTACCGTGTCGTGCTGGAGGCGCAGCCCATCGAGGGCCTGGATGAGGTCTCGGCGCTGACCTACGATCCACTGCGCAACAGCCTGTTCACCGTGACCAACAAGAATTCCGAACTGATCGAGCTGTCCCTGGACGGGCAGATCCTGCGCCGCATCGCTCTGGTGGGCTTTGGCGATCCGGAAGCGGTGGAGTTCATCAGTGCCAATACCTATGTGATCAGCGACGAGCGCCAGCACCGGCTGATCAAGATCCAGCTGGACGATGAAACCACGGCGGTGGATGCGGCAGAAGCCGAGCAGATCACCCTGGGCGTGCACCTTGCCGGCAACAAAGGCTTCGAGGGGCTGGCCTACGACTCCCAGGGCAAGCGCCTGTTCGTCGCCAAGGAACGCGACCCGATGCTGATCTATGAAGTGCAGGGCTTCCCCCACCAAGATCCGCAGCAGTCCTACGGGATGCATGTGGTGAACAACCCCAAGCGCGATGCCGGCCTGTTCGTGCGCGACCTCTCCAGCCTGCAATACGACGAGCGCAGTGGCCACCTGCTGGCACTGTCGGACGAGTCGCGGCTGGTGGTGGAGCTGGATGTCGAGGGGCGCCCGCTGAGTACCCTGGCCCTGGGCAAGTGGCGCCAGGGCCTGAGCAAGGCGGTGCCTCAGGCGGAAGGGATGGCCATGGATGACGCCGGCACCCTGTACCTGGTGAGCGAACCGAACCTGTTCTACGTCTTTAAGAAACCGATGTAGGAGCCGGCTTGCCAGCGAAGAGGCCTTCAAAACCGCCTTCGCCCGCCCGCCGGCTCCTATCCGCGGGGCAGGCTCAGGCCTTGAGGGTCTTCACCCCTTCGGCGGTACCCAGCAGCAACACGTCAGCGGGGCGTGCAGCGAACAGGCCATTGGTGACCACGCCGACAATGGCATTGATCTGGCTTTCCAGTTCCACTGGATTGGTGATCTGCATGTTGTGCACATCGAGGATGATGTTGCCGTTGTCGGTGATCACGCCTTCGCGGTACACCGGGTCGCCGCCCAGTTTCACCAGTTCACGGGCCACGTGGCTGCGGGCCATGGGGATCACTTCCACGGGCAGCGGGAAGTTGCCCAGCACCGGCACCAGCTTGCTGGCGTCGGCGATGCAGATGAACGTCTTGGCCACGGCGGCGACGATCTTTTCCCGAGTCAGGGCGGCGCCGCCGCCCTTGATCAGGTTCAGGTGCTCGTCGCTTTCGTCGGCGCCGTCGATGTAGAACTCCAGGTCGCTCACGGTGTTGAGCTCGTAGACCGGAATCCCGTGGCCCTTGAGGCGGGCGGCGGTGGCTTCGGAGCTGGCCACGGCGCCGTCGAAGGCGCCCTTGTGCAGGGCCAGGGCGTCGATGAAGCAGTTGGCGGTGGAGCCGGTGCCGACCCCGACGATGCTCTTGTCATCGAGTTTCGGGAGGATAAGGTCGACGGCGGCCTGGGCAACGGCCTGTTTGAGTTGATCCTGGGTCATGCGGGCTCCGAAGCGGGCAAGGGGGGGCACAAAGGCCGGCATTATAGGCGCCGCGGCAGATCAGGTCATTGCCCGTTTGGCTAATCGGCCGGGCTTCAGAGAAGGCGAGGGGGCGGCTAAAACCTCGGTATTCGTGTGGTCGCCCGGGCAAACGCTGGGTTAGACTCCCTGGCCCTGCCCAACCCGCTCAGTGATGCTTTCCGATGCTCGAACAGTACGTCAAGAAGATCCTCACCTCGCGCGTTTATGACGTTGCCGTAGAAACCCCATTGCAGACTGCCCGCCAGCTTTCCGAGCGGCTGGGCAATCAGATCTGGCTCAAGCGTGAAGACTTGCAGCCGGTGTTCTCGTTCAAGATCCGTGGCGCCTACAACAAGCTGACCCAGCTCAGCGATGCCGAGCGCGCCCGCGGCGTGGTCACTGCGTCGGCGGGCAACCACGCCCAGGGCCTGGCCCTGGCGGCCAAGGTGCTGGGGGTCAAGGCTACTATCGTGATGCCCAAGACCACCCCCGAGATCAAGGTCGAGGGCGTGCGCTCCCGTGGCGGCAAGGTGGTGCTGCACGGCGATACCTTCCCTGAAGCGCTGGCCTACTCCCTGAAGCTGGTGGACGAGAAGGGCTACGTCTACATCCATCCCTACGATGATCCGCACACCATTGCCGGGCAGGGCACGGTGGCCATGGAGATTCTGCGCCAGCACCCCGGCCCGCTGGATGCGATCTTCGTTCCGGTCGGCGGCGGCGGCCTGATCGCCGGCATCGCGGCCTATGTGAAATACCTGCGCCCGGAGATCAAGGTCATCGGCGTCGAGCCGGACGACTCCAACTGCCTGCAGGCGGCCATGGCCGCCGGTGAGCGCGTGGTGCTGCCGACCGTGGGGATCTTCGCCGACGGCGTGGCGGTGGCGCAGATTGGCCAGCACACCTTCGACATCTGCAAGGATTATGTGGATGAAGTGATTACCGTCAGTACCGACGAGATCTGTGCGGCAATCAAGGATATCTACGACGATACCCGCTCGATCACCGAACCTGCCGGCGCCCTGGGCGTTGCCGGGATCAAGAAGTACGTCGAGCAGCGCGGTATCAGCGGGCAGACCCTGGTGGCCATCGACTCCGGAGCCAACGTCAACTTCGACCGCCTGCGCCACGTGGCCGAGCGCGCCGAACTGGGCGAAGGCCGCGAAGCCATCATCGCCGTGACCATCCCCGAGAAGCCCGGCAGCTTCAAGGCCTTCTGCGAGGCGGTGGGCAAGCGCCAGATCACCGAATTCAACTACCGCTACAACACCGGCAGCGAGGCGCACATCTTCGTTGGCGTGCAGACCCACCCGGAAAACGATCCGCGCAGCGCCCTGATCGCCAGCCTGACCGAGCAGGGCTTTCCGGTGATCGACCTGACCGATAACGAACTGGCCAAGCTGCACATCCGCTACATGGTCGGCGGCCATGCCGAGAAGGTCAGCGACGAAGTGGTGCTGCGTTTCGAATTTCCGGAGCGTCCGGGGGCGCTGTTCAACTTCCTCAACAAGCTGGGCGGGCGCTGGAATATCTCGATGTTCCACTACCGCAACCATGGTGCGGCGGATGGCCGGGTAGTCGCCGGCCTGCAAGTGCCGGCCGATGAACGTCACCTGGTGCCCGCGGCGCTGGAGCAGATCGGCTATCCGTACTGGGATGAAAGCGACAACCCGGCCTACCAGCTGTTCCTCGGCTGAACGACTACGCTGAGGATCGGAGCCTTAAGGAAGCGAAAACATGGAAACACTGACCACGCTGAAGACGCTTCATGTACTGGCCACCGTGCTGCTATTGGGCAGTGCGCTGGGGCTGGCGATCTGGGTCTGGCGCCTGCGCCGCCAGGGGGATGCCACGGTTTATAGCCGGGTGCTGCACCGTCCGGGCCTGTTCGGCTGGCTGTTGCTGGCGCTGGGCATGCTGACATTGCCGTTCAGCGGTTGGTGGCTGGTGCATCTGGTGGGTTGGCCGCTGGGGCAGACCTGGGTCCTGGGTTCCAGTGTGCTCTACACCCTGGGGGCCCTGGCCTGGCTGTGGCTGATGGTGCGCCTCAACCGCCTGCGGGTGGCCAAGGTTGCCAGCGGCCTGGCGTTCACCCTGGTGCTGGCGGTGTTCAGCGCCGCATGTTTCGTGACCATTGCCGGTCTTATGGGCGCCAAGCCGGTCTAACTCTCAAGGATTGCCATGAAGGTCGTTCTGGTGGGAGCCACAGGGTTTGTCGGCCGTCATCTGCTGGCGGCATTGCACGCTGCCGGCCATCAGCTGATTGCCACCAGCCGTCGCCCGCAGCCCCAGGGGTTGCCCGGGGTGGAGTGGTGCCAGCTGGATCTCGATTGCCTGGGCCGCGAGCCCCAGCCCTTTGCCCTGCCTGCCGACACCGACCTGCTGATCAACGCCGCGGGGCTGTTGAGCACTGATGCGCGGGCGTTGAGCCTGACCCAGGACCTGGGTACCCGCGCGCTGTTCGATCTGGCGGCGGCCCGGGGCGTGCGGGTACTGCAGATTTCCGCATTGGGGGCCGGGATCCTGCCCCAGGTGCCGTTCCTTGCCAGCAAGGCGGCGGCGGATGATTACCTGCTGCAGTTGGGGGTACCGGCGGTGGTGCTGCGGCCCTCGCTGGTGCTCGGCGCTGGCGGTGCCAGCAGCGGCTGGCTGACGAGGCTGTCGCCCTGGCCGCTGATTCCCTTGCTGTCCGCCAAGGCGCAGATGCAGCCCTTGCATATAGAGGACTTGAGCGCCGCGGTGCTGGCGCTGCTCAGGCAGTGGCCGCAGGAATCCATGGTTCTGCCCCTGGTCGGCCCGGAACGCATGACCATGGCGCAACTGCTCGATCGCCTGCGGTCGGCCCAGGGCTGGGCCCCGGCGCGCTACTTCAAGCTGCCAGCGGTCTTGCTGCGGCTGGCGGCCGCTGCTGGCGATCGCCTGGGCTGGCGAGCCTTGAACCGGCAGAGCCTGGCCATGGCCCGCCACGACAACCTGGCGGATCCGCAGGTGCTGGCCTCGGTCTGCGGGTATCACGCGGCGCCGCTGGCGGCCCGCTTGCAGGACTGGCCGCAGGCGGCGCAAAGCACCCAACTGGCCCTGCGCCCGCTGTTGCTGGCAGTGATGGTGCTGATCTGGCTGGGTACCGCGCTGGTGTGCATCGGCCCGGGTTACGACTGGGGCCTGCGGATCATGGCCGAGGCTGGCGTGCAGGGCGTCTGGGCGGCCCTGGCGGTGATCGGCGGTTCACTCTGTGATGCGCTGCTGGGTGTCGGCCTGCTGCTGCGGCGCTGGCGCCGGCGGGCCTTGCAGGCGCAGTTGGGGCTGATGCTCGGCTACACCCTGATCATCAGCCTGATCCTGCCGCACTTCTGGTTTGACCCTTATGCCGCCGTCGCCAAGAACCTGGTGCTGATGGTGGCGACCCTATGGCTGCTGTGGACCGAACCCCACCAATGAGCGCTTACCTGCTGTTGAAAACCCTGCATATCCTGTCCTCCACCGTGCTGTTCGGCCTCGGCGCGGGGTCGGCCTATTACGCCCTGCGGGCCTGGCGCAGTGGCCGGGTGGAAGTGATTGCCGTGACCTTCAAGCACCTGGTGTTCGCCGACTGGGCCTTTACCGCCACCACGGCGGTATTCCAGCCGTTGAGCGGGCTGGGGCTGGTGCACCTGGCAGGCTGGTCGCTGCAGCAGGCGTGGCTGATGTGGAGCCTGGGCCTGTATGTGGTGGCGGGGCTGTGCTGGCTGCCGGTGGTCTGGTTGCAGATCCGAGTGCACAAGATGGCCGAGCAGGCCCTGCAGGACGGGACGCCGATGCCGCTGCGGGCAACCCTTTATATGCGCTGGTGGTTCGCCCTGGGCTGGCCGGCGTTCCTGGCCTTCATGGCGATTTTCTATCTGATGGTGGCCAAGCCGGCGTAGTTTTTTTCGCTGGCAAGCCAGCGCCTACAGCCGGCTCGCCGGCGAGCTGCCTAGTCGCGCAGGCTGATGACCTGCCAGCCACGTTTCTCGGCCTCGGCCCGCAGGTTCGGGTCCGGGTCAACGGCCACGGCGGTGGTCACTTGCTCCAGCAGGGGCAGGTCGTTCATCGAATCGCTGTAGAAGTAGCTGTCTTCCAGGCTGTGGCCGGTCTCTTCCAGCCAGCGGTTGAGGCGGGTGACCTTGCCTTCACGGAAGCACGGCACATCGGTACTGCGCCCGGTGTAGCGGCCATCCTGCATTTCGCATTCGGTGGCGATCAGGGTTTCCACGCCCAGGCGTTCAGCGATCGGCGCGGTCACGAAACGGTTGGTCGCGGTGATGATCACCAGCTTGTCGCCGGCAGCGCGATGCTTGTCCAGCAGGGCCTGGGCCTTGGGCAGGAGGATCGGCTCGATGCAGTCGCGCATGAAGTCGCGGTGCCACTCTTCGAGCACGGCCATGTCGGTGCGGCCGAGGATTTCCAGGCAGAAGTTCAGGTAGGCGGCATTGTCGAGCTTGCCGGCCAGGTAATCCTGATAGAACTCGTCGTTGCGGGTCTTGTAGGCGACGGCGTCGAGGAAGCCCCGCTCGCACAGATAGTCGCCCCAGGCGTGGTCGCTGTCGCCGCCCAAAAGCGTGTTGTCCAAGTCGAATAAAGCCAGGCGCATTGCAGTTACTCGCTGAAAAGTCGCGGAAAAAGGTGCCCAGAATACGGTCTTTTCACAAGAGTGCACATAAGGTAAGCAGCCTCGTTGCTGCATTCCCAAGCTTTGTGGAACAATGCGGCGACATGCGTTTGCGAGGTTGTAGCCGTGATCGACCCCGATGGTTTCCGCCCCAATGTCGGGATCATTCTGACCAATGATGCCGGACAGGTGCTATGGGCTCGCCGTATCAATCAAGATGCCTGGCAGTTTCCTCAAGGGGGAATCAACCCCGATGAGACGCCGGAAGACGCCTTGTATCGCGAGCTGAACGAAGAAGTGGGGCTGGAGCGCGAAGATGTGCAAATTCTCGCCTGCACCCGGGGCTGGTTGCGCTATCGTTTGCCGCAGCGTCTGGTCCGGACCCACAGCCAACCGCTGTGCATCGGCCAGAAGCAGAAATGGTTTCTCCTGCGCCTGATCTCCAACGAGCAGCGGGTGCGGATGGATTTGACCGGTAAACCGGAATTCGATGGCTGGCGCTGGGTCAGTTATTGGTATCCGTTGGGCCAGGTGGTGACATTCAAGCGCGAAGTGTATCGCCGCGCTCTCAAAGAGCTTGCCCCGCGCCTGCTAGTGCGCGACTGACGACGGAGTTCGACCCCGAGCCATGCTCAATACGCTGCGCAAGATCGTCCAGGAAGTTAACTCCGCCAAGGATCTCAAGGCGGCGTTGGGGATTATTGTATTGCGCGTCAAAGAGGCCATGGGCAGCCAGGTCTGCTCGGTCTATCTGCTGGACCCGGAAACCAACCGTTTCGTCCTGATGGCCACCGAGGGCTTGAACAAGCGCTCCATCGGCAAGGTCAGCATGGCGCCCAACGAAGGCCTGGTAGGCCTGGTGGGCACTCGCGAAGAACCCCTCAACCTGGAAAACGCCGCCGACCACCCGCGCTATCGCTACTTCGCTGAAACCGGTGAGGAGCGTTACGCCTCGTTCCTCGGTGCGCCGATCATTCACCACCGCCGGGTGGTGGGCGTGCTGGTTATCCAGCAAAAGGAGCGGCGCCAGTTCGACGAAGGCGAAGAAGCCTTCCTGGTGACCATGAGCGCCCAACTGGCCGGGGTTATCGCCCATGCCGAGGCCACCGGTTCGATCCGTGGCCTGGGTCGCCAGGGCAAGGGCATTCAGGAGGCCAAGTTCGTCGGCGTACCGGGCTCGCCCGGCGCGGCGGTGGGCAGCGCGGTGGTGATGCTGCCGCCGGCCGACCTGGATGTGGTGCCGGACAAGCACGTCACCGACATCGACGCCGAACTGGCCCTGTTCAAGAGCGCCCTTGAAGGGGTGCGGGCCGATATGCGCGCGCTGTCGGAAAAGCTCGCCACTCAATTGCGCCCTGAAGAGCGCGCGCTGTTCGACGTCTACCTGATGATGCTCGACGACGCCTCCCTGGGCAGTGAAGTGAAGGCCGTGATCAAGACCGGGCAATGGGCCCAGGGCGCGTTGCGCCAGGTGGTCACCGATCACGTCAACCGTTTCGAACTGATGGACGATGCCTACCTGCGCGAGCGGGCCTCGGACGTCAAGGACCTGGGCCGCCGGCTCCTGGCCTACCTGCAGGAAGAGCGCCAGCAGACCCTGGTCTATCCCGACAACACCATCCTGGTCAGTGAGGAACTGACCCCGGCCATGCTCGGCGAGGTGCCGGAAGGCAAGCTGGTGGGCCTGGTCTCGGTGCTGGGTTCGGGCAACTCCCACGTGGCGATCCTGGCCCGGGCCATGGGCATCCCGACGGTGATGGGCCTGGTGGACCTGCCGTACTCCAAGGTCGACGGCATCCAGATGATCGTCGACGGCTACCACGGCGAGGTCTACACCAACCCCAGCGACGTGCTGCGCAAGCAGTTCGCCGATGTGGTGGAAGAAGAACGGCAACTGGCCCAGGGCCTGGATGCCCTGCGCGACCTGCCCTGCATCACCCCCGATGGCCATCGCATGCCGCTGTGGGTCAACACCGGCCTGCTGGCCGATGTAGCCCGGGCGCAGAAGCGCGGGGCCGAAGGCGTGGGCCTGTATCGCACCGAAGTGCCGTTCATGATCAACCAGCGCTTCCCCAGCGAGAAGGAACAGCTGGCGATCTATCGCGAACAGCTGGCGGCCTTCCATCCGCAACCGGTGACCATGCGCAGCCTGGACATCGGCGGCGACAAGTCGCTGTCGTACTTCCCGATCAAGGAAGACAACCCCTTCCTTGGCTGGCGCGGGATCCGCGTGACCCTCGACCACCCGGAGATCTTCCTGGTACAGGCCCGGGCGATGCTCAAGGCCAGCGAAGGCCTGAACAATTTGCGCATCCTGCTGCCGATGATTTCCGGCATCCACGAGCTGGAAGAAGCCTTGCACCTGATCCACCGGGCCTGGGGCGAAGTGCGCGATGAAGGCACTGACGTACCGATGCCGCCAGTGGGGGTGATGATCGAAATCCCCGCCGCGGTGTACCAGACCAAGGAACTGGCGCGCCAGGTGGATTTCCTCTCGGTGGGCTCCAACGACCTGACCCAGTACCTGCTGGCGGTGGACCGCAACAACCCACGGGTGGCCGATCTCTACGACTACCTGCACCCGGCGGTGCTGCAAGCGCTGCAGAACGTGGTGCGTGATGCCCATGCCGAAGGCAAGCCAGTGAGCATCTGCGGCGAGATGGCCGGTGATCCGGCGGCGGCGGTGCTGTTGATGGCGATGGGCTTCGACAGCCTGTCGATGAACGCCACCAACCTGCCGAAGGTGAAGTGGATGCTGCGTCAGGTCAGCATGACCAAGGCCAAGGAACTGCTGGCGGAAATGATGACCATCGACAACCCGCAAGTTATCCACAGTTCGCTGCAACTGGCGCTGAAGAAACTCGGGCTGGCGCGGATGATCAATCCGGCTTCGAGCAAGACCCTGTAACCGGGTTGTTTTCTTCGCCGGCAAGCCGGCTCCTACAGAAGCGTTCGTGGGAGCCGGCGTGCCGGGGAACGCTTCAGACCTTCAGTTCGACCTCTCCCAGATGCCCACCATAGGGGCCGAAGCTACGCTCCAGCAGATGCCGCGAGCCATCGGCGTGGACGATCAGTGCCGTGCTGGCTCGTGTGCCGTAGCTGGGGCTGGCGATGAACACGCTGGACAGCAGGCTTTCGGTGGCCAAGCCCACTCCGGTGTCCGGCAGATCGGCGAAGGGCGCTGTCTGCGGGTCGCTCAACAGCGCCAGCAGTGCCTGGGGCTGTGGATCATGCAACACCTCCTGCAACGCCGCCCTGGCCTTGAGCAGCTTGGGCCAGGGCGTATCCAGCCCGGCATTGGAAAGGCCGTAGACCCCAGGCTCCAGCCGTTGCGGCTGCGGGTCCCGAGCGTTGTAGTGCCACAGTTGCTCGGCATTGCCCAGCAGCAGGTTGAACCCGGCGTACTCCACCGAGCGCCCGACTACATCGCGCAAATAATCATCCAGGGGCACGTCGCCGGCGAGAAAGCGCGCCACCAGTTCACCCCGCGAGCGCCGCGCCGGAGGCTGGTGCGGGTTGCGGATATTGGTCAGGGCGGCAAAGCGGCCCTCGGCGCCGACCCCGAGCCAGGTGCCGCCGGCTTCCAGGTCGCGACCGGCGTGGATCTGCGGCAGTTCCGGCCACTGCCCCAGGGGCAGGCTCGGCCGCGCGTAGAATTCATCACGGTTGGCCGCGACGATCAGTGGCTGAGCATGACCCGGCCGCCAGGCGAAAACGATCAAGCACATTAAGGTGGCCCCCTGTGTGTTTTTGCCCACTTTACGCACAGATCCGGCGGGTATCCATCGCCATCCAGTGGAGTCCGGGGCGGCGCTTCCGTTACCATGCCGATCTATTTTTCGGATGCTCCCATGGAATTTCTGCTCTATCTGCTGCTGGGCGCCTGTGCGGGCGTGCTGGCCGGGCTGTTCGGCGTGGGCGGCGGGATCATCATAGTCCCGGTGCTGGTGTTCAGCTTCACCCTGCAAGGCTTCGATGTCTCGGTGCTGACCCATCTGGCGGTCGGCACCTCCCTGGCCAGCATCATCTTTACCTCGGTCAATGCGGTGCGCGAGCACCATCGGCGTGGCGCTGTGCGCTGGCCGATCTTCGCCTGGATGACCGTGGGTATCCTCCTGGGCGCCGGTTTCGGCGCACTGACCGCCGAGGCGATCTCCGGCCCGCACCTGCAGAAAATCATCGGTGTGTTTGCCCTCGTGGTGGCCTTGCAGATGACCCTGGAGCTCAAGCCCAAGGCCAGCCGCCAGGTGCCCGGCAAGCTGGGCCTGACGGCCGCCGGCGGTGTGATTGGCTGGGCCTCGGCGATCTTCGGCATCGGCGGTGGCTCCCTCACCGTGCCTTTTCTCACCTGGCGCAGCGTGCCCATGCAGCAGGCGGTGGCCACCTCATCGGCCTGCGGTTTGCCCATTGCCCTGGCCAGTGCCTTAAGTTTCATGATTCTGGGCTGGCATGATCCGCTGCTCCCGGCCCATAGTCTCGGTTTCGTTTATTTGCCGGCCCTGTTGGGCATTGCCCTGACCAGCATGGTGTTCGCCCGCATCGGCGCGCGCCTGGCCCACAAACTGTCGCCACGCCTGTTGAAACGCATGTTCGCCGCGCTACTGTTCTGCGTGGGACTCAGCTTCCTGTTCTGAGTGGTGACGCAATCCTGGCTTAATCCTGGGCTGGCAGTTTGCCCCGGGAATCTGAAGTTCTAACCCTTACGAGGAGTCGCAATGCTGCCTTACCCGCAGATTGATCCGGTGGCCCTGGCCATCGGCCCGCTGAAAATCCACTGGTACGGCCTGATGTACCTGATCGGCATTGGCGGTGCCTGGTTGCTGGCGTCGCGCCGCCTGAACCGTTTCGATCCGACCTGGAGCAAGGAGAAGCTCTCGGACATGGTGTTCTGGATGTCCATGGGGGTGATAGTCGGTGGTCGCCTGGGTTATGTGCTGTTCTACGACCTGAGCGCCTACCTGGCCAACCCGACGCTGATCTTCGAGGTGTGGAAGGGCGGCATGTCGTTCCACGGTGGTTTCATCGGGGTGATGCTGGCGGCCTGGTGGTTCGGCAAGCGCAACAACAAGACCTTCTTCGAGCTGATGGATTTCGTCGCGCCGATGGTGCCGATCGGCCTGGGCGCCGGGCGCATCGGCAACTTCATCAACGCTGAATTGTGGGGCAAGCCCACCGATCTGCCCTGGGCCATGGTGTTCCCGCCGTTCAGCGATCCGGCGCAATTGCCGCGCCATCCCTCGCAGCTGTATCAGTTCGCCCTGGAAGGCGTGGCGCTGTTCCTGATCCTCTGGCTGTTCTCGCGCAAACCCCGGCCGACCATGGCGGTTTCCGGTATGTTCGCCCTGTTCTACGGGATCTTCCGTTTCATCGTCGAGTTCGTCCGGGTGCCGGACGCCCAGTTGGGCTACCTGGCCTGGAACTGGCTGACCATGGGTCAGGTCCTGTGCGTGCCGATGATTCTCGGTGGCCTGGGGTTGATCTGGCTGGCTTATCATCGCGCTCCGGCCAAGAGCGCGGCGCAATAAATTCGAACCCCGGGGCGTGCCCCGGGTTCAAGGATGCAGGTAATTCATGAAGCAATATCTTGATCTGGTGGCCCACGTCATCAACAACGGCACCAAGCAGGCCAACCGCACCGGTGTGAACACCATCAGCTTCCCCGGGGCCATGCTGCGCTACGACCTCAAGGAAGGTTTCCCGGCCATCACCACCCGCAAGATGGCCTTCAAGTCGGCCATCGGCGAGATGGTCGGCTTCCTGCGCGGGGTGAACAACGCCGCCGAGTTTCGTGCGCTGGGCTGCAAGGTCTGGGACCAGAACGCCAACGAAAACGCCCAGTGGCTGGCCAACCCGTTCCGCCAGGGCGACGACGACCTGGGCGAGATCTACGGCGTGCAGTGGCGCAAGTGGCCGGCCTACAAACAGATCAAGACCAGCAACCAGGCGGCCATCGACTTGGCTCTGAGCCAGGGCTACCGGCAGATCGCCGCGGGCGAGGAAGACGGCCAGGGCTACGTGGTGCTGTACAAGGCCATCGACCAGGTGCGCCAGTGCGTCGACACCATCATCAACGACCCGGGCAGCCGGCGGATCCTGTTCCACGGCTGGAACTGCGCCCAGCTGGATGAAATGGCCTTGCCGCCGTGCCACCTGCTTTACCAGTTCCACCCCAATGTCCAGACCCGGGAAATCTCCCTGACCCTCTACATCCGCTCCAACGACCTGGGCCTGGGCACGCCGTTCAACCTCACCGAGGGTGCTGCGCTGCTGAGCCTGATCGGCCGCCTGACCGGCTACACGCCGCGCTGGTTCACCTATTTCATCGGTGATGCCCACGTCTATGAAAACCATCTGGACATGCTCAACGAACAGCTCAAGCGCGAGCCGTTCCCGATGCCCAAGCTGGTGATTTCCGAGCGTGTGCCGGAGTTCGCCAAGACCGGCGTCTACCAGCCGGAGTGGCTGGAGCTGATCGAGCCGAGCGACTTCTCCCTGGAAGGCTATGAGCACCACGCGCCCATGACGGCGCCGATGGCGGTCTGAGCGTCCAGCTACTGCAGCAAGGGCCGCGCGGCCCTTGTCGATTGATCCTGTTGCCCTTATCGACCTGTGCCCGGAGCCGTTCCGGGCATGGCTGTGCCCGGCGGCCAGCTACGCTCTGAGTAGCGGCCCTGCCAGGTGCGGGGTGTGGTCCTTGTGACATTCAACGTGAGCCCCGAATGGAAGAACTCAATCACAGCCTGTTCCTGGCCATCAACGCCAGTGCCGGGGCGTCCATGCCGATGCGTGCACTGGCGGGTTTTCTCGCGCAATGGGTGGTACTCAGCGTGCCGCTGCTGCTGGTGGTGTTCTGGGTTTTCGGCGAGCGCCGCCAGCGCATGATCGTGTTGCTCGCCGGCCTGAGCATTGTCCTGGCCCTGGTCTGCAACCTGCTGATCCGTGAGCTGTGGTTCCATCCGCGGCCGTTCATGATCGGCCTGGGGCAGAACTTCCTCGCCCACGCGCCCGGGGCATCCTTCCCCAGCGACCACGCCAGTGGCATGTTCGCCATGGCTTTCGCGCTGATCCTGGCCAGCCTGCGCAAGACCGGGCTGGTGATGCTGGGCCTGGCGCTCCTGGTGAGTTGGGCACGGGTCTATCTGGGCGTGCATTTCCCTTTCGACATTCTGGGTGGCTGCCTGGTGGGGGGGCTCAGTGCCTGGCTGGTGCGCCAGGGGCTGGCCTGGCAGCAACTGGACCAGCGGCTGCTGGCAATCCTCGAAGGGGCTTATCTGCGGCTGACGGCCAGCGTTCGGCGCGGCGCCTGAAACCGCGCCAGGGGTTCAGTGCCCGTGGCTGCGCCCGACATGGGAGGGCTCGCTCTCATTGGGGGCCACCGAGCCGCTGACTTCCAGGCGCTGGAGAATTCCGCAGTGCTCAAGGTCCGGGCCCTCGCTGCAGCGCTGGCGCAGGTCCAGCAGTTGTTCCTGCAGGGCCAGCAAGCCGTCAATGCGCGCCTTGACGTGATGGATATGCTCGTCGATCAGGGCGTTGACGCTGGCGCACTGGTCCTGGGGGCTGTCGCGCAGGTTGAGCAGGCTGCGGATCTCCTCGAGGGTCATGTCCAGGCTGCGGCAATTGCGGATAAAGGTCAGGCGCTCGGTGTGGGCCTGGGTGTAGAGGCGATAGTTGCCTTCACTGCGGGCCGGTTCCGGCAGCAGCCCTTCGCGCTCGTAGTAACGGATGGTCTCGACCTGACAGTCGGTGAGTTTCGCCAGTTCGCCAATCTTCATTGCCGTCGTCTCCGAATGGGTGCTTGACCCTATAGTGGCTACAGGGTGTTCACTTGGCAACAAGCACCTTAATTCGGAAGGGACCCTAATGAGCGATTCTCTCCACAGCCCGCGCAAAACCGCGGATCAGCAGCCCCAGGCTGATCACGATCACAGCCCTGGCCACAGCCATTCCCATGCGCCCGCGGGCAAGTTGCAGCCGGTCAAGGCACACGATCATGCCGCCCACGGCGCATCCTGCTGCGGTTCCGCCGACCTGGCGCCGTCCAGGGTCACCCTGAGCGAGACCCCGGCCGCCGGCGCGCGCTTGAGCAGCTTTCGCATCGAAGCCATGGACTGCCCCACCGAACAGACCCTGATCCAGAACAAGCTGGGCAAGCTGGCCGGGGTCCAGGCGCTGGAGTTCAACCTGATGAACCGCGTGCTGGGGGTGACCCACGACCTGCCGAGCACCGCGCCTATCATCGAGGCGGTCAAGTCACTGGGCATGCACGCCGAACCCCTGGAACAGGAGGGTGACCAAGCCGCGCCTGCCGCAGCGCCCGTGAAGAAGCCCTGGTGGCCGCTGGCCCTGTCCGGTATCGGCGCGCTGGCTGCCGAGGTCATCCATTTCACCAATGCCGCGCCCGACTGGGTGATTGCCCTGGTGGCCCTGGTGTCGATCCTCAGTGGTGGCCTGACCACCTACAAGAAGGGCTGGATCGCCCTGAAGAACCGCAACCTCAACATCAATGCCCTGATGAGCATCGCCGTGACCGGCGCCGTGCTGATCGGCCAATGGCCGGAAGCGGCGATGGTGATGTTCCTGTTCACAGTGGCGGAATTGATCGAGGCCCGTTCCCTGGATCGGGCGCGCAACGCCATCAGCGGCCTGATGCAGATGACCCCGGAACGGGTCACGGTGCAGCAGGCAGACGGCAACTGGAGCGAACAGGAAGCGAAAAGCGTCGAACTGGGCGCACGGGTGCGGGTACGCCCCGGCGAGCGCATCGGCCTCGACGGCGAGGTCGTGTCCGGCAACTCCACCATCGACCAGGCGCCGATCACCGGTGAAAGCCTGCCGGTGGAAAAGACTGTGGGCGACAAGGTTTTCGCCGGCACCATCAACCAGGCCGGCTCCCTGGAATACCGAGTGACTGCCGCCGCCAACAACTCGACCCTGGCGCGGATCATCCACGCTGTGGAACAGGCCCAGGGCGCCCGGGCTCCGACCCAGCGCTTCGTTGACAGCTTCTCGAAAATCTACACCCCGGCGGTATTCGCCTTCGCCCTGGCGGTGGCGCTGATTCCGCCGCTGTTCATGGACGGCGTCTGGTTCGACTGGATCTACCGCGCCCTGGTGCTGCTGGTAGTGGCTTGCCCCTGCGCCCTGGTGATCTCCACCCCGGTGAGCATTGTCAGCGGCCTGGCGGCTGCCGCGCGCAAGGGCATCCTGGTCAAGGGCGGGGTCTACCTGGAGGGCGGCTACAAGCTCGACTACCTGGCCCTGGACAAGACCGGCACCATCACCCACGGCAAGCCGGTGCAGACCGACTTCCTGTCCCTGGACCCGCTGGCCCAGGACACCGCCCCGGCCCTGGCCGCAAGCCTGGCAGGGCGTTCCGACCACCCGGTGTCCCTGGCCATTGCCCAGGCGGCTGTGGATAAGCAGTTGGCCATGCACCCTGTGGATAACTTCGAGGCCCTGACCGGCCGAGGCGTACGCGGCGAGATCAACGGCGAGCTGTACCACCTGGGCAACCATCGTCTGGTGGAAGAGCTGGGCCTGTGCTCCCCGGCTTTGGAAGAAAAACTCTTCGCCCTGGAGAAGCAGGGCAAGACCGTGGTCCTGCTGCTGGACCGCAATGGCCCGCTGGCGCTGTTCGCCGTGGCCGATACGGTGAAGGAATCCAGCCGCGAAGCCATCCAGCAATTGCATGAGCTGGGGATCAAGACCCTGATGCTCACCGGCGACAACCCGCATACCGCCCAGGCCATCGCGGCCCAGGTGGGTATCGACCAGGCTCGGGGCGACCTGCTGCCCACCGACAAGCTGCAGGCCATCGAAGACCTGTACGCCCAGGGCCACCGGGTGGGCATGGTGGGCGACGGGATCAACGACGCACCGGCCCTGGCCCGTGCCGAAATCGGTTTCGCCATGGCTGCGGCGGGCACCGACACTGCCATCGAGACCGCGGATGTGGCCCTGATGGACGATGATCTGCGCAAGATCCCGGCGTTTATCCGTCTGTCGCGCCAGACCTCGGTGGTGCTCAAGCAAAATATCGTCCTGGCCCTGGTCATCAAGGCGATCTTTCTTGGGGTAACCTTTGCCGGGCTGGCCACCATGTGGATGGCAGTATTCGCCGACATGGGCGTGAGCCTGTTGGTGGTGTTCAACGGTCTGCGCCTGCTGCGCAAATAAGCAACGAGAGAACCCTGTGCTGAGTGCCGAGCTGAAGGCTTTTTACATGGTCGCCCGCCTGGGCAGCATTACCCAGGCGGCGAAGAAGCTCGGCCTCAGCCAGCCCACGGTGACTACCCAAGTCCGCAACCTGGAGAGCCAGTACGCAGTGGAGCTGTTCTACCGAGGCGGTCGCCGCCTGAGCCTGAGCGATGAGGGCGCGCGCTTGCTGCCGATGGTCAAGGAGCTGCTGCAGAAAGAGTCGGACATCGAATTCTTCCTGCGCAACTGCGGGCAGGTGCAGGGCACGCTGCGCATCGCCGCCACCGCGCCGTACTACATCCTCGATCTGGTGAAGACTTTCCGCCAGCGCCTGCCCCAGGTGGAGGTCTCGGTGGAAATCGGCAACTCCCAGCAGGTCCTGGAGGCGCTGGAAGACTACCGGGTGGATGTGGCCGCTTCCTCGCAACTGCTGGAGGATTCGCGGTTGGTCCGCCGGGTGCTGGGCAGCGATCCGCTGGTGCTGGCGGTGCATCGCAATCACCCCCTGGCGGCGCTGGATCACGTGCCCCTCAATGCCCTGGCCGGGCATACGCTGCTGATGCGCGAACCCGGCTCCACCACCCGCAGCCTCACCGAAGGTCTGCTGAAGAACGCCAACGTCAGCTTTGGCCCGCTGTTGGAGATTGGCAGCCGTGAATCGATCCGCGAGGCGGTGCTGCGCAATATCGGCATCAGCATCATTGCCCGCCAGGAAGTGCCCCACGACCCGCAACTGCGGGTACTGACCATCGAAAACGCGCCGCAGATCGCCGAGTACCTGTATTGCCTCAAGGAGCGCAAGAACGCGCGCCTGCCCGCCGCCTTTCTCGGCCTGGCCCAGGAAATGGCTCCCGCCTGAAAGATCTGCATCGGCCATGCCGATGCCTTCGCGAGCACATGATTTACACGTGAACCCAAATCCCTGAATACCACTATCGGTCGTTTTTGCCTTACTGCCATATGACCGACGCATTGCAACTCTAGGATTTGCCTCATCTGCTAGATGAGGTGCGTCCATGAACAACTCCGCTGCAACTGCCCTGAGCAACCCCGGTGCACCGATGAAGGTGCGCGGTATCCACAAGCGCTTCGGTGCCTTCACCGCGCTGGATAACGTGTCCCTGGACGTCGCTGCCGGTGAGCTGGTGTGCCTCTTGGGGCCGTCCGGCTGCGGCAAGACCACCTTGCTGCGCTGCATCGCCGGCCTGGAACGCCAGGACCAGGGCGAGTTGTACCTCGGGGATCGGGACGTGTCGCTGCTGGCGCCCCAGGCCCGTGACTACGGGATCCTGTTCCAGTCCTACGCGCTGTTCCCCAACCTCACGGTAGAAGCCAACATCGCCTACGGCTTGTCCGGCAGTGGCCGGGAAGAAGCGCGCAAGCGCGTGGCGCAGATGCTGGAACTGGTGGGGCTGACCGGCAGCGAGAAGAAGTACCCCGGCCAGCTGTCCGGCGGCCAGCAGCAGCGCGTGGCCCTGGCCCGTGCCCTGGCACCGGCGCCGTCGTTGCTGCTGCTGGACGAGCCGATGTCGGCGCTGGACGCCCGGGTCCGCGAGCACCTGTGCACCGAGCTGCGCCAGCTGCAGCGGCGCCTGGGGATCACCACCCTGATGGTTACCCACAACCAGGACGAAGCCATGCTGATGGCCGACCGCATTGCCGTGATGAATAACGGCAAGGTCGAGCAGTACGCCACGCCCCAGGAAATCTACGACCGTCCGGCCACGCCGTTCGTCGCCGAATTCGTCGGCCAGGGCAACTGGCTACCCTTCAGCCGCAACAGCGACAGCCATGCCCAGGTTGGCGGCATGAATGTGCGCCTGGCCGACGGCTCGGCCAAGACCGCCTCGGGCCGGCTGTTCTGCCGTCCGGAAGCCATCAGCGTGAATCCGCTGGTGCACGAGGAAAACCTGTTCCCGGCCAAGGTCCGCGAGATCACTTTCCTCGGCAATCGCTGCCGCATGAGCTTCGAACTCAACGAGCTGCCGGGGCATGCGCTGCTGGCCGAGCTGGCCCCGGAAGCCATGCCGCGTCTGGGCGCCCAGGACATCTGGGTCGCCTTGCCGCCGCGCAGCCTCCAGGTGTTTGCCTAAGATGACTGCGCACATGTCCCTGCCGCTACCCGCCAAGCGGGCGCGCCAGGTTTCTCGTGCCGAGATCGGCGACCGTATTTTTGTCGTCGGCGGCAAGGTCCTGCTCCTGGTCCTGCTGGGTGTAGCGGTGCTGTTGCCCCTGTTGGCGATCTTCTGGCGCGGCTTCAGCGCCGAGGCCGGGCAGGGCGGAGGCTGGCTGGCGGCTCGCGAGCTGGTGGCCAGCGAAAACTTCCACTGGTTGCTGGGCAACAGCCTGAAAGTCTCCCTTAGCGTGGCCGCCATCGTGGTGCCCCTGGCCTACCTGTTCGCCTACGCCCTGCAACGCACGCTGATTCCCGGCAAGGGCATCTGGCGCGGCCTGTCGCTGTTGCCGCTGATGGCGCCGTCGATGCTCCCGGGCATTGCCCTGGTCTATCTGTTTGGCAATCAGGGGATGCTGCGTGGCCTGTTCGCCGAGAACATCTACGGCTTCTGGGGCATTGTCCTGGGTGAAGTGATCTACACCTTTCCCCACGCCCTGATGATCCTGCTCTCGGCGCTGTCCCTGGCGGACGCGCGGTTGTTCGACGCCGCGTCGAGCATGGGCGCCAGCCCCGCCAAGGCCTTTCGCAGCATCACCTGGCCGGCGACCCGGCAGGCGGTGTTCGCTGCGTTCTGCCTGGTGTTCACCCTGACCATCACCGACTTCGGCGTGCCAGTGGTAGTGGGTGGCGACTATCAGGTGCTGGCCCTGGAAGCCTACAAGGCGGTGGTGGGGCAGCAGCAGTTCGGCCGCGGCGCGTTGATCGGCATGGTCCTGCTGTTGCCGGCCCTGTTCAGCTTCGGTGTCGACGCCTGGCTGCGCCGGCGCCATGGCGACTCCATGAGCGGCCGTGCCCAGGTATTCAAGCCAGCGCCGTCGCGGCTGCGCGATGGCTGCTACCTGGCCATTGTGCTGCTGATCTGCGCGGCCCTGCTGCTGGTGTTCGGCATGGCGGTGTTTTCGTCGCTGGTGAAATTCTGGCCCTACAACCTGTCGCTGTCGCTGAACCACTACCAGTTCAACGACACCGCCGGCGGTGGCTGGCTGGCCTACCGCAACAGCCTGAGCATGGCCCTGTGCACGGCGCTGATCGGTAGCGTGGTGATCTTTACCGGCGCCTACCTGATGGAGAAAACCAGCGGCCAGCGCGGCTTGAACCTGGCGCTGCGCATGCTCAGTTTCGTGCCCATGGCGGTGCCCGGGCTGGTGCTGGGCCTGGGCTACGTCTTCTTCTTCAACCTCAATGGCAACCCGCTGCATGTGTTCTACGGCACCATGACCCTGCTGGTGGTGTGCACCATCGCCCACTACCTGACCACCGCGCAGATGACCGCCACCACTGCCCTGCGCCAGCTGGATGCCGAGTTCGAGGCCGCCGCGCTGTCGCTCAAGGCGCCGCTGTACCGGCACTACCTGCGGGTTACCGTGCCGATCTGCCTGCCGGCGCTGCTGGACATCGTGCGCTACCTGTTCGTTTCGGCCATGACCACGGTGTCGGCGGCGATCTTCCTCTACAGCCCGGACACCATCCTTGCCGCCGTCGCCGTGCTGAACATGGACGACGCCGGCAACGTCGGCGGCGCCGCGGCGATGTCGACTCTGATCCTGTTCACCTCCGCCGGCGTCTCGCTGCTCCTGGCCTGGGCTTCGCGCGGCCTGCTGCGCCGTTCCCAGGCCTGGCGCCAGGGCACGCCGGGCCACTGATGCGCTTCACCCACCCCCACTCTGATCTGCACTTACTAAGGAACCGCACCATGTTCAAGCCCCTGGCTCTTGCCGCTGCCGTCCTCTCTGCTGTCAGCCTGAACGCCTTTGCTGCGAAAACCGAGCTGACGGTCTACACGGCCCTTGAAGCCGAGCAACTGAAGTCCTACAAGCAAGCCTTCGAAAAGGCCAACCCGGACGTGGAGATCAAGTGGGTACGTGATTCCACGGGGATCATCACCGCCAAACTGCTGGCGGAAAAAGCCCGCCCGCAGGCCGATGCGGTCTGGGGCCTGGCCGCGTCCAGCCTGGCGATCCTCGACCAGCAGGGCATGCTGCAAAGCTATGCGCCCAAGGATCTGGGCAAGATCGGCCCGAACTACCGCGACGCCGCCAACCCACCGGCCTGGGTCGGCATGGACGTCTGGGCCGCGACCATCTGCTTCAACACCGTGGAGGCCGAGAAGCAGGGCCTGACCAAGCCGGTGAGCTGGCAGGACCTGACCAAGCCCGAGTACAAGGGCAAGATCGTCATGCCCAACCCGGCATCCTCGGGCACCGGCTTCCTCGACGTCAGCGCCTGGCTGCAGACCTTCGGCGAGAAGCAGGGCTGGCAGTACATGGATGAGCTGCACCAGAACATCGGCCAGTACGTCCACTCCGGTTCCAAGCCCTGCAAGCTGGCCGCCGCCGGTGAATTCCCGATTGGCATCTCCTTCGAGTACCCGGCCGTGCAGCTCAAGCGCCAGGGCGCGCCGCTGGACATTGTCCTGCCGAAGGAAGGCCTGGGCTGGGAAATCGAAGCCACCGCGGTGATCAAGGGCACGCCTCATGAAGAGGCGGCGAAGAAACTCGCCGACTTCTCCGCCAGCCCCGAGGCCATGGAGCTGTACAAGGAAAACTTCGCCGTGCTGGCCCAGCCGGGCATCGCCAAGCCGCAGACCGAACTGCCGGCCGACTACGAGCAGCGCCTGATCAAGAACGACTTTGCCTGGGCCTCGAAGAACCGCGACGAGATCCTCGCCGAATGGCGCAAGCGCTATGACGGCAAGTCGGAAAAGGTTGCCAAGCAGTAGCCGATCAATCGCCTTCACCGGCTTGCCGGCGAAGGCGCTCCCCATCCAGGAAACAACTCATGACCAATCACAGCGATCTGCTGATCGTCGGCGCCGGCATCCTGGGCCTGTCCCATGCCTATGCCGCCGCCAAACGCGGTCTGCGGGTGCACGTTTTCGAGCGCAGCGCCACGCCACTGGGCGCTTCGGTGCGCAACTTCGGCCAGGCCCTGGTCACCGGCCAGCCGCCGGGCACCATGCTGGAGCTGGCTAGGGCCAGCCGCGAGATCTGGGCCGACTGGCAACAGTTGGCGGGCCTGCAACTCAAGCGCAACGGCTCTTTCCTGTTCGCCCGCAGTGAAGCCGAGGAGCAGTTGCTCGAAGCCTTCTGCGCCGGGCGTGCGCTGGAGCACGGCTACCGCGTCGAGCTGCTCCAGGGCGCGGCGCTGAATGATCTGTACGGCGGCCAGTTCCGCCATCACCGGGCGGCCTTGCACGGCCTGGACGACCAGCAGCTGTATTCCCGTGAAGCGATCCCGCAGTTGATCGACTACCTGCGCCGGGACCTGGGGGTGCAGTTTCACTTCTCGACCCTGGTGCGGGATATCCAGCCGGGCCAGTTGCGCAGCACCGCCGGCAACTTCCACGCGCCGCGGATCGTGCTGTGTTCGGGGCACGATTATCAGACCCTGCTGGCGGATCAGATCGCTGCCTTGCAGCCGCAGATCTGCCGCTTGCAGATGCTCCGGGCGCGGCCCGAGGCCAATCTCAACCTGCAACATGCCTTGCTGACCGGTCTGAGTTGCGTGCACTACGGGGCCTTCGCCGACCTGCCGGAAGCCGCCACGGTGCAAGCGCAGATTCTGCGCGAGGCGCCCCATCTGCACGAGCATGGTATCCACCTGTTGATCAGCCCGACTCCCTACGGTGAGCTGATCATCGGTGATTCCCACGATTACGGTAGCGATCCTTCACCGTTCAATGCTGAACAGGTGGACAACTGGCTGCTCGAACTGGCCGAGCAGACCCTGGGTTGCAGGGTCCGGGTGGTGGAGCGCTGGCAGGGTGTCTACGGCGCGCGCGGCCCGGCGCCGTTCTCCTTCCTGGAGGCGGCCCCCGGGGTCCATGTGGCCCTGATGCACACCGGGGTCGGCATGAGCGTTGGCCCGGCCATGGCCGAGGGCAATATCGCCCGACTGCTGGAGGAAGCGTGATGGAGCGGCGACAGCAGGTGGTCGACGAGGTCTTCGGCCTGTACGAGCGTTTCGGCGACTGCGACTACATCGGCGAGCCGGTGTCGCAGATCGAGCACATGTCCCAGGCCGCGCAGTTGGCCCTGGCGGAAGGTTATGACGACGAGGTGGTGCTGGCGGCGTTCTTCTACGATATCGGGCATATCTGCCAGCAGGATGCCGAGAACATGGGCGGCTTCGGCGTGGTCAGCCATGAGCGCCTGGGGGCGGACTACCTGCGCCGGGCGGGTTTCAGCGAACGCCTGGCGCGGCTGGTGGAATACCACGTCCAGGCCAAGCGCTACCTGACCTTCAAGAACCCCGGTTATTACCAGCGGCTGAGCGAAGCCAGCCGGCGCACCCTGGAGTACCAGGGTGGGGTGATGAGCGCGGCAGAGGCGGCAGCCTTCGAACTCGACCCGTTGTGGGCGGTGAGTTTGCGCATGCGCCACTGGGACGAGCAGGCCAAGGAAATGTGGG
Source organism: Pseudomonas sp. GW821-FHT07F01 (assembly GCF_059418825.1). Taxonomy (NCBI): domain Bacteria; kingdom Pseudomonadati; phylum Pseudomonadota; class Gammaproteobacteria; order Pseudomonadales; family Pseudomonadaceae; genus Pseudomonas; species Pseudomonas sp. GW821-FHT07F01. Next base: position 502,561 of record NZ_JBWKQO010000003.1, read on the forward strand.
TGCCGGTGATGGATTTGCAGGTGCTCAAGGACAAGGCGCTGGCATTGCTTTAACGGGTACAGGCTTGGTTTTTGTAGCCGCTGCCGTAGGCTGCGAACGGCTCCGCAGGAGGCGCCGCTGTTGGGGTTGTTGAAGGTCCTGCGGCCCTTTGCGCAGCCTCGCGGGCTCGGCAGCGGCTACAGCAGATGTTGAGCCAGCCCCTCGATCTGCTCCTGGCGCTCGGCCTGGCTCAGGCGCTTCTGCGGGTTGAGCGATGACCACTGCGGGTGCGCCCGGGCCTTGTTCAGGGCCTCTGGCAACTTGCCTTCGCGCCAGCTCTTGTCCTCCGGCGTGGCCAGGCGAATGCTGTCCATGGCGGCGTGCCCGCGCAGGTTCAGGGCCTGTACCAGCTGGCGCTGACGCAGGGCCAGCAGGCGCAGCACGCTGTCGTCCACGGTCAGCTCGCGCTGGCCCTTGAGTTTGCCCAGCAGGCGGCTGCCGTAGCTGCGGGCGGTTTGCAGGGCGCCGCCGGCAATAGCCCCGGCCAGCGCCGCGGCCCCCAGGGTCAAACCACCCACCAGCAAATCCACCCCAGCGCCGGCCGCGGCTCCGGCGGCGATGCCGCTGCCCACCCGCACCCCCAGTTGCTTGAGGGTTTCCGGGTTGAACAGGTCGTCGCCCCAGCGCCCGTCCAGTAGCGGCAGGTCGCCGGCCGACGCGTCCTCGGGGCGGAAGGCGTAGAGCTTGAGCAAGGCCTCGACGCAGCGCTGCTCGCGCTGGCGGATGGCCTGGCGCAGTTCGCCAATGGCCTGTTGTTCCTGTTGGGCGTCGCTGGCCACGCTGCGGCGGCAGGCGGCGCAGTCCACCAGCAGCTCGGCAATCAGCCGCGCTGCGCTGTGCTGGCGGGCCAGGCGCTGGGCCCCTTGGTCGTCGATCAAGCGTTGCAGGGCCGGGCGTGCGTGCTCCAACAGCAGCGCCAGGCTTTCATACAGGCGCCGTTCGCCGTCCTCCGGTGGCGCCACGCTGTCGAAGCGCACCAGGGCGTGCAGCCCCAGGCGGGCCAGGGCATCGCGCCAGTCGCCTTCGCGCTGCTCGGCGCTGCTGACGAAGTTCAGCACTGGCAGCAGCGGCTTGCCGCAACCGGTGAGCACTTCAAGCTCATCGCGGTACTTGGCCAGCACCGGCTCGCGGGCGTCGATCACATACAGGCCGGCGTCCGAGGCCAGCAGCTGGCGCAGGACCTTGGCTTCCTGTTCGAAGCGCTGGCGGGCCTCGCTACCGTCGAGAAACCGCGCCATCCGCGCCGGGCCGTCCAGGCGTTCGCCCGGGCGCTCCAGGCGCTCCAGGTAATCCAGCAGGGCGATGGCATCTTCCAGGCCAGGGGTGTCGTAGAGCTCCAGCAGGGGTTGGCCATCCACCGAAAGGCGGGCGCCTTCCACATGCCGGGTGGTGCTGGGGCGATGGGAAACCTCGCCAAAACCCACGTCCCGGGTCAGGGTGCGCAGCAGCGAGGTCTTGCCGACGTTGGTGTGGCCGACCACGGCGAGTTTCAGTGGCTTGTGGCGGGTATCAGTCATGACCGTTCTCCAGCCAGTCGAGGGGGGCGCAATCGGCGAAGGGCAGCTGCAGCTGGTGCAGGGCGCTGTGCCAGTCGCCCAGGCGATCGGCGTCCAGGGCCTGGCCGGGCGGGGCTTGCAGCAGCCAGACCCGGGTGGCGCTGGCGTTGCGCGCCAGTTCGGCGATCAGCCCCAGGCTGCCGCGGTCCGGCGAGCGCCGCGGGTCGCAGGCGATCACCAGGCGCGCCGGTGGGAAACGGCTCATCTGCTCCAGCAGGCGGCTGCGCGACTCGCGACTGTCGAGGATGCCGGCGTCCTTGACGCTCTCCGGCAGTTGCGGCGGCCAGGGGCGCTGGTTGTCCAGTTCGATGGCCACCAGCAGGGCGCCGCTGCTGTCCTGGGCACTGACGCCGCCTTCGACCCGGTGCAACTGCTCGGGGGCCGCATCGTTGACCCCCAGGCGCTCGCTGCTGGGCATCAGGCGCTCACGCAATTGGGCGTAGCCCGGCAGGTTGAGGTCCAGTTGCAGGCGCGCCTGCCCGTGTTTCCAGCGCCAGCGGCAGAACAGCATCAGCAGCAGGCGCGGCAGCACGCCGTAGATCGTCACCAGCACCACCAGCCAGATGGCCCAGGACTGGCGGATCAGTTCGGTGTTGTAGATATCCCGGGTGCTGGCCTGGATGCTCGCCACGCTCGGCGCGCCAAAGCCCAGGCCACGGGGCAGGGCACTCAAGGTGTTGGTAATGGCCACGAAGGCATCGCTGCCCAGCAGGGTGCTTTCCCAGACAAAGCTGTAGCGGTGGGTGGTCAGCAGCAACAGCAACATGACCACTGCGCTGAACAGGGCCAGGCACCACAGGCCGTTGATCAGGCTGCCCAGGGCCCAGCGGTTGAGCTTGCGCCGTTGCAGCAACAGCAGCAGGGCCGGCGGCAACTGCGCGGCCTTGGCATCGCGGGAGAATTTCTCGCTGAGCCACAGCCACAGGCGGCCCAGGCTGGCGCCGTGCTCGCCGGCGAACAGCAGGCCTGCCAGCCAGCTCAGCAGCAGGATCAGGTTGATTCCCAGCAGGCTGCCCAGGGCCCAGAACACGTTCACCGGTTGCTGGGTGCTGCCCAGGGCGCTGAAGGCCAGGCCGGCACCGCTGATCACCGCCAGAACCGAGAGCGCCAGCAGGGCCAGGCGTGCGCCCTGGTGCCAGTGCAGCAGGGCGCTGTGCAGGCCGTCACGCTGGGCCAGCCACAGGGCGCGGTTCTGGATCCGGGTCGCCAGGTCGCCGCCCTGGTTGCGGGCCAGGCGATTGGCTTCCTGATCTTCCAGCGGGCCGGCGTGTTCCTCGCGCAGGCGCACGGTTTCGGTCAGCCACAGGCGTTGCAGGGGAGTCAGTGCAGTCACGCGTCATTCCATCGCTCAAAAGTGCGCTGAGCATAACTGCTGCAGCGCGGATCGGGGTACGTTGCCAGGTCCTGGTCCTCTGGTATCCTCGCCGGCATGAAAAAATCTCTCCCTCTCAGCCTGATCGCGGCCCTCGCACAAAACCGCGTGATCGGCGTCGACAACAGCATGCCCTGGCATTTGCCGGGGGATTTCAAATTCTTCAAGGCCACTACCCTGGGCAAGCCCATCATCATGGGGCGCAAGACCTGGGACTCTCTCGGCCGGCCGTTGCCGGGGCGGTTGAATATCGTGGTCAGTCGTCAGACCGGCCTGGTGCTCGAAGGTGCCGAGGTCTACCCCTCCCTGGAGGCGGCAGTGGCCCGGGCCGAGGAGTGGGCACTGGAGCAGGGCGCCAGCGAGCTGATGCTGATCGGTGGCGCACAGCTTTACAGCCAGGGGCTGGAGCAGGCAGATCGCCTGTACCTGACGCGGGTAGCCTTGAGCCCGGAAGGCGATGCCTGGTTTCCGGAATTCGATGAGCAACAGTGGAAGCGGGTGTCAGAGGTGCCGAACCCGGCGGAAGGGGACAAGCCGGCGTACAGCTTCGAGGTGTGGGAGAAGCGCTGAGCGCTCCGCCAGCCAGCCGGGCTCCCGAAGGAACCGGCGGGCCGGCGAAGAGATCAATCAGGCCTGAGCCAGTTCTTCGTGCTCATCGGCGTCCAGCAGCGCCTTGTCGGTCTGCTGCATCACCTGGCTGGTGATCGCGCCTGCGGTCATCGAACCGCTGACGTTGAGCGCGGTGCGGCCCATGTCGATCAGCGGCTCCACGGAAATCAGCAGCGCCACCAGCGACACCGGCAGGCCCATGGCCGGCAGCACGATCAGCGCGGCGAAGGTCGCGCCGCCGCCCACGCCTGCAACGCCGGCGGAACTCAGGGTGACGATGGCCACCAGGGTGGCGATCCACAGCGGGTCCAGCGGGTTGATGCCCACGGTCGGGGCAACCATCACCGCCAGCATGGCCGGGTACAGGCCGGCGCAGCCGTTCTGGCCGATGGTGGCGCCGAACGAGGCGGCAAAGCTGGCGATGGACTGGGGAATGCCCAGGCGCCGGGTCTGGGCCTCGATGCTCAGGGGAATGCTGGCGGCGCTGGAGCGGCTGGTGAAGGCGAAGGTCAGCACTGGCCAGACCTTGCGGAAGAAGCGCAGCGGGTTGATCCCGGCCAGTGCCACCAGCAGGCCGTGGACCACGAACATCAGCCCCAGGCCGATGTAGGACACCACCACGAAACTGCCCAGCTTGATGATGTCCTGCAGGTTGGAACCGGCCACCACCTTGGTCATCAGCGCCAGCACACCGTAGGGCGTGAGCTTCATCACCAGGCGCACCAGGCGCATCACCCAGGCTTGCAGGGTGTCGATGGCGTTGAGCACTTTCTGGCCCTTGTCGGCATCGTCCTTGAGCAGCTGCAGCGCCGCGACGCCGAGGAAGGCGGCGAAGATCACCACGCTGATGATCGAGGTCGGCTTGGCCCGGGCCAGGTCGGCGAAGGGGTTCTGCGGGATGAACGACAGCAGCAGCTGCGGCACGTTGAGGTCGGCGACCTTGCCTGCGTAATCGCTCTGGATCACTTGCAGGCGGGCCATTTCCTGGGTGCCTGCCACCAGCCCTTCGGCGGTCAGGCCGAACAGGTTGGTCAGGCCGATGCCCACCAGCGCGGCGATGGCGGTGGTGAACAGCAGGGTGCCGATGGTCAGGAAGCTGATCTTGCCCAGGGACGAAGCATTGTGCAGACGGGCCACGGCGCTGAGGATCGAGGCGAACACCAGGGGGATGACGATCATCTGCAGCAATTGCACGTAGCCGTTGCCCACCAGGTCGAACCAGGTGATGGAGGCCTTGAGCACCGGGTTGCCGGCGCCATAGAGGCTGTGCAGGGCGATGCCGAAGACCACGCCCAGCACCAGGGCCAGCAGGACTTTCTTGGCCAGGCTCCAGGTGGTATGGCGGGTTTGTGCCAGGCCCAGCAGCAAGGCCAGGAACACCAGCAGGTTGAGGAACAGCGGCAGATTCATTGGGGCTCCGATAAGGCTTGTGCCAATCGCGGCTCAGGGCGATTGCGAACCGGCAAGCCTAACAGCTTGAAATCTATTGAATTAATAACGATATCGCATGGCAACTGTCGTTTTTGGAATAAGCGATTGACGTTCAGGCGCATGTGGCTGGCGCTTACGGGACGCAAGCGGTCGCGTGGAGACGAGAACTGTCACAGGGATTTGTTAGCGTCGAAGGCTTTCACTCAGGGAGAAAACCGCCGATGAAACTCGCTCCGAAATTGCTCGCAGTCGCACTCTGCCTGGGCCTCGCCGGCCAGGCCCTGGCCACCGAGTTGAAGCACTGGCCCGCGGAACAGGCCAAGCAGCTGGACGCGATGATCGCGGCCAATGCCAACAAGGGTAACTACGCGGTGTTCGACATGGACAACACCAGTTACCGCTACGACCTGGAAGAATCCCTGCTGCCCTTCATGGAAAACAAGGGCCTGATTACCCGCGACACGCTTGACCCGTCGCTCAAGCTGATCCCGTTCAAGGACACCGCCGAGCACAAGGAAAGCCTGTTCAGCTACTACTACCGCCTCTGTGAAATCGACGACATGGTCTGCTACCCCTGGGTCGCCCAGGTGTTCTCCGGCTTTACCCTCAAGGAGCTCAAGGGCTATGTCGATGAGCTGATGGCTTCCGGAAAGCCGGTGCCGAGCACCTATTACGACGGTGATGTGGTCAAGACCATCGAGGTCAACCCGCCCAAGGTCTTCACCGGCCAGGCCGAGCTGTACAACAAGCTGATGGAGAACGGTATCGAGGTCTATGTGATGACCGCCGCCTCCGAAGAGCTGGTGCGCATGGTCGCCGCCGATCCCAAGTACGGCTACAACGTCAAGCCGCAGAACGTCATCGGCGTGACCACCCTGCTCAAGGATCGCAAGACTGGCGCCCTGACCACCGCGCGCAAGCAGATCAGCGAAGGCAAATATGACGAGAAGGCCAACCTCGGCCTTGAACTGACCCCCTACCTGTGGACCCCGGCCACCTGGATGGCGGGCAAGCATGCGGCGATCCTGACCTACATCGACGAGTGGAAGAAACCGGTGCTGGTGGGCGGCGACACCCCCACCAGCGACGGCTACATGCTGTTCCACGATGTTGACGTGGCCAAGGGCGGCATCCACCTGTGGATCAACCGCAAGGACAAGTACATGACCCAGCTCAATGGCATGATCGCCAAGCACGCCGCGGCCCAGGCCAAGGAAGGGTTGCCGGTGACCGCCGACAAGAACTGGGTGATCGTCAAGCCCGAAGACATCCAGTAAGCCTGCCCGCTACACCGTCCCTCTGTAGGAGCCGGCTTGCCGGCGAAGAGGCCTTTGGGCCGGGCGTCGCTCTCGCGGACGCCTTCGCTGGCAAGCCAGCTTCTACGGTAGGCCGGCGATCTATTTGTAGGAGCCGGCTTGCCGGCGAAGAGGCCATTGGGTCTAGCGTCGCTCTCGTGGACGCCTTCGTTGGCAAGCCAGCTCCCGCAAGGGGTGTCTGTCGCTCGGTGCGGAGCCGGCGTCCGCTATAGGCGGAGAATGTTTCAACTTGTGACTGCCAAACCCCCTCTGCCATAATCGCGTCCGTTTCCCATCCCCCCGCCTGCTCTCCCTTGTGCCGGGTTTGTCCCCGACTGCACGTAATGGACTACGTTGTGAGCTATCTCTCGATCGAATTCGGCCTCTGCTTCATCCTGTTCTTCGTTCTGTACTGGGGCCTGGGCTTCAGCCTGCGCTTGCAGAACGCCCTGCTGCTGGTCGCCAGTTACGCGATCCTTGCCAGCTTCAGCCTGAACTTCCTCTACATCCTGCTGGGCTACACGGCCCTGGTGTACCTGCTCGGCCTGTTGAGCCAGCGTTACCCCGGGCGCGGCTGGGTCAACGGACTGATGCTGCTGCTGGTGCTCGGGGCGTTCTACCTGTTCAAGTACCAGGATTTCTTCACCAGTACGGTGCAGAACGCCTTCGCCCAGTTCGGTGTCGAGGTGTCGCTGCCGCTGCTGGAGGTGCTGCTGCCGGTGGGGCTGTCGTTCTATGCCTTCCACTCGGTCAGTTACCTGGTGTCGATCAACCGCCGTGAGCTGACCCCGGGCTCGCCCTTCGACCTGGCGCTGTACCTGGCCTTCTTCCCCAGCCTGATCGCCGGTCCGGTGAACCGGGCGATTCCCATGCTGGCGCAGATCAACCCGCCGCAGTTGCGCCAGGTGCTGGAGCCGCAGCGCGCCCTGGGCCTGATCGCGGTGGCGGTGGTCAAGCTGTTCTTCCTCAGTTCCTGGCTGGCCAACGAATGGGTCGACCCGGTATTCGACAGCCCGGTGGCCTATTCTGCCGAGCAGATCCTGCGTGCGGTCTACGGTTATTCGTTCCTGATCTACTTCAACTTCAGCGGCTACACCGACCTGGTGACGGGCATCGCCCTGCTGCTGGGCTTCCGTCTGCCGCAGAACTTCAACTACCCCTACGCGGCGCGCAACCTCAAGGAATTCTGGGGCCGCTGGCACATCAGCCTGTCGACCTTCATCCGTGACTATGTGTACATCCCCCTGGGAGGCAACCGTGGCCCGGTGTGGCGCGGCAACCTGAACATGCTGCTGGCGATGCTGATTTCGGGCCTGTGGCACGGCGCCAGCGCCAACTTCATCATCTGGGGCGCGCTGCACGGTATCGGCCTGGCCCTGTACAAGCTGTGCAGCCCGCTGCTGGCCCGGGGCCCGAGCTGGATCGGCGCCGACCTCATGGCGCGGCTGCTGACCTTCCACTATGTGGCGTTCGCCTGGATCTTCTTCCGCTGCGCGACCCTGTCCGATGCCATGGACATGCTCAAGGGCCTGGGCGAGCTGTCCTTGGGCGGCCTGCTCGGCGGCGGCGCCAGCCTGCTGGGCTGCCTGCTGTTCGTGGCCTTCTACCCACGGATCGTGGCGCTGCTGCGCCGCCTGTTCGATGCCGCCACCGGTTTGCCGTGGCTGTTCTATCCAGTGCCGCTGGGGCTGTTTATCTGCGTGGTCATCTTCGCCTCTCCGTCGGGCGTGCCGGGGTTCATCTATGCCAGTTTCTAACCGTTCGCCCTTGTCGATCAGCCTCGGTAGCGCGGCCAAGGTCTTCTACGCCCTAGTGGTCACCAGCCTGCTGCTGATGTGGTTCAACCAGCAGTCGATCCGCCTCTACTGCCAGCAGAAGTACCACGACGACTGCGAGGTCCCCGGGTTGTCGCAGAACCCGCAGTGGCGCTTTGGCTCGCAACTCAACCAGGCCCTGGAAAATGCCCGGGTGGCCTTTGTCGGCAGCTTTACCGGCCAGGTGATGGTGGCCGAGGCCGCCGCGGAGCAAGAGCTGCCTCCTTTGCCGACGCTGGCCGAGGAGCCTGCGCCCGTACCTGCGCCGGTTGCGACCGCCCATGCTGCGCCGGTGCATCCGGCCCCCGTGCATCCCGCTCCGCAGGCGCCGGCTGCAGTGCACCCGCAGCCGGCGGCCGTGGCCCCGGTGGTCAGCCACCCGCCCAAGGTCGAGCCGGGGGCAACCACGCCGCTGATGGCCAGCCTGGCCACCGGGGATGAAGTGTTCTTCGTCGGTGATTCCCTGATGCAGGGCGTGGCGCCCCACATGGCCAACACCTTGCGCAAACGCTACAACGTCAAGAGCCTGAACCTCAGCAAGCAGAGCACCGGCCTTGCCTACCCGAGCTTCTTCAACTGGCCCAAGACGGTTGAAAGCACCCTGGCCAGCAACCCCAACATTCGCCTGATGGTGATTTTCCTCGGCCCCAACGACCCCTGGGACATGCCGGTGGTCAAGGGCAAGCCGTTCCTGCGCTTCAAGACCCCGGACTGGGAAGAAGCCTATCGCCAGCGCATCGATTCGATCCTCGACACCGCCCAGGCGCATAATGTGCAGGTGATCTGGGTCGGGCCGCCGAACATGGAGAAGCCCAAGCTGTCTACAGCCATGGCCTACCTGAGCCAGCTGTACAAGGGCCAGATCGAGCAGTACCACCAGCACTACGTCTCGGCCAACGAGATTCTCGGTTACCAGAGCGACGAATTCTCCTATTACCGCACCACCGGCGATGGCAAGAAGGTCAAGACCCGGGTCGACGACGGTATCCATTTCACCACCACTGGGCAGAAGCTGATCGCTGAGCGTGTGATCTCGCTGATCAACTTTCCCAGCCAACAATTGACGGAGCACTGACTATGGGGCGACTGCAAGGCATTGCGCTGTTGCTGGGCATCACCTTGCTGAGCAGTTGCAGCCCGACCACCGAGGTCCAGGCCACTCCCGCTTCGGCGCTGGCCAAGTCCGGGATGACGGCGAAAAAAGTCCTGACCACCGGGACCGACCCGAACCTGGCGCTGCTGGCACGCAAATTCAGCACTTCCAACCGCACCCCCATCACCATTGTGCAACTGGGCGACTCCCACACCGCCGCCGACCTGTTCAGCGGTGAGGTGCGGCGCCTGCTGCAGGCGCAATACGGCGATGGCGGCATCGGTTTCGTGGCAGCCACGCCGGTGCCCGGCACCCGCTATGAGCGGGTGATTCTCGGTGCCGCCAAGCGCCAGTGGTCCCTGGTATCGGCACGCAACCAGCAGAGCAACCAGTTTCCCCTGGGCGGCTACCTGTCGCTGCCCCTGACCCCAGGCGCGCGGGTGCATATCGCCGAACGCCAGCCGAGCAACCAGCAGTACCGGATTTCCGCGCTGTACCAGGCGTCCAGCAACAGCACCCTGACCGCCCGGGACAACCTCAACAAAAGCAGCCGCATGCTGGCCGCTACGGGGGGGCAATGGCGCTTCAGCCCGCCGTTCAACAACCTGACCCTGCCCCTGGACCTGAACGTGGCCAATAACCAGGGCCTGGCCCTGGGCGGCTGGAACATCCTCGGGCAGAAGAGCGCCGGGGTGATCTATTCCGCCCTGGGGATCAACGGTGCACGCCTGGACGTGCTGGACAAGTGGCAGCCCGGCTGGCTGGAAGCCCTCAAGGCCCTGCGCCCGGACATGGTGGTGCTGGCCTACGGCACCAACGAAGCCTTCGACGACGACCTGGATCTGCAGCTGTACCGCAGCCAGTTGCAGGAGAAGGTCGCGCTGTTGCGCAAGAACCTGCCCAAGACCGTGATTTTGCTGGTGGGGCCGCCGGATTCCATCAAGCGTCGCAATGCTGGCAGTTGCGCGGCCTCCCAGCCCCAGCCGTTGCGGCAGATCATCCAGATCCAGAAGGACGTGGCGAAGAACAGTCGCACCCTGTTCTGGGACTGGCAGGCGTTCATGGGGGGGGACTGCTCCATCAGCAAATGGCAGGGCAGCGACCTGGCCCGCAACGACCTGATCCACCTGACCGCCGATGGTTATCGCAAGAGCGCCGATGGCTTGTATCGCTTCCTGCGCGGGCAATTGGGCGAACGCATGCCTTGAGCTCCCGGCACCGCTTCAGCGGCGGCGCCACCACCTTGAATGCTGCTGTAGGAGCTGGCTTGCCAGCGAAGGCGCGGTCGAGGGCGATGCAAGGTTCAACGCTGCCTTCGCCGGCAAGCCGGCTCCTACGGGGCCAGGCTGCCAGTGCAAGCGCCGGCAAGGTCAAAAAAATGCCCCGCACTTGGCGGGGCATTTTCATTGGCGGGCTACGATCACAGGCCGTCGAGCATGGCCTTGTTGCGCACCGCACCCTTGTCGGCGCTGGTGGCCAGCAGGGCGTAGGCCTTCAGCGCGGTGGTCACCTTGCGCGGGCGTGCTTCCACCGGTTTCCAGCCTTTCTTGTCCTGCTCGACACGGCGGGCCGCCAGTTCCTCGTCGCTGACCAATAGGTTGATCGAGCGGTTGGGAATGTCGATCAGTACCTTGTCGCCGTCCTGCACCAGGCCGATGGCGCCACCGGCTGCCGCTTCAGGCGAGGCGTGGCCGATGGACAGGCCCGAGGTGCCGCCGGAGAAGCGGCCGTCGGTGAGCAGGGCGCAGGCTTTGCCCAGGCCCTTGGACTTCAGGTAGGAGGTCGGATAGAGCATTTCCTGCATGCCCGGGCCGCCTTTCGGGCCTTCGTAACGGATGATCACGATGTCGCCTTCCTTCACCTCGTCGGCGAGGATGCCGCGCACCGCGCTGTCCTGGCTCTCGAAGATCTTGGCGTTGCCTTCGAAGACATGGATCGACTCGTCGACACCGGCGGTCTTCACCACGCAGCCGTCCAGGGCGATGTTGCCGTAGAGCACGGCCAGGCCGCCTTCTTTCGAGTAGGCATGCTCGACACTGCGGATGCAGCCGTTTTCACGGTCATCGTCGAGGCTGTCCCAACGGGTCGACTGGCTGAACGCCGTCTGGGTCGGGATGCCTGCCGGGCCGGCCTTGAAGAAGTGATGCACGGCTTCGTCGCTGGTCTGGGTGATGTCCCACTGGGCGATGCCTTCGGCCATGCTCTTGCTGTGCACGGTGGGCAGGTCGGTGTGCAGCAGGCCGCCACGGGCCAGTTCGCCGAGGATGCTGAAGATGCCGCCGGCGCGGTGCACGTCTTCCATGTGGTACTTCTGGATGTTCGGCGCCACTTTGCACAGCTGCGGCACGTGGCGCGACAGGCGATCGATGTCCCGCAGGTCGAAGTCGATCTCGGCTTCCTGGGCGGCGGCCAGCAGGTGCAGGATGGTGTTGGTGGAACCGCCCATGGCGATGTCCAGGGTCATGGCGTTCTCGAACGCCTTGAAGTTGGCGATGTTGCGCGGCAGGACCGACTCGTCGTTGTCGCCGTAGTAGCGCTGACACAGCTCGACGATGGTGCGCCCGGCCCGCAGGAACAGCTCTTCGCGATCGCTGTGGGTGGCCAGGGTCGAACCGTTGCCCGGCAGGGCGAGCCCCAGGGCTTCGGTCAGGCAGTTCATGGAGTTGGCGGTGAACATGCCGGAGCACGAACCGCAGGTCGGGCAGGCGCTGCGCTCGTACTCGGCAACCTTCTCGTCAGAAGCGCTGGAGTCGGCGGCGATGACCATGGCGTCCACCAGGTCCAGGCCGTGGCTGGCGAGCTTGGTCTTGCCGGCTTCCATCGGGCCGCCGGAAACGAAGATCACCGGAATGTTCAGACGCAGGGCGGCCATCAGCATGCCGGGGGTGATCTTGTCGCAGTTGGAAATGCACACGATGGCATCGGCGCAATGGGCGTTGACCATGTACTCCACGGAGTCGGCGATGATCTCGCGGCTCGGCAGGGAATACAGCATGCCGTCATGGCCCATGGCGATGCCGTCGTCCACGGCGATGGTGTTGAATTCCTTGGCCACGCCACCGGCGCGTTCGATCTCGCGAGCCACCAGCTGGCCCAGGTCCTTCAGGTGCACGTGCCCCGGGACGAACTGGGTGAAGGAGTTGGCAATGGCGATGATCGGCTTCTTGAAGTCGGCATCTTTCATCCCCGTGGCGCGCCACAGGGCGCGAGCACCGGCCATGTTGCGGCCATGGGTGGATGTTTTCGAGCGGTAATCAGGCATGGAGCACTCCGGGCGGCTAATCAGGTAACAAATGGGGAGTGAGCTTCTATTGACCTCGGGAACACTCAGAAATGGCCGTGTGTCCGAAAGCTGCCGATGACGCCGCGGGATCGCCGCGCGCCTCAGCCTGAGCTCATAAACCCGCCGGGGGATGACTGGCGATGAATTCGCCGATTCTACACCGCTGGCGTCAGGAAGGAATGCCGGGGCCGCTCTGTGGCATTGATTGCCTGGATATCACCGGACGCTGCCATCCTGGTTTAGACTCGCCGCCCTTCGATTACCTTCCAATGGAGCTGGAATGTCCGCGACTCTGCAATCCTTCAAGTTCTGCCTGGGCGTCGGCCTGTTGCAGGGGCTGCTGCTGATGTGGCTGTTGTTGTACAGCGATTGGTCCGGCCTGGGCATCGTCGCAACGGGTGCTGCGCTACTGGTGGGCGGCGGGGGGCTGCAAATGCTGGCCGGGCAGCAGCGCCAGTGGCGCACCTGGGGGCTCATGTTGCTGCTGGGCCTGGGGGCGGCGGGGCTGGTACGGCTGTATGACGAGCTACCCTCCAGCCCGCGGATGGAGTACTGCGTGGCGGCCGGGCTGCTGGTCGCCGTGGCCGTGGTGAGTCGGGTGCAAGGGCGGGCACGATTGGGCCGGCGCCTGCTGGGCAATGTCCTCTGGCTGGTGCTGGCCTTGCCATGGCCCTGGCTGGTGCTGAAGCTGTTCAAGCTGTGGCTTGCTTACCGTTATCTCGACCCTTTCAAGAGCGGGTGGATGTCCCTGCTGTTCTTTGCCGGCCCGACCCTGGCCTTCTCCCTTGGCTTGTGCCTGACTGGCCGCGGGCTGGCCCGTTTCAGCGAGGGAGCTGCCACAACCGCCTGATGGCCACCAGGACCCGGGCCAATCCGGGCTTCAGGCCAGGCGCAGGTTCCGGGCGCGGCGGCTGATGCGCTGGTTGACCAGCAGGCCGACGCTGCTCAGGGCGATGAAACTCAGGGCCAGGGTGGTCTGCAGGTCGCTGGCGCTGAGGTTGATCACGGCGCTGATCAGCCCGCCCATGACGAAAATCAGCGTGTTGCCGGCCGAGGCCGAGGCGCCGGCATTGTCCGGGAACAGTTCCATGGCCCTGGACGTGGCGGCGGGCCGGGTGATGGTGGTGCCGGCGGTGCAGATGATCATCGGCACCAGCACCGTGCTGATGGACAGGCCGAACTGGCTGGCCAACAGCAGCATGACCAGCCCGGCGAGGAAGATCAGGCACAACCCGGTAATGATCTGGGTGCCGGGCTCCAGGTATTTGTTGAGCACCCCGGCTACCACCCCGCCAATCACGTAGGCCGCGCCGTAGAGCAGCAGGGTCAGGGAAAACTCGTAGCTGCTGAGCTGCAGTTGCTCCAGGAAGATCAGCGGCGAGACCACGATGAAGGAGAAGTGGCAAGCGAAGACGATGGCCGAGATCAGCCAGTAGGCGACGAAACTGAAGTTGCTGCAGACCCGTCGGTAGGCCTGGAGGATGCCGGTGCGCGGGCCGCTCCTGACGATCGGCGGGTTTTCCAGGGTGGCCAGCGCCTTGAGAAACACCAGGACGGCAATCGCGCTGAACACATAGAAGCTGCCTGGCCAGCCCATCAGGCTTTGCAGCAGGGTCCCGGCCAGGGGCGAGAGGGAAATGCACAGGCCGCTGGCGGTGACCATGAGGATCCGCAGGCGGTCGCGCTCCTGGCCGACGAACAGGTCCTGGACCAGCGCCTGGGACAGCACGAAGCAGCCACAGCCCAGTGCCTGGACCACGCGAAACACCAGAAACCAGTTGTAGTCCCTGGCCCAGACGCAGCCCAGAGCGCCGCCGACCGATACGGCCATGCCGGCCAGCAGCAGGGTCTTGCGGCCCAGGGCATCGGACAGCGGGCCGATCAGCAATTGGGACATCGAGATGCCGATGGCGAACAGGCTGACGGACAGGGCGATGTCGGCGGCGCTGGTAGCAAAGTGTTGGGACAGTGCAGGAAAAGAAGGCAAGAGCACGTCGATCGGGAACACCCCGAGCATGACCATGGCCATGAGCAAGACAATGGCGCCGACCTTCCTGGTCGTGGAGGCAGAGTCATCCCTGATTTCAGGCATCGATCAGTCCTGTCTGGGTGAAGAGTCGGCGGTTGTCGTCGTGCTCGAAGAAACCTGCGCGCTTCATTGCTTGCAGGGTGGCGCCGGCGATCGAGCGGGCGCGCAGCACTTCTGCACTCGGCTGAATCAGGCTGTGGATGGCGGCATGTGCCGCGGCGAGGGGAATGCCGGCCTCGTTCAGGCTTGCGCTCAGCCACTCCTGGTCCACGGCAGCGAAGATGAAAATGATATCGATCAGTTGGCTGGCGGAAAAAACCTGCTGCTGCGGCGACAGTCGTGCCCAGACATAGTCGAACACTTCGCTGAAATAACGACTGTGCCGGGCCTCGTCTTCCAGGTGCTCCCTGAACATCTGGTAGACCGTGGACACCAGCCCATCACCGGTGATGCTCAGCAACTCCTTGGCAATGATGGTTTCGGAGACGAAACCCAGCAGGAACCAGACCAGGGGCCGTTGAGAATCGGCGCAGCGGGCCAGCAGGTCGTGCATCAGGCGGATGCGCCTGGGCAGTGGCTGCCAGGCTGGCATGGCGTACCCATTCGCCACCTGCTCCGCCAGCTTGAAGGAGAACAGGGCGTGATAGCCCTCGTCGGTATACAACTGCAGGGCCGCGATTTTCATCGTCTCCGGCAGCTCGATCGCCAGCTCCCCGTGGATCAGGGTTTCCACCGAGCGGTTGACGATCTTGTGCTCCAGGATCGTCGTGTAGTGCAGGAAGTACACCAGGTGGTTGGCCGCCAGGCGCTGCTGTACCGTCCTCCCGGCGTGCTGGATGGCCGGGTCGGCGAAGTAGGGGATGAAGGCCGGCGGAAACCAGTCACGGGTCTGCAGTTCCTGTTCGAGCTCGCTGTGGGGCGGTAGCTGGTAGCTGCTCTTGCGCGAGCGCACCGCGGAGCGGTTGTCCCAGTCGCCGAGGGAGTAGGGACGCCGGCCTGCCGGGGCCTCTTTGGACGATGCGGCGGGGTGCATTACTGTTCGCGCTCCCGCTGTTCGATCAGGGCCTTGAGTTCCTTGCATTGCACCTGGCCATCACCTTGGCCGCAGCCGACAAAGAACAGCGGCTGCTCCGCGGCGTCCTGCAGCCCCAGCAATTGCTCCACGCGCTCGTCGCTCAGGGCTCCCGTCAGCCAGGTGTCCAGGCCCAGGGCAGTGGCCGCGAGCTGGAAGGTTTGCGAGATATGCCCGGCCTCGACATAGGCCATGCGGTAGGCCCGGGAGTGTTCGTATTTCCACCACAGCTTGTCGAAGCGGCAGGTCAGGAACAGGCCCAGGGGCAGTTCGTTGACGAAGTGCTGGCCAGCCAGCAGCAGGCCCAGGGGTTCTTCTGGAAGCGGGTGCACGGGCCGCAAGGCGTACAGCTCCGGGTGGTAGTAATAGAGGCCCGGCTCCAGGCCGCGGACCCTGGCGGCATAGACATAACCCTCGCAGGCGTTCAGGCCACCGCCGGAAGGGCTGCTGCGCCTTGGCCGCAGGGCTTCGGGGACGGTCTCGTCCGTGTCGGCTTCCCGCTCCTTGAGGTAGCCCAGGGACAGGTAGAGCAGGGTGCTGAGCTCTTCCAGGGCCACGGCCTGCTGGGAAAAGGAGCGTGAAGTCTTGCGCTGCAGCAGCACCTGGTTCAGGGAGCTGGCGGTTTCCAGTACCGGCGCGGGCAGGCGGATCAGACCATCGTGGGAGGTTTCGGCAAAGCGGGCTGAGGGGGCCGGGGTGTCCAGTACCTGATCGCAATGCTCGAGGTATTGGGCGGACCACTCATGAATATCCTGGGGCACTTGCTCGAAAGGCAGGTTCTTGGTGCCGATGTGGAAGATCCGCGACAGTTCATCCCAGCCCCATTCAAGTGGCTCGAAAGTCTCGTTGGACAGGAGCCCGGCGGCGGCGAATGCACTATCTATTTCATTCTTGTCGTCATACTGCGAAAGGTCTTCGACAAGTTGTATGAGGCGTGTGGAATAGATCGAGTCCAGTTCGAACTGAGTGTGATCTTTATAGTTCCAGATAACAGTGAAGGGCGGGCGGGCAAGTATGAAAAAGTTCGGGTTTATTTGCATGTTCTTTTAAAACTCTGAACTTGACCAAAGATGAAGCTGGGTAGCCGGCACTCCCCAGTTCATCAATTACTTAGCGGGATTTAGCCGCTGCGAGGCAAGCCAGGTTGGCGATCTTTTTCGATTCGAGGGAGATAGCTTTCATTGTTATTGCTCCTAAACGATTTGAATGAATGTCGCTTCCTAAGCGACTTCCGAAGAGTAGACAGCAATAGAGAGGAATCAAGTAGTTATTAGGTAAGTGATTGCCTAGAGCACTGTAGGATATTGGCTAGTTACTTTGATGGATCATAGGTATATAAGCGCGGGTTTCCCTGGGTTATCCAATGGCCCGGGCGGCGAGAGGGGAGAAGCGAGAGGGGAGCGAGGCGCTCGAGCGGTTGCCCAGGGATGCTGTGGCGTCCCCGGGCAGGCAGTGGCTCAGCTGTTGGGCAGCAGGCGGCAGGTGATGCTCTTGATGTAGCGGGTTTCCGGAATGGCCGGGTGCACCGGGTGGTCCGGGCCCTGGCCGCCGCGCTCCAGCAGCTGGATGTTGCGGTCCAGGTGGCGGGCGCTGGTCAGGAGGATGTTCTGCAGGTCGTCCTCGGGCAGGTGCATCGAGCACGAAGCGCTGACCAGGATGCCGTCCTTGTTGAGCAGGCGCATGGCTTGCTCGTTAAGGCGGCGGTAGGCGCCTTCGCCGTTCTTCAGGTCTTTCTTGCGCTTGATGAAGGCGGGCGGGTCGGCAACGATCACGTCGAAGCGCTCTTCGCTGGCCTTGAGTTCCTTCAGGGCTTCGAAGACGTCGCCTTCGATGCAGGTCATTTTCTCGGCAAAGCCGTTCAGCGCGGCGTTGCGCTCCACGCCGTCGAGGGCGAAGGCCGAGGCGTCGACGCAGAACACTTCGCTGGCGCCGAAAGCCGCGGCCTGCACGCCCCAGCCGCCGATGTAGCTGTACAGGTCCAGCACGCGCTTGCCCTTGGCATAAGGCGCCAGGCGGGCACGGTTCATGCGGTGGTCGTAGAACCAGCCGGTTTTCTGGCCCTGGATCACCGGGGCTTCGAACTTCACGCCGTTCTCTTCCAGGGCGACCCACTCCGGCACCAGGCCGAACACGGTTTCGACGTAGCGGCCCAGGCCTTCGGCGTCACGGGCGGCGGAGTCGTTCTTGAACAGGATGCCGCTGGGCTTGAGCACCTGGGTCAGGGCGGCAATGATGTCGTCCTTGTGGGTTTCCATGGTCGCGGAGGCGATCTGTACCACCAGGATGTCGCCGAAACGATCGACCACCAGGCCCGGCAGCAGGTCGGAGTCGCCGTACACCAGGCGGTAGAACGGTTTGTCGAACAGGCGCTCGCGCAGGGACAGGGCCACGTTCAGGCGGTGCACCAGCAGCGACTTGTCCAGGGCCAGCTTGGCATCGCGCGACAGCAGGCGGGCGCAGATCAGGTTGTTCGGGCTCATGGCGACCACGCCCAGGGGCTTGCCGCCGGCGGCTTCCAGCACTGCCTGGTCGCCTGCCTTGAAGCCGTGCAGAGGGGTGGCGGCTACATCGATTTCGTTGCTGTAGACCCACAGGTGGCCGGCGCGCAGGCGGCGATCGGCGTTGGCTTTGAGGCGCAGGCTTGGCAGGGACATGACGTCGCTCCGGAAAAAAGGGCGCGATTATACCCCGTCGCGGGGCGCAAGCGATGGCCAATGGACCTGCGGCGGGAGCCCTTTGCCGCAACCATTGGGTAAAGTTCCTGTCCGGTCGCCCAACATTCCCGTGTTAGAGGTTAGAATCCCCGGCTCACCCAGAGCGTGTACTTATGTCCCAAGAGCTATCAGCCGAACAGATTCAACAGGCCCTGCAAGGCATCAGCGTGCCGCCCCAACCGCAAATCATGGTGGATTTGCAGATGGAGCAGTACATGCCCGATCCCGATCTGGAGGTGATCGCCAAGCTGATCTCCCAGGACCCGGGCCTGTCCGGCGCGTTGCTGAAGATCGTCAATTCACCGTATTACGGGCTGAGCAACAAGATTGCTTCGATCCAGCGGGCGGTGAATCTCCTGGGCAGCCGTTCGATCATCAACCTGATCAATGCGCAGTCGATCAAGGGCGAGATGAGCGATGAAACCATCGTCACCCTCAACCGCTTCTGGGACACCGCCCAGGACGTGGCCATGACCTGCCTGACCCTGGCCAAGCGCACCGGCTCCCAGGCCGTGGACGAGGCCTATGCCCTGGGCCTGTTCCATGACTGCGGCGTGCCGCTGATGCTCAAGCGCTTCCCCGACTACATGACTGTGCTGGAAGAGGCCTACGGCAGCGCCGGCCCGGAGCAGCGGGTGGTGGACACGGAAAACCGTGCCTTCAATACCAACCACGCGGTGGTCGGCTACTACACGGCCAAATCCTGGCGCCTGCCGGAGCACGTGACCAACGCCATTGCCAACCACCACAACGCCCTGGCGATCTTCAGCGACGAATCCTCGCGCAACAGCCAACTGAAGAACCTGCTGGCGATCCTCAAGATGGCCGAGCACATCTGCGCGTCCTACCGGGTGCTGGGCAACCAGGTGGAAGACCACGAGTGGAACAGCATCGGCCACCTGATTCTCGATTACGTCGGCCTGTCGGACTACGACTTCGAGAACCTCAAGGAAACCGTGCGCGAGCTGGGCGCACACTGATCGTTCATTTCGCGATGAGTACCAGGGGCGCATATGCCTGAATTACCGGAAGTCGAAACCACCCGGCGCGGAATCGCGCCGCATCTGGAAGGCCAGAAGGTCAGCCGGGTCATCGTCCGTGACCGGCGCTTGCGCTGGCCGATCCCCGAAGATTTGGACGTGCGCTTGTCCGGGCAGCGCATTGTGCTGGTGGAGCGGCGGGCCAAATACCTTTTGATCAATGCCGAAGTCGGCACCCTGATCAGCCACCTGGGCATGTCCGGCAACCTGCGTCTGGTGGAGGTTGGGCTGCCGGCGGCCAAGCACGAACATGTGGATATCGAGCTGGAGTCCGGCCTGGCCCTGCGCTACACCGATCCGCGGCGCTTTGGCGCCATGCTCTGGAGCCACGACCCGCTGAATCACGAATTGCTGGTGCGCCTGGGGCCCGAGCCGCTGACCGACCTGTTCGACGGCGAGCGCCTGTATCAGCTGTCCCGCGGACGCTCCATGGCGGTCAAGCCGTTCATCATGGACAACGCAGTGGTGGTGGGGGTGGGCAATATCTATGCGACCGAGGCGCTGTTCGCCGCGGGCATCGACCCGCGCCGCGAAGCCAAGGGGATTTCCCGAGCGCGCTACCTGAAGCTGGCGATCGAGATCAAACGCATCCTGGCGGCCGCCATCGAGCGCGGCGGCACCACCTTGCGCGACTTTATCGGTGGCGATGGCCAGCCGGGCTACTTCCAGCAGGAACTGTTCGTCTACGGGCGTGGCGGGGAGAACTGCAAGGTCTGCGGCACCGGGCTGCGGGAAATCAAGCTGGGCCAGCGGGCCAGTGTCTATTGCCCGCGTTGCCAGAGCTGAGAAGCTTCGCCGGCAAGCCGGCTCCTACAGGTGTTTGTGGGAGCCGAAAGGGCGCCATATCACTCAAGCCTTGCCGGTGATCTTCCGGTACTTGGCCATCAACTCTTCTTCGGTTTCCGGGCGGGCTTCGTCCAGCGGAATGCAATCCACCGGGCACACCTGCTGGCACTGCGGCTCGTCGTAGTGGCCGACGCACTGGGTGCACAGGTTCGGATCGATGACGTAGATCTCTTCGCCTTGGGAAATCGCCGCGTTAGGGCACTCGGGTTCGCAGACGTCGCAGTTGATGCAATCGTCGGTGATGATCAGGGACATGGGGTACTCCGGCCTGGGCGGCAGGCCCGGGCATGTAAAAACGAATGCGCGCAATTGTGCCGTATTGACGCCCACAGTGCACGCGGGCGCGATGGCTGACGTCAGGCGAGGGCCCCGGTGCGGGGCCGCGCGGCTTATTTCTTGAAGCGCAGGGTCAGCGCGTCGGCGACCGCCGGGTGTACGAACTTGGTGATATCACCGCCCAGGGCAGCGATTTCACGGACCAGGGTCGAGGAAATGAACGAGTAGCGCTCCGACGGAGTGAGAAACAGGCTTTCCACGTCCGGGGCCAACTGGCGGTTCATGTTGGCCAGCTGGAATTCGTATTCGAAGTCCGAAACCGCCCGCAGGCCGCGCAGGAAGACATTGGCGTTCTGCTCCTTGGCAAAATGCGCCAGCAGGGTGGAGAAGCCGACGACTTCAACGTTGGGCAGATGCTTGGTCACCTCGCGCGCCAGTTCCACGCGCTGCTCCAGGGGGAACAGCGGGTTTTTCTTGGGGCTGGCGGCAACGGCGATGATCACATGGTCGAACAGGCGCGAGGCGCGTTCGACCAGATCGCCATGGCCCTTGGTAATAGGGTCGAAGGTACCTGGGTACAACACTCGGTTCATCGCGTCGTCCTGGCGGGAATCCGTTGGGGAGTCGGATGGTATCGCAGCCTTCCCGGTCGGCCAAGTCGCCTTTTAGGGAAGAAAGCACTATAGACGACGAGAATATCCCGCTTTTTCACACTGATTTCAGGCGCTCCGCCAAGGCGCTGGCCAATTGCGCCGTGAGCCCATAGACCGACAGCTGCGGGTTGGCGCCGATGCTGGTGGGAAACAGCGAGCCGTCGTGGACCGACAGGTTGTGCAGTTGATGGTGGCGCCCGAGGCTGTCGGTGACCGCGGTTTTCGGATCTTCGCCCATGGCGCAACCGCCCATCACGTGGGCACTGCCCAGGCGGGTGCGGTACAGGGCCAGGTCCAGGCCGTCGATCTGCGCCCGCACTTCGTCGAGGCTCTTGGCGAAGCGTGCATCGCTGTGCAGCGGCTTGACCGCCTTGGCGCCGCCGGCGAACTGGATCTCCGCCATGCTGTGGAAGGCCCGGCGCAGTCCGTCCCAGGCGTAGGGTGAAACCTGATAGTCGAGGACCGGGGTGCCGTCACCCCGCAGTTCGACGTTACCGCCGGTGCTGTCGGGGTGAAAGCCGTCCCGCAGCAGGGCAAGCATGGCGTGGGTGTGGGGCAGTTGCTCCATGGACAGCCCGCTCTGCGGCCCGAACCCGCCCAGCAGGGTGCTGGCCAGGGCCGGCTGCAGGGGCGGCACTTCAAGTTTGTAGGACATCTTGCCGGTGGTGCCGTCCTGCCACTGGAAGTGGTCGGAATAGATCGACTGCGGCGCGCCGTAGAACGGGTTGATCACCTCGTCGAACTGCCCGGCGGAGAAGTTGACCAGGTGCAGGAAGGTGCGTTTGCCCAGGCGCGAATGCGGGTCCGGCGCATCGGAACGCAACAGCAGGGCCGGGCTGTTGATGCCGCCACCGGCCAGCACGTAATGCTTGGCCTTGACCGTGATGGTGCGCCCGGTGGGGGCCACGCAGCGGGCGTCCATGGCCTGGCATTGCAGGCTGGTGACCTTGTCGTCCTTGATCTGCAGGCGCTCCGCCCGGGCTAGGTACAGCAGCTCGCCACCTTTCTCCAGGGTCGCCGGAATGGTGGTCACCAGCATCGACTGCTTGGCGTTGGTCGGGCAGCCCAGGCCGCAGTAGCCCAGGTTCCAGCAGCCGCGCACGTTGCGCGGAATTACGTGCCAGCTGTAGCCCAGGGCTTCGCAGCCCTTGCGGATCACGTCGTTGTTGGCGTTGGGCGGCATGACCCAGGGCGCGACGCCCAGGCGCTGTTCCATTTTCTCGAACCAGGGCGCCATTTCGGCCGAGCTGTGGCCCACCACCCCGTGCTCACGGGCCCAGTGCTCCAGGGTTGGGTCAGGTGTGCGGAAGCTCGACGTCCAGTTGATCAAGGTAGTGCCGCCCACGGCGCGGCCCTGGAGGATGGTGATGGCGCCATCCTTGCTCATGCGCCCGATGCCCTCCTGATAGAGGCTGGTGTAGGCCTGGTCTTCGAGCATCTTGAAGTCGTCGCTGGTCTTGAGCGGGCCTTCTTCGATCAGCAGCACCTTGTAGCCGGCGGCGCTGAGGATCTCGGCAGTGGTGCCGCCCCCGGCGCCGCTGCCGATGATGGCGACATCGGCTTCCAGGGTCAGGTCCTGCTCCAACTGCGAGCCGTTGTAGGTTTTCCAGCCACGATTCAGGCCTTCGCGGAACAGATCAGGTACAGGCATATCGGGTGCTCTCTTATTATTGATGGCTCGGCGCGCATCCACTGTAGCCGCTGCTGAGCCTGCGAAGCTGCGAAAAGGCCCCCAGGGCCTTGCTTGACGATCTGCAGCCGAACCCCCAGTGCCCCGCGAGCGTCCCGCTCGTTCGCAGCCTGTGGCAGCGGCTACAAAGGCCGGTCAGACCTTCGGTGGCCCGGGATAACCGCAATGGGCCCAGGATTCGGGCCGGGTGTACCAGGCCATCATCACCAGTTGCAGCAACGAGGCATGGCCCATGCGCAGCAGGGCCAGGAAGCTGTTTTCCCAGCGGCTGAGGAAATTGCGGATGTCATCCGCGCTGGCGTTTTCCCAACTGCCCCAGATCCCCGTCAGCGGGCCGCGGGTGACCGCCATGCCCAGTACATCGAACAGCTGCTGGGTGAGCTTGAACATCTCGGTCGACAGGTGATTGAGGGCGTTGTCCAGGTTGGCCAGGGTGCCCTCGATGGCGGCGGGCATCTTGTCCGCCGGTACGGCGCCTTCGAGCATCACCGGTATCAGCGCCCGCAGGAACGGCAGGTCATTGCTGCGCAGCATGGTGAAACCGCTGGCGGGCGTGCTGGCGGAGCAACCGCTGAGGCTGGCGCCGAGCCCGGCAGTGGCCAGGAACGCGCTGGCGCAGAGGCCGATTTTCAGCAGGCCGCGCCGTGACAGCGCGGGTGTTTCAGACAGGCTAGGGGTCATTGTTGTTATTACCCGGCGTTGTACTGGTTAACGAATGAACAGCTTCTGGATGAGCTTCTGGATCGATTTGCCATACGGCGGGTAGATCAGGCGGGCGGCGTTGAACCGCTGCTTGATGAACACCCCCTTGGCCTTGCTGAAGGTCAGGAAGCCTTCATGCCCGTGGTAGTGGCCCATGCCGGAAGGGCCGATGCCGCCGAACGGCAGGTCGTCCTGGGCCACATGCAGCAGGGTATCGTTGAGGCACACGCCGCCGGAGTGGGTTTCGTTGAGCACCCGTTGCTGCTCGGCCTTGTCGTAGCCGAAGTAGTACAGCGCCAGCGGGCGCGGACGCTGGGTGATATAGGCGAAGGCCTGGTCCAGGGTCCGGTAGGGCACGATGGGCAGGATCGGGCCGAAGATCTCGTCCTGCATCACGGTCATGTCATCACTGACATTGAGCAGCAGGCTGTGGCCCAGGCGGCGTTCCTGGCTCTGCTCGAACAGTGGCACCAGCAGCGCGCCCTTGCTGGTGGCGTCGCTCAGGTAACCGT
The DNA here is from genome assembly GCF_059418825.1 of Pseudomonas sp. GW821-FHT07F01. Classification (NCBI taxonomy): domain Bacteria; kingdom Pseudomonadati; phylum Pseudomonadota; class Gammaproteobacteria; order Pseudomonadales; family Pseudomonadaceae; genus Pseudomonas; species Pseudomonas sp. GW821-FHT07F01. Next base: position 526,587 of record NZ_JBWKQO010000003.1, read on the forward strand.
TGAGCCGCGTCAGTTGGCGCTGGTTGATGATGGCGGTGTAGTCGGGGTTGTCTGCCAGGGTCGGGAAGAAACCGCGCACCACCTGGCGATAGGCTTCGACAAAGGCGCCTACGCGCTCTTCCGGTACCAGTACGTAGTCCGGGGCGACGCAGGTCTGCCCGGCGTTGAGGGTCTTGCCGAAGGCGATGCGTTCGGCAGCGTCCTTGAGGGGCACGGTGCTGGAGACGATGGCCGGGGATTTGCCGCCCAGTTCCAGGGTCACCGGGGTCAGGTTTTCCGCGGCGGCGCGCATCACGTGCTTGCCGATGCTGGTGGCGCCGGTGAACAGCAGGTGGTCGAAGCGCAGCTTGGAAAACGCCATGCCCACCTCGGCCTCGCCCAGCACCACGCACACCAGGTCCTCGGGGAAGACCCGGGCCAGCAGTTGCTTGAGCAGTTGCCCGGTGGCGGGGGTGGACTCACTGAGCTTGAGCATCACTCGGTTGCCGGCGGCCAGCGCCCCCACCAGCGGGCCCATGCACAGGTACAGCGGGTAGTTCCACGGCACTATGATCCCGACCACCCCCAGGGGCTGGTAGACCACCTTGGCCGAGGCCGGCTGGAAGGCCAGGCCCACGGCGCGGCGGGACGGCTTCATCCATTTCTTCAGGTGTTTGCTGGCGTAGTGGATGCCGTGCAGGCTGGGCATCAGCTCGGCCAGCAGGGTTTCGTCGGCGCTGCGGTTGCTGAAGTCCTGGCTGATGGCATCGATCAGGGCCTGGCGCTCGTTGTTAAGCAGCTCCTGCAGTGCCTTCAGCCATTGCTGGCGCTGCGCTGCGGGGGGCATCGGGTTGGCGGCAAAGGCCCGGCGCTGGGCTTCGAACAGCTCAAGCAGCTCGTCCTGTTGCTGAAGGGAATCCTGCAGGTAAGCGATTTCGGCAGACATGGACGGGCTCCGTCTTTGTAAGGTGGCTAGTTTTTTAGAGCTTATGCTCTAAAATGTCAATTGCCCTCCTGCGCCGGTGGCGATTTATCCCCGGGGGGATAGAACGTAAGATGCACGCCAGCCTTCTGATTAAAGCCCACGCCCATGGCCCCACGCATAAAAACCCGCGAACGCATCGTCCAGTTCAGCCTCGAACTCTTCAACCAGCAGGGCGAGCGTAACGTCAGCACCAACCATATTGCGGCGCACATGGAGATTTCCCCGGGCAACCTGTACTACCACTTCCCCAACAAGCAGGCGATCATCGCCGTGCTGTTTGCCGAGTACGAAAGCCTGGTGGACAGCTTCCTTCGACCGCCCCCCGGGCGCGCGGTCACCGTGCAAGACAAGCGCTACTACCTGCAGGCTCTGCTGGCGGCCATGTGGCGCTATCGCTTCCTGCACCGCGACCTGGAGCACCTGCTGGACAGCGACCCCGAGCTGGCTGCGCGCTACCGGCGCTTTTCCCAGCGCTGCCTGATCCAGGGCATGGCCATCTACGGGCGTTTCGTCGACGCCGGGATCGTCGCCATGGACAAGGTGCAGATCGAATCCCTGACCCTCAATGCCTGGATCATCCTCACCTCCTGGGTGCGCTTTCTGTGCACGACCCGGGAAAACTCCACGCACCTGAGCGAAGAAGCCATCAAGCGCGGGGTGTACCAGGTGCTGGTGCTGGAGGCCGGTTTCGTCACAGACCAGGCCCGGGAAGCGGTCAACGGCCTGTTCGAAGAGTTTTATGTGCCCTTGGCCCAAGCCCTGGAAGAAGTGCAGTAGGATCAACCTCCAACTTATTCACAGGAGCCCGCCATGCCCCTCGCGCAGTTGATCAGCCCGCTTGCCCTGGACCAGAAGAAACAGCAGCCCGGCCTGGTGATTCTGGATTGTCGCTTTGCTCTGGAAGACCCGGATTACGGCCAGCGCAGTTACGCCGACGGGCATATCGCCGGGGCGCATTTCGCGGACCTGAACCGGGATCTGAGCGCGCCGGTGATCAAGGGCGTGACCGGTCGGCATCCGTTGCCGGAGCCCGCGCAGTTGGTGGCGCGCCTGCAGGCCTGGGGCATCGATAACGACAGCGAGATCGTGCTCTATGACGATGGTCCCGGTGCCTACGCCGCTCGTGCCTGGTGGTTGCTGGCCTGGCTGGGCAAGCGTGATGGCGTTTTCATTCTCGATGGTGGCCTGAAAGCCTGGCACGCCGCTGGCCTGCCGCTGAGCCTGGATGCCCCGGAAAACGCGCCGGGGCAGTTCGTCGGGCACCCTGATCACAGCCTGCTGCTGGATGCCGAGCACCTGGGCAAGCGCCTGGGCCAGGCGGACCTGACCCTGCTGGATGCCCGTGGCTTGCCGCGCTTTCGTGGCGAAGTGGAACCCATCGACCCGGTGGCCGGGCATATTCCCGGGGCGCAATGCGCGGCGTTCACCGACAACCTGGGGGAGGATGGGCGCTTTCTACCGGCCGATCAGCTCAAGCAGCGTTTCGCGCAGAAACTGGCCGGGCGTGACCCGCAGCAACTGGTGGCCTATTGCGGTTCTGGCGTCACCGCCTGCCACAACCTGTTTGCCCTGAGCCTGGCCGGCTACCCCCTGGGGCGGCTGTATGCCGGTTCGTGGAGCGAGTGGATCACCGATGCGCAGCGGCCTGTCGCCACCGGTGACTGACGGCCTTTACCCGTAGCCCCTTCGCTGGCAAGCCAGCTCCTACGGCCCGCAGGCCCCCGCGAACCTGTAGGAGCGAGCTTGCTCGCGAAAGCCGCACCGCCCTACTGCAGAACGGCACTGCGATAAGCCGCCGGCGCTACCCCATACACCTGCTTGAACTGCCGACTGAGGTGACTCTGGTCGGCAAACCCCAGTTGTGTCGCCACTTCCAGGGGCAGGCAGCCATCACGCAGCAAGGCCCGGGCCTTGGCGATGCGCTGTTGCATCAACCAGGTGTGGGGCGGAATCCCCGTAGCCCGGCGAAACACCCGGGCGAAATGGAACGGTGACAGGTTCACCGCTGCTGCCAGTTCCTCCAATGAAGGCGGCGCCGCCAGCTGCGAGCGCAGCAACTCCTTGGCCTGGACGATGGCCCGGTGTTCCTGCCCGGGTTCACCTGGTGCCCGCACTCCGGCGTGCCGTTGCAACAGCAACAGCAGCATTTCTCGCCATTGGGTCTGTTGTTGCAGGGCCGTGGCCGGGCTTTCCAGCAGGTGGTGCAGGCGGGCAAAACCCTGTACCAGGTCCGGATCGCGGTACAAGGTGGCGCCGAAGGCCGGCAGGCTGCCGCTGGGCAGTTCCAGTTCATCCAGCAGGCCGAATATCTGCTGGTTCTCCGGGTAGAAGGCGCGGTACAGCCAGCCGTCTTCCACGCCCTTGGCCCCGGTGTGCAGCTCGTCCGGGTTGATCAGCACCAGGGTGCCGCTGCCCGCCAAATGCTCGGCTCCGCGATAGCGGTAGCGCTGGGCACCGGCCATGATCATGCCGATCACATAACCCTCGTGCACATGGGGCACGAAACGCTGCTCGATGTAACGCGCGGCCAGCAACTCGACCCCGGCCAGGGGCGCACTCTGCCAGAAGCGGATCGATTCCCGGGCTGGCTTATCCATGGCGATCCAGGCCAGCCAACCACTGCGGGATCCGCCGCTCCAGGTAATAGCCGGGGTGTTTCAGGCTGCCGTCGACAAAACCCACATGGCCACCCTTGGCCTGCAGCTCGAACTGGGTGCTGGCGGATAGCTCGCTGGCTTCGGGCAGGCTGTGACGGAATACGAAGGGGTCGTCCGCGGCCTGGATGATCAGGGTCGGGGTGCGGATTTGCCCCAGGAAATAGCGGCTGGAGGCACGGCGGTAATAGTCCTGGGCATCGGCAAAGCCGTGCAGCGGCGCGGTGACCCGGCCGTCGAAGTCCCAGAAGGTGCGCATCTTGGTCAGCGGCCCCAGTTGCGCCAGGGTGGCCAGGCCTTCGTGGCGGCCGTCGTGCTGGAACTGGCGCTGCTTGTCCTTGATGTAGGCCAGCATCTCGCGCATGAAGTGCGCCTGGTAGACCTTGGAAAAACCCTGGCCTATGCGATCGGCGCACTGGTCCAGGCGAAACGGCACCGACACCGCCGTGGCGCCTTGCAACGGGCTGTCGCTGCCGCTTTCCCCTAGGTATTTGAGCAGCACATTGCCCCCCAGGGAGTAGCCCACCGCATAGAGCGGCGCCTGGGGGCGCTTGGCCCGCAGGTGAGCGATGGCTGCAGCCAGGTCTTCGCTGGCCCCGGAGTGGTAGCTGCGGGGCAGCAGGTTGGGCTCGCCGGAACAGCCGCGCCAGTTCAGCGCCGCGCTGGCCCAGCCCCGGGTTGCCAGGGCCTGCTGCAGGCCGGCCACGTAAGGCGAGTTGGAGGAACCGGTCAAACCATGCAGCACCAGCACCAGGGGCGCGTCGGCGCTATGGGGCCCGTGCCAGTCCAGGTCGAGAAAGTCGCCGTCGTCCAGCCACAAGCGTTCGCGCTGGCGCTCAAGATGAGTGGTCGGGCGCCACAGCGGGCCCCACAGGGTCTGCAGGTGCGGGTTGCCAAGGCCGAAGGCGGGGGTGAAGCGATCAGGCGAGTCGGGCACGGGGAGGGTCTCGATGCAGCGGCGCGCAGCCCGGGCGGGCTGCGTACCTTGTTCCGGTCGGCTTGAGAGCCTGTCTACGATCTGCTGCGCGGCTCGGGCCTGAGCGTTGCTCGCGAGGTCGTGATCAGGTTCTAGGCGACGTTGTCTGCCATACGTTGCCACAACGAGTAATACACCTGCCCGGATTTTTGTTCACGGTGCAGGCGCCAGCTTCCGGGTAGCCCCAGGGTCGATGGCGCGGTTTCGCTTTCGGTGTAGATCCAGGCGTCGTCCGCCAGCCAGCCGCGCTCTTCCAGCAGGGCGCAGGCGGCGGGCAGCAGGTTCTGATTGAATGGCGGGTCGAGGAAGGCCAGGTCGAACGGCGTGGCCGGCTGGGTTTCCAGGTAGCGCAGGGCGTCGGCGGTCTGGGCCTGGCCGACGGTGCAGCGCAGGGTCCCCAGGTGCTCGCGCAGGCTGGAAATGGCCACGCTGCTGCTGTCCAGGGCCAGGCCCGTGGCGGCGCCACGGGACAGGGCTTCGAGAAACACCGCGCCGCTGCCGGCGAACAGGTCGATGACCTTGGCCCCGGCCACATAGGGCGCCAACCAGTTGAACAGGGTTTCACGCACTCGGTCCGGGGTCGGCCGTAGCCCCGGCAGGTCGGGGAAGCTCAGCTTGCGGCTGCGCCATTCGCCGCCAATGATGCGCAACTGGCCCACGCCATTGTGCTGGTTGTGGACGGGTTTCTTGCTGGGACGGGCTGGACGGGCCATTAATGCTCCGGAACCCCGAGCGGCTGCTCGGCGGGTTTGTCAGTGGGGGGCGGCAACGGCTTTTGCGCGACGGTGGGGCCGGCGCTGACGATGACCATCTTGTCGACATTCAGGTGCTTGTTCATGGCGGCCTTGACCTGCTCCACCGTCAGCTCCTGGGATTGACGCATGAAGTCTTCCAGGTAGCTCAACGGCAGGTTGTAGAAACCCATGGCGCCCAGCTGGCCGACGATATCGGCGTTGCTGGCGGTGGACAGCGGGAAGCTGCCAGCCAGTTCACGCTTGGCGTCGTCCAGTTCTTTCTGGGTCGGGCCGTTCTTCAGGTACTCGGCGAACACGTCCTGCACCAGCTTCAGGGTGCCTTCGCTCATTTCCGCGCGGGTCTGCAGGTTGATCATGAACGGGCCGCGGGCCTGCATCGGGGTGAAACCCGAGTAGACGCCGTAGGTCAGGCCGCGCTTCTCGCGCACTTCGCTCATCAGCCGGGTGCCGAAGCCGCCACCGCCGAGAATCTGGTTGCCCAGGGACACGGCGGCGTAGTCCGGGTCGTCACGGTCGATGCCCAGTTGCGCCAGCATCAGGCTGGTCTGGCTCGACGGGAACTCGATATGGCCGATGCTGGCCTTGGGTTCGGCAGGTTGCTCGATCTTCGCCAGCGCCGGGCCTTTTGGCAGGGCGGCGGAGACCTGTGCGGCAATCGCCTCGGCATCGCTGCGGGACAGGTCGCCGACCAGGGCGATCACCACGTTGCCTGCGGCATAGGCCTTGGCGTGGAAAGCCTTGAGCTGGGCCAGGGTGATCGGCGGGATGCTCTTGGCATCGCCGTCGCTGGCATGGGCGTAAGGGTGGGTGCCATACAGGCGCTTCATCAGCTCCAGGCTGGCCAGCTTGCCGGGGTTCTGCTTCTGGTATTCGAAGCCGGCGAGCATCTGGTTCTTGATCCGCGCCAGGGAGTCGGCGGGGAAGGTCGGCTTGCCCACCACTTCGGCGAACAGCTTCAGCGCCGGTTCGCGCTTATCCACAGCGCTCAGGCTGCGCAGCGAGGCCACGGCCATGTCCTTGTAGGCGCCGTTGCCGAAATCCGCACCCAGGCCTTCGAAGCCCTGGGCGATGGCACCTACATCCTTGCCGGCCACGCCTTCGTTGAGCATGGCGTTGGTCAGCAGGGCCACGCCCGGCGCGTTGCCGTCCTGGCTGCTGCCGGCGGCGAAGATCAGGCGCAGGTCGAACATCGGCAGCTCGCGGGCTTCGACGAACAGTACCTTGGCGCCTTCGGCGGTGTTCCAGGTCTGCACGTCCAGGTTGCGATGGCTGGGCGCCTTGCCGTCCAGCTCGGCCAAAGACTGCAGTTTCTGGCTGCTCTTGGCGTTGTCCAGGGCCTGGCTGGCGTTGGTCTGGCCGGAGTTCGACAGGTACAGGCCGCCGGCGGTGAGCAGGGCGACCAGGGCCAGCCCCAGCAGGACCGGTGAAGCTTTCTGGCGCTTAATCATGAGCGGACTCCTCAGGCAGTACATGGGCCACGCTCATACGTTCCCGAGTGAAATAGGTGCGGGCGGCTTTCTGGATGTCTTCCGGGGTCACGCTTTGCAGTTCCGCAAGCTCGGTGTCCATCAGCTTCCACGACAGGCCGACGGTTTCCAGCTGGCCGATGGCGGTGGCCTGGCTGGTGATGGAATCACGTTCGTAGACCAGCCCGGCGATCACCTGGGCTCGCACCCGCTCCAGTTCCTCGGCGGATGGCGGGGTGGTCTTCAACTGGTCCAGCAGGCGCCACAGCCCGGCTTCGGCCTGGGCGATGGTTTTCTTCTTCTGGCTGTTGGGGGTGGCCGAGAGCATGAACAGGCTGTCGCCCCGGGTGTAGGCGTCGTAGCTGGTGGAGCCGCCGGACAGCAACTCTTCGCCGCGCTCCAGCTGGGTCGGGATGCGGGCGCTGTAGCCGCCGTCCAGCAGGGCCGCGGCCAGGCGCAGGGCGTTCACCGCGCGTTTGTCTTCGGCGGTGGCGATGCTCGGCACGTTGAAGGCCAGCATCAGGCTCGGCAGTTGGGTCTTGACGTGCAAGGTGATCAGGCGCTCGCCGGGCTCGGCCAGCTCCATGGGGATCTTCGCCGGTGGCACGTCACGCTTGGGGATCGCGCCGAAGTAGCGTTGGGCCAGGGTTTTCACCTCGTCCGGGGTGACGTCGCCGACTACCACCAGGGTGGCATTGTTCGGCACGTACCAGGCCTGGTACCAGTGGCGCAGTTCCTCGACCTTCATCCGGTTCAGGTCGGCCATCCAGCCGATGGTCGGCGTGTGGTAGCCGCTGGCCGGGTAGGCCATGGCCTTGAAGCGCTCGTAGGCCTTGGACATCGGCTTGTCGTCGGTGCGCAGGCGGCGCTCTTCCTTGATGACCTCGATTTCGCGGCTGAACTCGTCGGCCGGCAGGCGCAAGCTGGCCATGCGGTCGGCTTCCAGCTCCAGGGCCACGCCCAGGCGGTCGCGGGCCAGGACCTGGTAATAGGCCGTGAAGTCGTCGCTGGTGAAGGCGTTCTCTTCGGCGCCCAGGTCCCGCAGGATCAGGGAGGCCTCGCCGGGGCCGACTTTCTCGCTGCCCTTGAACATCATGTGTTCCAGGGCGTGGGACAAACCGGTCTGGCCCGGGGTTTCGTAGCTGGAGCCGACCTTGTACCAGACCTGGGACACCACCACCGGCGCGCGATGATCTTCGCGGACCACGACCTTGAGGCCGTTGTCGAGGGTGAATTCATGGGTGGGTTGAGGGTCGGCAGCCAGGGCTGCAAGGGGCAGACAAACTGTGCTGAGCAGCAGGCCTGCGGCGCGGCGGGCTAGAGCATTCATTCGTTTTTAAACCTGTTGGGCTGCCCGCTTGGTCTTAGCCTGTGCGGGCGAGGAGGTGCTAGGATACTGATCCGTTTTACTGGCGGCCACGCCTATCAGGTCTTCGCGGATCAGCATGTACTTGAGCAGGTTGTATGAGTTACCGGCAAGAAGCCCTGATTTACCAGCTAGACTTCGACTTTTCGCCGATTTTGCCGTTCCAGTCCTTTAGTAAAATCGCTCCTTGAAGTGCTTTTGGGCATTTCGACAACATGTTGCGCGTGAACAAGCTGGATGAAACACAGTCTGTTCTGCATCGAATATTTATTTACCGAGGCGCCCAGTGGCGCATCGCTACCTTGAGATAGCCGTCTCCATGTTTGGTTCCAACGACGACAAAAAGACCCCAGCCGCGGCTGGCGAGAAGAAAGGCCTGTTCGGATGGCTGCGCAAAAAGCCGCAGGAACCCGTCGTCGAACAGCCGCAAGTGCCTGCCGAGCCGGCACCGACCCCGGTCATCGAACCTGCCGCCAGCGTAGCCCCGGCCGAGCCGGTGGTGCTGCCAATGGCCGAGCCGGTGCTGCAACCGCACATCGCGCCTGAACCGGCGGCCCCCGCGGCGCCCGACCTGCCGCTGGCGGCAAGCGCCGAGCACAAGCCCTGGTTGACCCTGCCGGTGGCGGAAGAACCCGTGGCCCTGGTGGAAGACGCCCAGGCCGAGCATGTGGCTCCGCCGATTCCGGCTGTTGCCGTGCACTCTGAGCCGGTGGTCGAAGCCCCGGTGGTTACCCCGGCCCCCGTGGTCGAGGTGCAAGCCCCGGTTGCCCCGGTATTTGTCGCCCCTGAACCTGTTGCTCCTGCTCCTGTAGCCGAGCCGGTTGTGGTGGCGGCAGAGCCCGAGCCTGTGACCGAGCCCGTCCGTCCCGCCGAAGAGAGCAAGATCGGCTTCTTCGCTCGCCTCAAGCAGGGCCTGTCCAAGACCAGCGCCAGCATTGGCGAAGGCATGGCCAGCCTGTTCCTGGGCAAGAAGGCCATCGATGACGAATTGCTGGAAGACCTGGAAACCCGCCTGCTGACCGCAGACGTCGGGGTTGAGGCGACTTCGGTGATCATCCAGAACCTGACCCAGAAGGTGGCACGCAAGCAGCTCACCGACTCCGATGCGCTGTATGCCTCGCTGCAGGCCGAACTCACCAGCATGCTCAAGCCGGTGGAACAACCACTGCAGATCGTCGCCCAGAACAAGCCGTTCGTGATCCTGGTGGTGGGCGTCAACGGCGCCGGCAAGACCACCACCATCGGCAAGCTGGCGAAGAAGCTGCAGTTGGAAGGCAAGAAAGTCATGCTGGCCGCCGGCGACACCTTCCGCGCCGCGGCAGTGGAGCAGCTGCAAGTCTGGGGCGAGCGCAACAAGATCCCGGTCATCGCCCAGCACACCGGTGCCGATTCGGCCTCGGTGATCTTCGATGCGGTGCAAGCGGCCAAGGCCCGTGGCATTGACGTGCTGATCGCCGACACGGCGGGGCGCCTGCACACCAAAGACAACCTGATGGAAGAGCTGAAGAAAGTCCGTCGGGTCATCGGCAAGCTCGATGCCGACGCGCCCCATGAGGTGCTGCTGGTGCTGGACGCCGGTACCGGCCAGAACGCCATCAACCAGGCCAAGCAGTTCAACCAGACGGTGCAGTTGTCCGGCCTGGCCCTGACCAAGCTCGACGGTACCGCCAAGGGGGGAGTGATCTTCGCCCTGGCCAAGCAGTTCGGCCTGCCGATCCGTTATATCGGCGTCGGTGAAGGCATCGACGACTTGCGTACCTTTGAAGCCGAACCCTTTGTCCAGGCACTGTTTGCCGAGCGGGAGCGTTCATGATTCGTTTCGAACAGGTCGGTAAGCGCTACCCCAACGGTCACGTTGGCCTGCATGAGCTGAGCTTTCGCGTGCGTCGCGGCGAATTCCTGTTTGTCACCGGCCATTCCGGCGCCGGTAAGAGCACCTTGCTGCGCCTGCTGCTGGCCATGGAGCGTCCCACCACCGGCAAGCTGCTGCTGGCCGGGCAGGACCTGGGGCAGATCAGCAATGCGCAGATCCCGTTCCTGCGGCGGCAGATCGGCGTGGTGTTCCAGAACCACCAGTTGCTGTTCGACCGCACCGTATTCAACAACGTCGCCCTGCCGCTGCAGATCCTCGGCCTGTCCAAGGCGGAAATCGCCAAGCGGGTGGACTCGGCCCTGGAGCGCGTAGCGCTGTCGGACAAGACCGATCTGTACCCCGGCGACCTGTCCACCGGCCAGCAGCAGCGCGTGGGCATCGCCCGGGCCATCGTCCACCGCCCGGCTCTGCTGCTGGCGGACGAACCCACCGGTAACCTCGACCCGCGTCTTGCGGCGGAAATCATGGGCGTGTTCGAAGACATCAACCGCCTGGGCACCAGCGTACTGATCGCCAGCCACGACCTGGCACTGATCGCCCGCATGCGCCACCGCATGCTGACCTTGCAACGCGGACGCTTGATCGGCGACGGGGAGGCCGGCGTATGAGTGCTACACGTACCCCTAAAGTGGCGGAGCGCGTAGCGCCCAAGGCTTCCGAAGCACCACCGCCGAAGAAAAAGCGTGACGAGGACGACGGCCCGGATTTCGGCACCCTGCTGCACGCCTGGATCGAAAGCCATCGCGCCAGCCTGCTGGACAGCCTGCGGCGCCTGGGCAAACAGCCCATCGGCAGCTTCTTTACCTGCCTGGTGATGGCCGTGGCCTTGAGCCTGCCCATGGGCTTGTCGCTGTTGCTCAATAATGTCGAGCGCCTGGGCGGTTCCTGGCAGCGCGCGGCGCAGATCTCGCTGTACCTGGATCTGGGGGCTTCTGCCACCGAGGGCGAGAAGCTCAGTGAAGAGATCAAGGGCCTGCCCGGTGTGGCGGATGCCGAGTTCATCAGCAAGGAAAAGGCCCTGGAGGAGTTCCAGCAGCAGTCCGGGCTGGGCGAGGCCTTGCGCGAACTGCCTCATAACCCGCTGCCGGGTGTAGTGCTGGTCACACCGAACGAAGTGGACAAGGCGACCCTGGAAGCCCTGCGCCAGCGGTTGTCGGAAATGCCCAAGGTGCAACTGGCGCAACTGGACCTGGTATGGGTCGAGCGGCTGGCGGCGATCCTCAAGCTGGGGGACCGCTTTGTCTTCGGCCTGACGGTGCTGCTGGTTTCTGCATTACTTTTGGTGATAGGCAATACCATTCGTCTTCATATTGAAAACCGCCGCACCGAGATAGAAGTGATTAAACTCGTCGGCGGCACGGACAGTTATGTTCGTCGGCCCTTCCTCTATATGGGGGCGCTGTATGGTTTCGGCGCGGGGATCCTGTCCTGGGGTGTATTGGCGTTTGGCCTGAACTGGCTGAACGATGCGGTAATCGGTCTGGCTGGCTTGTATGGCAGCGATTTTGCCCTCGCGGGGGTGCCGGTTGCCGATGGTCTGTCGCTCTTGCTAGGGGCGGTGCTGTTGGGTTATATCGGTGCGTGGATTGCGGTGGCCCGTCACCTGAGGGAACTGGCACCGAAGTAATATCTTTTTGCTTGTATTGACCTTTCAGTATTTTTGGGAACTTGTTTCGCGGTTTCCGGTCAATTTTCGCAGTGCTGAACGGCACGAGTTATGTGAGTCGGAGGTTTTTTCGTATGACCACTTCTTTGCAACCTGCTTACGCATTGGTTCCAGGCGCAAACCTGGAGGCTTATGTGCACACGGTGAACAGCATTCCATTGCTGACACCCGAGCAGGAGCGTGAACTGGCCGAGAGTCTCTACTATGAGCAGGATCTTGAGGCGGCTCGGCAGATGGTGCTCGCCCACCTGCGTTTTGTCGTACATATCGCCCGTAGCTATTCCGGCTACGGGTTGGCCCAGGCTGACCTGATCCAGGAAGGCAACGTTGGCCTGATGAAAGCCGTGAAGCGCTTCAACCCTGAAATGGGTGTGCGCCTGGTGTCCTTTGCCGTGCACTGGATCAAGGCGGAAATTCACGAGTTCATCCTGCGTAACTGGCGGATTGTGAAGGTTGCTACCACCAAGGCGCAGCGCAAGCTGTTCTTCAACCTGCGCAGCCAGAAGAAGCGTCTGGCCTGGCTGAACAACGAAGAAGTTCACCGCGTGGCGGAAAGCCTGGGCGTGGAGCCTCGTGAAGTGCGGGAAATGGAAAGCCGGCTGACCGGCCAGGACATGGCCTTCGATCCGGCTGCGGAAGCGGACGACGACAGCGCCTTCCAGTCGCCAGCCAACTACCTGGAAGACCACCGCTACGACCCGGCGCTGCAACTTGAGGATGCCGACTGGAGCGACAACTCCACCAGCAACCTGCACGAAGCCCTGGAAGTGCTGGACGAACGCAGCCGTGACATCCTCTACCAGCGCTGGCTGGCCGAAGAGAAAGCCACGCTGCACGACCTGGCGCAGAAGTACAACGTTTCGGCCGAGCGGATTCGCCAGCTGGAAAAAAGCGCGATGAACAAGCTGAAACTGTCCATCGCCGCTTAAGCCTGAAGCGTCATGCAAAACGCCCCGATTACCTCGGGGCGTTTTTGTTTGTGCGGTTGGCGTAGGAGCCGGCTTGCCGGCGAATCCCCAGCCCAGCACCCATCTCGAACATGCTCAAGAAGAACCGGCGCAAAGCCAAATCCGGGTTACTCCGCCCAGGGCGCCCTGCGCGACTCGTTCAGCCGATTCAAGTAATCGGCTCCACCCAACTGGCTCATCTGCCGCCGAACCCAGCCCGCCCGCTGCATCACATAAGTGCTGGGACGTGCTGCGCTCCACACCCTTGGATTGGGCAGGACAGCGGCTAGCAGGCTGGCTTGCTGGCGTGACAGATTGGCCGCGCTGACGCCGAAGTGATGGCGCGCCGCGGCTTCTGCCCCGAACACCCCTTCATCCCATTCGACACTGTTGAGGTAGACCTCAAGAATCCGCTGCTTGGGCCAGAACACCTCGATCAGCGCGGTGAACCAGGCTTCCAGTCCCTTGCGCAGGTAGCTGCGGCCGGACCACAGGAACAGGTTTTTCGACACTTGCTGGCTCAGGGTACTGGCGCCACGAATCGAGCCGCCCCTTTCGTTGTGGATCAACGCTGCCTGGATTGCATCGATATCGAAGCCCCAGTGCTCGGGGAATTTCTGGTCTTCGCCGGCGATCACCGCCACCTTGAGGTTGTCGGAGATTTCATTCCAAGGCTTCCAGGTGCGCTGCAGGTCGATGGGGTCGTTGTCGACCCAGGACTCGATCTTGCGCTCTACCATCAGGGCGGTGCCCGGTGGCGGTACGAAACGCAACAGCAGCACCAGCAGGACGCTGCCGACCATGAACCACATCAAGGCTTTTACAAGACGACGAAACAGATAACGCAGCATAGAGATGGCTTGGCCGAACCCGTTGAGCGCGCCATTATACAGACCCTTTGTGCTGAATCTGACTGGAGTTCCTCATGTTGCGTGGCTTCCTGATGCTGGCCGCCTTCTTCGGTTTCACCGGGGTTGCCCTTGGCGCTTTCGCCGCCCACGGTCTTAAAAACCGCCTGAGCACGGACTACCTGGCTATTTTTCATACAGGTGTTACCTATCAACTGGTGCATGCCCTGGCGTTGTTCGGCGTCGCCTTGCTGGCGGCTCATATTCCCGGGCGGCTGGTGACCTGGGCCGGCGCTGCCTTCACCCTGGGCATCCTGCTGTTCTCCGGTAGCCTGTACCTGCTGACCCTGACTGGCACCAGCAAGCTGGGGATCATCACCCCCTTCGGCGGTGTGGCCTTCCTGGTCGGCTGGTTCCTGCTGGGGCTTGCCGCCTGGCGCCTGCAAGTTGCCGGCTGACGCTTGTAGCTGACCTTTAGGTCATGATCGGGCTAGAATGCTGGCCCCTAAAAATGATGGCGGCCTTGGCATGCGCATTCAGTTGAACGGTGAATCCTTTGAACTGCCCGACGGCTCGACCGTTGCGGCCCTGCTGAGCCATCTGGAACTCACCGGACGGCGGATCGCGGTGGAACTCAACCTGGATATCGTTCCGCGCAGCCAGCACGCCGAAACCGCCCTCAACGAAGGTGACCAGGTTGAAGTGGTCCACGCCATCGGCGGCGGCTAGTCACTGGCTTCAATAGCGCTGCTGTCCATCTGCGCAGCGCCCTGGCCCGGCTCCGGGCCCTCTCATGGACGACATGCTTTCACCGGCCCCGGATCGAGGGTCACCAGCGCCCCGGGCCTGATAAAGAATTCTGCAAGAACCTCACCCCAACAGAGGATTTCCGATGAGCAACGTTCGTAGTGACAAGCCTTTCGTCCTGGCCGGTCGGACGTACCAGTCGCGTTTGCTGGTAGGCACCGGCAAGTACCGCGACATGGAAGAAACCCGCCTGGCCATCGAGGCCTCGGGTGCCGAGATCGTGACCGTTGCCGTGCGCCGGACCAATATCGGCCAGAACCCGGGCGAACCGAACCTGCTGGATATCCTGCCGCCGGATCGCTACACCATCCTGCCCAACACCGCCGGCTGCTATGACGCGGTCGAGGCCGTGCGCACCTGCCGCCTGGCCCGTGAGCTGCTCGATGGCCACAACCTGGTGAAGCTGGAAGTCCTGGCCGACCAGAAGACCCTGTTCCCCAACGTGCTGGAAACCCTCAAGGCCGCCGAAGTGCTGGTCAAGGAAGGTTTCGACGTGATGGTCTACACCAGCGACGACCCGATCATCGCCCGCCAGCTGGCGGAAATGGGTTGCATCGCGGTCATGCCGCTGGCCGGGCTGATTGGCACCGGGCTGGGAATCTGCAACCCGTACAACCTGCAGATCATCCTTGAAGAAGCCAAGGTTCCGGTACTGGTGGATGCCGGTGTCGGTACCGCTTCCGACGCCACCATCGCCATGGAGCTTGGGTGTGAGGCGGTGCTGATGAACTCGGCCATCGCCCACGCGCAGCAGCCGGTGATGATGGCCGAAGCCATGAAACACGCAATTGTCGCGGGCCGCCTGGCGTACCTCGCCGGTCGCATGCCGAAGAAACTCTATGCCAGCGCCTCTTCGCCGCTGGATGGTCTGATCAAGTAAGAGCCATTGATGACTGAATCAAACGACACGCCAATCCAGCCGGAAGCCGGCGACGAGCGCCAACACCGCCGCATCAAGAGTTTCGTGATGCGCGCCGGGCGCATGACCGAGGGCCAGCAACGCGGCCTGGACCAGGGCGCGCCGCTGTACGTGCTGCCCTTGGCCGACGCCCCGGTGGATTACGACCAGGTGTTCGGCCGTTCGGCACCACGCTCCCTGGAAATCGGCTTCGGCATGGGTCACTCGCTGCTGGAAATGGCGGCGGCGGCTCCGGAACAGGATTTCATCGGCGTTGAGGTTCACCGCCCGGGTGTCGGCGCGCTGCTCAATGGCGTGCTGACCCAGGGCCTGACCAACCTGCGGGTCTACGATTGCGACGCCATCGAGGTGCTCAACCGCTGCATCGCCGACAACAGCCTGGACCGGCTGATGCTGTTCTTCCCCGATCCGTGGCACAAGAGCCGGCACCACAAGCGCCGCATCGTCCAGGCTTCCTTCGCCGAGCTGGTGCGCAGCAAGCTCAAGGTTGGCGGCATTCTGCACATGGCCACCGACTGGGAGCCCTATGCCGAATACATGCTGGAGGTGATGAACGTCGCCCCGGGTTATCGCAACCTGGCCGAAGACGGCAAGTGTGTACCGCGCCCGGCCGAACGCCCGATCACCAAGTTCGAGCGTCGCGGCGAGCGCCTGGGCCACGGCGTGTGGGATTTGAAGTTCGAAAAGCTCGCCTGAGCCCCGCGGACACGCTGCTGTAGGAGCTGCCGGGCGGCGTTCCGCTTGCCAGCGAAGAGGCCTTCAAGGTCGCCTTCGCCAGCCAGCTGGCTCCTACAGGGCTTTGATGAAGCCGACCGGCACCTGGTTGGTCAGCCACACCCCATTCTCTGCCTGATAAAAGGTGAAACCCTGGGCCTGCATGGCCTGGGCGTCGATCTGCAGGATCACCACCTTGCCATAGCGCTGGCCCACGGCCCGGGCGGTGTCGATTTCCTGGGACAGGTGCACGTGGTGCCGTGAACCCGGGATCAGCCCCTTCTCGTTGATCGAATCCATGAAGCGCGTGGCGGTGCCGTGGAAGAGCACGGCGGGCGGTTGCTTTGCCTCAAGCTGCAATTGCACGGCCTTGTTGGAATGCCCCTGAACGGCACGAATCCGCTGGCTATCAGCCGAGAGGGCGAAGCGTTTCTTGTCGTTGCCTTCGACCACCTGCTCGATCAATTCCCGGCTCAGTTGCCGGCCGTTCTTGGCCGCACCGCTGATCAGCGCGTCGATATCGCCCCAGCCTTCGCTGTCCAGTTCCAGGCCGATGGCCTGGGGCTCGTGGCGCAGCACATAGCTGAGGAACTTGCTGGTGTCCTCGATGACTTTCTTGCTCATGTTCTTCCTTGATAACGGGGGCAGCCGTTGGATTGCGTTCGCCGGCTTGGTGTAGGAGCCGGCTTGCCGGCGAAGGGGCCCTGCGAATTAACGACGATCAGCGACCACGCCAATCAGCACCAGCACCACCAACAGCACTGGCGCCAGGCTGTAGTTGTTGAACTGGCTCAGGCCGCGGACGATCCACGGTGTGGCGTAGATCAGCGCCAGGCCGCTGCCCACCATGCACAGCAGGGCCATCAGCGGCACCCGCAGGGCGCCGGCGATGCCGCCCAGGCGCTGTTCGACCCAGCCCTTGATGTCCGCGCCGAACAGCACCAGCAGGCAGCCCACCAGTGCCAGGGCGATTTCCGAGAGGTTGCTGCGACTCCAGCGGGACACGGTGGCAAGCAGGTCGAGTACCAGATCCATGTGATTTCCTTAGATCAGAAAGTATTGCAGCAGGTCATTGAGGAAGAGTTGCCCGCGGGCCGTGGCCGCCAGGCGTGACGGTTCGACCTGCAACAAGCCGCTTTGTTCGGCCTGGCGCCGGCCTTCGGCGAGGCTGCCCAGGTCCAGGCCGGTGCGTTGGGCGAACAGCGCAGCGTCCACGCCATCGGTGAGGCGCAGGGCGTTCATCAGGAACTCGAACGGCAGCTCTTCGTTGCCCAGGGCCTTCTCGCCCGCCTTGAACTGCTTGGCCGGGTTCAGGTAGTCCTTGGGCAGGCGGGTCTTCCAGGTGCGCAGGATGCGCCCGTCCGGGTGGCTGAGTTTGCCGTGGGCACCGGCGCCGATCCCGATGAAGTCGCCAAAGCTCCAGTAGTTCAGGTTGTGCCGCGCCGCGCGCCCGGGCTGGGCGTAGGCCGAGACTTCGTACTGGGCATAGCCGTGCTCGGCCAGCAGGGCCTGGCCGGCTTCCTGGATGTCCCACAGGGTGTCGTCTTCCGGCAGTACCGGGGGCTGGTTCCAGAACACCGTGTTGGGCTCCAGGGTCAGCTGGTACCAGGACAGGTGGGTCGGCTTCATCGCAATGGCCTGGCGCAGGTCGCCCAGGGCATCGTCCAGGGACTGGTCCGGCAGGCCGTGCATCAGGTCCAGGTTGAAGTTGTCGAACCCGGCCTGGCGCGCCATGCCAGCGGCGCGAGTCGCTTCATCGCCGTTGTGGATGCGGCCCAGGGCCTTGAGCTTCTGTTCCTGGAAACTCTGGATGCCGATGGACAGGCGATTGATGCCCAGGGCGCGGTAGGCGGTGAATTTTTCCTGCTCGAAGGTCCCGGGGTTGGCTTCCAGGGTGATTTCGATGTCGGGGGCAAACCGGATGCGCTGTTCCACGCCCTTGAGCAGCCGACCCAGGGCCTGGGCGCTGAACAGGCTCGGGGTGCCGCCGCCGAAGAAGATCGAGCTCAGCTCGCGACCGTGCACGGCGTGCAGGTCCTGGTCGAGGTCGGCCAGCAGGGCGTCGACGTACTCCTCTTCCGGTAGCGTCGGGCTGGCCGCGTGGGAGTTGAAGTCGCAGTAGGGGCATTTGCGTACACACCACGGGATGTGGATGTACAGCGCCAGGGGCGGCAACTGGGGCAGCGCCGCCCGGGGCGTATGCGCGCCGCCGAGAATCAGCGGCGACGCGGAGGGCTCGTGGCTCATTTCAGGCCCAGGCGTTGCCGCAGAATGGCCATGGCGCGGGCGCGGTGGCTGAGCTGGTTTTTCTCCTCGGGGCCCAGTTCGGCGCTGGAGCAGTTGCGTTCCGGCACCCAGAACAGCGGGTCGTAGCCGAAGCCGTGCTCGCCGCTGGCGGCGGTAAGGATGCGCCCGTGCCACAGGCCTTCGCAGAGGATCGGCAGCGGATCGTCGGCGTGCCGTACCAGTGCCAGGACGCAGACGAACTGCGCACCGCGCTCGGCTTGCGGGACATCCTTGAGGGCTTCGAGCAGCTTGGCGTTGTTCGCCGCGTCGCCCTGGCCGTCGGCGTAGCGGGCCGAGTAGATGCCCGGGGCGCCACCGAGGAAGTCCACTGCCAGGCCGGAGTCGTCGGCCAGTGCCGGCAAGCCGGAAATGCGTGCGGCATTGCGCGCCTTGAGGATGGCGTTTTCGACGAACGACAGGCCGGTTTCTTCCGGCTCGACGCTGCTGAACTCGCCGATCGAGCGCAATTGCACCGAAGCGCCGAGCATGGCCTGGAGTTCTTTGAGTTTGCCGGCGTTATGGCTGGCCAGTACGAGTTGCGTGAGGTTCATTATTCGCCCGGGAATAGCTCTTGGTTGAAGCTGAAGCTGTTGGTGTCACCGCCAGTCTGCACATTGATGGTGAACGTACGGTTTTCCTGCTGCTCCACCGGGAACTGGGCGATGTAGTAGATCGCGCCCTGCTCGGTGATCTGGCGGAATTTCAGCGGGATGCTCTTGCTGGTCAGGTCCTTGACCGTGCCACTGACCTGGCCGACCAGCGGCTTGCCGTCCTTGATCAGGGAAACGTTGATCACGCCCTGGTTCTTGCTGCGGACCAGCTCCGCCGCCCTGGCGATATCAGGCTGCAGGTAGGTGGAGTTGAAGGTGTTGTAGTGCACGGTGATGTCACCGAACACTTCCTGGCGTTCGCCCTTGATCGGGTCCGCCGCCAGGGCGCTGACGCTCAGGCAGGCAGCCAGTAGAAATGTAACCAGACGTCCCATGATGGTTCTCCTCGATGCAACGTGGTTTATACCGCGACCTTGTGATCTTGCAGGCCGGGACTGCTGACGCGGTAGATGCCGATCTCTCCTAAGAGATTAGGCCATAGCTTACTGGCCCACCCATGGCGGTGTTGTTGATCGACGGCAAGGCGGTTGATCACCCGGGCTTGCCGCTCGCGGCACAGTTCTTCGAAGTCCTCGAAGGTGCAGAAGTGGATGTTCGGCGTGTTGTACCAGGTGTACGGGAGGAACTCCGAGACCGGCATCCGCCCCTTGCTGGCCAGGTACCAGCGGCAGCGCCAGTGACCGAAATTGGGGAAAGTGATGATGCACTGGCGGCCGACCCGGAGCATTTCGTCGAGGATCTTGTCCGGGTAGTGCACGGCTTGCAGGGCCTGGGTCATGACCACGATGTCGAAGCTGTTGCTGGCAAAGTTGCCCAGGCCCTTGTCCAGGTCCTGCTCGATCACGTTGATGCCCTTGGCCACGCACTCGGCGATGTTGTCCGGGTCGTTTTCAAGGCCATAGCCGGTGACCTGCTTGTGCTCCTGCAGCCAGCTCAGCAGCTCGCCGTTACCGCAGCCCAGGTCGAGGACGCGGCTGCCGGCGGGGATCCATTCCTGGATGATTTCCAGATCGGCTCTCATCGTGTCCTCACAAGGTAATGCGGTTCATGTAGTGGCTGAACGCCTGCAGGTAGCGCGGGATCGGGATCAGGAAGGCGTCATGCCCCTGCGGTGCGTCGATCTCCAGGTAGCAGACGTCCTTGCGCGCGGCCATCAATGCATCCACCAGTTCCCGGGAGCGGGCCGGGGAGAAGCGCCAGTCGGTGGTGAAGGACATCACGCAGAACTTGGCGGTGGCATGGGCGAAGGTCTTGGCCAGGTCGTCGTCGCAGTTGGCCGCCGGGTCGAAGTAGTCCAGGGCCTTGGTCATCAGCAGGTAGGTGTTGGCATCGAAACGCCCGGAGAACTCCTCGCCCTGGTAGCGCAGGTAGCTTTCCACCTGGAACTCGACGCTGTGGAAGTCGTAGTTGAGCTTCTCGCTCTTGAGCCCACGGCCGAATTTCTCGCCCATGGAGTCGTCGGACAGGTAAGTGATATGGCCCACCATTCGCGCCAGCATCAGCCCGCGCTTGGGGATCACCCCCTGTTCCTGGAACGAGCCGCCGTGGAATTCCGGGTCGGTGAGGATCGCCTGGCGCGCCACTTCGTTGAAGGCGATGTTCTGCGCCGAGAGCTTGGGCGCCGAGGCGATGGCCAGGCAGTGCCGTACACGGTCCGGGTAGGTGATGGTCCATTGCAGGGCCTGCATGCCGCCGAGACTGCCGCCGATCACCGCTGCCCACTGGTCGATGCCCAGGCGATCCGCCAGGCGCGCCTGGCTGTGTACCCAGTCTTCCACGGTAAGCACCGGGAAGTCGGCGCCGAACGGCTTGCCGGTGTCCGGGTTGAGGCTGCTGGGGCCGGTGGAGCCGTTGCAACCGCCGAGGTTGTTGAGGCTGACCACGAAGAACCTGTTGGTGTCGATCGGCTTGCCCGGGCCGATGCAGCTGTCCCACCAACCGGGCTTGCGGTCGTCGACGCTGTGGTAGCCGGCGGCGTGATGATGGCCGGACAGGGCGTGGCAGATCAGCACCGCGTTGCTGGCGCTGGCGTTGAGCTGACCGTAGGTTTCGTAGATCAGGTCGTAGGCCGGCAGCGCGCGCCCGCAGGCCAGGGCCAGGGGTTCGCTGAAGTGCGCTATTTGTGGCGTGACCAGACCAACAGAATCGGGGGGAAAGGCAGTTGGCATCGACCCTGCTCTCATTTAAATGAGGCGTAAGTCTAAAGACCGCTGCCCCCAGCGGCAAGCAAAGCCCGGGGCTGTGTTTCGTTGCGGGAAATGACGTGGGAGGTTCGCTGGCAAGCCAGCTCCTGCAGTGAACATGGGGCGCAGGAGCCGGCTTGCCGGCGAATCAGGCGGGGCGAGCCAGCCCCGGCAGGTCCGGCAGCTTCTTCGGCGCTTGCAGGCGCACCCGCTTCTGCCGGTTCAGTTCGCCGCTGACCAGGCTGACGTTGCTCTTGGGAATGCCAAAGGCCTTGGCCAGGAACGCCATCAGGTGCGCATTGGCCTTGCCTTCCACTGGTGGCGCAGTGAGGCGGATCTTCAACCGCTCGCCGTGCAGGCCAGCGAACTCATCGCTGCTGGCCTTGGGTTGCAGGTGGCAATCGAGGATCAGATCGTCACCGTCCCAGCGGTAATAACTCATGCAGGCCGCCCGGGTCAGATCAGCAGGCGCAGGATGTCCGGCATCATGGTCATGGCCGCCAGGTTGTTGATCACCAGCATGTCCAGCAGCTTGAGCACCATGAATGCCAGGATCGGCGAGATATCCAGGCCGCCCATGCTCGGCAGGATGCGACGGAACGGGGCCAGGGCGGGTTCGCAGATCTGGTTCACCAGTTCGGCGCCGGGGTTGTGGCTGCCAGGGGCGACCCAGGACAGGATCACGCTGATGATCAGGGCGAAGAAGAAGATCTTCAGGAACAGCGCGGTGACGCCGATGATCGACCAGATCAGCAGTTGCAGCGGGTTGCCGGTGGTGCCGTAGGTCAGCAGCAGGGTCAGGGCCATCAGGGCCAGTTGCACCAGGATCGCCAGCAGCAGCGAGGACATGTCCAGGCCGCCGATGCTCGGGATGACCCGGCGCATCGGCTTGAGCAGCGGCTGGGTGGCTCGCACGATGAACTGGCACAGCGGGTTGTAGAAGTTGGCGCGCACCAGTTGCAGGACGAAACGCATCAGCACGATCAGCAGGTACAGGCTGCCCAGGGTTTGCAGCACATACACCGCAGCGGTGTTCAATCCAATCATCATTGGCTCCTTATTGGCCCAGTTGTTCGGCCATTTCGGCCGAGCGGTGCGCAGCGGCACCCAATGCTTTTTCCACCAGGGCTTCAAAGCCACCGGCCTGGAACGACTTGATGGCCGCTTCCGTGGTGCCTGCCGGTGAAGTCACGCGGCGGCGCAGCTCGGCGGCGTCAACGTCACTGGAGACCGCCATGTGGGCGGCGCCCAGGGCGGTCTGCAGAGTCAGCTGGGCGGCGGTTTCCCGGGGCAGGCCGAGCTTCTCGCCGGCGGCGGTCATGGCTTCGATCAGCAGGAAGAAATACGCCGGGCCACTGCCGGAGACGGCAGTCACTGCGTCCAGTTGCTGCTCCTGGTCCAGCCACAGGGCGATACCCACGGCGGACAGCAGCGCCTCGGCCTGCTGGCGTTGCTGGGCGCTGACTTCGGCGGTGGCGTACAGGCCGCTGACACCCTGGCGCAGCAGTGCCGGGGTGTTGGGCATGCAGCGCACGATGGGCTGGGCGCCGAGCCAGCTGTTCATGCTCGAACAGGTGATGCCGGCGGCGATGGACACCACCAGCTGTTGCGGCTTCAGGCTCGGGCGCAGGGCTTGGCACACGGCTTTCATGGCCTGGGGCTTGACCGCCAGGACGATCACGTCGACGCCTTCGATGGCCTCGGCGTTATCGGCAAATACCTGGATGCCATGTTCGGCCGCGACTTTCGCTCGGGTCTGCTCGCCCGGGTCGCTGGCGCGGATCTGCGAGGCCTCCAGGCCTTTGGCCCGCAGGCCGCCGATGAGACTGGCCGCCATGTTGCCGGCACCGATAAAAGCGATACGAGTCGTGTTCATGACAGGTCCTTACAAGAGGTCGGGGTCAGTCGCATCAGGACTGACTGTAGTCGCGGGCACCAAACAGCGCGGTACCGATCCGCACCCAGGTGGCGCCTTGGGCAATGGCCGCTTCGAGGTCGTGGCTCATGCCCATGGAAAGGGTATCCAGGGGCAGCTTGAGGCTGTCCCGCAGGTCGTTGTTCAGGCGTTGTACCGCGGCGAAGGCGGCGTCCTGGGCAGCGCGGTCCTCGGTAGGCTCGGGAATCGCCATCAACCCCCGCAGTTGCAGGCGTGGCAAGGCACCGATGGCGCTGGCCAGGGCCGGCAGGTCGGCCGGGGCGCAGCCGGACTTGCTGGCTTCGCCACTGACGTTCACCTGGATGCAGATGTTCAGTGGCGGTAACTCGGCCGGGCGTTGTTCGGACAGGCGTTGGGCGATTTTCAAGCGATCCACGGAGTGCACCCAGTCAAAATGCTCGGCAATGGCACGAGTCTTGTTCGACTGAATGGGGCCGATGAAGTGCCAACTCAAGGGCAGGTCGGCCAGTTCCTGCTGTTTGCCCAGGGCTTCCTGCAGGTAGTTCTCGCCGAAATCCCGCAGGCCGGCGGCATGGGCCTCGCGCAGGGCGGCGGCGGGCTTGGTCTTGCTCACGGCCAGCAGCTGGACGCTGTGCGGGTCGCGCTGTACGGCCTGGCAGGCGTTGCGGATGCGCTCGGCTACCTGGGCAATGTTGTCTGCTATCGTGGACATTCGATTTCGTCTCAAAAGTACCGGCGGCCCTGGCCACCGGCTGCCGCGTGAATCCACCAGACCTCGATTCTCCGCCGGCCCGAGCCACGCTCAAGGGTCGCGTCGGGCATCGTCCGCGGCCTGGCCATTGAATCTGCCAGGCGCGGGCGGGTCTGAAGCTCGCGGCATTCTACTGGAATTGGGGGGCACTATGGACATCACCGAACTCTTGCGCTTGAGCGCTTCCCGGGGCGCTTCGGACCTGCATCTGTCCGCCGGGCTGGCGCCGATGTTGCGCATCGATGGCGATATTCGCCCGCTGCCGGGCCCGGCCCTGGAAGGGCCACAGGTGCAGGCGCTGATCCATGAACTGATGAGCGAAGCACAGCGCCAGGCGTTCGCCGCCTGCAATGACCTGGATTTCGCCTATGAACTGCCGGGTGTGGCGCGGTTTCGGGTCAATGCCTTCCGGCACGCCCGTGGCGTCGGTGCGGTGCTGCGCCTGATTCCCGCGCGGGTACAGAGCCTGGAGGAGCTGGGGCTGGGGGAAGTGTTTCGGCAGATTACCGAGGCGCCCCGCGGGCTGGTGCTGGTGACCGGGCCCACCGGCAGCGGCAAGTCCACCACACTGGCGGCGATGATCGACCACCTGAACCGGCACCGCCAGCAGCACATCCTGACCATCGAAGACCCTATCGAATTCGTGCATCCACAGAAGAACTGCCTGGTGCACCAGCGCGAAGTGCAGCGCGATACCCAGAGCTTCGCCACGGCCTTGCGTGCGGCGCTGCGGGAAGATCCCGACGTGATCCTGCTGGGCGAACTGCGGGACCTGGAAACCATCCGCCTGGCCCTGACCGCCGCGGAAACCGGGCACCTGGTACTGGCCACCCTGCACACCTCGTCGGCGGCCAAGACCATCGACCGGCTGGTGGACGTGTTTCCGGGGGAGGAAAAGGCCCTGGTGCGCTTGATGCTGGCCGAGTCGCTGCAGGCAGTGGTCGCGCAAGTGCTGGTGAAGAAGGTGGGCGGTGGCCGGGTAGCGGCGCACGAGATCATGCTGGGCAGCCCGGCGATCCGTAACCTGATCCGCGAGGACAAGGTGGCGCAGATGTATTCGGCGATCCAGACGGGGGGCGCCCAGGGCATGCGCACCCTGGACATGAGCCTCAAGGCATTGCTCGGGCAGGGGTTGATCAGCCGCGATCAGGCGCGGGAGCAGGCGCGGATGCCGGAGAGCTTTTGACGGGGCTGGAAATGCATTCGCCGGCAAGCCGGCTCCTACAGGTGGGTGCAGGAGCCGGCTTGCCGGCGAAGCGGGGTATCAGCGTTGCACGACCCGCAGGGGCGCGTGCTCCTTGGGCAAGACCCGCTTGGCAACCACATAGTGGCTCTGCCAGTAGGGCTTCTTCAGGGTATCGATGGTCACTGCCTTGCCGCGCCGCGGGGCGTGGATGAAGCGGTCTTCGCCCAGGTAGATGGCGACGTGGTTGACCTTGCGGCTCTTGATGTTGAAGAACAGCAGGTCGCCCGGCTTCAGGTCCTTGCGCTCGACCTTCTGCCCGTGGCCGCTGGCCATGGCGTTGGAGGTGCGTGGCAGGTCCACGGCGGCGACATCGTTGAAGGCGTAGCGCACCAGGCCGCTGCAGTCGAAGCCTTTGCTTGGGCTGCTGCCGCCCCAACGATAGGGTGTACCGAGGACATTGACCGCGCGGCTGAGAACCGTGGTGCTCGGCCGGCCGGCGTTGTTGGCCACCAGCTTGCTGTCGGCCTTGCTCAGGCGGGTGGGGTGCTTGATGGTGCTCTTGTTCTTGGCGGTGACCGTCGAAACGTGCGGTTTCGGGGTGTAGCCATTAACGTTGGGAAGTCGTTGCTCACGGTTGGTGGCGTGGGCGGCCAGTGGCATTAATAGGCAAATGGTTAGCCATGTCTTGAAAAATGGACGCATTAGGCAAGGCTCTTATTGGTTAGCGCGCAACTTTATAACAGCTTTCAGGTCACTTCCGTGGCCGTTTGTCGATTCAACCTTGGGGTCAACTTCGGCAAAGAGGTGGCAACTTGACGCAGAAAACCGTCAGAAGTCAGGCAGTACAAGGCTTTGGCGGAACAGAAGGTAACATTGCCCGCACGTCGAATGCCTGTAAAAAAGTCACAAAGTTTTTAAGAATATTTATCTATCACCTGCAAAGAGGCACTTAATGAACACCTATCGTCAGGATGCATCCACCCATGACACCCACAGCAAGGTGATCGGTTACCTGTTGTGGATTTTCGGTTTTACCGGGGCCCACCGCTTCTATTACGGCAAGCCGGTGACCGGGACTATCTGGTTCTTCACCTTCGGTCTGCTGGGCATTGGCTGGCTGATCGACTTGTTCCTGATCCCGTCCATGGACCGGGAAGCGGACCTTCGCTTTACCGCAGGTCCGGTGGAATACAGCGTGGCCTGGATTCTGCTGACCTTCCTCGGGGTTTTCGGCGTGCACCGCATGTACCAGGGCAAATGGCTGAGCGGGGTGATCTACCTGTTCACCGGCGGCCTGTTCTTCCTGGGGGTGCTGTACGACTTCTGGACCCTGAACGATCAGGTGTCGCTGGAGAACGCCAAGCGCCGTTGATCCCGTCATCGGCGCAGGCGGTGATGGCGCAGCCTGTAGCCACTGCCGCAGGGCGCCATCAGGAGCGGCGGCTCCTTCGGCGCCGTTCGCAGCCTGCGGCAGCGGCTACAGGGTGTTTGCCAGGCGATCAGCCCTGATAGCTGATATGCCCGTCCACCAGGGTGTAGCGCACCGCGCCCGGCAGGCTATGGCCGAGGAACGGGCAGTTTTCGCCCTTGGAGAGCCAGCGCTCGCCGGCCACGGTGGAACTGGCCGGGTCGAACAGCACCAGGTCCGCCGCACCACCGGCTGCCAGCTTGCCTGCCGGCAGGCGCAAGGCCGCGGCGGGGCCGGCACTCAGGCGTGCCAGCAGGGTCGGCAGGTCCAGCAGGCCGTCCTGCACCAGGGTCAGGGCCAGGGGCAGCAACAGCTCGACGCTGCTGATACCCGGCTCGGTGGCGCCGAACGGCGCCAGCTTGGCGTCCCGCTCATGGGGCTGGTGATGGCTGGAAATGGCTTGCACCACCCCGGACTTCACCGCTTCGCGCAGGGCATCGCGGTCGGCCCGCGAGCGCAGCGGCGGCTGCACGTGGTACAGGCTGGAGAAGTAGATCAGCGCCTCGTCGGTCAGGATCAGCTGGTACAGCGCCACATCGGCGGTGACCGGCAGGCCGCGGGCCTGGGCCTGGGCGATCAGCTCCACGCCGCGGGCGCTGGTCAGCTGGCTGAAGTGGGCGCGCACGCCGCTCTGTTCCACCAGCAGCAGGTCCCGGGCCAGGGCCACGGTCTCCGCGCTTTCCGGGATACCCGGCAGGCCGAGGAAGCTGGCGGTGGCGCCTTCGTGGGCCAGGCCGCCTTCGGCCAGGTCGCGGTCCTGGGAGTGGAAGATCACCGTCAGGTCGAAGGTGGCGGCGTATTCCAGGGCGCGGCACAGGGTGCGGGTGCTGCGGAAACCTTCCAGGCCGTTGCCGAAGGCCACGCAACCGGCGTCACGCAATGCGATCAGCTCCGCAAGCTGCTCGCCTTCCAGGCCCTTGCTCAAGGCGCCAATGGGGAACACTTTGCTGTTGCCGGCCTCGCGGGCGCGGTCGAGGATCAGTTCGGCCACCGCCGAGGTGTCCAGTACTGGCTTGGTGCGCGGCGGGCAGCACAGGCTGGTGACACCGCCGGCGGCTGCGGCGCGGGTTTCGCTGGCAATGCTGCCCTTGCGGCTGTAGCCCGGCTCGCGCAGGGCGACGCTCAGGTCCACCAGGCCGGGTGCGGCCACCAGGCCCTTGGCGTCGATGGTGGTAACGGCATTGAAGCCGCCAGGCGCGGCGCCGATGGCGACGATCTTGCCGGCTTCCAGGTGCAGATCGGTGGTTTGATCCAGGCCGCTGCTTGGATCGATGACGCGGGCGCCGAGAATGCTGAGCTTCACTGGGCGTTCTCCTGCTCGAATTGTCGCTGGGCGGTCTGCCCGCTCATGGCCATGGACAGTACCGCCATGCGCACTGCAATGCCGTAGGTCACCTGGTTGAGGATCACCGAGTGCGGGCCGTCGGCTACCGCCGATTCGATCTCCACGCCCCGGTTGATCGGGCCCGGGTGCATGACGATGGCGTCGGGCTTGGCCCCGGCCAGGCGCGCGGTGGTCAGGCCGAACAGGCGGTAGAACTCGCCTTCGCTGGGCAGCAGGCCGCCCTGCATGCGTTCACGCTGCAGGCGCAGCATGATCACCACGTCCACGTCCTTCAGGCCTTCGGTCATGTCGGTGTAGACCTTGACCCCGTACTGCTCGATGCCGATGGGCAGCAGGGTTTTCGGCGCGATCACGCGGATGTCCGGGCAGCCGAGGGTTTTCAGCGCCAGCATGTTCGAACGCGCCACTCGCGAGTGCAGGATGTCGCCGACGATGGCTACCGAGAGGTTCTCGAAGCCGCCCTTGTGCCGGCGAATGGTCAGCATGTCGAGCATGCCCTGGGTCGGGTGGGCGTGACGGCCGTCGCCGCCGTTGATGATCGCCACTTGCGGGCACACGTGTTCGGCGATGAAGTGCGCGGCGCCGGAATCGCCGTGGCGCACCACGAACATGTCGGCGGCCATGGCTTCCAGGTTGCGCAGGGTGTCCAGCAGGGTTTCACCCTTGCTTGCCGAAGAGGTCGAGACATTCAGGGTGATCACGTCCGCCGACAGCCGCTGGGCGGCCAGTTCGAAGGTAGTGCGGGTTCGGGTGGAGTTCTCGAAGAACACATTGCACACGGTCTTGCCGCGCAGCAGCGGGACTTTCTTCACCGCCCGGGCGCCGACTTCGAGGAACGAGTCGGCGGTGTCGAGGATTTCCGTCAGCAGCTCGCGGTTCAGGCCGTCGAGGGACAGGAAGTGGCGCAGCTGGCCCTGATCGTTGAGCTGCAGCGGGCGCTTGGCGTCTAGAGGCGTCATCGCAATGGACTCTTAAAAGGGCGAGTTAGAGGGCGAGGTCTTGGAGCTCGAGTTGAAGCGGCGCAGGACCGGACAATTTTACCCGCTCATGGGCGGCCAGCGACAGGGTCGCGCCCACCACATTCGGACGGATCGGCAGTTCAGCGGCGTTCAGGTCCAGCAGGCAGACCAGGGTCACGCTGGCCGGCCGGCCGTAGTCGAACAGTTCGTTGAGGGCGGCGCGGATGGTCCGGCCGCTCATCAGCACGTCGTCGATCAGCACCAGGTGCTGGCCTTCGATCTCGAACGGCAGCTCCGAAGGGCGCACCTGCGGGTGCAGGCCGTTCTGGCTGAAGTCGTCGCGGTAGAAGGACACGTCCAGGGTACCCAGGGGCGAATCGCTGCCCAGGGCTTCCAGCAGGGCCTGGGCCACCCAGACGCCGCCGGTACGGATACCGATGAAGCGTGGCTCGCTGATGGCGCGCTGGGCCAGGTGGGCGTTGAGATCAGCGGCCATCTGGCTGATCAGGGCGGCGGGATTGGGCAGGCTCATGGTGGCTCCTTCGTGGGCTCGCGCCTGCTGCCGGGCAGCTGGGCGCGGGAACTTACGGCTGGTGTTGGGCCAGGAGGCGCGCAGCCCCGGGGCCGCGCATCTTCAGGATGTGGTCTCAGGTGTTCAACAGGCCGGCGTTTTCATCGAGCCAGCCTTGCAGCAGCAGGGCGGCGGCGATGGCGTCCACCGGGTTGTCGCGGTAACTGCCTTTCTGGCCGCCCCGGGCCAGGCGTTCACCCTTGGCCTCGAAGGTGGTCAGGCGTTCGTCGTGGGTATAGAAGGGCACATTGAAGCGGCCGTTCAGGCGCCGGGCGAACTTTTCGGCGCGCACGCACATGTCGCTGGGGCTGCCGTCCATGTTCAGGGGCAGGCCCACCACCACGGCGTCGGGCTTCCATTCCTTGATCAGGGCTTCCACCTGGTTCCAGTCGGGCACCCCGTTTTGCGCCTTGAGGGTGCACAGCTCCCGGGCCTGGCCGGTGATGGCCTGGCCCACGGCAACGCCGATCTGCTTGGTGCCGTAGTCGAAGCCGAGGATCAGTCGCAGGGCCATCAGGCGTGGCCCGCCTGGCTGGTGAGCAGGCTGAGGTTGACCCCCAGGTGCCGGGCGGCGGCTTCCAGGCGCAGTTCGCTGCTGGTGTTGAACAGGATGTCGGCGTCGAAGGGGCAGGTCAGCCAGGCGTTGTCCGCCAGTTCGGCTTCCAGCTGCCCGGCTTCCCAGCCGGCATAGCCCAGGGCGATCAGGCTCTTGGCCGGGCCCACGCCATCGGCGATGGCGAACAGCACGTCCTGGGACGTGGACAGGGACAGCCCCTCGAGTTCCACCGTGGCCTGGTAGACCGGGCCGTTGGGGTGCAGGACGAAGCCGCGATCGGTCTGCACCGGGCCACCGCTGAAAATGGGCACGTGCTGGCACAGCAGGGACGGCTCTTGGTCAGGGCGCAATTGTTCGAGGATATCGGCCAGGTTCAGGTCCTGGGGGCGGTTGACCACCAGGCCCATGGCGCCACTGGCGTTGTGCTCGACGATGTAGGTCAAGGTCTGCGCAAAGTTCGGGTCGGCCATATGGGGCATGGCGATCAGGAAATGATGCTTGAGATAGCTTGGGCTGACATTTTTCATGAGCGCTAGTGTGGCGGTGGCGGGCCCGGCTGACAAGCTGGCGATGTGCGGCCATGGCGCTGTTGCGCGGACGATTGCCGGCCGATCAGTTGCTGGAAAGCTTGTCGCCCCGGGCGAAGCGCCAGGTGCGGATGATTTCCAGGCGGTCGATGTCCGACAGGTCGCCGGTAAAGGGGGCGAACGGCGCCGCCAGGCGCACGATGCGCTGGGCCGCCTGGTCCAGCAGCGGTTGACCGGAGGACTCCAGCACCAGCACTTCATACAGCGAGCCGTCACGGTTGATCGAGACCATCAGCCGCAAGTTGCCGTAGATCTGCTTGCGCCGGGCTTCCTCGGGGTAGTTGAGGTTGCCGATGCGCTCGACCTTCTTGCGCCATTCGTCCTTATACCAGGCGCCCTTGTCGCGCATGGTGGAGGCGGCGCTGAGGCGGTGGATGCGCGGGCGTTTGGCATACAACTGCTGTTCGTTGGCCAGCTCGGCTTCCAGGCTGGAAATCTCGCTGGACAGTTGCGAGCTGTCGAACGTCGGAGTGGGGGCCTTGGGCGTCGGGTCTTTCTTGACCTCTTCACGCTGGGTGACGGTCTTTTTCGGCTTGGGCGCGGTGGTGGCCACGGCGGCCTTGGGCGCGGTGTCCTTGACCTCGGGCTTGACCGAGGGCGGCGGCGTGACCTTCTTCACCGAGTTGTCCTGGAACGGTGCGACTTCGGTGGTTTTCGGAATGGCCTTCTTGTCCAGGGTGCCGCTGCCCTGCTGGTTGTCCTGGGCGAGGAAGTCGGCCTTCTTCGGCTTGGTCTCGCTCTTGAAGGTGGCCAGGGTGATTTCCAGGGTCTTGCTGATGGCCTTGGGCTCGGCGAAGGAAAAGCCCAGGCCGAGGATCAGTGCCAGGTGCAGGAGCGCCGCCAGGAACAGGGTAAAACCCAGGCGATCGGCCGCACGCACGCCGCTATGGGCAAGCTCGGGGGGCAGATCGGACGGGAGGCTCATCGGCAGTTCGACATCACAGGAGGCATCACACAACCAACATCACGGTTTCACAGGCGGCGCATGATAACGCAATGTTGGTTTGTGCTTGGTTGTTCTACATCACTTGGCCTTGAGCTTCTGATCGATGGCATCCATCAGCATCGCGCCGATGTTGGTGCTGAAGGCGTTGTCGATTTCACGGATGCAGGTGGGGCTGGTGACGTTGATTTCCGTCAGGTGTTCGCCGATCACGTCGAGGCCGACGAACAGCAGGCCCTTGGCCCGCAGGGTCGGGCCGACCTGGGCGGCGATCCAGCGGTCCTTGTCGCTCAGCGGGCGGGCTTCGCCACGACCGCCGGCCGCCAGGTTGCCGCGGGTTTCACCGGCAGCCGGGATGCGCGCCAGGCAGTAATCCACCGGTTCGCCGTCGATCATCAGGATGCGCTTGTCACCGTCCTTGATCGCCGGCAGGTAGGCCTGGGCCATGATCTGCTGGCTGCCGAGCACGGTCAGGGTTTCCAGGATCACCGACAGGTTCGGATCACCCGCGCGGTGGCGGAAGATCGAGGTGCCGCCCATGCCATCCAGAGGCTTGAGGATCACATCGCCATGCTGGGCCGCGAACTCGCGCAGCACGTCGGCGCGGCGGCTGACCACGGTGGGCGGGGTGCACTGGGGGAACAGCGTGGCAAACAGCTTTTCGTTGCAGTCGCGCAGGCTCTGGGGCTTGTTGACCACCAGCACGCCAGCGCTTTCGGCCTGTTCCAGCAGGTAGGTGGAGTAGACGAACTCCATGTCGAAGGGCGGGTCCTTGCGCATCAGGATCACGTCCAGATCGCTCAGCGGGCAGTCGATCTCGGCATCCAGCTCGAACCACTTCTGCGGGTTGGCGAACACCTGCAGCGGGCGCATGCGGGCCCGGGCCACGCCGTCGCCCTGGTACAGGTCGCGCTGCTCCATATAGAAGAGGGTCCAGCCGCGCTCCTGGGCGGCCAGCAGCATGGCCAGCGAGCTGTCCTTCTTGTAGGAGATGCTGGCGATAGGGTCCATGACAATCCCGACGCGAACGCTCATGGGTGGATTCCTTTAAGAAAATGAGTGGGAGCGAGGCAAAAAAAGTGGCGTCAGAGTGGCGCTGACAGGGGCCTGGGTCAAGGAAAAACCACTGCCTGGCGTGGTCCATAGATTGCAGGGGGGAGAGTGTGCTAAAAAGGCTCGCAGGCCGGGCCCAAGCCTTGAAGTTCAAGGGTTTCACCCATTGCCCGGCGGTACCGGACCAAATCATTCGCTGGGGCGATGGCAGAGCAGATATGGAACAGCATTCCAACGCCTTGAAGGTGATGGTGATCGACGATTCGAAGACGATTCGCCGCACGGCCGAAATGCTGCTGAAGAACGTCGGTTGCGAGGTCATCACCGCAGTGGACGGCTTCGAAGCCCTGTCGAAGATCGTCGACCATCACCCCGGCATCATCTTCGTCGACATCATGATGCCGCGGCTCGACGGCTATCAGACCTGTGCGCTGGTGAAGAACAACAGCGCGTTCAAGTCCATCCCGGTGATCATGCTGTCTTCCAAGGATGGCCTGTTCGACAAGGCCAAGGGGCGCATCGTCGGCTCCGACCAGTTTTTGACCAAACCCTTCAGCAAGGAAGAACTGCTGAGCGCGATCAAGGCCCATGTCCCGGACTTTGTCGCGCTTGCGCCACAGTAGACACGCACAGCGACGCCCGGCCAGCAGGCCGCGCGCCTATACCGTATGGGGAAGACCATGGCTCGTATTCTGATCGTCGATGACTCGCCGACTGAAATGTACAAACTCACCGGCATGCTGGAAAAGCACGGCCATGAAGTGCTCAAGGCCGAGAACGGTGCCGACGGCGTGGCCCTGGCCCGGGAAGAAAAGCCCGACGCGGTGCTGATGGACATCGTCATGCCCGGCCTCAACGGTTTCCAGGCGACCCGCCAGTTGACCAAGGATGCCGAGACCAGCCATATCCCGGTGATCATCATCACCACCAAGGATCAGGAAACCGACAAGGTCTGGGGCACCCGCCAGGGCGCCAAGGACTACCTGACCAAACCGGTGGACGAAGAGACCCTGATCAAGACCCTGAACAACGTCCTGGCCGGCTGACAGCCGCGCCATGAGCCAATCCCAGACCGCCTTCGAGCTGCTGCTGGAGATCGACCAGCGCTGCCGCTTGCTGGCCGCCGACCTGCCGTCCCAGGAAACCCGCCAGCACAGCTGGAGCGGCATCGGCTTTCGGCTGGGCGAGCATTGGTACGTGGCCGCCATGGGCGAGATCAGCGAAGTCCTGCACGAGCCGCGCTACACCCTGCTGCCCGGGGTCAAGCCCTGGGTCAAGGGCGTCGCCAACCTGCGCGGGCGGCTGCTGCCGATCATGGACCTGTGCGGTTTCTTCGGCCATGAGCTGTCGCCCCTGCGCAAGCAGCGACGGGTGCTGGTGGTGGAGTACAAGGAGCTGTTCGCCGGCCTGCTGGTGGACGAGGTGGCCGGCCTGCAGCACTTTGCCCAGGACAGCCTGGAGCCCGGCATCACCGACTTTGCCGACGCCGCGGTCAACCCCTACCTGCAGGGCCAGTTCCGCCGCGATCAGGTCTGGCAGGTCTTCAGCCCCTTCGCCCTGGCCCGTTCGCCGGGGTTCCTGGAGGTGGCAGCGTGAAGGGCGCCCCGGCGCCTGGGCAACCCGTTGGCCGTGCCACGGGAAGCGCGTGTTTCCCTGGATCAACCCATGCTGCCCCGGCGTTGCGCGCGCCCCGGGCACTCGAATGCGGGACCGCCCGCTCGCCACAGGCCTGATCGATGACCAAAGCCAAAACCGGCAAGCCCCTGGAAGGCTCCCGCAGTCGCTCGCAGATCATCGTGCTGTTCATCGCACTGATCGTGTTCATCATGCTGTTGTTCGCCAACTTCGCTTACCTCAATACCCAGGCCACCTACGACAAACAGTACATCGGCCATGCCGGCGAGCTGCGGGTGCTGTCCCAGCGCATTGCCAAGAACGCCACCGAAGCGGCGGCGGGCAAGGCTGCGGCGTTCAAGCTGCTGGGGGATGCGCGCAACGATTTCGCCCGGCGCTGGGGCTACCTGAAAAAGGGTGACCCGGACACCGGGCTGCCCGGGGCCCCGGTGGCCTTGCGCCAGGAAATGCGCGCGGTGCAGCTGGACTGGGAAAAACTGCTGAAAAACACCGACGCGATTCTCGCCAGCGAGCAGACCGTGCTGTCCCTGCACCAGGTGGCGGCAACCCTGGCGGAAACCGTGCCGCAATTGCAGGTGGAGTATGAAAAGGTCGTCGAGATCCTGCTCCAGCGTGGCGCCCCGGCGGCCCAGGTGGCCATGGCCCAGCGCCAGTCGCTGCTGGCCGAGCGGATTCTCGGTGCGGTCAACACGGTGCTGGCCGGCGACGAAAACGCGGTCCAGGCCGCCGATGCCTTCGGTCGCGATGCCGCGCGCTTCGGCCAGGTGCTCAACGGCATGTTGCAGGGCAACCCGGGGCTGAAGATCAGCCAGGTGGAAGACCCGGATGCCCGGGGGCGGCTGGCGGAGATTTCCGAGTTGTTCGAGTTCGTCTCCGGCTCCGTGGACGAGATCCTCGAAACCTCCCCCGAGCTGTTCCAGGTCCGCGAGTCGGCGAGCAACATCTTCAGCCTGTCCCAGACCCTGCTGGACGAAGCTTCGCTGCTGGCCAGCGGCTTCGAGAACCTGGCCGGCAGCCGCAAGCTGGACACCATCGGCGGCTACGTCCTGGGCCTGCTGGCCCTGGCCTCGATCATCCTCATCGGCCTGGTGATGGTGCGCGAGACCAACCGCCAGTTGCGCGAGACCGCAGAGAAGAACGAGCGCAATCAGAACGCGATCATGCGTTTGCTGGACGAGATCGAGGACCTGGCCGACGGCGACCTCACGGTCACCGCTTCGGTGACCGAGGACTTCACCGGCACCATTGCCGACTCCATCAATTATTCCGTCGACCAGCTGCGTGACCTGGTGGCCACCATCAACCTCACCGCCGGCCAGGTGGCCGGCGCAGTGCAGGAAACCCAGGCCACCGCCATGCAACTGGCCGAAGCCTCGGAGCATCAGGCCCAGCAGATTTCCGAAGCCTCCACGGCGATCAACGAAATGGCCCAGTCCATCGACCAGGTATCGGCCAACGCCGCGGAATCCTCGGCGGTGGCCGAGCGCTCGGTGGAAATCGCCAACAAGGGCAACGAGGTGGTGCACAACACCATTCACGGCATGGACAACATTCGTGAGCAGATCCAGGACACCGCCAAGCGGATCAAGCGTCTGGGCGAGTCTTCCCAGGAGATCGGCGATATCGTCAGCCTGATCGACGACATTGCCGACCAGACCAACATCCTCGCCCTCAACGCGGCGATCCAGGCCTCCATGGCCGGTGACGCCGGGCGCGGCTTTGCCGTGGTGGCCGACGAGGTGCAGCGGCTGGCGGAGCGTTCCTCGGCAGCCACGCGGCAGATCGAGACCCTGGTGCGGGCGATCCAGACCGACACCAACGAGGCGGTGATCTCCATGGAGCAGACCACCACCGAAGTGGTGCGCGGCGCGCGCCTGGCCCAGGACGCCGGGGTGGCCCTGGAAGAGATCGAAGGCGTGTCCAAGACCCTGGCGGCGCTGATCCAGAGCATCTCCAACGCGGCCCAGCAGCAGACCTCTTCGGCCGGGCAGATTTCCCTGACCATGAACGTGATCCAGCAGATCACCTCGCAGACTTCGTCCGGTTCCACCGCCACCGCCGAGAGCATCGGCAATCTGGCGAAGATGGCCAGCCAGCTGCGCCGCTCGGTGTCCGGCTTCACCCTGCCGGCCACCCGGGGCCCGGCCCCGAATGACAACCGCTGACACAAGGCTTTGACTGGAGTGGTTATGGTTGATCGGCACGACTATGTAGCCCTGGAGTGGGTCAAGGGCGAAATTGCCGAGACCCTGAAGCAGGCGCATCAGGCGCTGGAGCATCTGGCGGACGATCCCCAGGCCCTGGAGGCCATCGACCAGTGCCTGGAAGGCATTCACCTGGTCCATGGCAGCCTGCAGATGGTGGAGTTCTACGGCGCCGCGCTGCTGGCTGAAGAAATGGAAAAGCTCGCCCTGGCCCTGCAGCAGGGGCGCGTGGCCCAGCGCGACGAAGCCCTGCGCCTGCTGCGCCAGGCCATCGGCCAGTTGCCCCAGTACCTGGACCGGGTGCAGAGCGCGCGGCGCGACCTGCCGCTGGTGGTGCTGCCGCTGCTCAACGACCTGCGCAGTGCCCGGGGCGAGAGCCTGCTCTCGGAAACCAGCTTGTTCAGCCCGCAACTGCCCAGCCTGCCGCCCCTGAGCGACAAGGCCCTGGCGGCTTTGGAACCCCTGGAATTGCCCAACCAGTTGCGCAAGCTGCGACACATGTTGCAGACCGCCCTGGTGGATCTGCTGCGCGAGCAGGATGACGAGCAGAGCCTGGGCTACATGGCCAAGGTCTTCGAACGCCTGGAAGCCTTGTGCCAGGACGCCCCGCTGGCGCCCTTGTGGCATATCGCCTCGGCCCTGGTGGAAGGCATGCGCCACGACGAGATCGCCAACAGCCCGGCGGTGCGCAGCCTGCTCAAGGATGCCGACAAGGAGCTCAAGCGTCTGCTGGAACAGGGCATGGCCGGGATCAACCGGCCGGCCCCCGATGAATTGCTCAAGAGCCTGCTGTTCTATATCGCCAAGGCGCGCCATCCCACCCCATTGATGCTGACCATGAAAGAACGTTACGGACTGGATGACGCCTTGCCCGACAGCGCGGTGGTGGACGAGGAGCGGGCCCGCCTGGCCGGCCCCGACCGGGATGCCATGCGCTCGGTGCTGACCGCGGTGTGCGATGGCCTGGTGCGGGTCAAGGAACGCCTCGACCTGTTCGTGCGCAGCGACCGCCAGCACACCGACGACCTCGAAGGGCTGCTGTCGCCCCTGCGGCAGATCGCCGACACCCTGGCGGTGCTGGGCTTCGGCCAGCCGCGCAAGGTCATCATCGATCAGTTGGCGGTGGTCCAGAGCCTGGCCCAGGGCCAGCGCGCGCCGGACGACGCGGTGCTGATGGATGTGGCGGGGGCCCTGTTGTACGTGGAAGCGACCCTGGCCGGCATGGCCGGCACCGTGGAGCCCGAAAGCCGTGAGGAAAGCCGCCTGCCCACCACCGACCTGACCCAGATCCACCAGTTGGTGATCCAGGAGGCGCGGGTTTGCCTGCACCAGGCCAAGGACCTGATCGCCGAGTGCATCGAGGCCGACTGGGACGCCGAACACCTGCAGGCGCTGCCCGAGCTGCTGACCCAGGTGCGCGGCGCCCTGGCGATGATCCCGCTGCCCCGCGCGGCGGGGCTGATGCACGCCTGCCAGCAGTTTGTCGTCGAACACCTGCTGGCGGCCCGTTCCCGGCCCGACTGGCAGCAACTGGACCACCTGGCGGATGTGCTCACCAGCCTGGAGTACTACCTGGAACGCCTGAGCGAGGACCACGAGGCGCCGGGGGAGAAGATCCTCGATGTGGCCCAGCAGGGCCTGCTCGCCCTGGGTTATGTGCCGGTGGAGCAGGTGCCGTTGCTCGATCAGCCCCTGAGCCCCAGCGAAGCCCTGGTGATGCAGGACCTGCAAGAGCTGGACGATCCCCGGGTGGCGCAGTCCCTGGCGGATGTCCTGGCGGTGCCGGTCTCGGCCCTCAACCCGCCGGCCCTGATTACCCCGGGCAGCCTGTTGCCGCCTCCAGGGGACGAGGAGCCGGTGGACGATGAACTGCGGGAAGTCTTCCTCGAAGAAACCGAGGAAGTGCTGGAGATGCTGCGCGAGTACCTGCCGCGCTGGGCCGCGGACCCCCATGGCACATCTGCCCTGAGCGAACTGCGCCGGGCCTTCCACACCCTCAAGGGCAGCGGGCGCATGGTGCGCGCGCTGGTGCTGGGGGAGCTGGCCTGGGCGGTGGAAAACCTTCTCAACCGGGTGCTGGAGCACAGCGTGGAGCCCGGTGTCGAAGCCCGGCAACTGGTGGCCGACACCCTGCAACTGTTGCCGGAACTGATCGCCGAGTTCGCCCAGCAGGCCCAGCGCCAGCGCGACGATGTCGACCGCCTGGCCGCCCGGGCCCATGCCCTGGCCAATGGCGCGCAAGGCTCGGCGCCAGTGCCGGCCGAGGCCTTGGACCCGCAGTTGCTGGAGATCTTCCGCACCGAGGCCCAGACCCACCTGGACAGCATCAACCGCTTTCTCGAGCAGGCCGCCGAACACGTACCGCTGCAGGCCAGCGACGAACTGCAACGGGCCCTGCACACCCTCAAGGGCAGCGCCTCCATGGCCGGAGTGCTGCCGATTGCCGAGCTGGCCGGCCCTCTGGACCAATTGGCCCGGGAATACCGGGCGCACTTGATCCCCCTGGACCTGGACGAGGTGGAGCTGCTGCTGGAAGCCGAAGGCCTGCTGCGCCGGGGCCTGCGGCAGCTGGACAGCGACCCGCTGGCGCCTATCGATGGCGCCCGCTCCCTGGTGGGGCGCGCCCTGGCCCTGCTGGGGGAGCGCCTGGAAACCCTGCTCAGCGCCCCGGACAGCGCGCCCCGGGCCAAGCGCGACCCGCAGTTGATCAACAACTTCCTGGCCCAGGGCATGGACATCCTGCTGGATGCCGAAAGCCTGCTGCGCCGTTGGCAGCAGCACCCGGGCGAGCGTCAGGAACTCAGCGCCCTGCTGGATGAGTTGACCACCCTGGGCGAGGGCGCGCACCTGGCCGACCTGTACCCGGTGGACGAGCTGTGCGAAGCCTTGCTCGATCTCTATGGCGCGGTGGAAGAGAGCAGCCTGGCCGTCAGCGAGCGTTTCTTCCACGAAGCCGAAAGCGCCCATGATGCCTTGATCAACATGCTCGACGAGCTGGCCGCTGGCCAGGAAGTCAGCCCGCGCCCGGAACGGGTGCAGGCCTTGCGCGAGCTGCTGGATGAAGGTCTGGACCCTTCTGCCACGGGCCTGATCAAGAGCGATGGCAGCCGCGCCCTGAGCATCAGCGAACTGGGCGCGGCCACGGCCCGCCTGGAGCAGGCCGAGGCCCCGATGCAGGCGGACGACGAAATTGTCGAGATCTTCCTCGAAGAAGCGGTGGATATCCTCGAAAGCGCCGACCAGGCCCTGCAGCGCTGGCTGGCCGACCCGGACAATGGCGCGCCGCTGTCTTCCCTGCAGCGAGACCTGCACACCCTCAAGGGCGGCGCACGGATGGCCGAAGTGGCACCGGTGGCGGAACTGGCCCAGGAGCTGGAGTCGCTGTACGAGGGGCTGGTGGACCGGCGCTACAGCCACAGCCAGCACCTGGGCCTGCTGTTGCGCAGCAGCCACGAGCAACTGGCACTGCTGCTGGAACAGTTGCAGGGGCAGCATCCCCTGGACGAATCCCGGGCGCAGATCGAGGCCGTGCGGTCGTACCGGCAGCAGGCCGCCAGCACCGGCGAAGTGGCCCAGGGCACGATCGAGGCAGACCGCGCGGCCCAGGACCCGGAGCTGCTGGAAATCTTCCTCGAAGAAGGTTTCGACATCATCGACAGCTCTGCCGCGGCCCTGGCCCGCTGGCAGGCCGAGCCCCAGGGTCGCCAGGAAGTGGAAACCCTGCTGCGCGACCTGCACACCCTCAAGGGCGGTGCGCGCATGGTGGAAATCGCCCCCATCGGCGATCTGGCCCATGAACTGGAATTTCTCTTCGAAGGCCTGTCCGCCGGCCTGCTGCAACCCAGCCCGGTGCTGTTCACCCTGTTGCAGAAGAGCCACGACCGCCTGGCCCAGATGCTCGATGCGGCCCGTGCCGGCCAGCCCATCGAGCCGGCCCAGAAGCTCATTGATGCGATCCACGACCTGAGCCATCCGCGGGTAGCGACCGGCGTTGCCGCAGAAGCTGCACTGCCCAGCACCAAGCCCGAGCCCGCTGCGCCCGCGGCGGAAGCGGCAGTGGCGGGGGACATGGTCAAGGTCTCGGCAGAGCTGCTGGACGACCTGGTGAACCTGGCCGGGGAAACCTCGATCTTCCGTGGCCGTATCGAACAGCAGGTCAACGATGCACGCACGGCATTGGGCGAGATGGAAACCACCATCGAGCGCATGCGCGACCAGTTGCGCCGCCTGGACACCGAAACCCAGGGGCGGATTCTCAGCCGCCAGCAGGTGGAGGCCGAGCGCCTGGGCTACGAAGAGTTCGACCCCCTGGAAATGGACCGCCACTCGCAGTTGCAGCAATTGTCCCGGGCCCTGTTCGAAT
The DNA here is from genome assembly GCF_059418825.1 of Pseudomonas sp. GW821-FHT07F01. NCBI lineage: Bacteria > Pseudomonadati > Pseudomonadota > Gammaproteobacteria > Pseudomonadales > Pseudomonadaceae > Pseudomonas > Pseudomonas sp. GW821-FHT07F01. Next base: position 567,140 of record NZ_JBWKQO010000003.1, read on the forward strand.
CGGCTTCGGACCTGCTGGACCTCAAGGAAACCCTGGACCGGCGCAACCACGACGCCGAGAACCTGTTGCAGCAGCAGGGCCGGATCAACACCGAATTGCAGGAAGGCCTGATGCGCACGCGCATGGTGCCGTTCGAGCGCATGGTGCCCAGGCTCAAGCGTATCGTCCGCCAGGTGGCCGAAGAGCTGGGCAAGGACGTGGAGTTCGTGGTCGGCAACGCCGAAGGGGAAATGGACCGCAACGTCCTCGAACGCATGGTCGCGCCCCTGGAACACATGCTGCGCAACGCCGTGGACCACGGCCTGGAATCGGCCGAGGCGCGCCTTGCGGCGGGCAAGCCGGCACAGGGGCGGATCAGCCTGGACCTGTCCCGCGAGGGCGGCGACATGATTTTCGACATGCGCGACGACGGCGCCGGGGTGCCCCTGGAAGCCGTGCGCAAAAAAGCCATCAAGCGCGGCCTGCTGGACCCCGAGGCGCAGCTCAGCGACCGCGAAGTGCTGCAATTCATCATGCAGCCGGGGTTTTCCACCGCCGAGAAGATCACTCAGATTTCCGGGCGCGGGGTGGGCATGGACGTGGTCCATGAAGAGGTGCGCCAGTTGGGCGGCAGCATGAGCATCGACTCGGTTTCCGGCCAGGGCGTGCATTTTCGCATTCGCCTGCCGTTCACGGTGTCGGTCAACCGCGCGCTGATGGTGCAGTGCGCCGACGAGCAGTACGCGATTCCGCTGAATACCGTGGAGGGCATTGTCCGGGTGCTGCCCGCAGAGCTGGACGGCTACTACCAGCTCGACCCACCGCGCTATGAGTACGCCGGCCAGTCTTATCAGCTGTGCTACCTGGGGGAGCTGCTGCACACCGTGCCTCGGCCGAAGCTGCTGGGCCAGGTGCAGCCGCTGCCGGTGCTGCTGGTGCACTGCAACGAGCAGCGCATCGCGGTGCAGGTGGATGCCACCGCCGGTACCCGGGAAATCGTGGTCAAGAGCCTGGGGCCGCAGTTCGCCGCGGTCCAGGGGCTGTCCGGGGCGACGATTCTCGGCGATGGTCGGGTGGTGCTGATTCTCGACCTGCTGGCGCATATCCGCGCCTTGCAGGCCCAGGCACCGCTGCCGCGCCTGGCGGGCGATGAGCCGGCCAGCGAGGTGCAACCGCCGCGGCCGATGCTGGTGCTGGTGGTGGACGACTCGGTCACGGTGCGCAAGGTCACCAGCCGCCTGCTGGAGCGCCACGGCATGAATGTGCTCACCGCCAAGGATGGGGTCGACGCCATGGCGCTGCTGGCCGAGCACACCCCGGACCTGATGCTGCTGGACATCGAAATGCCACGCATGGATGGCTTCGAGGTAGCGATCCAGGTACGCAACGACCCGCGCCTGCAACACCTGCCGATCATCATGATCACCTCCCGCACCGGCCAGAAACACCGCGACCGGGCCATGGCCATCGGTGTCAACGACTACCTCGGCAAGCCCTATCAAGAGTCGGTGCTGCTGGAAAGCATCGCCCTGTGGAGCAAGACCCATGCTTGATCACCGCGCCAGCACTCTCACCGGGCTGCTGCTGCCCCTGGCCGACCGTACCCTGATCCTGCCCAACGTGGCCGTGGCCGAGCTGATCGACTATCAGCAGGGCACCTTCGACCTGGATTCACCGCCCTGGTACCTGGGCCGGGTGCTGTGGCGCGAGCGGCGGATTCCGCTGATCAGCTTCGAGTCGGCCTGCGGTGGCAGGACCGTGATTGGCGAGCGGGCGCGGATCGTCGTGCTCAATGCCCTGGGCGGGCGCCCGGAGCTGAAGTTCATGGCCCTGCTGGTGCAGGGCATTCCCCGCTCCTGCAAGCTCGACAGCCAGTTGAGCTATGTCGACGTGCCCCTGGCTGCGCTGGAAAAGGCCGCGGTGCAGGTGGTCGAGCAGGTGGCCAAGGTGCCGGACCTGCTGGCCCTGGAAGAGCTGCTGGTGACGGGGCTCTAGGCCTCTTGGCCGGCAAGCCGGCCGCTACACAACACCGCCGGTAGGAGCTGGCTTGCCAGCGAAGGCAACCCCTCAGCCAATGCGCAACCTGTCCCGCACCTCCATCAGCGCATAGCCCAGCAGATTCAGGCCGCGCCACTGTTCCGGCCGGCTGGCCCTGGCGTCCTCGGCGGCCAGGCCGATGCCCCAGATCCGGTCCACCGGGCTGGCTTCCACCAGTACCTGGTCGCCTGTGGACAGCAGGTATTCACCCAGCGCCTGATGTTGGCTGAACTTGGCCAGGTTGCCCTGCACCACGATATCCAGGCGTGCTTCGGTCCAGCGGGCGTCATCGAAGCCGCGCACCTCGCGGCCCAGTTGCTTCACGTCGGCGGGCGTCACGGCCTTGAGGATCCGCCCGTGGGTTTCCTGGTCGCCGAACAGCAGGGCCTTGCCGGCCATCATGAAATGCTCGGCGCTGGGGTATTGAATGCCATCGAGTTCCAGACCTGCGTCGAACCACTGGCTGAAACAGCTCTGGGAGATGCGTCCGTCCCGGGTGGGCTGGTGCCCCCAGAACATCAGGTAGTCGGGCTTCAGGCCATGCTTGAGCTGCTCCAGCAGCGCCTGGTTCGAGCGAATCGGTGTGTCCATGCTGACTCTCATCTTGGTCTGCCCAGGCCGCTCATGGGCCGGTACGGCGGGCATTGTGTACCGAGAGAGCATGAGAGTGCCATTTCTCCGCAAATCATTACGCTGAGCGTAACGATCCAACGCCGTGCTTGATTGATGCTCCCCGTTTTCACTCCTAAGGTGACTGCCACGACAGCGAACCCGTGGAGTGAGCATGACAACAATAATTTCCCCCGACGCGCGCTGGTCGCGGCGGCGCAGCGAAAAGCAGCGGCGCCTCGAGCAGGTGCGGGCCATCGCCGATGGCGTGGTGTTGCCGACCGACAAGATCGTCGCGGCCCTGGAAGCGCTGATCCTGCCCGGCGACCGGGTGGTTCTGGAAGGCAACAACCAGAAACAGGCGGACTTTCTCTCCCGCTCCCTGGCCAAGGCCGACCCGGCCAGGCTGCATGACTTGCACATGATCATGCCCAGCGTCGGCCGTTCCGAGCACCTGGACCTGTTCGAGCGCGGCATCGCCCGCAAGCTGGACTTTTCCTTTGCCGGCACCCAGAGCCTGCGCATCAGCCAGTTGCTGGAAGACGGGCTGCTGGAAATCGGCGCCATCCATACCTACATCGAACTCTATGCGCGGCTGGTGGTGGACCTGATCCCCAATGTGGTGCTCTCTGCCGGGTTCATGGCCGACCGCGCCGGCAACATCTACACCGGCCCCAGTACCGAGGACACGCCCGCGCTGATCGAGCCGGCGGCCTTCAGCGACGGCATTGTCATCGTCCAGGTCAACCAGCTGGTGGACGATGTCAGCGAGCTGCCCCGGGTCGACATTCCCGCGTCCTGGGTGGATTTCGTGGTGGTGGCCGACAAGCCGTTCTATATCGAGCCGCTGTTCACCCGCGACCCGCGCCATATCAAGCCGGTGCACGTGCTGATGGCGATGATGGCGATTCGCGGCATCTACGAAAAACACAACGTGCAGTCGCTGAACCATGGCATCGGTTTCAACACCGCGGCCATCGAACTGATCCTGCCCACCTACGGCCAATCCCTGGGCCTGAAAGGCAAGATCTGCCGCAACTGGACCCTCAATCCTCACCCGACCCTGATCCCGGCCATTGAAAGCGGTTGGGTAGAAAGCGTGCATTGCTTCGGCACCGAACTGGGCATGGAAAACTACATCGCCGCGCGTCCGGACGTGTTCTTCACCGGTCGCGACGGTTCCCTGCGTTCCAACCGGATGTTCTGCCAGCTGGCCGGGCAGTACGCGGTGGACCTGTTTATCGGCGCCACCTTGCAGGTGGATGGCGACGGCCATTCCTCCACCGTGACCCGTGGCCGCCTGGCCGGTTTCGGCGGGGCACCGAACATGGGCCACGACCCCCGCGGGCGCCGCCACGGCACTCCAGCCTGGCTGGATATGCGCCAGGATCAGAGCGATGCACCCCAGGCCATGCTCGAACGCGGCAAGAAGCTGGTGGTGCAGATGGTGGAAACCTTCCAGGAAGGCGGCAAACCGACCTTCGTCGAAACCCTCGACGCGGTGGACGTGGCGCGCAAGAGCGGCATGCCCCTGGCGCCGATCATGATCTACGGCGACGACGTCACCCACCTGCTGACCGAGGAAGGCATCGCCTACCTGTACAAGGCCCGTTCCCTGGAAGAGCGCCAGGCGATGATCGCCGCCGTGGCCGGGGTTACCGCCATCGGCTTGCGCCACAACCCCAAGGACACCGCGCGCATGCGCCGTGAAGGCCTGATTGCCCTGCCGGAAGACCTGGGCATTCGCCGCACCGACGCCAGCCGCGAGCTGCTGGCGGCGAAAAGCGTGGCCGACCTGGTGGAGTGGTCCGGTGGCCTGTACAACCCGCCCGCCAAGTTCAGGAGCTGGTAATGCACGCATTCAACCTGCAATCACCCACCCCGAGCCTGGCCGAGCGCCTGGCGGACCTGGCGGTGGACGCGCTGATCGACGAGGCCGACCTGTCGCCCAAGCCGGCCCTGGTGGACCGCCGTGGCAATGGCGCCCACACCGACCTGCACCTGGGCCTGATGCATGCCTCGGCGCTGTCGCTGTGGCCGGCCTTCAAGGAAATGGCCGACGCTGCCCTGCTGCTCGGGGAAGTGGGCCTGCCCCTGCGTGAAGCCCTGGGGCGCATTGGCCGAGAAGGCGAGCAGGCCATGCTCGCCACCACTGGTGGGGTGAATACCCATCGCGGGGCGATCTGGGCCCTGGGGCTGCTGGTGGCCGCCGCCGCGCTGGAACCTCAAGCCACGAGTGCCGGAAGTGTCGCGCTGCGGGCCGCGCGCCTGGCCTTGCTCGAAGACCGTTATGCACCACGCCCCTTGAGCCATGGCGCCCAGGTGGCGCTGCGCTACGGCGTGCGCGGTGCCCGCGAAGAAGCCCAGCAAGGCTTTCCCGCCGTGCTGCAACTGGGGCTGCCGCAGCTCAAGCGCAGCCGCGCCCAGGGCCATGGCGAACAGAATGCCCGGCTCGATGCCTTGCTGGCGATCATGAGCCGGCTGGCGGACACCTGCGTGCTCTATCGCGCCGGTGAGCTGGGCCTGCAGGCCATGCAGCAGGGGGCCCGGGCGGTGCTTGATGCTGGTGGCAGCGCCACCCTGGCCGGGCGTCGTCGCCTGCATGAACTGGATCTGCAACTACTGACCTTGAATGCCTCGCCCGGCGGCGCTGCCGACTTGCTGGCGGCCAGCCTGCTGCTGGACCGGATCGAATCCGGCGATGCTGTTAACCAGGGAGCGAACTGATGGAAACCTTGTCCTTTGAATTCCCCGCCGGCCAGCCCGGCCGTGGCCGCGCCCTGGTGGGCTGTGTCGGCTCCGGCGACCTGGAAGTGCTGCTGGAGCCGGGGCAGCCCGGCAAATTGAGCATCCAGGTACAGACCTCGGTAAACGGCAGCGCATCGCGCTGGCAGCACCTGTTCGAGCGCATGTTCGACGGCCAGACGCCGCCGGCGCTGTTGATCGACATCCATGATTTCGGCGCCACCCCCGGGGTGGTGCGCCTGCGCCTGGAACAGGGCTTCGAGGAGATCGGCCATGACTGACAGCGCACGCTTGTTGAACAAGCACAGCTTCGTCGAGCTGGGTGCTCGGCAGCGGGCCCGGGCACTCCTGGATGCCGGCAGCTTTCGTGAGTTGCTGGACCCGTTCCAGCGGGTCATGTCGCCCTGGCTGGAGCGCCAGGGCGTAGTGCCCCAGGCTGATGACGGGGTGGTGATCGCCAAGGGCAGCATCGCGGGTTCGCCGGTGGTGATTGCTGCCATCGAAGGCGCTTTCCAGGGCGGCAGCCTCGGTGAAGTGGGCGGGGCGAAGATTGCCGGCGCCCTGGAGCTGGCCGCCGAGGACAACCGCAACGGCATCCCGACCCGCGCCGTGTTGCTGCTGGAAACCGGCGGCGTGCGCCTGCAGGAAGCCAACCTGGGGCTGGCGGCGATTGCCGACATTCATGCGGCGATTGTCGACCTGCGCCAGTACCAGCCGGTGGTCGGCGTGGTGGCCGGCAGCGTCGGCTGCTTTGGCGGCATGTCGATTGCCGCCGGTTTGTGCAGTTATCTGCTGGTCACCCAGGAAGCGCGCCTGGGGCTCAACGGCCCGCAGGTGATCGAGCAGGAAGCGGGCCTTGAGGAATACGACTCCCGGGACCGGCCTTTCATCTGGAGCCTGACCGGCGGCGAGCAGCGTTTCGCCACTGGCCTGGTGGACCGCTACGTGGCTGACGATGTGGCACTGATCCAGGCCCAGGTCCGTGAGCTGCTGGCCCTGGGCTTGCCGTCGCGGCAACGCAGCCGCGAGGCCGAGCTGTACCTGCAACGTCTGTCCCGCCTGGACACGACGCCGCAAATCGATGCGGCGACGGTTCGCGACCTGTATCAAGGAGACCGCCCATGACTGCTAGTTCCCTGCGGGGCCTGAACTGGTTCGACGCCTTGAGTGGCGATGCGACCCCCGTGAGCGGCCTGCCACCTTCCTTGAAGGTTGCCGACGGCCAGTTGGACGGGCAGCCGGCGCGCTTCATTGCGGTAGTGCCTGACCCCGACAACCGTTTTCCCCGCGCACGCCAGGGCGAGGTCGGCCTGCTGGAAGGCTGGGGGCTGGCCAAGGCAGTGGATGAGGTGATCCGCGCCGATCAGGACCAGGAGCACAAGCGGGCGCTGATCGCCATTGTCGATGTGCCGAGCCAGGCCTATGGCCGGCGCGAAGAGGCGCTGGGCATTCATCAGGCCCTGGCGGGCGCCGCCGACAGCTATGCCCGGGCCCGCCTGGCCGGGCACCCGGTGATCGCCCTGCTGGTGGGCAAGGCCATGTCCGGGGCCTTTCTGGCCCATGGATATCAGGCCAACCGCTTGATCGCCCTGCGTGACCCGGGGGTGATGGTGCACGCCATGGGCAAGGCCTCGGCGGCGCGGGTGACCCTGCGCAGCGTCGAGGAGCTGGAAGCCCTGGCCGCCAGCGTGCCGCCCATGGCCTATGACATCGACAGCTACGCGGGCCTGGGCCTGCTGTGGGAAACCCTGTCGGTGCGGCAGATTGAGCAGCCGACGGCGGAGGATCTGGCCCGGGTCAATCAATGCCTGTTGGCGGCGATTGCCGATGTGCGGGCCAAGGGCGTCGACCTCGGCAGCCGTCTGGGCGCGGTGAACCGGGCGGCGTCGAGCCGAGTCCGGCAGTTGCTGCGGGAGCAGTGGTGAGCGGGTGCGGCCCCTGGCTGCCCCACGACCTGCTGTGGGGCATGACCCCGGCGCAGTTGCCGGGCGATGCGCCGGCCTGGGCCCATGCGGTGCTGGAGGCCGGGCAGCCGGTGGTGGTGCGCCGGGCCCTGACTGCACCGGGGCAGGTTGCGGTGGGTTTGCGCGGTGTTTCCCGGGAACAGCGCTATCCGGCGCTGCTGGATCTGCAAGCCGTGCAGCGCGGGGTGCGCCCCGAGCAGCTGTGTCATGTACCGCCCCAGGGCCCATGGCCGGCGTTGCAGGCGTTGCAGCACTTGCGCGATGAACTGGATGCCCAGGAGTGGATCTGGGGCGTGAGTGGCAGTGCCGGTTTCGAGCTGGCCAGCGGCGTGGCGGCCTTGCATCAGCACAGCGACCTGGACCTGATCCTGCGTACCCCGGAGCTTCTGCCACGGGCCCGGGCCCGTGAATTGCTGGCGCTGCTGGACGGCGCCGGTTGCCCGGTGGATATGCAATTGCAGGTGCCCGGCGGCGCCCTGGCCCTGCGCGAATGGGCCGGGCCGGCTGCCCGGGTTCTGCTCAAGAGCGCCAGTGGCGCGCGCCTGGTCAGCGACCCCTGGAACCCTCAGGAGCAGGCGGCATGAGCAGCCTGCTGGTGTTTCCGGGCCAGGGCGCGCAGCAGCCGGGGATGCTCCAGCGTCTGCCGCAAAGCCCGCAAACGCGGGCCTGCCTGCAAGAGGCCAGCGATGTGTTGGGGCAGGACGTACTGACGCTGGATTCACCCCAAGCCCTGGCCAGCACCCGGGCGGTGCAGCTGTGCCTGCTGATCGCCGGCGTGGCGGCGGCGCGCACTCTGTTGCAGCCCGATACTCGGGTGAACTACGTGGCGGGCCTGTCCATCGGCGCCTATCCGGCGGCGGTGGTGGCCGGGGCCCTGGAGTTTGCCGACGCCTTGCGCCTGGTGAGCCTGCGGGGTGAGTTGATGCAGCAGGCTTATCCACAGGGCTATGGCATGACCGCATTGATCGGCCTGGAACTGGCGGCGGTGGAAGGGCTGCTGGCCCAGGTCCACAGCTCGCAGAGGCCGGTGTACCTGGCCAATATCAACGCCGACAACCAGGTGGTGATCGCCGGCAGCGATGCCGCGATGCATGCCGTGGCCGAGTTGGCCCGGGGTTGCGGGGTCGGCGTGGCCAAGCGCCTGGCGGTCAGCGTGCCGTCCCATTGCCCACTGCTGGAACAACCGGCCCAGGCCCTGGCTGCCGCCTTTGCCGAGGTACCCCTGCAACTGCCGAAGCTGGCCTACCTCAGTGGCAGCCGAGCGCGGCCCATGCGCTCCGTGGAAGCGTTGCGCGACGACCTGGCCTTCAACATGTGCCGCGTCGTCGATTGGCGCGGCACGGTGCAAAGCGCCTACGAGCGCGGGGTGCGCCTGCAGATCGAATTGCCTCCCGGCGCGGTACTGACCGGGCTGGCCCGCCGGGTGTTTGCCCAAGGGACGGTGATCGCCTTCGACGGCGCGCGCCTGGACACCCTGCAAGCCCTGTTGAGTGAGGAGGGAAGCCGCGACCGATAGAGCACCGACTCAGGCTGACGAAGCACAAGAACAACAACTTCGACGATGCACTTTGAGGACTACGACAATGATTATCTACGGTGTGGCATTGCTGGCGATCTGTACGCTAGCGGGTGTGATTATCGGCGACATGCTCGGCGTGTTGCTGGGGGTGAAATCCAATGTCGGCGGAGTCGGCATCGCCATGATCCTGCTGATCTGCGCCCGTTTGTGGATGCACAGGCACGGCGGCATGACCAAGGATTGCGAGATGGGCGTGGGTTTCTGGGGCGCCATGTACATTCCGGTGGTGGTGGCCATGGCCGCCCAGCAGAACGTGGTGACGGCGCTGCACGGCGGCCCGGTGGCGGTGCTGGCGGCCATCGGTTCGGTGGTGCTCTGCGGTTGCACCATCGCCCTCATCAGCCGCACCCACAAGGGCGAGCCACTGCCGGCCGAGCCGCTGGAGCCGGGTGTGAAAGCCGCACCGGCAGGAGGGCGCTGAGATGTGGGATCTGATCGAGAAAGGCCTGGAGCACAACGGTCTGGTCACCGCCTTCGCCTTCGTCGGAGTGATCATGTGGGTCTCGGTGCTGCTGTCCAAGCGCCTGACGTTCGGCCGGGTACACGGATCGGCCATTGCCATTGTCATCGGCCTGGTCCTGGCCTGGGTTGGCGGCACCCTGACCGGTGGTCAGAAGGGCCTGGCGGACCTGGCGCTGTTTTCCGGCATCGGCCTGATGGGGGGCGCCATGCTGCGGGACTTCGCCATCGTCGCCACGGCCTTTGAAGTACAAGCCACCGAGGCGCGCAAGGCCGGGATGATCGGTGCCGTGGCGCTGCTGCTGGGTACGGTACTGCCGTTCATTGTCGGCGCGAGCATCGCCTGGGCCTTCGGCTATCGCGATGCGGTGAGCATGACCACCATTGGTGCCGGCGCGGTGACTTATATCGTCGGCCCGGTGACCGGCGCAGCCATTGGTGCCAGCTCCGACGTGGTGGCCCTGTCGATTGCCACGGGCCTGATCAAGGCGATCCTGGTGATGGTGGGTACGCCCATGGCCGCGCGCTGGATGGGCCTGGACAATCCGCGTTCGGCGATGGTCTTCGGTGGCCTGGCCGGCACCGTCAGCGGCGTGACCGCGGGGCTGGCAGCCACGGACCGGCGGCTGGTGCCCTACGGAGCCCTGACCGCCACCTTCCACACCGGGCTGGGCTGCCTGCTGGGGCCATCGCTGCTGTTCTTCATCGTCCGCGGCCTGGTGGGCTAACCCCCGCAGGAGCCGGCTTGCCGGCGAAGAGGCCCGTGAGGCATGCGCTGTTCTTGCGCACGCCTTCGCTGGCAAGCCAGCTCCTACGGGGCGAGTGCATCGCGGATTTCGTGCAGGAGCCGGCTTCTAGGGGGTTTGGCGGTTGGCGTACATCCGGCATTCGGCCAGGAGCGCCAACAGGTTCGGGTCGCGCTCCTTGGCCTTGAGAAACACCACGCCGATATGCTGCTGCAGGCGGTAGCGCGCCTGCAGTGGTATCAGTTTCACGCGGTTCTCATACACCGCCGCGATCCTCCCCGGCAGCAACGCATAACCGACCCCGGAGCTGACCATGCTCAGCAGGGTGAAGATGTCGTTGACCTGCATCGCCACCTTGGGTTCGAACCCCGCCTGCTTGAACACTCGCACCCCGTCCTGATGGGTGGCAAAGCCCTGGGTCAGGGTGATGAAGGTGGCGTCGCGCACGTCGGCCAGGTCCACTTCGCTCTGCTGGGCAAAGGGCGAATCGGCGGGGGTGGCGAGAAAAATGTCATCGGAAAACAACGGCAGTTGCTCGCAGTCCGGGTCATGGGCGCTGTCGTCCAGGGAAATCAGGATGGCGTCCACCTCCATGTTCTTGAGCTTGTACAAAAGGTCGATGTTGGAGCCCAGGATCAGGTCGATGTTCAGCTCGCTGCGGCGCAGCTTGAGGCCCATGATCAGCTGCGGCACGGTTTTCACCGTCAGCGAGTAAAGTGCGCCGAGCTTGAAGCGTTCTGCTGAAAAGCCCGCCGCTTCGCGGGTCAGGCGCACGCTCTCGACCACGTCCTGCACCAGCTTCTGTGCCCGTTCCTCCAGGACGAAGGCGCTTTCCAGGGGCGTCAGGTTGCGCCCTTCATGCTTGAACAGCGGGCAGCGCAGGGCATTTTCCAGGGAGTGAATGGCCCGGTGCACGCTGACATTGCTGGTCTGCAACTCGGCGGCGGCGCGGGCCAGGTTGCCGGTGCGCATGAAGGCCAGAAACACTTCGAGCTTTTTCAGGGTCAACTCTTCGTCGATGAGCATGGTCCGGACTCTGCTGAGGAGGGGCTGATGATGCCCGATCGGTCAGGACGTGGCCGCTGGTTTTTTCTCGGCCGCGCCCCAATAGACATATTGCGCTTTCAAGCTGCAGGCCTGAGCCTTGCGTGTTTTTTCAATGTTTCAAGGGTGAGCGACTGATGTATCACGGAGAAAGATTCAACGCCTGGACCCACCTGCTGGGGGCAATCGCGGCGTTTATCGGCGGCATCTGGCTGGTGGTGTTGGCCAGCCTGGATGGCAGCCCGTGGAAGATCGTCAGCGTGGCGATCTATTCCTTCACCTTGCTGGTGCTCTACAGCGTGTCCACGGTCTACCACAGCGTGCGCGGACGGGCGAAGAACATCATGCAGAAGGTTGATCATTTTTCGATCTACCTGCTGATTGCCGGCAGTTACACGCCGTTCTGCCTGGTGACCCTGCGCGGGCCCTGGGGCTGGACCCTGTTCGGCATCGTCTGGGGGCTGGCGCTGATCGGCATCCTCCAGGAGATCAAGCCGCGCTCCGAGGCGCGGATTCTCTCCATCGTGATCTACGCGGTGATGGGTTGGATCGTCCTGGTGGCGGTCAAGCCGCTGCTGGCGGCCCTGGGGCCAGCCGGCTTCGCCTGGCTGGCCACGGGCGGGGTGCTGTACACCGTGGGCATCATCTTCTTTGCCCTCGACAGCCGCCTGCGCCATGCCCACGGCATCTGGCACCTGTTCGTGATCGCCGGCAGCCTGCTGCATTTCGTCGCGATCCTGTTCTACGTCCTGTAGCGGCCGGCTGGCCGGCGCAGCGGGTCCTCTGGATTAGCACCGTGCTGGCGGACGCCTTCGCTGGCAAGCCAGCTCCTACAAGTGGCGGTCGAGCTGGGCCTGGGCCTGGCGGGCGAAGATTTCCAGCAGGCTGGCCAGGGTGTGGGGCGGCGGTTCTGCGGCGCGGGTCACGGCGTACAGGGTGATTGGCAGCGGCGGGCTCAAGGGGCGGATAGCGGTGTTGGCCGTTGAGGCGCCCAGGGCGGTGAAGGGGTCGATCAGAGCCAGCCCGGCGCCGGACTCGACCATGGCCCGGGCCAGGGAATAGGTCTGCACGGCAATGCTCACCCGCGGCGGCGGCTCCACCGACTTGAGGTAGCTGTCGAGCCGGGCTGACAACGGGTCGGCGCTGCTCAGGCCAATCAGTGGTGCGTCCGCCAGCTCCTGCAGCGCCAGGGGCTGGCCGCGGCTGTGTTCGGGCCAGAAGCCCAGCGGCGCCAGGGCCACCAGCACGCCCTGAGCCAGGGGTTGGGCGCTCAGGCCCGGGTGATCCGGGGGTTGCAGGGTCAGCGCCAGGTCGATTTCGCGCATCAGCAGGTTCTGTACCAGCTCGCGGCTATGGGCGCTGGACAGTTCGCACAGGCTGTCCGGGTAAAGGCGGGTCCATTCACTGATGGCGGGCGGCAGCAAGGCCAGGGCCAGGGCCGGTGTGGCGCCGATGCGCAGGCTGTGGCCCGGAGCCCGGCGCAGGTTCTGGGCCAGGCGCCGTACCCCTTGCAGGCTCTCGCTAACCTTGTCCACTTCGCGCTCCAGCTCCAGGGCTTCCGGGGTTGGCTGCAACTTGCCCCGCACCCGCAGGAACAACGGGAAACCCAGCTGCAGTTCGGCGTGCTGCAAAACCTTGGTCACTGCCGGCTGGGAGACATGCAGCAACTGCGCTGCGCCGCTGATGGAGCCGGTCTGGCGGATGGCCTGGAAAATCTCGATATGACGAAGGCGCATGGGGCAGTCCATAACCTTTGTTTATGGGAGGTCCATCTTTATTCATTGTCCGGCGCCTGTCACCTGCCCCTAACCTTGGGCCATCGACCAACAGGCCAGGGGCAGTCATGAGTCAGCGGGTTTGCATCATTGGAGGGGGCGTCATCGGCTTGGCCAGTGCCTACGCCCTGGTCCGCCAGGGCTTTGAGGTGACCCTGGTGGAGGCTCAGGAGTCCCTGGGCAGCCAGACCAGTTTCGCCAACGGCGGGCAGCTGTCCTATCGCTATGTGGCGCCTCTGGCTGATGCCGGGGTGCCCTGGCAGGCCCTGGGCTGGATGCTCAAGGGCGACTCTCCGCTCAAGCTGCGGCCACGCCTGGACCCGGCGCAGTGGCGCTGGCTGGCGGGGTTCCTCGGTGCTTGCCGGCACTCGGTGAACCGGCGCAATGGCGCGCACCTGTTGCGCCTGGCGCTGCTCAGCCAGAGCACCCTGCAAAGCTGGCGCGAAGAGGATGGCCTACAAGGCTTCGACTGGCGGCGCAACGGCAAGCTGGTGACTTTCCGCGAGCAAAAAAGCTTCGAGCACGCCCGGCACAACCTGGCGGACAGCGGCCAGCAACAGGTGCTTTGCGCCGCCGAATGCACGGCCCTGGAACCGGCCCTGGGGGATACGCCCTTCGTCGGCGGTATCTATACCCCGGATGAAGAAGTGGCCGACTGCCACGCCTTCTGCCAGCAACTGGCCACGCGGCTGCGCGCTTCCGGGCGCTGCGAAATCCTACTGGGCCAGCGGGTGCGGGGCATTCACCATGGGGGGGATAAGGTCCAGGCCATCGACCTGGGGGAGCGCGTGTTGCCGGTGGACCAACTGGTGCTGGCGGCCGGGCACCGCAGCGCCGAACTGCGCCTGCCCGGGCTCCAACTGCCGCTGTATCCGCTCAAGGGCTACAGCCTCAGCGTGCCCATCGGCCCGCAGCACCGGGCGCCGGACATCAGCATCACCGACTACAACCGCAAGATCGTCTATGCGCGTATCGGCCAGCAACTGCGGGTGGCGGCCATGGTCGACATCGTCGGTTTCGACCCGGCGCCAGACCCCGGCCGCCTGGCCCTGATGCGCCGTCAGGCGGCCCAGACCTTCGCCGAGGCCGGTGACTATCAGGCAGCCGTGGAATGGGCCGGCATGCGTCCGGCTACCCCCAGCGGCGTGCCGCTGATCGGGGCCACCGCCTACCGCAACCTGTGGCTCAACCTTGGCCACGGCGCGCTGGGGTTCACCCTGGCCTGTGGCAGCGGCCAATTGCTGGGCGAACTGATCGGCCAGCGTTGCACCAGTATCGACATGCAGGGCCTGGCGCCCCGCGTTGCCTGAACGTTAAAAGGAGTCTTCAGATGAGTATCCAGCGTATCCACAGCAACGAGCGCCTGAGTGGCGCGGTGAGCTTTGCCGGACTGGTGTTTCTTTCCGGGCAGGTGCCGGGGGCCAGCAGCGATATCGGCGGCCAGACCCGCGAGGTGCTGGAGAAGATCGACGCCTTGCTGGCCGAGGCCGGCAGCGACAAGGAGCACCTGCTCAGCGCGACGATCTACCTCAAGGACATCCAGGCCGATTTCGCGGTGATGAACGAAGTCTGGTCGGCCTGGCTGTCCCCCGGCCAGGCGCCGGCGCGCACCACCTTGCAGGCGGCCCTGGCGCGCCCGCAGATCCTTGTCGAAATCAGCATCATCGCGGCCCGCCGCTAACTGCCCTTACCCACAACGGAGAATAACAATGCATAAGATCACGTTGCTCGGCTGCACCTTGGGGCTGCTGTTCAGCGCCATGTCCCAGGCCAATGAAGCGCCTCTGCAGGGCACCCTGGCGAAGATCGCCAACAGCGCCAGTATTACCTTGGGTTATCGCGATGCCTCGGTGCCCTTTTCCTACGTGGGGGATAACAGCGGCAAGCCCATGGGTTATTCCGTGGAGCTGGCGAGCAAGGTGGTGGAGCGCATCCAGCAGCAGTTGCACCTGCCCAACCTGAAGGTGAAATACAACCTGGTGACCTCGCAGACCCGCATTCCCCTGGTGCAGAACGGCACCGTGGACCTGGAGTGCGGTTCCACCGGGGTGACGGCCGAGCGGCAGAAGCAGGTGGCGTTTTCCTACGGTTTCATCTACGTCAAAGGCCAGTTGCTGACCGCCAAGGACAGCGGGATCAAGAGCTTCGCCGACCTGCGGGGCAAGAACGTGGTGACCACGGCGGGGACCACCAACGAGCGCTTTCTCAAGAGCTACAACGTCGAGCACAAGATCGACATGTTCGTGATCAGCGCCAAGGACCACGGCGAGGCCTTCCAGATGCTCCAGTCGGGGCGTGCGGCGGCGTTCTACATGGACGATGCGTTGCTGTACGGCGAGCGGGCCAAGGCCCGGGATCCGCACAACTGGGTGGTGGTGGGGGAAGAACAGTCGCGGGAGATCTACAGCTGCATGGTGCGCAAGGATGACCCGCAGTTCCTGGCCCTGGTCAATGGCGCCCTGGCGGACCTGTACCGCTCCGGGGAGATCAACGGCATTTACCAGCGCTGGTTCCAGCAGCCGATTCCGCCCAAGGGCCTGAACCTGGAATTCCCCATGACCAGTGAACTCAAAGCGATCATCGCCCAACCCACCAGCGACCCGGTGCAATAGCCACCACCAGGAGGGGTTAGAAGTCGCCCCACAGTTGCTGGGCCACGGCCAGGGCCACCACCGGTGCGGTTTCGGTACGCAGCACCCGCGGCCCCAGGCGTGCGGGGAGGAAACCGGCGCTGTGGGACAGTTCCACTTCGGCGTCTGTCAGGCCGCCTTCAGGGCCAATGAGGAACGCCAGGCTGGCAGGCTTGGCGTGGCTTTCCAGGGGCTGGGCCACGGGGTGCAGCACTAGCTTCAGGTCGGCCCGGGCCTGCTTGATCCAGTCCGCCAGCAGCACGGGTGGGTGGATCACCG
Source organism: Pseudomonas sp. GW821-FHT07F01 (assembly GCF_059418825.1). Taxonomy (NCBI): domain Bacteria; kingdom Pseudomonadati; phylum Pseudomonadota; class Gammaproteobacteria; order Pseudomonadales; family Pseudomonadaceae; genus Pseudomonas; species Pseudomonas sp. GW821-FHT07F01. Next base: position 582,986 of record NZ_JBWKQO010000003.1, read on the forward strand.
GGACCTGTGAGCGGCCGCACTGTTCGCAGGCGCTGATGGCCACCTGGCGCCAGTGCAGCAGGCGCTTGTCGGCGCGTTCGTCCTTGAGCCGCACTTCGCAGCGCTCGCTGAAGATCGGGGTGATTTCGCTGACCCCAAGCTCCGTGGCCTTCTGGATCGCCCAGTCCATGCGCTCGCCCCGGGACAGGCCCTGGCCCAGGTGAATCCGCAGCGGTGATTCTTGCTGGCCGGCGAAGCTTTCATTCAGCTGGACCCGAACCCGCTTCTTGCCCACTTCCACCAGAGCCCCGCGAAACTCGGTACCCGAGCCATCGAACACCTGCAGGGCAGCACCTTCGGCCATGCGCAGTACGCGCCCGATGTAGTGTGCCTGGGCTTCCGGCAACTCGTGTTCGCCTAGGCTCAGGGGGGCGTCGATAAAAAAGCGGGACAATCTCATCTGGGTTCTCTGTTGAATGTGAATCGGTGGAAAGCGTTCTGTGGCGAGGGAGCAAGCTCCCTCCCCACAACTAACGACCTGCTCTAGCCCGGATCGCGAAAGCCGGGGTGGAAGTCCTTGGGCACCGCCACGCTGACCTGGTCGCGGGTGGCGATATCGATGCCTTCACTGGCGACTTCGGCGAGGAAGTCGATCTGTTCCGGGGTGATCACGTACGGCGGCAGGAAATACACCACGCTGCCCAGGGGACGCAACAGGGCGCCGCGTTCCAGCGCGTGCTGGAAGACTTTCAGGCCGCGGCGTTCCTGCCAGGGGTAGGCGGTCTTGCTGGCCTTGTCCTGGACCATCTCGATGGCCAGGACCATGCCGGTCTGGCGTACTTCGGCAACGTGGGGGTGGTCCACCAGGTGCGCGGTAGCGCTGGCCATGCGCCGGGCAAGCGCGTGGTTGATCTCCACCACATTGTCCTGCTCGAAGATATCCAGGGTCGCCAGGGCCGCGGCACAGGCCAGCGGGTTACCGGTGTAGCTGTGGGAGTGGAGGAAGGCGCGCAGGGTCGGGTAGTCGTCGTAGAAGGCGCTGTAGACATCGTCGGTGGTCATGCATGCGGCCAGGGGCAGGTAGCCGCCGGTCAGGGCCTTGGACAGGCACAGGAAATCCGGGCGGATGCCGGCCTGCTCGCAGGCGAACATCGTGCCGGTGCGGCCGAAACCCACGGCGATCTCGTCATGGATCAGGTGCACGCCATAGCGGTCGCAGGCTTCGCGCAGCAGCTTGAGGTACACCGGGTGATACATGCGCATGCCGCCGGCGCCCTGGATCAGCGGCTCGACTATGACCGCGGCCACTGTTTCGTGGTGCTCGGCCAGGGTCTGCTCCATGGCGGCGAACATGTTCCGCGAGTGTTCTTCCCAGCTCATGCCTTCGGGCCGCAGGTAGCAGTCCGGGCTCGGCACCTTGAGGGTGTCCAGCAGCAGGGCCTTATAAGTCTCGGTGAACAGCGGCACATCGCCCACTGACATGGCGGCGATGGTTTCGCCGTGGTAGCTGTTGCTCAGGGTGACGAAGCGCTTCTTGTTCGGTTGGCCGCGGTTGATCCAGTAGTGAAAGCTCATCTTCATCGCCACTTCGATGCATGACGAACCGTTGTCGGCGTAGAAGCAGCGGGTCAGGCCTTCGGGGGTGATCTTGACCAGGCGCTCGGACAACTCGATCACCGGCTGGTGGCTGAAGCCGGCGAGGATCACGTGTTCCAGCTGGTCCACCTGGTCCTTGATGCGCTGGTTGATGCGCGGGTTGGCGTGGCCGAACACATTGACCCACCAGGAGCTGACCGCATCCAGGTAGCGTTTGCCTTCGAAGTCTTCCAGCCAGACGCCTTCGCCTCGCTTGATGGGGATCAACGGCAGCTGTTCGTGGTCTTTCATCTGGGTGCAGGGATGCCACAGCACCGCAAGATCGCGTTGCATCCACTGGTTATTCAGGCCCATGTACAGTCTCCTGGAAGCGGCCCACCAACGGCGCGGGCGAACAATCGGGCAAGCCTATGCAATGCATGGCCGCGGGACAACCTATTGTGCAAGACGCGCCACGGCGTGATGCGTCAGGTGCAAAGACGCCGCCTGCAAGACCCAGGGCACGGCATGAGGGAGCAAGGAGGCTGGCTTGGCGTGAGGCTTAATCTTTTCTTAACGCGCTCGGTCCAGACTACTGATCGTATTTCTCGATATTTCAAAGCAAAAAATTCCGCTTTAATTCGATAGGTAAATCGCTAGTCTTGATCTGCGTTTCTTACAGGATGCAACTGATGCAGTTACGTAATTCTTCTTCTCGCTATGGTTGGGTCAGCATTGTTCTGCACTGGGGCGTGGCCCTGGCGGTGTTTGGTCTGTTCGCCCTGGGCCTGTGGATGGTCGGCCTCGACTACTACAGCACCTGGCGCAAAGACGCGCCGGACCTGCACAAGAGTATCGGCCTGACACTGTTTGCAATCATGCTGCTGCGGGTGTTGTGGCGGTGGGTCAGCCCACCGCCGCCGGCCCCGGCCAACCATGGGCCGCTGACCCGCCTGGGGGCCAAGCTGGGGCACGCGTTCCTTTACCTCGGCCTGTTCGCGGTCATGATTGCCGGTTACCTGATCTCCACCGCCGACGGCGTGGGTATCCCGGTGTTTGGCTTGTTTGAAGTTCCTGCCCTGATCTCCGGACTACCGGACCAGGCAGATGTAGCAGGTGTGGTGCATCTGTACCTGGCCTGGGCACTGGTGATCTTTGCCGGTATCCATGGCCTGGCTGCGCTGAAGCACCACTTTATCGATCGTGATGCGACCCTTACCCGTATGCTGGGTCGCAAAGCCTGATGTTCAACCTTGACTCAAAAGGAATAGAAAGCATGTTGAAAAAGACTCTCGCCGCTCTGGCAATCGGATCTGCTGTATTGGCGGCCGGTCAAGTGATGGCAGCGGACTACGTGATCGACAAGGAAGGCCAGCACGCCTTCGTCGACTTCAAGATCAGCCACCTGGGCTACAGCTTCATCACCGGTACCTTCAAGGACCTGGACGGCAAGTTCAGCTTTGACGCGGCCAAGCCGGAAGACGCCAAGATCGAAGTCAACGTGCGCACCGCCAGCGTGTTCACCAACCACGCCGAACGTGACAAGCACATCACCAGCAAGGACTTCCTGGACGCTGGCAAGTTTGCCGACGCCAAGTTCGTCTCCACCAGCGTCAAGCCCACCGGCAAGAACGCCGACGGCAAGCTGACCGCTGACGTGGCCGGCGACCTGACCCTGCATGGCGTGACCAAGCCAGTCGTGGTCAAGGCCACCTTCCTGGGTGAAGGCAAGGACCCATGGGGCGGCTACCGTGCCGGCTTCGAAGGTACCACCAGCATCAATCGCCAGGATTTCGGCAAGATGATGGACCTGGGCCCGGCCTCCAACAATGTTGACCTGTACATCAGCTTCGAAGGCGTGAAAGCGAAGTAATGCTTCGTCTGTAGCCGCTGCCGCAGGCTGCGACAAGGCCCGCAGGGCCTTCGCGATCTCCCCCGCACAGCCCTTATAGGACTGGTCGCAACCTGCGAAAGCAAAAAAACGCCCCCGACCACAAACCGGGGGCGTTTTTTATTGCCCGTCATGAAATGCGGTAAACCGGTCAGATCCTCGCGCCGGGTTACCCGTCGTTCGCAGCCTGCGGCAGCGGCTACAGAAACGCCCTCGACCAGCCGCCATGAAAAACGCCCCGGGCCTTGCGGCCAGGGGCGTTTTTCATTTCAGCGCGAGGCTCAGCGGTTGCGGGTCAGCAGCGCCGGCTTTTCGCCCCGTGGACGGCTTGGCAACTGATCCAGCTGCTCAGGCGTCGGGAAACGATCGGCCTTGGATTCCTTGTGCATGATCTTCGGCTGGTTGCCCCGAGGATTCTGCACGGCCGGTTCCTGGCGTGGCTGATCGTCACGGTTCGGGCGGCGATTGCGCGGCTCGTCGCGACGGCCCTGGCTGTCACGAGGGGCGCCGTTGCGCGGGCCGCCACTGCGCTTGGCCGGCGCGGTGCCGGTGGTGCTGCCGTTGCTGTTGCGCGGGTTGCCGGAGCGACCCTGGCCACCACCGGCACCGCCGCGTGGCGGATTGCCAGCGCCTGCACCCTGGGCCGGAGCCCCTGGGCGGCGGCCGCGGCCCTGGTTGTTCTTGTTCTGGTACGGGCTGACGTAGTCAGCGCGGTTACCGAAGTTGTCCACGTCGTCGTCGAGGAACTCGTCCGGTGCGCGATCGGCACGGGGCGTCGGTTGACGCTGTTCGCGGGCCGGGGTGCCTTCACGAGGCTTCTGCTCGCGGGCCGGGCGTTCGCCACGGGCGGGTTTTTCCTTGCCGCCCTTGTCCTTGCCCTTGTCCTTGCGACCGCCACCACCGCCACCGCCGTTCGGGCCATCGCCGCGTGGGCCACGGGGATTGCGCGGGTTGCGCACGTCCGGACGCTCGCGCACTTCCGGCTTCTCGGCTTCCACTGCGCTGGCATCGAAGCCCATCAGGTCACCGTCGGCGATCTTCTGCTTGGTCATGCGCTCGATGCTTTTCAGCAGTTTCTCTTCGTCCGGAGCCACCAGGGAGATGGCTTCGCCGGAGCGACCGGCACGGCCGGTACGGCCAATACGGTGCACGTAGTCTTCGTCGACGTTAGGCAGTTCGAAGTTGACCACGTGAGGCAATTGGTCGATATCCAGGCCGCGGGCGGCGATATCGGTGGCGACCAGGATCCGCACTTCGCCAGCCTTGAAGTCGGCCAGGGCTTTGGTACGGGCGTTCTGGCTCTTGTTGCCGTGGATCGCCACAGCGCTCAGGCCGTGCTTGTCCAGATACTCGGCCAGGCGGTTGGCGCCGTGCTTGGTCCGGGTGAACACCAGGACCTGTTCCCAGGCGCCGGCGGTGATCAGGTGCGCCAGCAGCGCACGCTTGTGGCTGGCCGGCAGGCGGAAGACCCGCTGCTCGATACGCTCCACCGTGGTGTTCGGCGGGGTCACTTCGATGCGCTCGGGGTTGTGCAGCAGCTTGCCGGCCAGGTCCGTGATGTCCTTGGAGAAGGTCGCGGAGAACAGCAGGTTCTGGCGCTTGGCCGGCAGGCGGGCGAGGACTTTCTTGACGTCATGGACGAAGCCCATGTCGAGCATGCGGTCGGCTTCGTCGAGAACCAGGATTTCCACGTGGGACAGGTCGACGCTGCCCTGGCCAGCCAGGTCCAGCAGACGGCCGGGGCACGCCACCAGCACATCGACGCCACGGGCCATGGCCTGGACCTGCGGGTTCATGCCGACGCCGCCAAAGATGCAGGCGCTGACGAACTTCAGGTCGCGGGCGTACAGCTTGAAGCTGTCATGCACTTGCGCGGCCAGCTCGCGAGTGGGGGTCAGGACCAGTACGCGGGGTTGGCGCGGGCCATGACGCTGGGATTTGTCCGGATGACCGTTGGGAAACAACCGTTCCAGGATCGGAAGGGCGAAACCGCCGGTTTTACCAGTACCTGTCTGTGCCGCGACCATCAGATCGCGACCTTGCAACACGGCGGGAATGGCCCGCTGTTGCACCGGAGTAGGCTGGGTGTAGCCGGCGGCTTCGATGGCGCCGACTAAAGCCTCGGAGAGACCGAGGGAAGCAAAGGACATGAGTAATCCTGTTTTAGTGAGGGCTTGGCCCAAAGGGATAATCTTGCCGGGCGTGAATGGCGTTTAAGAGGACGCAATCCCGTCCGGTCCTGCTGGCCTGAAGGGTCATTCACCGGCGGCTCGCGCGGGCCGGTTGGCTGCGCCGTAGCGGGGTGGAGAGGCCTTGAACAGGGTCCAGCGTCCGGGCGTGAGCCTGGCGGGAGGCCGGAGTATAACAGAGCAATCAGTGTGCGCTGCTTTCCTGCTGCTCAACGGTTTTTTCTGACTCGCGGGTTGATGAAGACCTGACCGGCGGCAGAGCAGGTTCAGCACCGTACTTGGCGCTCAGTTGGGCATAGGCCGGTTCGCGCTTGAAGCGCTTCAGTTCGGCGCCGAAGCGCTGTACCAGCAGGTCCATGCCGGCATTGCGGCGCACGGCCAGGTATTGGCTCTGGCGGCTGATGACAGTGGGGTTCTGGCTGACCTGGTCACGCAGCCCCAGGCTGTCCAGCAGGTGCTGGCCGACCCGTTTGTCGGTAATCAGCAGGTCGATCCGCCCCAGCAGCAGCTTGCCGAAATTGGCTTCGTGGGTGGGGGCCGGTTCGCGGTTGAACAGGGTCGAGTTGCTGAAATCGTCGCTGTACAGATAGCCGGGGGAAGTGCCGATGGTCAGGCCCTTGAGTTCGTTCAGGCGCTTGAACGGGTGTGGGCGCTGGTTGGCATAGAACATCACGAACTCCACGTCCGAGAGCGGCTCGTTGGGGTAGAGCAGGGTGCCGTCGCGCTGGTCGCTGTGGAAGATGTCCAGGGCGCCATCGGCCTGGCCGGTTTCCAGCATCGCCAGGCAGCGTTTCCAGGGCAGGAACTGCCACTGCACCTCTATGCCCAGGCGCTGGAAGACAATGGCGGTGGTTTCGTAGTCCAGGCCCTTGGCCGTGCCATTTTCCTCATAGACATAGGGCGCCCAGGGTTCGGTGACAATGCGCAGCTTCTCGCCATGGGCGGCAAGGCTCAGGCAAGTGCAGAGAAAGGTGGTCAGCAACCGGGCTATGACGGACATTGCTGGAGATTACGACGAGAGATCATGCAATTGCTAGAGGCAGTTCCGGACGCTCTAGCTCAAGGCTGCTGCAAACAAAAAGGCCCCGGTTTTCACCAGGGCCCGGAGCTTGGGTTGCAGCCTGTCAGCGTGGCAGCTGGAGGTTGTTCCAGATCGCCAGGCTCGGGTCGGCCTGGTTCAAGGTATAGAAGTGCAGTCCGGGGGCGCCGCCCTGGAGCAGGCGTTCGCACATGTCACTGATTACCTGTTCACCGAAGGCCTGGATGCTGGCGCTGTCATCGCCATAGGCTTCCAGCTGCTTGCGGATCCAGCGCGGAATCTCTGCGCCGCAGGCGTCGGAGAAGCGCGCCAGCTTGCTGTAGTTGGTGATGGGCATGATGCCCGGCACGATCGGGATGTTCACGCCCATCTTCTGCACGCGCTCGACGAAGTAGAAGTAGCTGTCGGCGTTGAAGAAGTACTGGGTGATCGCGCTGTCGGCACCGGCATTGGCCTTGCGCACGAAGTTGACCAGGTCTTCCTCGAAGTTGCGCGCTTGCGGGTGCATTTCCGGGTAGGCGGCGACTTCGATATGGAAGTGGCTGCCGGTTTCCTCGCGGATGAAACTCACCAGGTCATTGGCGTAGCGCAGTTCACCGCTGGCCATGCCCATGCCCGAAGGCAGGTCGCCACGCAGGGCGACGATGCGCTTGATGCCGGCTGCCTGGTACTGCTGCAGCAGGCCGCGCAGGTCGTCCTTGCTGTCGCCGACGCAGGACAGGTGCGGCGCCGCAGGGACTTTAACTTCGCTCTCCAGTTGCAGCACGGTGTTGACCGTGCGATCACGGGTCGAGCCGCCGGCACCGTAGGTGCAGGAAAAGAAATCGGGGTTGTAGCCGGCCAGCTGACGGGCAGTGGCGAGCAGTTTTTCATGCCCAGCATCGGTCTTGGTGGGGAAGAACTCGAAGCTGTAGCGACGATCTTTGGACATGGAGGGGACCTCCAGTTGCAAGTAACAGGCGGCAAGCGCCAAGAAAAAGCGGAGGTGCGCTGGTTTCTCGTGCCTGCAGCCTGCTGCTTGAAACTGCTATAGCGATTAGGGCAAGCACCAGGTCAGTTGCAGCAAGCAGAGCTTTTGGCTCTTTGCTTGCCGCTGATGACTTGCCGCCTGCAGCTGCTCTTAGTAGCGGTAGGCGTCTGGCTTGAACGGGCCTTCGACGGTTACGCCGATGTATTCAGCCTGTTGCTTGGTCAGTTGAGTGACCACGCCGCCGAAGCCGCGAACCATTTCCAGGGCCACTTCTTCGTCGAGTTTCTTCGGCAGTACTTCAACAGTCAGGCGCTCGGCTTTCTGGGCCGGCGACAGGTCGGCGTACTTCTGGCCGAACAGGAAGATCTGTGCCAGGACCTGGTTGGCGAACGAACCGTCCATGATGCGGCTTGGGTGACCGGTGGCGTTGCCCAGGTTCACCAGGCGGCCTTCGGCCAGCAGGATCAGGTAGTCGTCGTTCTGTGCATCGAAATCGCCAGGGCCGGTGCGGTGGATCTTGTGCACCTGTGGCTTCACTTCTTCCCATGCCCAGTTCTTGCGCATGAAAGCGGTGTCGATTTCGTTGTCGAAGTGGCCGATGTTGCAGACCACGGCACGCTTTTTCAGGGCCTTGAGCATGTTTGCGTCGCAAACATTGACGTTACCGGTGGTGGTCACGATCAGGTCGATCTTGCCCAGCAGGGCTTTGTCGATGCTGGCTTCGGTGCCGTGGTTGATACCGTCGATGAACGGCGAAACCAGCTCGAAACCGTCCATGCAGGCTTGCATGGCGCAGATCGGGTCCACTTCCGAAACCTTGACGATCATGCCTTCCTGACGCAGGGACTGGGCCGAGCCCTTGCCCACGTCACCGTAGCCGATGACCAGCGCTTGCTTGCCGGACAGCAGGTGGTCGGTGCCGCGCTTGATGGCGTCGTTCAGGCTGTGACGGCAGCCGTACTTGTTGTCGTTCTTGCTCTTGGTCACCGAGTCGTTGACGTTGATCGCAGGAACCTTCAGCTCGCCCTTGGCCAGCATGTCCAGCAGGCGGTGCACGCCGGTGGTGGTTTCTTCGGTCACGCCGTGAACGCGGTCCAGTACTTGTGGGTACTTGTCGTGCAGCAGCTGGGTCAGGTCGCCGCCGTCGTCGAGGATCATGTTGGCGTCCCAAGGCTTGCCATCCTTGAGGATGGTCTGCTCCAGGCACCACTCGTACTCTTCTTCGGTCTCGCCTTTCCAGGCGAACACAGGAATGCCGGCAGCGGCGATGGAGGCTGCGGCCTGGTCTTGAGTCGAGAAAATGTTGCAGGACGACCAGCGTACTTCGGCACCCAGGGCAACCAGGGTTTCGATCAGCACGGCGGTCTGGATGGTCATGTGGATGCAGCCGAGGATCTTGGCGCCCTTGAGTGGCTGTTCAGCCAGGTACTTGCGGCGCAGACCCATCAGGGCCGGCATTTCCGATTCGGCGATGATGGTTTCGCGACGACCCCAGGCAGCCAGGGAGATGTCGGCGACTTTGTAGTCGGTAAAACCTGCAGGCGTGTTTACAGCGCTCATCAAGAGCCTCCATTCGTAGTGTGCGAATGGGCGCCGTTGTGCGTTTAGTGTCCATACAGGGAGCCCTGTACCAACAACGCCCCATCCGAGCCTGACAGGTCATGCCTGCTGCAGCGCCCCTCGGACAGGTGGCGGGAAAACGGTACCAAGTGCAGATGACCGTTTTGAAACGGTGGCGATTATAGCCGCCTGAGCCAGACTTCCAAAAGTGTTTATGTCACCTGGATGAAGATCGTTAATCGCGACCATAGTCGATGTTGCATAGAGCATGACTGCCCGGTCTGCCATTATGCCGGGCATCAATTGGCAGGACGGTCAGGAGTGCATATGAATTTCCACACCCGCAAGTGGGTAAAACCCGAAGACCTCAACCCCAACGGCACGCTGTTCGGCGGCAGTCTGTTGCGCTGGATCGACGAAGAAGCGGCGATCTACGCCATTGTCCAGCTGGGCAACCAGCGAGTCGTGACCAAGTACATCTCGGAAATCAACTTCGTCAGCGCCTCGCGCCAGGGCGACATCATCGAGCTGGGTATCACCGCCACCGAATTCGGTCGCACCTCGATCACCCTGACGTGCGAAGTGCGCAACAAGATCACTCGCAAATCCATTCTCACGGTGGAGAAGATGGTCTTCGTCAACCTGGGGGAAGACGGCCTGCCGGCGCCTCACGGCCGCACCGAAATCAAATACGTCAAAGACCAGTTCAAGGATGACGCTTCCGACGCCTGATGCCTTGCGCAGAAAGGAACAGCCCTGAGCCCAGCGTGTCGTAGCTAAATGACCCGCCTGGTTCAGGAGCCTTATGGACGCGCAAAAAGATGGCAAGACCCCCGGCCTCTCTGCTCAAGAGCAGCATGAGGTCGACCATAACCAGCCGCCCCGCGCGGCGGTCCTGCATGAAATCATCCGCACCCAGGGCGACCAGGAACTGGAGCGCAGTGTCGCAGCCCTCTGGTGGTCGGCCCTGGCTGCCGGCCTGACCATGGGCCTGTCGCTGATGGGCATGGGCCTGCTCAACTCCCGCCTGCCCGACGGCGAGGCCTTCAAGGTCATTGCCAGCTTTGGCTATTGCGCGGGTTTTCTGGCGGTGATTCTGGCGCGCCAGCAACTGTTTACGGAAAACACCCTGACTGCCGTGCTGCCGGTGATGAGCAAGCCGAGCCTGAACAACTTCGGGCGCTTGCTGCGCTTGTGGGGCGTGGTGCTGGTGGGCAACCTGTGCGGCACCCTGCTGGTGGCCTATGTGATGCTGCACTTGCCGATTTTCGACGGCAAGACCGATCAGGCCTTTCTGGAAATCGGCCGCAAGGTCATGGAGAACGACAGAGCGCAGATGTTCGCCAAGGGCATCATCTCCGGCTGGATGATCGCCACCATGGTCTGGATGATCCCGTCCATGGAGAGCGCCAAGCTGTGGATCATCATCCTGATCACCTACCTGATGGCGCTGGGGGATTTCACTCACATCGTGGTGGGCTCGGCGGAAGTGTCCTACCTGGTATTTGCCGGCAAGTTGCCGTGGCGGGATTTCTGGATGGTGTTCGCCGGGCCGACCCTGGCCGGGAACATCATTGGAGGCAGTTTCATCTTCGCCCTGATCAGCCATGCCCAGGTGCGCAGTGAAAGTGGCAAGCCGAACAGGAACGCGGACCGGGCACCGGCGCCCGATCCGCGGCAGATCAAGAAATGATCAGTGGGCCTCGGCCTTGGCCGCCGGGGCATCCTGTGTGACATGGCGCACCAGTTTGCCGATGGTCAGACCCTGCAGCAGGATCGACGACAGCACCACGATGTAGGTGATGCTCAGCACCAGGTCACGCTCCGGCCCCAGGGGCAGGGCCAGCGCCAGCGCCACCGAGACGCCACCGCGCAAGCCGCCCCAGGTCAGCACGCGGATAGTGCCCCGGGGCACGCTGCGCCAGCGCCGCAACAGGAGGATTGCCGGGGCCACGGTGAGCACGCGAGAGAGCACGATGGCCACGGCCAGCAGGCTGGCGGCCGCCAGGTGCAGCCAGTTGAACGGCAGCAGCAACAGCTCCAGGCCGATCAGGGCGAACAGCAGGGCATTGAGCATGTCGTCGAGCAACTCCCAGAAACCGTCCAGGTAGCGCCGGGTCATGTCGTTCATCGCCAGGTTGCGTCCCAGGTTGCCGATGATCAGGCCGGCCACCACCATGGCAATCGGCGCCGAGACGTGCAGCTCGCTGGCCATCGCCGAACCACCGATGACCAGGGCCAGGGTCAGCATCACTTCGATCTGGTGCTGCTCGATGCTCTTGATCATCAGATACACCAGGTAGCCGATCAGCCCGCCGAACAGTACGCCGCCAATGGCCTCATGCACGAACAGCCAGGCCGTGGCAGCCACGGTCGGGGTTTCCCCCAGTTGAGCGATGCCCAGCAGCACGGTGAACACCACTACCGCGGTGCCGTCGTTGAACAGCGATTCGCCGACGATGGTGGTCTTCAGTGGCTTGGAAGCGTTGGCGGTACGCAGCACGCCCAGCACGGCAATCGGGTCGGTGGGGGAAATCAGCGCGCCGAACAGCAGGCAGTAGAGAAAGCTCACGTGCCAGCCGAACAGGCCGAAGATCCAGTAGGCCAGGCTGCCGATGACGAAGGTGGCGATCAGCACGCCGACCGTGGCCAGCAGGCCGATGGGCCAGCGGTAGCTGCGCAGGTCGTTGAGGTTGACGTGCAGGGCGCCGGCGAACAGCAGGAACGACAGCATCCAGTTCATCAGCAGATCGCCGAAGTCGATCTTGCCAATCAATTCTTCCACATGTTCTTCCAGGCCGGGGTAGCCCAGGTAGCTCAGGCCTTGCAGCAGCAGCGAGAACAGCAGGGCGGTGACCATCACGCCGATGGTCGGTGGCAAGCCGATAAAGCGGAAGTTGACGTAGGTGAGCAGCGTCGTCAGGCAGATAAAGGCAGCGACAAGTTCAAGCATCCGGACTCCTTTGGATGATTACAGAAAAAGCGACCTGAATGCTTTCAGGCTAAGGGTTTGATGTACCGGCGTCGGCGAGGGACACAGTTTTCGCCATCGTCGCCTGACCGCAGCCATTGACCACAGCCTCGACCCGACGTTGCAGGCACGTGGGGGAAAAGTACCTCGAACATGCCCATGTTGCCGAATTGGCTGCTGGCACTGCCAAATGCGCCGGTAGCCCGTGCAAGCAGGGCCGCAGGCATGCGAGGATTCCCGGCTTCTGCCCGGATGTGCGGTATCCGGCTTTTTCAGGCAACCAGGGAGTGCAAGGTGCTGGCGACAAGTCTGGTTTTGGTGGCGGCGTTGTTGCACGCAGCCTGGAACACCCTGATCAAGTTCAGTGGCGAGCGCTTGCTGGTGGTGGCCTGCATGGACACCGTGGCCCTGCTGTTCGTGGCCATCATGCTGTTTTTTCTCGAATCCCCACCACTGGAGATCTGGCCCTGGATCATCGCCTCGGCGGCATTCGAGCTCTTGTATCGATATCTGCTGATCCAGGCCTATCGCGTGGGGGATCTCGGGCTGGTGTACCCGTTGATGCGCGGACTTTCGCCATTGGTGGTGCTGGCGTTGACCCTGGTCTTCGCCGGCGAGGCGCTGAGCACTCAGCAGGTCCTGGGCATTCTGCTGATTCCCTTCGGCATGCTCTGCCTGCTCTGGCAGGGCGGCGGTGGGGCGCGGTTGCCCTGGTCGATGCTGCCGGTGGTGGCGCTGATCGGCCTGTGCATCGGTTGCTACACCTATATTGACGGCCAGGCGCTGCGCCGCTGGTCGCACCCGCTGGATTATCTGACCTGGGTCACGCTGCTCAGCGCCTGGCCCTTTCCGCTGGTGGCGGTGGTCTGGAAGCGCCCGGCCTTTGCCCTGTTCTGGCGCGAGCAGTGGCGCCTGGGGCTGAGCGTCGGGTTTTGCGTGTTGTTCAGCTACGCTCTGGTGCTTTGGGCCATGCAACTGGGATCGATCGCCGAAGCGGCTGCGTTGCGTGAAATCAGTGTGATCCTGGTGGTGCTGTTCGGCATGCGCTACCTGAAAGAACCTTTCGGCCGGCCACGGCTCTTAGCCTGTGGACTGGTGCTGATTGGCATGTTGGTGATGAAGTTCTGAAGGCTCCCTAAAAACTCTAAAAAAGGATTTGCTCCATGACTGTCGCTTTCTGGTGTGTGTTGATTGCAATCATCCTGCCCTATCTCTGTACTGCCATCGCCAAGGGCGCCGGCAAATACGGGCTTCGCTACAACCATGACCCACGGGCGTTCCTGAGTACTCTGGAGGGTTTGCCCAAGCGTGCCCACAACGCGCAGCTCAACGGTTTCGAGGTGACCCCGGCATTCGCTGCGGCGGTGATCATCGCCCATGTGGCAGGTAACGCCGAGCTGGTGACGATCAACGTGCTGGCGGTGCTGTTTATCACCAGCCGCCTGCTGTACATGATCTGCTACCTGGCGGACTGGGCGATCCTGCGGTCCCTGGTGTGGTTCGTGGGCATGGGCCTGATCGCCAGTTTCTTCTTCGTTTCAGTCTGAGACACCCTTTTGCAGGAGCCGGCAAGCCGGCTCCCGCAGGGGCTCAAGGGGCGTCGGGCACTTCCGGCACCTTGGGCAGCGCTACGCCCTTGGGCCAGAGCATCCAGATCTGGCCCTGCTGCTTCATGTCTCCGGCCAGCTGCCCCGCCGCATCGCCCGTGCCCCAGAACAGATCGGCGCGCACCTCACCGGTGATTGCGCCGCCCGTGTCCTGGGCGGCTACCGGCCGTACCAGGCTGCTGCCATCCGGGCGGGTGGTGGACAACCACAGCAGGCTGCCCAGGGGGATCACCTTGCGGTCCACGGCCACGCTATAGCCTGACGTCAGCGGTACGTTCAACGAGCCCCGCGGGCCTTCATTGCTATCCGGGTTGCGGTTGAAGAACACGTAGCTGGGGTTGCTGCCCAGCAGCTCGGGAATCCGCGCCGGGTGGGCCTTGGCCCAGGCGGCAATGGTGCCCATGGTCACGTCCTCTTTCTTCAGCTCGCCCTGATCCACCAGCCAGCGGCCGATGGGACGGTAGGGGTGGCCGTTCTGGTCGGCATAGCCGATCCGCAATTGGCGCCCGTCATCCAGCTGGATTCGCCCGGACCCCTGGATCTGCAGGAATTGCAGGTCCATGGGGTCGGTCAGCCAGGCAATCACCGGGGCCTTGGTTCCCTTGCTTTCGATGGTCGCCGCATCGTCATAGGGCTTGAGTACCCGGCCTTCGAGCCGGCCACGCAGGCGCTTGCCCTTGAGCTCCGGGTAGAGGCTGTCCAGGGCGACGATGATCATGTCCTCCGGCACGCCGTATACCGGCACATTGGCAACCTGGGTCTGGGTCAGGCTGCCGGGATAGACCGGTTCGTAGTAGCCGGTGATCAGGCCGGTACTGCTGCCGCTGCCCGAGCGCAGGCCGTAGACCTGCAGGTGCTCCTTGAGAAAGCCGCGGATGGCCTCGGGGGTTTGCGGCACCGTCGCGGCTGCGGCGCAGGTGGCGCCCCACACCGGGTCGGCCTTGAGGCGGGTGCAGGCGCTGCGCCAGGAGCCGAAACCGGCCAGCAGGTCGTTGTCGGCGACGTTGGGCAGGGCGTCCCAGGTGGCGCTGTTGTAGGTGGCCAGGGCGTGGGTGGGGGCTGGCTTGGTATTGTCGCCGCCGTTGCAGCCAGCGAGCAGCGCCAGGGCCGGCAGGGCCCAGAGCAGATGGCGAGGCCAGCGGAGCGGGCTCGGGTTCATGCTGTATTTCCTTGAGAGGCTGCCCGCCGCATTGGTGATGGGGGACAACCCATATTATTAATAGGGCTATTGGTCTTTGCCGGGGAGGCGAGGATACTGGCCGCCGTTTCCGTGACCAGACCTGAAGCCACCATGACGCTAAAAAGACTTTCTGTTGTATTGCTGGCCTGCCTGATGCTTTCCGCCTGTGGCGGTGTCGATCCCAATTCTCCCCTGGGCCAGCGCAAGGCGATCTTCAAGCAGATGCTCAAGACCGGCGAGGACCTGGGGGGCATGCTGCGTGGGCGGATTCCTTTCGACGGCGCGCGCTTTGCCGAAGGCGCGGTGAAACTCGACAGCCTGTCCCATGAGCCGTGGAAGCACTTCCCCGAGGTCAAGGAAGAGGATCACAGCAGCGCCACCGATGACGTCTGGCGCAAGCAGGCGCGTTTCCAGGAGTTGGCCCGCACCCTGGAAGCCTCCACCGGTGAGCTGGTGACGATCAGCCAGGTCCAGCCCTACAAGGCCAGCAATCTGGGGCCGGCGGTACAGAAGGTCGAGGATGCTTGCAGCGCCTGCCACAAAGAGTTTCGCAATCACTGATTGGCGGCTCTGCTGAGCAGGGCCGCGGCATCAGGTTGATTACTTGTCCAGTTCGTCCAGGGCTTGCTGCAGTTCCTTGCGGGACTCGGCAAGCTTGTCCTTGCGCTTGTTGATCTTCTCCGAGTCACCTTTCTTCATGGCTTTTTCCAGGTCGGCCTGGCGCCGGCTGACCTCATGCTTGGCCTCAAGCACTTTGTTTTCCCGCTCTTTCTTCAGCGAGGCGTCGGTGCAGTGGGCGGTCACTTCGCTCAGGGCGCGCTCCAGGCCGGCCTGCTGATTGCTGTTGCCGTGGGCCTTGGCCTGTTCGATCTGGTTCATGATGGCCTGGCGCTTGGCGGCGCAGCCGGTCAGCTCGGGGGCCTGCTCGGCGGCCAGCAGTGGCGCGCTCATCAGGCTGCAGAGGGTCAGGGTGGCGAGCGATGGAAAAAGTTTCATTGAAGGCTCCAGGTGAAAAAGATCAAGAAATAACCAATAAAAATACTGACTGTTGTACCGGGAATGGGCTGTTGGAGCGTATTCCGGCTTGGGTGGTTCCACGTGCCATCGGGCTAAAAACCTTCGATACCGGCGCTGTTCAGGGCGCCTTGCAAGGCCAGGACCTCTGGAGCGCGAAAAAACGCCACCAGTTGTGCGGCCCGCTCCGCTCCGATACCGGCTTCATTCTGCCAGTCCAGGCTGCTTTTCATGGCCAGGGCCTGCCATGGCCCGCTCAGGTCGGCCGAGCCACTGGGCGGGATGCCGAGGGCTTTGAGCCAGCGAGGGAAAGGCTGTTGCCTGGCACTGTGCAGGCTCTCGAGCAAACGCTTGCTGCTGCGATCACCAAAGCCGGCAATGTTAGCAAGCTCTGCCTGATCCAGGGTCAGCCAATCCAGCAGGCCTTTGATACGGCCTGTTTCAACCAGCCGGGCCCAGGTCCGGCTGCCGATATTCTGCAGGTTCAGGCCTTGTTTGCTGCTGAGCCAGGTCAGTCGGGCCAGAAATTGTTCCTCGCAGCCGGGTGATGGCTGCCAGCAACTCAGGAAGTGAAAGTCGGCTTCTCGCGGGGGCTGGATGCTCTGGCGCAGAGTGCTTCTGAGTACCACTTCATCCAGGCGCGGGATGCTCAACCCGGCGAGACTGATGGCTACCTGATCGCCGGGAACGATATCCAGGGATCGCCAGCGTTGCAGTGAGCCGAGACTGACACGGCGGATCTGCCGGTCGTCCAGGGTCACCGGCTCGATCTCCAGCAGGGGAGTGATGCGCCCCGTGCGCCCGATACGAAAATCGACTTGACGAACGCTGGCCAGCACCTGGGCGTAGGGGTACTTCCAGGCGGCAATCCAGTATGGGGCCTTGGCCTGCCAGCGTTCGGCGACGGGACGCCGGCTTTGCCGCAGGATGATGCCGTCACTGGCAAAGGGCAGTGGCGAGCGATACCAGCGGGCCCGCCACTGTTGTGCATCGGCGAAGCCGCCTACGGGCCGGCTGTACTCGCGGGGTTCGACAAAGCCCAGGTCTGCCAGTTGCTCCAGGCGTTCGCTCAACGTAGCCGGGCCCTGGGGCCAGTCCCAGACAAACAGCCCGATCTGCGCGGCCTCCGCCGCCGTCAGCTGTTTGCGCGCCATCCAGCCTGCCACCCGGTTGCGCGCCTTGAGGCTGCCGGAGCGAGCCTGGACATGCTGCTCCAGGCGCAGATAGAGCTCTCCTTGCAGCAACAGGTCAACGGGCCGTGGCAGTCGTTTGGGTATGGCCTCGATTTGCCAGGCTGCACGGGTCCAGTCATGGCCATGCACGCCGTCGCCACGGCTGAGTGCTTGCTGGAACTGCCCCTGGTGGTAGATCAGGGTCACCGCTACGCCGTCGACCTTGGGTTGCGCCCAGATGTCGTCGCGGCCCTTGAGCCACCCCGTCACGGCATTGGCATCGGCGAGTTTTTCCACTCCTGTGTGGGGGATGGGGTGGCGGATGCTGCCCCCGGCGCCGAGCAGGGGCTGGTCCGTTGCCCGGGGAGCCTGGGGGAAGCACTGGCGCCAGGTGAGCAGGCGCTGGCGGGCCTGATCGTAGAGCTCATCCGCCACCAGTGATCGGCCGTCACGGTAATAGCTGCTATCCCAGCGCTGCAGTTGCTGCTGCAGGGTGGTGATTTCATCGGTGGCACGGGGAACCGGCCAGTCGGGGCAGGCGGCCTGGGCGAAGAATGGAGTGAGGCTCAGCAGCACAACGGCTCTTGGCAGCATGGGGAGCATCCTTGCTCTGTGGGTCATGCGCTAAAGGCTAGAGGGGATTGGCTGACGGCCGGGACGAAGGTGGTTGCGAGGTGTTTCCCCGTCAGGGAACACCTGTGTCCTTGCTCGCTCGGCCCCGTACCAGCAGCGGTTTGCGGGATGTGCAAGAAACCTCAGGCGACAAAAAAGCCCCGCCGGGCGAGCCGGGCGGGGCTTTGGATGTTGCCAGGTGAAGCTTACAGGCCGGCAGCGGCGCGCAGGGTGTCGGCGCGGTCGGTCTTTTCCCAAGTGAAGGTGGTGAAGGTGTCGTCACCCACGGTCTTGGTTTGCGGAGCCCGGCCGAAGTGACCGTAGGCAGCGGTTTCCTGGTACATCGGGTGCAGCAGGTCGAGCATGGTGGTGATTGCGTAGGGGCGCAGGTCGAACACTTCGCGTACCAGCTTGATGATCTTGTCGTCGCTGATCTTGCCGGTGCCGAAGGTGTTCAGCGAGATCGAGGTCGGTTGGGCCACGCCGATGGCGTAGGACACCTGGATCTCGCAGCGCTCGGCCAGGCCGGCGGCAACGATGTTCTTGGCCACGTAGCGACCGGCGTAAGCGGCGGAACGGTCGACCTTGGATGGATCCTTGCCGGAGAACGCGCCACCGCCGTGACGGGCCATGCCGCCGTAGCTGTCGACGATGATCTTGCGGCCGGTCAGGCCGCAGTCACCTACCGGGCCACCGATGATGAACTGGCCGGTCGGGTTGATGTGGAACTGGGTGTCCTTGCTCAGCAACTCGGCAGGCAGCACGTGCTTGACGATCAGCTCCATCACGCCTTCGCGCAGGTCGTTGTAGGACACCTCGGGGTTGTGCTGGGTCGACAGCACCACGGCATCGATACCGACCACCTTGCCGCCTTCGTAGCGGCAGGTGACCTGGGATTTGGCGTCCGGGCGCAGCCAAGGCAGCAGGCCCGATTTGCGGGCTTCGGCCTGGCGCTGGACCAGTTGGTGCGAGAAGGTGATCGGCGCCGGCATCAGCACCTCGGTTTCGTTGCTGGCGTAGCCGAACATCAGGCCCTGGTCGCCAGCGCCCTGATCTTCCGGCTTGGCGCGGTCGACGCCCTGGTTGATGTCGGGGGACTGCTTGCCAATGATGTTCATCACGCCGCAGGTAGCACCGTCGAAGCCGACGTCGGAGCTGGTGTAGCCGATATCGCAGATCACATCGCGAACGATCTGTTCCAGGTCGACCCAGGCGCTGGTGGTGACTTCGCCGGCAACAATGGCCACGCCAGTCTTGACCAGGGTCTCGACCGCTACGCGGGCGTGCTTGTCCTGGGCAATGATGGCGTCCAGCACCGCATCGGAAATCTGGTCAGCGATTTTATCCGGATGCCCTTCAGACACGGACTCGGAGGTGAAAAGGGAGTATTCGCTCATCTTGAAGGTTTCCTAAATTTACCGATGGTGAGTGTCGCCAGCCGGTCGCTGAAAATGGCGAACCTGGATCTGGAAACCATTACGTAAGCCTACATACAGGCTTTCCCCGGGAGTCAGTCCCGCAGCGGTGGCCCAACGGGCCAAATCATCTTGTTCGAACCCTAGCCAGAGATCGCCGCAAGCCTCTTTGGCCCAACTCTGGTTGTGGCTGCACAAGTCTGTCACTAACAGGCTGCCGCCTGGTTGCAGCAATTGGGTCATCTGCTTGAGGGCCTCGGCCGGCGCGGCGAAATGGTGCAGGACCATGTTCAGCACCACGCAATCGGCCTGCAGCTGTACACCGTTCAGTGCATCGGCCAATTGCAGGCTGACGTTAGCCAATGTTTCGCGTTCGCACAGCTGGCGTGCCAGCTCCAGCATCGCCGGGCTGTTGTCCAGCGCGGTAACCCGGGCAAAGCGTCGGGCCAGCTCGGGGAGAAATCCACCGTCGCCGGGGCCGACTTCAATGGCCGTGGCCACTGGGTCGAAACTCAGTTTGTCCAGCAGCGCCAGCACACTGTCGCGATACTGGGGCAGTCCTGCGATCAGGTCCTGCTGGGCGCGGAATTTTTCCGCCACCCGGGAAAAGAAGTCCTGGCTGGCTGCAGCCCGCTGCCGGTGCACCAGGCTGATCCGGGCCTGTACCTCGCCCGGCAGGTTCAGCTGGTCGACCTCTTCCAGCAAGGCTGCGTGCAGTTTGCCGCCCAGGAGCCCGGTATGGGGCAGGGCACGGCGATAGAAAATCGCATTGCCTTCACGGCGGGTCGCCACCAGGCTGGCCTGGGCCAGGACCTTCAGGTGGTGGCTCATGCCCGACTGGCCGATGGCGAAGATCTGCGCCAGCTCCAGCACACCAAACGAATCGTTGCTCAGCGCACGCAATACATTCAGCCGCAGGGGGTCGCCGCCGGCCTTGCACAGGGCCGCCAGTTCGTCGCAATCGTCATGGCTGATGGCAGGCGCGGGCAGGTTCATGGGGCAGCAGTCTAGAGATGCCCGCAAATGCTCGCAAGGCCAATATCAAAAAGTTTTGATATTGGTGCCTGTAGGGGGTTTTCCAGAGCCTCTGCTTCTACAGTCAACGAGTGGCGAAGGGGTTTCATCAATGGATTGTGTCTTCAACAGGGGAAAAACATGCCTGAGTGACTATCTGTCATTGCCCCCGCCTGACGCCTGAGGGAAAATGCAGGCCTTTTTTCCGTTTCGTTTTATTCAATCCCCAGGAGATCAGCGATGCCAAGCCGTCGTGAGCGTGCCAACGCCATTCGTGCCCTCAGCATGGATGCCGTGCAAAAAGCCAACAGCGGCCATCCAGGTGCCCCTATGGGTATGGCGGATATCGCCGAAGTACTTTGGCGTGACTACCTGAAGCACAACCCGAGCAACCCATCCTTCGCCGACCGCGACCGCTTCGTGCTGTCCAATGGCCACGGCTCGATGTTGATCTACTCGCTGCTGCACCTGACCGGCTATGACCTGTCGATCGATGACCTGAAGAACTTCCGCCAGCTGCACAGCCGCACCCCGGGCCACCCGGAGTTCGGTTACACCCCAGGCGTGGAAACCACCACTGGCCCGCTGGGCCAGGGCCTGGCCAACGCTGTGGGCTTTGCCCTGGCGGAGAAAGTCCTGGCGGCGCAGTTCAACCGTCCAGGCCACAACATCGTCGACCATCACACCTACGTGTTCCTGGGTGATGGCTGCATGATGGAAGGCATTTCCCACGAAGTCGCTTCCCTGGCCGGCACCCTGGGCCTGGGCAAGCTGATCGCCTTCTACGATGACAACGGCATCTCCATCGACGGCGAAGTCGAAGGCTGGTTCACCGACGACACGCCCAAGCGTTTCGAAGCCTATAACTGGCAAGTGATCCGCAACGTCGACGGCCACGATCCGGAAGAGATCAAGACCGCCATCGACACCGCGCGCAAGAGCCCGCTGCCGACCCTGATCTGCTGCAAGACCACCATCGGTTTCGGTTCGCCGAACAAGCAGGGCAAGGAAGATTGCCACGGCGCGCCACTGGGCGACGCGGAAATCGCCCTGACCCGCCAGGCGCTGAACTGGAACTACGGCCCGTTCGAAATCCCGGCCGACATTTATGCCGAGTGGGATGCCAAGGAAAAAGGTCGCGCTGCCGAAGCCGAGTGGGACCAGCGTTTCGCGGCCTATTCCGCTGCCTTCCCAACCGAAGCCAACGAACTGGTACGTCGCCTGAGCGGTGACCTGCCTGCCGACTTCGCCGAGAAGGCCGACGCCTACATCGCCGAAGTGGCCGCCAAGGGCGAAACCATCGCCAGCCGCAAGGCCAGCCAGAACACCCTGAATGCCTTCGGCCCCCTGCTGCCGGAAGTGCTCGGTGGGTCGGCCGACCTGGCCGGTTCCAACCTGACCCTGTGGAAAGGTTGCAAGGGTGTCAGCGCTGAAGATGCCAGCGGCAACTACATGTACTACGGCGTGCGCGAGTTCGGCATGACCGCCATCATGAACGGCGTTGCCCTGCACGGCGGCCTGGTGCCTTACGGCGCGACCTTCCTGATGTTCATGGAATACGCCCGCAACGCAGTGCGCATGTCGGCGCTGATGAAGAAGCGTGTGATCCATGTCTACACCCACGACTCCATCGGTCTGGGCGAAGACGGCCCGACGCACCAGCCGATCGAGCAACTGACCAGCCTGCGTACCACGCCGAACCTCGACACCTGGCGCCCGGCCGATGCCGTTGAATCGGCGGTGGCCTGGAAAAACGCGCTGGAGCGTAAAGACGGCCCTTCGGCGCTGATCTTCTCGCGCCAGAACCTGCAGCACCAAACCCGCGATGCCGGCCAGATCGCCGACATCAGCCGCGGTGGCTATGTGTTGAAGGACTGCGCAGGCGAGCCTGAACTGATCCTGATCTCCACCGGTTCGGAAGTCGGCCTGGCCGTTCAGGCCTACGACAAACTGACCGAGCAAGGCCGCAAGGTGCGCGTGGTTTCCATGCCTTGCACCAGCGTGTTCGATGCTCAGGACGCTGGCTACAAGCAATCGGTTCTGCCGCTGCAGGTCAGCGCACGTATCGCGATCGAAGCGGCTCATGCCGACTTCTGGTTCAAGTACGTGGGTCTGGAAGGTCGCGTGATCGGCATGACCACCTACGGCGAATCGGCTCCGGCTTCGGCACTGTTCGAAGAGTTCGGCTTCACCCTGGACAACATCCTGGGCCAGGCTGAAGAGTTGCTGGAAGACTAAACCCGGAAGCCGGGTTGTCTGTACTGACGCAATCGCGAGCAAGCTCGCTCCTGCAGGGATGTATACCGTCCTTGTGGGGGCGAGCTTGCTCGCGATGACGATGGCGCAGGCAGCACGAAGCTGATGGTTTCACCACCGGTCATTGAGAACCCCATGCCTCAACCGCGTCCCTACAAAGTTGCACTCAACGGCTACGGCCGGATTGGTCGTTGCGTCTTGCGTGCTCTGTTCGAGCGAGGGGCTGCGGCCGGGTTCGAGATCGTTGCCATCAACGATCTGGCCGACATGGCCAGCGTTGAATACCTGACACGCTTCGATTCCACCCACGGGCGTTTTCCCGGTGAGGTGAAGGTCGATGGCGATTGTCTGCATATCAATGGCAACTGCGTGAAAGTGTTGCGCAGTGCCACCCCCGAAGGCATCGATTGGGCGTCCCTGGGCGTCGATCTGGTGCTGGAATGCTCCGGTGCCTACCACACCCGCGAAGACGGCCAGCGTTTCCTCGACGCGGGCGCGCCGCGGGTGCTGTTCTCCCAGCCGATGGCCAGCGAGGCGGATGTCGACGCCACCATCGTCTATGGGGTGAACCAGGACTGCCTGAGCGGCGACGAACGGCTGGTGTCCAACGCCTCCTGCACCACCAACTGCGGCGTGCCGCTGTTGCGCCTGCTGGATCAGGCCATTGGCCTGGAGTACGTATCGATCACCACCATTCACTCGGCGATGAACGACCAGCCGGTGATCGACGCCTATCACCATGAAGACCTGCGGCGTACCCGTTCGGCCTTCCAGTCGGTGATCCCGGTGTCCACCGGTCTGGCGCGGGGTATCGAGCGCCTGTTGCCGGAACTTGCCGGGCGAATTCAGGCCAAAGCAGTGCGGGTGCCGACGGTGAACGTGTCCTGCCTGGACATCACCATGCAGACCGTGAGCGATACCGACGCCACCGAGGTCAACCGGATCCTGCGCGAGGCTGCCACCAGCGGTCCGCTCAAGGGCCTGCTGGCCTACACCGAGCTGCCGCATGCCAGCTGTGATTTCAATCATGATCCCCATTCGGCGATCGTCGATGCCAGTCAGACCCGTGTTTCCGGCCCCCGGCTGGTGAACATCCTGGCCTGGTTCGACAACGAATGGGGCTTTGCCAACCGAATGCTGGACGTAGCTGGGCACTACCTGCACACAGCCGCTCCACGCACTGACACTCAACTCTCTGTTTCTGAAGAACAGTAACCCAGGAATTGCGACCCATGACCGTGTTGAAGATGACCGACCTCGATCTGCAAGGTAAGCGCGTGCTGATCCGTGAAGACCTCAACGTCCCAGTCAAGGACGGTGTTGTCACCAGCGATGCGCGAATCCTGGCTTCGCTGCCGACCATCAAGCTGGCCCTGGAAAAAGGCGCGGCAGTGATGGTCTGCTCGCACCTGGGCCGCCCGACCGAAGGCGAGTTTTCCGCCGAGAACAGCCTCAAGCCGGTGGCCGACTACCTGAGCCGCGCCCTGGGTCGCGAAGTACCGCTGGTGGCCGATTACCTGAGTGGTGTCGAGGTCAAGGCCGGCGACATCGTGCTGTTCGAGAACGTGCGCTTCAACAAGGGCGAGAAAAAGAACGCCGACGAGCTGGCCCAGCAATACGCTGCCCTGTGCGACGTGTTCGTGATGGACGCCTTCGGCACCGCGCACCGCGCCGAGGGTTCGACCCATGGCGTGGCCAAGTTCGCCAAAGTGGCTGCTGCTGGTCCTTTGCTGGCCGCTGAGCTGGACGCGCTGGGCAAGGCCCTGGGCAACCCGGCCAAGCCGATGGCGGCCATCGTTGCCGGCTCCAAGGTGTCGACCAAGCTGGACGTGCTCAACAGCCTGAGCCAGATCTGCGACCAGTTGATCGTCGGTGGCGGCATCGCCAATACCTTCCTCGCCGCTGCCGGGCATCCGGTGGGCAAGTCGCTGTACGAGCCGGACCTGCTGGACACCGCTCGCGCCATCGCCGCCAAGGTCAGCGTACCGCTGCCGGTGGACGTGGTGGTGGCCAAGGAATTTGCCGAGAGCGCTGCGGCCACCGTCAAGCTGATCGCCGATGTGGCCGATGACGACATGATTCTCGACATCGGCCCGCAGACTGCCGCGCAGTTCGCCGAACTGCTGAAATCCTCCAGGACCATCCTCTGGAACGGCCCGGTGGGCGTGTTCGAATTCGACCAGTTCGGCAATGGCACCAAGGTCCTGGCCCAGGCCATCGCTGACAGCGCCGCGTTCTCCATTGCCGGCGGCGGCGACACCCTGGCAGCCATCGACAAATATGGCGTAGCGCAGCAGATCTCCTACATTTCTACCGGTGGCGGCGCCTTCCTCGAATTCGTCGAGGGCAAGGTGCTGCCGGCGGTTGAAGTCCTGGAAGCCCGGGCCAAGGCCTGAGGCCTCGATTGGCCGGGCAAAGGAGTGTTCTGATGGTCAAGACGTTGCCACTGTTGATCGCCGTGGCGTTGCTGGCGGGCTGCTCCAGTGCCCCCAAGGCAACGCCTGCGGAGGATGCCGGCGAGGTACAGAAAGGCTGCTACCAGGCTGACTGGCAGGCCGAGACGGCTCCGGTGATCAACAAGCGCCTGGGCCCTGAGGGCCTGGAGAAGTACGAGACGCCGTCAAAGGCCAGGGAACAGGGTTGCCCTTGACGGGTCAGATGGGTTAACGCAACGCGCCGGGGCCTGTTGGCCGCCCGCCGAGGAACATTGATGAAAGGTTTGATCGCCGTGGCGATGCTGGGCTTGTTGGCAGGTTGTGCCAACCTGAACCTGCTCAAGTCGCCGACCACTGACAACTGGACCACCTGGACCTGCGACAGCCAGGCCCAGGTGCTCTGGCGCTACACCGACGACAGCCGCAAGGCCGTCGACGTGCGCCTGGGGGGCGACGACCAGGTACGCCGCCTGAAGCTTGAGCCCAGCGGTTCGGGCTCGCTGTACAGCGACGACATGCTGGCGTTTCACGTCAAGGGCGAGGAGGGCCTGGTCTACTGGGTCGCCACCAATGACCTGATCGGCCGCGGCTGCAAGGCCATGTAGGGGCAGGCTTGCCAGCGGAGGCGGCCTCCAGACCTGTGCAAGGTTCAAGGCCCCTTTCACTGGCGAGCCGGCTCCTGCGTGGCTGTAGAGATTTGGTTTTAACGAATGGAACAGAGCGGGTTGACCCCCGATCTGCAATCACTTGAATAGCAGTCGCCGCTACGGCAGGCTTGCACGATTAACGACCCTCGACCGGGAGAGACACACACAATGGCACTCATCAGCATGCGCCAGATGCTGGACCACGCAGCCGAGTTCGGCTACGGCGTTCCAGCCTTCAACGTCAACAACCTTGAGCAGATGCGCGCCATCATGGAAGCCGCTGACAAGACTGACTCCCCGGTGATCGTCCAGGCTTCGGCCGGCGCCCGCAAATACGCCGGCGCGCCTTTCCTGCGTCACCTGATTCTGGCTGCCATCGAAGAGTTTCCGCATATCCCGGTGTGCATGCACCAGGACCACGGCACCAGCCCTGACGTCTGCCAGCGCTCCATCCAACTGGGCTTTTCCTCGGTGATGATGGACGGCTCCCTCGGTGAAGACGGCAAGACCCCGACCGACTACGAATACAACGTCCGTGTTACCCAGCAAACCGTAGCCATGGCCCACGCCTGCGGCGTGTCGGTAGAAGGCGAACTGGGCTGCCTGGGTTCCCTGGAAACCGGCATGGCCGGTGAAGAAGACGGTATTGGCGCCGAAGGCGTGCTGGATCACAGCCAGATGCTGACCGACCCGGAAGAAGCCGCGGACTTCGTCAAGAAGACCCAGGTGGATGCCCTGGCCATCGCCATCGGTACCAGCCACGGCGCCTACAAGTTCACCAAGCCGCCTACCGGTGACGTACTGGCCATCGACCGTATCAAGGAAATCCACAAGCGCATCCCTAACACTCACCTGGTGATGCACGGCTCTTCGTCGGTTCCGCAAGAGTGGCTGGCGATCATCAACCAGTACGGCGGCGACATCAAGGAAACCTACGGCGTGCCGGTTGAAGAAATCGTCGAAGGCATCAAGTACGGCGTGCGCAAGGTCAACATCGATACCGACCTGCGCCTGGCATCCACTGGTGCCATGCGCCGCCTGATGGCCACCAACCCCAGCGAGTTCGACCCGCGCAAGTTCTTCGGCGCCACCGTGACCGCCATGCGCGATGTCTGCATCGCCCGTTACGAAGCCTTCGGCACCGCCGGCAACGCCTCGAAGATCAAGCCGATCTCCCTGGAAGCCATGTTCCAGCGTTACCTCAAGGGTGAGCTGAACGCCAAGGTCAACTGAGCCTAAGCGTCGAACGAAGAAGCCCGCAGCGATGCGGGCTTTTTTGTATCCGGAATTCTTGCCTTCGTAGGCGCTGGCTGGCCAGCGATGAGCGCCTTTGGGCGGATGTCGGGCTCAAGGGCGCCTTCGCCGGCAAGCTGGCTCCTACGCAGGGAGGGGTGTCAGGTCTTGTTGTGGTCGATGTCCAGCTTGGAAAAGGTCACCTTGCCGCCTTCGCTGGTATAGCCGGTGTTGTCCTGCACATAAACCCCGGCCTTGAAGTACAGCGGCTTGTCGCGCCAGGTCGCGCTCAACTGGCTGTCCCACTGATAGCCGGCAGCGCTGACGCCCAGGGCGCCGCCCGGGCTCAGGTGGATCAGGTAGGAAAACTCCCGGTCCATGGGTACGTTCTCGGCAATGGTGATGACACGGCCTTCCTCGTCGTCCGGGTGCAGGCGCACCTTGGCCACGATGTTGCCGCTGCCCTTGCTGGTCTTGTACTGGTACTCGACCTTCACCAGCGGCTTGGTGCTGTTGTAGGCGTGGATCTGGCCGATGACGATCTTGCCCGAGGAGGGCACCTGGTTCACCGCCAGGGTCGCGTACAGCAGGTTGTCCGCTTCGGGGTAGGTCCAGTTGCGCAAGGTGCCGTTGGAGTAGGTCTCGCGCAGCTCGGTGCGCGGGTAGATGGCGTTCTCGGTTTTCGAGCCGGTCACCGGCGACCAGAAGAACAGGGTGCCGGTATCGGAGTGGAAATACTGGTCCTTGAACCCCTTGACCAGTGTCGGGGTGTCGATGGTCGCCGGCGGGCTGCCGACGGGAACGCTGAGGTTCCAGGTTGCCAGGTCGATCATGGTGGTTTTCCGCAAGGCATGGCTGATGCAGGTGGCCGAAGGCTTTAGCCTGCGCTTCTTAGGGGGTCTTTATAGCGCAGAAGCGGCGCTTGGCGAGGCCCGTATGGCGGATATATGGCGTCAGCAAAATGTCGAAATGCCATCTATCCCGGTTTTTATGCGGCAACTCTGTGACCGTTAGTCGGGAGCTGCGGCCATTGGCGAAGTGATGGCGTGCTGACAGCTTCTGCTTTTGAGGATCCGGGTCTAGAGTGAAACCTCAGGTTTTACCGGGTTTTTAAATCCGTTCAGTCTTATTACAGACAAGAGAAGCAGCATGGAATGCGTGCAACCAGAGGCAGCCGAAGGCCACTCCACTCTTCTGATCGTCGATGACTATCCTGAAAACCTCCTCAGCATGCGTGCTCTGTTGCAGCGCCAGGACTGGCAGGTGATGACCGCCGCCTCGGGGGTCGAGGCCCTGGGCCTGCTGCTCGAACATGAAGTGGACCTGGTGTTGCTGGATGTACAGATGCCCGGCATGGATGGCTTCGAAGTCGCCCGCCTGATGCGTGGCAGCCAACGTACCCGGCTGACCCCGATCATCTTTCTCACCGCCAACGAACAGTCTCAGGACGCTGTGATCAAGGGCTATGCCAGTGGCGCCGTGGACTACCTGTTCAAACCGTTCGACCCACAGATTCTCAAGCCCAAGGTCCAGGCCCTGCTGGAGCATCAGCGCAACCGCCGGGCCCTGCAGCACCTCAGCCACGACCTGGAGGTGGCACGGGCCTTCAATGCCTCGGTGCTGGACAACGCTGCCGAGGGCATCCTGGTGGTGGACGAGGGCGGGTGCGTGCGTTTCGCCAATCCGGCGGCCTCGCGCCTGCTCAATGCCCAGGTCAAGGAGCTGGAAGGCTCGCCCTTTCTCGACTACCTGCAAAAGCCCCACGTTCCCGACTGGAGCGACTCCGAGCTCTACGCCTGTTATCGCCGGGGCGAAACCTATCGCCTGCACGACGCTCAGATGCGCACCGTGCCCGGCCAGTTGATCAGCGTGGCCTTGTCCTGTGCGCCCTTGCCCAGTGACCAGAAGGCGATGGTGGTCACCCTGCTGGACATGTCCGAAGTGCGTCACCTGCACCAGCAACTGGAATACCAGGCCGTGACCGACCCGCTGACCGGCCTGCTCAACCGCCGCGGCTTCTATCAGACGGTGGAAAACATCCTGCTGCGCAGCGACCGCTCGGGAAAGTCCCTGGTCCTGCTCTACCTGGACCTCGACGGCTTCAAGCGGGTCAACGACTCCCTGGGGCACGACGCCGGCGACCGGGTGCTGCGCTGGGTTTCCGAACAACTGAAGGACTGCCTGCACTCCTTCGACATTCTCGGGCGCATGGGCGGCGACGAATTCACCGCGCTGCTGGAGCTGAGCTTCCCCGAGCAAGCGGCGAAGATCGCCGAGAAGCTGATCGAACGCCTGTCCATCAACCAGCAGATCGATGGCCTGGAGGTGGTGCTGGGGGCGAGTATCGGCATCGCCATCTACCCCGATTGCGGCTCCAACCTGGACGGCCTGTTGCGGGCGGCGGACATCGCCATGTACGAAGCCAAGCGCGCCGGCCGCCAGCAGTACCGCTACTACGATCACGAGATGAATGGCCGCGCCCGTTCGCGGCTGATGCTCGAGGAAAGCGTGCGCAGCGCCGTGGAGCGCAAGGAATTCACCCTGGTGTACCAGCCCCAGGTGGCCATTGCCGACGGGCGCCTGCGCGGTTTCGAAGCCTTGCTGCGCTGGCGTCATCCGAGTGTGGGCGACGTGCCTCCGGGGCTGTTCCTGCCCCTGCTTGAGGAGGCACGGCTGATCAGCCGCCTGGGCAGTTGGATCTATCAACAGGGCGCGGCCCAGCGCAAGGACTGGGAGCAGGTGTTCAGCCCCGACCTGGTGCTGGGCGTCAGCCTCAGTGCCACCCAGTTCAACATGCCCAACCTGGTGGCCGAGCTGCGCCAGGTGCTGTCGCGCCATGGCCTGCAACCGCGCCAACTGGAGGTGGAGGTTACCGAGGCCGCCTTGACCCAGAACCTGGATGACACCCGCAAACAGTTGCAGCTCCTGCGTCAGCTGGGGGTGCGGGTGGCCCTGGATGACTTCGGCTCGGGCAGTTGTTGCCTGGCCTACCTGCGTGACCTGCAACTGGACACCCTCAAGCTCGATCGCCACCTGATTGCCCGCCTGCTGACCTCGCCAAGGGATGCCGCCATTGCCCGCTGCGTGATCGACCTGTGCAAGCAGTTCGACCTGCTGGTGATCGCCGAGGGCGTGGAAACCCTCGAGCAATACCAGTGGCTCAAGGCCAATGGCTGCGAGTATGTGCAAGGTTTCCTGGTGGCTCGGCCGCTGACCGCCAGTATCGCCAGCCAGTTTTCCCAGCCCTTTGACTGGAGCGCGCTACAGGCCTGAATTCGCTACACTGGCGCCTTTTATGCCCTGCGTTGCCCCTTCATGACCGCACTCAAATACCTCCAGGCCTATCCCGTTGCCTTGCAGCAGCAAGTGCGCCAGTTGATCGATGAACAGCGCCTGGGCGACTACCTGAGCCAGCGTTACCCGGGCCGGCACGCCGTACAGAGCGACAAGGCGCTGTACAGCTACGCTCTGGAGCTCAAGCAGGAATACCTGCGCAATGCGCCGGCCATCGACAAGGTGCTGTTCGACAACCGTCTGGACCTGACCCACCGTGCCCTGGGCCTGCATACCACGGTTTCCCGGGTGCAGGGCGGCAAGCTCAAGGCCAAGAAAGAGATCCGCATCGCTTCGCTGTTCAAGGAGGCGGCGCCGGAATTCCTGCGGATGATCGTGGTGCACGAGCTGGCCCACTTCAAGGAATCGGATCACAACAAGGCGTTCTACAAGCTCTGCGAGCATATGCTGCCGGGCTATCACCAGCTGGAGTTCGACCTGCGGGTCTACCTGACCTGGCGCGACCTGCAAGGCAAGGCGGGAGCGCCGGATTAACCCCTGAAGGCAAGGAGTGGGCGATGGATGTGAGCAAGACCAAGAGCAGTTTCTACCGCCGCCTGTATGTGGCGTACCTGATCGACAGCGGCCTGGCCAGCAGCGTGCCGGCGCTGACCGAGGTCACCGGTATGCCGCGGCGCACCGCCCAGGACACCATCGCGGCCCTGGCGGACCTGGACATCCTCTGCGAGTTCGAGCAGCAGGACGGCGCGCGCAACCATGCCGGGCGTTACCGGATCCACAACTGGGGCGCCATCGACAAGGGCTGGATCGAGCCCAACCTGCGGCAGATCAAGGCCGTGCTGGGCTATCCCTGAGGCTCAGGAGCGACGCATGCCGATGTGAGGAATACCGTCCTCCAGGTATGCTTCGCCCGCCACCACGAAACCGTAGCGGCCGTAATAGGCCTGCAGATGAGCCTGGGCCGAGAGGTAGATCGGCGTTTGCGGCCAGTGCCGCTCGGCCTGCTTCAGCGCCTGCTCCATCAGGGTGTGGCCCAGGCCCTGGCCACGGGCCTGTTCAGCGATGACCACGCGGCCGATGACCACGTCGCCGCCCTGGGAAGTCGGGTCCAGCAGGCGCAGGTAGGCCAGCAACCGGTCGCCGTCCCAGGCCATCAGGTGGCAGGTATCGCCTTCAAGGTCGCGGCCGTCGACTTCCTGATAAGGGCATTTCTGTTCCACCACGAAGACTTCGGTGCGCAATTGCAGAATCGCGTACAACTGTTCCTTGCCCAGGTCGGTGTGGTGTTTGCAGACCCATTCGATGGTCATCTTCATATCCTGTATTGAGTGCTGCGCGAAATAGTAAGCACATCGCCACGGGATGTCTTGCCGGTTGTCACGCAGAAATTGTTTCTGTGAGATGGGTCAAAATGCCACTACTGAGATCACTGGTATTTGTCTTCTTTGTGTAATCTGTTTTCAAGACCTGTGCATGGGTTCTGATGAGCTAATGTTAGGAGCTGGGCCGACCTGTGCCGCACAGGCCGCGACCCTGGAGTATGGGCTGGAACGCGCTGGGCCCAGGGCCCGCTAAGGATCTATTAGCATGCTGCGACTGCATCGAGCTTTGGCTTTGATCGGATTGCTGTTGCTGGGCCAGAGCGCTTTTGCCGAAAGGCTGCGGCTGGTCGCCGATGCCTGGCCACCCTTTACCGACGCGACCCTGGTCAATGGCGGCGTGGCCACCGACATTGTCAGCACCGCCCTGTCCCGTGCCGGCTATTCCAGCGAATTCGAGCAGGTGCCCTGGGCCCGGGCCCTGCTGGGCATCGGCGAGGGGCGCTACGACGTGCTGGTGAATGCCTGGTACAACGAAGAGCGCACCCAGTTGGGGCAGTTCTCCGCGGAATACATGGTCAACCGCGTGCGCTTCATCAAGCGCAAGGACGCGCCGCTGGAATACAGCAACCTCAAGCAGCTGCATGAGTACCCGGTGGCAGTGGTGCGTGGCTACGCCTATTCCCCCGAATTCGACAATGACCCCGACCTGCAGAAGGTGCCGGTGCACAACTTCGCCATGGCGGTGCGCATGCTGGCGGCGGATCGAGTCAAGCTGACCCTGGAGGACGAATACGTGGCCCGCTACTACTTGGCCCGGGAGTCACCGCGGGTACGCAATGCGGTGGAGTTCCTGCCCAAGCCCCTGAGCGAGAACAGCCTGCATATCCTGGTCAGCCTGAAGAACCCCGAGCATGCGCAGATCGTGGCCAGGTTCGACAAGGAAATCGCTGCCATGAAAGCTGACGGCAGCTACGACCGCCTGCTGCGCCAGCACGGCATGTAACCGAAGGTGCAGGAGCTGGCTTGCCAGCGAAAGCGACTCCGGACCGTGCATGAGTCTTGCGGCCCCTTTCGCCGGCAAGCCGGCTCCTACGGTTTTGCGTTGTCGCTGGTGTCCTTGATCAGATGCGCCGCCAGGGTCCGCAACGGGCCCAGCTGACGGCAGATCAGCGCCAGTTGGGTCTGCACCAGGCGCTGGCCTTCGTCGACCTCGTCGGGCATCTGCTCCAGCTCATTGGCCAGGGCTTCTTCGGCATCGCTCTGGATATCGATCGGGGTCTTGTTGGCCAGACCCTGGGCAATCTCGTCGATGCTGGCCGCCAGGCTGACCCCGGCGCCTTCGATCAAGTGCTCGCGAACCTCGTCCGGCAGCCGGGTCTCGCGGTGTGCGCCCAGGCCCGAGAGGTAGCTGAGCAAGGTGTGGGACAGCACCAGGAAGCGGAAGCCCACGTCCGCTTCCTTACGGAAATGCCCGGGTTCCATGAGCATGTTGGCCAGGGTGGTGGACAGCGCGGCGTCGGCGTTGTGGGCGTTGCGCCGGGCCAGGCGGTAGGCCAGGTCGTCGCTCTTGCCGGCGGCGTACTGCTGCATGATCTGGCGCAGGTAGATGCTGTTGCAGGTCAGGGTGTTGGCCAGCACCTTGTTCAGGCGTCGGCCCTGCCAGTCCGGCAGGAACAGGAACACCGCCAGCCCGGCGATCAGGCTGCCCAGCAGCGTATCGAACAGCCGCGGCAGGAACAGCCCATAACCGTCGCCCACCTGGTTGAAGCAGAACAGCACCATCAGGGTGATGGCCGCCGTGGCCAGGGTGTAGCGGGTGGTGCGGTTGGTGAAGAACACCACCCCGGCGGCAATGGCGAACAGCGACTGCACCAAGGGGCTGGGGAACAGGTCGAACAGCGCCCAGGCGATGGTCAGGCCGATGGCGGTGCCGATGATCCGCTGGCCCAGCTTGCGCCGGGTAGCGCCGTAGTTGGGCTGGCAGACGAACAGGGTGGTGAGGATGATCCAGTAACCCTGGGAAGGGTGGATCAAATGCACCATGCCGTAGCCGATGCTCAGCGCCAGGGGCAGGCGCAGGGCATGGCGGAACAGCAGCGAGGTTGGCGTCAGCTGGGTGCGCAGGCGGGTCCAGACATCCTTGAAGTTGCGTGGCGAACGGTCCAGCAGGCTGCTGTCGGTGGCGTCCGCCAGGGCGTCGGGGTTGCTGGCGTCGCTGAGCAGGCGGTCGAGGGTGCCGAGGTTGGCCGCCAGGGCTCGCAATGAGCGCAACAGCCCGCGCCAGGCCGGGTTGCTCTGGATCCGCAGGTGTTCCAGGGAAGCGTGCAGGTCGCCCAGGGCCTCGGCGAAGGTGGCGTCATAGACGAACGGCTGGCGCAACTGGATGGATTCGGCCAGGGCACGGCAGGCCTTGCCCTGCTGGCGCAGCAGGCGCTGGCAGCGGAACAGCACGTCGCTGTGGAAAAACGCCTCGGTCAGGGCGTTGTACGGGTAGTGGGAAGAGCTGGCGCGCTCATGAATGTCCTGGGCCAGGAAGTACAGCTTCAGGTAGCGGCTGACCTTCGACCCCGGCCGGCCGTTGCCCACCCGGTGCAGGATGATTTCCTTGGCGACGTTGAGGGCCGCCACCACCTTGCCGTTCTGCTTGGCCAGTTCCAGGCGCCGGGCCTCCACGTCCAGCTGGCGGATGGGCTCGAACAGCGAGGACTTGAGCTTGAGGTAGTAACCCAGTTCGCGAAACAGCCGGGCCAGGCTCTGCTGCACCGGCTGGTTGGAAAACAGCGCCTGCCACAGCACCGACAGCAGGCCGTACCAGGCGGCGCCGGCCACCAGCAGCAGCGGCTCGTGCCAGAAATCGATCACCGCGCCGCCGCGCTGGTCGACGCCGATCATGGTGTAGACCGAGAGGATCAGGGTCGCCGAGGCGATGGCGCCATAGCGTTCGCCCAGCGCCCCCAGCATGGTCAGGCCGAAGCTGGCCAGGGCCAGGGCGATGGCGAAGATCCAGGGGTAGGGGAACAGCAGTTCCACCGACAGCGCGGCAATGCTGAAGCACACCAGGGTCACGGCCAGGGAATTGAGCCGGCCTTGCCAGCTGTCGTCGGTTTCCGCCAGGGCGCTGGCGATGATGCCGAGGAACAGCGGGATCAGCAGGGCCATTTCATCCTGATACCAGCACAGCGCCATGCTGCCGGTCAGGGCGATGAACACCCGCACGCTGTAGCTGAATTTATCCAGCGCCCAGAGGCGGCGCAGGGATTGGCGAAAAGAGGTCGAGGACATGGAGTAGGGCAGGCCTTCCGGGGCGATGCAGCTAAATTGAGCCAGTATTGACGACGGCGCAATGCCGTCGTCACATCGGCCGGCAAATTCTGTTGCCGTTGCCGGTCGGACACCTGTAGCCGCTGCCGCAGGCTGCGACAGGTCCGCAGGACCTCAGCGGACATCGGATCGCCGCGCCCCTTCGGGTCGTTCGCAGCCTGCGGCAGCGGCTACAGGGAGACGCAGCGGCTCAGACGTACTGCGCCGCCGCGTAGCCCGAGGCCCAGGCCCACTGGAAGTTGAAGCCGCCCAGGTGGCCGGTGACGTCCAGCACTTCACCGATGAAATACAGCCCCGGGCTCTTCAGCGATTCCATGGTCTTGGACGAAACTTCCCGGGTGTCGACGCCGCCCAGGGTCACTTCGGCGGTGCGGTAGCCCTCGGTGCCCGCCGGTACCAGTTGCCAGCTGCCGAGTTTCTGCGCCACGTCCGCCAGCTCCGCCGGGGTGTACTGCTTCATCGGCTTGGAGACGAACCAGTGGTCGGCCAGCAGGCCGGCCATCTTCTTGGTGAAGATCTCCCCCAGGAGGGTCTTGAGCTCGCTGTTGGGGCGCTCGGCCTGCTGCTGTTGCAGCCAGCCCAGGGCGTCGTGGTCCGGCAGCAGGTTGATCTCGACGCTGTCGCCGGGCTGCCAGTAGGAGGAAATCTGCAGGATCGCCGGGCCGCTGAGGCCGCGGTGGGTGAACAGGATGTTCTCGCGAAAGCTCTGGTCGTTGCAGCTCACCAGGCAATCCACCGAGGTTCCCGACAGCTCGCTGCACAGCTCCTTGAGCTGGTCGGTGATGGTGAACGGCACCAGGCCGGCACGGGTCGGCAGCAGTTCATGGCCGAACTGTTTGGCCACCTGATAACCGAAGCCGGTGGCGCCCAGCGTCGGGATCGACAGCCCGCCGGTGGCGATCACCAGCGATTGGCACTGAACCTGGCCGAGGGTGGTGTCGAGCAGGTAGCCGCTTTCGACCTTTTCGATGGTCTGGATCGAGGTGTCCAGGCGCAGCTCCACGCCGACCTGATCGCACTCGTCGAGCAGCATGCCGAGGATGTCGCTGGACTTGTTATCGCAGAACAGCTGGCCGAGTTTCTTCTCGTGGTAGGGCACGCCGTGCTTGGCCACCAGGCCGATGAAATCCCACTGGGTGTAGCGCGCCAGGGCCGATTTGCAGAAGTGCGGGTTCTGCGACAGGAAGTTGGCCGGCTCGGTGTACATATTGGTGAAATTGCAGCGGCCACCGCCGGACATCAGGATTTTCTTGCCGGCCTTGTTGGCGTGGTCCAGCAGCAACACCTGGCGGCCTCGGCCGGCCGCGGTCAGGGCGCACATCAGGCCGGCGGCGCCGGCGCCAATGATCACGACTTCGGTAGAACGCAAAACGGTGTCCTCAATAGAAGCGAACGGCCCTGTGGCAGCGGCTACAGGTCAAACAGTGGGGTTAAAGGACGCGCACGCGCAGCGAGCGGCCCTTGATCTTGCCGTTGTTCAGGCGCTGCAGCGCCTGCATGACCACGGTGCGTTCAACCGCCACATACGACTGGAAGTCGAAGATCGCGATCTTGCCGACCTGGGCGCCCGGGATGCCGGCGTCGCCGGTCAGTGCGCCGAGAATATCCCCCGGACGTACCTTGTCCTTGCGCCCGCCGGCGATGCACAACGTGCTCATCGGTGGCTGCAGCGGGGCGCCGCCCTGGGACTTGAGGTTATCGACCTGATCCCAGTTCAACGGGGCTTTCTGCAGTTGTTCGATGGCTTGCGCGCGATGGGCTTCGGACGGTGCGACGAGGCTGACCGCGATGCCTTTCTCGCCAGCGCGACCGGTACGGCCAACGCGGTGAATGTGGATTTCCGAATCGCGGGCCAGCTCGACGTTGATCACCATGTCCAGCGCATCGATGTCCAGACCACGGGCGGCGACGTCGGTGGCGACCAGTACCGATGTGCTGCGGTTGGCAAACATCGCCAGCACCTGATCGCGGTCACGCTGCTCCAGGTCGCCGTGCAGGCCGACAGCGGAGATGCCTTTGGCGGTCAGGTGATCGACGGTTTCCTGCACTTGCTGCTTGGTGAAGCAGAACGCCACACAGGAGGCCGGGCGGAAGTGGTGCAGGACTTTGGTCACTGCGCTCATGCGCTCTTCCGGTGAAATCTCGTAGAAGCGCTGCTCGATCTGCGTATCGTCGTGGAACGCTTCGGCTTTCACCGTTTGCGGATCGCGCATGAATTTCGACGCCAGTTGCTTGATGCCCACCGGATACGTGGCGGAGAACAGCAGGGTCTGGCGGCGCGACGGGGTCTTTTCGATGATGTCTTCGATGGCGTCGTAGAAACCCATGTCGAGCATGCGGTCGGCTTCGTCGAGCACCAGCGTGTTCAGGCCGTCGAGCACCAGCGAACCCTTGCGCAGATGCTGCTGGATACGCCCTGGGGTGCCGACGATGATATGCGCACCGTGCTCCAGGGAGGCGATCTGTGGCCCGAACGACACGCCGCCGCACAGGGTCAGGACCTTGATGTTGTCTTCGGCGCGGGCCAGCCGGCGCACTTCCTTGGCCACCTGGTCGGCCAGCTCGCGAGTCGGGCAGATCACCAGGGCCTGGCAGCCGAAGTAGCGCGGGTTGATCGGGTTCAGCAGGCCGATGCCGAAGGCCGCGGTCTTGCCGCTGCCGGTCTTGGCCTGGGCGATCAGGTCCATGCCCTTGAGGATCACCGGCAAGCTCTGCGCCTGGATCGGCGTCATCTGGGCATAACCGAGGGAGTCGAGGTTAGCCAGCATGGCGGGAGACAGGGGCAAAGTATTAAAAGCGGTGGCAATGGTGGTCACGGGACTGGCCTGCAAAACAAAATGTCGCGCAGTGTATCAGTCTCGCTCCCACAACCTGCAAATTCTGGACGAGCAACCGCGCAGGAGCGGTTTTGTGTAGGAGCTGGCTTGCCAGCGAAAGCAGCCGCGAGGTTGGCGCAGGGCTCATGGGCCTCTTCGCCGGCGAGCCGGCTCCTACGGGGGGAGGTGTGTGGGTTCAGTGTTCGATGTGCTGCTCTTGGACCTTGCGCGCTCGGCGGCCATCGGTGGGCGACAGCTGGAGGAAGATCGCCGCCGCCAGCATCGCCATGATCCCTACCGTGAGGAAGGTCAGTTGGAAGGCGCCGAGTACGGTGTCCACTCCGTCATTGCCCACTTCAGCAGTAAAACCGCCCAGCAGCGCACCGGCACACGCCACCCCCAGGCTCAGGGACAATTGCGCTACCACTGACAGCAGGCTGTTGCCGCTACTGGCCGCGGCATCGTCGAGGTCGATCAGGGTCACGGTGTTCATCGCGGTGAACTGCAGCGAGTTGATCGCCCCCAGCACCGCCAGCATGCCCAGCAACAGCGGATAAGGCGTGTGCTCGCTGACCAGGCCCATGCTGGCCAGCATCAGCCCCAGGGCCAGGGTGTTGCCGGTGAGCACGATGCGGTAGCCCAGGCGCTCGATCAGTGGCCGGGCGATGGATTTGGCCAGCATTGCCGCGGCCGCCAGGGGCAGCATGCTCATCCCCGCCTGGGACGGTGAATAGCCCAGGGCCACTTGCAGCAGCAGGGGCACCAGGAACGGCAGGGCGCCGCTGCCCAGGCGGGCGAACAGGTTACCCAGAATGCCCACGGCAAAGGTCCGCACCTTGAACAGTGACGGGGCGAACAGCGGGTTGTCGGTGTGCACGGCCCGCAGCCAGTAGGCCGCCAGGCAGGCCAGCCCGCCGAACAGCAGCAACATCACCCGCAAGTGCGGCAGGTGCAGTTCCCCCAGGCCTTCCATGGCGATGGTGATCAGCACCATCGCCGCGCCGAACAGCACAAAGCCCAGGCTGTCGAAGCGTGTGCGCTCGCTGCCGCGCAGGTCGGGAATGAAACGCCACACCGCATAGCAGCCAACGGCGCCTACCGGCAGGTTGATCAGGAAGATCCAGTGCCAGGTCAGGTACTGCACCATCCAGCCGCCCATGGTCGGGCCGATCAGCGGCCCCAGAAGCCCGGGAATGGTGATGAAGCCCATGATCCGCACCAGTTCCGAACGCGGGTAGGCACGCAGCACCACCAGCCGTCCCACCGGCAGCATCAGCGCACCGCCCAGGCCCTGGATCACCCGGGCGCCAATCAGCTGGGTCAGGGTGTTGGACAGGGCGCAGAGCAGGGAACCGATGCTGAACAGCAAGATGGCGCCGAAGAAGATCCGCTTGGTGCCGAAGCGGTCGGCGATCCAGCCCGAGGCCGGGATCAAGAGGGCCACAGTAAGCATGTAGGCGATGATCACCCCCTGCATGCGCAGGGGGTTTTCCGCCAGGTCCTGGGCCATGGCCGGCAGGGCGGTATTGAGGATGGTGCCGTCCAGGGACTGCATGAAGAAGGCGATGGCCACCACCCAGGGCAGCCAGCGGGCGGTGGTGGCATCGAGTGGCGCGCGTTCGGGCATGGGACCTCTGGGTGAGTTCAGGTTTGAGGGCGGTTTCTACAGGGTCAGGGTCAGGCGGCTGACCAGCGCTCCGGGCAAGTGCATCGAAGCGGTCTGGCGCTGGCCGTAGGTACTGGCCGACAGCAGCAGCTCGCGTTGCTCGGTCAGGGCCTCCAGCTGCGAGCCCAGCAGGCTGTAGACGCTGTCATCGAAGCGCATGGTGCTCACCGGCGCCTGGATCTCGCCGTTCTCCACCCAGAAGGTGGCGAAGCGGGTCATGCCGGTCAGGCGCGCCGCCGGCAGGTCCGAGTAGTTCAGGTACCACAGGTTGCTGATGTACAGCCCGGTGCCCAGCTGCTTGAGGATCTCCTGCTGGGACAACCGCCCCGCGGCCATGTTCAGTGCACTGGGGTACTCGCCGCTGCCGGCACCATTGGTGGTCAGGCCGTACTCGGCGGCGCTGCGGGAGTTGATCAGTTGGGCATTGGCGCTGCCCGCGGCGATCAGTGACAGGTCGCTGCGCGGGTAGCCTTCGTCGGAAAACGCCGGGCTCAGGGAACCGCTGACCTGTTCGTCGAGCGACACCAGCGGGTTCAGCGCGGCATCACCGGCATAGAGCTTCTGCAGCGGGCTGTGCTTGCTGGCGATCGACTGGGCCGAGAAGCCGCCCCAGGCCAGCATGCCCATGATCTCCTCCAG
The DNA here is from genome assembly GCF_059418825.1 of Pseudomonas sp. GW821-FHT07F01. Classification (NCBI taxonomy): domain Bacteria; kingdom Pseudomonadati; phylum Pseudomonadota; class Gammaproteobacteria; order Pseudomonadales; family Pseudomonadaceae; genus Pseudomonas; species Pseudomonas sp. GW821-FHT07F01. The sequence goes on from NZ_JBWKQO010000003.1 coordinate 622,803, forward strand.
GGCCGCCGGCGCCAGGTAGGCCCGGTACTGCCCGGGCGCCAGGGTGCGCAGTGGCCGGCCAAGGAATTCCAGTTGTTCCCGGGCCTGCTGGAAGCGCAGGGCGAAGGCCTGGCTGTCCCAGGCGTGCCCGGCGTAGCTGGCCTTCACCGCCTCGCCGTTTTCGTGGAACAGGCTGAAATCGAAGTTGAAGCTGTTGGCCTGGTGCCAGCCGAAGGCCCCGCCGGAACTGGCGAAGCCACGGCTGATGGGGCCGGCAGCGTAGATGCCCACCAGGTCCAGGCCGGCGCCGGCGCGACCGATTTCTTCCACCACCTGCTCACTGCCGGGCAGCGGCTGGTCCTGCACGTGATGGCTTTGCCAATGGGTGTGGTTGAGCATCAGGTACGGGTCGGCCGGCAGCAGTGGCAGGGTCTCGCGCAGTTGTTGCAGGCCATCGGCCAGGCGCTGGCGATCCACCTCGGGGTCATTGCTCAGGGTGATGCTGAGGTCGGCGTGGCGGCCATTGTCGATCAGCTTGAAATGCACGCTGGCCTGTTGCACCTGCCCGGCCTGGCGCACCTTGGCGTGGTTGAAGCGAATGAACTCCGAGGCTTCGGCGGCGTAGCTCAGGGTGAACTGCTCGGTCTCGCGCAGCGCGTCTTTGAGCCACTGCACCAAGGCCTTGAATGGCTGGGCCTGATCGGCTGTCCTGATCATCAGGCGTCTCCTCCAAATACATCAATCTTGCTGAATACGCAGGCCGGCGAAGCATGGCCGACGCGAATCACCTGGTTGGGCTCGCCCTTGCCGCAGTTGGGCGTGCCCAGCACCTGGAAGGTGCTGCGGTCGCCGACCGCGCTGAGGTTGCGCCAGAACTGCGCGGAAATCCCCCGGTAATTGGGGTTCTTGACCACGCCCCGGAGTTCGCCGTTCTCGATCAACTGGCCCCATTCGCAGCCGAACTGGAACTTGTTGCGCGCATCGTCGATGGACCAGGAACGGTTGGTGGACATCAGGATGCCGTGCTCGATGTGCCCGATCATTTGCTCCAGGGGCTGGTCGCCGGGCTCGATGTTGAGGTTGGCCATGCGGTCGATCGGTGCACGGTTCCAACTGCTGGCGCGGCTGTTGGCGACGCCGTCGAGGCCGCTGCGGTATTGCGACAGGGCGCTGCCCAGGGGGCGTACCAGCAGGCCCTCGCGAATCAGGAACTGCTTGCTGGCCGCGGTGCCGTCGTCGTCGTGACTGTAGCTGGCCAGTTCCTCGGGGATCTGCGGGTCGAAAGTCACGTTGAGCAGCGAGGAGCCGTATTGCAGGCTGCCGAAATCCTGCTGTTTGACGAAGCTGGTGCCGGCGTAATTGCGCTCGTCGCCGAGAATGCGGTCCAGCTCCAGGGGATGGCCGATGGATTCGTGGATCTGCAGCATCATCTGGTCCGGCATCAGCAGCAGGTCCCGCGGGCCCTGGGGGGTATTGGGCGCCAGCAGCAGTTGCAGGGCCTGGTCGGCGACCCGCGGCGCAGCCCCCAGCAGGCCACAGCGGCTGATCACATCGCCGGCGCCCTGCTGGCCGAAGTTCTCCCGGCCGAGGCTGCGGGTCTGGCTGTCGCTGCCGTCGTAGGCGGTCACGTCCAGGCCCGGGTAGACGAAACGCTGGGCCTGGCGCAGCTCGGCGCCGGCGCTGTTGAGGTAGATCTGTTCGACCTGGGTCACGCCGATGCCCACCTGCCAGTTCACCAGGCGTTCATCCTTGGGCACCGAGGCCGACTCATCGCCCAGCAGCTGATAGCAGTCGCTGAGGGAGGGGAAGGGCTGCTCCAGGTTGGGCGAGAAATAGTCCGCGCGGTGGCTGGAGACCGGTTGCTCACGCAGGTCCAGCAGGGCATGGGCGGCGATGACCCGGGCCTGCTGCTCGGCGCGGTCCAGGGCGGCCTGCAGGCCGCTTTGCGACAGGTCGTTGGTGGCGGCGTAGGCTTCCACGCCGCGCACCCGTACGGTCAGCATCGCCCCTTCGTCTCGGCCCAGGCTCGGCGGCTCGGCGACGTTCTTGCGCACCGACAGGTACTGGTCCGATTCGCGGACATAACGCAGGGAAAAGAATTCGGCGCCCGTGCGCAAGGCAGCGAAGCGCTGCTTGAGCTGGGGGTGAAAGTCGAACATGGAGGACCTCCTTGTGAGGCGCGATAGCGGGTCGACGCGTTTCGCCAGCAAACGGAACACCGCCCGGCGGTTCCTACAGGTATAGGTGCTGATGAGCGCGGGGGCGAAAGGGGATGTGCAAGTTGCAGAACTGTAGCCGCTGCCGAAGGCTGCGATCAAGGAAGTAGTTCTGAGGGAATGAAGGGAAGAGAAAAAGGGCGCCGACCCTTGCGGTCGGCGCCCGTCAGGCTTACTGCGCGGCGGGAGTCACATCGCGCATCGGCTTGCCACGTACCGGGGCTTCACCGGCTACGTAGTAGGCCGCGGTGCTGCGTGGCAGTGGCTGGCGGCCACGGATCTTGTCGGCGATTTTCTCGGCCATCATGATCGTCGGCGCGTTGAGGTTGCCGGTGGTGATGATCGGCATGATCGAGGCATCCACCACGCGCAGGCCTTGCATGCCATGCACGCGACCCTGGCCATCCACTACAGCCATGTCGTCGGTGCCCATCTTGCACGAGCAGGATGGGTGGAAGGCGGTCTCGGCGTGCTCGCGGACGAACTTGTCCAGTTGCTCGTCGGTCTGCACCTCGATGCCCGGGCTGATCTCGCGGCCGCGGAAAGGGTCCAGGGCCGGCTGCTGCATGATTTCACGGGTCAGGCGGATGCCGTCGCGGAATTCCTGCCAGTCCTGCTCGGTGGCCATGTAGTTGAAGAGGATGCTCGGGTGCTGGCGCGGGTCCTTGGACTTGAGCTGCACGCGGCCACGGCTCGGCGAGCGCATGGAGCCCATGTGCGCCTGGAAGCCGTGCTCTTTCACACCATTGCTGCCGTTGTAGTTAATCGCCACCGGCAGGAAGTGGTACTGGATATTCGGCCATTCGAACTCTTCGCGGGTACGGATGAAACCGCCGGCTTCGAACTGGTTGCTGGCGCCGATGCCGGTGCCGTTGAACAGCCACTCGGCACCGATGGCCGGCTGGTTCCACCACAGCAGCGATGGATACAGCGACACCGGCTGGGTGCAGGCGTACTGCAGGTACAGTTCCAGGTGGTCCTGAAGGTTCTCGCCCACGCCCGGCAGGTCGTGAACCACCGGGATGTCCAGGCTTTCCAGGAGGGCGCGGGGGCCTACGCCGGAACGTTGCAGCAATTGCGGCGAGGCGATGGCGCCGGAGCTGACGATGACTTCCTTGCGCGCACGGGCTTCCACGCGCTCTTCAGTGCTGCCTTGCAGGTAGCTCACGCCCACGGCGCGCTTGCCTTCGAAGAGGATCTTGTCGGTCAGGGCGTGGGTGACGATGGTCAGGGTCGAACGCTTTTTCGCGGTGTCCAGGTAACCGCGGGCGGTGCTGGCGCGACGACCTTTGGGGGTCACGGTGCGGTCCATCGGGCCGAAGCCTTCCTGCTGGTAGCCGTTCAGGTCTTCGGTACGCGGGTAACCGGCCTGCACGCCGGCTTCGACCATGGCGTGGAACAACGGGTTGTTGCCGGCCTTGGGCGTGGTCACGCTGACCGGGCCTTCGCCGCCGTGGTAGTCGTTGGGGCCGATGTCACGGGTTTCCGCCTTGCGGAAATACGGCAGGCAATCCAGGTAGGTCCAGTCTTCCAGGCCTGGCAGCTTGGCCCAGCCGTCGTAGTCCATGGCGTTGCCGCGGATGTAGCACATGCCGTTGATCAGCGACGAGCCGCCCAGGCCCTTGCCGCGACCGCACTCCATGCGACGACCGTTCATGTGTGGCTCTGGATCGGTCTCGTAGGCCCAGTTGTAGCGACGGCCTTGCAGTGGGAAGGCCAGTGCCGCCGGCATCTGGGTGCGGAAGTCGAAACGGTAGTCCGGGCCACCGGCTTCCAGCAGCAGGACGGTGACGCCTTCGTCTTCAGTCAGACGGGTCGCCAGGGTGTTACCGGCCGAGCCGGCACCCACAATGATGTAATCGTATTCTTGGGCCATTGGAGCCTCCGTGGAGAGCTGCAAGCCTCAAGCTTCAAGCTGCAGGGAAGGCAGCGAAGCGGGCTTGGCATTGAATGGGGAGCAGGCGGCAAGCCAGGCTGTTGCCTGGGCCTGCCGCTTGTAGCTGACAGCTGCTTAGAACACCGAGGCGTAGTCGCCCAGCTCGACCTGCACCGACTTGATGCGGGTGAAGTTGTTCAGCGAGCTGATGCCGTTCTCACGGCCCACGCCCGACTGCTTGTAGCCGCCAACCGGCATCTTGGCGTCGGACTCGCCCCAGGCGTTGATCCAGCAGATACCGGCTTCGAGCTGATGAATCACGCGGTGAGCGCGGTTCAGATCCTTGGTGACCAGGCCGGCAGCCAGGCCGAAGTCGGTGTCGTTGGCGCGGCGGATCACTTCTTCTTCGGTTTCGTAGGTCAGGATCGCCATGACCGGGCCGAAGATTTCTTCACGGACGATGGTCATGTCGTCGGTGCAGTCGGTGAACACGGTCGGTGCAACGAAGGCGCCCTTGGCGAATTCGCCGTCGGTCAGGCGCTCGCCGCCGCACAGTACGCGGGCACCTTCTTCTTTACCCTTGGCGATGTAGCCCAGCACGCTTTCCATGTGCGGGAAGCTGACCAGCGGGCCGAAGTTGGTGTTTTCGTCTTCCGGGTTGCCGATGCGGATGCGCGCAACGCGCTCGGCGATCTTGGCTTCGAAAGCGGCTTTCAGGTGGCTCGGCACGAACACGCGAGTGCCGTTGGTGCAGACCTGACCGGAGCTGTAGAAGTTGGCCATCATGGCGGTGTCGGCGGCGCGATCCAGGTCGGCGTCGTCGAAGATGATCAGTGGCGACTTGCCGCCCAGTTCCATGGTCACGTCTTTCAGCGAGGAGCTGGAAGCGCTGGCCATGACCTTCTTGCCAGTGTCGGTGCCGCCGGTGAAGGAGACCTTCTCGATGCGCGGGTGCTCGGTCAGCCAGGTGCCGACTTCGCGGCCGCTGCCGGTCAGGACGTTGAACACGCCATCCGGCAGGCCGGCTTCGGTGTAGATCTCGGCCAGTTTCAGGGTGGTCAGCGAGGTCACTTCGCTCGGCTTGAAGATCATCGCGTTACCGGCCGCCAGGGCCGGTGCGGATTTCCACAGGGCGATCTGGATCGGGTAGTTCCACGCGCCGATACCGGCCACTACGCCCAGGGGCTCGCGACGGGTGTAGACGAAGGAAGTGGTGCGCAGCGGGATCTGCTCGCCTTCGATGGCCGGTACCAGGCCAGCGTAGTATTCCAGCACGTCGGCGCCGGTGACGATGTCCACGTACTTGGTTTCGGAGAAGGCCTTGCCGGTGTCCAGGGTTTCCAGGGCGGCCAGTTCGTCGTTGCGCTCGCGGAGGATTTCCACGGCGCGACGCAGGATGCGCGAACGCTCCATGGCGGTCATGGCGGCCCAGATCTTCTGGCCTTTCTCGGCGCTGACCACGGCGCGTTCCACGTCTTCCTTGGTCGCACGCTGCACTTGTGCGAGAACTTCACCGTTGGCCGGGTTGATGGCATCGAAAGTGGCGTCGCTGCCGGCATCGGTGTAGCCGCCGTCGATGTAGAGTTTTTGCAGTTCGAAACGGGCCATAGTGTCCTCGCAAGTGCATTAAGTAGTGGGCTTGACCACCGGGCATGCCCCTAAGTTCGGGGCGCGCTGATCAGTGGCGGTTCAGGGGCCGAGCGTCTCTTTTGTGCTCTAGCGCTCCTGCTTAGCCAGTTGTAGATCCATGTATTCGTAAGCGATCCGTATCGCCTGGTCGGTGTCGAATGCATCACCCGACAAGGCACCACGCAGCCACAAACCGTCGATCAAGGCCGCCAGGCCGCGGGCTGCCTTGCGCGCATGGTAGAGCGGCAGGGCACGACGGAACTGGCAACACAGGTTGGAATACAAGCGGTGGTCGTTGATCCGCTGCAACCTGTGCAAATCGGGCTGGTGCATGCTGGAAGCCCAGAAGGCCAACCAGGTTTTCATTGCCGGGCCGTTCACCTGGCTGGCATCGAAGTTGCCCTCGATGATCACTTTCAGATGAGCGCGCGGGCTGTCGTCCGTCAGGGCCTGGCGGCGTGCTCTGACGCCTTCGTTGAGCATGCTCATGATGTAACCCATCGTCGCTGCGATCAGGCCGTTCTTGTCCCGAAAGTAGTGACTGATGATGCCGTTCGAGACACCGGCCAAACGGGCGATCAGCGCAATGCTGGCGTCCCCCATTCCGACCTGATCGACCGCTTGCAGCGTGGCTTCGATCAATTGCTGGCGGCGTATGGGTTGCATACCGACCTTGGGCATCTGATACCTCTCCTTAGGCCTGTCGATTGGCGTATGACGCCCGTCGACTTGTGGGCCAGTCTATTTTGTTTTGATTGAACGTTCAATCAACAAAGAATAAGATCTGCGACAAATCGTCGCTGCCTGGGGAGTTTCTCCTGCTCGCAGATGGCGGAAAAACGACCTCCGAAAATGCCCGAAACTTACACGCGGCATAGCGTGGACCGGCAAGAGAGCACACGTGTTGAAGGGGCAGGACGCTCCGGGTTCCAGGCGACGAACTGCAGGTTCGTCACCGGCCCCGGATGCGGTTGCGCAACGCGGCTTTTGCGGTTTCGGGTGTTTTCGGGGTGTCTTTATAACACCCGATGATCGGCTGCCAACTAACCGATTGGTCGGGTGCCGTGTTGCCTTGTGTCCTTCTCTCGCACTGCCCGGAGCATCTGCGCAATGAGTTCTGCCTCTCTTATAAAGACCCCACCGGAGAAGGTGCGGGTCAACGGTTGGGTGTTCTACACCTCCACCGCGCTGATCCTGTTGTTGACCGCCATTCTGATCATCGCCCCGCAAGAGGCCGGCCGACTGCTGGGCATTGCCCAGGCCTGGTTGTCCCGCAGCTTCGGCTGGTACTACATGGTGGTGATCGCCGCTTACCTGGTGTTCGTGGTGGGCCTGGCGTTCTCCTCCTACGGCAAGCTCAAGCTGGGGACCAAGCAGGACACCCCGGACTTCAGCTACGGCGCCTGGGCGGGGATGCTGTTTTCCTCCGGCATCGGCATCTCGCTGCTGTACTTCGGTGCTTCCGAGCCCCTGGACCACTACTTCAACCCGCCGGAAGGCGTACCGGGCAGCAACCTGGCCGCACGCCAGGCGCTGCAGCTGACGTTCCTGCACTGGGGCCTGCACGGCTGGGCCATCTATGCCCTGGTGGGCCTGGCGGTGGCGTACTTCGCCTATCGGCATAACCAGCCACTGGCGCTGCGTTCGGCGTTGTACCCGCTGGTGGGCGAGCGCTGGGTCAAGGGCGCGGCCGGCCACGCGGTGGACGGTTTCGGCATGTTCGTGACCCTGCTGGGCCTGGTGACCAACCTCGGGATTGGTTCGATGCAGGTGTCTTCCGGCCTGGAAAACCTGTTCGGCATGGAGCACAGCAACACCAACCTGCTGATCGTGATCATCGTCATGAGCACGGTGGCCACCATCGCCGCGGTGTCCGGCGTGGAAAACGGCATCCGCCGCCTGTCCAACCTGAACATCGTGCTGTTCAGCGGCCTGCTGATCTTCGTCCTGCTGTTTGGCCCGACCCTGCACCTGCTCAACGGCTTCGTGCAGAACATCGGCGACTACCTGAACGGTGTAGTGCTCAAGACCTTCGACCTCTATGTGTATGAGGGCGACAGCGCCAAGTCCGATCGCTGGCTGGGCCTGTGGACCCTGTTCTACTGGGCCTGGTGGATTTCCTGGGCGCCATTTGTAGGCATGTTCATCGCGCGTATTTCCCGTGGTCGCACCGTGCGTGAACTGGTGGCCGGCGTACTGCTGATTCCCCTGGGCTTCACCCTGGCCTGGCTGTCGATCTTCGGTAACTCGGCTCTGGATCTGGTGGTCAATCAGGGAGCCGTGGAGTTGGGCAAGACAGCGTTGGAACAGCCGTCCATGGCGATCTACCAACTGCTCGAGCACTACCCGGCCTCGAAGATTGTCATCGGTGTGTCGATCTTCGTCGGCTTCGTGCTGTTCCTGACCCCCGCCGACTCCGGGGCGGTGATGATGGCCAACCTTTCGTGCAAGGGCGGCAACGTCGACGAAGACGCCCCGCACTGGCTGCGGATCTTCTGGTCGGTGGTGATCACCCTGGTGACCATCGGCCTGCTGTTCGCCGGCAACTTCGAAGCCATGCAGACCATGGTGGTGCTGGCCGGCCTGCCGTTCTCGGTGGTGCTGATCTGCTTCATGTTCGGCTTGCACAAGGCCATGCGCCAGGACGTGCAGATCGAGCAGGAACAGGCGCAACTGGCCGAGCGTGGCCGCCGCGGTTTCAGCGAGCGCCTGAGCCAGCTGGACCTGCAACCGACCCAGTCGGTGGTGCAGCGCTACATGGACAAGCACGTCAGCCCGGCCTTGCAGGAAGCGGCGGCGCAGTTGCGCAACCTGAGCCTGGAAGTGCAGACCAACCTGGGCAAGTCGAAGAACCTGCTGGGCCTGCGCGTGGAAATGGATGAAGGCAATCCCTTCGTCTATGAAGTGAGCCTGGACGGCTACCTGGCGACGCCTAGCGAATCGACCCAGCCGGAAGGGGCCGACAGCGAAGTGCGCAGCCGTTTCTACCGCGCCGAGGTGTATCTGCACAACGGCAGCCAGGAATACGACTTGATGGGCTTCACCCAGGAGCAGATCACCCGGGATGTGCTCGATCAGTTCGAAAGCCATCGGCAGCTCCTTGGCCGTGTCTATAGCTGAGTGAAAACCGCCCCATCCTTGTAGGAGCCGGCTTGCCGGCGAAGGCGTCCTCAAGGGCGCTGCAAGGCTTCAGGGCCTGTTCGCTGGCAAGCCAGCTCCTACAGAAGGGGGTGGGTGGTTAAAGCAAAACGCCGCGATTGCTCGCGGCGTTTTTTGTGTCTGCTGCTTAACCCAGGTTCTTGCCGAGCAGCGCGTGGTAGAGCTCGCTGTCGCCAAGGATGCCCACCACTTTCTGGTTGTCGTGGAGCACCAGTTTGTTGCCGGTCTGGTAGCGGATCTGCAGGGCATCGCGCATGCCGATGCTGGAGTCCACCAGGGTCGGGCGTCGGCCCAGTTCTTCCACGGCTTGCCCCGGAACCCAGTTCTGCAGGTCCAGCTGCGAGCCGTTGCGGCGTGCGCCCTTGATGGTGTTGCCTTCGGCCAGGTCGAGCCAGGAATCGCCGCCCGGGTCCAGGCATACCGAGCCGTTGACCCGCTTGCAGTTGTCCAGGCTGCGCATCAGGCTGCGCCCGCACAGCACGTTCAGTGGGTTGGTGTGGGCAACGAAAGTCCGTACATAGTCGTCCGCCGGGTTGAGCACGATTTCTTCCGGGTTGCTGTACTGGATGATCCGTCCGTCTTTCATGATGGCGATGCGGCTGCCCAGCTTCAGGGCCTCATCCAGGTCGTGGCTGACGAAGACGATGGTTTTGCTCAGCTTGCGTTGCAGCTCCAGCAGTTCGTCCTGCAGGCCCTGGCGAATCAGCGGGTCGAGGGCCGAGAAGGGTTCGTCCATCAGCAGGATATCGGCGTCCATGGCCAGGGCACGGGCCAGGCCCACGCGCTGCTGCATGCCGCCGGAGAGTTCGTCGGGCTTCTTGTTGCGCCACTGGGTCAGGCCCACTAGCTCAAGCTTCTCGTCCACCAGCTTGCGCCGTTCCTTTTCCGGGCGGCCCTGCATCTCCAGGCCGAAGCTGATGTTTTCGCGCACGGTCAGCCAGGGCATCAGGGCGAACTTCTGGAACACCATGGCGATGCGCTTGGTGCGCATCATCTTCAGCTCGGCGGGGCTGCAGGAGGCGATGTCGATCTGCTTGCCTTCATGCTCGACGAACAGCTTGCCGCGGCTCACGGTGTTCAGGCCGTTGATGCAGCGCAGCAGGCTCGACTTGCCGGAACCGGAGAGGCCCATCAGCACGCAGATCTCGCCTTTCTCGATGTCCAGGCTGGCATTCTCGACGCCGACGATCTGCCCGGTCTTCTTCAGGATCTCGTTGCGGGTCATGCCCTGGTCCAGCAGCTTGAGGGGCTCGCGCGGGTCCTTGGAGAAAATCACGTCGACCTTGTCGAAGCGGATAATGCTCATGCGTCACCTCCTACTTTGGCTTCAGGTTGCTTGCAGATGCGGTCGAGCATGATCGCCAGCAGCACAATGGCCAGGCCGGCTTCGAAGCCCAGGGCGATATCCGCGGTATTGAGGGCGTTGACCACCGGCTTGCCCAGGCCATCGGCGCCCACCAGGGCGGCGATCACCACCATCGACAGCGACAGCATGATGCACTGGGTAATGCCGGCGGCGATGCTCGGCATGGCGTGGGGCAGTTCAATGCGCGACAACAACTGACGGCGCGAGCAGCCAAAGGCCTTGCCGGCGTCCATCAACTCTTGTGGAACATCGCGAATGCCCAGGTAGGTCAGGCGGATCGGCGCGGCGATGGCGAACACCACCGTGGAAATCAAGCCGGGCACCACCCCCAGGCCGAACAGGGTCAGGGTCGGGATCAGGTAGACGAAGGTGGGCACGGTCTGCATCAGGTCCAGCACCGGCCGCATCATGGTGTAGAACAGCGGCTTGTGCGCCGCGACTATGCCCAGCGGTACGCCGATGAGCACGCAGACCAGGGTGGCGAACAGCACCTGGGCCAGGGTTTCCATGGTTTCCTGCCAGTACCCCAGGTTGAGGATCAACAGGAAGGACAGCACGACAAAGGCGGTCAGGCCCCATTTGCGCTGGATTAGGTGCGCCAGCAGGGCAATCAGGCCGATCAGGGCCAGGGGGTTGAACCAGGTCAGCGCGAACGTCACGCCGTGGATCATGGTTTCCAGGGTGGTAGCGATCGCGTCGAAGGTGCTGGCGCCGTGCTTCGTCAACCACTCGACGAAAGCCGCGATGTACTGGCCCAGGGGGATTTTCTGATCAGTGAGCATGGTATTGAACGTCCGCATGCAAGGGAAAAACAGCCCGGGCGGGCGAGCCCGCCCGGCGTAAGCGCACTACTTAATTTGAAGCTTGTGCAAGCTTGGCTTTCACGGCCTCCAGGCCAGGTTTACCGTCAATGGTGGTCACGCCGGCGAGCCAGGTATCGAGCACCTGAGGGTTCTGCTTCAGCCAGGCCTTGGCGGCCGCCTCAGGCTTCATCTTGTCGTCCAGCACGTTGCCCATCAGGGTGCTTTCCATGTTCAGGGTGAACGACAGGTTCTTCAGCAACTGGCCGACGTTGCTGCACTCTTCGGCATAGCCCTTGCGGGTGTTGGTGTAGATGGTGGCCTGGCCGAAGTTGGGGCCGAAGAACTCGTCGCCGCCGGTCAGGTACTTCATCTTGAAACGGGTGTTCATCGGGTGCGGTTCCCAGCCCAGGAACACCACCGCGGTGTCACGGCGCTGTGCGCGCTCGACCTGGGACAGCATGCCTGCCTCGCTGGATTCCACCACCTTGAAGCCGGCGTCCTTCAGGCCGAAGGCATTCTTGTCGATCATGGTCTGGATGGTGCGGTTGCCGTCGTTGCCCGGCTCGATGCCGTAGATCTTGCCGTCCAGTTCCTTCTTGAACTTGACGATGTCGGCGAAGTCCTTCAGGCCCTTGTCGTACAGCGACTCGGGCACCGCCAGGGTGTACTTGGCGTTTTCCAGGTTGGCCCGCAGGGTGGCCACGGTCCCGGCGTCGCGGTAGGGCTTGATGTCGTTTTCCATGGTCGGCATCCAGTTGCCGAGGAACACGTCCATGTTCTTGCCGTCGGCCAGGGACTTGTAGGTCACGGGCACGGAAATCATGGTGGTCTTGGTCTTGTAGCCCAGGGCGTTGAGCACGACGCTGGTGGTGGCGGTGGTCACGGTGATATCGGTCCAGCCGACATCGGAGAAGTTTACGGTGCTGCATTGTGCCGGTTCTGCGGCTTGTGCCAGAAGCGGCAGACTCAGCATGGCGGCCAACAACAACGACGGGGAACCTTTCATAGGGGGGACTCCTGGATGTTTTTTTGGCGGCGTTTGGACCGCGCTTATAAGTGTGGCGGTTGGTGTGTCGGGAACAGCTCTACCACCGTGCCTTGCAATCGAGTCGAGACTGATCATGTACCAGTGAAAATCTGTCGCCTACAGGGTGCGTCGTATCCAGTACAGGGAGGGTCGCATCCAGTGTCGGTGAGGTCGCTTACAGTGTTTTCGAGCGATTTTTCCTACAACTGAGCCGCAAAAAACGCCCAAAACCCCTGCGTTGCGCCTGGCGGCGTTAGTGGGCATGAGTGAGTCGGTGTCAGACGTCGTGGGCCTTGGCAAAAGCCTGATGATGCGCCCTTCTCGGCGGATTGCAGCTTGAGCGTAGCAGCTCCGTCAGAGGGCGTTTCCGGCGCCCGGACAGTGCTCAACCAGGAGTTACGCAGCAATGGCTATCAGTGTTTTCGACCTGTTCAAGATCGGCATCGGCCCCTCCAGTTCCCACACGGTCGGGCCCATGCGCGCAGCGGCTTTGTTCGTCCAGGTATTAAAGGAAAGGCAACTGCTGGAGCAGGTACGCCGGGTCGAGGTGCAGCTCTTCGGTTCGCTGTCCGCCACCGGCATCGGCCATGGCAGCGACAACGCGGTGATCATGGGCTTGATGGGGGAGTGGCCGGACGCGATCGACCCGTCGCTGATCGGCACGCGCATCGAGCTGCTGCGGGAAACCGACACCCTGTTGCTGGACGGGCGGCTGCCAGTGCCTTTCATCTGGGCCCGGGACATGCAGCTGGTGGACCGCAACCTGCCGTTCCACCCCAACGCCATGACCCTGGTGGCCGCGGGCGAAGAGGGTGAGCTGCACCGCGATACCTACTATTCGGTGGGCGGCGGTTTTGTCGTCGACCAGGCCCAGGCCGACAGCGGTGTGGCGGACCTGGACCGCAGCGAGCTGCCTTACGATTTTTCCAGTGCGGTGGAACTGCTGGGCCTGTGCCAGAAGCACAACCTGCGGGTCGCCGAACTGATGCTGGCCAACGAGAAGGTCTGGCGTTCGGAAGAGGAAATCCGCAGCGGCCTGATGGCGCTCTGGCGTGCCATGCAGGACTGCGTGGAGCAGGGGCTCAAGCACGAGGGCATCCTGCCTGGCGGGCTCAATGTGCGTCGCCGCGCGGCCAAGTTGCACCGTAGCCTGCAGGAACTGAACAAGCCCAATGTGATCGGCTCCACCCTCAGTGCCATGGAGTGGGTCAACCTGTTTGCCCTGGCGGTGAACGAAGAGAACGCCGCCGGCGGACGCATGGTCACCGCCCCCACCAACGGCGCGGCGGGGATCATTCCGGCGGTGCTGCATTACTTCATGAAGTTCAGCGAAGACGTCACCGACGCCAACGTGGTGGATTTCTTTCTCGGCGCGGCGGCCATCGGCATCCTGTGCAAGAAGAACGCCTCCATCTCCGGTGCCGAAGTCGGCTGCCAGGGTGAAGTGGGTTCGGCCTGCGCCATGGCGGCGGCCGGGCTGGCGGAAATTCTCGGGGCGACCCCGGAGCAGTTGTGCAACGCCGCGGAGATCGGCCTGGAGCACAACCTCGGCCTGACCTGTGATCCGGTGGGCGGGCTGGTGCAGGTGCCGTGCATCGAGCGCAACGCGATTGCCGCGGTGAAGGCGATCAATGCCGCGCAAATGGCCTTGCGCGGCGATGGCCAGCATTTCATTTCCCTGGACCGGGTGATTCGCACCATGCGTGATACCGGCGCCGACATGCACGACAAATACAAGGAAACCTCCCGTGGCGGCCTGGCGGTCAGCGCCGTGGAGTGCTGATTGCCGGCGCGCACAAATCGCTCACATGCCCAGGGGCGCGCCACCTTTTAGCGCGTCGTGAATAGACAAGTCGCCAACCGGGCCGGGCAGCCCCCGTGCCCGTGGCCCGGTTGTGCTTTGAGTGACACTCGCCCGCCCCTGTGCGAAGTGCCTGCCGCGCAAGTGCTACCTAACTGCTCACAGCTCTCTGGGCCTGGCCATCGCACGCCGACGGCGGCGCTTCTTATCCGCACATTGACAAGGGCTATGTAGACACGTCGCGACGTCGTTTTCAGGAGTTATTGAATGCCCATTCAACTTTAGGCATGGCAATTGCTCTGTGAATATCAAGCCCGTCTCCCTTGAGGAACAGGGCACATAAAAAGAGCCTCCGCCTGAGGCCATCACCCGCTTTGTGTGAGGAGATATCGCGATGACGTCGTTCAACTCCGGGGCCCAACCCCAGAACCGTGCGCCTCAATCCATCGGCTTTCTGCTGCTGGACAATTTCACGCTGATTTCCCTGGCCTCCGCAGTCGAACCCCTGCGCATGGCCAACCAACTGTCCGGTCGCGAGCTGTATCGCTGGACCACCCTCAGCGTCGATGGTGGCCAGGTCTGGGCCAGTGACGGTCTGCAGATCACCCCCGATGCCGCGATGCACAAAGCCCCCAGCCTCGATACCGTGATTGTCTGCGGCGGTATCGGCATCCAGCGCACCGTCACCCGCGAACATGTGTCCTGGCTGCAGAGCCAGGCCCGCCAGTCGCGCCGTCTGGGCGCGGTATGTACCGGCAGCTGGGCCCTGGCCTGCGCCGGCCTGCTGGACGGCTTCGATTGCAGCGTGCACTGGGAATGCCTGGCGTCGATGCAGGAAGCCTTTCCCCGGGTGGCCATGAGCACCCGCCTGTTCACCCTCGACCGCAACCGCTTCACCAGCTCCGGCGGCACCGCGCCGCTGGACATGATGCTGCACCTGATCAGCCGCGATCATGGCCGCGAGCTGTCGGCGGCGATCTCGGAAATGTTCGTCTACGAGCGCATCCGCAACGAGCAGGATCACCAGCGCGTACCCCTCAAGCACATGCTGGGCACCAACCAGCCCAAGCTGCAGGAAATCGTCGCCCTGATGGAAGCCAACCTCGAAGAGCCGATCGACCTCGACGAACTGGCGGTGTACGTCGCCGTGTCCCGGCGACAGCTGGAGCGGCTGTTCCAGAAGTACCTGCATTGCTCGCCGTCGCGCTACTACCTCAAGCTGCGGCTGATCCGCGCCCGGCAACTGCTCAAGCAGACTCCCATGTCGATCATCGAAGTGGCGTCGGTCTGTGGTTTTGTCTCCACGCCGCACTTCTCCAAGTGCTACCGCGAGTACTTCGGCATTCCACCGCGTGACGAGCGCATCGGTTCCAACACCACCCAGCAGGTGGCGATGATGCCGCTGCCGCAAGCCATGGTTTTGGCGCCGCTGTCCGGGCCATTGTCGGCCCTGAGCCAGGCACGCAACGAATCGACCTTCGCCAGCGTGCGCCTGTAGTCACAGGCGCTTCTTGAAATACACCACGCGCTCGGTTTCCTCGAAGCCCAGCGCGTGGTGCAGATCCTGGCTGGCCAGGTTGTCGAGGCTGGTGTCCGAGGCCATTTCCACGCATCCCTGTTGTTGCCCCCAATAGGCGACCTGCTCGATCAGGCGCTGGGCAATGCCCTGGCGACGATGCCCGGGGGCCACATAGATGCCTTCAAGAAAGACCACGGGGGAGCTGTCGGTGCCGTTGACGTAGTCGTGGCGCAATGCAGCCTCGGCCAGGCCCACGGCCTCACCGTTCTCGGTGCAGGCCAGCCAGCAGCCGTAGCGCTGGGGCTCGGCCAGAATCTGCTGGATTTCGGCCTGGTGTTCATCCTGCGGGCAATCGGGCCACAGGCCCTGGCGCAATTGCAGCCACCCGCCAGCGTTGGCGGATGAACCAGGTTCAATGGGGGTCATGAGCGGGCCTGTGGTTTGTGGAGGAAACCCACTTTAGCAACCCGCCCGGGCCCCGGGGGCGTTCACGCGCGTTTTTGCTGCTGGTACTCGGCCAGGGCCGGCAGCAGTTGGCGGTCGATGGCCTGGCGTACGGCAGGCAGGATGGTCGCATTGCCGGTGAGCATCTGCTCGACCATGCCCTTGAGCGCCTTGGCCCGTGCATCGCTCAAGCCCCTTACCGCACATTCGCAGGCCTGCTCGGCGCTGGCGCCTGCGGGCATTTCGAAACCCAGGGCCCGGAGTTGTCCCAGCAGGTCGTCCTGGTCAATCAGATCCGCGTGCATCATGACTCTTATCCTTGTTCAGGGAGCGTGGTCGTGAGCCGATTCTGGTAGGGCGTCCGGGTGGCGGCAAGGGCAGATTGTCGCGATGGCCCGTTTACCTATGAACAGGTCGTTTTCGGCTAAGTCGATGGCCATGGCCGGTTGCCACAGCGTTGGGAAAAGGCGGCGCAATCAAGTCTTGCGGCGTTTGCTTGTGAGGCCTCGGGCTTGCCTGAAGGGTGGGGTAATGAGCGCTCCTGCCGCGCAAAGACACTCTGTGCAAGCGCTGGGTGTTCGGTAGGATGGCCGCCGAGTGGCAAACCATGGAGCTGGAGTGGATGAAAGTGATGTTCAGAATGGGGTTCGCCTGTTTGTTGTTGATGGTTTCCGGCGCCGCTCTGGCCGCTCCCGAGTGCGGCGATTTTCTGAAGGCCATGACCGATCCACCGAAGTCCCTGGAGTTTTTCCGTTGTGAGTCGAGGCCCCAGGATCAGGGCGCACCGCTGACTGCCAGTTACCGGGTCAAAGGTAAGGACGCCCATGAGGTAGAGCGCTATCTGCAGCGGGAGTTGGGGGAGCAGGAGGGGCTCAGGTTTGTCTGCTGCGGCTGGGAAACGAAGGGTTTCATTTCCTATAGGGATAAAAAGACCGGGAGTAATTACCAGGTTGGCATGGGCTCTGAAGAGACGCCCTACAACCGGCGCCAGGATTGGCACAAGATCGGCTATTTCTATGTGACGGTGGTGCTGTATACCGAGGACATCTGAAGGCGTGGCAGTGGCCCTATTACCTATGAGCAGGTCGCTCTCGGCTAACTCGCGGGAAGGCAGAGTGGGCAGACTGAAACCAGCTCGCGTCGTGTCGGTTTGGTCACCTTCTCACCGCAGCTCCTCAGAAGTAGTCCCTGCCTCGATCCTGTCACGGCTTGATCGGGGCTTTTTTTGGCCTGTGGAAAGCTCTCCGGCAAGTTTCGCCGGCAAGCCGGCTCCTACAGGGGAGCCGGGGGCGGGTGGGGTGAGGATCAGCGCTGCAGCACCAGGATTCTGGAGAGCAGTTCGTCGCGGTCGATGTAGCAGCCCTGGAAGTGCCGGGCGCCGCTGGCCGGGTCGAAGGCGTTGCGCGCGTGCAGGGTGCGGCGGTTGTCGAAGCACCAGAGCTGGCCCGGGTCCAGGCGGCGGATGACCCGGAACCTTGCTTCGCGGGTCAGGGCGATAAAGCGCCGGTAGGCGCGGTACAGCCGGGGCATCTGTTCTTCCGTGGTGTCGAAGGGGCCACGCAGGAAATTGGCCATGCGGATTTCCGCGACCTGGCCCCGGGCATCCAGGGCGATGACCGGCGCCAGGCAGCGGTAGTCGCTGTGGCGGTCCTTGTTGCGAAACTCCACGGGAATTTCGCACAGGGCGCGGAACGCTTCGGGGTCTTCCCGGCGCAAGGCGTCGGCAATGGCGAAGCCGTCGACGAAAATGCTTTCGCCGCCTACCGCGTCATTCACCAGGCAATGCAGGAATTGCAGCCCCGGTTGCAGCTCGCGGGTCGGCAGGTCGCTGTGCAGCGGCAGATTGAAGGCGGTGTAGGCGTTGCTGTCGGCATCGGCCTTGGACTGCACGTTGAACAGCACGCCGAAATTGCTTTCGCGGATAAACGAAATACGCCGCGCAATCAGGGCCAGCGAGCCGGGTTCGGTGGGCGCGCCACGGACCTGGGTCAGGCCGGTATCGCGCAGGGCCAGCAGCCATTGCAGCAGCACCTGGGGGTCCTCCATCAGCGCCTGGTACTGGAACTCGGGCAGTTGCAGGCTGGCGTCCCACAGCGAGTGCCGGGCCTTGGCGGCCTGTCGTTCTTCGCGCGACTGTCGATCATAGGCATGGGCCCGCAGCCAGCCGGGGTCGAAGCGGCTGCGGTGGCCGTCCGCCCAGTCGAGGTTCAGGCAGCCGTCGGCATCAATGCGTGCGGCGTTGCACTCGAGGTCTTCGGCAACATCGACGATTTCCAGCACCTGTTCGCGGGTCACGCTGTAGACGCATTGCGGGCAAGGGCAGTTGTCCCGCAGCCATTGATGGTGAAAAGGGCTGAGACGGCCGTCGGCCCAGTGCACCTGGAGCCGGTCCGGCAGGACCTGGACAGTGGCCAGTGCGCTGATCAACGGGTAACTGCGGTAGTCGGCAAGGGCGGCGGTGTTCACGGCGATCTCCTTTTCTTCTGAGGGCTATTTTGCCGCGGGCAGGGCGATCACCCGGCCGAGGCAGGCCGGGCGCGGCAGGTCCGCCTGCTCGGCGGCCAGGGTTTGCAGGCGTTGCAGCACCGGCTCGCTGAACGGCGCCGAACGCGGCCCGGCCAGGTCGACGTGGAGCAGCATTTGCTCGTTGCCTGCCAGCTCCCGGGGATCATCGAGTCTGTGCAGGCTGTGGTAGAGGTGCAGGCGCTTGCGATCGTGGCCGATGACCTGGGTGCGCACTTCGACCTCGGTGTCGAGCTTCACCTCATGCAGGTAGTTCAGGTGCAGTTCCAGGGTGAACAGCGAGTGGCCGCTGGCTTCGCGGTTGTCGCTGTCGAGCCCCAGGCGATCCATCAGGGCGTCAGTGGCATAGCTGAAGATCAGCAGGTAGAAGGCATCGCGCAGATGGCCGTTGTAATCGACCCAGTCGCTGATGATGCGGGTGCTGTAGGTGGTCAGGGCAGGCATAAGGTCACCGGATAACGGTAGGAGCCGGCTTGCCGGCGAAGGTGTCCGTTGGGTTTGCGCCTGGCTTGGCGGCCCGTTCGCCGGCAAGCCAGTTCCTACGGGGTTGGGTTAGTCGTGAAAGTGCATGCCGTGTTTGGCCTTGGTGGTTTTCACCGCCTCCAGCACCGCCAGCAGGCAGTCATCACGATAGCGCTCCAGGGCCGCAATGCTGTGGGTGCCCAGTTGCTCGGCGGTGCCTTCGACCACGTCGTCGATCAGCTTGTCGGTCAGCTCCGGGGCCGGCAGGTAGGTCCAGGGCAGTTGCAGCGCCGGGCCGAACTGGGCCATGAAGTGGCGCATGCCGGCGTCGCCGCCCGCCAGGGTGTAGGTGAGGAAGGTGCCCATGAACGACCAGCGCAGGCCGGCGCCAAAGCGGATCGCATCGTCGATTTCCCCGGTGGTCGCCACGCCGTCGTTGACCAGGTGCAGGGCCTCGCGCCACAGCGCTTCGAGAAGACGGTCGGCGATGAACCCGGGTACTTCCTTGCGCACGTGAAGGGCGCGCATCCCCAGGGATTCATAGACCTTGATCGCGGCCTGGACCGCTTCGGGCGCGGTGCGCTTGCCGCCCACCACCTCCACCAGTGGCAGCAGGTACACCGGGTTGAACGGGTGGCCCACCACGCAGCGTTCCGGGTGGGTCGAGCCCTCGTAGAATTCGCTGGGCAAAAGGCCCGAGGTGCTGGAGCCGATCAGCGCCTCAGGCTTGGCCGCGGCGCTGATTCTGCTGTGCAGTTCCAGCTTGAGCTCCAGGCGTTCGGGAGCGCTTTCCTGGATGAAGTCGGCATCCTTCACGCACTCCTCGATGGTGTCGACGAAGCGCAGGCGCTGTTGTGATGCTCCGGGGGCCAGCCCTTGTTTTTCCAGCGCGCCCCAGGCGTTGGCGACGCGCTTGCGCAGGGCCGCTTCGGCGCCGGGCGCCGGGTCCCAGGCCACTACGTCGAGGCCGTGGGCCAGGGCTCGGGCCACCCAGCCGCTGCCGATCACGCCGCTGCCCAGGGCGGCGAAAGTTTTGATATCGGTAATAAAAGTCATCGCGTCTTCCTGGATAAAGAGTTCGTAGGAGCTGGCTTGCCAGCGAAGCTATTGGCGGCCTTGCGGGCCCCTTCGCCGGCACGCCGGCTGCTACGAGCTCGGATGTGACGGCCTCTTCGCGAGCAAGCTCGCTCCTACGGAGGGAGAGGTGGATTGGGGTCAGCCGCGTTGCTTCAGGCCCATTTTCTGCCGACCTTCGGCCGGGGTCAGGACCCGGGCGCCGAGGCGGCTGAGGATTTCCGTGGCCCGTTCCACCAGTTGGCCGTTGGTGGCGAGCACGCCGCGATCCAGCCACAGGTTGTCTTCCAGGCCGACCCGCACGTTGCCCCCCAGCAGCACCGCTTGCGCAGCCATGGGCATCTGCATGCGGCCAATCCCGAAGCCGGCCCAGACTGCGTCCGCCGGCAGGTTGTCGACCATGGCCTTCATGGTGGTGGTGTCCGCCGGGGCGCCCCAGGGAATGCCCAGGCACAGCTGGAACAGCGGGTTGTCCAGCAGGCCTTCCTTGATCATCTGCTTGGCGAACCACAGGTGCCCGGTGTCGAAGATTTCCAGCTCGGCCTTCACTCCCAGCTCCTGGATACGCTTGGCGCCGGCCCGCAGTTGGGCCGGGGTGGAGACGTAGATGGTGTCGCCGTCGCCGAAGTTCAGGGTGCCGCAGTCCAGGGTGCAGATCTCCGGCAGCAGTTCCTCGACGTGGGCCAGGCGGGTCAAGGGGCCGACCAGGTCGGTGTTGGGGCCGAACTCCATGGGGTTCTCGCCGCCGCCGATCTCCAGGTCGCCGCCCATGCCGGCGGTGAGGTTGACGATGATGTCGATGTCGGCCTCGCGGATCCGTTCCATCACTTCGCGGTACAGCGCCACATCGCGGCTGAACTTGCCGGTGGCGGGGTCGCGCACATGGCAGTGCACCACGGTGGCGCCGGCCTTGGCGGCTTCTACGGCGGCCGCGGCGATCTGTTTCGGGGTGACCGGCACGTGCGGGCTCTTGGCGGTTGTGTCGCCAGCACCGGTGAGTGCGCAGGTGATGATGACGTCGTGGTTCATGGTGCGGTTCCTTACAGGCGTGTTTGCTGAGGGCGTGAGGTGGCCGTGCGCAGCCCAGGGCGGGCTGCGGGGCGGCAGTGGCGGTGGCTTATTTGCTGGTCAGTTGCAGGTGTTCGGCGGCCGGCTTGCCATCGAAGGTGGTGACCCCTTCCAGCCAGCGCTGCTGGTCCTGCGGGTGGTCCTTGAGCCATTGCCGCGCGGATTCCAGGGCATCCTTGTGATCCAGCAGCGGCTGCATCATGCGGCTCTCGTCTTCGGCGCTGAAGGTCAGGTTGGTCAACAGCCGGTGCACGTTCGGGCACTGCTCGGCGTAGTTAGGCGCGGTGACGGTCCACACCGTGGCCTGGCCTTCGTTGGGCCCCAGGGCGTTTTCGCTGCCGCTGAGGTAGGTCATCTTGAAGTTGACGTTCATCGGGTGCGGCGCCCAACCGAAGAACACGATGGCTTCGTTGCGTTTCACCGCCCGGGCCACCGCCGACAACATGCCCGCCTCACTGGACTCCACCAACTGGAACTTGCCCAGGCCGAACTGGTTCTTGGCGATCATTTCCTTGATCTGCGTATTGGCTCCCGAACCCGGTTCGATGCCGTAGATCTTGCCCCCCAGTTCCTTCTGGAACCTGGCGATGTCGGCAAAGGTCTTCAGCCCCTTGTCCGCCAGGTAGGCCGGCACGGCCAGGGTGGCGCGGGCGTCCTTGAGGCTCGGTTCGGCCAGGACCTTGACCTGGTTGGCGTCGACGAAGGGGGTGATGGTCTGGGTCATCAGCGGGTTCCAGTAGCCCAGGAACAGGTCCAGGCGCTGGTCACGGATGCCGGCGAAGATGATCTGCTGGGAAGCACTGGTCTGCTTGGTCTTGTAGCCGAGGCCGTCGAGCAGGACCTGGGTCAGGGCGCTGGTGGCGATCACGTCGGTCCAGTTGACCACGCCCAGGCGCACGTTCTGGCAACTGGCGGCATCGGCGGCCAGGGCCCCGCTGCTCAGAAAAACGCTACCACTAAGCGCAAGCACACAGCTGCTGATCAGTCGTTTCATGATGCTTTCCTCGGCAGGTCGTTATTGTCGGTCCCGGCGTCTTTGTGCGCAGGTGTTGCCAAGGTACGCAGGCGCCGCCGGTGGCAAGCGCACAGCGGCGACCGACTCTTGCACTGCAGCGACCTGCCCCCTTGTGGCATGGGGGCATTTGGCGTATCACAAGGCCCACGCTGGCCGTCGACGGAGTGCGTTGCATGTCCCAGGACTTCTATTTCCTGCTGATGCCGGGGTTTTCCGCCATCGGTTTCATCTCGGCCATCGAGCCGCTACGGGTGGCCAACCGCTTTCGTGGCGAGCTGTACCGCTGGCATGTGCTGAGCGCCGACGGCGGCGCGGTGCTGGCCAGCAATGGCATGTCGGTGAATGTCGATGCGGCCCTGGAGCCGCTGAAGAAAGGCGCGACCTTGTGGGTGGTGGCCGGTTTCGAGCCGCTGAAGTTTCTCACCCCGGCCCTGGAGCACTGGTTGCGGCGGCTGGAGATGGAGGGCGTGACCCTGGGCGGGATCGACACCGGTAGCGTGATCCTTGCCGAGAGCGGTTTGCTGGAGGGGCACCGGGTGACTTTGCACTGGGAGGCCATCGAGGCCTTCAAGGAGTCCTACCCGCAACTGAGCGTGACCCAGGAGCTGTTCGAGATCGATCGACGGCGCATCACCTGTGCCGGCGGCACGGCGTCCATCGACATGATGCTCGACCTGATCGCCCAGGCCCACGGCCCGCAACTGGCGGTCCAGGTCAGCGAGCAGTTCGTGCTGGGGCGCATCCGCCCGCGCAAGGATCACCAGCGCATGGAAGTCGCCAGCCGCTACGGCATCAGCAACAAGAAGCTGGTGCAGGTGATCGGCGAAATGGAACAGCACAGCGAACCGCCCCTGAGTACCCTGGCCCTGGCCGAGTCGATCAAGGTCACCCGGCGCCAGCTGGAGCGCCTGTTCCGCCTGCACCTCAACGACACCCCGAGCAATTTCTACCTGGGCCTGCGCCTGGAGAAAGCCCGCAAACTGCTGCGCCAGACCGACATGAGCGTGCTGGAGGTGAGCATTGCCTGCGGGTTTGAATCGCCGTCCTACTTCACCCGCAGTTACCGCGCGCGTTTCGTGAATTGTCCCCGGGAAGACCGTAGGGTCTCGATTAGTTGAAAAAACAAACTCGCTTTTGAGGATAGTTCGATAGCGCTTTCGGTGAGCTTAAGCTTTAAGGGGCTAGGTTATAAATATAAGCTATCCGAAATAGACATACTGGATGTTTTGGATCAGTAGGAAGGCTAGGCAAATAAAGCCAAATGCATAAAACGTCATAATGATTTTTGTGATGGTGGGGCGCTCAACATTGAAGGCGCCTTTAATGTTGGAGAAAGCGTCAGCGTGATGTTCTGTACTCACAGTACATGCATCAAACCTATTCCTAAGGTTACTGATGTAGCTTTTTTCAGCTTCGTTGCTAGTCACATGTCCGAAAAAATCTTTTATGAGTGTATCTTGGTAATCGGCGGAACTTCTCTCTAGTAACTCTTCGAACATTTGCTTTAGTGACTCGAAGCTGCCTTCTTTTTCTTTGAACTCAGCAAAGGTCTTATAATCTTTTATTATTTTTGGTGCGTATAAAGAGTATAAAATATTTGCGGTTGTGAACAGAAGAGTAGCGCCATATAAGACTTTTAAGCTGAATGGAATGTCCCAGTTCAATAAGATTGGGGTTTGAAAAATTCCTAGGTTTATTTCTGAAGGAAATTTCTCGGTTAGTTTTGCAAGTATTGGTATCGCAATAAACCAGAAGCTGATCGATTTAATTGCCTTGGAGTTGCCTAGACCACTCAGGGTGGTCCATGTAATTGGGTTTTTTTTGATGCTGTATTTCATTTTCTTTCCTTGAAGTGTCTTTCTAGTTTCTAAAGCGATTCGTTGCTTTTAAATCTTGAGTGCTGTGCAGGCTACCTTATAGGCTTCGTGCTGGTATTTGTTGAGGCTCGCGGCCAGAGCGAAGCCGTGCTTCTTGTACTGGGCGTTGATGGTCTGGGGCGACAGCAGGGTCACCTCGCAATTCTCCAGCAACTGAAACACGCCTTCGATCTTGAAGGTGGTGGGGCCGCCGGCGAACTCGCCTTTCTTGCTGCGCTTCTTGATGGCGATGCGGGTGATCCCGTGTTCGCGCACGAAGGCCCCGACCTGGCTGGCGAAGGCCTTGACGTTGGCGGCCTCGTCATCGTCTTCCAGGGCGATTTTCTTGGTGGCCAGCGGCTGGTGTTGCACCGCGCCGTCTTGCAGGGTGGCGAGGGCGAAGATGGCTTCGCTGCCTTTGATCTCGATACCGCAGATGCTCATGGGGAACCCTTTCAATCAGTGAGTGAGGCGCAGCTTACAGCTCCAGCTGGTCGGCGCGTATGCCGAAGGCGGCGGCGATCTTTTCCCGGGTGGCCCGGCGCGGCCGGGCGACGCTTTCCTGCTGGGCAAAGGCCGGCTGGGAGATCCCCAGGCGCCTGGCGACTTCGTCCTGGGTGAGGTGCAGGTGCTCGCGCCAGGCGCGGATCGGCGTGGCGCCGTCGACCATGCGGCTGACCACGTCATGGGGTATCAGATCGGCTTCCTTGTACTGCGCCATGTACTGCGCGTAGGGAATCACCACGAATGCCGGGCTGCCGTCCGGGCCGTGGATGATCTGGATGTCAGTAGGTACGTTCATCACGTTTCTTGACCTCTTGAACACTGACGATGTGTATGGCTCCGTCCCAGTCGAACAGGACCCGGTACTGCCCGACCCGAAGACGATAGGCATAAGTGTGGCCGGACAGGGCTTTGACGTTGCCACTGGCGGGCATGTCGGCCAGCAGGGCAATCGCATCGCGAACCTGGACCTGATGCTCGTGGTGCAGTCGCATCAACTGCTTGACCGCTTTTCTACTCCAGAGGATCTCGTTCATGGCGGACTATATAAGTCTTTTATAAGGAATACGAATCCTTGCTTATATTTCCTGCCCGGCCAAGTGCAGAACCTTGTTCCTTTGTTGCCCGCGCCAGCATTACCAGGTCGTGGACTGCCCGCGCCGGTCCACCTCGTACACCTTCTGGCGCAGCAGCCGCTCCTTGAGCCAGCGCTCGGCCTTGCCCATCACCCGTTGTCGGGCCCAGAGCAGGTCGACGCCGATCAGCCAGTCGGTATGGGGGTAGGCCCCCAGTTGCAGTTCCACCAGCTCGCCCTTGGCCAGTTCACGCTGGATCAGTTGCCGCGGCAGGGTGGCCCAGCCCAGGCCGGCGCGGACCATTTCCAGCAGCGCCAGGTAGTTTTCCGCCTGCCACAGCTGGGTGGAGCGCAGGTATTCGCTGCTGGGCAGCTTGTTGGCGTGGGCGCTGAAGGCCAGGCGCCGGTGCACATGCAGGTCGTCGAAGGTCACGCTGTCGAGCTGCGCCAGCGGGTGGTCCGGGTGGCAGACGTGCAACATGATCAGCTTGCCCAATTGCTGGAACTCCAGCTCCTGGGGGTAGCCCGGTTGCGAGAAGGCGATGCCCAGCACCGCCTCACCCCGGGCCACCAGCTCGCTGGCGTCCCCGGACAGCGGGTGGCGGATCAGCAGGTCGACATAGGGAAAGGCCTGTTCGAACTCCCGCAGGGCCGGCATCAGCGGGCCATAGGGGGTTTCGATGACGATCGACAGGTGTGGCTCCACCACCTGCGACAGGCAGTCGGCGTTGGCCTGCAGGGTCAGGCAGCGCTCCAGCACCGCCTCGGCCTGCAGCAGCATCTTCTGCCCGGTGGCCGTCAGCACCGGGCTGCGAGCGCTGCGGTCGAACAGCTCGACCCCCAGGTCCGCCTCCAGGTTGCCGATGGCCACGCTGACGGTGGACTGGGTCTTGCCCAGCTTGCGTGCGGCGGCCGAGAACGAGCCGCTTTGCGCGGCCTGTACGAACATCTGCAGTTGATCCAGCGAAAAGCGCATCGCGGCTCCCGGCCCTGGAAGAGGGCTGTCTGATCCATCGTTAAAAACGATGGCTGCTCATTTGTTTCATCGTATTCAAGCACAGATCATGGCCCCGACGTCCGTACTTCCTGCCGGCGGCGCTTGCCCCGGATGCCTGCCAAAACAAAAGCAAAAGCTGCACCTTCAGGAGACCTGCGACATGACAATTTCCCGCGTGCATCCCGTGGACGAGGTCCTGCCCGTCCGCCAGCTGTTCACCTTCGGCCTGCAGCATGTGCTGGTGATGTATGCCGGTGCGGTGGCGGTGCCGTTGATTCTAGGCAATGCCCTGGGCCTGACCCCGGCGCAGGTGGTGCTATTGATCAACGCCAACCTGCTGACCTCGGGCATCGCCACCCTGGTCCAGACCCTGGGGTTCTGGCGTTTTGGCGCGCGGCTGCCGTTGATCCAGGGCTGTTCGTTCATCGCCCTGGCACCGATGATCATGATCGGCAAGCAGTTCGGCCTGACCGAGGTGTTCGGCGCGGTGATCGCCGCAGGCGTCATCACCATTGCCCTGGCGCCGCTGTTCAGCCGTTTGCTGCGGTTTTTCCCGCCCGTAGTGATCGGCAGCCTGATCACCATCATCGGCATTTCCCTGATGCCGGCAGCGGCGATCTGGCTCGGCGGCGGCAACCCCGCGGCGGACGATTTCGGCGCGCCGGCCAACCTGCTGCTGGGGCTGGCCACGGTAGCGGTGACGCTGGTGATCTACGGCAAGTTCTCGGGCTTTATCGGCAACCTCAGCGTGCTCATCGGCTTGCTGGTGGGCAGCCTGATCGCCGCGGCGTTCGGCATGACCGACTTTGCCCAGGTGAGCCAGGCGGCCTGGTTCGAACTGAGCCGGCCCATGGCGTTTGGGGCTCCACAGTTTTCCCTGGTGCCGATCCTGATCATGACCCTGGCGATGCTGGTGATCATGGCCGAGACCACCGGCAACTGCCTGGCCATCGGCAAGCTCACCGGCAAGCCGACCACCCAGCGCACCCTGGGCGATGCGTTCCGCGCCGATGGCCTGTCGACCCTGCTCGGCGGGCTGTTCAACAGCTTTCCCTACAACGCCTTTACCCAGAACACCGGGCTGATCGCGCTGTCCAGGGTCAAGAGCCGCTTCGTGGTGGCTGCGGCCGGGGCAATCATGGTGCTCATGGGGCTGTTTCCCAAGCTGGGTGCCCTGGTGGCCGCGGTGCCGACCCCGGTGCTTGGCGGTTGCGCCATCGTGATGTTCGGCATGACTACAGTGGCCGGCATCCAGGAACTGTCGCGGGTGCCGTTCGAAGGTACGCGCAACGCCATCGTGGTGGCGGTGTCGGTCAGCGTCGGGGTGCTGCCGATGTCCTTCCCGGCGCTGTTCGCCCATCTGCACGGTCCCCTCAGGCTGGTGCTGGAAAGCGGCATCTTCCTTGGCGCCATCACCGCCATCGTTCTCAACCTGCTGCTCAACCCCCGTGAGGCCGCCACCCAGGTGCTGGCAGCCCATGTCGAGCTCAATGACTGACGTTTTTCTCGCCGCCATTGCTGTGGCGGCTCCTGCCCATGAAAAGGAGGTCAAGATGACCCAGATTCTTTCTTCCATCCCTGCCGGCGTCACCGAACTGGACCTGCACCTGCTGCGCCAGAGCATCCAGCTCGCCGAAGAGGCCAAGGCCCGCGGCCGTCATCCGTTCGCCGCCCTGGTGGCCGATCGCGACGGCAAGGTCATCGCCAGCGCCGGCAACAACTCGATGCCCCCCGAAGGCGACCCGACCCAGCACGCCGAGCTGGCGGCAGCGGCGCTGGCGGCCAAGCGCCTCAGCCCCCAGGCCCTGGCCGAGTGCACCCTGTACACCAGCGCCGAGCCCTGCTGCATGTGCGCCGGGGCCATCTACTGGACCGGCATTGGTCGGGTGGTCTACGCCTTGTCTGAACATGAGCTGCTGGAGTTGACCGGCGACCACCCGGAAAACCCGACCTTTTCCCTGCCGTGCCGCGAAGTGTTCGCCCGTGGGCAGCGGCAGATCCCGGTGTTCGGGCCGATGCTTGAGAGCGAGGCCGCCCTGGCGCACAAGGGCTTCTGGAAATGAACGGCGGCCTATCCATCCATGTGGTGGACGTCGCCAGCGGCAAGGTGGCCGAAGGCATGGCGGTGCGGGTGCGCCGCCTGGACGGCGAGCTGCTCTGCGCAGGGCGAATTGCCGGCAACGGCTTGCTGAGCGAGCTTGCCGAACGCTCGGCGAGTTTCGGCCAGGGCGTCTACGAAGTGGAGCTGGACGTGGCGGCGTTCTATCGCGAGCAAGGCCAGGCGCTGCCGCCGGTGCCCTTCCTCGAGGTGCTGGTGTACCGCTTCGGCCTGGATGATCCGCGCCAGCACTACCACCTGCCGTTCAAGCTCACCGCCTGGGGCGTCTCGTGCTTTCGCGGTGGCGCCTGACCCGGCGCTGACCTGTAGAAGCGAGCCTGCTCGCGAAACGCTCGCAGCCACCACAACCGGTTCGCCAGAGCGCTTTTCGCGGGCCGGCCCGCTCCTAGCGGTGGCGGGTCATTCCTGGGCGATGGATTCGATGAACTCCGAGCGTTCGTCGCTCATGCGCGCCAGGCAGTCATTAGTGGCGATGGTGTAGGCCTTGGTGCCGGGCTTGGCCGGAAAGGACTCCATCGCGCAGTCGGCATCGCGCTGCTTCTGCCACAGTTGCTGGGCATTTTTGACTTTGGCGCTGATGTCGGCCAGTTGCCCTTTGTCGCTGCCATAGAGGGTACCCAGGCGTTCCAGCAGGCTCTGCACGTTGTCGCCCAGCAACTGTTCGGCGGTGGTCCTGTTGTAGGTCGCGCATTCCAGGGTCTGCACGTCGTTTTCCACGCCGTCGCAGGGCGTGTTGTCGGCCTCTTCGGCCGCCTGTACGCCTGTCGTTATCAGTAACAAGGCCAGGAAGATCGGTTTCATTGCAGCGCTGCCCTCATCCAGTGACGCTTTCGTTGAAGCGGCGAATTCTGGCGCAAGCCCTGGGCAAAGAACAGAGGCCACCCGTGCCCTCCGTCCGGCCCTTTGTCGGCGCTTGACGCTTTCGGCAATTCCCCTGTCGTTTTTGCACCCAGGCGCCCCGGCCCTCAAGCATATGCTGACCCCAAAGCGCCGGCAGACGATTCGGCGCATGAATCGCCAATAAGGGGACAGCCTGATGAGCCCAGCCGAACTACACGCCGACAGCATCGTTATCGACGGGCTGATCATTGCCAAGTGGAACCGCGAGCTGTTCGAGGACATGCGCAAGGGCGGCCTGACCGCAGCCAACTGCACCGTGTCGGTTTGGGAAGGTTTCCAGGCCACGGTCAACAACATTGCCTCCAGCCAGAAGCTGATACGCGAAAACAGCGACCTGGTGATGCCCGTGCGCACCACCGCGGACATTCGCAAGGCCAAGGAGCTGGGCAAGACCGGCATCCTCTTCGGCTTCCAGAATGCCCATGCCTTCGAAGACCAGATCGGCTACGTCGAGGTGTTCAAACAGCTGGGCGTGGGCATCGTGCAGATGTGCTACAACACCCAGAATCTGGTGGGCACCGGCTGCTACGAGCGTGATGGCGGGCTCTCCGGGTTCGGCCGCGAGATCGTCGCCGAGATGAACCGCGTCGGGGTCATGTGCGACCTGTCCCACGTTGGCTCCAAGACCAGCGAGGAAGTGATCCTCGAATCCAAGAAGCCGGTCTGCTACTCCCACTGCCTGCCGTCGGGGCTCAAGGAGCACCCGCGCAACAAGTCCGATGCCGAACTGAAATTCATCGCCGACCACGGCGGTTTCGTCGGCGTGACCATGTTCGCGCCGTTCCTGGCCAAGGGCATCGATTCGACCATCGACGACTACGCCGAAGCCATCGAATACACCATGAACATCGTCGGTGAAGATTCGATTGGCATCGGTACCGACTTCACCCAGGGCCATGGCCAGGACTTCTTCGAATACCTGACCCACGACAAGGGCTACGCCCGGCGCCTGACCAACTTCGGCAAGATCATCAACCCCCTGGGCATCCGCACCGTGGGCGAGTTCCCCAACCTCACCGAGACCCTACTCAAGCGCGGCCACAGCGAGCGCGTGGTGCGCAAGATCATGGGCGAGAACTGGGTCAGCGTCCTGAAGGACGTCTGGGGCGAATAAGGCCACCCCCCACAGCACATTCCTGTAGCCGCTTCCGCAGGCTGCGATCGGCTCCGAAGGAGACGCGCTCTTGCGGCCCTCGGAAGGCTCTTCGAGCCTTTTCGCAGCCTGCGGCAGCGGCTACAGACGTACTTATCCACAGAATTCCGGAGTTTTGAAACATGGCCAAGATCGCCCCGCAATTGCCTATCGAAGTCGACAGCGAAACCGGTGTCTGGACCTCCGACGCCCTGCCGATGCTCTACGTGCCACGGCATTTCTTCGTCAACAACCACATGGGCATCGAGGAGGTATTGGGCGCCGATGCCTACGCCGAGATCCTCTACAAGGCCGGCTACAAGTCCGCCTGGCACTGGTGTGAAAAAGAAGCCGAATGCCACGGCCTGGAAGGCGTCGCGGTGTTCGAGCACTACATGAAGCGCCTGTCCCAGCGCGGCTGGGGCCTGTTCAAGATCCAGGACATCGACCTGGATAAAGGCACCGCCAGCGTCAAGCTCGAACACTCGGCCTTCGTCTACGTGTACGGCAAGGTCGGGCGCAAGGTGGACTACATGTTCACCGGCTGGTTCGCCGGTGCCATGGACCAGATCCTGGCGGCCCGTGGCAGCAAGATCCGCACCGTGGCAGAGCAGGTTTACGGTGGTTCCGAAGAAGGCCACGACGATGGCCTGTTCGTCGTCAAACCGTTGTAAGCGGAGTTAAGAAAAATGGCTTTCGAAGCGATGTTCCAGCCGATCCAGATCGGCAAACTGACCATCCGCAACCGTGTGCTGAGCACTGCGCACGCCGAGGTCTACGCCACCGACGGCGGCATGACGACCGAACGGTATGTGAAGTACTACGAGGAAAAGGCCAAGGGCGGCATCGGCCTGGCGATCTGTGGCGGTTCCTCGGTGGTGGCCATCGACAGCCCCCAGGAGTGGTGGAGCTCGGTGAACCTGTCCACCGACCGGATCATCCCGCATTTCCAGAACCTGGCCGACGCCATGCACAAGCATGGCGCCAAGATCATGATCCAGATTACCCACATGGGCCGGCGCTCGCGCTGGGACGGTTTCAACTGGCCGACCCTGATGTCGCCGTCCGGGGTGCGCGAGCCAGTGCACCGCGCCACCTGCAAGACCATCGAGCCGGAGGAGATCTGGCGGGTGATCGGCAACTACGCCCAGGCCGCGCGCCGGGCCAAGGCCGGTGGCCTGGACGGTGTCGAGCTGTCGGCGGTGCACCAGCACATGATCGACCAGTTCTGGAGCCCACGGGTCAACAAGCGCACCGACGAATGGGGCGGCACCTTCGAGAAACGCATGCGTTTCGGCCTGGAAGTGCTCAAGGCGGTACGCGCTGAAGTGGGCGACGATTTCTGCGTGGGCATGCGCCTGTGCGGCGACGAGTTCCACCCGGACGGCCTGTCCCATGAGGACATGAAGCAGATCGCCAAGTATTACGACGACACCGGCATGCTGGACTTCATCGGCGTGGTGGGTTCGGGCTGCGACACCCACAACACCCTGGCCAACGTGATCCCCAACATGAGCTTCCCGCCGGAGCCGTTCCTGCACCTGGCGGCGGGCATCAAAGAAGTGGTCAAGGTGCCGGTGCTGCACGCACAGAACATCAAGGACCCGAACCAGGCCACGCGGATTCTCGAAGGCGGTTACGTCGACATGGTGGGCATGACCCGCGCGCACATGGCCGACCCGCACCTGATCGCCAAGATCAAGATGGGCCAGATCGACCAGATCAAGCAGTGCGTCGGCGCCAACTACTGCATCGACCGCCAGTATCAGGGCCTGGACGTGCTGTGCATCCAGAACGCCGCCACGTCCCGTGAATACATGGGCGTGCCGCACATCATCGAGAAAACCACCGGCATCAAGCGCAAGGTGGTGGTGGTCGGTGCCGGTCCTGCCGGTATGGAAGCCGCTCGCGTGGCGGCCGAACGTGGCCATGACGTGACCCTGTTCGAGAAGAAGGAAGCCATTGGCGGGCAGATCACCACCGCCTCCAAGGCCCCGCAACGGGACCAGATCGCCGGCATTACCCGTTGGTACCAGCTGGAGCTGGCGCGCCTGAAAGTCGACCTGCGCCTGGGCACCGCGGCGGACACCGCGACCATCCTCGACCTGCGCCCCGACGTGGTGGTGCTGGCCGTGGGCGGCCATCCGTTCATCGAGCAGAACGAGCACTGGGGCGCCGCCGAAGGGTTGGTGGTCAGCAGTTGGGACATCCTCGACGGCAAGGTGGCGCCGGGCAAGAACGTGCTGGTGTACGACACCATCTGCGAGTTCACCGGCATGTCGGTCACCGACTTCATCGCCGACAAGGGTTCGCAAGTGGAAATCGTCACCGACGACATCAAGCCGGGCATCGCCGTGGGCGGCACCTCGTTCCCTACCTACTACCGCAGCCTGTACCCCAAGGAAGTGATCATGACCGGGGACCTGACCCTGGAGAAGGTGTACCGCGAGGGCGACAAGCTGGTGGCGGTGCTGGAAAACGAATACACCGGCGCCCGGGAAGAACGGGTGGTGGACCAGGTGGTGGTGGAAAACGGCGTGCGTCCTGACGAAGAGCTCTACTACGGGCTCAAGGAAGGTTCGCGCAACAAGGGCCAGATGGACGTCGAGGCGCTGTTCGCGATCAAGCCGCAGCCGTGCCTGAGCGAGACGGGGGAGGGCTACCTGTTGTTCCGCATCGGCGACTGCGTGTCCCAGCGCAACACCCATGCCGCGATCTACGACGCACTGCGCCTGTGCAAGGATTTCTAAGCCACTTCCTGTAGGAGCCGGCTTGCCGGCGATCGGCACTGGCGAGATACCGCGTGCTGCCTGATCGCTGGCAAGCCAGCTCCTACAAGGCCCCAGGTCTTTGGGAGCTCCACCATGTTGAACACCCTTCTTCCCATTCTGTTGTTCGCCGCCATCGGCCTTGCGGTCCTTGGCGCGCTGCGACGCGTGGCCATGTGGCGCCGGGGGCGAGCCTCCAAGGTCGATCTGATTGGCGGCCTGCTGGCCATGCCCAAGCGCTACATGGTGGACCTGCACCACGTGGTGGCCCGGGACAAATACATGGCCAACACCCACGTGGCCACGGCGGGGGGCTTTGTCCTGGCCGCCGTGCTGGCGATCCTGGTGCACGGTTTCGGCCTGCACAACCGCATCCTGGGTTATGCCTTGCTGCTGGCCACCACGCTGATGTTCGTCGGCGCGCTGTTCGTCGCCAAGCGCCGGCGCAACCCGCCGGCGCGGCTGTCCAAAGGGCCGTGGATGCGCCTGCCCAAAAGCCTGCTGGCATTCTCCGTGAGCTTCTTCGTGGCGACTCTGCCGGTGGCCGGGATCCTTCCGGAAAACTTCGGTGGCTGGCTGCTGGCGGCGCTGCTTGCGCTGGGTGTGCTCTGGGGCGTGTCCGAACTGTTCTTCGGCATGACCTGGGGCGGGCCGATGAAGCACGCCTTCGCTGGTGCCCTGCACCTGGCCTGGCACCGGCGCGCCGAGCGCTTTGGTGGCGGACGCTCCACCGGCCTCAAACCGTTGGACCTGGAAGACCCGAACGCGCCTTTGGGGGTGGAAAAGCCCAAGGACTTCACCTGGAACCAGTTGCTGGGCTTCGACGCCTGCGTGCAGTGCGGCAAGTGCGAGGCGGCGTGCCCGGCCTTCGCCGCCGGCCAGCCGCTGAACCCGAAGAAACTGATCCAGGACATGGTGGTCGGCCTGGCCGGCGGTACCGACGCGCAGTTCGCTGGCAGCCCGTACCCTGGCAAGGCCATCGGCGAACACGGCGGCAACCCGCACCAGCCCATCGTCAACGGCCTGGTGGACGCCGAGACCCTGTGGTCCTGCACCACCTGCCGGGCCTGTGTCGAGGAATGCCCGATGATGATCGAACACGTCGATGCCATCGTCGACATGCGTCGCCATCTGACCCTGGAGAAGGGCGCCACGCCGAACAAGGGCGCCGAGGTCCTGGAAAACCTCATTGCCACCGACAACCCCGGCGGCTTCAACCCCGGCGGGCGGATGAACTGGGCGGCGGACCTGAACCTGTCCCTGCTCAGCGACAAACAAAGCACCGACGTGCTGTTCTGGGTCGGCGACGGCGCCTTCGACATGCGCAACCAGCGCACCCTGCGGGCCTTTGTCAAAGTGCTCAAGGCGGCCAAGGTGGACTTCGCCGTGCTCGGCCTGGAAGAGCGCGACAGCGGTGACGTGGCCCGGCGCCTGGGCGACGAAGCGACTTTCCAGCTGCTGGCCAAGCGCAACATCCAGACCCTGGCCAAGTACCGCTTCAAGCGCATCGTCACCTGCGATCCCCACAGCTTCCATGTGCTGAAGAACGAGTACGGCGCCTTCGATGGCAACTACCTGGTGCAGCACCACAGCACCTACCTGGCCGAGCTGATCGGCGCCGGTGCGCTGAACCTGGGCCAGCACAAGGGCAGCAGCGTGACCTATCACGATCCTTGCTACCTGGGTCGTTACAACGGTGAGTACGAAGCCCCTCGGGACGTACTGCGTGCCTTGGGCATCGAGATCAAGGAAATGCAGCGCTCGGGCTTCCGTTCCCGTTGCTGCGGCGGTGGCGGCGGCGCGCCGATCACCGACATTCCGGGCAAGCAACGGATTCCCGACATGCGCATGCAGGACATCCGCGAGACCGGCGCCGAGCTGGTGGCCGTGGGTTGTCCACAGTGCACGGCGATGCTCGAAGGGGTGGTGGAGCCGCGGCCGATGATCAAGGACATCGCCGAACTGGTAGCCGATGCCTTGCTCGAAGACGCCGCCCCGAGCAAAGCGCCGGCGTCGGTGAAACCTGAACCTGCGGAGGTGCACTGATGAGCGACATTATCCGCCGCGATCCCCGGGCCGAGTGGATCGCCCGCAACCGCCTGCACCCGCTGCACGCGGCCATGCAGCCGGCGCAACACAGCTGGATGGGGCCCAATGGCCTGATCCGCAAGAACCCCCACGGCATCGGTTTCATCGGCCCCAACGGCCTCAAGCGCATCGACCGCAGTGGCGCCCAGCAGGGCGGCAGCGCCAAGCGCACGGCAGCGGCCGAGGTGCAGTTGCCGCTGCATCAAGTGGCGCAGCCGGCGTTCTACATCAGCGTGGTGCCGGACATGGTCGGTGGCCGCCTGAGCAGCCACGACCGCGACCTGCTGGGCCTGGCCCATCAGTTGGCGGGCCAGGACGGCGCGGTGCTGGCGGTGGTGTTCGGCGAACACAAGGAATCGGCCTTCGCCACCGCGGGTGTCGACCGCCTGCTGGTGCTGCAAGGCAGCGAGTTCGAAGGTTATGCACCGGAACAACGGGTGCAGGGCCTGCGGGCTGTGGATAACCAGTTCAGCCCGCGCCACTGGCTGCTGCCCGACAGCCGCACCGGCGGCGGCGAACTGGGCCGGCGCCTTGCCGCGGCCCTGGGCGAACGCCCGGCGACCCGGGTCTGGCAGGTCAAGGACGGGCAGTGCATCGGCCGTGCCGGCGCCGGCCTGCAGGACCTGGCGCGGCCGGTGGCGCGCTTGATCCTGGCCGCCGCCGAATGCGCGGAGCCAGTCAGCGAAACCCGCCACGAAGCCTTGCCGGTGGAGTTATCCACAAGCGTGGCCCGCAGCCTGGCGCGGATCGAAGACCTGGGCGCAGTGGCGGTGGACCCGGCGGCGATTCCCATGGCCGAGGCCGAGTTCATCTTTTCCGGGGGCAACGGGGTCAAGGACTGGCCGCTGTTTCACCAGACCGCCGCCGCCCTGGGGGCCACCGAAGGTGCTTCGCGGGTGGCGGTGGACGACGGCTTCATGGCCCGCGACCGGCAAGTGGGGGCCAGTGGTATCTGGGTCACCGCGCGGGTCTATGTGGCGGTGGGGATTTCCGGAGCGATCCAGCACCTGCAAGGCATTGGTGCCTGCGACAAGGTGGTGGCGATCAACCTCGACCCGGGTTGCGACATGATCAAGCGTGCCGACCTGTCGGTGATTGGCGACAGCGCGGAGATTCTCAAGGCCTTGATCGCGGCGGTAGCGGCCTACCGCAACGACGCCAAGCGCGATGCGGCTTAAGGGGATGTTATGCACAGCAATGTAATCAGCCTGATTTCGATTGGCGCCCACCCCACCTCCGGCCGCCCGCGGCGTGCCGAACAGGATGCCCGGGCAGTGGAACTGGGCCTGCAACTGGCCGGTGCGCAGTTGCAGGTGCTGCATGCCGGCGATGTAGCCGAACCGGCCCTGCGCGCCTACCTGGGCATGGGCCTGGAACAGCTGCATGTGCTGGAGCAACCGGCGGGCGCCGATGCCCTGCCGGCACTGACCCAGTACCTGCGTCATGCCGGCGCCCAGGTGGTGCTCACCGGCAGCCAGGCGGAAACCGGCGAGGGCTCGGGAATGCTGCCATTCCTGTTGGCGGAAAACCTCGGCTGGCCGCTGGTGGTGGGGCTGGCCCAGGTCGAGTCCCTGGGCGATGGCGTGGCCCATGTCCTGCAAGCCTTGCCCCGCGGCCAGCGACGCCGGCTCAAGGTGCGCCTGCCATTCCTCGCCACTGTGGATAACGCCGCACCCAAGCCGCGCCAGAGCGCCTACGGCCCGGCGCGCCGGGGCGTGCTCGAAACCGACCAGGTGCTGGTGGTGGAGGACGAGTTGTTCACAGGCTCCAGCCTGCAGCCGGCCAAGCCGCGCCCCAAGCGCCTGAAAGTGATCAAGGCCAAGAGCGGCGCCGACCGCATGAAAGCCGCTACCGCCAAGGCCAGCGGCGGCACCGGCCAGGTACTCAAGGGCGTCAGCCCTGAGGCGGGTGCCGAAGCCATTCTCAAATTGCTCATCGAAGAAGGCGTAGTGCGCTGACCCCAGGGTTATGCACAACCCCTGGCACCGCTGTTCGCTGGCAAGCCAGCTCCTACGGGAGGGAAATGTACCCATGCCTTGTAGGAGCCGGCTTGCCGGCGAAGAGGCCGGCGCGGTTTTGCACAATTCCCGGGCGCAGCCGTGCGCTGGCAAGCCAGTTCCCACAAGGGGAAATGCACCGATGCCTTGTAGGAGCCGGCTTGCCGGCGAAGAGGCCAGCGCGGTTTTGCACAATTCCCGGCCGTCTTTCGCGACAGGGGGGTAGGGTTACTCACAATCCCTGTGTGCGGACCTGTGGATAAGGTGTTCGCGCCTCGCTCCAGCCCTTGTGCAGCGGGCCCTGGCGCCGCCTGTACGATTTTTGATCAGGCTAAGTCGGGGTTTTTTATGGCGTTTTTTCCATGATGGGAAAACCCTCGGGTAGACTTTTGCACAGCAGTTGCCCCCAAAGTCTGTTGGCGCTTCTGTGGATAAGATGTTCGCTTAGCGCTGTATCCCTTGCAGAACGGGGCTTTAAAGCTTTTGTTCAAAAAACGACCAAATGCTGGTTTTTCCGCAGAATATCCTGGCGTGCCCCTGATAATGCGCGGCTTCTGGCGGTTTTCCACAGTGCATGACTCGTGCACCCGAGTTGCCCCCAAAGTCTGTTGGCCGTTCTGTGGATAAGGTGTTCGCCTTCCTCTGTAGCCCTCTGAATACGTGGCTTTGATGGCCATGTTTAAAAAATGATCAATACCTTGTGAAACAGCACTTTCTACATAAGTCACGGATTTTATTGCCATTGCCCGGCGAAATATCCCCATGCCAGAGGAACTTGCCCACAGTTGCTGTGGGCCAAGGTGTGGATAAGGTGTTCGTCGAAGGCTGCACCCCTTGTAATCCATGGCTTGCACGGCAATAGATCAAATTTCATACAGTTCTAATGGCTGCCTTGACACTGGCAAGTGGCCTGTCTTCACTGATGCCACAAGGACCTGGCAGTTACTTATCCACATCCGGTTCCCGGGAGCTCAGGCAATGGACTGTCGTTCATCACAGGCTTCCGCGATCCGCGCCTTTCTCCCTCGACGCACCCGCCGCCGCGCCACCAACCAGCGTGCCCGCCTATAGCTGCGCCCCCGGGCTGCCGCCGGTTGGCACTTTTTCCACAGTTTGTGTTTCCCTGGCCAAGCTCCAGGCCAACCAGAAGTCCGCGGACTTTCTCAAGCAGGAGGCGCGTTTCTACAAGCCGCCGATCAACGTGACCTTCGCCAAGTTGCCCAACAACCTCAACCACGTCGGGGGCGAGCAACTGCC
Source organism: Pseudomonas sp. GW821-FHT07F01 (assembly GCF_059418825.1). Taxonomy (NCBI): domain Bacteria; kingdom Pseudomonadati; phylum Pseudomonadota; class Gammaproteobacteria; order Pseudomonadales; family Pseudomonadaceae; genus Pseudomonas; species Pseudomonas sp. GW821-FHT07F01. The sequence goes on from NZ_JBWKQO010000003.1 coordinate 660,956, forward strand.
GTGCAACCACTGTGGCGACTGCGTCTGGGGCTGTAACAACAAGGCCAAGAACACCACCGCAATCACGGTGCGCAGATTTTCTGCCAGGCCCAGGTGCGCCATCTGGAGCGTGACGGCGACGGCTGGATCGTGCGCTTCCAGTACCTGGACAGCGCCCAGGGACGGCATGTATGGGCGCTGCATCGGCCATGGGGCGATTCCCTATGGTGTTACCAGCGAACTGAAGGGCAACACCCAGGTGCAATGGTCGGAAACCCTTTCGGCAGACGATCCGAACTACCCGCTACGGGTGCGCAATGGCTATGTGAAGGTGAGGCTGGACGGCCCGCAGATCAGCGAGACCTTCATCGGCGAGACCGGCGCGGTCAGCTGGTCGCGGCCCTGAAGGCCCTGAAGGCCCTGTAGCCGCTGCCGAGCCCGCGAGGCTGCGACAAGGTCCGCAGGACCTTGCTTGACGGTTTTCCGCCGGACCCAGGCGCTCTCAAGATCGCTGCGCCTGCTGCGTCGGAATGCCGCCCAAGCCTTTCGCAGCCTGCGGCAGCGGCTACACAAGCCTTGTAGCCGCTGCGGTGCTTGCAGTGTCAGCCGGTGACCGGAACACCCTTGAGGTAAGGCGCCGGTTCCGCCCCCAGGTTGCTCAGCATGCGCTCGCTGTACCAGTCGACGAAGTTGACCACGCCGAACTCGTAGGTCTTGGAGTACGGGCCGGGCTGGTAGGCGGTGGAGTTGATGCCGCGCTGGTTCTCTTCCGCCAGGCGCCGGTCCTGGGCGTTGGTGGCGTCCCACACCTGGCGCATGCGTTCGACGTCGTAGTCCACGCCTTCCACGGCGTCCTTGTGCACGATCCACTTGGTGGTGACGATGGTTTCCTGGGCGCTGATGGGCCACACGGTGAACACGATGATGTGGTCGCCCATGCAGTGGTTCCACGAGTGGGGCAGGTGCAGGATGCGCATCGAGCCCAGGTCCGGGTTCTTGATCCGGCCCATGAGTTTGGCGCAGCCCTGCTTGCCGTCCAGGGTCATGGACACGGTGCCCTTGAGCAGCGGCATGCGCACGATGCGGTTGCGCAGGCCGAAGCTGGCGTGGGCGTAAGGGATCTTCTCGGCTTCCCAGGCGGCAGCGGAGGCAGCCACGTGGTCCTTGAACGCCTGGTCGGCCCGCGGGTCGGTGACGTCGTCCCATTCCAGCAGGGTTTTCAGCAATTCGGGGTGCGAGCCGCCGCAGTGGTAGCACTCGCGGTTGTTCTCCAGCACCAGCTTCCAGTTGGCCTTTTCATGCAAGGTGGTCTGCACCGCCACCTTGGTGTTCTCCATGTCGTAGGGCTCCATGTAATGGGCCAGGGTCGCGAGGAAGTCGTCGATGGCCGGCGGGTTCTCGGCCAGGGAGATGAAGATGTAGCCGCCGGCGGTCTTCACGTTCACCGGTTTCAGGCCGTATTGCTTCATGTCGAAGTCGGCGCCCATCTCGGTGCCGGCGAACAGCAGGCGGCCGTCCAGTTCGTAGGTCCACTGGTGGTAGTGGCAGACCAGCTTGGCGACCTTGCCCTTGTCGCTGGTGCACAGCCGTGAGCCGCGGTGGCGGCAGACGTTGTGGAAGGCGTGGACCACGCCGTCGGCGCCGCGGATGACGATGATCGGGTTCTTGCCGATCTGCAGGGTGATGTAGTTGCCCTTGGTAGGGATCTCGCAGGTCATGCCGGCGATCAGCCATTCCTTCTGGAAGATCTCCTGCATGTCGATATCGAACAGCCTTTCATCGCAGTAGAACGGCTGCGGCAGGGAAAAGGTCCGCTCACGTTCCTGCAGCATCTGTGCAGTGGCCTTGCGTGCAGGTTCCAGCGGATCGCCCAAGCTCAGGGTTGCGGTGACGTCCATCGTTCAAGTCCTCATGGCCGTTCAGTGCGGCCGGCGAATTAATTAGTGGCTACGGTGGGTGCTACGCAAGTCACGAAAAAAACGGCTGTTGTCGTTGAGGCGAGTGTGGGTCCGCAGGCGCCGAGAACCTTATCCATGGGCGACATGGCCCAATCTGTTCCCGACGCGCCAGCCCCGGCAGCTGGGGGCTGGTCGCGATAAGCATGTGAATGTCGCAGATAGGTAAATGGGCGCGAGAAGCCTTACGCAGAATCGCTGACAAGACGCCGACCGTCGGCCGTGGAGAACAGCATGTCCAACACCTTCCTCAACCCGGTAACCACCCAGACCTGGGCCAATGGCCGTCACATCGTCCGTTGCGTCAAAGTCATCCAGGAAACCTGGGACGTGCGGACCTTCTGCTTCATGGCCGACCAGCCGATCATGTTCTTCTTCAAACCGGGGCAGTTCGTCACCCTGGAGCTGGAGATCGAGGGCCAGCCGGTGATGCGTTCCTACACCATCTCCAGCTCGCCCTCGGTGCCCTACAGCTTCTCGGTGACCATCAAGCGCGTGCCCGGCGGCAAGGTCTCCAACTGGCTGCACGACACCCTGCACGAAGGCCAGGAACTGGCGGTGCACGGGCCGGTGGGGCTGTTCAACGCCATCGACTTTCCGGCGCCGAAGATCCTCTACCTCAGCGGCGGCGTCGGCATTACCCCGGTGATGTCCATGGCGCGCTGGTTCTACGACACCAACGCCAACGTCGACATGGTGTTCATCCACAGCGCCCGTTCCCCCAAGGACATCATTTACCACCGCGAGCTGGAGCACATGGCCTCGCGGATCGACAACTTCAGCCTGCACCTGATCTGCGAAAAGCACGGCCTGGGCGAGCCCTGGGCCGGTTATCGCGGCTACCTGAACCACAAGATGCTGGAGTTGATGGCCCCGGATTTCCTGGAGCGGGAAGTGTTTTGCTGCGGCCCCACGCCCTATATGAGCGCGGTCAAGCGGCTGCTGGAAGCCGCCGGTTTCGACATGGCTCGCTACCACGAGGAATCCTTCGGCGCGACCCCGGCCGAAGCCCGGGCCGATGCGGTGGAACACGCCGAACAGGCGGCCGAGGCGCCGGAGCCGGACCTGGCGGACCTGCATCAGGTGGAGTTCACCGCTTCGGGCAAGAGCATCCGCGTGGCCCCCGGGGAAACCGTGCACGCGGCGGCGGCCAAGCTTGGCCTGATGATTCCCAAGGCCTGCGGCATGGGCATCTGCGGCACCTGCAAGGTGCTCAAGCTGGGGGGCGAGGTGGAGATGGAGCACAACGGCGGGATCACCGAGGAAGACGAAGCCGAAGGCTACATCCTGTCCTGCTGCAGCGTGCCCAAGGGCGACGTGCGCGTGGAGTTCTGATCGCCGGCAAACCGGCCCCTGCATCCGTTTGCTGTAGGAGCCGGCTTGCCAGCGAACAGGTGCAACCTGATCCTTCGGTTACTGATACAACGCCGGGCGCCGATCCAGGTGCACATGGTTATGTTCACTGATGGACTTGTGCCAGGCCTGGGTCAGGTCCAGCTCCGCCAGCAGCAACTGCTCGGCGCTTTCCCGATCCCTGCCCGCCAGTGGATAACCGTCGGCATCGACAATGGTCGAGCCGCCCACCCAGTTCACTTCACGTTCCTCGCCGCAACGGTCGCAGGCGGCGATGAACATCCGGTTGACCGCCGCATTGGCCTGCACCCGGACCATCTCCGCCGGCCGCTCGCCGAGCGGGCGCGGGCCATCCGGCCAGTTCACCGGGGCGCACAGCAGGGCCGCACCGGCCAGGGCTGGCAGGCGCACCCACTCGGGAAACTCCAGGTCGTAGCAGATCATCATGGCGATCGGCCCGAAGCGGGTCGCCACCACCGGCGGCGGCTCGTCGCCCGGGGTGAAGATCAGGTTTTCCCGATCCCACAGGTGGGCCTTGCGGTACAGCGTCAGCCTGCCTTCGGGTTCGACCAGCGCCGCGCTGTTGGCCACGCGCTCCTGGTCCAGGCGCTCGCAGAAGCCGCCGACGATCACCACCTGCAGCTCTTCGGCCAGGGTTTTCCACAGGCTCAGGGTCGGCCCGTCGAGGCTTTCCGAGAGTGCCAGGGCTTCATTGCGGTCGCTGAACACATAGCCGCTCTGCACCAGTTCCGGCAGCACTACCACCTGGGCGCCGCGGGCGGCGGCCTGGCGTATCGCCTCGGCGCCCAGGGCGCGGTTGTACTTAAGGTCGCCGATGCGCGGGGCCACTTGCTGGCAGGCCACCTTGAGGGATGCCTGAGGAATCATTGCGCGCCTCCTTCCAGTTGCTGCTCGCTGGCCTGGATGGCCAGGCGCTCCGCGTCCAGGTCCAGGTTGCGGGTCAGCGCCCAGTAGACCAGCGCGGCCACGGCAAGGCCAACCACGAAGGCAATGTCGGCGCCGCCCAGGGCCTGGGACAGCGGGCCCTGGAAGAAACTCAGGGACATGAACGGCACCATCGCCAGCAGGCCGAGGAAATACGCCAGCAGCCCGGCGCTGGACCAGCGGCCATAGATCCCGGCGTGATTGAAGATGTCGCTGATGGCGTAGCGACCTTTGCGCACCAGGTAGAAGTCCGCCAGGTTGACTGCGGTCCAGGGCACCAGGAAATACAGCATCAGCAGCACGAAAGTGTTGAAGCTGCCCAGGTAGCTCTCGGGAATGTTCATGGCGATGAGAAAGATCCCCACCGCCACCAGCACGATTCCGCAGACCCGGCTCTTGAGGTTGGGCTTGATCGACTTGAAGCCGTCGATGGCGCTGATGCCGGTGAGCATGGCGCCGTAGCAGTTGACCGCCATGATGCCCACCAGCGCCGGCACTGCGATCAGCACGGTGAAGGTGCCGAAGCCGGGGATCACCCGGTTGCCCACTTCGCGCACGCTGGCGATGGCATCGGGGGAGGGCAGGGCCGAGGCCAGGAACGCCCCCAGGGACATCAGCCACAGGGCCGAACCGGCGGCGCCCAGGTAGGTCCAGAAAATCACCTGGCGCGACGGCGTCTGGTGCGGCAGGTAGCGTGAGTAGTCGGAGACGTACACCGAATAGCTGATCTGGTAGCCGGCGGCGGCCGACAGCTGGATCAGGAACGCCGACCAGGAGAACTGCGGGTCGGCCAGGGCCGAGTCGGCCTGCAGGGTCAGCAGGGCACTGACGGTGAGCACCGCGAACACGCTGATCATCACGTAGGTCAGCCAGCGCTGCACGGTGTGCAGCAGGTCATGGCCGATCACCGCGATCAGCACCGCCACGGCGATCATCAGGGTGTACCAGGGCGCCCGGGCGCCGGGAATCACGGTGTTGATGGCATCGGTGGCGAGAATCACGTTGAACACGTTGAAGCCGATGTAGACGAACACCACGGCGGTGAACGGCACGATGGCGCCGCGCAGGCCGAACTGGGCGCGGGACTGGATCATCTGCGGCAGCCCCATGCGCGGGCCCTGGTTGGCGTGGAAGGCCATGCAGAAGGTGCCCAGGCAGACGCCGATGACGATCGCCAGGATGGCGTATTGCAGGGCGAGGCCAAGGGCTGCGCCGGTGAAACCGGTGACCATGGTGGTGAGCACGAAGTTGCCGGTGAACCAGAAGGGGCCCTGGTGCCAGACCTTGCCGTGGCGCTCGTTGCGCGGCACGTAGTCGATGGAGCGGGTTTCGATCTTCAGGCCGGGAGGCTGGGCGTTCTCGGTGACGCAAGAAGAAGTCGTCATGGGGTACAGCCTTATTTTTATAGGTCGACCCCGGAGTCTCGGACAAACGCTGCGGTTGTTGAATCAGTGGGGGCAAATAATCAGTTCAGGAATTTGTGAACTGATGAAGGGGGCGTGCTTGACGGGCCTCTTCGCTGGCAAGCCGGCTCCTACGGGGTGGGAGGTGCGCTGGCCATTGTAGGAGCCGGCTTGCCGGCGAAGGCGTCGGTGAGCGCGACGCTTGGGTTGCGGGCCTCTTCGCTGGCAAGCCAGCTCCTACGGGGTGGGAGGTGCGCTGGCCATTGCAGGAGCCGGCTTGCCGGCGAAGGCGTCGGTGAGAGCTGCGCCCGGGTTGCGGGCCTCTTCGCTGGCAAGCCAGCTCCTACAGGCGGGGGGTGGGTCAGGCGCTCATGACGGTGCGGATGTCGGCTGCCAGTTCGCGCACGCGGTCTTCCTCGGTGTCCCAGGAGCACATGAAGCGCGCGCCACCCTTGCCGATGAAGGTATAGAAGCGCCAGCCCTTGGCCGTCAGTGCGGCAATGGCCGGTTCCGAAAGTTGCAGGAACACGCCGTTGGCCTGCACCGGGAACATCAGTTCCACGCCAGGGATGTCGGCCACCAGTTGGGCCAGCAGCTGCGCGCAGTGGTTGGCGTGGCGGGCGTGCTTGAGCCAGGCGTCGTTTTCCAGGAGGCCGACCCAGGGCGCGGAGAGAAAGCGCATTTTCGAGGCCAGCTGGCCAGCCTGCTTGCAGCGGTAGTCGAAGTCTTCCGCCAGCTTGTGGTTGAAGAACAGGATCGCTTCACCCACCGCCATGCCGTTTTTCGTGCCGCCAAAGCACAGCACGTCCACGCCGGCCTTCCAGGTCAGCTCCGCCGGGGTACAGCCGAGGAAGGCGCAGGCGTTGGAGAAGCGCGCGCCGTCCATGTGCAGGTTCAGCCCCAGTTCCTTGCAGGTGGCACTGATGGCGCGAACTTCTTCCGGGGTGTAGACACTGCCCACCTCGGTGGCCTGGGTCAGGGTTACCACCCGCGGCTTGGGATAGTGGATGTCCTGGCGCTTGAGGGCGATCTCGCGGATCGATTCCGGGGTCAGCTTGCCGTTCTGGGTGCCGGCGATCAGCAGCTTGGAGCCGTTGGAGAAGAACTCCGGGGCGCCGCACTCGTCGGTTTCGACGTGGGCGGTTTCCGAGCAGATCACGCTGTGGTAACTCTGGCACAGCGACGACAGGGCCAGGGAGTTGGCGGCGGTGCCGTTGAAGGCGAAGAACACTTCGCAATCGGTTTCGAACAGTTTGCGGAAATGATCCGAGGCGCGAGCGGTCCACTGGTCGTCGCCGTAAGCGCGCTCGTGGCCGTGGTTGGCCTGCTCCATGGCGGCCCAGGCTTCGGGGCAGATGCCGGAGTAGTTGTCGCTGGCGAATTGTTGGCTCTTGTCGGTCATGGCCGGCTCCGTGGTCGATGATGGTGCGCACTTTAACCAAGAATAATGGCCCAGCACACGCTCTGTTTATGCCGGAATAATGCATGGCCCATAAGGATTTATGCGTGACGCGATGCTGAAACCCGACACTGCCCGGCGCGACGGGGCGCTGGATGCGCTGAAATGGCTGGCGCTGCTGAGCATGGTCCTCGATCACCTGCGTTATGTGGGCCTGAGCCTGGACTGGCTTTACGTACCCGGGCGCCTGGCGTTTCCCTGGTTCTGCCTGGCCATGGCGGTGAACCTGACCCGGGCCAGGGATGAAATCGACCGCCGGCCCGGCCCATGGCGCTACCTGGGCTGGTTGCTGCTGTTCAGCCTGCTGAGCGAGATTCCCTATCGCCTGTTCATTCCCGACCCCGATACCTTGAATGTGTTGCCCACCCTGGCCCTGGGCCTGCTGGTGGCTCGCGGCTGGCAGCGGCGCAGAGGCCTGGACCTGGGGCTTGGCCTGCTGGCCTCGCTGCTGGCGGTGGTTTTCAGCGAGCGGCTGATGTTCGGCGCCTTCGGGGTGTTGCTGCCGCTGGCCCTGGTACTGGTGTTGCGCCGGCCCTGGTATTTCAGCCTGCTGCCTGGGGCGCTGTGCCTGGCGGCCAATCAATGGGAAACCTTGTTCCCGGCGGCGCGCCTGGGCAATCAGGTGGCGACCTGCGGTATTGCCGCTTGTCTGCTGGCGCCGTGGCTGGGGCTGATGCTGCTGCGGGGGCTGCGTGGCAGGTCGGTGCCGGCCATGCGCCGCTGGGCCTACCTGCTGTACCCGGCGCACTTTCTCCTGCTGCTGGCCCTGCGCGCAGCCCTGTAGGAGCCGGCTTGCCGGCGAAGGCGCCCGTGAGGGTTTGCGCCCGGCTTGCGGGCCTCTTCGCTGGCAAGCCGGCTCCTACGGCAGAGAGCGTTGCGTTGCGGGGGAAGGATAGGCCCGATCCAGAGCCGTTGGCGGGTGGTGCGGGCAGGCATTTATCTCCGCACGCCAGGGCATGTCGTAAACGCACCTTTGCGTGGCGTCCATAGGCATTTGAGTTCCCCTTCCCGGTCATACCATCGCATCCAAAGGGCGTAGCTGTAAGGCTCGCCTCACCGAGACGAAAGGCGCACCGCCGCCGCTGGGAGAGACGTGATGTTCAGCAAGCAAGACCAGATCCAGGGTTACGACGATGCACTGCTGGCGGCCATCAATGCCGAGGAACAACGCCAGGAAGATCACATCGAGCTGATCGCGTCGGAAAACTACACCAGCAAGCGGGTGATGCAGGCGCAAGGCAGCGGGCTGACCAACAAGTACGCCGAAGGCTATCCGGGCAAGCGCTACTACGGTGGCTGCGAGCACGTGGACAAGGTCGAGGCCCTGGCCATCGAGCGCGCCAAGCAACTGTTCGGTGCCGACTACGCCAACGTCCAGCCGCACTCCGGTTCTTCGGCCAACAGCGAGGTGTACCTGGCCCTGCTGCAGGCCGGCGATACCATCCTCGGCATGAGCCTGGCCCATGGCGGCCACCTGACCCACGGGGCCAAGGTGTCGTCCTCGGGCAAGCTGTACAACGCGGTGCAATACGGCATCGACACCCGCACCGGGTTGATCGACTACGACGAAGTCGAGCGCCTGGCCGTTGAACACAAGCCGAAGATGATCGTCGCCGGCTTCTCGGCCTACTCCAAGACCCTGGACTTCCCGCGCTTCCGGCAGATCGCCGACAAGGTCGGGGCGCTGCTGTTCGTCGACATGGCCCACGTCGCCGGGCTGGTGGCCGCCGGTCTGTATCCCAACCCGCTGCCCTATGCCGACGTGGTCACCACCACCACCCACAAGACCCTGCGCGGTCCCCGTGGCGGGCTGATCCTGGCCAAGGCCAACGAAGAGATCGAGAAGAAACTCAACGCTGCCGTGTTCCCGGGTGCCCAGGGCGGTCCGCTGATGCATGTGATCGCGGCCAAGGCGGTGTGCTTCAAGGAAGCGCTGGAACCTGGCTTCAAGGCTTATCAGCAGCAAGTGATCGACAACGCCCAGGCCATGGCCGGCGTGTTTATCAAACGCGGCTACGATGTAGTGTCCGGCGGCACCGACAACCACCTGTTCCTGGTCAGCCTGATTCGTCAGGGCCTGACCGGTAAAGATGCCGATGCCGCTCTGGGCCGTGCCCACATCACCGTGAACAAGAACGCCGTGCCCAACGACCCGCAGTCGCCGTTTGTGACTTCCGGCCTGCGCATCGGCACCCCGGCGGTCACCACCCGCGGATTCAAGGTCACCCAGTGCACCGAACTGGCGGGCTGGATCTGCGACATCCTCGACCACCTCGGCGATGCCGATGTCGAGGCCAATGTCGCTCGCCAGGTGGCGACCCTGTGCGCTGATTTCCCGGTTTACCGCTGAGAGCCGCAACTGGAGCAATGACTATGCAACGCTATTCGGGCTTCGGCCTCTTCAAGCACTCTCTCAGCCACCATGAAAACTGGCAGCGGATGTGGCGCACGCCGACCCCGAAGAAGGTCTATGACGTGGTCATCGTCGGCGGTGGCGGGCATGGCCTGGCCACTGCCTACTACCTGGCCAAGGAGCACGGCATCACCAATGTCGCGGTGGTGGAAAAAGGCTGGCTGGGCGGCGGCAACACCGCGCGCAACACCACCATCGTGCGTTCCAACTACCTGTGGGACGAGTCGGCGCAGCTCTACGAGCACGCCATGAAACTGTGGGAAGGCCTGTCCCAGGACCTCAACTACAACGTGATGTTCTCCCAGCGCGGGGTCTACAACCTGTGCCATACCCTGCAGGACATCCGTGATTCCGAGCGTCGGGTCAGCGCCAACCGCCTCAACGGCATCGATGGCGAGTTGCTCAACACCCAGCAGGTGGCGGACGAGATTCCTTACCTGGATTGCTCGAAAAACACCCGTTATCCGATCCTCGGCGCCACGGTCCAGCGCCGCGGCGGCGTGGCCCGTCACGACGCCGTGGCCTGGGGCTTTGCCCGCGCCGCCGACGCCCTGGGCGTGGACCTGATCCAGCAGACCGAAGTCATTGGTTTTCGCAAGGAAAACGGCGTGTGCATCGGCGTCGAGACCAACAAGGGCTTTATCGGTGCCAAGCGCGTCGGGGTGGTCACTGCCGGCAACTCCGGGCACATGGCCAAGCTCGCGGGCTTCCGCCTGCCGATCGAATCCCACCCGCTGCAGGCGCTGGTGTCGGAGCCGATCAAACCGATCATCGACAGCGTGATCATGTCCAACGCGGTGCACGGCTACATCAGCCAGTCGGACAAGGGCGACCTGGTGATCGGCGCCGGTATCGACGGCTGGGTCGGCTACGGCCAGCGCGGTTCCTACCCGGTGATCGAGCACACCATCCAGGCCATCGTCGAGATGTTCCCGGTCCTCTCCCGTGTGCGCATGAACCGCCAGTGGGGCGGCATCGTCGACACCAGCCCGGACGCCTGCCCGATCATTTCCAAGACTCCGGTGCCGAACATGTTCTTCAACTGCGGGTGGGGCACCGGCGGCTTCAAGGCCACCCCGGGCTCGGGCAACGTGTTTGCCGCAAGCCTGGCCAAGGGCGAGATGCATCCTCTGGCCGCCCCTTTCTCCATCGACCGTTTCCACAACGGCGCGCTGATCGACGAACACGGCGCTGCTGCGGTCGCCCACTAAAAGGACAACTACCTATGTTGCATATCTTCTGTCCTCACTGCGGCGAGCTGCGCTCCGAAGAGGAATTCCATTCGTCCGGCCAGGCGCATATTCCACGGCCCCTGGACCCCAACGCCTGCACCGACGAGGAGTGGGGCGACTACATGTTCTTCCGCGACAACCCTCGCGGCCTGCACCACGAGTTGTGGATCCACGCCGCCGGTTGCCGCCAGTACTTCAACGCCACCCGCGACACCGTGACCTACGAAATTCTTGAGACCTACAAGATCGGCACCAAGCCGCAATTCACCGCCAAGGCTGCTGGAGAGAAGGTATGAGCCAGACCAATCGCCTGTCCAACGGCGGACGCATCGACCGCAACAAGGTCCTGACCTTCACCTTCAACGGCCAGAGCTACAAGGGTTTTGAGGGCGACACCCTGGCCTCGGCGCTACTGGCCAATGGCGTGGACATCATCGGCCGCAGCTTCAAGTACTCCCGGCCCCGGGGCATCTTCGCCGCAGGCTGCGAGGAGCCCAACGCGGTGCTGCAGATCGGCGCCACCGAAGCCACCCAGATCCCCAACGTGCGCGCCACCCAGCAGGCGCTGTACCAGGGCCTGGTCGCCACCAGCACCAACGGCTGGCCCAGCGTCAACAACGACATGATGGGCATTCTCGGCAAGGTCGGCGGCAAGCTGATGCCGCCGGGCTTCTACTACAAGACCTTCATGTACCCGCAATCGTTCTGGATGACCTACGAGAAGTACATCCGCAAGGCCGCGGGCCTGGGCCGTTCGCCCACCGAGAACGATCCGGACACCTACGACAACATGAACCAGCACTGCGACGTGCTGATCGTCGGCGCCGGCCCCGCGGGCCTTGCCGCCGCCCTGGCAGCGGCCCGCAGTGGCGCCCGGGTGATCCTCGCCGACGAGCAGGAAGAATTCGGCGGCACCCTGCTGGACAGTCGCGAGAGCCTGGACGGCAAGCCGGCGGCGGAGTGGGTGGCCAGTGTGGTTGCCGAACTCCAGTCGCTGCCGGATGTGTTGCTGCTGCCGCGGGCCACGGTCAACGGCTACCACGACCACAACTTCCTGACCATTCACGAGCGCCTCACCGATCACCTCGGCGACCGCGCGCCCATCGGCCAGGTACGCCAGCGCATCCACCGGGTACGCGCCAAGCGCGTGGTGCTGGCCACCGGCGCCCACGAGCGGCCGCTGGTCTACGGCAACAACGACGTGCCGGGCAACATGCTGGCTGGCGCGGTCTCCACCTATGTGCGGCGCTACGGCGTGGCCCCGGGCAAGAAACTGGTGCTGTCCACCAATAACGACCACGCCTACCGTGTGGCCCTGGACTGGCTCGACGCCAGCCTGCAAGTGGTGGCCATCGCCGATGCGCGGCACAACCCGCGCGGCGCCCTGGTGGAAGAAGCCCGGGCCAAGGGTATTCGCATCCTCACCTCCAGCGCGGTGATCGAGGCCCGTGGCAGCAAGCACGTGACCGGCGCGCGTGTAGCGGCCATCGACGTCAAGGCACACAAGGTCACCAGCCCCGGCGAATGGCTCGACTGCGACCTGATCGCCAGCTCCGGCGGCTACAGCCCGGTGGTGCACCTGGCCTCGCACTTGGGCGGCAAGCCGGTGTGGCGCGAAGACATCCTCGGTTTCGTGCCCGGTGAAGCGCCGCAGAAACGTGTGTGCGTCGGTGGCATCAACGGCGTCTACAGCCTCGGCGATACCCTGGCCGACGGTTTCGAAGGCGGTGTGCGCGCCGCCAGCGAAGCCGGTTTCCAGGCCGTTGAGGGCGTTCTGCCCAAGGCCCTGGCCCGTCTTGAAGAACCGACCCTGGCGCTGTTCCAGGTGCCCCACGAAAAAGGCACGGCGCGTGCGCCGAAGCAATTCGTCGACCTGCAGAACGACGTCACTGCGGCCGCCATCGAACTGGCGACCCGCGAGGGCTTCGAGTCGGTGGAACACGTCAAGCGCTACACCGCCCTGGGCTTCGGCACCGACCAGGGCAAGCTGGGCAACGTCAACGGCCTGGCCATCGCCGCCCGTTCGCTGAACGTCAGCATTCCGCAGATGGGCACCACCATGTTCCGTCCGAACTACACGCCGATCACCTTCGGCGCCGTGGCTGGCCGGCACTGCGGGCACATCTTCGAGCCGGTGCGCTTCACCGCGCTGCATGCCTGGCATGTGAAGAATGGCGCCGAGTTCGAAGACGTCGGCCAGTGGAAACGCCCCTGGTACTTCCCGAAAAACGGCGAAGACCTGCATGCCGCGGTCAAGCGTGAATGCCAGGCCGTGCGTGACAGCGTCGGCCTGCTGGACGCCTCGACCCTGGGCAAGATCGACATCCAGGGCCCCGATGCCCGGGAGTTCCTCAACCGCATCTACACCAACGCCTGGACCAAGCTCGACGTGGGCAAGGCCCGCTACGGCCTGATGTGCAAGGAAGACGGCATGGTCTTCGACGACGGCGTCACTGCCTGTCTGGCCGACAACCACTTCCTGATGACCACCACCACCGGCGGCGCGGCTCGCGTGCTGCAGTGGCTGGAGATCTACCAGCAGACCGAATGGCCGGACCTCAAGGTGTACTTCACCTCGGTCACCGACCACTGGGCCACCATGACCCTGTCCGGGCCCAACAGCCGCAAGCTGCTGAGCGAAGTCACCGACATCGACCTGGACAAGGACGGCTTCCCGTTCATGACCTGGAAGGAAGGCCTGGTGGGTGGCGTACCGGCGCGGGTGTTCCGTATCTCGTTCACCGGCGAGCTGTCCTACGAGGTCAACGTCCAGGCCGACTACGCCATGGGCGTGCTGGAGCAGATCGTCGAGGCCGGCAAGAAGTACAACCTGACCCCCTATGGCACCGAGACCATGCACGTGCTGCGGGCCGAGAAGGGCTTCATCATCGTCGGCCAGGACACCGACGGTTCCATGACCCCGGACGACCTGAACATGGGCTGGTGCGTGGGCCGGACCAAGCCATTCTCCTGGATCGGCTGGCGCGGCATGAACCGTGAAGACTGCGTGCGCGAGCAGCGCAAGCAACTGGTGGGCCTCAAGCCGATCGACCCGACCCAGTGGCTGCCGGAAGGTGCGCAACTGGTGTTCAACCCCAAGCAGGCGATCCCGATGAGCATGGTGGGCCACGTGACCTCCAGCTATGCCCACAACTCCCTGGGTTATTCCTTCGCCCTGGGTGTGGTCAAGGGGGGGCTCAAGCGCCTGGGCGAGCGGGTCTTCGCACCGCTGGCCGATGGCCGGGTGATCGAGGCGGAAATCGTTTCCTCGGTGTTCTTCGACCCCAAAGGCGACCGCCAGAACATCTAAGGCACAACACGCTCATGTAGGAGCTGGCTTGCCAGCGAAGGCGGCCTCAAGGCTGCCACAAGGCTGCCACAAGGCCCAAGGGCCTCTTCGCCGGCAAGCCGGCTCCTACAGGGTGTTATCAACAGAATTCAGGACAGGTGCTCTATGACCGCAGTCAACGTTTACCAACAGCGCCCCACCACCGGGGCCAAGGCCGAGTCGTCGTTGCACCACGCCGATCTGCCGAGCCTGGTGGGCAAGGGCCGCAAGAACGCCGGGGTGACCCTGCGCGAGAAAAAACTCCTCGGCCACCTGACGATCCGTGGCGACGGCCACGATCCGGCCTTCGCCGCCGGCGTGCACAAGGCCCTGGGCATCGAACTGCCGGGCGCCCTGAGCGTAGTGGTCAAGGGCGAGACCAGCCTGCAATGGCTGGGCCCGGATGAGTGGCTGCTGATCGTGCCCAGCGGCGAAGAGTTCGCCGCCGAGCAGAACCTGCGGGCCGCCCTGGGCGACCTGCATATCCAGATCGTCAACGTCAGCGGCGGCCAGCAGATTCTCGAATTGTCCGGGCCCAACGTGCGCCAGGTGCTGATGAAGTCCACCAGCTACGACGTGCACCCCAACAACTTCCCGGTGGGCAAGGCCGTGGGCACGGTGTTCGCCAAGTCGCAACTGGTGATCCGCCGTACCGGCGAAGACACCTGGGAGCTGCTGGTGCGCCGCAGCTTTTCCGATTACTGGTGGATGTGGCTGCAGGATGCCGCGGCCGAATATGGCCTGAGCGTCCAGGCCTGAGCCTAGCTTGGCCTGGTAGGAGCGAGCTGGCTCGCGAACTCGCGAAGGATGGATTTTCCGGAAGACCACAGCGCCCTTGGATTTTTCGCGAGCAAGCTCGCTCCTACAGAGAACCGACCGCGCTGCGGTTGCCCTAACGAACAGGAGTTATCCCGCATGAGCCGCGCCCCCGACACATGGATCCTCACCGCCGACTGCCCCAGCGTGCTCGGCACGGTGGACGCGGTGACCCGCTTTCTGTTCGAGCAGGGCTGCTACGTCACCGAGCACCATTCCTTCGATGACCGGCTCTCGGGCCGTTTCTTCATTCGCGTGGAGTTCCGCCAGCCCGATGGCCTGAACGAGCAGGGTTTTCGCGAGGGCCTGGCACAGCGGGCCAAGGCCTTCGAGATGAACTTCGAACTGACCGCGCCGCACTACCGGCCGAAGGTGGTGATCATGGTCTCCAAGGCCGACCACTGCCTCAACGACCTGCTCTACCGCCAGCGCATCGGCCAGTTGCCCATGGACGTGGTGGCGGTGGTGTCCAACCACCCGGACCTCAAGCCCCTGGCCGACTGGCACCAGATTCCCTACCACCACTTCCCCCTCGATCCCAACGACAAGCCGTCCCAGGAGCGCCAGGTATGGCAGGTGATCGAGGACTCCGGCGCCGAACTGGTGATCCTTGCCCGCTACATGCAGGTGCTGTCGCCGGAGCTGTGCCGCAAGCTCGATGGCAAGGCCATCAACATCCACCACTCGCTGCTGCCGGGCTTCAAGGGCGCCAAGCCTTATCACCAGGCCTACAACAAGGGGGTGAAACTGGTGGGAGCCACGGCGCACTACATCAACAACGACCTGGACGAAGGCCCGATCATCGCCCAGGGCGTGGAGGTGGTGGACCACAGCTATTACCCCGAGGACCTGATCGCCAAGGGCCGGGATATCGAGGGCCTGACCCTGGCCCGGGCGGTGGGTTATCACATCGAGCGGCGGGTGTTCCTGAACGGCAACCGGACGGTGGTGCTCTGATGATTCCCAGGGCTGCTGCGCAGCCCTTCGCGAGCAAGCTCGCTCCTACAGGCGTTGCGCCTGTTCGCGCGAAAGCGATTTTGAAAACGAAACAGCATCTGTACCCGAGCAATCCACGTGTTTCCCCTTTGGGTTACGCGGTTCCATAACAACAACAGCGAGGTGAAAGCATGTCTGGTAATCGTGGTGTCGTGTATCTGGGCAGCGGCAAGGTCGAGGTACAGAAAATCGACTATCCAAAAATGCAGGACCCGCGCGGCAGGAAGATTGAGCACGGCGTCATCCTGCGCGTGGTCTCCACCAACATCTGCGGTTCGGACCAGCACATGGTCCGTGGTCGTACCACCGCCCAGGTCGGCCTGGTGCTGGGCCATGAAATCACCGGCGAGGTGATCGAGAAGGGCAGCGACGTCGAGAACCTGAAGATCGGCGACCTGGTCTCGGTGCCCTTCAACGTGGCGTGCGGGCGCTGCCGCTCCTGCAAGGAACAGCACACCGGGGTCTGCCTGACCGTCAACCCGGCTCGCGCCGGCGGTGCCTATGGCTACGTCGATATGGGCGACTGGACCGGCGGCCAGGCCGAATACGTGCTGGTGCCTTACGCCGACTTCAACCTGCTGAAACTGCCGAACCGCGACAAGGCCATGGAGAAGATCCGCGACCTGACCTGCCTTTCCGACATCCTGCCCACCGGTTATCACGGCGCCGTCACCGCCGGTGTCGGCCCTGGCAGCACCGTCTACGTGGCCGGTGCCGGTCCGGTGGGCCTGGCGGCCGCTGCTTCGGCGCGCCTGCTGGGGGCCGCGGTGGTGATCGTCGGTGACGTCAACCCGGTACGCCTGGCCCACGCCAAGGCCCAGGGTTTTGAAATTGCCGACCTGTCCAAGGACACCCCGCTGCACGAGCAGATCGCCGATTTGCTGGGCGAGCCGGAAGTGGACTGCGCCGTGGACGCCGTGGGCTTCGAAGCCCGGGGCCACGGCCATGCCGGTGCCCAGCACGAAGCCCCGGCCACCGTGCTCAACTCCCTGATGGGCGTAGTGCGGGTGGCGGGCAAGATCGGTATCCCCGGCCTGTACGTCACCGAAGACCCGGGCGCTGTGGACGCCGCGGCGAAGATGGGCAGCCTGAGCATCCGCTTCGGCCTGGGCTGGGCCAAGTCCCATAGCTTCCACACCGGCCAGACCCCGGTGATGAAGTACAACCGCCAACTGATGCAGGCCATCATGTGGGACCGCATCAACATTGCCGACGTGGTAGGGGTTGAAGTCATCAGCCTCGACGACGCCCCGCGCGGCTATGGCGAGTTCGATGCCGGCGTGCCGAAGAAATTCGTCATCGATCCGCACAAGCTGTTCAGTGCTGCCTGAGACTTGAGGCGATAGAAGAAAAAGGGCGACCCACGGGTCGCCCTTTTGCGTTGTGGCATAAGCCCGAGACCGCCGCGAGCACTTCGTACCCTGTGGCTAAAAACACCCCCCAGTAGCCGCTGTCGAGCTTGCGAGGCTGCGCAAAGGTCCGCAGGACCTTGCTTGGCGATCTTGCGTCGGGCGCTGCCGATACCGAGTCAGAAACCCTTGCCCGGGTAGTCGACCCAGTGTTCTCCACTGAGGATGTACTGCGCGGCGGCCTCGCTAAACACACCTGGCGCATCCCGCTGGAAACGCGATCGCCACTGGGGCAGCCACCAGTAGTTGAGCGCCGTGCCTCTTGGGAAAAGCACCATGCTCAGGACGGATTGGTCGATGAGCCCGCGCTGATACAACTGGTGAATGCGGTCCATGAAATCCAGGTAGTAGCCGATGGGCAGCGAGAGCATCAGCACGGCGGTATGGAATTTTTCCGTGGGCGCTCGTTGCGGGTTTTCCAGCAGGCCCAGGGCTTCGCAGTAATGGGCCTGGGGCTGGCGAGCCAGGGTCTGGGCCGCCGGGACTTCGAGAATGATCAGTGAGTGGATCTCCTCTTGCCAGTCGGCGCCGTGGGTCTCCTGGAAGTACTGGCTGATGACCTCGGTCAGGGGGCCGGTGGCATGGGCTGCGTCCGAGCAACGGTTGCCGTCGATGGGGCGGCCGATGATCCAGATGACGAGGGGGATGGCCAGGGCCAGGGCGATGCAGCTGTAGAGGGCCGTTCTGATTGGAGATCGTTTCACTGCAAGTGCCGGAAGGTGCGGGGGGCTTGTGCGGCAACCCGGGGCTGGCGCAGACCCTGCTGGTGAGTGGGCAGGGCAGTTTAGCGTTGGCGGCTTCGCTGGCAAGCCAGCTCCTACACAAGCCTTGCAGGAGCCGGCTTGCCGGCGAAGATTGCCGTCAGAGCGCCGCCAATTGCCCCTGGTACAGCACCGGCCCGGTGGGTTGCCCGGTAGGCGAGCCGCCGTGGGGTTCCAGGCTCACCGCCAGGGCGATCGGGGTACCCAGCAGGTCGCGCTGGGCCTGGGTCAGGTTGATCCGGCCCTTGCCGCCCACCGGTACCACGCCCAGGGAAATAGGCTTGCCATCGGCAGGAATCGCCCAGAGTTCCAGGCTGCGGTCCAGGCCGATGGCGGCCAGGGTCAGGGGTTCCACCTGCAGGTACTGGGCGTGGGCCTTGATCTGCAAGGCCGGTTGCTGGTCGGCGCTGAGCAGGGTGGCGCTGTAGCGTACCTGGTCGTCCTGCCGGATAAAGCCGATGTACAGGGTGGCCAGCACGGCGCAGGCGGCGATCGCCAGGCGCAGGCGCATCCACAGCGGGTTTTTCTGCGGCATGTGCAGGACCTGGGGCTGGATACGCGCCTGGATGCCTTGCCACACATGCTCCGGCACTTCCTGCTCGGGCAGGCCTGCGGTCAGGCTGGCGAGGCTCTCCTGCCACTGCGCCAGTTCCTCGCGCAGGGCCGGGTCGTCCAGCAGGAGCATGTCGAAGCGCCGGCGCGCGGCGCCCTGCATCAGGCCGATGGCGTAGTCGGCGGCGAGGGCGCGGCGCCGTTCGGGGGTTCGATAGTTCATGATTCAAGGCACCTGCGCAGGCGTTCCATGCCGCGGCGGATCCAGGACTTGACCGAGCCCAGGGGCGCGGCCAGTTGCTCGGCCAGTTCGGAGCAGGACAGGCCCTGGAAGTAGGCCACGGTGATGGATTGGCGCTGCATGCCCTCCAGGCTTTCCAGGCAGCGGTTCAGGGCCCGGGCCTGGCGGGCGCTGTCCAGTTGTTCGTGGGCCGAGGGGGCGTCGTCCATCAGTTGCTGCTGCTCCCCCTCGCCCAGGGGCCGCTCGCGGTGCTTGCGCAGTTGGTCGATGGCCTGGTTGCGGGTGATGTTGATCATCCAGGTCAGGGGGGCGGACAGGTGCGGCTGGTAGCGCACGGCGTTGTTCCAGATGCGCACGAAGCTTTCCTGCAGCACCTCCTCGGCCAGGTCGCGGCGGCCCATGAAGCGCAGGGCCACCCCATTCAGGTACGGGGCAACGCTGCGGTACAGGGTTTCGAAGGCGCGGCGATCGCCCAGTGAGCACTGGGCCAGCAAGTGCCGCAGTTGATCGGGGTCGAGAGCGGAAATGGCGGTTCTCCAGGCAGGTGGCAAATGAATGGACCACGGCTGGCATCGGTCGATCCAGCCAGAGGGTAGTCCAGGGTGGGCGGTTGTTCCATTCACGGGTTGCGACCTCCTGCTACGGCCGGTGCCGATGTGCCTGCGCCGGTCGTCGTTGCTGCATATACGCAGAGCGGCGAGCCGTGGATGCGTGATTCTCGACTAAAATCCACAGGGTGCGGGCGCCGCTGCGTCACTTTCGGAACATTCGCCCGAAGCTTCAGTCAAAAGGCTGTTTTCCAGCCATCCGAACACGGGTGGTTTCCTGCCCCATGAGGTTGTTTCGATGAATATTCCACGCGGTTTCGCCTTGGCTACCCTGATGACCCTGGCAGCCGGTTCGGCCCTGGCCGGCGGTTTCAGCCTGAACGACGCGGCCAATGCCATTTCCGGCATGCAGGGCGGCGACAAGGCTGCCGCCGCGGCCCCCACTTCCCAGACCGCCGGCCTGCTCGGAGCCCTGGGTTCGCAACTGAATGTCACTCCCCAGCAAGCCATCGGCGGTACGGGCGCCATGCTTGGCCTGGCGAAGAACCAGTTGAGCAGCACCGACTATTCCCAGTTGAGCAAAAGTGTCCCGGGCCTGGACAAGCTCTCGGGCAGCAACGCCCTGGGCAGCCTGGGTGCCCTGAGCGGCCTGCTGGGCCAGTCGTCCGGGCAGACCAAGGGCCTGGACAGCGCCCTGGGCGACGTCAAGGACACCAATGACCTGAACAACGCCTTCGGCGCCCTGGGCATGGACAGCGGCATGATCGGCCAGTTTGCGCCGGTGATCCTGCAGTACCTGGGCCAGCAGGGCGTTGGCGGCTCCCTGCTGCAAAGCCTGAGCGGCATCTGGGGCGTGGCCAAGTAGCGCGCTCCGGCCCCGGCGCCTGGCGCGCCGGGGCCCTCCCAGTTTCCTGCAATCCTGGTCTTTACCTTTCCCGGAGTTTTCGCCGAATCGGGCCTGTGCTATATCTCGCGCCCCGTTTTCCAAGGAAGCTTGAACGCGATGTTCATGGATGCACTGAAGATGTCTCTGCCCGCCGATGCGGTGCTCGGTTTCATGCTCTACATGCTGGGCGCGGCCCTGGTCTTTGCCCTCTATGCGTTCATCTATACGCGCCTGACCCCCTATAACGAATTCGCCCTGATCCGCGAGGGCAACAGCGCGGCTTCCATCGCCCTGTCCGGTGCCTTGCTGGGTTTTGCCATTCCGGTGGCCAGCGCTATTTCCCATTCAATCTCGATCATCGACTTCCTGCTCTGGGCCGGCATCGCCGCGGTGGTGCAGCTGCTGGCGTTCTTTGTGGTCAGCCTGATCCTCAAGGGCCTGTCCCAGCGCATTGCCAGCCAGGAGTACGCGGCGGCGATCCTGGTGGCATCGGTTTCTGTCGGTGTCGGCCTGCTGAACGCGGCCTGCATGACCCCTTCGGTCTGAGGGCGCGGCCATGAAACGCAGCAAGAGCGTGCGCCTGGTGTTGCTGGGCAGCGTGCCGTTTGCCCTGGCCGCCTGTGACGGCCAGCCCCAGGCGACCCGGGAAGTGCGCCAGACCCAGAATTTCAGCAGCGTCAGCGAATGCGAACGGGCACAGATTCCGTCTGCCATTTGCCAGGCCGCCCGCGATGACGCCCGCGAGCGTGGGGAGCGTGTGGCCCCGCGTTACCTGGACCTGCAACGTTGCGAGGAGGATTTCGTCACCGCCAACTGCATGGTCTCGCGCGATAACCGAGCCTATGTACCGATTTCCAGCGGTTTTGCCCTGACCTCCCAGCGCACGGTGCCGGACAAGCCCGAAGAAGAACAACAGACCAGCTCCAGTGGTGGTGGTGGTGGTGGTGGTGGTGGTGGTGGCTCCAGCTCGGGCTCGCGCTTCTGGCGCTGGATCGGCCTGGATTCGACCCCTGAACCGCGCTATTTCAGCGAGGCCCTGTACAAGCAGCGCGATGGTCGTGGCGGTACCCAGCTGAGCACCCTCAGCCAGCAGGTGGAGGCCGGCAAGACCTTCTCCGGCGCCAGTGGCGGGCGCTTCGGGATATCCAGCCCGGAACACTTCACCAGCGCCGGCAACCCGCTGGCCGGCGCCCATGAAGTGGTCAGCCGCAGCGGCTTCGGTTCCTCCAGCCGCAGCAGTTGGAGCTTCGGTTCTTGAAGCGCATCCCCAGCACCCCGCGTGCGGACTGGCAAGCCACGGCGGAGCAACTGGGTTTTGCCTTCCACACCTTCGACGGTGAGCCTTACTGGGACGAGTCGGCCTACTACCGCTTCAGCCTGCGGCAGATCGAGGACGACCTGGAAGACCCGACCCAGGAACTGCACGAGCTGTGCATGGCCCTGGTGGCCGAGGTGGTGGACAGCGAGGAACTGCTGGAGCGCCTGGCTATCCCTGCGGCCTTTCATGAGTTGATCCGCCAGTCATGGAAGCAGGGCGACCCCCACCTCTATGGGCGCATGGACCTGTGCTACGACGGCACCGGCCCGGCCAAGCTCCTGGAAACCAACTACGACACGCCGACCTCGCTGTACGAGGCGAGCTTCTTCCAGTACGTCTGGCTCGAACAGCAGATGCAGCGCGGGCAATTGCCGGCCGGCTGCGACCAGTTCAACAGCATCGAGGACAAGCTGCTCCAGGCCTTCGTCCAGGGCGGCTTCAAGTCGCCGATGCACTTTGCCTCGGTCAGGGATTCGCTCGAAGACCGCGGCACGGTCGAATACCTGCGCGACATTGCCCGTCAGGCTGGCCTGGGGACGCGGTTGCTCGACATCGAGGACATCGGTCTGAATGCCGGCGGGCGTTTCGTCGACCTGCTGGGCACCCCCATCGACAGCCTGTTCAAGCTCTACCCCTGGGAGCACCTGTTCAACGAAGCCTTTGGCCCGGCCATTGCCGGCAGCCGCACGCAGTTTGTCGAGCCCCCGTGGAAAGCCATTCTCTCCAACAAGGGCGCGCTGGCCCTGCTCTGGGAACGGCATGCGGGGCACCCGAACCTGCTGCCGGCGTTTATCGACGACGACCCCGCCGCCAGCCTGGGCCCGGGGTGGGTGCGCAAGCCGTTCTTTTCCCGAGAGGGCGCCAATGTGGAAATCTGCACCGAAGGCGGCGAGCATTTGATCGAGGCCGGGCCCTACGGCGGCGGGCCCTGCATCCGCCAGCAGTTCCACCCCTTGCCGGTGTTTGCCGGCAACCACACGGTGATCGGCAGTTGGGTGATCGGGGACCAGCCGGCGGGTATCGGCATTCGTGAGGACAACTCGCCGATCACCAAGGACAGCAGCCGCTTCCTGCCCCACGTGATCAGCGATTGATCAGCGGCTTTCGCCCAGCAACTCGCTGATGCGCTGGTCCTTGTCGGTCCACAGCCGGTTGACCCAGTCCTGCACCTGCTGGCGGAACGCCGGGTCGTTTTCGTAATCGCCCTGCCACAGCGCGGGGTCCAGTTCGCGGGTGCGGATGTCGATGATCACCTTGGGCACGCTGCCGCAGATCAGGTCCCAGAAACCGGGAATGCGTTCCTGGGGATAGACCACGGTGACATCCAGCATGGCGTCCAGCTGTTCGCCCATGGCCGCGAGGACAAAGGCCACGCCGCCAGCCTTGGGCTTGAGCAGGTGCTGGAAGGGCGAGCCCTGCTGCTGGCGCTTGGCCGGGGTGAAGCGGGTGCCCTCCAGGTAGTTGACCACGGTCACCGGCTGGCGCTTGAACAGCTCGCAGGCAGCCTTGGTAATTTCCAGGTCCTTGCCTTGCAGTTCCGGGTGCTTGGCCAGGAAGGCCTTGCTGTAGCGCTTCATGAAGGGGTAGTCCAGGGCCCACCAGGCCAGCCCCAGGAACGGCACCCAGATCAGTTCCTTCTTGAGGAAGAACTTGAAGAACGGCGTGCGCCGGTTGAGGGTCTGGATCAGGGCCGGGATGTCGACCCAGGATTGGTGGTTGCTCACCACCAGGTAGGAGGTGTCGACCCGCAGGCCCTCGCCGCCGCGTATGTCCCAGCGGGTGGGGATGCACAGGGCGAAGATCAGCTTGTCGATCTCGGCCCAGGTCTCGGCGATCCACATCACCGCGGCCGAGGCGTAGTCGCGCAGGCGCCCGGGCAGGACCAGCTTGAGCAGGGCGAACACCATCAACGGGCCGAACAGCACCAGGGTGTTGAGCAGCAGGAGCAGGGTGACGAAACAGCCGGTGAGCAGGCGGCGCATAAGGCACTCTTTGCAATCTTTTGGGCGCGCCATGATAAGCAGCTTCGGCGGGCAGGCCAAATTCTAGTGTGCTGACGAATGTTTCACCTGGGGGCGGGTAGGGTGGGTGGCAATTGGCTGGGGTGTCTATCGGGGCCCTTTCGCCGGCAAGCCGGCTCCTACGGGGCTCGGGTAGAACCAATTCGTTGGCGGCGGTCTAAAATCCCGCTGCCCACTTTCTTCAAGGAATCCACCGTCGTGAAATCTGTCCTTGCTCTTGTGTCTCTGTTGGCGCTGCCGGTGATGGCTGCCGAGCCGACCCTGTATGGCCGTTACGAATACATCCGCCTGCCGGAAATCGGCGAAACCCTGCAAGCCAAGATGGACACCGGGGCCCTGACCGCTTCGCTGTCGGCCAAGGATATCCAGACCTTCACCCGCGATGGCGAGGACTGGGTGCGCTTCCGCCTGGCCACCAAGGACGCTGGCAGCAAGGTCTACGAACACAAGGTGGCGCGCATCAGCAAGATCAAGAGCCGTTCCGACGAGGACGATGACCGGGAAGAGCCGCAGGCGGCCAAGCGCCCGGTGGTGGAACTGGAAATGTGCCTGGGCAACGTCAAGCGCACGGTGGAGGTCAACCTCACCGACCGCAGCAGCTTCAACTACCCGCTGCTGATTGGCGCCAAGGCCCTGCGCGAATTCGGTGCGGCGGTGAACCCGGCGCGGCGTTATACCGCCGATAAACCCGACTGCTGATTGACGACTTACCAGGCATCCGGCACCGTTCGCCCACTGAATTTGCGTGCTTGGATGCCATGCCCCATATCCTGATTGTCGAAGACGAAGCGGCGATTGCCGACACCCTGATCTTTGCCCTGCAAGGCGAAGGCTTCACTACCACCTGGCTGAGCCTGGGCCGTGCGGCCCTGGAGCATCAACAGGCGAGCCCGGCGGACCTGATCATCCTCGACATCGGCCTGCCGGATATCAGCGGCTTCGAAACCTGCAAGCAACTGCGGCGCTTCAGCGAGGTGCCGGTGATGTTCCTCAGTGCCCGGGACGGCGAGATCGACCGGGTGGTGGGCCTGGAAATCGGTGCCGACGATTATGTGGTCAAGCCCTTCAGCCCGCGGGAAGTGGCGGCGCGGGTCAAGGCGATCCTCAAGCGCATGGTCCCGCGGGTGGCTCCCGAGGCGGTCGCGGCGTTGTTCGTGATTGACCCTGAGCGGGTGCAGATCAGTTACCGTGGCCAGCCCCTGAGCCTGACCCGGCATGAGTTCCGCCTGCTGCAATGCCTGCTGGAACAGCCCGAGCGGGTGTTCAGCCGCGAGCAGTTGCTGGACGCCCTGGGGGTAATGGCGGATGTGGGCTATGAGCGCAACATCGACAGCCATATCAAAAGCCTGCGGGCCAAGCTGCGCCTGGTGGCGGCCCAGGCCGAGCCGATCCAGACCCATCGCGGCCTGGGCTACAGCTACAGCCCGAGCCACGCCTGATGACCTTGGGGCTGCGGATCTTCCTGGTCTATTTGCTGTTCATCAGCCTGACCGGCTATTTCGTGCTGAGCACGGTGATGAAGGAGATCCGCCCCGGGGTCCGCCAGTCCACCGAGGAAACCCTGGTGGACACCGCCAACCTGCTGGCGGAGATCCTGCGGGATGACTTCAAGGCCGGCACCCTCAGCGAGAACCGCTGGCCGCAGCTGTTGCGTGCCTATGGCGAGCGGCAACCGGCGGCGACCATCTGGGGCCTGCCGAAGAATCAGGTCAACCACCGCATCTACGTGACCGACGCCAAGGGCATCGTGGTCCTGGATTCCAGCGGCCTGGCGGTGGGCCAGGACTATTCGCGCTGGAACGACGTGTACCTGACCCTGCGCGGCCAGTACGGCGCGCGCTCGTCGCGCTCGCTGGCCGACGATCCCAATTCCTCGGTGATGCACGTGGGTGCGCCGATCCGCGACAACGGCCAGATCATCGGCGTGGTCACTGTGGCCAAGCCCAACAGTTCCCTGCAGCCCTATGTCGATCGCACCGAGCGGCGCCTGCTGTGGTACGGCGCCGGGCTGATCGCCATGGGCCTGCTGTTCGGTGCCTTGCTGTCCTGGTGGCTGAGCGCCGCGCTGCGGCGCATGACCGCCTATGCCCTGGCGGTCAGCGAAGGGCGCCGGGCCGAGTTGCCGCACTATCGCGGCGGTGAAATGGAACAGTTGGCCACGGCGGTGGAACACATGCGCACCCAGCTCGAAGGCAAGGCCTACGTCGAGCGCTACGTGCATACCCTGACCCACGAACTGAAAAGCCCCCTGGCGGCGATTCGCGGGGCGGCGGAGCTGCTGCAGGGCGAAATGCCCCTGGAACAGCGCCAGCGTTTCGTCGGCAATATCGACAGCGAAAGCGCGCGCATGCAGCAGTTGATCGAGCGCCTGCTGAACCTGGCGCAGGTGGAGCAGCGCCAGGGCCTGGAAGAGCGGGTGAATGTGCCCCTGGCGCCGTTGTGCAAGGAGCTGCTGAACAGCCAGCACGGGCGTATCGAAGGCAAGCAACTGCAGGTGGAACTTCGGGTGCCGGCGGACCTGGCCTGGTCCGGCGAGCCGTTCCTGCTGCGCCAGGCCCTGGGCAACCTGCTGACCAATGCCCTGGACTTCAGCCCCGTGGGCGGCCTGTTGCGTTGCAGCGCGCAACCTGTGGAGGAGGGCGTGGAGCTGGTGCTGTTCAACCAGGGCGAGCCGATTCCGGACTATGCCCTGCCGCGCCTGTGCGAGCGCTTCTATTCCCTGCCGCGCCCGGACAGCGGACGCAAGAGCACCGGCCTGGGGCTGAACTTCGTCGAGGAAGTGGTGCAGTTGCATGGCGGCCAGATGCGTATCGACAACGTTCCGGGCGGGGTGCAGGTGACCTTGCGCCTGCCCTGAGCGGGGATTCTCCACAGACTCTCCACATTGCTTCCATAAAACCCCCATAGCCGCGTTCCAGACTCTCCTCCATTCGAACCGGGAGAGCCTCATGAACCGCAACCTGACCTTCAAACTCGGGGCCATTGGCCTGTTGATCCTGCTGTTGCTGATACCGCTGCTGATGATCAGCGGCCTGATCAGCGAGCGCCAGAGCCTGCGCGACAGCGTGCTCGACGATATTGCCCGCAGCTCCAGCACCCAGCAGCAGATCCGCGGCCCGGTGATGGTGGTGGATTACCGCAAGACCGTGCGCACCTGGAAGACCGACGAAAAGACCAAGAAGCGCTATCAGGACATCGGCGAGGAGCAAGGGCGCATGTTCTTCCTGCCGGAACACTTCGAGCTGGACGGCAAGGCCCAGACCGAGCTGCGTGCCCGGGGCATCTACGAGGCTCGGCTGTTCCACGCCGACAACCACATCAGCGGCCATTTCGCCGTGCCCGAGCAATACGGGATCAAGGAAGATTTTGCCGACTACCAGTTCGACCAGCCCTTCCTGGCGGTGGGCATCAGCGATATCCGCGGCATCGAGAACGCCCTGCAACTGCAACTCAACGGCCAGACCCTAGACTTCGCCCCCGGCACCTTTGTCAGCTGGCTGGATGAAGGCGTGCATGTGCTGCTGCCGCCCCTGGACCTGAAAAAGAACACCCGCCTGGATTTCGCCTTCGACCTGCGCCTGCAGGGCACCGGCCAGTTGCAGGTGCTGCCGGTGGGCAAGACCAGCAAAGTCCTGCTGACGGCCAACTGGCCGCACCCGAGCTTTATCGGCAACTACCTGCCGGTGCAGCGTGAAGTGACCGAGCAGGGCTTTTCAGCCATCTGGCAGACCTCGTTCTTCTCCACCAACCTGGAACAGGCCATGGAGCGTTGCGCATTCGGCACGCAATGCCAGGACTTCAACGGCCGCAGCTTCGGCGTGAGTTTCATCGACCCGGTGGACCAGTACCTGAAGAGCGACCGGGCCATCAAATACGCCTTGCTGTTCATCGGCCTGACCTTCGCCGGCTTCTTTCTCTTCGAGGTACTCAAGAGCCTGTCGGTGCACCCGATCCAGTACGGGTTGGTGGGCGTGGCCCTGGCGTTCTTCTACCTGTTGCTGCTGTCGCTATCGGAGCACCTGGGCTTTGCGCTGGCCTATGGCGTGTCGGCGGCAGCCTGTGTGGGGCTGATCGGCTTCTATGTCAGCCATGTGCTGCACAGCTGGCGTAACGGCGCGCTGTTCGCGATCGCGCTGGCGGCCTTGTACGGCCTGCTCTATGGCCTGCTCAGCGCCGAGGATTACGCGCTGCTGATGGGCTCGCTGCTGCTGTTCGGGCTGTTGGGCGTGTTCATGGTGCTGACCCGCAAGCTGGACTGGTATGGCATTGGCCAGCGCAAGGCAGCGCAGCCTTTGCAGTTCGATCTGGAGGCCGTCCATGAGTAGGTCATTGGGTTTGCGTGAGGATCAGCGCCAGCGGGAGCATCTGGCGCAGCGCATCGGCCAGTTGTTTCCGCTCGATGCCTGGTGGCTGGTACGCCAGCAAGCCATGCCCCGTGCTGCAGGAGCCGGCTTGCCGACGAAGAGGCCCGATCGCCTGACCGATTAGACCGGCGGCCGGGTCGCCAGCATCGACGGGCGCTGGCTGATCTCGAAGTACCAGGCGGCCAGCTGGGGATGGTCCTGGCGCCATTCCAGGTCGGGGTGGCGGAAATCCAGGTAGCCCAGGGCGCAGGCAACGCTGATGGCGGCAATATCGAAGTGGCTGGCCAGTTCGGCAATCGCTTCGGCTTCCAGCACCGCCAGGGCTCGGCGGATCTTGTCGCGCTGGCCGTCGAGCCACTGTTCCCAGTGTTTTTCCGGGGCACGCAGGGCCAGCTCGTAGCGCACCAGTACCGAGGCGTCCATGATCCCGTCGGCCAGGGCCGCGAGCGTCAGGCGCCGCCAGCGGGCCGAGCCGTCCCGGGGGATCAGCGGGTTGCCGACGTGCTGCTGGTCCAGGTAGTCGAGGATTACCCGGCTGTCGTACAGCACCTGGCCGTTGTCCAGGCGCAGGGCGGGGATCTTGCCCAGGGGGTTGTCCTGGTTCAGCGCGGCGTCCGGAGCTACCGGGCTCAACTGGCTGGCTTGCAGGGCGACCCGGTTCAACTGCCCGGTTTCATGCAGCAGCACCATGACTTTGCGTACGTAAGGTGATGCCGGGTTGTGGAACAGCGTCATGCTTGGGGTGGACATGGATATTCCTCGCGGGTGGAAGTCTCGCAGCCCGGGGATCTTAGCGCAGCCTGTGGCATTGGCCACAGGGGCGATTGGCGGTACAGACGAGGAGTGATGAGTGCGCAGGTCCTATCTTCTACACGGGTTGTACAGCCTGGCCCTGACCCTGTTGGGCGCGCTGGCGGTGTATCTGGCCTTGCAATACGAGTTCCGCCGCAAGGGTGAAGGGGAGCCGGAGCTGGTCATGGCGTTCGCCTACATGGCCTGGTACTGGGCCCTGCCGGCACTGGCCCTGCCGGGCCTGGGCTGCGCACTGCTGGCCTGGCGCGGGCCCGACCCGGTGACCCAGCCCTGGCGCTGGAGCCTGGCGGCCAGCTATGTGCCGCTGCTGGGGCTGGCGTTGTTCAGCGTGCTGGTGGCCATCGAGGCGCTGCTGGAAAATCGCCTGTTCATCCCGGTGATGCTGATCGGCCTCGGGCTCTCGATGTACCTGTGGCGTGGTTTCCCGGCGCCAGGTTCAGGCCGCCGGCTTGCGCCGCAACAGGCCGCGCAGGGCGATCAGCGTCGGTAGGCCCAGGCCCAGCCAGCTCAGGCTGTCCCAGGCCCCGTCTCCCAGTAGCGCCGCGAACAACCCGGCGGCGCAGAGCAGGCCAATGCCCAGGGGCGCGGCGAAGACCTTCCAGAAGTTCGATTGCCGGGGTTTCATGGGCGCACCTGCGGCATCGACTTGCCGGCTCGCCGGCGGGCTAGCCACAGGTACAGGCCGCTGCCCAGGACAATGATGGTCAGCACGTCCATCGCCGCCCACAGCACCTTCATCGGCATGCCGCCGTAGTCGCCGAAATGCAGCGGCTGGGACATGCCCATGGCGTCCATGTACCAGGGCCGCCCGGCCACGGCGGTGACCTGCAGGCTACTGGCGTCGATCAGCACCGGGGTCAGCAGGTGCGAAGTCAGGTGGCTGCTGCCCTTGAGGAACACCGCGTAGTGATGCTCGCTGGAAAAGCGTGTGCCGGGGAAGGCGATGAAGTCCGGCTGCATGCCCGGGGCGGCTTCCCTGGCGATATCCAGCAGGCGGCTGGCCGGCGCCAGTGAGGTCAGTGGCGGCGCGTCGCGGTAGGGCGCGACCATGGCGCTGAGGCTGTCGTTGCGCCAGGCGGCGATGATCAGGTCGGCACAAGCGCTGATCACGCCGGTAACGCCCACCACCAGGGCCCAGGTCAGGGTTACCACGCCGATCAGGTTGTGCAGGTCGAGCCAGCGCAGGCGGCTGGACTTGTCCTGGCGCACCGTGGCGAACTTCAGGCGGCGCATGAACGGCAGGTAGAGCACCGTGCCGGAGATGATCGCCAGCACGAAGAGGATGCCCATGAAGGCCAGCAGCAGCTTGCCCGGCAGCCCGGCGAACATGTCCACATGCAGGCGCAGCATGACCATCATCAACCCGCCATTGGCCGAGGGCATGGCCACGGCCTCGCCGGTGCGGGCGTCGAGCATGAAGGTGTGGGAGGCGTTGGGCTCGGTGCCGGCGGTCCTGGCCATGATGGTCGTCACGCCATTGGGTTCGTCCTCGTCCCAGCCGAAGTACTGCATGACCTCACCCGGGCGATGAGCCTCGGCGGCCTTGACCAGTTGTTGAAGGTCCAGGTGCGGGGTGTCGGCAGGCATCTCCCGCAGTTCGGGGGAATCCCCCAGCAGGTGGTCGATCTCGTGGTGGAAGATCAGCGGCAGGCCGGTGAGCGCCAGCATCAGCAGGAACACCGTGCAGATCAGGCTGGTCCAGGTGTGGATAAAGGACCAGCGGCGGATTGTCTTGCTTTTCATTTCTTAGCCTTCAGACACACCAAGGCCGCCCTTGTCGGACGGCCTGGTTGTTAACTCAGCTGGTTACCATTGATAGGTGGCGCTGGCGACCACGCTACGCTGATCGCCGAAATAGCAGTAGGAACCATCGCAAGTGGAAAGGTAATCCTTGTCGAACAGGTTCGTGGCGTTGAGTTTCAGCGACGCTCCTTTGAGGCTGTTGTCCAGGCGGCCGAGGTCGTAATGCACGGCAGCATCGAACACCGTGTAGGCGTCGGCCTTGCCCAGCCAGGTGTTGGCTTGGTCGCCATAGGTATTGCCGGTGTAGCGGGCGCCCGCACCGATGCCGAAACCATCGAGTACGCCGGAATGCCAGGTGTAGTCAGTCCACAGGGAGGCTTGCTGGTTTGGCATCAGTTGCAAGCGGTTGCCTTTGTAGATGCCTTTTTGCACCTCAGACTTGGCCAGGGTATACGCGGCGATGACCTTGAGGTTTTCGGTTACGTCAGACACCGCCTCCAGTTCCAGGCCTTTGACCTTCACTTCGCCGGTCTGGTTGGTGATCGATTCGCCACCGGCGCCAATGCTGGTCACCAGGACATTTTTCTGTGTCAGGTCGTAGACCGCCGCGCTCAGCAGAGTGTTCGAACCTGGTGGCTGATATTTGACCCCCAGCTCCCATTGTTTGCCTTCCGTGGGTTTATACGATTCGGTCGGTGAAACGCTGGCGTTGCTCGCTGGCTGGAACGATTCGGCGTAGGAGATGTACGGCACAACACCCGAGTCGAACACATAGCTCAGCGCCGCATTGCCGCTGAAGTTCTTGCTGCGATCAGTGTTGGTCACGTCTTTCTTGTTGAGGTAGGTGGTGCCTTGGTGCACCCAGTCCTCACGGCCACCCAGGGTCAGGCGCCAGTTGTCCAGGGCCATCTGGTCCTGGACGTAGAGGCCGGTCTGAATGGTCTTCTGGTCGTAGTCGTAATAGGCGTCGGCGCGCGACGGACGAACAATCGACTGTCCATAGACCGGGTTGAAGATGTTGGTGGTTCCCCCGTTACCGTAGATCGACAGGTAGGAGGTATCGGTACGTTGGTGATCCAGGCCAAGCAGCACGGTGTGGCTGATGTCGCCAGTGGTGAAGTCCGCTTGGAAATTGTTGTCGACCGCGAACTGGCCGATGTCTTCGTCGACGTTGGTCGAGGTACGGCTGATGTTGCCCGCTGCATCAGCCGGGGAGTAGGCGTAAGAACCAACGGTCAACTGTTGGAAGGACAGCTCCGATTTGGTGTAGCGCAGGTTCTGACGGAACTGCCAGACATCGTTGAGGCGGTGCTCGAAGGCGTAGCCTAGCGCGTAGTAGGTCCGATCGTAGAACTCGTAGTCCGGGTCACCCAGGTTCTTGTGATGGGAAACGTCGCCCAGTGGCGACTTGATCTTGGTGCCCTGGATCGGCATGAACTGGCTGGTGGCACCCGTATCGTCACGGGTGAACTGCGTGAGCAGGGTCAGCTTGGTATCGGTATCGATGTTCCAGGTCAGGCTGGGAGCGATGTTGTAACGCTTGTTGTCGATGTGGTCGACCTGGGTGCCGGCGTCGCGAACGACACCGCTGAGCCCATAAAGGAACTGGCCTTCATCGTCGATCTTGCCGGTGCTGGCGAAGTTGATCTGGCGGTAGTTGTCACTGCCGTACTGAATCTGGACGGCGTGGCTGGTGTCTGCGCTTGGGCGCCGGCTGACCATATCCAGCAGGCCGCCCGGTGGGGTCTGCCCATACACCGAGGACGCCGGGCCGCGCAGCAGGGCAAGGCGGTCGAGGTTCCAGGTTTCCGCTTTCGGATTGGCATACACACCGCGGGGCAGGGGCAGGCCGTCGAGAAATTGTGTGGGTTCAAAGCCACGTACACGCATCCAGTCATAGCGGGTGTCGCTGCCATAGCTGGCAGAAACAATCCCGGGCATGTAGCGTACGGCATCGTCTAGATTCTGAACGTTGCGGTCTTCCATCTGTTGGCGGGTAGCGACGGAAATCGAGCGCGGAGCTTCAACCAGCGAGGT
This sequence comes from Pseudomonas sp. GW821-FHT07F01, assembly GCF_059418825.1. Classification (NCBI taxonomy): domain Bacteria; kingdom Pseudomonadati; phylum Pseudomonadota; class Gammaproteobacteria; order Pseudomonadales; family Pseudomonadaceae; genus Pseudomonas; species Pseudomonas sp. GW821-FHT07F01. The sequence continues at coordinate 693,528 of NZ_JBWKQO010000003.1, forward strand.
ATCGGTCTTGGTGCCGGCGGCGGTACGTGTGGCGAGGTAACCGTCGACCGGGCCCCAGGCGCTCTCGCCAGCTTGCTGGCCGGTGATATTGGTTTGCGGCAAGGCCACCACGCCTTCCGGCGTGGCCACCAGGCTGTAGGTGCCGGCGCTGCTGTGCTCCAGTTGCAGGCCGGTGCCACGCAGGGCCTCACGCAGGGCGCCCGGTGCATCGAACTGGCCCTTGACCGGGGCCGAAGTCTTGCCCGCCGCCAGGGACGGATTCAGGCTCAGGGCCAGGCCGGCCTGGCTGGCGATCTGGTTCAGGGTGCTGGCCAGCGGTGCGGCCGGCAGGTTGTAGGCGCGCACGCTGGTGGACTGTTCGGCGGCCATCAGCGTCGGGCTGGCCAGGGGGACGCAGAGGGCGATGGCAACGGCCAAGAGACTGGGGCGCAACAGGGTGTCTAGCGGGCGGGACATACGGCGGCTCCTGAATGGAAATGTTTCGCAATTGCCTAGGTGCCGGACGAGATTGGAAAAGTGATAGGGGCGGATTGAAAATAATTTAGATTTAGACTGATTGAGGCTAATTCGCCGGCAAGCCAGCTCCTACGGGATCGGTGCAGGAGCCAGCTTGCCGGCGAAGGCTGCGACACCGACCTCAGTGCTTGGCGTCGGCCTTGGCCACCACCGTCACCCACCAGGGGGTATGCCGTTCGATCTTCACCGGCAGGGTCGGCAGCAGGGCATTGAGCGCCAGGTCGGTGTCCTGCAGCGGGAAGCTGCCGGTGATGCGCAGGTCGGCCACTTCCGGTGCGACGCCCAGGTGACCACGGCGATAACGGCCCAGTTCATCGATCAGGTCACCGAGCCGGGCGTTGTCCACCACCAGCATGCCCCGGGTCCAGGCGTCGGCCCCCAGGTTCAGGGCCTGCAGCGGGCCGAGGCCATCGCGGCGCATCAGCACTTGCTGGCCTTCCTTGAACACGTGCTCGTCCTGACCGGCTTGCGGCCGCGCCGCCACCGCCGATTGCAGCACCCCGAGGCGGGTGCCCTGGTCCTCGCGCTTGACCAGGAACCGCGTGCCCAGGGCGCGCATACGGCCGTCGCGGGTTTCGACGATGAACGGCCGGCTGTCGTTGTGCCCGGTCTCGATCAGGATCTCGCCTTCCTGAAGCACGATCCGCCGCTGCTTCTCGTCGAAGCGCACATCCAGCGCACTGTGGGTATTGAGGTTGATCACCGTGCCGTCGGCCAGGCGCAGGGTGCGCTGCTCGCCGGTGGCGGTGCGCTGGTCTGCCAGCCAGTAGTCCATCGGCAGGTAGCGTTCCCCGGCAAACAGCGCCAGGCCGCCGAACAGCACGACGCTGGCGACCCCGCGACCCAGCTTGCGTACCCGCCGGCGCAAGCCTTCGCGCGATTGCAGCAAGGCGTTGCGGGCCGGGCCGGTGGCCACGCCAAAGCGCTGGTCGAGCATGCCCAGTTGGCGCCAGGCGCGGGCGTGTTCTTCATGGGCAGCGTGCCACTTGGCAAACTCTTCGCGCTCCACGGCACTGGCGCCGCCATCCAGCGACAGCTGCCAGGCGATGGCGGCATCCAGCACCTGGGCCGACACCGGCTTGGAACTCATGGGGGTCATAGCGGCTCCCCGTACAGGGCGATGTAGCACTGGCGGATGCCCTGGGCCAGGTATTGGCGCACTCTTGGCACCGAGACCCCCAGGCGTTCGGCGATCTCGGCGTGGCTCAGGCCGTCGAGGCGGTTATAGAGGAAGGCCATGCGCGCCTTGCTGGAGAGCTTGCCCAGCAGGCGGTCGATGGCCTTGAGGTCTTCGAGGATCATCTGCTGTTCTTCGGGCGATGGTTGTTCGCCTTCGGGGATCAGCATCAGTTCGCTGAGGTAAGCCTGTTCCAGCGCGGCGCGCCGGAAATAGTCGAACAGCAGGCCCTTGGCGATGGCCACCAGAAACGCCCGCGGCTCCCGGGGCGCCTTGAGTTCGTCGCGGCCCAGCAGGCGCACGAAGGTGTCCTGGCTCAGGTCCTCGGCCCGCTGGCTGCAGGCAACGTTGCGCCGTAGCCAGGCCAACAGCCAACCACGATGGTCGCGATACAACGCACCAACCAGCTCATTGTGAGGGCTTTGGACTGACGACAACGGAACTCACCAATCGAGAAGTTTAAACTAACGAGAATTATTCGCGATTGTGGCAGAGGCGAAACAGTGGCGCAATTGACGCTGGTCGGCTGCCTTGTGGCTGAAGAGGGCGGGTGCCCAAGACAAGGAACCAGTTGTGTCGAGGGAACTGGCTCCCGTTGGCGTGCGCAGCACGCCCAAGGCGTTGTATCTGTTAGATCCAGGACTCAGGTTCTACGGCCGCGGCGCGGCCGAGCGGGAGCAAGCTCCTTCGCCACAGTGCGGTGGCTCAGAACGAAGGTGCCTGCTGCCGGCGTTTCCACTGGCCCAGGCGCTGTTGCAGGTTCAGCGGGCTGTGGATCTGCTGCTGGCGGGCGCGGTTGAACAGGATCAGCGCCAGCTCCGCGGTGGCCAGGGCATCGGCTGCCGCGTTATGCCGCTCCACCACTTGCAGGTTGAACCAGCGCACCCAGTCGTCCAGCCCGGCTTCGCGGATCTGGGCCTGGGGGCACAGCAACGGCGCCATGTCCGCTACATCGAGGAAGCTGTGTTGCAGGCGGTAGCCCAGGCTGTCCTTCAGCGCCCGGCCGAGCATGTGCTGGTCGAACGGGGCATGAAAGGCCAGCAGCGGGCTGTCGCCGACGAACTCCATGAAATCCAGCAGGGCCTCCACCGGATCACAGCCGGCGGCGATGGCGCTGGGCCCCAGGCCGTGGATCAGTACGCTGGGGCTGAGCTTGTGGCCCTGGCGTTGCAGGGTGCGCTCGAACTGCTGGCTGAAGTCGATGGCACCGTCTTCGATCACCACCGCGCCAATGGACAGCACCTGGTCGCGGTTGAGGTTGAGGCCGGTGGTTTCCACGTCCACCACTACCCAGCGCTGCTCTCGCAGGCTGCTTTCATTCAGCTCGGTGAAGGCCGGTAGCCGATCGCGACGCTGTTGCTGCTCGGCACTCAGCAGGCTGACTGCGGGGCGGAACCAGGCAAACAGGCTCATAGCTGGTACCGCAAGGCCAGGCTGCTTTGCAGGCGCTGGGCCTGGCGCAGGGATTCACGCAGGATGCGCCGGTCCAGGTGGTTCAGGCTGTCCGGGTCGACCCGGTTGGAATAGGGCTGGTTCTCCCGGGTCTGGCGCTGGTGCTGCTGCATGCGGGTCTGCTGGATGAAGTGATAGGCCTCTTCATAGGCGGCGCCGTCCAGGGGCTCGATCACTTGTTTGGACACCAGCTGGCGCAGGCGCTCCAGGGTATTGATCGCGCCGATGCCGTTGGCCAGGGCCAGCAACCGGGCACCGTCGACGAAGGGGGTGAGGCCCTGGACCTTGAGGTCCAGGGTGGCCTTTTCGCCATTTTTCCTGGCCAGCACGAACTCGCGAAAACGCCCCACGGGCGGGCGCTGGCGCAGGGCGTTTTCCGCCATCATGCGTTGGAACAGACGGTTGTCCGCCACCTGGTCGAGGATGCCCCGACGCAGTTGTTCGGCGCTCTGTTCATCGCCCCAGACCACCCGCAGGTCGAAATAGATGCTCGAACCCAGCAGGTTTTCCGGGGTGGCCTCGCGGATGAAGGCCGCGAAGCGCCGGGCCCATTCAGCACGGGACAGGCACAGCTCGGGGTTGCCGGCCATGATGTTGCCCTTGCACAGGGTGAAGCCGCACAGGGCCAGGCTCTGGTTGATCTGTTGGGCAATGGGCAGCAGCTTGCCGCGAATTTCTGCCGCGTGGGCCGCGTCCCGGGCCTCGAACAGGATGCCGTTATCCTGGTCGGTGTGCAGGGTCTGTTCGCGCCGGCCTTCACTGCCAAAGCACAGCCAGCTGAAAGGCACGCCCGGGTCGCCCTTGTCCGCCAGGGTCAACTCGATCACCCGGCACACGGTGTGATCGTTGAGCAGGGTGATGATATGGGTGATTTGGGTCGACGACGCACCGTGGGCCAGCATGCGCTCCACCAACTGGCCGATCTCGCCCCGCAGCGCCACCAGGTGTTCGACCCGGGGCGCGTTGCGGATGGTCCGCGCCAGGTGCACCAGGTCGACCCGCTGCAGGGAAAACAGATCGCGCTCGGAAACCACCCCGCACAGGCGCTGTTCTTTCACCAGGCAGACGTGGGCGATATGCCGCTCGGTCATGGCGATGGCGGCGTCGAAGGCGCTGTGGTCCGGGCTGAGGAAGAACGGCGCCTGGGTCATGTGCTGTTCGATGGGCTGGTTGAGGTCCTGGGTGCCGTCGGCCACCACCTGGCGCAGGTCGCGCAGGGTGAAGATCCCCAGCGGGGCCTTGCGTTCGTCCACCACGACGATGCTGCCGACCTGCTGCTCATGCATCAGCGCCACGGCTTTGCGCAGCGGCGTCTGCGGTGAACAGGCCACCGGATGACGCATGGCCAGCTCGCCCAGGCGGGTGTTCAGCGAATACTGGGTGCCGAGGGTTTCCACGGCTTTCTGTTTGACTTGCTGGTTGACCTGGTCCAGCAGGCTGCTGACTCCACGCAGGGCGAAGTCGCGAAACTCCGCGGACAGGGCGAACAGCTTGATGAAAGCGCCCTTGTTCAGTTGCAGGCAGAACGTATCTTCGGCGGCGCGATGCTCGGTGCGGGTCGCGCGCTCGCCCAGCAGCGCGGCCAGGGGGAAACACTCGCCGGAAGTGATTTCGAAGGTGGTCTCGGTGCTGCCCTTGGCGGCGTGTGTGCGTTCGCCCACCACGCGGCCCTGCTTGACGATATAGAAGTGCTCGACCGGGCCGTCGGCCGGCTTGATGATGCTGTCGCCGGGGCCGTAGAAGCGCAGTTGGCATTGTTCTACCAGGTAGGCCAGATGCAGCTGCTCCATCTGGTTGAACGGCGGGAACCGTTGCAGGAACTGCACGGTCCCCTGGATGTTCTGCAACACCGCGGTCTTCCCGGCCTGGGTGAAGGCGTCCGCTTTACTCATAACGATTACCGCAGTCTTTTTGGATTTGTTGTGGTCGGATCACGGCATGGTCGGCTGCAACGTCTGGGGTGCCCATTGGACGTAAGTCTAGGTAGCGCCCTAGGGGCCGGACATTTGGCTTTGAAGCGTCGGCAATCAATGCGAAAAAGCTCTGATCAAGACTCTTGGCAATTTTTCCGACGAAGTGCACATTGGAGGCCTGCTTAGCGATGTCTGACCACTGTGCTAGGGGATTGATCTGTTCATGTAGAGAAATGTATGCCCGACCACGATATTTTGAGTGACGCCGAGCGCGAGGCCCTGAGTGCGGTCATGCTGGAACCGGATCTGCCGCCCCAGCGGGTGCTGATCGCCGATGACGACAAGGATGCACGGGAGCTGCTTGCGGAGATTCTTGGCCTGGATGGCATCCGTTGCATCACGGCGGCCAGTGGCAAGGCCGCACTTGAGTTGCTTGAATCGAATAAATCCATCGGCCTGTTGATCACCGATCTGCGCATGGCGCCCTGCAATGGCCTGGACCTGATCCGCCAGGTGCGTGAATCGGAGCGGGCGGCGCTGCCGATCATCATCATTTCCGGCGACGCCGATGTCCGCGATGCCATCGCCGCCATGCACCTGAGCGTGGTGGACTTCCTGCTCAAACCGATCGACACCACCAAGCTGCTGGCTCTGGTCAAGCACGAGCTGGGCGTGGTGCTCTAGCCGATCCCTTGCCACACAGGCGAAAAAAAGCCCCGGCCTTGCGACCGGGGCTTTTTTAATTACTGCTGGTTACGCGGGCTTACAGACCGTTCTTGGCCTTGAACTCGCGACGCCGGCGGTGCAGGACCGGCTCGGTGTAGCCGTTTGGCTGCTTGGTGCCTTCGATCACCAGTTCCAGGGCGGCCTGGAAGGCGATGTTGCTGTCGAAGTCCGGTGCCAGGGGGCGGTACAGCGGGTCGCTGGCGTTCTGCCGGTCAACCACCGGAGCCATGCGCTTGAGGCTTTCGAGCACCTGCTCCTGGGTGACCACGCCGTGGCGCAGCCAGTTGGCGATGTGCTGGCTGGAGATACGCAGGGTGGCGCGGTCTTCCATCAGGCCGACGTCATTGATGTCCGGCACTTTCGAACAGCCCACGCCCTGGTCGATCCAGCGCACCACGTAACCGAGAATGCCCTGGGCGTTGTTGTCCAGTTCGTTCTTGATCTGCTCCGGCGTCCAGCTCGGGTTGACCGCCAGCGGGATGGTCAGGATGTCATCCACCGAGGCGCGGGCACGCTTGGCCAGTTCGGCCTGGCGGGCGAATACGTCGACCTTGTGATAGTGCAGCGCGTGCAGCGCAGCGGCGGTCGGGGATGGAACCCAGGCAGTGTTGGCACCGGCCAGTGGGTGAGCGATTTTCTGTTCGAGCATCGCTGCCATCAGGTCCGGCATCGCCCACATGCCCTTGCCGATTTGCGCGCGACCTTGCAGGCCGGTGCTCAGGCCGATATCGACGTTCCAGTTCTCGTAGGCGCCGATCCATTTCTCGGCCTTCATGTCGGCCTTGCGCACCATGGCGCCGGCTTCCATGGAGGTGTGGATTTCGTCGCCGGTACGGTCGAGGAAGCCGGTGTTGATGAACACCACGCGCTCGCTGGCCGCCTTGATGCAGGCCTTGAGGTTGACCGTGGTGCGGCGCTCCTCGTCCATGATCCCGACTTTCAGGGTGTTGCGCGGCAGGTTCAGCACCTCTTCGATGCGGCCGAACAGCTCGTTGGTGAACGCCGCTTCTTCAGGGCCGTGCATCTTCGGCTTGACGATGTACATCGAGCCGGTGCGGCTGTTCTTGCGCGACGTGTTGCCGTTGAGGTTGTGGATCGACGCCAGGCTGGTGACCAGGCCGTCGAGGATGCCTTCCGGCACTTCGTTGCCATCCTTGTCGAGGATCGCATCGATGGTCATCAGGTGGCCGACGTTGCGCACGAACAGCAGCGAACGACCGTGCAGTTTCACCGGCTCGCCATTGACCCCGGTGTATTCGCGGTCGGCGTTCATGGTGCGGGTGAAGGACTTGCCACCCTTGGAAACTTTTTCCGCCAGGTCGCCTTTCATCAGGCCGAGCCAGTTGCGGTAGATCACCACCTTGTCGTCGGCATCCACTGCGGCGACCGAGTCTTCGCAGTCCATGATGGTGGTCAGGGCCGCTTCCATCAGCAGGTCCTTGACCCCGGCGGCGTCGGTCTGGCCGACCGGGCTTGTGGCGTCGATCTGGATCTCGAAGTGCAGGCCGTTGTGCTTGAGCAGGATCGCGGTAGGGGCCGCAGCGTCGCCCTGGTAGCCGATCAGTTGCGCGTCGTTGCGCAGGCCGCTGTTGCTGCCACCCTTGAGGCCGACCACCAGCTTGCCGCCGACGATCTTGTAGCTCACCGAGTCCACGTGGGAGCCGGCAGTCAGCGGCGCGGATTCATCGAGGAAGGCGCGGGCGAAGGCGATGACCTTGTCACCGCGGACCTTGTTGTAGCCTTTGCCTTTTTCCGCACCATCGGCTTCGCTGATGGCATCGGTGCCGTACAGGGCGTCGTACAGCGAGCCCCAGCGAGCGTTGGAAGCGTTGAGGGCGAAGCGCGCATTCATCACCGGCACCACCAGCTGCGGGCCGGCCATGTGGGCGATCTCTTCATCGACGTTTTGCGTCGTGGCCTGGAAATCCGCCGCTTCTGGCAGCAGGTAACCGATGTCTTGCAAGAAGGCTTTATAAGCCACAGCGTCATGCGCCTGGCCGGCACGGGACTGGTGCCAGGCATCGATACGTGCCTGGAAGTCATCGCGTTTGGCGAGTAGGGCTTTGTTCTTCGGCGCCAGGTCGTGAATGACCTTGTCTGCACCGGCCCAGAACGAGTCGGCGGTGAGGCCGGTACCGGGAATGGCTTCGTTGTTCACGAAGTCGAACAGGACTCTGGCGACCTGCAGGCCACCGACTTGAACGTGCTCAGTCATTGCTTGCCTCACTCTGCTCAGCTATTTCGCTTTTCAGCTCTTCAAATTAACAATGAAGCCGGCGGCCATTTAAAGCACAACCCTGTTCTCCAGTACATGCCATCGCTGGCGGCTGGGTCCTTCCAATCAACGGCGGAGCCTTGCTGACGGGCTGTTGCGGGGGTTGCGATCAGGCCTTGGCGGACATCGTTCCAACGTTATGTAGTGCGCGCTGCGGCATACTACATGATGAACTGCGGTTGTGAAAATTAGACTAAAAGCGTCGTTCCGCGACTTTAAAGTGCAGTGCGGTCACGCAGGGGAATGCGATGTTCTCAAAAAGCCGGTGGATTGTTCCATATAAATGCAAAAAGTTGTACACGATTTGTGTTTTGCCTTGCGCACCCTCGTAGGAGCCGGCTTGCCGGCGAATGGGCGTTCGGGATTTGCGTCGGCCTTGCGGGCACATTCGCTGTCCTGCACAAGCTGCTGCCATATGGGCTGGAAGGCGCGGGGAATGAGGCTGCCTATACTGGATCTTTCATTGCTCAAAGAGGGCTGCGCCATGGACCATCTCGTTCTCACGGTATTCGCCCCGGACAAGGCCGGCCAGGTCGAGCGCATTGCCCAGTGCATCGCCGAGCATGGCGGCAACTGGCTGGAAAGCCGCCTGTCACGCATGGCCGGGCAGTTCGCCGGGATCCTGCGGGTGGCAGTGCCGGCCGAAGCCTACGATGAACTGGTGGATGCCCTGCAAGGCTTGTCGGCCCAGGGCATTCGCGTGTTGATCGCCGAAAGCGGCGTGGAGCAGTCCTGCACCTGGAAACCCATCGCCATGGAACTGGTGGGCAACGACCGCCCGGGAATCGTGCGCGACATCACCCGGCTGCTGGCCGAGCAGGGGGTGAACCTGGAGCGCTTGGTGACCGAGGTGCGCCCAGCGCCCATGAGCAGCGAGCCGCTGTTCCACGCCGAGGCGATCCTTGCGGTGCCGCTGACCCTGTCCCTGGAAGTGCTGCAGGCGCGCCTGGAAACCCTGGCGGACGACTTGATGGTGGAATTGGTCCTGCGCAGCGAGCCCTGAGCCCTTGTGAGGGTTATCCCAGTAAACCGTGCATGTGCCTGTGGATAACCTGTAGAGACCAGGCCCTGGCCCAGAGCCAGCGCGGCGTTGCGCCAGTTGATCAAAAAACCAGCAGTTTCAAGGGCTTGTGCACAAAGGGCGGGGATCAGGTTGTGGATAACCTTGGGAAGAACCGCTGCAAGCCACGAAGAGCGTGGCCTGCAGGGCTTTGTACGTTTATTGATCAGCGACGCCCGCGCAGGCTGAGCCAGGCATCCACGCTGTATACCGCCAGGCCGGCCCAGATAAACATGAAGGCCAGCAGGGTGCTGGAGGACAGGTGCTCGTCGAACAGCAGCACGGCCTGCAGCAGCACCAGGGTGGGAGCCAGGTACTGGAGGAAACCCAGGGTGGTGTAGGGCAGGTCCCGTGCGGCAGCGTTGAAGCACACCAGAGGTACCAGGGTCACCGGGCCGGCAGCCACCAGCCACCAGGCCTGGGAACTGCTCCAGAACTCGGCATGGGCACTGCTGGCATCGGGGTGCAGCAGCAGCCAACCCAGAGCGATGGGCACCAGCATCCAGGTTTCCACCACCAGGCCGGGCAGGGCCTTGACCGGCGCCTGCTTGCGGATCAGCCCGTAGAAGCCGAAGCTCAGCGCCAGCATCAGCGAGACCCAGGGCAGGCTGCCTACCTGCCACACTTGCTGGGCCACGCCCACCGCCGCCAGGATCACCGCCAGCCACTGCATGCGCCGCAGGCGTTCGCCAAGAATCAGCATGCCCAGCAGCACGTTGACCAGTGGGTTGATGTAGTAGCCCAGGCTGGCTTCGAGCATGCGCCCGTTGTTTACCGACCAGACGTAGGTCAGCCAGTTGGCGGCGATCAGGGTGCCGCTCAGGGCCAGGATCGCCAGGCGCCTGGGGTTGTCCCGCAGTTCGCGCCACCAGCCGGGGTGCTTCCACACCATCAGCAGCAGGGCGCCGAACAGCGCCGACCAGAGCACCCGGTGGATGATGATCTCGACCGCGGGAACGCTGGCGATAGCTTTGAAATAGAGCGGGAACAGACCCCAGATGATGTAGGCGGTCAGACCCAGGATGTACCCGCGACGCGGGTTGGCGGCTTGCATGCAGAATCCTTGCTTAGGCAGCTAACAAAGCCGCAATTGTAAGGACAATTGTCTAGACCTGTCCTGACTTTTACCCTGCCGCCCACTGTGGGCATCGGCCTGCCGACGAGGGCAATCTCTCGGGCCCTTTCGCTGGCAAGCCAGCTCCTACGGCTGGCGCCCTTGTGTGGGTACCGGCTTGTCGGCGAAGGCGATTTCTCGGGCCCCCTTCGCTGGCAAGCCGGCTCCTGCAGGCCGGGTCAGAACAGCTTGAGGGGTTCTTCGTTGAGGGCCGCCAGCTGTTCGCGCAAGGCCAGCACCTGATCGCCCCAATAACGTTCGCTGCCGAACCAGGGGAAACTGTGGGGGAACGCCGGGTCGTCCCAGCGTCGTGCCAGCCAGGCGCTGTAGTGCATCAGGCGCAAGGCTCGCAGTGGTTCGATCAGGGCCAGCTCCCGCGGGTCGAAATCATGGAACTCGCTGTAGCCATCCATCAACTCGGACAACTGGCCCAGGCATTCCTGGCGGTCGCCGGCGAGCATCATCCACAGGTCCTGCACCGCGGGGCCCATGCGGCAGTCATCCAGGTCGACGATATGGAACATCTCGTCGCGGCACATCATGTTGCCGGGGTGGCAGTCGCCGTGCATCCGGATGTTCTGGTGTGGCGTGGCCTGGTAGACCTCTTCCACCCGCTTGAGCAGGTCCCGGGCCACCGACTCGTAGGCTGGCAGCAGGCTCTTGGGGATAAAGTTGCCCTGCAGCAGGGTTGCCAGGGAATCGTGACCGAAGTTCTTCACCCCCAGGGCTTCGCGGTGTTCGAACGGGCGGGTGGCACCCACCGCGTGCAGGCGGCCCAGCAACTGGCCGAGACGGTAGAGCTGGTCCAGGTTGCCTGGCTCCGGGGCGCGCCCGCCGCGGCGGGGAAACAGGGCGAAACGAAAGCCCGCGTGTTCGAACAGGCTGGTGCCGTCGTGAATGATCGGCGCCACCACCGGCACGTCGCATTCGGCGAGTTCGAAGGTGAAGCGGTGTTCTTCCAGGATCGCTTCGTTGGTCCAGCGCTGGGGCCGGTAGAACTTGGCGATCAGTGGCTCGCTTTCGTCGATACCGACTTGATAGACGCGATTTTCGTAGCTGTTGAGCGCCAGCACGCGGGCGTCGCTGAGAAAGCCGATGCTTTCAACGGCGTCCAGGACCAGATCGGGGGTCAGTGTTTCAAACGGGTGCGACATGCTTACTCCTGCGCGCAGCAGGCTGCCGCGTCCGGCCAAGCATGGTAACGCAGACGGGGAGCCAGCGGGGGAGGGTTTGCCGGTGGTTCGGCCGTGCGTCGGGTTCGCCGCCCAGCCGGTTCCTGCGGGTGCAGAAGCCGGCTGGGCGCGAGGCGGGGTCAGGCGCCGATGACGCCGCCGTCTTCCCGGGTGATGGCCATGACCGAGGAGCGTGGCTTGCCGTTGGGCAGGTGTTCGGGGAAGGTCGAACCGCCGTTTTCCCCAGGGTGCTGGATACCCACGAACAGGGTCTTCTGGTCCGGGGCGAAGGCGATGCCGGTGACTTCGCAACCCACCGGCCCGACCATGAAACGGCGGATCTCACCGCTGTCCGGGTCGGCGCAGAGCATCTGGTTGTTGCCCATGCCGGCGAAGTCGCCGCTGTTGCTGTAGTCGCCGTCGGTGAGGATCCACAGGCGCCCGGCCTTGTCGAAACCCAGCCCGTCGGGGCTGTTGAACATGTTCTGCGGGGTGATGTTGGACGACCCACCCTTGGGTTGGCCGGCGTGCACCCCCGGGTTGCCGGCCACTACGAACAGGTCCCAGGAAAAACTCATGGCACCATGATCGTCGCCGCCGGTGCGCCAGCGCAGGATCTGCCCGTAGACGTTCTTCTCCCGCGGGTTGGGGCCGCCTACCGGCTGGCCGTCCTCGCCACGCTTGGAGTTGTTGGTCAGGGTGCAATAGACCTGGCCGTCCTTGGGGCTGACCACTATCCATTCCGGGCGGTCCATGCGCGTGGCCTGGACCACGCTGGCGGCCAGGCGAGCCTGGATCAGCACCTGGGCCTGGTCGGCGAAGCCGCTGCTGGCGTCGATGCCGTTCTTGCCGTGGGTCAGCTCGATCCACTGGCCCTGGCCCTTGGGGTGGTCCGGGTTGCCGTCGCCGGCATCGAAGCGGGCCACGTACAGGGTGCCGTGGTCCAGCAGGTCGCGGTTGGCCTTGGGGTTGCGGTGGTTGATCTTGTCGCGGCTGATGAACTTGTAGATGAATTCGCCACGTTCGTCGTCGCCCATGTAGACCACGGCGCGGCCGTCGCGGGTTTCGGCCAGGGCGGCGTTTTCGTGCTTGAAGCGACCCAGGGCGGTGCGCTTGACCGGGGTCGATTGCGGGTCGAACGGATCGATTTCCACCACCCAGCCGTGACGGTTGAGTTCGTTGGGGTTCTTCGCCAGGTCGAACCGCGGATCGTGCAGGTGCCAGTTGATCTCCTTGCTGGCCACCACGGCGCCGTAGCGCTTCTGCGCGGCGTCGAATTTCTGCTCGGCGTTGCTGCTGCCGAAGCAGTCGGTGAAGTTCTCTTCGCAGGTCAGGTAGGTGCCCCATGGGGTCTTGCCGTTGGCGCAGTTCTGGAAGGTGCCGAGGACTTTCCTGCCCTTGGGGTCGGCGCTGGTCTTGAGCAGATCGTGACCGGCTGCGGGGCCACTCAGGCGGATCGGCGTGTTGCCATGGATCCGTCGGTTGTAGCGCGAGCCCTGGACGAACTGCCACTGGCCATTCTTGCGCTGCACTTCAATCACCGACACGCCTTCGCTGGCCTGGGCCTTGCGCACGTCTTCGGCGGATTGCGGCAAGCCGCCATGGGGGTAGAGGTAGCGGTAGTTGGTGTATTCGTTATTGATGGCCATCAGCGCGCGGTGGCGGTCGTCCGGGAAGGCGAACAGGCTCATGCCGTCGTTGTTGTCGCCAAACTGCACTTCCTGGGCCCGGGCGGTGCCATTGCCGCTGGGGTCGAAGGCCGGGCCGTTCTTGGCCAGGGGCTGGCCCCAACTGATCAGTACCGAGGACTTGTAGCCAGGTGGCAAGGTGATGCTGTCGCTGGTGGCGGCAGGGATGCCGGCAAAGCCCAGCAACTGGCTGGTGCCGGCGCTGACGCTGGCGGCCAGGGCGCTGCGGCTCAACAGGTTGCCGCCCAGGAACAGCGCTGCACCGCACAGGGCGCCGGCACCGATGAAACCGCGGCGGCTGAGGCCGACCATCTGTTCCAGGTCGGTGGGTTGGTCTTCTTCTAGTAACAGGCTCATATCAGGCTCCCTGCAGGTTTTTGCAGCCACCTTAATGAGCCCCCATGACGAATATGTTGCAGTGAAATGGCGGTGGAGCCTTGGTCAGAGCGGGGTTCCGATCAGCACGTGGGACGGTGAGAACTGCACCTGGACGGTCGAGGATTCCTTCAACTCCAGGGTCTTGAGCAGCAACGGCTCGGCCAGGGCGCACAACGTCTGACCATTGGGCAGGGCAATTCGCACCTCGCAGGGGCCGTCCTCGGCGTCGAGAATCTGCTCGATCGTGCCCCTCAGGCAATTGTGTCCAGTTGTTACTTGGGCGCCCGCAGCTTGTACGTCCAGCCAGCCAGCCTTGATCAGTGCCACCACTTCGGTCCCCGGCAGCAGTTCCAGGCGCAGGGTGCTGTCGTGGGTGATCTGCGCCTGGAGTTGCAGGCCCTCGGGCAGTTCCAGGACGATCAGGTCGTTGCAGCCCTGGCTTTCGACAGCCCGGACCTTGCCATGCAACTGATTGCGCGCGCTGGTGCGCAGCATCAGGCGGCTGAGCAAGTCGAGGTCGCTGGTGTCTTCCGCTGCTTCCAGTACCTGGGCCTGCAGAGCTTGCAGGCGCTGGTAAAGACGCAGCACTCGCTCGCCCTCGGCGGACAGCTTGGCGCCGCCGCCGCCCTTGCCGCCGACGCTGCGCTCCACCAGCGGGCTCTGGGCCAGGTTGTTCAGCTCGTCGATGGCATCCCAGGCTGCCTTGTAGCTCAGGCCGGCGCTTTTTGCCGCGCGGGTGATGGAGCCTTGTTCGGCGATGTGTTGCAGCAAGGCAATGCGTTGCGGGCGGCGGACGATGTGCTGGGTCAACAGAGTGGGCAAGGACATGGCGGGGGGCGCTTTGAACACTGGGGGTGGACTGGGAGTTTGCGGCTTGGGCGACGAGAGTCAAGTCAGTCGCCGGTGCCGGGGCTTGGGGTCCTGGCCAGGCAGTAGATATCCACCCGACGGGCACCGGCGTTGATCAGCAAACGGGCAAGGGCCTGGGCGGTGGCTCCGGTGGTCAGGACATCGTCCACCAGGGCCAGGTGTCGTCCTGCAACCTGGGCCTGATCTGCAAGGGCGAAGGCCTGGCGCAGGTTGCGCTGGCGGGCCCGGGCATCCAGGCCCTGCTGGGCGGGGGTGTCTTGGGTGCGCAGGAGGAGCTTGGGTTGCACCACCAATTGCAACGAAGCGCCCAGCCACTGGGCCAGCATGCCTGCCTGATTGAAGCCGCGCTGGCGCAGCCGCCTGCGGGACAGTGGCACCGGCAGCAGGCAATCAGGCCGTGGCAGGCCTTCATCGAAGCGATAGTGGAGGAACTGGCCGAGAAGTTCGGCCATCAGCCGGCCAAAAGGCCATTTTTCATGGTGCTTGAAACGACTGATCAGGCTGTCCACCGGGAAATCGTAGCGCCAGGGTGCGATCACCCGCTGAAACGCCGGCGGCTCTTGCAGGCACTGGCCACAGGTGAAGCCGGGCCCAGGCAGGGGCAGGGCGCAGACTGAACACTGGGCGCCGAGCCAGGGCAGCTCGTCCAGGCAGGGAGCACACAGGGCCAGGGCCGAATAGCTGGGTTCGTCACACAATAAACATGTCTGATTGTTTTTTAACCAGATGTAAACCGGTCCTTTGTATCTGGGTTGACAGTGCATGGCTCTTCCTTAAATATGCCCAACATCCGTGTCGCGGCTGTGGGCTTTCCTGTCCTGCGCCGCTTGCCAAGCATAATCAAGGAATCGCCCATGAGCGCCAGCACCACCGCCACCCTGCGTCATGACTGGACTTTGGCTGAAGTCAAAGCCCTGTTCGTCCAGCCCTTCAATGACTTGCTGTTCCAGGCGCAGACGGTGCACCGCGCGCATTTCGACGCCAATCGGGTCCAGGTTTCCACGCTGCTGTCGATCAAGACCGGCGCCTGCCCGGAAGATTGCAAATATTGTCCGCAGTCCGGTCACTACAACACCGGCCTGGAAAAGGAAAAGCTCCTTGAGGTGCAGAAGGTCCTGGAAGAGGCCGCCCGGGCCAAGGCCATCGGTTCTACCCGTTTCTGCATGGGCGCGGCCTGGAAGCACCCTTCGGCCAAGGACATGCCCTATGTGCTGGAGATGGTCAAAGGCGTGAAGGCCATGGGCCTGGAAACCTGCATGACCCTGGGCCGTCTCGATCAGGACCAGACCGAGGCGCTGGCCAAGGCCGGCCTGGACTACTACAACCACAACCTCGATACCTCGCCGGAGTTCTACGGCAACATCATCACCACCCGCACCTACAGCGAGCGCCTGCAGACCCTGGCCTATGTGCGTGACGCGGGCATGAAGATCTGTTCCGGCGGCATTCTCGGCATGGGCGAATCCCTGGATGACCGCGCCGGCCTGCTGATCCAGCTGGCCAACCTGCCGGAGCATCCGGAGTCGGTGCCGATCAACATGCTGGTGAAGGTGGCGGGTACGCCGCTGGAAAATGCCGAAGAGGTAGACCCCTTCGACTTTATCCGCATGCTCGCGGTGGCGCGGATTCTCATGCCGCAATCCCATGTGCGGCTATCGGCCGGCCGTGAGGCGATGAATGAGCAGATGCAGGCCCTGGCGTTCTTCGCCGGCGCCAACTCGATTTTCTATGGCGACAAGTTGCTGACCACCGCCAACCCGCAGGCCGACAAGGACATGCAGTTGTTCGCGCGCCTGGGCATCCAGCCCGAAGCCCGCGAAGAACACGCCGACGAGGTGCACCAGGCCGCCATCGAACAGGCCCTGGTGGAGCAGAAAAGCAGCGAGCAGTTCTACAACGCCGCCGTCTGACCTTCTGCCGTAGGAGCCGGTTTGCCGGCGAATCTCGCGAGCCTCATGGATTTCGCGTCGCCTGCTTCGCCGGCAAGCCAGCTCCTGGCGATGAACTGTCCGTAAGCCAACATCGAGGCCTGCATGTCTTTTGATCTCGCCGCGCGCCTTGCTGCTCGCCGTGCCGAACACCTCTATCGCCAGCGCCCGCTGCTGCAGAGCCCCCAGGGGCCGCAAGTGGTGGTCGACGGTCAGCCATTGCTGGCCTTTTGTAACAACGACTACCTGGGCCTGGCCAACCATCCGCAAGTGATCGAAGCCTGGCGCTCCGGTGCCAGCCGCTGGGGCGTGGGCGGTGGTGCTTCCCATCTGGTGATCGGCCACAGCACGCCCCATCACGCCCTGGAAGAGGTGCTGGCCGAACTCACTGGCCGCCCTCGGGCGCTGTTGTTTACCACCGGCTATATGGCCAACCTGGGGGCGGTGACGGCGCTGGTGGGGCAGGGCGATACGGTGCTGGAGGATCGTCTCAACCACGCGTCGCTGCTTGATGCGGGGCTGCTTTCCGGTGCGCGCTTCAACCGCTATCTGCACAACGATGCGCACAGCCTGGCCAAGCGTCTGGAAAAGGCCACCGGCAATACCCTGGTGGTCACCGATGGGGTGTTCAGCATGGACGGCGATGTCGCCGATCTGCCGGCCCTGGCTCGGGCAACCAAGGCCCGTGGCGCCTGGCTGATGGTGGACGATGCCCATGGTTTCGGGCCGCTGGGGGCCAATGGCGGCGGGCTGGTGGAGCATTTCGGCCTGGGGCTGGATGAGGTGCCGGTACTGGTGGGCACCCTGGGCAAGGCTTTCGGCACCGCCGGAGCCTTTGTCGCCGGCAGCGAGGATCTGATCGAAAGCCTGATCCAGTTTGCCCGGCCTTATATCTACACCACCAGCCAGCCGCCAGCCCTGGCCTGCGCCACCCTGAAAAGCCTGGAGCTGCTGCGCAGCGAGCATTGGCGGCGCGAGCACCTGGCGGCCTTGATCCGTCAATTCCGCCAGGGCGCCGAGCAGATCGGCCTGCAGCTGATGGACAGTTTCACCCCGATCCAGCCGATCCTGGTGGGCGACAGTGCTCGGGCCGTGCGCCTGTCGCAGATGCTGCGTGAACGGGGAGTCATGGTCAGCGCCATTCGCCCGCCTACCGTGCCGGCCGGCAGCGCGCGGCTGCGGGTGACCTTGTCCGCGGCCCACAGTGAGGCCCAGGTGCAGCTATTGTTAAGCGCGTTGGCAGACTGTTTCAGTGAACAGCAAGCGGAGCCGAGCCATGCGTGATCGACTGATTCTGTTGCCGGGCTGGGGCTTGGGCGTGTCGCCGCTGGAACCTCTGGCGGCGGCCTTGCAGGGGCTGGATGAACACTTGCGGGTGGAGATCGAGCCCTTGCCGGAGTTGACCTCCAGCGACCCGCAGGACTGGCTGGACGAACTCGATGACGCCGTGCCGGACAATGCCTGGCTGGGTGGCTGGTCCCTCGGCGGCATGCTGGCGTCGGAACTGGCGGCGCGCCGTGGTGAGCGCTGCTGCGGCCTGCTGACCCTGGCCAGCAATCCCAGTTTTGTCGCCCATGAACAATGGGCCAGTGCCATGGCCGGGGAAACCTTCGACGGCTTCCTGGCCGGCTGCGCGGCCGATCCGCGAACCACCCTCAAGCGTTTTGCCTTGCTCTGCGCCCAGGGCGCCGCGGACACGCGAGGCCTGTCGCGGTTGCTCCTGAGCGGCGCGCCGACCACGGCGCCGGCGGTGCTGATGGCCGGGCTGGAGTTGCTGGCGCAGTTGGATACCCGCGAAGCCTTGCAAGGCTTTCGCGGGCCGCAGTTGCACTTGTTTGCCGGGCTCGATGCTCTGGTGCCTGCCGAGGCGGCCGGTGAATTGCTGGCCTTGCTGCCGGATATTGAAGTTGGCCTGATTGAACACGCCAGCCACGGATTTCTCCTGGAGGACCCCCATGGAGTGGCGGGAGCGATCCAGGCTTTCTTGCATGAGTCCGGTGATGACTGATCTTTCTCTGACTGCCTTTCCCGGTCGCCTGCCTGACAAGCGCCAGGTCGCGGCTTCGTTCTCCCGCGCGGCGGCCAGCTACGACAGTGTCGCGGAGCTGCAGCGTGCGGTCGGGCAACAATTGCTCAGCCGTCTGCCCCCGGGCCTTGAGCCACGGTGCTGGCTGGACCTGGGCTGCGGCACCGGGCATTTCAGCCGGGTGCTGGGGCAGCGTTTCAGTGCTGCCCAGGGGCTGGCCCTGGATATTGCCGAGGGCATGCTCAATCACGCCCGGCCTTTGGGTGGCGCGGACCATTTCATCGCCGGGGACGCTGAACGCCTGCCGTTGCAAGGCGACAGTTGCCAATTGATCTTCTCCAGCCTGGCGGTGCAGTGGTGCGACGATTTCTCTGCCGTGCTCAGTGAAGCGATGCGGGTGCTCAAGCCGGGCGGCGTGCTGGCTTTTGCCAGCCTGTGCGTGGGTACTTTGCAGGAACTGCGCGATAGTTGGGCACAGGTCGATGGCCAGGTTCACGTCAATCGCTTCCGTGAGTTCGAACGTTATCGACAGCTGTGTGAAGCCAGTGGCTTGCAAGTGCGCAGTCTGGAAAAGGCGCCCCATGTCCTGTATTACCCGGATGTGCGCAGCCTGACCCATGAGTTGAAAGCCCTGGGCGCGCACAACCTCAACCCCGGACGCCCGGGCGGCTTGACTGGACGGGCGCGGATCGCCGGGTTGATCGATGCCTACGAGGGTTTCCGACAGGCCAAGGGCCTGCCGGCGACTTATCAAGTGGTCTATGCCGTGCTGGAGAAACCGCTATGAGCCCTGCCTACTTCATTACGGGTACCGATACCGATGTGGGGAAAACCACCATTGCGGCCGGCTTGCTGCATGCGGCGCGTCTGGCCGGCCTGAGTACTGCTGCGGGCAAGCCGGTGGCTTCGGGTTGCGAGCTGACGGCCAAGGGCCTGCGCAACGCCGATGCCCTGGCATTGCAGGCGCAGTCTTCGTTGCCGTTGGCCTATGCAGAAGTGAATCCGGTTGCCTTCGAACCGGCCATCGCCCCTCATCTGGCAGCGCGAGAGGCCGGGGTGGCGCTGACCGTGCAGTCGCTGTTGACGCCCATGCGCCATCTGCTGGCCAAGGGCGCGGACTTCACGCTGATCGAAGGCGCGGGTGGTTGGCGGGTACCCCTGGCAGACCAGGACAATTTGTCGGATCTGGCCATGGCGCTGGGGCTGCCGGTGATCCTGGTGGTGGGCGTGCGTCTGGGTTGCATCAATCATGCGTTGCTGACGGCCGAAGCCATCGCTCAGGACGGCCTGCAACTGGCGGGGTGGGTGGCCAATATCATCGATCCAAAGACCTCTCGTCTGGAGGAAAACCTCGCAACCCTGGCCGAGCGCTTGCCGGCCCCGTGCCTGGGCAGGGTGCCGAAACTCAAGCCGGCCAGCGCCGAGGCGGTGGCCGAGCATTTGCAACTGGATCTGCTGGACTAGATTTTGCCTATTGCAAGGCATATTGCCATTAGTGTTTTTGACGGGTGTTTTCTTGACGGGTCTGCTTCAATGACACCTGTCACTCATTCTCAAGGTCGAGTTCTCCCATGCAAATCTCCGGGAACACCGCTTTCTACGCCGGGCTGAACGCTATCCAGACCGGGCAGAATCGCGTCGATCAAGCCGCCGGCCAGATTGCCAGCACTGCAGTTGAACGCTCTGCCGGCAGCCAGTCGTCGGATGTTCAGGTTGACCGCCTGCGCGCTGTGGATCGCAGCCAGGAATCGGATCTGGCCAGCAGCATGGTGGAGATGTCCATGGGCAAGATCCAGGCAGAACTGGGCGTCAATGTCGCCAAGGCCTCGGATGAAGTCCTCGGCACCCTGATCGATACCTACGCCTGATTACCCTCTGCAAAAGCCCGGCCTCCCAGAGAGACCGGGCTTTTTCATGCCTTTTCTGTTGATAGCGGCTCTCGCTGATTCCTTTCCCTGACTGATTGCCGGTGCGTCGGCTCCTACACTTCATGGCAGTGCCGTGGGTGTTCGCCTGCGTATGCATTTTGTTTCGATGACGAAAGGCATTGGCGCGACGCTTGACAAGATTTGGGCGTAAACGTATGTTTCAAACAACTGTTTGACCGCTATAAAAACTCAACGCGGTTGTTCATTCCCGGTTACATCAGCAGAGGTTTATCGCTATGCCTGACTACAAGGCCCCCTTGCGTGATATTCGCTTCGTTCGTGACGAGCTGCTCGGCTATGAGGCGCATTATCAGAGCCTCCCGGCTTGCCAGGACGCCACTCCGGACATGGTTGACGCCATTCTCGAGGAAGGTGCCAAGTTTTGTGAGCAGGTGCTGGCTCCGCTGAACCGTGTGGGCGACCTGGAAGGTTGCACCTGGAGTGAATCCGGCGTTAAGACCCCTACCGGCTTCAAGGAAGCCTACAAGCAATTCGTCGAAGGCGGCTGGCCAAGCCTGGCTCACGACGTTGAGCACGGTGGTCAGGGCCTGCCTGAATCCCTGGGCCTGGCGGTCAGCGAAATGGTTGGCGAAGCCAACTGGTCGTGGGGCATGTACCCTGGCCTGTCCCATGGCGCGATGAACACCATTTCCGAGCACGGTACTGCCGAGCAGCAAGAGGCCTACCTGACCAAGCTGGTGTCCGGCGAGTGGACCGGTACCATGTGCCTGACCGAGCCGCACTGCGGCACCGACCTGGGCATGCTGCGCACCAAGGCCGAACCTCAGGCCGATGGTTCCTACAAAGTCACTGGCACCAAGATCTTCATCTCTGCCGGTGAACACGATATGGCCGACAACATCGTCCACATCGTTCTGGCCCGCCTGCCGGACGCACCGGCCGGTACCAAGGGTATTTCGCTGTTCATCGTGCCCAAGTTCCTGCCTAACGCTGATGGCAGCGTAGGTCAGCGCAACGCCGTGAGCTGTGGTTCCCTGGAACACAAGATGGGGATCCACGGTAACGCCACCTGCGTGATGAACTTCGACGCGGCCACCGGTTTCCTCATCGGCCCGGCGAACAAAGGCCTGAACTGCATGTTCACCTTCATGAACACCGCGCGCCTGGGTACCGCTCTGCAAGGCCTGGCCCATGCCGAAATCGGCTTCCAGGGCGGCCTGAAGTACGCTCGCGATCGCCTGCAAATGCGCTCCCTGACTGGCCCGAAAGCGCCGGACAAGGCTGCCGACCCGATCATCGTGCACCCTGACGTGCGCCGCATGCTGCTGACCATGAAGGCCTTCGCCGAAGGCAACCGGGCAATGGTCTACTTCACTGCCAAGCAGGTCGATATCGTCAAGTACGGTGTGGATGAAGAAGAGAAGAAGAAAGCCGACGCACTGCTGGCGTTCATGACTCCGATCGCCAAGGCGTTCATGACTGAAGTTGGTTTTGAATCCGCCAACCACGGTGTGCAGATCTATGGCGGCCACGGCTTCATCGCCGAGTGGGGCATGGAGCAGAACGTTCGCGACAGCCGTATCTCGATGCTGTACGAAGGCACCACCGGTATCCAGGCACTCGACCTGCTGGGCCGTAAAGTGCTGATGACTCAAGGCGAGGCTCTGAAAGGCTTTACCAAGATCGTCCACAAGTTCTGCCAGAACAACGAAGGCAACGAAGCCGTCAAGGAATTCGTCGCACCCCTGGCTGCACTGAACAAAGAATGGGGCGAGCTGACCATGAAGGTCGGTATGGCTGCCATGAAAGATCGCGAAGAAGTCGGCGCGGCCTCCGTGGACTACCTGATGTACTCCGGTTATGCCTGCCTGGCCTACTTCTGGGCCGACATGGCACGCCTGGCGGCTGAAAAGCTGGCAGCCGGCACCACCGAAGAGGCGTTCTACACCGCCAAGCTGCAGACTGCGCGTTTCTACTTCCAGCGCATCCTGCCGCGTACCCGAACTCACGTTGCAACCATGCTTTCGGGTGCCAACAACCTGATGGACATGAAGGAAGAAGACTTCGGCCTGGCTTACTAAGCCCGACCGCAGTGGTTCGAAAAGCCGTTCGCCCCTTGGGGCGAGCGGTTTTTTTATGCCCGCAGAATCTTCATGAAAATTCCCGACTAAATCGCTAAGCAGAAGCGATTTCCTGCCGTTAAAGAGATGGCAATGTGATGTCCATCACACCGCGTGTGCTTAACTTCAACAAATGAAGGCACAATGCCATTCATTGATCAGCCGGGTCGGAGTTTTACCCTTGCCGCGTTCTTTCGCTGTACGTTTCAGTCACTTTGTACCGTCTTTACTGCTTCTGCTTGCGGGGCTGGCGGCCGCCTACGTCAAGGACCTCAACGTCTTCTTCACCTCGCTGTTCAACGTGCTGCCAACCTTGGTGCTGTTGCTGGGCGGGGCGTATTGCGCGGTGTATCGGCGCCAGCGCGAGCTGTTCTTGATGGTCACCGTGTACATCGCCTATTTCCTGCTGGACACCCAGACCGACTACTACCGGGACAACGGCAGGGTCCGGGAAGACGCGGCGGTGGTGTTCCATCTCTGCTGCCTGTTGCTGCCCCTGTTGTTCGGCCTGTTCGCTGCCTGGCAGGAGCGCACGCACCTGTTCCAGGACATGGTGGCGCGTTTTGCCGTGCTGCTGGCTTTCGGCAGTGTGGCTCTGGGGCTCGAGCAGAGTTACCCACAGGCTCTGCTGAACTGGTTGGCGGAGATCCGCTGGCCGGCCCTGCATGGCAGTTGGATGAGTTTGATCCAGTTGTCGTATCCAGTGTTCTTCGCAGCCTTCCTGCTGCTGGCGATCCAGTACTGGCGCAGCCCGCGTCCGCTGCACGCGGCGCAACTGGTGGGGCTCCTGGGGCTGTTCTGGATGCTGCCCAAGACCTTCATCCTGCCGTTCACCCTGAACATCATGTGCAGCCAGGTGATGCTGATGATCGCTGCTGCTGTCGCCCACGAGGCCTACCAGATGGCGTTCCGCGACGAGCTGACCGGCCTGCCGGGACGCCGCGCGCTTAACGAGCGCATGCAGCGCCTGGGGCGCAACTATGTGCTGGCGATGACCGACGTCGATCACTTCAAGAAATTCAATGACACCCACGGGCACGATGTGGGCGACCAGGTGTTGCGCCTGGTGGCCAGCAAGCTCTCGAAAGTCACCGGGGGCGGCCGGGCCTACCGTTACGGAGGCGAGGAGTTTGCCGTGGTGTTCGCCGGCAAGACCATGGACGAATGCATGCCGCATCTGGAGATGATTCGCGAGATCATCGCCACCTACAACATTCAACTGCGTAATCAGGACAACCGCCCTCAGGACGACCAGCAGGGTCGCCAGCGTCGCGGTGTCGCTGCCGCGTCCAGTGTCTCGGTGACCATCAGTATCGGCGTCGCCGAGCGGCTGGCAGAGCACCGGACTCCGGAGGAAGTGCTCAAGGCTGCAGACCAGGCGCTCTACAGCGCCAAGGGGGCGGGGCGTAACTGTGTCATTGCATTCGGGCAGAACCGCCGCGGTGCGGTGCGCATGGATACAGCTGCGGGTTGAGTGATGATGGCGCATTCAGCGCCTGCACAGTCATTGGCAGGCTGAGGGCGGCGGCAGTAGGTTGGTCTGATCTGCTGCCGGAGAAACCACCATGCCCGAGTATCAAGCCCCCTTGCGCGACATGCGCTTTCTGATCGATCACGTCTTCGACTTTCATGCCAGTTACGCGGCGTTGGGGGCCACTGACGCCAGCCCGGACATGGTCAGTGCCATCCTCGAGGAAGGCGCGAAATTCTGCGAAAACGTCCTGGCCCCGTTGAACCGTTCCGGTGACGAGGAAGGTTGCCACTTTGATAACGGCGTGGTCACCACGCCCAAGGGCTTCAAGCAGGCCTTCGCCCAGTACGTTGAAGGCGGCTGGCACGGGTTGGCCGCCGATCCGGCCTATGGCGGCCAGGGACTGCCCCACTCGCTGGGGCTGGTGATCAGCGAGATGGTGGGCTCCAGCAACACCTCCTGGGGCATGTACCCGGGCCTGACCCACGGTGCCATGTCGGCTATTCATGCCCATGGCAGCGCGGAACAGAAGCAGTTGTACCTGGGCAAGCTCACCGCCGGGCAATGGACCGGCACCATGTGCCTGACCGAAGCCCATTGCGGCACTGATCTTGGCATCATCAAGACTCGCGCGGTGCCCCAGGCAGACGGCAGCTATGCGGTGACGGGGAGCAAGATCTTCATCTCCGCCGGCGAGCACGACATGAGCGAGAACATCGTTCACCTGGTGTTGGCCAAGCTGCCGGACGCGCCGGCCGGAACCAAGGGTATTTCGCTGTTCATCGTGCCCAAGTTCCTGCCGGATGCGGCAGGTGAGGCCGGCGAGCGCAATGGCGTGAGCTGCGGCTCCATCGAGCACAAGATGGGGATCAAGGCGTCCGCGACCTGTGTACTGAACTTCGACGGTGCCAGGGGCTTTCTGATTGGTCAGGCCAACAAAGGCCTGAACTGCATGTTCACCATGATGAACCACGCCCGCCTGGGGACCGGAATGCAGGGCCTGTGTCTGGGTGAAACCAGCTTCCAGGGGGCGATCAGATACGCCAACGATCGTTTGCAGATGCGGTCGCTGACCGGCCCCAAGTCTCCGGACAAGGCGGCGGACCCGATCATCGTCCACCCTGATGTGCGGCGCATGCTGCTGACCATGAAGGCGTTCAACGAAGGCAACCGGGCCCTGGCCTACTTCACCGCCCAGTTGCTGGATGTGGCGCATCTGAGCCGCGATGAAGCCCAGCGCCAGGACGCCGAGAACCTCCTGGCGTTCCTCACCCCGATCTGCAAGGCCTTCATGACCGAGACCGGGCTGGAAGTGACCAACCACGGCATGCAGGTGTTCGGCGGTCATGGGTTTATTCGCGAATGGGGCATGGAGCAGTTGGTACGTGATTGCCGCATTGCTCCGATCTATGAAGGTACCAATGGCATCCAGGCCCTGGACCTGCTGGGCCGCAAGGTGCTGGGCAGCCAGGGCAAGCTGCTGCTGGGCTTTACCCGGATTGTGCACAAGTTCTGCAGCGCGCATGCCGAGCATCCGCAGCTCCAGGCTTATGTCGCGCAACTCGATGCCTTGAACCGTCAGTGGGGCGAGTTGACCACCAAGGTCGGCATGGCAGCCATGAACAACCCCGACGAAGTGGGGGCCGCGGCCTTGGATTACCTGATGTACAGCGGCTACATCGTCCTGGCCTATTTCTGGTTGCGCATGGCTCTGGTCGCCCAGCAGCAACTGGACGCCGGGCAGGGCGACCAGGACTTCGCCACCGCCAAGCTGATCACCTGCGAGTTCTATTTCAAGCGCCTGCTGCCCCGTACGGGGGCTCATCGGGCGGCCATCGAGGCCGGCAGTGATTGCCTGATGAAGCTTCCCGCGCAGTTGTTCGCCTTGTAACTGCTAGGGCGGCACGAACAAAGCCCGCTGCTGCGGGTTTTTTCGTGCTTGGGAATATCTGTGACTAAAAATTACATAAAGGTCACTAGTTGACCCTATGTGTCGCAAAAGTTGTTCGGGTACACTCTGGTTTTCTAAATGGGTCCGTTTCGGCCCGCTTTTTTAGTTCTTGCGAGGTTTGCCATGGCTGACTACAAAGCGCCCTTGCGCGATATGCGCTTCGTCCTCAATGAAGTTTTCGAGGTCGCCAAACTCTGGGCCCAGTTGCCGGCTCTGGCTGAGACTGTGGATGTCGAGACGGTCGAGGCGATTCTGGAGGAAGCGGGCAAAGTCACCGCCAGAAGCATCGCTCCGCTGAGTCGCGGTGCCGACGAGGAAGGTTGCCACTGGGACAACACCGTGGTGACCACCCCTGAAGGTTTTCCACAGGCCTATCAGACCTACGCCGAAGGTGGTTGGGTCGGTGTGGGTGGCGATCCCGAGTTCGGCGGCATGGGCATGCCCAAGGCGGTATCGGCCCAGGTCGAGGAAATGGTCAACTCCGCGAGCCTGGCCTTTGGCCTGTACCCGATGCTGACTGCCGGGGCCTGCCTGTCGATCAACGCCCATGCCAGCGAAGAGCTGAAAGCCACCTACCTGCCGAACATGTATGCCGGTGTCTGGGCAGGCTCCATGTGCCTGACCGAGCCCCATGCCGGTACCGATCTGGGGATTATCCGCACCAAGGCCGAGCCTCGGGCCGACGGTTCCTATGCCATCAGCGGAACCAAGATCTTCATTACCGGTGGTGAGCACGACCTGACGGAAAACATCATTCACCTGGTGCTGGCCAAGCTGCCGGATGCGCCGGCTGGTCCCAAGGGTATTTCCCTGTTCCTGGTGCCCAAGTTCATGGTCAATGCCGATGGCAGCCTGGGCGAGCGCAACCCGGTGACCTGTGGTTCGATCGAGCACAAGATGGGCATCCAGGCTTCGGCCACGTGCGTGATGAACTTCGATCAGGCCATCGGTTACCTGGTGGGTGAACCGAACAAGGGCCTGGCGGCCATGTTCACCATGATGAACTACGAGCGTTTGGGGGTAGGTATCCAGGGGCTGGCCACTGGCGAGCGTTCCTACCAGAACGCTATTGAATATGCCCGTGATCGCCTGCAGAGCCGCTCGCCTACCGGCCCGCAAGCCAAGGACAAGGTAGCCGACCCGATCATTGTGCACCCGGATGTGCGGCGCATGCTGCTGACCATGAAGGCTGCAAACGAAGGCGGCCGGGCATTTTCCACCTACGTGGCGATGCAGTTGGATACCGCCAAGTTCAGCGAAGATCCGGATACCCGCAAGCGCGCGGAAAGCCTGGTGGCATTGCTGACCCCGGTGGCCAAGGCTTTCCTGACCGACCTGGGTCTGGAAACCACGGTTCATGGCCAGCAGATCTTCGGCGGCCATGGCTATATCCGTGAGTGGGGCCAGGAACAACTGGTGCGCGATGTACGGATTACCCAGATCTACGAGGGCACCAACGGTATCCAGGCTCTGGATCTGGTGGGACGCAAGATCGTCGGGAGCGGCGGTGCGTTCTATAAGCTGTTCGCCGACGAGATCCGCCATTTCACCGCTACGGCGGATGAGCAATGGGGGGAGTTCACCCGCCCGCTGAACGCGGCGCTGGACAATCTGGATGAGCTGACCGCCTGGGTATTGGACCGGTCCGCCAGCAACCCCAACGAAATCGGGGCAGCGTCGGTGGAATACCTGCAGGTATTTGGCTACACCGCCTACGCCTACATGTGGGCACTGATGGCCAAGGCTGCGTTGGGCAAGGAGCAGGAAGATGACTTCTATGCCAGCAAACTGGGGACGGCGCGGTTCTACTTCGCCCGCCTGCTGCCGCGTATCCACTCGCTTAGCGCCTCGGTCAAGGCCGGTAGCGAATCGCTGTTCCTGTTGCAGGCTGAGCAGTTTTAACCAGCAAGGGCGTTTGTAAGTCATCTCTTACATAACGTGCTGCTGATCGTCCATATCGGTAGATGACGGCTGAAGCTAATCTACTTCACATGGACGTCGCGCAGGAAGCGCAAAGCAACAACACGGACACGTAGGATTCCGCCAGGATGGTGGAGTGAAAAGGATGTCAGGGAAACAGTCTGCAAAGCCCCGCTTCGGCGGGGTTTTCTTTTGTCCGGGTTTTTTATTTTGGCGGGCTTATCCCGGCACCTCAACGGCGGAAGTTCCCCCCAGGCGCGGTTCCTGCGCATTCATCGAGTCTTCCAACAAACTGCGCAGCAGCTCCAGCGTCCCTTGCTGACGCTGCAGATCCCGGCAGACCAACCCCACCTTTAGCGGCACCCTGGGCTCGCTCAGCGGTTTCCACAACAGTTCCTTGTTGCCGTGCTGCTGTTGGGAGCGCCCGGGAAGCACGGTGGCCAGCCGTGTATGGGGCAGGCTGTCGAGAATCCCGGCCATGTTGTTCAGCTCCGCCTGCACCTGCGGGCGCCGCCCCAGATTGGCCAGTTGAGCCTGCCAGATCTGGCGGATCTGGAACTCCTCTCCCAACAACAGCATCGGCAACTCTGCTGCCTGGCTCATGGAGACCTTCTTGAACTCGCGCAGCGGATGCTGCTCCGGGATGACCAGGGTCAGTTCATCTTCGTACAGCGGTACCCCATGCAGACCTGGCTGGCGTGGCGGCAAGTAGCTGATGCCGATATCCAGCGAGCCATTGAGCAGGCGCCTTTCGATCTCCAGGCCGGTCAATTCATAGATCTGCACCACAAGATGGGGCTGGGCCTTGCGTACACGCTCAAGCATCTGCGGCACCAGGCTGGTATGCACGGTTTGCAGTACGCCGATCGCCAAGGTGCGCAGCGCCTGGCCCTTGAAGTTGCGCAAGGCTTCGCGGGCCTGTTGCAAGCCGTCGAGCAGGGGCAGGGCGTGGTTGTACAGCGTATGCGCCGCCAGTGTCGGCAACAGGCGTTTACTGCTGCGCTCGAACAGGCTGACGTCGAGGTTCTGTTCCAGCTGGCGGATCTGCTGGGAAAGCGCCGGTTGCGAGATCGACAGCCGTTCGGCGGCACGTCCCACATGACCTTCTTCATACACCGCGACGAAATAACGCAGTTGCTTAAAATCCATAAGTATTTCTTATCGAAAAAGCTTAAAAAACGAAATGGCCCGAAGCCCCTGAGAGGCCTAGTCTAGCGCCTATTCACAAGGCTTACAGGGCCACGAAGGGCGATGAATACCGTTTGCGTCGATGGTGTTTACATAGGCAAGGCAAAAAATCTCGGCCAGGGTCTGGTCTGCGACACCGACAAGTACCCGGTTGCCAACCGACTCTGGTTGTGGCCACAAGGCCTGGGCAGCGATGAGCACGGCGATCCGCGCTTTCACACCGGTCCCGAGCGCGCCTTGCATCATTACCCCGCTGAACACTATGACCACTGGCGCAAACGTTACCCACAGTTCGCCTGGTGCGCGCCGGCCTTCGGTGAAAACCTGTCCACCCATGGCCTCACCGAAGAACAGGTGTGCCTGGGAGATCTGTTTCGCTGGGGCGGTGCGCTATTGCAGGTCAGCCAACCGCGTTCGCCCTGCTATCGCCTGAGCCATCGCTGGGGCCTGGCCAATCTGCCGCAACAGGCCCAGGACAATGGTCGTTGCGGCTGGTTTTACCGGGTCCTCAAGCCAGGTTTCGTACAAGCGGATGAACCTTTTGAACTGATTCAGCGCAGTTACCCCGGCCTCACCGTGGCCTGGGCCCTGCGCTGTTTTTTCCAGGAACCTCTGGAACATGCTGGCTTGAAAACCCTCATTGATTGCCCGGCGCTTTCCTCGCGCTGGCGTGATATCGCTATCAAGCGCATGCGTACTGGCCGGGTTGAAGACTGGTCCGCGCGCCTGCTGGGGCTGCCGCTGGAGGGCCTGCGGGCATGAATCTGTTCAACCTGCGCCGCACTGTGCCGAGCCTGGAAGATCTGGCCGCCGAGCCCTATGCAAACGCTTCGGCCCCGGCCTTTTCCAACGAGTGCCTGATGCCCAGTGTGCAGCGCCCCCAGCCGGTCTTCGTGCGCGGCCAGGGCTCTTGGCTGTGGGACAGTGAAGACCGCACTTACCTGGATTTCACCCAGGCCGGGGCCGCCAACAGTCTTGGCCACAGCCCGTCGGTCCTGGTCGCCGCGCTTGCCGAGCAGGCGCAGTCGCTGATCAACCCGGGTTCCGGGTTCTACAACCGTGGCATGCTCAAGCTGGCCGATCGCCTGTGCCGCAGCACCGGCAGCGACCAGGCCTACCTGCTGAGCAGCGGCACTGAAGCTTGCGAGGCCGCAATCAAGCTGGCGCGTAAATGGGGGCAACTGCATCGTGGCGGCGCGGCTGGCATCATCACCGCCAGCCAGAGCTGCCATGGTCGTGGCTTTGCTGCGTTGTCGGCGGCTGGCAGCGGCGCTCCGGGCAATCGGTTCGGCCCCGGGCTGCCGGGTTTCAGCCAGGTGCCGTTCAACGATCTGCCGGCCTTGCACGCGGCGGTGGATGCGCAAACCGTGGCGATCATGCTGGAGCCGATCCAGAGTGAGGCTGGTGTCATTCCGGCGACCGAGCATTACCTCAAGGGTGTCGAGCGCCTGTGCCGTGAACTGGGCATCCTGCTGATTCTCGATGAGGTCCAGACTGGCATCGGCCGCTGCGGCACCCTGCTGGCCGAACAGCTGTATGGCGTGCGTGCCGACATCATCGCTCTGGGCAAGGGGCTCGGCGGTGGCGTGCCACTGGCGGCGTTGCTGGCACGGGGCAAGGCCTGCTGTTTCGAGGCGGGCGAGCTGGATGGCACTCACCATGGCAATGCGCTGATGACCTCGGCCGGCCTGGCGGTCCTGGACAGCCTGCAGGAGCATGGCTTTCTCCAGCAGGCGCGCCATAACGGCCAGTACCTGGGGCAGGGACTGACCCGCCTGGCGAGCCGGTATGCACAGGGCCAAGTGCGGGGGCAGGGTTTGTTCTGGGGCATGACCCTGGCGGATGAGTCCGCCGACGCGGTGGTCAAGGCTGCCTTGCATGAAGGCCTGCTGCTCAGCGCGCCGCAACCGGACTGCCTGCGTTTTACCCCGGCATTGAGTGTCAGCAAAGGCAATATCGACGAGATGCTCCTGCGCCTGGCCCGGGCTTTTTCCCGGGTGCGCACGGCGCAATTGCACTGTCGCAAGGGAGTGGCCGTCTGATGCGTGTACTGATCCTGCAACATTCGCCTGCCTCCGGGCCGGGGCGGATCAACCAGTGGCTGCTGGAGCGGGCGAGCGCCGTGCACATCTGCCATCTGTACGCCCAGGCACGTTTGCCGCGGCTCGACAGTTTCGACCTGCTGATCGCTCTGGGTGGGCCCATGAGTGTGCACGACGAGGCCCAGACTCCGTGGCTGGCCGCGGAAAAACGCCTGTTGCGCAAGGCCCTGTCTGCCGGCAAGCGCGTGCTGGGTATCGGCCTGGGTGGCCAGCTCCTGGCGCAGGCGCTGGGGGCGCAGGTTCGCCCCAGTGCAGCGCGGGAGATTGGCTGGTGGCCTGTGGAAAAGTACCCCAATGCCCAGGACTCGCCTCTGGGGCTGGCCTTGCCGGAACGTCTGATGGCCTTTCATTGGCACGGCGAAAGCTTCGATCTGCCCAAGGGCGCGTTGCCGCTCTATCGCTCGGCGGCCTGCGATCACCAGGGCTTTATCTGGCAGGAGCGGGCCATCGGCTTGCAATGCCTGTTGCAGAGCGACTTGCACAGCATCGAGGCACTTTTGCAGGCGCGCCCCAACGGTTGGCTGAGCGCTGAACACAGCGCCGAGCCCGATAGCGTCGAGGATCAACAGGCGATTCTCGCCGGAATCCCGCATTGCAGTGGTCTGGCACCCACGCTGTTCCGGGTGCTGGATTACCTTTCCGGGCCACATGCGACCTTACGTTGACTGACTTCCTGAACCGTCTCGCGGTATAACGCATCGCCCCGTGTCCGATTTTTCGCACGGGGCGTTTTTTTATCTCCAGCTTTTTCAAACCCCTTCTTTGTTCTTGCAACCTCCTTCAAGTAACGGCTCGTTGTACGGGCGCCATGGCCCTCAAGCTGTTGAGCGTGGTGCAGGAACATGGCCTCCAGATCCTCGCCCGAGTGGCAGCGCGGCCTCGAATCGCCCTGAACCCTGGCGTATGGCCAAGGTCGATTGCAGGTAAGGCTCATTCGAGCCGATTGTTATCAGGAGCTGCCCATGGACTTGATCCGCATCATCTTCGCCATTCTCTTGCCGCCCCTGGGGGTCTTCCTGCAAGTGGGGTTTGGCGGCGCTTTCTGGCTGAACATCCTGCTGACCCTGTGCGGCTACATTCCGGGGATCGTGCATGCGGTGTACATCATCGCCAAACGCTGATGGTCTGCCCGTTCCAGGGGAACGGGCAGTAGCTGATCAGTGCTGTGCCTGCAGCACTCGGCGGTAAAACCGCCACTCCTGCTCCAGGGCGTGGGCCTGGTTGCTGGCCTTGCGAAAGCCGTGGCGCTCATCGGGATAGTAGTGGGCCTCGGCGGCGATGCCCTGGTCCTGTAGCGCCTTGAGCATGTCGCGGGTCTGCTTGGGCACCACCACCGCATCCTGCTCGCCCTGGAAAAACACCACCGGCACGCCGATGCTGCTGGCGTGGGCCAGGGGAGTACGGGCCAGATAACGTTCGCTGTCGCGTTCAGGATCGCCGATCAGCCAGTCCAGGTAGTCGCCTTCGAACTTGTGGGTGGCGCGGGCCAGGCTGATCGGATCGCTGACTCCGTAGAGGCTGGCCCCGGCGCAGAAGACCTTGGCGAAGGCCAGGGCGCAGAGGGTGGTGTAGCCCCCCGAGCTGCCGCCGCGTATGAATGCCTGTTGCGGATCGATCAGCCCCTGCTCATCCAGGTGGGCCACCACGGCGCAGGCGTCTTGCACATCCACCTCGCCCCAGCGCAGGTGCAGGGCCTGGCGATAGGCCCGGCCATATCCGGTGCTGCCGCGGTAGTTCAGGTCGGCCACGGCAAAGCCGCGCTGGGTCCAGAACTGGATACGCGGGTCGAGTATCGGGTAACAGGCCGAAGTCGGGCCGCCGTGGATGAATACCACCAGGGGCGGCCGGTTGACACCGTTCATCGCCGGGTAGAAGAAACCGTGGGCCTGGCCGTCGCCGCTGGGGTAGCACAGGGTCTGCGGGCGGCTGATGCGTTCCGCCGGCAGAGGGGCAATCCCTCCCGCCAGGACTTGGACCTGCCGGGTCTTGCGGTCTATGGCGATAACGGCCGAGGGGCTGACAGGCGAGGCCGCGATGCAGTACAGGTAGTGCTGGTCCAGCGCCAGGCTGCGGAAGCGGCTGTAGTTGCCGCTAAAGTCCTGCTGGAAACCGTCGTCCTGACGCAGCCCGAGGCGGCCAAAACCCTGCTCGGTCCAGCTGCCAAACCAGGCATCGCCGCCCAGGGGCAGCCAGGTGCAACTTCCCAGTTGCCAAGGCGCCGGGGCATGGTCCGCGGCGGTGCTGGGCAACGGCCGCAAACCATCGCTCGACTCGGTCCAGGGTTGCCAGAAACCGCCGCGATCGCTGAGACAATACAGATGATCGTGCTGGTCGAAGCGCGGCTGTTGCAGTGACTCTGGCTCGCCATCGCCCGCCACGCAGCGGGGATCCCCCCAGGTCCCGTTGCCCAGGCGCTCAGCAAGCATCAGGCGGGTGCTGGTCCAAGGTTGATGGGGCCGGTCCCACTCGATCCAGGCCAGGCGCAGACCATTGGGGCTGAGGGTAGGAGCGGCATAGAAGTCGGCCCCGGCAGCCAGTAGCCGGCGTTGACCGGTGATGCTGTCAATGCTCACCAGTTGGTGTTGTTCGGCACACTCCTCAACGGCCAGCACCTGGCCAGCGTGGCATCGCAGGTCACCGTAGCGGCACGTGCCTTGAGTCAAGGCGCTGGGCGCTCCACCGGCCAGGGGCTGGCGATACAGCTGCTGGTCCGCCTCGTTGACGAACAGCAGGGCATCATCGCTGAGGCAGAAGGCGCCACCACCGTATTCATAGACCCTGCTGCGCACGCTGAAGCCGGTTGGCGTCAGGCACTGGGCCTGGCCCTGATGCCGTTGCCAGATTCGGCAGCGGCCGTCCTCGGGACGATATTCATTCCAGAACAGGCCGTGGGTCGTCAGTTGCAGTTCGGCAAAATCGACCCCGGCCGTAGTGGCCTGGCTGGCGCTGAAGGGCTCAACCCTTGGCGATGAGGCGGGAGTTTCGTTCATTGCGAAAAGCCAGTTGCTCGATGGTGTGGGTGGCCGTTTCAGATTCTTCACGGGCCTGGAGGATCATCCCATGGTGTGGCGATTTGCTGCACACCGGATCGGCATTGCTGGCATCTCCGGTGAGCATGAAGGCCTGGCAGCGGCAGCCGCCGAAGTCCTTTTCCTTCTCGTCGCAGGAGCGGCAGGGTTCGGGCATCCAGTCGTACCCGCGAAAGCGGTTGAAACCGAATGAGTCGTACCAGATGTGCTGCATGCTGTGGTCGCGCACATTGGGGAACTGCACCGGCATCTGCCGCGCGCCGTGGCAAGGCAGTGCGGTGCCGTCCGGAGTCACGGTGAGGAAGATGCTGCCCCAGCCGTTCATGCAGGCCTTGGGGCGCTCCTCGTAGTAGTCCGGAGTGACGAAGATCAGCTTGCAGGGATGCCCTTGGGCTTCCAGCCTGGCGCGGTATTCGTTGGTGATGCGCTCGGCGCGCACCAATTGCTCCTTGGTCGGCAGCAGGCCCACGCGGTTGAGCTGGGCCCAGCCGTAGAACTGGCAGGTGGCGAGCTCGACGAAATCGGCTTCCAGTGCGATGCACAGCTCGATGATGCGGTCGATCTTGTCGATGTTGTGCCGGTGGGTGACGAAGTTCAGCACCATCGGATAGCCATGGGCCTTGACCGCACGGGCCATTTCCAGCTTCTGCGCGAAGGCTTTTTTCGAACCGGCCAGCAGGTTGTTCACCTGTTCGTCGCTGGCCTGGAAGCTGATCTGGATATGGTCCAGGCCGGCTTTCTTGAAGTCGCTGATCTTCTGCTCGGTGAGGCCGATGCCGGAGGTGATCAGGTTGGTATAGAAGCCCAGCTTGCGCGCCTCGCCGATCAGTTCGGCCAGGTCCTGGCGCACCAGCGGCTCGCCGCCGGAGAAACCCAGCTGCGCTGCACCCATTTCCCGCGCTTCGCGAAATACCTTGATCCACTGCTCGGTGCTCAGCTCCTTGCCCTGCTCGGCGAAGTCCAGGGGGTTGGAGCAGTAGGGGCACTGCAGCGGGCAGCGGTAGGTCAGCTCGGCCAGCAGCCACAGCGGCAGGCCAACTTCCGGTTTGCCGGGCAGAACCGCCGCTTCAGGCGAGTTCGATCCAGTGCTGAGCACGGGCGACCTCCATGAACTGCTCGATATCTTCACCGAGCTCGGCCACCCCCGGGAACTGGATTTCCAGCTCGCTGATGATCGCCGCCACGTCACGTTCGCCATCGATCAGGCCGCCAATCAGGGCGGCACTGTCGTTGAGCTTGATCATGCCCTCGGGGTACAGCAGGACGTGGCCCTTTTGCGCCGGTTCATACTGGAAGCGGTAGCCGGGGCGCCAGCGTGGGGTTTTACTGCGGTCGAAACTCATAGGGTGATCCCCTTATGCCAGACCCGCTGATCGGTGACGCTGTGATAGGGCGGGCGGTTCAGTTCATAGGCCATGCTCATGGCGTCGAGCATGCTCCAAAGGATGTCCAGTTTGAACTGGAGAATTTCCAGCATGCGTTCCTGGCCGGCACGGGTGGTGTAGTGCTGCAGGGTGATCGCCAGGCCGTGCTCGACATCGCGGCGGGCCTGGCCCAGGCGGGTGCGGAAGTACTCGTAGCCAGTGGGGTCGATCCATGGGTAATGCTGGGGCCAGCTGTCCAGGCGCGACTGGTGGATTTGCGGCGCGAACAGTTCGGTCAGCGAGCTGCTGGCCGCCTCCTGCCAACTGGCCCGGCGAGCAAAATTGACATAGGCGTCCACGGCAAAGCGCACACCGGGCAGCACCAGTTCCTGGGAGCGCAACTGGTCCGGATCCAGGCCCACGGCCTGGCCCAGGCGCAGCCAGGCCTCGATGCCGCCGTCCTCGCCCGGGGCGCCGTCATGGTCCAGCAGGCGCTGGATCCATTCGCGGCGAATCTCCCGGTCCGGACAGTTGGCGAGGATCGCCGCGTCCTTCATGGGGATGTTCACCTGGTAATAGAACCGGTTGGCGACCCAGCCCTGGATCTGCTCGCGGGTCGCCCGGCCTTCATACATCGCCACGTGATAAGGGTGATGGATGTGGTAGTAGGCGCCTTTGGCGCGCAGTGCCTGCTCGAATTCGGCGGCGGACAGCGGGGTGTCGGTCATGTGTGTTCTCCGGGGGGCAGCCCTTTCGCGGGCAAGCCCGCTCCTACGCAAAAGGGCCAAGGCTCGTGGGGCGAGCTTGTGGGCGATTCGCCCTACAGCTCAATACTCATTCCGTCGTAAGCCACTTCCACCTTTCGGCGTACCAGTTCGGCACGTTCGGCGGAGTCTTCATCGAGGATCGGGTTGGTGTTGTTGATATGTATCAGCACCTTGCGCTGGCGGGGCAACTGTTCCAGCACTTCGAGCATGCCGCCGGGGCCGTTCTGCGCCAGGTGGCCCATTTCCCGGCCGGTACGGGTGCCCACGCCACGACGCTGCATTTCATCGTCTTCCCACAGGGTGCCGTCCACCAGCAGCACATCACTGGCGGCCATGATCTCCAGGAGTGGCGCGTCGACCTTGCCCAGGCCCGGCGCGTAGAAGAGTTTGCCGCCGCTGCGCAGGTCTTCGACGATCAGGCCGATGTTGTCCCCCGGGTGCGGGTCGAAACGGTGGGGCGAATAGGGTGGCGCTGCGCTGCGCAGGGGCAGCGGCGTGAAGCGCAGGTTGGGGCAGGCGGGGATGCTGAAGCTCTGGTCCAGCTCGATGCGGTTCCAGCTCAGGCCGCCGTTCCAGTGGCTGAGCATCTTGAACAGCGGGAAACCGGTGCTCAGGTCTTCATGGACCATGTCGGTGCACCAGACCTGGTGCGGGCAGCCTTCACGCAGGCTGAGCAGGCCGGTGGTGTGGTCGATCTGGCTGTCCATGAGGATGATGGCGCCGATGCCGGTGTCCCGCAGTGCGCGGCCCGGTTGCATGGGGGCGAAGCTTTGCAACTGCGCGCGGATATCCGGAGAGGCGTTGCACAGCACCCAGTTCATCCCGTCATCGGAAATCGCGATGGAGGATTGAGTGCGCGCCTGGGCCCGCAGGCTACCGTCGCGAAATCCGGCGCAGTTCCCACAGTTGCAGTTCCACTGCGGAAAACCACCGCCGGCGGCGGAACCTAGAATCTGGACAAACATGGACGCTCCCTGGGCTCAAGACTGAAAAAAGGACGGAGAACTGAAAATAAAAACGCCCCGGACGGGCCGAGGCGTTGCGCTGCGTTTCTGGCCAGAGGCAGAAATTAGCGGCTGGCGAAGTACATGGTGACTTCGAAGCCGATACGCAGGTCGGTGTAAGCAGGTTTGGACCAGGTCATAAAATTGCTCCTTTGAGGTGGGTGGGACGGGTGTTGCCTATACATATAGTCCACCTCCGGCGGGAGATGTTCAGATGCTTAGGAGGCTATCTTACTAAATTCCCGCTGAAGGTTGCCCGCAATTCTGAAGAAAGCTCATTGCAGCGCTGGTAATGATCATTCTGCCACTTGCCAGGGTGCACCCGGGCACGACCTGTTGGCCAGCGCGCTGCAGCCGCCGGCAGCCTCTCTGAGTTGGCGGGCGGCCTGGATCACGATGGCGGGCGTCAGGGCCTCTATGCAGCCTTGCAACTGCGGCAGGTAATCCGACGAGTGGCCGGCCAGTTTTGCCTGCCACAACAAATCCATGGCCTGGTCCAGGGGCAGGGTCGCGGGCTGCAACTGTTGAGCCAGGGCCTGTCGCTGATCATTCCAGCTGGGCTCGTCGAGTGCCTGGAGTTGTTCGGGCAGGTGCTCAAGGAATTGTGCGATGTGCTGAAGTATCTCGGTGACTGTCGCGCCGGGGGATTGCACGGCGAACAACAGACCCGTCCGGCCGTTGCGCTGGCGAACGGCACTGAAGACGCCATAACCCAGTTGCAGCTCCACCCGCAGGCGCTGATAGAACGGGGTCTGGCAGAGCTGGCCGAGCAGGCGCCATGCGGCTTCATCGGCAAGGCTGGCGCTGGGCACGGGATAGAACAGCAGCAGGGCATGCTCACCGGCACTCCCGGGCAGGTTCTGCCACTGCTGGCCGGTGCCTGCTGGCACCGGCCGGCAGAGGGTGGCGTCCGCTGTGCCGGGCATCTGTTGCAGGGTTCGGCTCAAGGCTTCCTGGACGGCGGCTGGCAGCGCCAGGCCCAGTCCGTCCCAGCGAGCGCTGGCCCAGAGTGCTTGCAAGGCCGCTGGGTCGGGCTGGGCCTGGCTGTCGGGCTGTGGCTGTTCGCTGAATGCCTTGAGCAATTGGCGGATCGGCAGCAGGGGCGCTTCAGCATTGACGCTTGCCTGCTCCTGCCAGAACGACTCGGCAGGTCGTCCCAGGGCTTTCAATGCTTGCAGTAGCACTGCGGGCATGGGGGACGGCAAACCGTGCAGTTTCAGCAGCCAGTCTTTGCCACAAGAGGTGAAAATCAGCTCTACGCCGGCCTGGCGGGCATCGTCGCGCAATGTCGACAGGCTGCGCAGCAACCGGGCATGCAAGCCTATCGGGGCAGGCGAGGCCAGTTGCCAGCGCAGAGTCAGGGCGCTACCAGAAGGATCTGCTGGCAGCGCCTGGCTGAAGCTCAGGGCCGACCTTTCCTTGCGGCCCCGGGAGCGATCCTGGGCAAAGGTGCGCAGCCCGCGATGAGCGCTGGTCTGCCCACGAATCAACCCGGCCCGTGGTGCCTCGATCGTGCTGCGCAGAAAGGGGTTGGCAGGAGGCAGGCGCCAGTCGTGGCTGAAGTGCTCCACAGCCTGGGGTTGCAACTGCTTGAGCACCTGCTTGAGGGCGGCCAGCCCCGACTCATCCAGCCTATCGGCAGCTTGGCGGCTGTCGCGTCGGGACAGTTCCAGGGCGCTGGCAACTTCGATCTGGCGCTGTTGCAGCAAGGCATATTCTTCGCGCAACGGTGCCCAGTCGGCCTGGGCACTAAAGAACCCCAGCCACTCTGTCAGCAGCTCGCGTACCTGAACCGGGGCTGATGCCGCCACGCTGGTCAGATCGAACTCCAGGTGCAGCAGGGCCTGGCCGGCGAACTCATACAGGAGCGTTGCCTTGAGGCTGTGAGCCAGTTGGCGCTGCTGGAGTTCCGCCAGCAACCCGCCGGGCTTGGCCGATTGCAGCCAGGTGCAGAGAAAATCCACAGCGGCAGTAGCGCCCGCGGGCAGCCGCTCTAGAGCAAACAGCAAGTCCAGCCGCTGGCCGCTGAGTTGTTGGTAAGTCTGGTTGCCCGTGGCCATTAGGGCGGGAGGCGCTGTCTGCTCAAGGTGTTGACCGCTCGGCAGGCAACTGCCGTAGCGTTCCGCCAGGGCTCGGAGCTCCTCCAGTGGCTGCGGGCCGGCGAGGCTCAAGACCATTTGCCCGGCCTGGTAATACTCGCGATGGAACTGCTGCAAGGCCTGCTGGAAGGCGTTATTGGGCAGGTTCAGGCTGTAGCGGTTGCCGGCATGGAAGGCCCTTAGCGGGTGCGCGGCATGAAGACCGTCAAACAGTGCGAACTGACGCTGCGCTGTCGCATCCCGGGACCAGGCGATGAACTCCGCGTGCAGGACTTCCCGCTCCCGGTGTTGGTCCTCCAGGCTCATGCGCGGTTGAGCGAGCATCTCGCACAGACGTTCCAGGCCACCGGCAAAGGCGCTGGCCGGCAGCTCGAAAAAGAACTCGGTGGCACGTTCGCAGGTTCGCGCGTTCAGTTGCCCGCCCTGGGCCCGTACATAGGCCATCAGCCCCTGTTCGACAGGAAAGCGCTCGGTCCCGAGAAACAGCAGGTGTTCCAGAAAGTGCGCCAGGCCCGGCCAGGCCAGCGGTACATCGTGGCTGCCGGCGGCGACGCGCAATGTCGCGGCGCAGCGTTTCAAATGGGGAGCATGACGCAGGGAAACCCGCAGGCCGTTGGCCAGGGTTTCCAGTGGGGGCAGAGGGTGATTCGGCGCGGGCATGAGCACTTCCAGAACAGA
The DNA here is from genome assembly GCF_059418825.1 of Pseudomonas sp. GW821-FHT07F01. NCBI lineage: Bacteria > Pseudomonadati > Pseudomonadota > Gammaproteobacteria > Pseudomonadales > Pseudomonadaceae > Pseudomonas > Pseudomonas sp. GW821-FHT07F01. The sequence goes on from NZ_JBWKQO010000003.1 coordinate 733,405, forward strand.
GAAGCGCTCATGCTAGCGGATATCCCCGGATCAGCGCTTGCTCAGGTCGTCGTAAAGCTCGGGGCGGCGATCGGACAGGTAGCGGTTGAGTGCCCGGGATTCGCCCATCAGTTGGCGGTCCAGGGTGCCGATGATCAGGGCTTCGTCGAGACCGGCCAGGGCAATCCGGCTGCCGTCGGGGGCGGCGATGCTGCTCTGGCCGCAATAGCGGATCTGTTCTTCATGGCCACAGTAGTTGGCATAGGCCACGTAGCACTGGTTCTCGAAGGCCCGGGCACGGATCGTCACGTCGGCGACGAAGTCGTAGGGGATCATGTTGGCGGTCGGCACCAGAATCAGCTCCGCGCCTGCCAGGGCCAGGCGTCGTGCATTCTCCGGGAACTCGATGTCGTAGCAGATCAGAAAGCCGAGTTTCCAGCCGTCCAGTTCCACCAGCGGAAAGTCATCTTCGCCGGCGCTGAACATCGAATGGTCGAGGTCACCGAACAGATGGGTCTTGCGGTAGTTGCACAGGCGCTGCCCCTGGGCGTCGATCAACTGCACGGCGTTGTAGATCTGGCCGTCGACACTGCGCTCCGGGTAGCCATAGAGGATCGCCGTGCCGGCGGCCTGGGCGATGGCGGCGATGCGCTGGGCCGAAGGGCCGTCCTGGGCCTCGGCCAGAGCGCCCACCGCTTCCAGGCCGATGTTGTAGCCGCTGAGAAACATCTCCGGCAGCACCAACAGATCGGCATCGGTGGCCTCCATGGCCACCTGATGCAGGCGTTGCAGGTTGCCGGCCACATCCAGCGGCCGTGGCGGGCACTGATACAGGGCGACGCGCATGGTCTTCACTCCACTCACTGACAGACCGGCCACTGTAGCCGCTGTCGCAGGTTCGTACGACATCCCGGCAGGGCAAGCCTGCGGGGACGAGCGCCTGCCCGGCCGCCGGTTTCAGTCGGCCAGGGCAATCGGCCCGATCTCGTGGAACACATCCCCCGGGCCCGGGTTCTCGGCGTGGGTAGCGCCACCGAAGTGCTTCATGATCCCCCACACCGCGTTCAGCGAGGTCTGCACCGCACCCTCGACCCAGGCCGGAGTCCAGGAGACATCGTCACCAGCGATGAAGATACCGCGCTGCTCGGCGGGCATGTCGTCCTGCATGAAGTGCGCGTACATCCGCTGGTTGTAGCGGTAGTGGCCCGGCAGCGCGCCCTTGAAGGCGCCGAGGAAATGCGGGTCGGCCTCCCAGGAGACGGTGATTGGGTCGCCGATGATACGGCTGGCGATATCCACCTTGGGGTAGATCTTCTTCAGCGCATCCAGGGCCAGCTTCACGCGTTTTTCCACCGGCTGTGGGAGCATCTTCAGGGCATCGCTCATCCACGAGTAGGACAGGCAGATCACCCCCGGCTTGTCGTCGCCGTTGTCGAACAGGTAGGTGCCGCGGGTCAGGCGGTCGGTGAGGGTCATGCTCATCAGGTCGCGACCGGTTTCCGGATCCTTGTCCTTCCAGAACGGCCGGTCGACCATGACGAAGGTCTTCGACGACTGCATGTAGCGGGTGCGGTCCAGGGCCATCCACATCTTTTGCGAGAACAGCGATTCCTCGCATTCGATCTGGGTGGTCAGCAGCCAGCTCTGGCAGGTGGTCAGCACCGCGGCGTATTCGCGGGTGTCGCCCCAGTTGTCGGTGACGCTGAAACGGCCATCGGCAGCCCGGGCAATGCGCTTGACCCCGGTACGCGGCGCGCCGTGGTGCAGCGAGCTGAGGCTGGTACCGGCCGGCCAGTGGGCACAACGCTCCGGCACGTGGCGCCAGATGCCCAGGGGCACCTGCTCGACGCCGCCCACGACCAGGTGCTGGTGGTCGTCGCAGTTGGTCATGACCACGCGGAAGATTTCCAGCATCGAGTTGGGGAAGTCCGAATCCCAGCCGCCGGTGCCGAAGCCCACCTGGCCGAACACCTCACGGTGATGGAACGACAGCTTGGCGAAGGCCTTGGAGGTGGCGACGAAGTCGTAGAAGGTGCGGTCGTCCCACAGCGGCACCAGGGTGTTCCACAGTTCCTTGAGGCGCGGCACGTCGCGGTCACGGATTGCCTGCTGGATTTCGCTGAAGCGCGAACCATCTTCCAGGGCATCGGCCCAGGCATCGGCGACTTCCTGGAACAGCGCCGGCAGGTCGGCGAGTTTCTGGGCGTAGTGGGTCTGGCCTTCGAGGTCGATGACGGTACTGCCCGAGGCCGGGGTCAGCGGGTTGGGAAAGGGCTTGGTTTCAAGGCCGAGCTTGTCGACGTAATGGTAGAAGGCGGTGGACGACACCGGAAAGCGCATGCCACCCAGCTCGGCGATGATCCCCTCGGCTCCCTCAAAGGCCTGGGAGCGCAGGCGGCCGCCCATTTTCGAGGCTTCATAGACCACTGGCTTGAGGCCCAGCTTCATCAGCTCGTAGGCCGCCACCAGGCCGGCGATACCGGCGCCGACAATCGCCACTTCGGTGCCGTGCCGTGCCTGGGGAATGCTGCCCAGGCCGGCAGGATGCTCGATCCAGTCGTCGAAGGCGAAAGGGAAGTCCGGCCCGAAAATGGTGATCGGCTTCTTACCGTCTGCAGGATGGCGATTGTTCTTGTTCATGGCTGACCTTGGCGGGCGGCTCAGCAGAGTGCTGAGTATAGGAAAAGATGGCAGCCATTCTAGAGAGGGTGAAACACGTAAATAAGACGCAAACTGTCGTCGTTATGCTCGGTTATTTATCGTTATGACGAATTTGTACGTCAGATTGACTGATTGCCAGGGCGCGCCTTACAGCGCGTGCCCGCGATCGATCTTGCTGCTGAGGATGATCGAGGTGGTGGTTTTCTCCACGCCGTCAACGCTGCCGATCTGGTCCAGCAACTGGTCCAGCTGTTCCGGTGAGTCGGTGCGCAGCCAGGCCACATAGTCGAATTCGCCGCTGACCGCACACAGTTGCTGGACCTGCGCCATGCCGCTCAGGCGCCGCAGCACTTCCTTGCCAGAGCGCGGCTGGACCTTGATGCCGACATACGCCTGCAAGCCGCCATCGACTACCCGCTGCCCCAGGCGCACGCCATATCCGGTAATGACCCGGGTCTTTTCCAGGCGGGCCAGGCGCGAGGTCACGGTGGTGCGGGCGATACCCAACTGCCGGGCCAGCATCGCCACGCTTTCGCGGGCGTTGATCTGCAAGGCTGCGATCAATTGACGGTCGACTTCGTCAAGAACGGGAGGGCGGCTATCGGACAAGGTGGGCTCCAGCACGGCTATCGGGGGAGCGCACATGTTACAGGCTCCCGTGAACACCCGCCGCAGCTCCCGGAGAACATGGCGCAAGCGACAGCTACGCTCTGCAAGTCGGGAATTTTTTTGAAACAAATGACCTGCGACAGATTGTCATAAGTAACTGGTTAGTACATTCTCGCCGTCAGGTTTTGAAGATGGGAGAGTTTTTAAGATGAAAAACACGGGGGCTGCCGCCGGCAGCAAATGGTTGCTCGGGGGGCTGGGTATCCTGATTGCCCTGATCGGGCTGGGCCTGGCCGCAGGCGGGGGTTACCTCCTGAGCCTGGGCGGCAGTGCCTATTTCCTGTTGATGGGCCTGGCGATGCTGGTGTCCGGGCTGTTGATCGCGCGGCGCAACCCGCGTGGTGCCTGGCTGTATGGGGTGGCCCTGGTGCTGACGGCGATCTGGGCGGTCTGGGATGCGGGCCTGGAATACTGGCCGCTGGTCTCGCGGGTACTGACCTTCGCCGTGATCGGCCTCGTGGTGGCGCTGATCTACCCGACCCTGGTGCGTGCCTCCGGAGCCCATGCCGGGCGCGGTGCCTATGGCCTGGCTGGGCTGTTGGGGATAGGTGTGGTCGCGACCCTGGCCTACATGTTCGTGCCGACCCATGTGGTCAAGGCGGACAAGGTGCCAGCGGTCCAGCCGGTGGCTCCCGGGACGGAACAGAAAGACTGGGCCCACTGGGGCAATACCACTGCGGGCAACCGCTTCGCCGCACTGGACCAGATCAACAAGGGCAACATCGACCAGTTGCAGGTGGCCTGGACCTTCCGCACCGGTGACCTGCCCGAAAGCAACGGCGCTGGTGCCGAAGACCAGAACACACCCCTGCAGATCGGCGATACCGTCTACACCTGCACCGCCTACGGCAAGGTGTTCGCCCTGGACGCCGACACCGGCGCCGAGCGCTGGAAGTTCGACCCTCAGGGCTACGCGCCAAACTGGCAGCGCTGCCGCGGCCTGGGTTATTTCGACGCCTCTGCCACCCCGGTAGCCGATGCTTCGGCGCCTGCTGCTCCGGCGGCCTGCACCAAGCGCCTGTTCCTGCCGACCGGTGATGCGCGCCTGATCGCGATCAACGCTGAAACCGGCAAGCCCTGTGAAGACTTTGGCAACCAGGGCACGGTCGATCTGAAAACCGACATGGGCGAGATCAAGCCGGGCTACTACCAGCAGACTTCGACACCGTTGGTGGCGGGCACCGTGGTGATCGTCGGCGGCCGGGTGGCGGACAACTTCTCCACCGGCGAACCGCCGGGCGTGGTTCGGGCTTTCGATGTGCGCAGCGGCGAGCTGATGTGGGCCTGGGACCCGGGCAACCCGGCCACCACCAAGCGCCCGCCGGCGGGTGAAACCTACACCCGTGGCACGCCCAACGTCTGGTCGGCAATGTCCTATGACGCCAAGCTGGGCCTGGTGTACCTGCCCACTGGCAACGCCACCCCGGATTTCTTCGGCGGCCAGCGCACCGAGTTCGACGACAAGTGGAACTCCTCCATCGTCGCCATCGACGTGAAGACCGGCCAGGTTCGCTGGCACTTCCAGACCACCCATCACGACCTCTGGGACTTCGACCTGCCGGCACAGCCGCTGCTGTACGACATTCCGGACGACAAGGGCGGTGTGCAACCGGCGCTGGCCCAGGTCACCAAGCAGGGCGAGATATTCCTGCTCAACCGTGAGACCGGCAAGCCGATTGCCCGGGTGGAAGAGCGCCCCGTGCCCCAGGGCAATGTGCCGGGCGAGCGGTATTCGCCGACCCAGCCGTTCTCGGTGGAAATGCCGTCGATCGGCAACCAGACCCTGACCGAGTCCGACATGTGGGGCGCGACTCCCTTCGACCAGCTGATGTGCCGTATCCAGTTCAAGGGTATGCGCCATGAGGGTGTGTACACCCCGCCGGGCCTGGATCATGCGTTGCAGTTTCCCGGCTCCCTGGGCGGTATGAACTGGGGCAGCGTGTCGGTGGACCCCACCAGCAATTACATGTTCGTCAACGACATGCGCCTGGGCCTGGCCAACTACATGATTCCCCGGGACCAGATCGCCGCCGGTGCCAGTGGCATCGAGATGGGCGTGGTGCCTCAGGAAGGCACGCCGTTCGGCGCCATGCGCCAGCGCTTCCTCTCGGCGGCGGGCATTCCCTGCCAGAAGCCGCCGTTCGGCACCATGTCGGCCATCGACCTGAAGACCCGCAAGCTGGTGTGGCAAGTGCCGGTGGGTACCGTGCAGGACACCGGCCCGCTGGGGATCCGCATGCACCTGCCGATCCCGATTGGCATGCCGACCCTGGGCGCGTCCCTGGCTACCCAATCCGGCCTGCTGTTCTTCGCCGGTACCCAGGATTTCTACCTGCGGGCCTTCGATACCGGCAATGGCAATGAGATCTGGAAGGCGCGCCTGCCCGTGGGCAGCCAGTCGGGCCCCATGACCTACGTGTCGCCCAAGACAGGTCGCCAGTACATCCTGCTCACCGCTGGCGGTGCGCGGCAGTCGACGGATCGTGGCGACTACGTGATTGCTTACGCGTTGCCCAAGAAATAAGCGCAGCCTGGCAGCACCATGAAAAAGCCGCGCAATGCGCGGCTTTTTCATGGGCGCAGGCAACGGGTTTCAGCCCCTTGCGATTTGGGGAAGGCGGGGCATGTTCCGGGAGGGCGTTGGTGGTTGACTGCAGGGGAGTGTAAATAAGAACTGTCTTAGATACTGTTTGTGGGTATTTTGCTAAAAAGCCGCCTTTTCCAGATCCCGAAATAGTGGGAATGAATAAGGATGTCGGCATGACGTACAGGCTGTCTCTTTCAGGCTTTCAGGATGCGGTCGAGCATTTCCACACGGTGGTCGAGGCCCTGGCCTTCTATGAAAGCCTTCAGGAGAGAGAGGGGGATGCACCTGGCGCAGGCCGTGCAGAATTGCACTGCCTGCAAAGGAATACCTTCGTCGTCCTGCTTCCGGGAATCAGTGTGCAAACCGTCACTGAAGAACTGGAAACCGTGTGGGAGTGGGCGCCGGAAGATCGCCTGAAGATTCGCCCCATGTTGAAAGAGCGCTATCGGACCAAGACTTGATGAGGCTTGCTTTTCAAGCAATAACACAGAGCTGCGCATTGCATGGATTTTGTGTTTGGTGGGTTTCGCGACATACGCCCCGCCGCCTCTGCAGTCGGTATGCGCCGCCATCTTGAGATGGGCAAAAAAGTGGATGCAGAACTCGTCGGCGGGTGGGGGAGTGCTTTCTATATCCGATTTATGTGTGGTTACTAATTTATACGTATAGGGATTATCACCGGTGGCTGCTTTAAAAAGTCTCCATCGGAGGGCGGAGGCTTGCAGCTGGAGGTTTATCGCCCATTACTACCTCTCCGTCATTAAGTAACTGCGATCTTGTCGGTAGATACGAATTTTTGGGCGCTCCATTTTTTTTCAGGGTGCCGTATCAGTCAGTGAGAATTTAACTTGCCCGAGGTATGTCCTGCCTCCGCAAATCTGTCTTTAGACGTGCTTTTTAAGAATCGCCTTAGATCGTGGCTGGTTTGAGTGAAATAGAATTTAAAGAGGTGAGCTTTCCAAGCGACTAAGGCGATAAAGTCATGATTAGCTATTCAGGCGGTTACAGTTTCTTTCGGGACTATCTTGTAATATTTTTTGTTTGTGTGATCTATTCCGGTTTTGTAAGTGCAGATTATCGAAATAATTATTGTAATTCCGGAGCAAAGCTCGGTAGTAACTCTATATCTTTCAAACTTGGATACCTGCGTCCTTTTTCTGAGGTAGAAGTTGGAGGTGTTCTCGGAACTGCAGCGCTGGTGGGTACCCTGAAATGTAGCGCTGAAGAGGAACCTTACGGAAAATTGGGTTTTAGCCTACAAATTGTTCCTGGCACAGGCGAGCCTGGTGTCATTTGCAGCACGCCGATTGATGGAGTTGGAGTGCGATATAGATCGGCTTATGGTAGAGCCATACCATGTGACCATTGGGACGAAGTTTTCATGGTTCAGCCAAGAAAAGGTGGGCAGTACGCGGTCTCATTGGATCAAGCAGTGGAGTTCATTAAAACCAAGCCGAGAACCTCCCTCGGCCCTGGGTTGCATGAGCTGCGACTACCTCCAAGTAGCTATATCTACTCATACTGGAAAGGTATAACCGTTAGCGATACTTGGGGGGAATATATATTTTATTCAACCGCCAAACTGCTGGTAGCAGACTGCCGAATGGTTGACGCTAACAAAACAGTCGACTTCGAAGGAGTGAACCCCTATCACCTTGTAGATGGCGGCATGGTAGAAAAAAAATTTGATCTTACGCTTGGGAGTTGTGGCAGCCAAAGCGCAGCCGAAGAGTTCAACGATGTTGCCAGCTTCCATTTTCAGTCGAAAAATATACGAGCAGATGGAAGGCTGGAAAATGACCGATGCGAGGGGTGCGCCAAAGGCATATTGATCACGGTGGCAAATGCTAAGGGCAAAATGATTGATTTAAATAAATCTTATTTGATGAGGGACGGTGATTATAACCTGAGCGGAGAAAGAATAACGCACCACTTTTTGGCTAAGTTAGGGCGCGACTTTAAAAATATTGAAGCAGGAAGAATTCAGGTTGTGCTTACGCTGATAATAAGTTCGCTTTAATTATGAAGGTGATGTAGTCGCTGTATGGATGTACATGATGGAGTTTTCGCGTTGATATTTGATTGTTCGATTGTAAGATTCTAGCTGATTGATACATCTATTGAGGTTCTATCTTGTAGGTAATCGATAGAGTGATGTTGATTGTTTCGTTACCAGTTGATTTTTTAAAGCTTGGATTCGCAGGAGTATATTTGAGTGCATTAGCATTGCCCGGCGGCGGGGCTTGCTAATGAATATGCGCGGCGAGTTGAGTGTTCATGCCTGCCAGTCGGGTGAGCGTATTGCAAACAATCTTGAATAGATTTACGTCCTTAGATCGGATCCAACTGTTCGGCGCTTGCAGGCGCTGCTCTATGTCGCCACCGACCATGGTGTTTTGCTTTTGCCCCGTCAGCAGGTTCAGATCGCAGGCCTGTGGTCTGGTGTAGGTGGCTCATGGCATTCAGGCTGGCCGGCCCGCCTGAGAGCATATTGAGCGCGCCCATGGCCTAGTCCTCCACTGTGTGCTCAGTTGCTTTGCTCTGGATCGTCCCAACGGTCTGACGTAGCCAGTTGCCGTCGGCATCTAAGCGTTGCTGGAAAGCCTTGCTGTGCTGCCACACCTGATCACTTTTTCGCTCGGGGGGGGCAGGCTCTGACCATGCGGCAGGATCTGGACGTTCCACAGAACGACGTGCTTCAGGTTCAGGAGCGGCGGGCCGGTCAGGATCGCCGCCAATTCGCGTCAGACCAGTATCCGCCGCACGCCTCTAGCGGAGGTTTAACTCTCCGCTCAACTGATGAAGTTGCGCTATGGCAGTAGAAGTTGACTGTCTGTATCGGTGGTCGGCGATGAGGGCAGAAGAGGCTTCTAGGGGCCATCCCGGCCCTGTCCAGCGTTAACTGAGCTTGTATGGGCGGAACAGGAAAGGAGGGGCTATTTCTTGAACGATTCAGAAAAGCGAAAGCCGCGCATTGCGCGGCTTTCTTGTTTGGTGGGCCCACACGGACTTGAACCGTGGACCAAAGGATTATGAGTCCTCTGCTCTAACCAACTGAGCTATAGGCCCTCAGTAGGCGCCGGATTATAGCGATGGTTTCTCGGCTGTGCTATCCGAAAAATCGGAAACTCGGATCCGCAGGAAGGTCGTACAGAACTCCTCGGCTTCAAGGGGCAGGCTGACGATATAACCCTGGATCTGTTCGCAGCCTTCCAGGGTTAGGAAGGTCTGCTGCTCCTGGTTTTCCACGCCTTCGGCAATCACCGTGAACTGCATGCTGCGCCCCAGGGCGATGATGGCGCGGACAATCGCCACGTCGTGGGGGTCGTCCGGCAGCCCGCGGACAAAGGACTGGTCGATCTTGAGAAAGTCCAGGGGCAGGCGCTTGAGGTAGCTGAGGGACGAGTAGCCGGTGCCGAAGTCGTCGATGGCCAGTTGCACGCCCAGGCGCTTGAGCTGATGCAGCACTTCCAGGGCTTCTTCGGCCTGGCTCATGATGAAATTCTCGGTGATCTCCAGCTGTAGCATTCCGGGCTGCAGTTCATAGTCGCGCAGCAGTTGCTCGATACGCCCCAGCAGGTTGGGCTGGCGCAACTGGGCGCCGGCGAGGTTCACCGACAGCGGGCCGAAATCCTCAAAGCGCCGGTTCCAGTTGTTGAGTTGCAGGCAGGCCTGTTCCAGTACCCAGTCGCCGATCAGCAGGATCATGCCATTTTCTTCGGCCAGGGGAATGAAGTGCTCTGGGGGCACATCGCCGAAAGTGGGGTGATGCCAGCGGATCAGGGCTTCGGCGCCCACCAGCTCGTGGTTGCTGAGGCTGATCTTGGGTTGGAAATACAGTGACAGCTCGTTGCGCTCTATGGCTCGCCGCAGCTCGTGCTCCAGGGCTACCCGTTCGCTGGCCTGGGCGGTCAGGTCGCGGGTGTAGCGCTCCACGCGGTTGCGGCCCTTGGCCTTGGAGCGATACATGGCGGCGTCGGCGTTCTTGATCAGGGTGGCGACATCGCAGCCGTCCTTGGGGTACAGGCTGGTGCCGATGCTGGCGCTGATGAAAAACTCGTGTTCGCCGGCCTGGAAGGGGGCGGTAAAGCAGTTCAGCAGCTTGGTGGCGATGTGATCGGCATCGCTGGCCTGGTGCAGGCCCGGCAGCAGGATGATGAATTCGTCGCCACCCAGGCGGGCCACGGTGTCGATATCCCTCAGCTGTTCCTTCAGGCGCACGGCGATGCCCTTGAGCAGCAGGTCGCCCACCGGGTGGCCGAGGCTGTCGTTGATGTGCTTGAAGCGGTCCAGGTCGAGGAACAGCACCGCGCCCTGGCTGCCGTTGTCCTGTTGGCTATTGAGGGCACTGAGCAGCCGGCTTTCGAACAGGGTGCGATTCGGCAGGCCGGTCAGGGGGTCGTGGTGAGCCTGGTAGTCGAGCCGCGCCTGGGCGTGCTTGAGGCTGGAAATATCGGCGAACACCGCGACGAAATGGGTGATCTGGTTTTCCCGGTTGCGCACCGCATTGATGGTCAGCCAGTTGGGATAAAGCTCACCGTTCTTGCGCCTGTTGGAGATCTCACCCTGCCAGTGGCCCTCCAGGGTCAACTGATGCCACATCGCGGCGTAGAAGGCGCTGTCATGCAGGCCCGAGGCAAGCAGGCGCGGAGTGTGGCCCAGGGCTTCGCGTTCGCTGTAGCCGGTGATTTCGCTGAAGGCGCGATTGACTGCGCTGATGCGCTGCTGGGTATCGGTGATCATCACGCCTTCGGCCGTGCTTTCGAATACGGTCGCCGCCTGTTGCAGCTTCTCCTGCATCAGGCGTCGGTCTGTGATGTCCCGGGCGATGGTCAGCATGCAGTCGTCACCGCCGATGGGCAGTGGCCGGCTCGACAGCTCGCAGAGGCGGATCTGGCCATCGTTGCGCCGGATATGGCAGTTGAAGTCGCGGACAAAACCATCGCGCTGCAGCAGGTCGAGCATCTGCTTGCGCTCATTGAGATTGACCCAGATGCCCAGGTCCAGGGTCGAGCGGTCCAGCGACATGGCGCTGTTGAAGCCGGTGATGCGACTGAAGCCTTCGTTGACCTCGATCAGTAGCCCGTCGCGCTGACGGGTCAGCAGCAGGCCATCGGGGGAGGCATGGAAGGCCTTGGCGAACTTCTCCTCGGAGGTCTGCAGTTGTTGCTGGGTCTCCTTGAGTTGGCTGATGTCGCGTACCACTACCACCAGCGCCGGCGTGGTGTCGAGGTCGAAGGGCTCGGCGGAGATCAGGCCGGTGAACAACTGGCCGTTATGCCGGCGAAAGGGCATTTCCAGATTGCGGATGCTGCCGGCCTGCAAGCGTTGCAGCAGCCCCGGCCCGACCCCGGGGATGCCCCAGATATTGAGCTCGGTGGCGGTCTGGCCAACCACGCTTTGCGCGCTCAGGCCGATCTGCTCCTCGAAGGCCTTGTTGACTTCCAGCAGGCAGCCGTCGGACAGCCGGGCAATCACCAGGATGTCCGGACATTGCTGGAACACCGAGGCGAACTTCTGTTCGGACAGGCGCAGGGCCTCTTCGGTGTGCTTGGTCTCGCTGATGTCGATCATCAGCCCGCGCATCACCGGTTCGTGGCCATGCTCGATCAGGCTGACGATGTCGCGCACCCAGAGGCAGCGACCGTCGGCGGCGATCACCCGGTAATCGAGGCTGTGATCCCGCCCGGCCTGCACTTCGTGGTCGCAGAAGGCCTGGGCCCGGGTCAGGTCCGCGGGGTGGATGATGTTGCGCCAGAAACCGGGTATCAGCCAATGGGCCAGGGGATAGCCCAGCAGGGCTTCGGCATGGGGCGAGACATAGCTGTAGGTAAAGTCGCTGATGCGCGCTTCCCAGGCAATCGCGGACAGGCTTTCCACCAGGCTGCGGTAGTGGTATTCGCTGCTGCGCAGTTCCTGTTCCAGGGCGACCCGCCGGGAAATTTCCGAGCTCAAGCGGCGGTTGATACGGATCACCACCGCCAGCACGGTCACCAGCAGCAGAAGACCAGGCAGGCCATACATCAGGACATCCGACCAGAAGGTCCTGTGGTCGAGCACGCTGCCCACCCAGTGTTGCTGGATGGTGCTGATTTCCTCGGGGCTGAGGTCGGCGAGCACCTTGTCGAGAATGCTTACCAGGACCTTGTTTTCCCGCGGGACGCCCATCGCCAACTGATAGCGATAGGGGGTTTCGCCGCTGACGTAGAGACCGTCGAGCTTGAGCTGACGCAGGCTCCAGACACTGGAGGCGAGGTCGCCGACCACGGCGTCCACTTCGTCGGTGGCCAGGGCCTGCAGCGCCGAGCTGACATTGGGCATGGCCACCAGGTTCAGGTCCGGGTGGTGGGTGCGCAACAGTTCGTGAGGGGCGTAGTTTTCCACCACCGCTATCTTGAGGCCGTACAGTTCCTTGAGGTTGTGGGGTTGCGCGCCGCCTTCATGGGCGAGGATGACGATGGGGAAGTCCAGGTAAGGCCGGGTGAAGGCCATGTAGCTCTGGCGTTCGGGGGTCGACATGATCCCGGGCAGCAGGTCCAGCTTGCCCTGCTTGGCGTCCTCTAGCACCGCGGTCCAGCTGGCGGGCTCGACAGGCTTGAGGTTTACGGACAGGCGTTCCTGGATCAGGTGGATGTAGTCCGCGGCCAGGCCCTGGTAGCGGCCTTCTTCATCCCGATACTCGAAAGGCGGCCATGAAGCGTCCACACCCAGGCGCAGTTCCGGGTGAGTCTTGAGCCAGCTACGTTCTTCGTCGGTGAGAGTCAGCGCGCCAGCCGTTGCGGTCCAGGTGAGCAGCGCCAGCAGGAGCATGGCCGACAGTCTGGGCATAACCGTCTCGTTATGGCACGGGGAATGTTTCGAGTGTAGACCGGCTATGGGGCGGGGAAGGAAAGAAGGACGGGCTGCAAAAAGCAAAACCCCCAGCTGGGCTGGGGGTCTTGGGCTTACTCGTCGAGGAAGGAGCGCAGATGCTCGCTTCGCGTCGGGTGGCGCAGCTTGCGCAGCGCCTTGGCTTCGATCTGGCGGATCCGCTCACGGGTCACATCGAACTGCTTACCGACTTCCTCGAGGGTATGGTCGGTATTCATGTCGATGCCGAAGCGCATGCGCAGTACCTTGGCTTCACGGGCAGTGAGGCCGGAGAGTACTTCGCGAGTTGCTTCCTTCAGGCTCTCAACCGTGGCGACATCGATTGGCGACTGCATGGTCGAGTCTTCGATGAAGTCGCCCAGATGGGAGTCTTCGTCATCACCGATCGGGGTTTCCATGGAGATCGGCTCTTTGGCGATCTTCAATACCTTGCGGATCTTGTCCTCAGGCATTTCCATGCGTTCGCCCAGCTCTTCCGGAGTCGGTTCGCGACCCATTTCCTGCAGCATCTGCCGGGAAATACGGTTGAGCTTGTTGATCGTCTCGATCATGTGCACCGGAATACGGATGGTGCGGGCCTGGTCGGCGATCGAGCGAGTGATCGCCTGACGGATCCACCAGGTGGCATAAGTCGAGAACTTGTAGCCGCGACGGTATTCGAACTTGTCCACCGCCTTCATCAAGCCGATGTTGCCTTCCTGGATCAGGTCGAGGAACTGCAGGCCACGGTTGGTGTACTTCTTGGCAATGGAGATCACCAGACGCAGGTTGGCTTCAACCATCTCTTTCTTCGCGCGGCGGGCCTTGGCCTCACCGATCGACATGCGACGGTTGATGTCCTTGATCTCGGCGATCTTCAAGCCGGTTTCGACTTCAAGAGCGGTCAGTTTCTGCTGGCAACGGATGATGTCCGGCTGCAGGCGGGCGATGGCTTCGGCGTACTTGCTCTTGCCTTTGGCCAGGGCGTCGGTCCAGCTTTCATCCACTTCGTTGCCCGGGAACTGGCGCAGGAAGTCGGCACGTGGCATGCGGGCATCACGCACGCAGAGCTGCATGATGGCGCGTTCCTGCTGGCGCAGGCGATCCAGGGCACTGCGTACACGTTCAACCAGGCCTTCGAATTGCTTCGGAACCAGTTTGATCGGCATGAACAGTTCAGCCAGGGCCAGCATTTCGGCGATGGCTTGCTTGTTCTCGCGGCCGTGTTTCTTCAGCGCCTTGCGGGTGACTTCCATCTGGTCGGCGACGGCGCCAAAGCGCTGTGCGGCGATGACCGGATCCGGACCGCTTTCGGCTTCTTCTTCGTCTTCGGTCGCTTCCGCTTCTTCGTCTTCGCTGTCGTCATCCGCTTTCGCGGTCTTGGTGTCGACAGGCGGTGGCACTTCGGCGGCAGGCGGCGTAATGCCGTCATCCGGGTCGATGTACCCGCTGAGAACGTCGGACAGGCGTCCACCTTCGGTGGTGACGCGAGTGTACTCGGAGAGGATGTGATCAACCGTGCCAGGGAAGTGCGCGATTGCGCCCATCACTTCACGGATACCCTCTTCGATACGCTTGGCGATTTCGATTTCGCCTTCACGTGTGAGCAGCTCTACCGTGCCCATTTCGCGCATGTACATGCGCACTGGGTCGGTAGTGCGACCAATGTCGGTTTCCACAGCCGCCAACGCTGCGGCGGCTTCTTCAGCTGCTGCTTCGTCGGTATCGGCTTCGGCCAACAAAAGGGCATCCGCATCCGGAGCACTCTCGAATACGTTGATCCCCATGTCGTTGATCATGCGGATGATGTCTTCCACCTGTTCCGGATCTGAAATATCCTCCGGCAGGTGGTCGTTGACCTCCGCGTAAGTCAGGTAACCCTGCTCACGTCCACGGCTGATCAACTCTTTGAGGCGAGACTGCTGTTGCGCTTTTCCGGACATAACACCCTATCCACTGAAGGTCTTGGCGGGCAAAAAACAAGCCGAGGATTATACCCGAGCTATGACCTCACGCGCCAGTTGAGGTCGGGTTTGATGCGGGAACATTGCGTTTTAGAAGCTCAACCAGCTGTTTTTTCTCTTCGCTGCTGAGCTCGCTTTGACGCGATTTCCTGAGAAGTTGCTCTAAAACACGCTCGCGTTGGCGAGCTGACAAACTATTAATGGTGTCGAAAAACTGTTGTTCAAGGTTATCTCCGTCGATCAGCCATTCTTTTTCCGCCAGTGCGGTGAGCAGATGCCCTTGCTGGGTGCCGTGCCAGCGCGCCATCAATTGATGAATAGAGCGTAGCTTAGGATTTTTCTGCACGGCTTCGATCAGAGCCACCAGCAACTGGGTATTGGTGTTGTCGTCATCGGCAAAATGCCCGGCATCTTCAACTTTTTCTGCCAGTTGCGGGTGATGCAGCAAAGTGCGCAAGGCTGAAAGGGTCGGCGGTTCCACTGCAGCGGGAATGCGCGGGCCGCGTGGCTGGTCGCGATCGCCCTGGCGCTTGCCCTTGCCGTTCTTGTCCCAGGGTTTGTTTTCCCACTTCTTGCCGCCGGCATTTTTCTTTGGCGTCCACTCTTGTTGTGGGGCGTACGCCTCCTGATGCGGCTCATGGTAGTCGGCATAATCCGGCATCGCGTCGTAATCGATGCCTGCGTCGTAGGCGGGTGGCGCTTCGGGCGGTGCGCTGTGGGCCAGTTGGTTGACCGTTTCGTTGGTCAGGCCGGTGATTTCGCTCAGGCGCTGGCGCATCAGGGTACGCAGGTTGGCCCCGGGGATTTTCTCGATCAGGGGCGCGGCCAGGGTCGCCAGATGGGCCTTGCCTTCCAGTGAGCGCGGGTCGGCTTCATCGATCAGTTGCTGGAAAAAGTAATCGGCCAGCGGCTGTGCGTGCTGGTTGATTCGAGCGCGGAAGGCATCGGTGCCTTCGGAGCGGACCAGGGTATCCGGATCTTCGCCTTCGGGAAGGAACAGAAAGCGCGCGCGGCGCCCGTCCTGCAAGCAGGTCAGGGTCGCCTCCAGGGCGCGCCAGGCGGCCTTGCGCCCAGCCTGGTCACCGTCGAAGCAGAACAGTACGTTGGGTACGATGCGGAACAGGCGCTTGAGGTGTTCTTCGCTGGTGGCGGTACCCAGGGTGGCCACAGCGTTGCGCAGGCCTTGCTGGGCCAGGGCGATGACGTCCATGTAGCCCTCGACAACGATGATTTCGTCGAGGTTGCGGTTGTTCTTGCGGGCTTCAAACAGGCCGTAGAGTTCCTGGCCCTTGTGAAAGACCGGGGTCTCCGGAGAGTTCAGGTATTTGGGCTTGTCGTCCCCCAGAACCCGGCCACCGAAGGCGATGATTCGACCGCGGGTGTCGCGGATCGGGAACATTACCCGGTCGCGAAAGCGGTCATAGCGCTTGCCGGTCTCGGCGTTCTCGATCAGCAGGCCGGCATCGATCATGGCTTTCTGCTGCAGGGTGTCGCTGCTCAGGTGTTTGAACAGGTTGTCCCAGCCAGGCGGAGCGAAGCCCAGGCCGAAGTCCCGGGCGATCTCGCCGGTAAGGCCGCGCCCCTTCAGGTAGTCGACCGCAGCCTTGCGCGCTGGATGGCTTTTCAGGGCCTGGCGGTAGTAGTCGGCGGCGGCGGTGAGCAGCGGATACAGCGGTGAGTCGGTGGGTTGCCGAGGCTTGCGCTGGCCGCGGCTGCTCTCTTCGCGGGGGATTTCCATGCCAGCCGCCTTCGCTAGTTCCTCGACGGCCTGGGGAAAGTCCAGGTTGTCGTGGTCCATGATGAAGCCGAGGGCGTTCCCGCCTGCGCCGCAGCCGAAGCAGTAGTAGAACTGCTTGTCGGGGCTGACGCTGAAGGAGGGGGTCTTTTCCTTGTGGAAGGGGCAGCAGGCGGTGTAGTTCTTGCCGGCTTTCTTGATTTGCAGGCGCGAACTGACGACATCGACGATGTCGGTGCGGTTCAGAAGGTCGTCAATAAAGCTCTGGGGAATAAGCCCGGCCATGGCGTTCTCGTCATCACTGCGCGCAAAGATAGCCCTGGCGACACTGTCGAAAGTTCAGGTGGCGGCCAAGCGTGAGGTTACGCGGCTCGACCCTGGTTTTCGGCGTGATCGCAGTCGGGAAGTGTATCTGCCGAACGTCCACTGACGTTAGTTTCAATCAGTATTCGACTATTTGAAGGTGTTGCGCTGAGTCCGACAGTGGCTTTGGGCTGGCCTCGGATAGCTCATTAAGCGGGCGCTGGAGAAGGGCGCCTTGGGCTGATCGTCTGTAGGAATCAGATAAGGGTGTGCTCGTCAGTAGCCTTGGAAGGCTCGTCAGAAAAGACGTGCACCGCTGGCAAGAAGCCAGGTCTGACGTGGTGAAGCAGAATCGTCTGGGTCGCATGGGCGGCTTCGACGGTGAAGCATCAAGCGTATTCCGCAAATGCCATTAGCCCGGCTGAGGGCCGGGCTTGGCAGAAGCTTGCAACGAACGTCTGTGTATTAGTACAGACGTACGGCGCGGCGCTGTTCGCGCTGAACTTTCTTGGCATGACGCTTAACAGCAGCAGCTGCTTTGCGCTTACGCTCAGAAGTCGGCTTCTCGTAAAATTCGCGGCTACGAACTTCAGCCAGAACACCGGCTTTTTCGCAGGAGCGCTTGAAACGACGCAGAGCTACGTCGAAGGGTTCGTTCTCTTTAACTTTGACGGCTGGCATCCAGAGCTACCTTCATTCATTACCGGGGTCAACGTTCTCGTCGCAAAAATCGCGGCTGAGGTCGTCGGTTTTTAAGGGTTGCGGATGTTAACCCCTCAACGCTCGGAATGCAAAGCCTCTGATCGAAAACCGCTGGTCGGGCGCGGGAGTGGCGACTATTATGCGCGCCTTCGAATTCAGCCTCTACAAGGCGCAAACCCATGCTAGTACTGGGATTAGAAACGTCCTGCGACGAAACCGGCGTCGCGTTATACGACAGTGAGCGGGGCCTGCTGGCCGACGCGCTGTTCAGCCAGATCGACCTGCATCGCGCCTACGGTGGCGTGGTGCCGGAGCTGGCCTCCCGGGATCACGTCAAGCGCATGCTGCCCTTGATCCGCCAGGTGCTGGCCGAGGCCGACTGCGTGCCTACCGAGATCGACGCGATTGCCTACACCGCTGGCCCCGGCCTTGTCGGTGCCTTGCTGGTGGGGGCTTCCTGCGCCCAGGCGCTGGCCTTTGCCTGGGGCATTCCAGCCCTGGGCGTGCACCATATGGAGGGCCACCTGCTGGCGCCGATGCTGGAGGAGCAACCTCCGCAATTCCCGTTCGTCGCTTTGTTGGTGTCCGGTGGTCATACCCAGTTGGTTCGGGTCGATGGTATCGGCCAATACGAGTTGTTGGGCGAGACCCTGGATGACGCCGCAGGCGAGGCATTCGACAAGACGGCGAAGATGATCGGCCTGAATTATCCGGGCGGCCCCGAGATTGCGCGCCTGGCGACTCAGGGCGTAGCGGGGCGCTTTGTCTTTCCGCGGCCGATGACCGACCGCCCGGGGCTGGATTTCAGCTTCAGCGGCTTGAAAACCTTCGCTTTGAACACCTGGCAGCAGTGCGTCAGCGCTGGAGACGACGGCGAGCAAACCCGTTGCGACATCTCCCTCGCGTTCCAGCAGGCGGTGGTGGAGACTCTGACCATCAAATGCAAGCGTGCCTTGAAGCAGACCGGTCTCAAACGTCTGGTTATTGCGGGAGGTGTAAGTGCCAACAAGGCATTGCGCGCTTTGCTGGAAAAGATGTTGGCTGAAATGAAGGGCAATGTGTTCTACGCCCGTCCCGAGTTCTGCACCGACAACGGAGCGATGATCGCCTTTGCCGGTTGCCAGCGCTTGCAGGCCGGGCAGCAGGAAAGCCTGGCGATCAGCGTACAGGCGCGTTGGCCGATGGAGCAGTTGTCAGCTCTCTGATTTCATGCGGGGAGGCTCGGGCTGAGGCCTTTTCATCTGAGGGATTCAAAAATGCCGTTCGCGCCCGGCAAACAGGTCGCGTAAATTGCCGCGGTGGCGCCAGACGATCAGCAGTGTCAGCACGCTCATCGGCAATAGCGCCTCCGGTTCCTGCCAGGCCAGCAGTGGCAAGGTCAGGGGGGTGGCGATCAGTGCGGCCAGTGAACTGGTACGAGTGAGATAGAAGGTCAGCGCCCAGGCGGCGATGGCCAGCAGCGCGGCCGGGGGGTAGAGCCCCAGCAGCATGCCGGCGGCGGTGGCGACACCCTTGCCGCCGCGGAAGCGGAAGTACAGTGGAAACAGATGGCCGAGGACGGCATAGAGCCCCACCCAGGCCTGTTGTTGCAGGGACAAGCCCGCGAGGTGGGCGATCAGCACAGGCACCAGGCCTTTGCACAGGTCTCCCAGCAGGGTCAGGACTGCGAGTTTCTTGCCGGCCAGGCGCAGCATGTTGGTGGCGCCGGCATTACCCGAGCCACTCATTCGCGGGTCGGGATTACCCGTAAGGCGGCTGAGCAAAATGGCGAAGGACAGAGAGCCGAGCAGGTAGGCGAAAATCGCCAGTAACCAAAACATGCTAACTATTCCGGGCGAGGAAGCCCTGATTCTAACGGCGCATTGCGCCCTTGTCGTGCTGCGGAGAAGAGTGCTTGGACAGAGTGTTTATCGAAGGGCTGGAAGTGGACACCGTGATTGGTGCCTACGACTGGGAGCGCGGCATCCGACAGTGCCTGCGTCTTGATCTGAGCTTTGCCTGGGACAATCGCCCGGCAGCTGCTGGAGATGATCTGACGCTGGCATTGGACTATGCCAGTGTCTCCACCCGGATCCAGGCGTTTGCCGAGCATGCCCAGTACCAGTTGGTGGAAACCTTTGCCGAGCGCCTTGCCGAGGTTCTGATGAATGAATTTCACATCCCTTGGTTGCGCTTGAAACTGACCAAGCCTGGCGCCGTCCCGGCTGCCTCGGGTGTGGGTGTGGAGATCGAGCGCGGATGTCGCTGACTCGGGTGTATCTGGGGCTCGGTAGCAATATCGAGCGTGAAGTTCATCTGCGGGCCGGGCTCGATGCCCTGGCCGGTTTTCTGGTGGATATGCGTTGCTCGCCGGTGTTCGAAAGCCAGCCGGTGGGAGTCAAGAGCGGCCCGTTCTTCAACCTGGTGGTGACGGCTTTTACCGACTTGCCTCTGATCGAGCTGGACCGGCGCCTGAAGTTCATCGAGGCCGATAACGGCCGTTATGCCCCTGATCGTAAAGGCCTGCCGCTGGATATCGATGTATTGCTCTACGGTGAACTGACCGGCAATTTCGATGGCCTGATCCTGCCCCGGGCAGAGATTCTGAAGAACGCCTTCGTGCTCTGGCCGCTGTCGCTGATGGCGCCCGAGCGGGTGCATCCGCTGGCGGGCAAGAGCCTCGGGGCGCTCTGGGCCGAGGCGCAGATCGATCAGGTGCTGGCCCCGGTCGCCTTCGAATGGCGGGGCATGCAACTGACCCCTCCAGACCTGTAGCTACCCTCGGCTAATCGCGGACCCGGCGGGGCGGTCCGCGACTCACTCAGGGCGTGTGCTGTTCCTTGTAGGCCTTGATGGCCTTCAGTCGTTCCAGCCTTAGTGCCTCGCCCAGTTGCGGCCCCTTGAACCCCTGTTCCAGCAAGGGTTGAACCGCCACCTTGCGCGCCGCCTCGGCGGCTCCTCGCAGGTAGTCGGCCTGCGGATAAGGCCGCGACTCCAGCCCAAGACGGCCGCGAGCATCCATTTCGCATGCCGCTATGAACTCTTCGAAACGCTGTGGGCGTCGGAACACGTCGAAATTTTGCAATAGTTCCAGGAGTGTCGAGGCCTTGAGTTCCAGCGCCTTGTGGCCGTGGGTATGGTACTGGCCCACCAGCAGTGCCAGCTCCTGGCATTCCCGGGGCGCCTTGAAGCGTTCATTGACCGCCTTGATCAGTTCCAGGCCTGTGCGCTCATGGCCAATGTGCCGTGGCCACTCCTCCTCGGGTGTCAGGCCTTTGCCCAGGTCGTGGAGCAGGCAGGCCCAGCGCACGCTGAGGGGTTGCTGATGCAACGCGGCTTGCAGCAGAACGCTGAGGGTGTGCGCGCCGGTGTCTATCTCCGGGTGGTGGACCGCGGGTTGAGGTACGCCGAACAGTGCGTCGATTTCGGGCATCAGCACCGCCAGCGCGCCGCAGTCGCGCAATACCTGGATAAAGACTTGGGGCTGATCCTCCATCAGGGCGCGGGATATCTCTTTCCAGCTGCGTTCGGCCGTCAGGGCCTGAAGCTCGCCGGATTCACTGAGTTCGCGCATCAGCTCGAGTGTCTCTGGCGCCACGCGAAAACCCAGCCCGGCGTAGCGGGCAGCGAAGCGGGCGACCCGCAGTACTCGCAGGGGATCTTCGGCGAATGCCGGGGAAACGTGGCGCAATAGCCGCTCTTCAAGGTCCTTCTGGCCGTTGTAGGGATCGGTGAGGCGGCCCTGTTCATCTTCGGCCATGGCGTTGATGGTCAGGTCGCGACGGATCAGGTCCTCTTCCAGAGTGACTTCCGGGCTGGCATGGAAGGTGAAACCGCTATAACCCCGCCCACTCTTGCGCTCGGTGCGGGCCAGGGCATATTCCTCGCCGCTCTTGGGGTGCAGGAACACCGGGAAGTCCGCGCCCACGGGGCGAAAGCCCTTGGCGAGCATCTCCTCTGCGCTGGCACCCACTACCACCCAGTCGATATCGGTAACCGGCCTGCCGAGTAGGCGGTCGCGCACGGCGCCGCCGACTTTGTAAATCCGCATAAAAAAACCTCCGTTAGCGCGACAGGATAACCCTTGTATCGCGCATCCGGAGGCTTGTTATCGGGCTTAAAGGTGGATAACCGCCAGGTCCAGGCGACCGTAGTCGTTTTCGTTGTGATCGCTCTTTGGCGGTACGTGGTGGGTTTTCATCACCTGGTCGCCCTGCAGGGTTTCCAGGTGAATGTCGAAGCCCCAGAGGCGGTGCAGGTGCTTGAGCACTTCGTCGGTGGAATCCCCCAGGGGTTTACGGTCGTGTTGCTGATGACGCAGGGTCAAGGAGCGGTCGCCCCGGCGGTCGATGCTCCAGATCTGCACGTTGGGTTCTCGGTTGCCCAGGTTGTATTGCGCGGCCAGGGTTTCACGGATGATCCGATAGCCGCTTTCATCATGGATTGCCGGTACCAGCAGGTCGTCCTTCTGGTCGTCGTCCATGATGCTGAACAGCTTGAGATCGCGGATGACCTTGGGCGACAGGTACTGCAGGATGAAGCTCTCGTCCTTGAAGCTGCTCATGGCGAACTTGATGCTCGACAGCCAGTCGGTGCCGGCCAGTTCCGGGAACCAGCGCCGGTCCTCTTCCGTGGGCTCCTCGCAGATGCGTCGGATATCGCGGTACATGGCAAAGCCCAAGGCATAGGGGTTGATGCCGTTGTAGTAGGGGCTGTCGAAGCCTGGCTGGAATACCACGCTGGTATGGGAGGTGAGGAATTCCATCATGAAGCCATCGGTGACCAGGCCTTCGTCGTACAGATCGTTCATCAAGGTGTAGTGCCAGAAGGTAGCCCAGCCTTCGTTCATCACCTGGGTCTGGCGTTGCGGGTAGAAGTACTGGGCGATCTTGCGCACGATGCGCACGATCTCGCGTTGCCAGGGCTCCAGCAGTGGCGCGTGTTTTTCGATGAAATAGAGGATGTTTTCCTGAGGTTCGGCGGGGAAGCGCGCATTGTCCTTGTCGCTGTACTTGTCCGCGCCCTTGGGAATGGTGCGCCACAGGTCGTTGATCTGTTTCTGCAGGTGTTCCTCCCGGTCTTTCTGCCGGCGCCGTTCTTCTTCGGCGGAAATCGGGTAGGGCCGCTTGTAGCGGTCGACACCGTAGTTCATCAAGGCATGGCAGGAGTCCAGCAGATCTTCCACGGCATCGATGCCATGGCGCTCCTCGCATTGCATGATGTACTGCTTGGCGAACACCAGGTAGTCGATGATCGAGCTGGCATCGGTCCAGGTGCGGAACAGGTAATTGCCCTTGAAGAAGCTGTTGTGGCCGTAGCAGGCGTGAGCCACCACCAGCGCCTGCATGCAGATGGTGTTCTCTTCCATCAGATAGGCAATGCAAGGGTCGGAGTTGATGACGATTTCGTAGGCCAGGCCCATCTGGCCCCGGCTGTAGGATTTTTCGGTGCTGAGGAAGTGCTTGCCGTAGGACCAGTGGTGATAGCCCAGGGGCATGCCCACCGAGGCATAGGCGTCCATCATCTGCTCGGCGGTGATCACTTCGATCTGGTTGGGATAGGTGTCCAGGGCATAGCGGGCCGCGATACGGCTGATTTCACGGTCGTAGGCCTGGATCAGCTCGAAGGTCCATTCCGAGCCGGTGGAGATGGGTTGGCGCTTCTGCTCTCTGGCGGTCATGTCACTAACCTGCGCTGGAAGAGTTCACGGAAGACCGGATAGATGTCTCCGGCCGAAACCAGTTGCTGCTGGGCGAATGTATCGGAAAAGGCCTCGGCGATGCGTTCGTACTCGAACCACAGGGCCTGGTGCTCGCGCGGGGTGATTTCCACGTAGGTGTAGTACTGCACGAACGGCATGATCTGGTTGATCAGGATGTCGCGGCAGATCGGCGAGTCGTCGTTCCAGTTGTCGCCATCGGAGGCCTGGGCGGCGTAGATGTTCCACTCGTTGCTCGGGTAGCGTTCGGCCATGATCTCCTGCATCAGCTTCAGGGCGCTGGAGACGATGGTGCCGCCGGTTTCCCGTGAATAGAAGAACTCCTCTTCGTCCACTTCCCGGGCGCTGGTGTGGTGGCGGATGAACACGACGTCGATCTTGTCGTAGTTGCGCTTGAGGAACAGGTACAGAAGGATGAAGAAACGCTTGGCGATGTCCTTGGTGGCCTGGGTCATGGAGCCGGAAACGTCCATCAGGCAGAACATCACCGCCTTGGAGCTGGGGTTGGGCTGTTTCACCAGCAGGTTGTACTTGAGGTCGAAGGTGTCGAGGAAGGGCACGCGGTGAATCCGGGCACTCAGGCGCTCGATTTCCGCCTCAAGCTCCTGGATATCGCCGAAATTGTCCGGTTCTTCCCGCTTCAGGCGCGCCAGTTCTTCCTTGGCTTCGCGCAGCTTGGCCCGGCTGCTGCCGGACAAGGCAATGCGCCGCGCGTGGGCCGACCGCAAGGTACGGATGATATTGATCCGGGCCGGGTTGCCTTCGTTGCTGATCCCGGCTCGTACGGTCTTGAAGGTGTCGGTTCCGGTCAGGTTGCGTTTCACCAGGTTGGGCAGTTCCAGGTCCTCGAACATGAATTCGAGGAATTCCTCCTGGGTGATCTGGAACACGAACTCGTCCATGCCTTCGCCGGAGTTGCCGGCCTTGCCCCGGCCGCCACCGCCCCCACCGCCGCCTTGAGGCCTGGCAATGTGCTCGCCGGCAGTGAATTCCTTGTTGCCTGGGTGAACCACGGTCTGCTTGCCGCCACGGCCGTGGTGCAGCACCGGCTCGTCGATATCCCGCCCGGGAATGCTGATTTGCTCGCCATGCTCCATATCGGTGATGGAGCGCCGGCTAACCGCCTCTTCGACGGCCTTTTTAATGTGGTCACGGTAGCGCCTCAGAAACCGCTGGCGGTTTACCGTGCTCTTGTTCTTGCCATTGAGACGTCGGTCGATCACATAGCTCATGGGCCCCTCCGGGGAGCTTCAAGACATAAGCTTCAAGCGGTAGGCAGCGTTGCAGCAGAGCCCGCAAGGGCTCTACGGCAAGGTGCCCGCAGCTTGGGGCTAGAAGCTTGCAGCTGCTTTACTGCGACTTTCTGACCCGCAGATACCATTCGGATAGCAGCCGTACCTGTTTGTCGGTGTAGCCGCGCTCGACCATTCGTGTGACGAAGTCGTTGTGCTTCTGCTGATCCTCCTTGCTCGCCTTGGCGTTGAAGCTGATGACCGGCAACAGGTCCTCGGTGTTGGAGAACATTTTCTTCTCGATGACCACCCGCAGCTTCTCGTAGCTGAGCCAGGTGGGGTTCTTGCCGTTGTTGTTGGCCCGGGCGCGCAGGACGAAATTGACGATTTCGTTGCGGAAATCCTTCGGGTTGCTGATCCCGGCCGGTTTTTCGATCTTTTCCAGTTCCTCGTTGAGGGCCACGCGATTGAGGATTTCGCCGGTCTCCGGATCGCGGTATTCCTGATCCTGGATCCAGAAGTCCGCATAGAGCACATAGCGGTCGAAGATGTTCTGGCCGTACTCGCTGTAGGACTCGAGGTAGGCGGTCTGGATCTCCTTGCCGATGAATTCGATGTAGCGCGGTGCCAGGTATTCCTTGAGGAAGCGCAGGTAGCGCTCGCGGGTTTCTGCCTGGAACTGCTCTTGCTCGATCTGCTGTTCCAGCACGTACAGCAGGTGCACCGGGTTCGCCGCCACTTCGTGAGGGTCGAAGTTGAAGACCTTCGACAGGATCTTGAAGGCAAAGCGAGTCGACAACCCGTTCATCCCCTCATCGACGCCAGCGCTGTCACGGTATTCCTGGATCGACTTGGCCTTGGGATCGGTGTCCTTGAGGTTTTCGCCGTCATACACCCGCATCTTCGAGTAGATGTTGGAGTTCTCCGGTTCCTTGAGGCGCGAAAGCACGGTGAACTGCGCCAGCATCTTCAGGGTGTCGGGGGCGCAGTGGGCCTTGGCCAGGGAGCTGTTGAACAGCAGCTTGTCGTAGATCTTCACCTCATCGGTGACCCGCAGGCAGTACGGCACCTTGACGATATAGATCCGGTCGATGAAGGCTTCGTTGTTCTTGTTGTTGCGGAAGGTGTGCCATTCCGACTCGTTGGAGTGGGCCAGCAGAATGCCGGTAAACGGAATCGCCCCCAGGCCCTCGGTGCTGTTGTAGTTGCCTTCCTGGGTCGCGGTCAGCAATGGGTGCAGCACCTTGATCGGTGCCTTGAACATTTCGACGAATTCCATCAGGCCCTGGTTGGCCCGGCACAACGCCCCGGAGTAGCTGTAGGCGTCGGCGTCGTTCTGGGGGAATTCTTCCAGCTTGCGGATATCCACCTTGCCCACGAGGGCCGAGATGTCCTGGTTGTTCTCATCCCCAGGCTCGGTCTTGGCCACGGCAATCTGGTTGAGGATCGACGGATAGAGTTTCACCACCCGGAACTGGCTGATGTCGCCGCCGAACTCCGACAGGCGCTTGGTGGCCCAGGGCGACATGATGGTGTTGAGATAACGCCGGGGAATGCCGAAGTCTTCTTCGAGAATCGCGCCATCTTCCGTGGCGTTGAACAGGCCCAGCGGTGATTCGAAGACCGGAGAGCCCTTGATGGCGTAGAAGGGCACTTTCTCGATCAGTTGCTTGAGTTTCTCGGCGAGGGAGGATTTACCACCGCCCACCGGCCCCAGCAGATAGAGGATCTGTTTCTTTTCTTCCAGGCCCTGAGCGGCATGACGGAAGTAGGAGACGATCTGATCGATGCATTCTTCCATGCCATGGAAGTCTTCGAACGCCGGATAGCGGCGAATCACTTTGTTGGAGAAGATTCGCGACAGCCTCGAATTGGTCGAGGTATCCAGCAATTCGGGCTCGCCGATGGCCAGCAGCAGGCGCTCGGCGGCCGAGGCGTAGGCGCTTCGATCCTTCTTGCACAGCTCCAGGTATTCCTGCAGCGAAAACTCTTCCTGGCGTGTGGATTCGAAGCGTTGTTGGAAGTGGCTAAAAATACTCATGACGTCACCTCGCTCGATACGTGGAGCCGGCGTCGGATCAGTCAGTCAAGTGCTGGCATGCAGCTGAGTTTCCAGCTGCTGTTTACCCCCCAGAACACTTTCAAAGCTATCGACCTTGAAAGCTAGTACCGATGACCCGCTCGCCGGTGTACCGGCTCTCCCCTGATTTGGATGGCCTGAGGCTAAGGATAGTTCGGAATCCGGGAGGTCAAGGCGAGATGGGGAATTAGTTGCCCGCTACCGTTCGTCTGGTACTGCGTCAGCCCGCGTCGTACGCGGGCTAGAGCGTCGGAAAAAAATTATTCAGGGTTGCCCTGAGCGGTTTCCGCTGGATAAGTGCTGCGCCACAGTTCGAAGCCGCCATCCAGGCTGTAGACGTCGGAAAAGCCCTGGCTGACCAGGTAGGCCGCCGCGCTCTGGCTCGAGTTTCCGTGGTAGCAAACCACCACTAGCGGAGCGTCGAGGTCAGCAGCGCGGATGAAGTCGGAAATGGAGTGATTGTCCAGGTGTTGCGAGCCACTGATGTGGTTCAGCGCGTAGGTTTGCGGATCGCGGATATCCACCACCACCGCACCTTGCTCGCGCAGTGCCTGGGCCTGTTCTGGGGGGATGCGTTTGAATTCGCTCATGGCGGGCTCCTGGAGCTTGATAATCAGCGCCGGCTAGCGCTTTGCCGGTGCCGGCAGGGGTTCGGGGGAAAGAGCGGCGGTGCGGCCCTGGGCATCGCAGTCGCAGGTCAGGCGTACGCCGCTATCGACATTCAGCAGGGTCATGGCCCCGCCCCAGACGCAGCCGCTGTCCAGGGCGAAGATGCCGGGCTCGTTGCAATGGCCTTCCAGGGCTGCCCAGTGGCCGAAGATGATCTTCAGGTCCCGGGTCTTGCGCTCCTTGTGGCTGAACCAGGGGGCGTAGCCCGGAGGCGCGGTGTCCAGGCCCTCCTTGCTCTTGAGGTCCAGCTTGCCGTCGCTGGTACAGAAGCGCATGCGGGTGAAGTAGTTGGTGATGACCCGCAGGCGGGTCACGCCTTTGAGATCACTGTCCCATTTCGCTGGATCATTGCCATACATGCCGTCCAGGAAGGGGTCGAGGAGGTTGTCGTCGCGCAACGCTTCTTCGACTTCGGCGGCACATTTCTGGGCTTTCTTCAGCGACCACTGGGGGGCTATGCCGGCGTGGACCATGGCGATGTTGCGGGCTTCGTCGTAATGCATCAGCTTCTGCTGGCGCAGCCACTGCAAGAGCTCCTCGCAATCGGGAGCCTCCAGGATCTCGCGCAGAGTGTCGGATTTCTTCAGGCGCTCGACGTTGCGCCAGACGGCCAGCAGGTGCAGGTCGTGATTGCCCAGCACGCAGACCAGCGAGTCGCGGATCGAATACAGGTAGCGCAGGGTTTCCAGCGACTGCGGGCCACGGTTGACCAGGTCGCCCACCAGCCACAGGCGATCCCGGGCGGGATCGAAGGCTACTTGTTCAAGCAGGCATTGCAGAGGTTCCAGGCAGCCTTGCAGGTCGCCGACGGCGTAGGTCGCCATCAGTGCAAGGCTCCGGGCACTGCCAGGCGGAAGGGCGCAATGACGGCGTCGAACTGTTTGCCATCCTCGGCGAGCATCTGATAGCTGCCCTGCATGTTGCCAACCCGGGTGGTCATTACCGTGCCGCTGCTGTAGGTGTGGCTTTTGCCTGCGGCGATCAGCGGTTGCTGGCCCACCACGCCGGCACCACGGACCTCTTCGATATGCCCGTCGCCATCGGTGATCACCCAGTGCCGGGACAGCAGCTTGGCTGGAAGCGAGCCATTGTTCTGCACGGTGATGGTGTAGGCGAAAGCGAAGCGGTTCTGCTCGGGTTGCGATTGGTCTGCCAGAAAGCGAGTGACGACGCTGACGTCGACCTGGTAACGAGGATCGGACATGCAAGAGGCCTTTAAAGCAAAGCGGGACGCGGGACAGGACTGATGGAGGTCAGTCTAGGTCAAGTATCGGGTAGTAGACCAGACATCCTGTCTGGCGTCCTACCCGATATCAGCCGAGGGCGTTTCAGTCGGTGGCGGGCTTGGGCTGGTTCGCCAGCTGATCGGCCAGGCGCACGAAGGCGGCCAGGTCCAGTTGCTCGGGACGCAGGCTGCCGTCGACGCCGGCGGCCTCGATCTCGGCGCTGCTGAGCAGTGCCTTGAGGGTGTTGCGCAGGGTCTTGCGGCGCTGGTTGAAGGCTTCGCGGACGATGCGCTCGAGCAGGCGATGATCCTTGGCCGGGTGGGGCAGTACGGCGTGGGGCACCAGGCGCACGATGGCCGAGTCGACTTTTGGCGGCGGATTGAAGGCGCCCGGGCCGACGTTGAACAGGTGCTCCACACGGCAGTGATACTGGACCATGATCGAAAGACGGCCCCAATCACCACCGCCAGGGCCGGCAGCCAGGCGTTCGACCACTTCCTTTTGCAGCATGAAGTGCATGTCGCGGATCAGTCCGGCGTTCTGCAGCAGGTGGAAGATCAGCGGAGTAGAGATGTTGTAGGGCAGGTTGCCGACCACCCGCAGGCTGCCTGGCGCTGCGCCCAGGGTGTTGAAGTCGAACTTCAGGGCGTCGCCCTGGTGCAGGTTGAAGTTGCTCTTGCCGGCGAATTGCTGGTTGAGGATCGGGATCAGGTCCTTGTCCAGTTCCACCACGTCCAGCTGGGCGCCGCTGCCCAGCAGGCCCTCGGTCAGGGCGCCCTGGCCCGGGCCGATTTCCAGCATGCGGTCCTCGGGCTTGGCGTGGATGGACCGCAGGATGCGGTCGATGACGCCAGCGTCATGCAGGAAGTTCTGGCCGAAGCGCTTGCGCGCCCGGTGTTGGTATTGCTCGGTCATATACGGTTCTCGGCCATCTGGTAGGCGGTTTCCAGGGCGACCTGCAGGCTGCCAGTGTCGATCTTGCCGCTGCCGGCCAGGTCCAGGGCGGTGCCGTGGTCGACGGAGGTGCGGATGATCGGCAAGCCGAGCGTCACGTTGACGGCCGCACCGAAGCCTTTGTATTTCAGCACAGGCAAGCCTTGGTCGTGGTACATCGCCAGCACTGCGTCGCAGTGCTCCAGATATTTGGGGGTAAACAGAGTGTCGGCAGGCAACGGACCACGCAGGTCCATGCCTTCGGTGCGCAGGCGCTCTAGGGTAGGTTCGATGATGTCGATTTCTTCGCGGCCCAGGTGACCGCCTTCACCGGCGTGGGGGTTGAGCCCGCAGACCAGGATGCGTGGCCGGGCGATGCCGAACTTGTGCTGCAGGTCGGCATGCAGGATCCGCGTGACCCGCTCCAGGCGCTCGACAGTGATGGCGTCGGCGATTTCCCGCAAGGGCAGGTGGGTGGTTACCAGCGCCACGCGCAGGCCGTGGGTGGCCAGCATCATCACCACTTGCTCGGTGTTGGTCAGGTCGGCGAGGAATTCGGTATGGCCGGAAAAGGCGATCCCGGAGTCGTTGATCACGCCTTTGTGCACGGGGGCGGTGATCATGCCGGCAAAGTGCCCGTCCAGGCAGCCCTGGCCGGCGCGGGTCAGGGTTTGCAGGACAAAAGCCGCATTGGCCTGGTCCAGCTGGCCGCTGATCACTGGTTTGGCCAGGGGCGTGTCCCAGACATACAGGCTGTTCGCCGGGGCGGGTTCAGTCGGCAGTTGCTCCAGGGTTACCGGCAGCAGATCGACGGCCACGCCCAGCTGCGCGGCCCGCTCGAGGAGCAGGTCGCGGCTGGTAATGGCAATCAGGGGGTGAGGCTGGGGTTGCGAAGCGAGCAGCAGGCACAGGTCAGGACCTATACCCGCCGGTTCGCCGGGTGTCAGAGCGAAACGTCTGGGTTTCACTGTGCGGCCTGTTCAGCGCCGGGCAGCTTGATTTCGACGTAGGCCTCGTCACGGATCTGCCGCAACCAGGTCTGCAGCTCTTCGTCGTACTTGCGGTTACGCAGGACGGTCATGGCTTGCTGTTCGCGGGCCTGGCTGGTGCTGTCGGTGGCGCGACGGCCAAGGACTTCCAGTACGTGCCAGCCGTAAGGGCTCTTGAAGGGCTTGGACAGTTGACCTTGTGGGGTCTTGGCCATCACTTCGCGGAACTCCGGCACCAGGGCGTTCGGGTCGATCCAGTTGAGGTCGCCGCCGTTGAGGGCGGAGCCTGGGTCTTCCGAGTAGCTTTTCGCCAGTTCGGCGAAGTCTTCGCCGGCCTCGATGCGATCGTAGAGTTTCTGCGCCAGGCGCTTGGTCTCTTCTTCGCTGCGAATTTCGCTTGGCTTGATCAGGATGTGACGCACGTGCACTTCGTCACGCACCTGATTGCCGCCGCCACGCTTGTCCAGCAGCTTGAGGATGATGAAGCCGCCTGGGGTACGAGCCGGTTGGGTAATGTCGCCCACGGCCATGGCGCTCAGTTCACGATCGAATGGAGGGGGCAGTTGAGCCGCTTTGCGCCAGCCCATGTCGCCGCCTTCCAGAGCGTTGTCGCTGCCGGAGCGGGCGATTGCCAGCTGGGCGAAGTCTGCACCCTGCTTGAGCTGCTGGTACACCTCCATGGCCTGGCGGGCAGCACTCTGAATGGCTTCGGAGTTGGCGCTTTCCGGGGTCGGGATCAGGATGTTGGCCAGGTGCAGTTCTTCGGAGAGCTGCATCTTGCCCAGGTCCGAGGCCAGGAAGTTCTTCACTTCCTGTTCCGATACCTGAATGCGTTCGGCCACACGGCGCTGGCGCACGCGGCTGATGATCATCTCGCGGCGAACCTGGTCACGGGCGTCCTCATAAGAGAGACCATCGTGGGCCAGGGCGGCACGGAATTGCTCGATGCTCATGCTGTTGCGCTGGGCAATGGTGCCGATCGCCTGGTTCAGTTCTTCATCGGTGATGCGGATGCCGGAGCGTTCGCCAATCTGCAGTTGCAGGTTTTCAACGATCAGGCGTTCCAGAACCTGTTGCTCCAGGACGCTGGTAGGCGGTACACCACCGCCACGCTTGGCGATGGTTTGCTGGACTTCGTGAACCCGTTGGTCCAACTGGCTCTGCATGACCACGTCGTTGTCGACGATGGCCACGACCTTGTCGATGGACTGTACTGCGGCGCTGGCCGCAGTACTCAGGAACAGCGCGCCCAGCATCAGCGGGCGCAGACAATCAGAAAGCTTGGTCTTCACGTTCACGATAACCTTGGATGCCTTTGTCGAGGAAGCTCTCTACTTTGGTGCCCATGACGCCACCGAGACCCTTCAGAACAATTTGGAGGAAGATGCCGCGGTCGCCTTTTTCGTTCTCCGGAGCGTTCTGACTGAACTCGTCATACTTGACCCAGTAACGGCTGATCAGGCGCAGTTTCCAGCAGCAGTTGTCGTATTCGAAACCACCGAAGGCCTCGAGCGTGCGGTTACGGTTGTAGTCGTACTGCCAACGGCTGATGGCGTTCCATTGCGGCACGATCGGCCAGATCACCGAGAAGTCATGCTGCTGGATCTTGTAGTAGTCCTTCACGTAGCCCGGAGTGCCCGGAGTGCCGTAGTCGCCACCCATTTTCCAGGTACCGCTGTTCTGGTCGTAGCGAATCTGGTCGTTACGATAGCGATAGCCGGCGTTGACCACCTTGTTCGGGTTGTCTTCAGGCTGATAGTGGAACATCGCACTGCCGGAACGCGGGCTGTGGCTATCCGGATCCCAGTTGTACTCGGCGTTGGCGCGCCAGTCGCGGTTGAAACGGTATTCGTACTCGAGGGCGTAAGGCGAGACGTTGGAGGTGGCGTCGGCGCGGGTACGGTAGTCGATACCGGGCAATTGAACGGTGCGGTCCTTGAAGTACATGGCCTGCCCGACGCTTACGCGCTGGCGCTGGAAGCCGTTGTCTTCGATCCAGCGACTGGTTACACCCAGGGACAGTTTGTTTTCGTCGCCGACACGGTCGGAACCCGAGAAGCGGTTGTCCCGGAACAATGACGCGTAGTTAAACGTGGGCTCGCCAGTATCGAATACCGGGATGTCTTTCTGATCCTCTTCAGGAACGTAGAGGTAGAACGCGCGTGGTTCCAGGGTTTGACGATAGTTCTTGCCAAACCATTGGGTGTCGCGGTCGAAGTACAGGCCACCGTCGACGCTGGCGATTGGCACACCACGATTCTGCGAGCTCTTGTACGACTCGCCCAGAGCAGCCGAGTTATTACGATTGGTGAGCAGATCTGATTTACCTTTGCCGTCCAGATCAAGGTTGTATTGGGTGTACATGTACTTCAAGGACGGCGTCAGGTAACCGTAGCTCCAGTTCAGCGGTAGGCTGACACCAGGCTTGAGATTCAGGCGATCACCATTCGAACGGGCCAGGCCCGCGACGTTGGTGTCCAGGCGGGGAGTGCCGAATGTCCCGTCAGGGTTGATGGGGCCGCCATCTTTGTCGGTATAGTTTCCGTTCAGCAGATCCCGCTCAAAGCGCACCAGCTCGGTTTCATAGGTGAAATCCAGGCCTTGCGGATGGTACGGCAGCGCGCCGTTGAAAGTGATTTGCGGCAGCTTGTTGTACGGAGTGATGTTGGACACGCTGGCCAGTTCGTACGCCTGTACGTTCAGGCGTGCGGTGTAGTCGTCGCCACGGTAGGTCACGGCGCCTTGCTGGTTGACGTAATCGGTGGACTTCACGCCGATCTGGTCGGTCTGCAGATCCTGGAAGTAGTACGGATCGCTGATCTTGGTGTAGTCGACTTCGGTCATCAGACGCGAATCAAGCCCGCCCTTGTGCTGCCAGTTGAGCATGTAGCGGGTTTTTTCGTAGTCGGTCTGCTTCTTGCGATCGGTGTCGTCGTCGTTGAGGTACGCGGCGCCGAACTGACCTTCGCTGCTCTTGGTCAGGTAGCGGAACTCGCCTTCCATCAACAGGCCGCGCTTGGCCATGTAGCGTGGGTACAACGTGGCGTCGTAGTTGGGCGCCAGGTTGAAGTAGTAGGGGGTCACCAGCATGAAGCCGGTGTCGCTGCTGGTGCCGATGCTCGGTGGCAGGAAGCCGGACTGGCGACGATCGTCGATCGGGAAGTAGATATATGGGGTGTAGAGCACCGGAATATCTTTGACCCGAAGGGTCACGTTGGTCGCGGTACCGAAGCCGGTGGCCGGGTTCAAGGTGATGTTGTTGCCCTTGAGCTGCCAGGCGTTGCTGTTCGGTTCGCACGTGGTGTACGTACCATCCTTGAGGCGGATGATGGCGTTTTCCGCACGCTTGGCGTACAGCGCATTACCACGGACGCGGGATTTGTGCAGTACGTACTCGGCGTTGTCGACCTTGGCTTCACCGGTGTCCAACTGGACGTCGGCGTGGTCGCCCACCAGCAGCGCGCCATTGTCGCGTACGCGTACGTTGCCGCTCAGTTCGCCGCGGTTCTCGGCCTGGTACAGGTTGGCCTCGTCGGCCTCGACCTGCATGCTGCCCTGGCGCATGACCACGTCACCGGCCAGGGTCGCCACCTGTTCTTCCTGCTGATAGCGGGAAGCCTTGGCGCCGATAAAGGTCGGAGCGTCACTTTTATTCGTCTTGTCATTCATGCCAGGACGAATCGGTTCGATATAGGAACCAGAGCAGTAAGGACCGGTCTCGGCCAATTGAGCGGCGGTGAGCTTCTCACGCGGTACCCAGTCGAGGTGGCTGTAGTCCGCACTGCGGGACTTCAGGCCACGGCCCTTGGCCTCGGTCACCAGCTTCGACTTGTCGCCGCTGGCTTCTTCGCCCGTAGCATCGGCTGCCGTAGCAACGCTGGAGCTGACCGAGTTGGCGTCGTGGACCGGGCGCGGCGGCAGTTGGGCGGCGCTGGTTTTCGGCGCACAGGCCCAGCCACCCGAAGCAGAGACTGAGCAGTCATACTGTTCCGCGGCGACCACGAAGGAAGTGGCTAGAGGTTGCAGGGCCAGCAAACTGCCGGTAACCAGCAACGGAAATTTTTTACGAAACGCGGGGGATTTCAATGCCATCTTATTAGTCCGGGCTTCCTGCGTGCCATCTGCCCGCGGTGTGGGCCGCACGCCTCTCGATGGTCTGAAAAAGATGCTGGATAATAAAGCATGACCCGCTTGACGGCTAGCGCCGTCGGAGACCCTTGTAATGCCTGACCAAGATGTACGCTTGCAACACCTGAAAGTTTGGCTCGATGAGCAGTTGGCGATTGTTTATGCAGCACAGGGCTGGGGTGAAGTGCCCCCGGCAACATTGACCGCAGCCAGCAGCGACGCGAGTTTCCGTCGTTATTTCCGTTGGCAGGGCGCGGGTCGCAGCTTCGTGGTGATGGACGCTCCGCCCCCCCAGGAAAACTGCAAACCCTTCGTGGATATCGCCCGTTTACTGGCGACTTGCGGCATCAACGTGCCGAAAATTTATGCAGAAGATTTGCCTCGCGGCTTCCTGTTGCTCAATGACCTGGGCAATCAGACCTACCTGGACGTGATCAACGAACATAATGCCGACGCACTGTTCGAGGATGCATTCCAGGCTTTGCTGGCCTTCCAGCAGTTGCCGATGGACGCGCCCCTGCCCAGTTACGACGTGGCCCTGCTGCGCCGTGAACTGGAGCTGTTCCCCGAGTGGTACATCGGCCGTGAGCTGGGCATCAGCCTGAGTCCGCAGCAGCGCGAGCAATGGCAGCGTGCCAGCGACCTGCTGATCGACAGCGCCCTGGCGCAACCCAAGGTGCTGGTGCACCGCGACTATATGCCACGCAACCTGATGCACAGCGAACCGAACCCCGGCGTGCTGGACTTCCAGGATGCGGTCTACGGCCCGGTGACCTATGACGTGACCTGTCTGTTCAAGGATGCCTTCCTCAGCTGGCCGGAGTCCCGGGTACAAGGCTGGCTGAGCCAGTACTGGCACCAGGCGCGGGCGCGGGGTATCCCGGTGCAGGACGACTTTGACGAGTTTCTGCGGGCCAGCGACCTGATGGGCGTGCAGCGTCACCTCAAGGTGATCGGTATCTTCTCGCGGATTTGCCACCGCGATGGCAAACCACGCTACCTGGCCGACGTGCCGCGCTTCTTTGCTTATATAGAGGCGGTCACGTCCCGACGCCCCGAGCTTGCAGAGCTGTCGCAACTGCTGCTCAGCCTGCGCCAGCCGGCGGGAGCCCATGCATGAAGGCGATGATCCTGGCAGCCGGCAAGGGCGAGCGCATGCGCCCCCTGACCCTGACCACTCCCAAACCCTTGCTGCCTGTAGCGGGCATGCCGCTGATCGAGTACCACCTGCGGGCCCTGGCGGCGGCAGGTTTTCGCGACATCGTCATCAACCATGCCTGGCTCGGCCAGCAGATCGAGGATGCCCTCGGCGATGGTCAGCGCTGGGGCCTGAACATTCAGTATTCGGCCGAAGGCCAGCCGCTGGAAACCGGCGGCGGGATTTTCCAGGCATTGCCCTTGTTGGGGGACGCGCCGTTCCTGGTGGTCAATGGCGATATCTGGACCGACTACGATTTTGCCGCCCTGCGCCGGCCCCTGGCCGGGCTGGCTCATCTGGTGATGGTGGACAACCCGCCGCACCACCCCAGTGGTGGCGACTTCTGCCTGGTAAACGGCCAGTTGCACGACCGCCAGCCAGGCGCAGCGGCGCTCACGTTCAGCGGCATATCGGTGCTGCATCCGCGGTTATTCCAGGGTTGTGTTGCCGGTCCGTTCAAGCTGGCGCCGCTATTGCGCGAAGCCATGGCCCAAGGCCAGGTCAGTGGCGAACATATGCAGGGGCACTGGGTCGATGTCGGCACCGTCGAGCGTCTGGCCCAAGTTGAACACTTGCTGCAAGCGAGTCGCTGATATGTGGTGGCCAGGGACTCTGATCGGAGCCGGAGCTGGATTTGCAATCGCCAGTATTCCGGGGGCCATGCTCGGTGCGTTGCTGGGGCAGGCGCTGGACCGGCGCCTGCAACTGCACAGCTGGGCGCAGGTGCGTGAACGCCTGGGCGGTCGCCCGGCGTTGCGCAATGATGAATTGCTGTTCGTGCTGCTGGGGCGGCTGGCCAAGAGTGATGGCCGGGTGATGGACGGGCATATCCAGCAGGCACGCCAGGAAATGCGCTCGCTGGAGATGAACGATGCGTCCCAGCGCCGGGCAATTGCCGCATTCAACCGCGGCAAGTCGGGCAATGACCGTCTGCGCGGCTATCTGCGTCGCCTCGCGGCCCAGCCCCATGCCGCCGAAGGCGTGCTGCGGGCCTGTTGGCGCATGGTCTGGGCCGACGGCCGGGTCGGGCCGGCGGAGCGCGAACTGATCCAGCTCTGGGGCAAATGGCTGGGCTGGACCCGTGAGCAGGTGCAGGCGTTGGCGCAGGACTACGGTCCGGCGAGGAAGTCACTGGTTGAAGGCGCCCTGACTTATCAAGAGGCGCTGCGCCTGTTGGGGGTTGCAGCTACCAGCGAGCCGGCGCAGATCAAGCGGGCCTATCGGCGCCTGCTCAGCCGCCATCACCCGGACAAGATCGCCGGCAACGGCGCCAGCGAGGCACAGGTGCGTGAGGCTACGGAAAAGACCCGGGAGCTGCACAGCGCCTATACCCTGATACGCCAGCGCCGGGAATTCCGCTGAGGGTGCAGGCCGCGATTGCCGCTGCGGCAGTCGCGGCCTGTGGGCTCAGCTATCGGTGTTCTGAGGGTTCAACCAACCGCGTACCCGGCGAAACAGCTGCTCTTGCTGGGCGGTGTTGTTGCCGGGTAGGGCCTTGAGGGGAATCTGGCTGAAGTTCGAGTGCTTCAGGCGCTTGCTCGCTTGCAGTCGCTCCAGGGCGGCTTTTTGCGCCAGAGGCTTGTCGACGTAGAAGAAGTCGGCAGTGGCCAGCTTCAACGTAGGCGTGATCTCCACCAGTTGCGGTTTGCCATTGGCCGGGGACTGGGCTGCTACCATCACCAGCTTCTGTACCTGGGCCGGCTGTTTCTCGCTGAGGTAGCGTGCGGCCCAGTAGGCACCCGTACCATGACCCAGGAGCACGATACTGCGGGCGTTCTGCTGTTCGGCAAAGGCCAGGGCAGCATCGACGCGGGTGAAGATGCGCTCGGCATCCGCCTTGACCTGCTCTTCCGTGCTTTCTGCTACTACCCGGTCGGCCACGTCGGCTTCGCCGCCAGCGACCTGCTCGATCGGCTTGGCCTCGGTGCTGGCATCCTTGGCGGTGTTGGCCTTGTCCGTAGGGGCCGGTGCGGCTTCGACCACCCGTGGTTGCGCGGCCTCGCTGAGCATGTCGGGCAGGGTCAGGCTCAGGCTGGCCCACTCGGTGTCCGGCAATTTGTTGCGCAAAGGTGCAATGGCTTGCGGCCAGTCAGCGGTTTCACCCGCTCCCGGGAGGATAATCACCACGCCCTTGGGGTCGCTAGTGTTGGCCGGCTTCCACAGGGCCAGGAAGGTATCGCCGCCGGCTTG
The DNA here is from genome assembly GCF_059418825.1 of Pseudomonas sp. GW821-FHT07F01. Classification (NCBI taxonomy): domain Bacteria; kingdom Pseudomonadati; phylum Pseudomonadota; class Gammaproteobacteria; order Pseudomonadales; family Pseudomonadaceae; genus Pseudomonas; species Pseudomonas sp. GW821-FHT07F01. The sequence goes on from NZ_JBWKQO010000003.1 coordinate 771,197, forward strand.
CAACTGCTGCTGTTCCAGGGCGGGCAACTGGCGCTCCAGGGCGGCGGCGTCTTCCTGGCTACGCTCAGGCAGGGGTTGGCGTTGCGCCGGTTGTTCCTCGGGAGTCTTGGTTTCTGGAGCCGGGTCGGCAGCTTGCACAGAAAAGGTCCAGGGCAGGATCAGCGACAGGCACAATGCGGGCAGTGCCGAGCGGTGGACAAGGGGCATCGGATATTCCAGGCCAGAAGTAATTCCGGCAGCCTAATGGGTTGGTCAGTATTTGTCAGGGTGTGAGACTTCAGATGATGCGTTTTCGCTGCCTTCTGCTTATCGGCTGTCTGTGCCTTCCCTTGATAGGCCGTGCGGCCCCGGCGCCCCAGGTGCCGACTGCGCCCTTGAGCCTGGAACAGCGCCAGTGGCTGGCGCAGCACCCCGAGTTGCGGGTGGGGCTGGTGTTGCAGGCGCCGTTCGCCCAGTACGACCGGCGCCTGCAGCGGCTGTCCGGGGCCAACGTCGAGTTGATGCAAGTCCTGGCCAAGGCGCTGAACATCGAGCTCAGCTGGCGCAACTTCCCTGACCAGGCACAGCTGGAGCGGGCCCTGCGCGACGGTGAGGTGGACATGGCCCCGGGCCTGACCCAGACCCCGGCCGGCCTGCGCCTGTGGCTGTTCAGCGACCCCTATATGCGCGTGCCGCAGCTGGTGGTAGGGGAGCGCAAGGGCGCAGGTGCGGTGGAGCTGGAAAAGCTCGACAGCCAGGCTCGGGTCGCCGTGCGCATGCCCAGTGCGGTGGCCGATTACCTGCGCCTGACTTACCCCAACCTCAACCTGCAAGGGGTACCGCTGGAGCGCCAGGCCCTGCAGTTGCTGCTGAGCCAGCAGGCCCGCTACGCGGTGGTGGACGAGGCTCAGCTCAGTCGCCTTTCGGGGGAGGCGGAGTTCGCCGGGCTGGCCGTGGTGGGGGATATCGGCCTGCCGCAATTGCTGCGGGTAGCCACCCGCCGCGATTGGCCGGAACTGGCGAGCATTGTCGAAGCGGCCTTGCATGCGATCCCGGCCAAGGAGCTGGAGCAGCTCCATGGCCGCTGGCTGCAGCCCAAGTACCCGCGGCTTGGCGAGTCCCCCGGGGTCTGGCAGAACCTCAGCCTGCTGTTGGTGATCCTGCTGCTGGCGAGTCTGGCGATCGTCTTCTGGCAGCGCCGCCAGCAGCGCAGCCTGGAGCAGCGCCTGCTGGCGGCGCGGGAGGACATCGCCTTGCGTGCCGCCAGCGAGGAAGCCCTGCGCCTGACCCAGTTCTCCATCGATCAGAGCACCGTGGGCATTCTCTGGGTCAATTGGGACAGCCATGTGCGCTACGCCAACCGGGCAGCCGAAGAGATGCTCGGTTACCCGGCGGGCGGGGTGATCGACCGGCCGCTGATCGATTTCGAGCCCAACCTGCATATGGATCGCTGGCTCAACCTGTGGAAGCGGGCCCGGGCCAGCGAGGAGGGCGTGCAAAGTTTCGAGACCCAGTGTGTGCGTGCCGATGGCAGCATCCTGCCGACGGACGTGTCCCTGAGCTTCCTGCGCTTTCGCGACAGCGAATACCTGGTGGTTTACCTCAATGACGTGACCGAGCGCCGTCGCGCGCTGGCGGCCCTGCGCGAAAGCGAGGCGCGTCTGCAGGGGATTGCAGCCAACGTGCCGGGCCTGGTGTTCCGCCTGGAGCGGGCGCCGGTCACCGGGCAGATCGACTTTGCCTATATCAGCGAAGGCAGCGAGACCCTGGTGGGCTACTCGCCAGCAGTGCTGGCCCACCGGGACAAGGGCCTGCGCAGCCTGGTGCACCCGGACGACAAGGCCAGCTATCACCAGACCCAGGACCAGGCCTTGGACACCGACAGCGACTGGTCCTGGCAGGGTCGCATCCTCACTCGCCAGGGCCAGCAGCGCTGGGCCGAGATCAAGGCCATCACCCGGCGCCTGGATGACGGCGCGTTTGTCTGGGACGGCATTGTCTGGGACATCAGCGAAAGCAAGCGCATCGAGCTGGAACTGGCCAGCTCCCGTGAACAGTTGCGGGAGCTGTCGGCGCACCTGGAAAGCGTGCGCGAAGAGGAAAAGGCCCGCATTGCCCGGGAAGTCCATGACGAACTGGGGCAGATGCTGACTGTGCTCAAGCTGGAAACGTCCATGTGTGAGCTGGCCTATGCCCAGCTCGACCCGGGCCTGCATGAACGCCTCAACAGCATGAAGCGCCTGATCGCCCAGCTGTTCCAGCTGGTGCGGGATGTGGCTACCGCACTGCGGCCGCCGATCCTCGATGCGGGCATCGCCTCGGCCATCGAATGGCAGGCCCGCCGGTTCGAGGCCCGCACCCAGATCCCCTGCCTGGTCCAGGTGCCGGACAACTTGCCGCGCTTGAGCGACGCCAAGGCCGTCGGCCTGTTCCGTATCCTCCAGGAGGCCCTGACCAATGTCATGCGCCATGCCCAGGCGCATACTGTGGAACTCACCCTGACCCTGGAAGCACACGAGCTGTGCATGAGCATCAGCGATGACGGCCTGGGCTTCGACACCGCTTCTGCACGTCCGACGTCCTTTGGCCTGGTAGGCATGCGCGAGCGGGTGCTGATCATGGGCGGGAGCCTGTCGCTGCACAGTGAGCGGGGCGAAGGCACCACCCTGAGTGTCCGGGTGCCCCTGGACCAAGAACAATAACGAGGAGACACGCGTGATCCGTGTACTGGTAGCCGAAGACCACACCATCGTTCGCGAAGGCATCAAGCAACTGATTGGCCTGGCCAAGGACCTGGTCGTGGTGGGCGAGGCGAGCAACGGCGAGCAGTTGCTGGAGACCCTGCGTCAGGTGCCCTGCGAAGTGGTGCTGCTGGATATCTCCATGCCCGGGGTGAACGGCCTGGAGGCCATTCCGCGGATCCGTGCCCTGAGCAATCCGCCGGCGATCCTGGTGCTGTCGATGCACGACGAGGCGCAGATGGCCGCCCGGGCGCTGAAGATCGGCGCTGCCGGCTACGCCACCAAGGACAGTGATCCGTCGCTGCTGCTGACGGCCATTCGCAAGGTGGCATCCGGCGGCCGCTATATCGACCCGGACCTGGCTGACCGCATGGTCTTCGAGGTCGGCCTGACCGATACCCGGCCCTTGCATTCGCTGCTTTCCGAGCGTGAATTCTCGGTTTTCGAGCGCCTGGCCCAGGGTGCCAATGTCAACGACATTGCCCAGCAACTGGCCCTGAGCAGCAAGACCATCAGTACCCACAAGGCGCGGCTGATGCAGAAACTCAACATCACCTCCCTGGCCGAACTGGTGAAATACGCCATGGAACACAAGCTGCTCTGACACCCTCTGCGGTGCTCTCCCGCCCCTTGGGGGAGGGCACTTATCCATTTGCGACATTCCGCGCTTTCAGGCTTTCGCCGTTTCTTGCCGCTTGCAGCCTGCCGTTTGCCTCCGCCCTTATCCAATCGCGCCATTCTTGTAGGGCAATCCCTACACGCAACCTTCCAGAGGGCTGAGGCGAATCTCTCCTGGCCCCCGATTTGCGCGCTCTGCAGGCTCCTCTAGGCTTGTTCCACAGCCGTCTAAAACAAAAGGTGCGGGTATGAGCGAGGTCGTTTCAAGTGCTGGGGCCAACGATGTTCTGGTCAGCTTTCGTGGTGTGCAGAAGAGCTACGACGGCGAGAACCTGATCGTCAAAGACCTCAACCTGGAAATTCGCAAAGGCGAGTTCCTCACCCTGCTGGGGCCGTCCGGTTCCGGCAAGACCACCAGCCTGATGATGCTGGCCGGTTTCGAAACCCCGACCGCCGGCGAGATCCAGCTGGCCGGGCGCTCGATCAACAATGTGCCGCCGCACAAGCGCGACATCGGCATGGTGTTCCAGAACTACGCGCTGTTCCCCCACATGACCGTGGCCGAGAACCTGGCCTTTCCGCTGTCGGTACGCGGCTTGAGCAAGACCGACATCAGCGAGCGGGTCAAGCGGGTGCTGAGCATGGTCCAGCTCGACGCTTTCGCCCAGCGCTACCCGGCCCAGCTGTCCGGTGGCCAGCAGCAGCGGGTGGCCCTGGCCCGGGCCCTGGTGTTCGAGCCACAGCTGGTGCTGATGGACGAACCCCTTGGTGCCCTCGACAAGCAACTGCGCGAACACATGCAGATGGAGATCAAGCACCTGCACCAGCGCCTGGGCGTGACCGTGGTCTATGTGACCCACGACCAGGGCGAAGCCCTGACCATGTCCGACCGGGTGGCGGTGTTCCACCAGGGCGAGATCCAGCAGATCGCGCCGCCGCGCACTCTCTACGAAGAGCCGAAGAACACCTTCGTCGCCAACTTCATCGGCGAGAACAACCGCCTCAACGGCCGCCTGCACAGCCACAACGGCGAGCGTTGCGTGGTGGAGCTGGGGCGTGGCGAGAAGGTCGAGGCGCTGGCGGTGAATGTCGGCCAGGTCGGCGGCCCGGTGACCTTGTCCATCCGCCCGGAGCGGGTGAGCCTCAACGGTTCCAGCGAAAGCTGCGTCAACCGCTTCTCCGGCCGGGTGGCGGAATTCATCTATCTGGGCGACCACGTCCGGGTGCGCCTGGAAGTCTGCGGCAAGAGCGACTTCTTCGTGAAACAGCCGATTGCCGAGCTCGATCCTGCGCTGGCAGTGGGTGACGTGGTGCCGCTTGGCTGGCAAGTCGAGCACGTTCGCGCGCTCGACCCGCTTCTAGAGGCGAATTGATCGCCCCCTGCAACACCAACCTGCACGTGGAGAACACAATAAATGTTGAGATCCCTGAAATTCACCGCCCTGGCACTGGGCATGATGGGTGCGGCGCACGCCATGGCGGCGGGCCCGGACCTGACCGTGGTGTCCTTTGGCGGGGCGAACAAGGCGGCCCAGGTCAAGGCCTTCTATGCCCCTTGGGAAGCGGCGGGCAAGGGCAAGATCATCGCCGGCGAATACAACGGCGAAATGGCCAAGATCAAGGCCATGGTCGACACCAAGAGCGTGTCCTGGGACCTGGTAGAAGTGGAGTCCCCGGAACTGTCCCGCGGTTGCGACGAGGACATGTTCGAGCAACTGGACCCGGCGCTGTTCGGTAACAGCGAAGACTACGTCAAGGGCGCGATCCAGCCGTGCGGCGTGGGCTTTTTCGTCTGGTCCACGGTACTGGCCTACAACGCCGACAAGCTGAAAACCGCTCCGAGCAGTTGGGCTGATTTCTGGGACGTCAAACAGTTCCCGGGCAAGCGCGGCCTGCGCAAGGGCGCCAAGTACACCCTGGAGTTCGCCCTGATGGCCGACGGCGTCGCGCCCAAGGACGTGTACAAGGTCCTGGCCGGCAAGGATGGCCAGGACCGTGCCTTCAAGAAACTCGATGAGCTCAAGCCCTACATTCAGTGGTGGGAAGCCGGCGCCCAGCCACCGCAGTACCTGGCTTCCGGCGACGTGGTCATGAGCTCGGCCTACAACGGCCGGATCGCCGCGGTGCAGAAGGAAAGCAACCTGAAAGTGGTGTGGAACGGCGGCATCTACGACTTCGACGCCTGGGCCATTCCAAAAGGCCTGGACAAGGCTCGCGCCGAAGCGGCGAAGAAGTTCATCGCCTACTCGGTGCAACCGCAGCAGCAGAAGACCTATTCGGAGAATATCGCCTACGGCCCGGCCAACACTCAGGCCGTGCCGCTGCTGGCCAAGGACATCCTCAAGGACATGCCGACCACTCCGGAAAACATCGCCAACCAGGTGCAGATCGACGTCAGCTTCTGGGCTGACAACGGTGAGCAACTGGAACAGCGCTTCAACGCCTGGGCAGCCAAGTAACCACCCCCTGCCGTTGTAGGAGCGAGCTTGCTCGCGAAGGCGTCATCAGCATCAACCTTGATGGTGAAGCACAGCCTTCGATGCGCGGCCAAGCCCGCTCCTGCCGCCTGGTGGTTTGTATTCGAAAGATCGATTCGCGGAGTTTGTCATGACCATCACCGTTCCCCTGAACGCGGTCACCGGCCCAACCCTCAAGCAGCGGCTGGCCCGTGCCGAGCGGGTCAACCGCTGGAAGGCCCAGGCGCTGATCGCGCCCCTGGTGCTGTTTCTGCTGCTGGTGTTCCTGGTACCGATCGTGGCGCTGCTGTACAAGAGCGTCGGCAACCCGGAAGTGGTCGGCGGCATGCCGCGCACTGTGGCGGCCGTGAGTGCCTGGGATGGTCGTGGGTTGCCCGCCGAAGGGGCCTACAAGGCGTTGAGCGAAGACCTGGCGGACGCCCGCAAGAATCAGACCCTGGGCGACCTGTCCAAGCGTCTGAACATGGAGTTGGCCGGCTACCGCAGCCTGCTGACCAAGACCGCTCGCGCCCTGCCGTTCAAGGCCGAGCCCGAATCCTATAAAGAAGCCATGGAAAGCCTGGATGAGCGCTGGGGCGACCCGGCCTACTGGCAGGCGATCCGCCGCAACACCAGCAGCCTGACCCCGTACTACCTGCTGGCGGCGGTGGACCATCGCATCGACGACCTGGGCGAACTGGCGCCGGCCACCCCGGACCAGTCCATCTACCTGGACATCTTCGCCCGCACCTTCTGGATGGGCCTGGTGATCACCGCCATCTGCCTGGCGCTGGCCTATCCCCTGGCTTACCTGCTGGCCAACCTGCCGGCGCGTAAAAGCAATCTGCTGATGATCCTGGTGCTGCTGCCGTTCTGGACCTCGATCCTGGTGCGAGTGGCGGCGTGGATCGTGCTGCTGCAATCGGGTGGCCTGATCAACAGCGCGCTGCTGGCCATGGGGGTGATCGACAAGCCCCTGGAACTGGTGTTCAACCGTACCGGGGTCTACATCTCCATGGTGCACATCCTGTTGCCGTTCATGATCCTGCCGATCTACAGCGTGATGAAAGGCATCTCGCCGACCTACATGCGTGCGGCGATCTCCCTGGGCTGCCATCCGTTCGCCAGCTTCTGGCGGGTGTATTTCCCGCAGACCTACGCCGGGGTCGGCGCTGGTTGCCTGCTGGTGTTCATCCTGGCGATTGGTTACTACATCACCCCGGCATTGCTGGGCAGCCCGAACGACCAGATGGTCAGCTACTTCGTCGCCTTCTATACCAACACCAGCATCAACTGGGGCATGGCCACGGCCCTGGGCGGCCTGCTGTTGCTGGCGACCATCGTGCTCTATCTGATTTACAGCTGGCTGGTGGGCGCAAGCCGCCTGCGCCTGAGCTAAGGAGAGAATCGAAATGCTGAGCCCCTACATGTCGCCCGTCGAACGGGTCTGGTTCTACAGCTTGCGGATTCTCTGCGGCTTGATCCTGTTGTTCCTGGTGTTGCCGGTGCTGGTGATCATCCCGCTGTCGTTCAACTCCGGCAGTTTCCTGGTGTACCCGCTGCAGGGCTTTTCGCTGCACTGGTACCAGGACTTCTTCGCCTCTGCCGAGTGGATGCGCGCGCTGAAGAACAGCGTCATCGTGGCGCCGGCCGCAACCTTGCTGGCCATGGTCTTCGGCACCCTGGCGGCCATCGGCCTGACCCGCGGTGATTTCCCCGGCAAGGCGCTGGTGATGGCCCTGGTGATTTCGCCGATGGTGGTACCGGTAGTGATCATCGGTGTGGCCAGCTACCTGTTCTTCGCCCCGCTGGGCATGGGCAACAGTTTCTTTTCGCTGATCATCGTGCACGCGGTGCTCGGCGTGCCTTTCGTGATCATCACCGTGTCGGCAACCCTGCAGGGCTTCAACCACAACCTGGTGCGGGCCGCGGCCAGCCTGGGCGCCTCGCCGCTGACCACATTCCGCCGGGTGACCTTGCCGTTGATCGCCCCCGGGGTCATCAGTGGCGCGCTGTTCGCCTTCGCCACCTCGTTCGATGAAGTGGTAGTGACCCTGTTCCTCGCCGGCCCGGAGCAGGCCACCCTGCCGCGGCAGATGTTCAGCGGCATCCGCGAGAACCTCAGCCCGACCATCGCCGCTGCGGCCACGTTGCTGATCGCCTTCTCGGTGATCCTGCTGCTGACCCTGGAATGGCTGCGCGGGCGCAGCGAGAAACTGCGCACGGCTCAGGCCTGAGCCCCTCGGGCGGCCTTGTACTAAGGTCTGGGCCGCCCCGTCCCCTCTGCTTGTCGTTCACCCGTAAACTGCGCGCTTCCCATGCTTACTGTGGAGTCGCGGGTGAACTTCAACGATGCCAGTTTCGAAGAGCTGCTCAATGCGCTGCATGACGGCGTCTACATCACCGATGGCCAGGGCCAGACCCTCAAGGTCAACCAGGCCTACGAGCGCCTCACCGGCCTGAACGGCGCCGAGCTGCTGGGGCGGCCGATGCAGGAGCTGGTGAAGAGCGGGGTGATTTCCCAGTCCGCTTCACTACGGGTACTGCAGGACGGTCGGCCGGTGTCGGTGATGCAGAGCCTCAGCCACGGCAAGAAGTTGCTGGTCAGTGCCACGCCGATCCTCGCCGCCGACCAGAGCATTCGCTATGTGGTCAGCACCGTGCGCGACATGACCGAGCTGCTGCGCATCAAGCGCGAGCGCGACGAGTTGCAGCAGCTCAAGCAGCTGCGCACCAGCACTGCGCGGCTGCATGCGGGCCAGCGTGACGACCTGTTGCAATCACCGCTGATGGCCGACCAGGAGGTTTCCGGGCGGGTCTTTGCCCAGGCCCGGCAAGTGGCCGACTGCGACGTGAAGGTGCTGTTGCAGGGGGAGACGGGTGTGGGTAAAACCCTAGTGGCGCAATTTATCCACAACGCCAGTGCTCGTGCCCGCGAACCGTTCCTGGCCCTCAACTGCGGGGCGCTGCCGGAGAACCTGATCGAGGCCGAGCTGTTTGGCTATGCCCCGGGTGCCTTCACCGGTGCCGGCAGCAAGGGCAAGCGCGGGCTGCTGGAACTGGCACACAACGGTACGCTGTTTCTCGACGAGATCGGCGATCTGCCCCTGGCGGTGCAGGTCAAGCTGCTCAAGGTCATCGAAGAGAACCGCTTCATTCCGGTGGGCGGCCTGGAGCTCAAGGAGGTGGATGTGCGCATCATCAGCGCCACCCATCACGACCTCAAGCAGCGGGTGGCCGAGGGCAAGTTCCGCGCCGACCTGTATTACCGCCTGAATGTGGTGCCCATCGCGATCCCGGCCCTGCGCGAGCGCAGCGAGGAAATCGGCCCCTTGCTGGAGTACTACCTGGAGCACTTCAACCAGCGCTATCAGCGTGAGGTGCAGTGGAGCCTGGAGGCCCTGGAACTGCTGGGCGAGTATGCCTGGCCGGGGAACATCCGCGAGCTGATCAACGTGGTGGAGCGCCTGGTGGTGACCTGCTCCGGCCAGGTGATAGAGGCCCTGGACCTGCCGGAGGACCTGATCGAGCAACAGGCCCGCAACACCGATGACAGCCGCCTGCCGCTGCGCAAGGTGCTGGAGAACGCCGAGCGCCAGGCGATTCGCGCGGCCCTGCAACTGCACAAGACCACCCGCCTGGCCGCCAAGGCGCTGGGGGTGAGCCAGGCCACGGTGGTGCAGAAGATGAAGCGCTGGGAACACTCTGATTAGGATTCTGATCAGAGCTGCCTGCAGCGATCAGCAATTCAATCGCGACGGCCCGGTCATTCCCCTGGATTTCCTTCCAGAGCCTTGTAGATCAAGGCTTTGCGTATCTTGGCACAGCTTTCGCTCTACAGCCTGCGAGCCCATTCGAGAGTGGCCGCCTGACGGCGCTCTTGCCACAACAATTAAACAAGGCCGAGCTGATGAGTATCTCTGCGTTCAAGATTGCCAACAAACTGATTACCGGCCAGGGCGCCATCGAACAGCTGGACGCCGAACTGGCGCGCCTGCAGATCAGCAACCCGCTGATCGTCACCGATGCGATCCTGGTCAAGTCCGGCACCGTCGATCTGGCCCTGGCCCACCTGGGCGGGCGCGCCTACCGGATCTTCGACGAGGTCCAGCCGGAGCCGGAAATCGCCATAGTCCAGGCCTGCACCCAGGCTTACCGGGCCGGTGGCCACGATGGCCTGATCGGCCTGGGCGGCGGCAGCGCCATTGATATCGCCAAGGCGGTGGCCGCGTTCGCCGGCCATGAAGGCGCGCTGGAAGAGCTGTTCGGGGTGGATCAGGTGCAGCGCAAGGGGCCGCCGCTGATTGCCATTCCTACCACTGCGGGCACCGGTTCGGAGGTGACCAACGTGGCGATCCTCTCGGACAAGGTGGCCCAGTTGAAAAAGGGCATCGTCAGCGATTACCTGCTGCCGGACGTAGCGCTGGTGAGCCCGGTGATGACCCTGACCTGCCCGCGCAGCGTTACCGCCGCCAGTGGCGTCGACGCGCTGGTGCATGCGGTGGAGTCCTACCTGTCGCTCAACGGTTCGCCGATCACCGACTCCCTGGCCCTGGGCGCGATCCGCCTGATCGTCAGGGCGCTGCCCAAGGCCTACGCCAACCCGGCCAACCTGCAGGCCCGGGAAGACATGGCCACCGCCAGCCTGATGGCCGGCATGGCCTTCGGCAATGCCGGAGTCGGTGCGGTGCATGCCCTGGCCTATCCCTTGGGCGGGCGCTTCAATATCGCCCACGGGGTGAGCAACGCGCTGCTACTGCCCTACGTCATGGCCTGGAACAAGATGGCCTGTGTCGAGCGCTTTCGCGATATCGCCCAGGCCATGGACCTGCCGATCGCCGGGCTCAGTGATGGCCAGGCCGCAGAGCAGGCGGTCCAGGCCATGGCTGCGCTGTGCGCTGCGGTGGACATCCCCGCGGGCATGCGCAGCTTCGGTGTGCCCGAGGACGCGATCCCGGCCATGGCCGTGGAAGCGGCGGGTATCCAGCGGCTGATGCGCAACAACCCGCGCCAACTGAGCCCCGGCGATATCGAGCAGATCTACCGGGCTGCCTATTGATCGATCCTTGCCCGTGCCAACTGGCGCGGGCCGCTTTACACCGCCACCAATACCAATAAGACAGGTGCAGTTGATGCCAACGCCTTCCGACACTCGGCACGAAACGCCGTACATCGCCCTTGGCCCGTTCAAGGTGCGTTTGCCCTTTATCCACTACAAATTCGAGCTGCCGGACTACCTGCAAGGCTTGCTGATGTGCGCCGTCGACCTGGCGGCCATTCCACTGATGACCGAGTTCCTCGGCATGCCCTTCGAGATGGCCCTGGCCGTGGTCATGCTCAACGGCCTGTTGTACCTGGCCCACCACCTGCTGGGCGACCCCGTGGTGCCCGGCTGGATCACCCCGGCAGTGCCGCTGCTGATGGCCTATTGCGCGCAGTTTCCCGTGGGCCCGGAGCGTGTCCACGCGCTGATTGCCTTCCAGCTGATGCTCGGGGTGTTCTCCATCGCCCTGGGGGCCACCGGCATGGCGCGCAAGGTGGTGGGCTTCGTGCCCTCGGCGATCAAGTCGGGAATCATTGTCGGCGCCGGGCTCAGTGCGGTGACCGCGGTGTTCCAGGTGGGCGGCAAGTTCGACAGCTTTCCCTGGACCATTTCCATCGCCATCGGCATTGCCTTCTACCTGATCTTTTCCCAGCATTTTGCCCAGCTCAAGCTGCGTAACCGCTTCTGGTGGAACTTCGCCAAGCTGGGCATCCTGCCGATCATCCTGCTGGCGGTGGTGCTGGCGCCGCTGTTCGGTGAAGCGCCGTGGCCGACCATCCAGTGGGGCCTGAGCAAGCCGGACTTCATCGGCCTGTGGAACAACTACACGGTGTTCGGCCTGGGCATGCCGCCGCTGTCGATGTTCATCAGCGCGCTGCCGACCATGCTCGCGGTGTACATCATCGTCTTTGGCGATGTGCTCAGCGCCAAGGTGCTGCTGGACGAGGCCGAGCAGATCCGCACCGACGAAAAGGTCGACTACGACCCGGACCGCTCGCACCTGATCTTCGGCGGGCGCAACGCGTTCATGAGCATCTTCGGTCCGGACATTGCCATGTGCGGGCCGAAATGGGCGGCGATGCTGGTGGTGGTGATCGAGCGCTTCAAGGGCGGGCCCAAGGCCATGAAGTCGATCTATGGCGGCATGGGCTCGTTCCGTTGGGGCACCAACACCGGCTTGCTGCTGTTGCCGGTAGTGACCCTGGTGCAGCCGATTCTCGGGGTCGCGCTGGCGCTGACCTTGCTGATCCAGGGCTACGTCAGCGTGCGCCTGGGCATTCTCGAGGCCCGTAGCCAGCGTGACCTGGGCATCGCAGGGGTGATCGGTGCAGTGCTGGCGATCAAGGGCGCCAGTTGGGGCTTTGCCATTGGCGTGGTGCTGTGCCTGCTGATCTACGGCAAGAACTTCTTCAAGGGCGAGAACGACCGGACTTTCAGCAAGGACCTGGGCGCCGCGGACGCAACTCCCGTCCCGGGTGCCCAGCCAGGGCCCCAGGCCAAGCCCGCCCGGGCGGTGGAAAGCGAGGTGGCATGAGCTTTCGCGGGTAACGTGAGCACTGTCGTGATGCCGATCGGGCATCGCGACAGCCCGGTTGCGCAATCCCCAGCTACGCTTGTGCCGGCTCCCACCTTTATATAAGAGGCTGCGCACATGAGTATTTCCTCTTTCAAGATCGCCCATAAATTGCTGACCGGCAGCACCGCCATCGAGCAACTGGCTGCCGAGCTGACCCGCCTGGATGTCGATAACCCGCTGATCGTCACCGATACTGCCCTGCTCAGGTCCGGCACGGTGGAGCTGGCGCTGGCCCACCTGGGGGAGCGCAGTTACGAAGTCTTCGACCGGGTGCAGCCCGATCCGGAAATCGCCATCGTCGAGGACTGCATGCAGGTGTACCGCGAGGGTGGGCATGACGGGCTGATCGGCCTGGGCGGCGGCAGCGCCATCGATATCGCCAAGAGTGTCGGGGCCTATGCCGGCTATCACGGCGCCCTGGAGGACCTGTTCGGCATCGACCAGGTGCCGCGCAAGGGGCCGCCGCTGATCGCCATTCCCACCACCGCAGGCACTGGTTCGGAAGTGACCAATGTGGCGATCCTCTCGGACCGGGTCGCGCAATTGAAGAAAGGCATCATCAGCGACTACCTGCTGCCGGACGTGGCCCTGGTCAGCCCGCAGATGACCCTGACCTGTCCGCCGCATGTCACCGCGGCCAGCGGCGTCGATGCCCTGGCGCATGCCATCGAGGCCTACCTGTCCCTCAATGCTTCCGCGATCACCGACTCCCTGGCCATCGGCGCCATCAAGCTGATCGTCAAGGCTTTACCCAAGGCCTTTGCCAACCCGGCCCACCTGCAGGCCCGGGAGGACATGGCCACCGCCAGCCTGATGGCCGGCATGGCCTTCGGCAATGCCGGGGTCGGTGCGGTGCATGCGATGGCCTATCCCCTGGGCGGACGCTTTCATATGTCCCACGGGGTCAGCAATGCCTTGCTGCTGCCCTATGTCATGACCTGGAACAAGATGGCCTGCGTCGAGCGTATGCAGGATATCGCCGAGGCCATGGGGGTACAGACCGCGCACCTGAGCGCCAGCGAGGCGGCCGACCGGGCAGTGGAGGCCATGGCAGCGTTGTGTGCGGCGGTGGAAATTCCCAGCGGCTTGCGCAGCTTCGGCGTGCCCGAGGATGCGATCCCGGCCATGGCCGTCGAGGCCGCGGGTATCGAGCGCTTGATGCGCAACAACCCGCGCCGGCTGAGCCCCGCCGATATCGAGAAGATCTATCGCGCGGCCTACTGATCATCGCGGTTACGGTGTGCGCTCCAAAGCATGAGGTATACAATGCGCGCCATCGTGATTCTGCTCAAAAAAGGTGCGTCATGCAGCCCTTCGCTATTGCTCCGTCGATTCTCTCCGCCGACTTCGCCCGTCTGGGCGAGGAAGTGGACAATGTCCTGGCCGCCGGCGCCGACATCGTGCATTTCGATGTCATGGACAACCACTATGTGCCGAACCTGACCATCGGCCCGATGGTCTGCGCTGCGCTGCGCAAGTACGGGATCACCGCGCCGATCGATGCACACCTGATGGTCACTCCGGTGGACCGCATCATCGGTGACTTCATCGAAGCGGGCGCCACCTATATCACCTTCCACCCGGAAGCCACGCTGCATGTGGACCGTTCCCTGCAGATGATCCGCGAAGGCGGTTGCAAGGCCGGCCTGGTGTTCAACCCGGCAACTCCGCTGGACGTGCTCAAGTACGTGATGGACAAGGTCGACATGGTGCTGCTGATGAGTGTCAACCCGGGCTTTGGCGGGCAGAAGTTCATTCCGGGCACCCTCGACAAGCTGCGTGAGGCTCGTGCCTTGATCGATGCCTCCGGGCGGGATATCCGCCTGGAAATCGACGGTGGGGTGAACGTGGGCAACATCCGCGAAATCGCTGCCGCAGGCGCCGATACCTTTGTGGCAGGCTCGGCGATCTTCAATGCGCCGAACTATCAGGAAGTCATCGAGAAGATGCGTGCCGAACTGGCGTTGGCGCGACCATGAGCGCCTTTGAGCAGCTGTTCCAGGGGCGCCTGCCACGGCTGGTGATGTTCGACCTGGATGGCACCCTGGTCGATTCGGTACCGGACCTTGCGGCCGCCGTGGATCAGATGCTGCTCAAGCTGGGGCGCAAGCCTGCCGGTGTCGAGGCGGTGCGTGAGTGGGTTGGCAACGGTGCGCCCATGCTGGTGCGCCGGGCCCTGGCCAACAGCCTGGAGGCCCAGGGTGTCGACGATGTCGAGGCCGAGTATGCGCTGGAGCTGTTCAATACCGCCTACGAGGACAGCCACGAGTTGACCGTGGTCTATCCCGGTGCGCGCGAGACTCTCAAGTGGCTGCACAAGCAGGGCGTGGAAATGGCCCTGATTACCAACAAGCCCGAGCGTTTCGTGGCCCCCTTGCTGGACCAGATGAAAATCGGTCGGTATTTCCGCTGGATCATCGGCGGCGATACCCTGCCGCAGAAGAAACCCGACCCGGCGGCGCTGTTCTTTGTGATGAAGATGGCCAGCGTGCCGGCCTCGCAATCACTGTTCGTCGGCGATTCGCGCAGTGACGTGCTGGCAGCCAAGGCGGCGGGGGTCAAGTGCGTCGCCCTGAGCTACGGCTACAACCACGGCCGGCCGATTGCCGAGGAGTCGCCGGCGCTGGTGATCGACAACCTGCGGGCGCTGATCCCCGGTTGCTTAGAACCTGCCGCTGAGATAACGTTGCCCGACGCTGTTCCATCCCATTCTGGAAACTCCATCGTGGTGGTCACTCGCAAACTCTGGATGAAAGTCATCAAGGCCCTGGCCCGCTGGCGTTGGCGCGCCTGATTTTTGTCTGGCCGGCCCCGCCGGCACGTTTGCATACCTGACTGTTAGACCCTCAAGCCACGAGGCACCCCATGATTCGCGAAGAATTCCTGCGTTTGGCCGCAGCCGGTTACAACCGTATCCCGCTGGCCTGCGAAACCCTTGCCGACTTCGACACCCCGCTGTCGATCTACCTGAAACTGGCCGACCAGCCCAACTCCTATCTGCTGGAGTCGGTGCAGGGCGGTGAGAAGTGGGGGCGTTACTCGATCATCGGCCTGCCGTGCCGCACTGTGCTGCGGGTGCACGGCTTCCAGGTCAGCGTGACCCATGATGGCGTGGAGATCGAAAGTCACGAAGTGGCCGACCCGCTGGCCTTCGTCGAGGAATTCAAAGCCCGCTACAACGTCCCGACCATTGCCGGCCTGCCGCGTTTCAACGGTGGCCTGGTGGGCTATTTCGGCTATGACTGCGTGCGTTATGTCGAGCCGCGCCTGGGCCCGTGCCCGAACCCGGATCCGATCGGTGTGCCGGATATCCTGTTGATGGTCTCCGACGCGGTAGTGGTGTTCGACAACCTGGCGGGCAAGGTGCACGCCATCGTGCTGGCCGACCCTGGCCAGGACAACGCCTTCGAAGCCGGCCAGGCACGTTTGCAGGAATTGCTGGCGCAACTGCGCCAGCCGATCACTCCGCGTCCGGGCCTGGATTTCAGCAAGCAGCTGGCCGCCGATCCGCTGTTCCGCTCCAGCTTTACCCAGGCTGACTATGAGCGGGCCGTGGACACCATCAAGGAATACATCCTGGCCGGTGACTGCATGCAGGTGGTGCCGTCCCAGCGCATGTCCATCGATTTTTCGGCGGCGCCCATCGACCTGTACCGGGCGCTGCGCTGCTTCAACCCGACCCCTTACATGTACTTCTTCAACTTCGGTGATTTCCACGTAGTGGGCAGCTCGCCGGAAGTGCTGGTGCGGGTCGAAGACAACCTGATCACTGTGCGGCCGATCGCCGGCACCCGCCCGCGGGGCGCCTCCGAGGAAGCCGACCTGGCCCTGGAGCAGGACCTGCTGTCGGACGCCAAGGAGATCGCCGAGCACCTGATGCTGATCGACCTGGGACGCAACGACACCGGTCGGGTCTCGGAAATCGGTTCGGTGAAACTCACCGAAAAGATGGTCATCGAGCGCTATTCCAACGTGATGCACATCGTTTCCAACGTCACCGGCCAGCTCAAGGCCGGGCTGACGGCCATGGATGCGCTGCGGGCGATCCTGCCGGCGGGCACTCTGTCCGGCGCACCGAAAATCCGTGCGATGGAAATCATCGACGAGCTGGAACCGGTCAAGCGTGGGATCTATGGCGGCGCCGTGGGTTACTTCGCCTGGAACGGCAACATGGACACCGCCATTGCCATTCGCACGGCGGTGATCAAGAACGGCGAGCTGCATGTACAGGCCGGCGGCGGGATTGTTGCCGACTCGGTGCCGACCCTGGAGTGGGAAGAGACGCTGAACAAGCGTCGCGCAATGTTCCGTGCCGTGGCACTGGCGGAACAGACCCCTGCATCCAAGGCTTGAGGAGTTGCTGTCGTTGATTGGTTTTATGAGGATCCTGATGTCAATCAGGTCCTCATGAAATCCAGTGCTGTGGTGTATATCAATCGAGCGCGGGAGCGATAAGCGCCCAGCTGCTGCGCTGATGAAGGCCCCGAGCATTGCGCCCTAAGGTCTTAGGCCTGCCTGACATTTTCCTGCGGCTTTTCGAAGGCAACGAACAGTTGGTCTGCGGTGATAGTGCCAAGGTCCAGGCGCATGTTGGCTTCAAGCATGGCGAACAGGCGGGTGAATACATCGAATACCTTGCAGTGTTCTTCCATGCCTGAGAACGGGTTGTCGATCTTCTCGGCGATCAGCGAGCTTTCCTGTACGGCGTCATAGACCTCACGCAAGGTGATATCGCTGGCTGGGCGTGCGAGGGTCAGGCCGCCGTGGGCGCCGCGCCATGACTTCAGAATATTGGCTTTGACCATCAACGACACGAGACTGCGTACCCGGGTGGGATGAGTCTTGACCCACTTGGCAATGGTCTCGGTACGCAACCTCTGCGGCGCGTTGGCCGCTACGAACGAGAGGATGTATGAGGCGGTGATCAGGCGGGTCGACTGACTCATCTAGTTTGAATTCTCTCTTCAGTGGTAGGGCAGTAGCGACAT
The DNA here is from genome assembly GCF_059418825.1 of Pseudomonas sp. GW821-FHT07F01. Taxonomy (NCBI): domain Bacteria; kingdom Pseudomonadati; phylum Pseudomonadota; class Gammaproteobacteria; order Pseudomonadales; family Pseudomonadaceae; genus Pseudomonas; species Pseudomonas sp. GW821-FHT07F01. Next base: position 788,599 of record NZ_JBWKQO010000003.1, read on the forward strand.
TCCGATCTGCCCCTTCGAACCGATAGTACTGACAAAACCCCGCCTAGCAAGAGCCTCGCTCGTAAAGAAAAGGGGATTGGCAGCGACCTGTTTTTGAGCTTAATGTATTTGTCACGATGACAATTACAAATATTTTGCATCAGTGCGTGCGAGGTCGGCTGAATCCTTTTCTCTGCGGTTCAACAGAGGCAATGCCATGAGCGATAACAACAACAAAATAACTCAAGCGATGCACGACAGCGGCCTGCCGCGTCGGGATTTTCTCAAATACAGCGCAGCGGCGGTTGCCGTGGCCGGGGCGTTTTCAATGGGCTTGCCGCAACGCGGCTGGGCCGAGGAGGCCACCCCGAAAGCGGGCGGCGTGCTGCGCATGGGCCTGGCCGGTGGCAGTACTACCGATTCTCGTGATCCAGGTTCATGGAGCGACACCTTTACCTTTGTCGGATTCTCGGCGGTGTACAACACCCTGAGCGAAATTGGCGTCGATGGCACGGCGATCCCCGAGCTTGCCGAGCGCTGGGAGTCCAGCCCCGATGCACGCATCTGGACCTTCACCTTGCGCCAGGGGGTGACCTTCCATAACGGCAAGACTCTGGATGCCGGCGATGTGGTCGCCTCAATCGGGCATCACCTGGGCGACAAGTCCACCTCGGCGGCCAAGACCGTGCTCGGCGATGTTGCCAAGGTCAGCGCCCAGGGCAATGACACCGTGGTGTTCGAACTGCATTCGGGCAATGCTGACTTCGCCTACGTGGTGGCCGATTATCACCTGGTGATCATGCCCGCCAAGGACGGCGCCGCCGACTGGCAGGCAGGGATCGGCACCGGCGGTTATCGCCTCAAGGGCTTCGAACCCGGCGTGCGCATGGACCTTGAGCGCAGCCCGGATTACTGGAAAGCCGGCCGCGCGCATTTCGCCAGCGCCGAGCTGCTGGCCATCGCCGATGGCGCCGCGCGGGTCAACGCCCTGGTCACCGGCCAGGTCGATGTGATCAACAAGGTCGATCTCAAGACTGTCGCCTTGCTCAAGCGCAACCCCAATCTGGTCATCGAAGAGACCAAGGGCGCCCAGCACTACACCTTCCCGATGCTGACCGACAGCCAGCAGTTCCAGGACAACAACATCCGTCTGGCGCTCAAGCACGCGATCAACCGCGAAACCCTGCTGGCCTCGGTGCTTTATGGCTATGGCCAGATTGGCAACGACCACCCGATCCAGCCCGGTAGTCGCTTCATCAACAGCGCCCTGGAGCAGCGTGGCTATGACCCGGACAAGGCGCGTTTCTACCTGCGCCAGGCCGGGGTCGATTCGCTCAAGGTGCGCCTGCAAGCCTCCGATGCCGCTTACACCGGCGCGGTGGATGCCTCGGTACTGTTCAAGGAGCAGGCACGCCAGGCCGGTATCGACATCGACGTGGTGCGCGAACCTGCCGACGGCTTTTTTTCCAATGTGTGGATGAAGCAGCCCTTCACCACCTCGTTCTGGTACAGCAGCCTGACCGCCGACCGCATGTTCAGCATCGGCTACGCCAAGGGCGCGGCCTGGAACGAGACGCACTGGGACAACGCCCGTTTCAACCAGCTGCTCAACGCCGCTCGCGGCGAGATGAACGCGCCGCTGCGCCAGGAGATGTACAACGAAATGCAGGCCCTGTGCCGTGACGAGGGCGGGGCGATCGTGCCGCTGTTCGCAAGCTCCGTGGCCGCACGCTCCAAGCGCGTGGCCCACGGCGGGCTGACCGCGCCCTACGGCGAGCTCGATGGCCTGCGCTTGATCGAGCGCTGGTGGCAGGCGTAAGCCCGACACTTTTTGCACCTTTCTTCGTTGATCCTGTTCGAGGAGCTGTACGGTGAATAGCCTTTGCAAACTGTTGCTCCAGCGCCTGGCCCTGGGCCTGTTGTCGCTGTTGGCGGTGTCGGTGATCATCTTCCTGGCCGTCGGCATGCTCCCGGGCGATGTCGCCCAGGCCATGCTCGGCCAGGCGGCAACTCCCGAGACCGTCGCTGCCTTCCGTGCCCAACTGGGCCTGGATCTGCCGCCGCTGACCCGCTTCGGCCACTGGGCCTGGCAACTGCTGCACGGTGACCTGGGCCTGTCGCTGGCCAACCAGCGGCCGATTGCCGAGCTGATCGGCACGCGCCTGGGCAACACCTTTACCCTGGCCTTGCTGGCAGCGCTGGTGTCGGTGCCGGTAGCCTTGCTGCTGGGCATGCTCGCGGCGCTGTACCGCAACAGTTGGTTCGACCGCCTGCTCAACACCAGCGCCCTGAGCGCGGTGTCGTTCCCGGAGTTTTTCGTCGCCTATATCCTGATCCTGGTGTTCGCGGTCAAGCTCAACTGGTTGCCGAGTATCTCCAACCTGGCCCCGGGGGCATCGTTCGCCGAGGTGCTGGAGCGCTCGCTACTGCCGGTGCTGACCCTGAGCCTGGTGGTGGTCGCGCAAATGATGCGCATGACCCGCGCGGCCTTGATCAACGTGCTGGCCAGCCCCTATATCGAGATGGCCCGGCTCAAGGGCATCAGCCAGGCGCGGATCATCTTCCACCACGCCTTGCCCAATGCCCTGGCACCGATCATCAACGTGGTGGCACTGAACCTGGCCTACCTGGTGGTCGGCGTGGTGGTGGTCGAGGTGGTGTTCGTCTATCCGGGGCTCGGCCAGTTACTGGTCGACTCGGTGTCCAAGCGCGATATCCCGGTGGTGCAGGCCTGCAGCCTGATCTTCGCCGCCACCTACATCCTGCTCAATACCACGGCCGACGTGCTGTCGATTGCCAGCAACCCACGCCTGATGCATCCGAAGGGGTAAGCCATGAGCCTGATCAAAGCGTTGTTGCGGGCGCCCATGAGCGCCCAGTTCGGCCTGCTGGTGATTGTTGCCTACATACTGGTGGCGCTGTTCGCGCCGGTGCTGGCGCCGTATGGCGAGACTGAAGTGGTCGGCGAAGGTTTTGCACCTTGGGGCGGGCAGTTCCTGCTGGGTACCGATAACCTGGGCCGCGACATGTTCAGCCGCCTGGTGTATGGAGCGCGCAACACCCTGGGGATTGCCTTCCTGACGACGCTACTGGCCTTTGCCGTCGGCGGTTTCTGCGGGCTGGTAGCGGCGATCAGGGGCGGCTGGATCGACCAGGGCCTGTCGCGGCTGGTGGATATCCTCATGGCCATCCCGCAGCTGATCTTTGCCTTGCTGATCCTCAGCGTGGTCGGCACCAACGCCACCTCGCTGGTGCTGGTGATCGCGCTGCTCGATGCCACCCGGGTGTTTCGCCTGTCACGGGCGGTGGCGATGACCGTGGTGGTCCAGGACTTCGTCGAGGCCGCCCGGCTGCGTGGCGAAGGGCTGTGGTGGCTGGTCAGCCGCGAGGTGCTGCCCAATGCCGCCGCGCCGCTGATTGCCGAGTTCGGCCTGCGTTTTTGCTTCGTGTTTCTGTTCATCAGTGCGTTGTCGTTCCTGGGCCTGGGCATCCAGCCGCCGACCGCCGACTGGGGCAGCATGGTCCGCGACAATGCCGTGCTGATCACCTTCGGCGATATCAGCCCGCTGCTGCCGGCCCTGGCAGTGGCGCTGATCACCGTCAGCGTCAACTTTGTCGTGGACTGGGTGCTGCATCTATCCAGCGGCCTGAAGGAGTGCTGAGCATGACCGTTCATTCAAGTGACAAGCCGCTACTGGAGATCCACGACCTGCGTATTGAAGGCCATTATCAGGACGCTTGGCACCCGCTGATCAAAGGCATCGACTTGAGCCTGCAGCGGGGCGAAGTACTGGGCCTGATTGGTGAATCGGGGGCGGGAAAGTCGACTCTGGGCCTGGCCTCCATGGGTTATGTGCGCGACGGTTGCCGTATCACGGGTGGCTCGGTGCGCTTCGATGGCCAGGAACTGGTGGGCGCCAAGCCCGAAGCCCTGCGCAAGCTGCGCGGCGTGCGTATCGCCTATGTCGCGCAAAGCGCGGCGGCCTCGTTCAACCCCGCGCACCGGCTGATCGACCAGCATGTCGAAACCGCGGTAAGGAACGCTGGTATCGACCGTGCCAAGGCACAAGCCGAAGCAGTGGAGCTCTACCGCATACTGCGTCTGCCCAACCCCGAGCAGATCGGCCAGCGCTACCCGCACCAGGTCTCCGGCGGTCAGTTGCAACGGGTGATGACCGCCATGGCCATGGCCTGCCACCCGGACCTGATCATCTTCGACGAACCGACCACGGCGCTGGATGTCACCACCCAGATCGAAGTGCTGGTGGCGATTCGCGATGCGGTGAAAACCTACGGGAGCGCCGCCTTGTATATCAGCCACGACCTGGCAGTGGTGGCGCAAATGGCCGACCGCATCATGGTTCTGCGTCACGGCAAGCTGGTGGAGGAGGCCGACACCCGGACCATGCTCGACGCCCCACAGCAGGATTACACCAGATCGCTGTGGGCAGTACGTAGCTTGCGCACCGAACCCAAGCCGTGCCCACCGCAGGCAACACCGCTGCTGGAGGTACGCAAGGCCAGCGCCAGCTACGGCCATCAGCCGGTGCTGCACGATGTCTCGCTCAAGCTCTATCGTGGCCAGACCCTGGCGGTGATCGGCGAGTCGGGCAGCGGCAAGAGCTCTACGGCACGCTTGATCACCGGGTTGTTGCCGCCGACCAGCGGCCAGGTGTTGTATGACGGAAAAGCGCTGCCAGCTGATTATCGCCAGCGCAGCAAGGAGCAATTGCGCCGATTGCAGATGATTTACCAGATCCCCGACACCGCGCTCAACCCGCGCCAGCGCATCGTCGACATCATCGGCCGGCCGCTGAGTTTCTACCTCGGCCTCAAGGGCCAGGCGCTGCGCCAGCGGGTCGCCGAGCTATTGGAGATGATCGAGCTGGACCCGGCGTTGTACATGGATCGCCAGCCCCGCGAACTGTCTGGCGGGCAGAAGCAGCGAATCTGTATCGCCCGGGCTCTGGCGGCCGAGCCGCAACTGATCATCTGCGACGAAGTCACCTCGGCCCTCGACCAACTGGTGGCCGAAGGCGTTCTGAAGCTGCTCAACCGCATCCAGCAGCAACTGGGCGTGGCCTACTTGTTCATCACCCACGACGTCGCCACCGTGCGCGCCATTGCCGACGAGGTACTGGTAATGCAGCGTGGGAAGGTGGTCGATCACGGCTGCCGGGAGGAGATCTTTACCCCGCCGTACCGCGACTACACCGGCTTGTTGTTCTCCAGTGAGCCAGAAATGGATCCGGACTGGCTCGACCATTTGCTGGAGAAAAGGGCGCTGGTTTCCTGACTTGGCCATGGCAAGAAAAGCGCCCCTTTGATCAAGTGGCCGTGCTTCTGGGGCCAGAAGAGGCGGAACGCCCCTTGAGCCGCACGGCTAAGAAGGCGCAAACAGGCTGCCACCACCTTAAAGAGCGCCGTTTCGGTGATGGACTTGTGGCGTTTAAAGGGCCTCCAAGCCAGCTGCCGAGGCGGGCTGCGTAACGCGGTGCGCATGTCGTGCCCCCGCCTTTGCAGTGCGCGGCGTGCACGGGACCGGCCATGCATTGCGCTCCAACGGAGTGGGGCAGGTATCAACCATCGGGGTGAGTGCCGCAAGACCCAGCGGCAAATTGCAATCGACGCAGCCCCTTGATGAACGGTACAATCGCGCCTCGAAGCTCGGCTGCGGAACGCCGTCGAGTGCTCAATTACGGTTAGGTCCTATGCTTTGCATTGCAACGATTCGTTTTAGTCAGTGGTGGCGCTTCCAATAGGAAGCGGCACGTCGTTGCGGTTTTTTAACCGAACCCTGCCGCCGTAATCGGCAAGCAGGGATCAAGGATCTAATAGCTCTCCGGCACGGCGGCTCCAAACCCCAGGAGAACGCTGCATGCCAATCAGTCTCCCCACGCAGTACACCTTCGCCCGGCGGCAATGCCATCGGGTGCATCGTCATGCCCAACGTTCTGCCGGCTTGCGCTGGCGATGGCCGACGATGGCGTGGCGAGCTGAGCGACATTGCATAGATAAGGCGGTTCAATTCCATCACCTTGTCTGCCCTGCCGACAGCTTGCAGCATTCGGGTGCGCAAGCTCGCCCGGCACGCTCCACTGCGCTTGTGTATATCAATGTGCATATCGACACCCTGAGTTGCATGCACACCTACTTTAAAATCAATAAGTTGGAGCATGTATGCTGCTGATGATTGATAACTACGACTCCTTCACCTACAACGTCGTCCAGTACCTGGGCGAGTTGGGAGCTGAGGTGAAAGTAGTGCGCAATGACGAACTGACCGTGGCTCAGATCGAGGCGCTCAAGCCCGAGCGCATCGTGGTCTCGCCCGGGCCTTGCACGCCGACCGAAGCCGGTATTTCCATCGAGGCGATCAAGCATTTCGCCGGCAAGCTGCCGATTCTCGGCGTATGCCTGGGGCATCAGTCCATCGGCCAGGCCTTTGGCGGCCAGGTGGTGCGTGCCCGGCAAGTGATGCACGGCAAGACCAGCCCGGTGTTCCACCGTGACCTGGGGGTGTTCAACGGCCTGAACATGCCGCTGACCGTAACCCGTTACCACTCGTTGGTGGTCAAGCACGAGAGCTTGCCCGAGTGCCTCGAAGTCACGGCCTGGACCCAGCTGGAAGACGGCTCCGTCGACGAGATCATGGGGTTGCGCCACAAGACGCTGAATATCGAGGGGGTGCAATTTCACCCCGAGTCTATTCTCACCGAGCAGGGCCACGAGCTGTTCGCCAACTTTCTCAAACAGAGCGGCGGCACGCGCTAAGGACTTTTCATGGATATCAAGACTGCCCTGAGCCGTATCGTCGGCCACCTGGACCTGAGCACCGAAGAAATGCGTTCGGTAATGCGTGAAATCATGACCGGCCAATGCACCGATGCGCAGATTGGCGCCTTCATGATGGCCATGCGCATGAAAAGCGAAAGCATCGACGAGATCGTCGGTGCGGTATCGGCAATGCGCGAGCTGGCGGACCGGGTCGAGCTGAAAACCCTGGATGGCGTGGTGGATGTAGTGGGCACCGGCGGCGACGGGGCGAACATCTTCAACGTGTCCACGGCTTCCTCCTTTGTGGTCGCAGCGGCCGGTTGCACTGTGGCCAAGCACGGCAACCGCGCGGTGTCCGGCAAGAGCGGCAGCGCCGACCTGCTGGAAGCGGCAGGGATCTATTTGAACCTGACCCCGGTCCAGGTGGCGCGCTGCATCGATAACGTCGGCATCGGCTTCATGTTTGCCCAGTCCCATCACGGGGCGATGAAATATGCCGCCGGCCCGCGTCGCGACCTTGGCCTGCGCACCCTGTTCAACATGCTCGGCCCGCTTACGAATCCGGCCGGAGTCAAGCACCAGGTGGTAGGCGTGTTCACTCAGGCGTTGTGCCGGCCCTTGGCCGAAGTCTTGCAACGCCTGGGCAGCAAGCACGTTCTGGTGGTGCATTCCCAGGATGGTCTGGACGAGTTCAGCCTGGCTGCGCCCACCTATGTGGCCGAGCTGAAGAATGACCAGATCACCGAGTACTGGGTACAGCCCGAGGATCTGGGCATGAAGAGCCAGAGTCTGTTCGGCCTGGTGGTGGAAAGCCCGGCGGCCTCCCTGGAGCTGATCCGCGATGCCCTGGGGCGCCGCAAGACAGAGCATGGCCAGAAGGCCGCCGAAATGATTGTGCTCAATGCGGGTGCGGCGCTGTATGCCGCCGATCATGCCAGTAGCCTGAAAGAGGGCGTGGCCCTGGCTCACGACGCCTTGCACACCGGCCTGGCCCGAGAGAAGCTCGAAGAGCTGGGTGCCTTTACCGCGGTGTTCAAGCAGGAGAATGAAGGATGAGTGTGCCGACAGTTCTGGAAAAAATCCTCGCCCGTAAAGCCGAGGAGGTTGCCGAGCGCAGCGCCCGCGTCAGCCTGGCCGAGCTGGAAACCCTGGCGCGTGCTGCCGATGCACCACGGGGTTTCGCCCGGGCCTTGCAGGATCAGGTCAAGCTCAAGCAGCCGGCAGTGATAGCCGAGATCAAGAAGGCTTCGCCGAGCAAAGGCGTGATCCGTGAGAACTTCGTTCCGGCGGACATTGCCAAGAGCTACGAGAAAGGCGGTGCCACTTGTCTGTCGGTGCTGACCGATGTCGATTACTTCCAGGGTGCCGATGCGTACCTGCAGCAGGCCCGCGCCGCCTGCAAGCTGCCGGTGATCCGCAAGGACTTCATGATCGACCCGTACCAGATCGTCGAAGCCCGTGCCCTGGGCGCCGACTGCGTATTGCTGATTGTCGCTGCGCTGGATGACGCGCGGATGGCGGAGCTGGCGGCGGTGGCCAAGGGCGTTGGCCTGGATGTGCTGGTGGAAGTGCATGATGGTGATGAGCTGGAGCGGGCGCTGAAGACCCTCGACACACCGCTGGTTGGGGTCAACAACCGCAACCTGCACACCTTCGAAGTCAATCTGGAGACCACCCTCGACCTGCTGCCACGCATTCCTCGCGAGCGCCTGGTGATTACCGAGAGCGGCATCCTCAACCGTGCCGATGTCGAGCTGATGGAAATCAGCGATGTCTATTCGTTCCTGGTGGGTGAGGCGTTCATGCGTGCCGAAAGCCCGGGCAGCGAATTGCAGCGTCTGTTCTTCCCTGAGCGCGGCGTGCCGGTCAGCGGCTCGACCCTGGACTGAACCCGTGACAATGAACAAGCCGGCGATGCCGGCTTTTTCATGCCTATCGCCAAGGATTTCTACTGCCATGACTCAACCCCTTGCCTTGACTGTCGAAGCCGGTCTGCAGGCCGAGCAAGATCTGCTGGCCCTGGTGTGTACCGGTGAACAAGAGTTCGGCCTGCTGTTCTGGCAGCCCAGTGACCGGGCGCTGGTGATGCCTCGGCGCTTGAGCCGCCTGCCTGGATTTGAACGGGCCTGCGAGGAGTCGGCCGCCAACGGCTGGCCGGTGCTGTTGCGCGAAACCGGCGGCGAGCCGGTGCCGCAGTCGGCGGCCACGGTGAACATCGCACTGGTCTACGCCCCGCCGCGCAGCGAAGGGGATCAGGGCCGGATCGAAACCGCGTACCGGCGCCTGTGTCAGCCGATCTGCGATCTGCTCAGCGAGCTGGGGGGCAACCCGTCATTGGGCGAAGTGGAAGGGGCGTTCTGCGATGGTCGCTTCAACGTCAACCTGGACGGGCGCAAGATGGTCGGCACCGCCCAGCGCTGGCGTCAGAGCAAGGGTGGCCAGCGGCCAGTGGGCCTGGTGCATGGCGCCCTGCTGCTGGATAACGAACGCGATTCGATGGTGAACGCGGTCAATACTTTCAATCAGGCCTGTGGCCTGGAACAGCGCTGCCGGGCCGAAAGTCATATCGCCCTGCACGAGGCCTTTGCGGCGCCCGATGCGCTAGTGCGGCTGGAGAGCCTGTACCGGCAGATGCTCAAGGGCTTCCTGGCGGATTAGCGGGTGCCGAACACCACCATGGTCTTGCCCTTGACGTGAACCAGGTTGCGTTCTTCCAGATCCTTGAGCACGCGACCGACCATTTCCCGGGAACAACCGACGATCCGGCCGATTTCCTGGCGGGTGATCTTGATCTGCATGCCATCCGGGTGGGTCATGGCGTCCGGTTGCTTGCACAGCTCCAGCAGGCAGCGGGCCACCCGCCCGGTCACGTCGAAGAACGCCAGGTCGCCGACCTTGCGCGTGGTGTTGCGCAGGCGCTGGGCGATCTGCCCGCTGAGCACATAGAGGATGTCCGGGTCGTTCTGCGACAGTTCGCGGAACTTGGCGTAGCTGATCTCGGCAACCTCGCACTCTACCTTGGCGCGCACCCAGGCGCTGCGCTGCTGCTCATGGCCGGCCTCTTCGAAGAGCCCCAGTTCGCCGAAGAAGTCTCCGGCATTGAGGTAGGCGATGATCATCTCCCGACCGTCATCGTCTTCGATGAGGATGGTCACCGAGCCCTTGATGATGAAGTACAGGCTGTCGGACACATCACCGGCGCAGATGATGTTGCTCTTGGCCTGATACCGGCGGCGTTGACAGTGCATGAGCAACTTGTCGAGATTTTTGATCTTGGGGGTGGGGGCAATAGCAACCATGGTTGTATCCCGAAAAGACTGCACGGTATGAGGTGTTTTTTTTATGGGGCGTAAAACGAAGGTGTTGAACGCTGGCGATGCGCCAGTCATTTGGCGTCAGCTTAACAGACACGTCCTTGGCTCAATTAAGATTTTTCTTATCGAAAACCGGTATTGAGGGACAAACGGTCAAAGCGCTGTGGCTGGAAAACCCTGTGCTAAGCTGGCGACCCTTTTTTAACAGTGGAGTCTTGGCGATGAAGGCACGCATCCAATGGGCTGGCGAAGCCATGTTCCTCGGCGAATCGGGCAGTGGCCACGTAGTGGTGATGGATGGCCCGCCGGAAGCCGGTGGCCGCAACCTGGGTGTTCGCCCTATGGAAATGCTCCTGCTCGGCGTGGGCGGTTGCAGCAACTTCGATGTGGTCAGCATTCTCAAGAAGTCGCGCCAGGCGGTTGAAAGCTGCGAGGCGTTTCTGGATGCCGAGCGTGCCACCGAAGACCCCAAGGTCTTCACCAAGATCCACATGCATTTCGTGGTCAAGGGCCGGGGCCTCAAAGAAGCCCAGGTCAAGCGGGCCATCGAGCTGTCTGCCGAGAAATACTGCTCGGCGTCGATCATGCTCGGCGCGGCCGGTGTGGCCATCACTCACGATTACGAAATCGTCGAGCTGGGCTGAACCCGCGCGGATTCTGGCGGTAAAAGAAAAGGGCGCTTCGATAGCGCCCTTTTTGATGCCCGTGGTTTGGAATCAGATCCGGTAGGTGCTCTTGGTCATGACCTTGGCCAGCAGGCTCATGCCGAATTTCACCGGCGCCGGGAAGCGGAACCCGCCGGCTTCGAGCGCGGTTTCAGCGTGATGTTCTTCGTCGATGCGCATCTGTTCGAGAATCGCTCGGGACTTTTCGTCTTCGGCCGGCAGTTGCTCCAGATGCTCGTTCAGGTGCTTGCACACCTGGTCTTCGGTGGCGGCAACGAACCCCAGGCTGACCTTGTCGCTGATCAGGCCTGCCGCGGCGCCGATGCCGAAGGACAAACCGTAGAACAGCGGGTTGAGCACGCTCGGGTGGCTGCCCAACTGGCGGATGCGCTGTTCGCACCAGGCCAGGTGGTCGATTTCTTCTTCGGCGGCATGTTCCATGGCCTGGCGTACCTGAGGCAGCTTGGCGGTCAGGGCCTGGCCCTGGTACAGCGCCTGGGCGCAGACTTCCCCGGTGTGGTTGATGCGCATCAGGCCGGCCACGTGCCGGGTGTCCTCGTCACTCATCTGCGCTTCCGGCTGCACGATGGCCGGCGACGGGCGATAAGGTTGGCCGCTGAAAGGCAGCAGCGTGCGCATCGCCATATCGGCTTGCAACAGCAGGCGGTCGATCGGCGAGTAGTGACGTTGGGTAGTCATGCTTATCTCCGGGAGAAATCTCGGCGGCCAGTTTACTCCAATCAAAGGAGCGAAAACTGCGCTGGATCAGCGCACCCTCGTCCTCGATGGTCCGAGAGGGCGCTGCGCAAGGGGTGGGTGGGGGCAATCAGCCCGGCGGCCAGTTCATCTGGCGCTGACCCAGCACGTGCATGTGAATGTGATACACGGTCTGCCCACCCAGCTCGTTGCAGTTCATGACGACCCGGAAGCCGTCTTCGCAGCCTTGCTCCTTGGCCAGGCGCTGGGCGGTGAACAGAATGTGTCCGGCCAGGGTCTTGTCGTCCTCGGTGAGGTCGTTGAGGGTACGGATGGGTTTCTTCGGGATCACCAGGAAATGCACCGGCGCTTGCGGGGCAATATCGTGGAAGGCCAGAACCTGGTCGTCCTCGTAGATGATCTTCGCGGGTATTTCTCTGTTGATGATCTTGGTGAACAGAGTATCCACAGCTGTTTCTCCATTGGGTTGGTCCGGGCCGAGTGTACTCAGGTGCACAAGGTGCGCCCAGCCCCGACTCTTAACGTGGGCAGTAGGCCCGATTGACGTAACCGACGATCTTGCGGGTCAGCCAGCGTGAACTCAGGCGGGCGCTGAAGGCCATCCAGCGGTTCAGGCGGCCGGGAATGATGATGGCGCGGTTCTTTTCCAGGGCGCGGACCGCATACAGCGCGACCTCCTCGGGGCTCATGAGCAGCTTGCTGTCCTTGAGTTTGGTGGTGTCCATTTGTGCGGTGCGGAAAAATGCGGTGCGGGTCGGCCCCGGGCAGAGTACCGAGACCTTCACCGCGCACTTCTTCAATTCTTCGCGCAACCCTTCGGAGAAATGCAGGACATAGGCCTTGCTGGCGTAGTAGCTGCTCATCCAGGGGCCGGGATAGAAGGCTGCCACCGAGGCGACATTGAGGATCTGCCCGCCGCCCAGCAGCGCCATGCTGTTGCCCAGGGCATGACACAGGCGGGTGAGGGCGAGGATGTTGACCTCGATCAGGTCCTGCTCGGTCATCCAGTCCTGGGCCAGGAACGGGCCGCTGGTGCCGATGCCGGCGCAATTGACCAGCAGGTCGATCTGCCGGTCACCCTCCTCCAGCTCCAGCAGGAAACCGGACAGGCGCAGTGGTTCGCCCAGGTCGCAGGCGCGGAACAGCACTTCGACGCCGAAGCGCTGGGTCAATTCCAGGGCGATGCATTCCAGCTGATCACGCTGACGGGCCACGAGAATCAAGTTACGGCCGCGCCGGGCCAGTGCTTCGGCCAGGGCCAGGCCTATGCCGCTGGAAGCACCAGTGATCAGAGCGTAACGGGTCATGCATTTCTCCATCGCAACGGCCGGCGGCCTGCGACGGGGGAGGGTCGCAGGCCCGGGCGCGTTTATTCTTGCTCGGACTCGGATTCTACAGGGGCGGCGATATCGGCGGGTTCGGCATCTTCATCGGCGCTGCTGGAGTCGATGCTTTCGCTGTAGCTGGTTTCGCTGTAGCGATCTTCCAGGGAGCTCAGGCCGCCGGCCACCATGCCCACGATCAGTGCGACGATCAGGACGACCCACATCCAGGACAGCACCTTGACGGCGGTGGTGTTGGGCGGTGGTGGTGCGCCGTAGCGGTTGGCCACGTTGCTGCCCGGGCTGACCATCAGCACCAGAGGGAAGATGCTGCCGACGATGGGCACGAAGTTCAGCAGCCACAGCCAGCCCGACCAGCCGAGATCGTGCAGGCGCTGCACGCTGATCTGAATGCTGACCACGAGGAAGCCGATGAAGACCACGATGCCGCCGACAATTCCCAGGCCGGTGAGCAGGGTGGAATTGAACACCGCCGCGGACAGGATACCGAAGAAGGCGCCTACCCCGACCACGGCCAGCATGGCCACCGTCAGGACCAGAGTCCAGGCCAGGTAGCGCAGGCGACCGATACGGCCTTCGAAGCTGAATACGTTGAGTGCGGCGTATTGTGGGATTGCATCGCCTACTATGGCTTGCGGGGGCGCATAGGGCGACTCGCTGAAGCTGCTGGCCCTGGGTGTGGGGGTTACTGTGTCTAGATCCAGCTTCAGGGCCTGCTCGGATTCGATGCGGGCATCGATCCCGGCGTTCTTCAATGCTTCCAGATAGCGCTGGGCGTCGGCCTGCGTCAGGTCGCGCTTGAGCTCCACCTGCTGGCCGCTGAACAGGCGTTCTACGGCGGCCGCATCGCTTTTGAACAGTTCGGCGAGGTTCAGTTGGGCAGTGGCTTTTTCCACGCCGGGCAGCAATGTGCCGTCGAAAACGATCTTGTAGCGGGTTTCGCTCATGGGGGCATCCCTGTCACTTGAAAAGAAGGTTTACATAAAAGACCGACAGTTTAAGGCCAGCGCCCCTCGGCTGGCCAAAAAACTAATGAGAACGGGTTAACGTGGCCAGCGTTTGCTCAGTTGGCTGGCGCGTTGCTGGGCCGCCTGATATTCGCTGTCCAGGCGCGCGATCAATTGGTCGACGCTGGGCAGGTCGTCGATTTCACAGACCCCCTGGCCTGCGGACCAGACGGTTTTCCAGGCTTTTGCCTCATCACTGATGGGTTTGAGCTTGGAGCCGAAGTTGATCTCACCTTTCCCTTGCAGGGCGGCCAGGTCGAAACCTGCGTTCTCCAGGCTTTGGCGCATGAAGCTGGCAGGTACTCCGGAAACCGCGGCGGTATGCACGATGTCGGCGGCTCGAGAGCTGAGTAGCATCTCTTTATAGGCATCCGGTGCGTGGCTTTCGGTGGTACCGATAAAGCGGGTGCCCAAGTAGGCAAGGTCGGCGCCAAGCAGCTGTGCGGCAAGAATCTCGTGGCCCCGGTTCAGGCAGCCGGCCAGTAGCAGGGTCTTGTCGAAGAACTGGCGGATCTCGGCGACCAGAGAGAAGGGGCTCCAGGTGCCTGCATGGCCACCCGCTCCGGCTGCGACGGCGATCAGCCCATCGACACCCGCCTCGGCGGCTTTCTCTGCGTGCCGGCGGGTGGTCACGTCATGAAATACCAGGCCGCCGTAGCTGTGCACGGCGTCCACTACTTCCTTGACCGCGCCGAGGCTGGTGATGACGATCGGTACCTTGTGCTCGATGCAGATCTGCAAGTCGGCCTGCAGCCGTGGATTGCTGTTGTGCACGATCAGGTTCACGGCGTAGGGAGCAGGGTTCTCCAGCTTGGCCAGGCCCGCTTCGATCTCCTCCAGCCAGGCCTTGAAACCGCTGCTTTCGCGCTGATTGAGGGCGGGAAAGCTACCCACCACACCATTGCGACAGCAGGCCAGGACCAGTTCCGGGTTGGAGATCAGAAACATCGGCGCGGCCACCAGAGGCAGGCGCAGACGTTGTTCGAGCAAAGCGGGCAGTGACATTGGAGTACCCCCAGGGAAGCGACTAGTTAGAGTTAGAACGGCCGTACAACGACCAAAATTACAATAGCCAGCAATATCAGAACCGGTACTTCATTGAACCAGCGATAAAAGACATGGCTGCGGGTGTTTTCGCCACGGGCGAAGCGCTTCACTTGCGCGCCGCACATGTGGTGATAGCCGATGAGGATGACCACCAAGGTCAGTTTGGCGTGCATCCAGCCGCCCTGGCCGAAATACGCGCTGGGGTTGAGGCTGATCAGCCAGATGCCAAAGATCAGTGCCGCGATCATCGCAGGCCCCATGATGAAGCGGTATAGCTTGCGTTCCATCAGGCAGAAGCGCTCGCGGCTGATGCTGTCCTCGCTTTGGGCGTGGTAAACGAACAGGCGTGGCAGGTAGAAAAGGCCGGCAAACCAGCAGACCACGCTGACGATATGAAAGGCTTTGAGCCATAGATAGAGCATTTTTAGTTATTCCCAGGTTCACGGTGGCGAAGATAGTAGAGGGTAGAGCGTCCGCACGTCACCTTGACGGTTGTCGCAGGGGCGCGCCGCCCCTATTATCGGCAGCTTTCCAGTGGGTTCGTTGAGGGCAGGTTTATGGTCAAGGTCGGTATCGTCGGCGGCACGGGTTACACCGGTGTCGAACTGCTGCGTCTGTTGGCACAGCATCCGCAAGCGCGAGTGGAAGTCATCACTTCGCGATCCGAGGCTGGCCTGGCCGTTGCCGACATGTACCCGAACCTGCGTGGCCATTACGACGGCCTGGCGTTCAGCGTGCCGGATATCAAGACCCTTGGTGCCTGTGACGTGGTGTTCTTTGCCACCCCCCATGGCGTGGCGCATGCACTGGCTGGCGAACTGCTGGCTGCGGGGACCAAGGTCATCGATCTATCGGCGGACTTCCGCCTGCAGGATGCCGATGAGTGGGCCAAGTGGTACGGTCAGCCTCACGGTGCCCCTCAATTGCTGGAGGAAGCGGTCTACGGCCTGCCGGAAGTCAATCGCGAACAGATCAAGAAAGCCCGTTTGATTGCGGTTCCTGGCTGCTATCCAACCGCAACCCAGCTCGGTTTCCTGCCGCTGCTGGAAGCCGGTCTTGCCGACACTTCCCGGCTGATCGCCGACTGCAAATCCGGTGTCAGCGGTGCTGGCCGTGGGGCCAGCGTCGGGTCGCTGTACTCGGAAACTTCCGAGAGCATGAAGGCCTATGCGGTCAAGGGGCACCGTCATTTGCCGGAAATCCGTCAGGGCCTGCGCCGGGCAGCAGGCAAGGAAGTTGGCCTGACGTTCGTACCGCACCTGACGCCGATGATTCGCGGTATCCACTCCACGCTCTACTCCACGGTGGTGGATAAGTCGGTGGATCTGCAGGCGTTGTTCGAGAAGCGTTATGCCAATGAGCCGTTTGTCGATGTAATGCCGGCCGGCAGCCATCCGGAGACCCGCAGTGTGCGGGGTGCCAACGTGTGCCGGATTGCCGTGCACCGGCCGCAGGATGATGATCTGGTAGTGGTACTGTCGGTCATCGACAACCTGGTCAAGGGCGCTTCGGGCCAGGCGGTGCAGAACCTCAATATCCTGTTCGGCCTGGATGAGCGTCTGGGGCTGTCCCACGCGGGCATGCTGCCTTAACGTCGTTTTTGCGTGAACAAAAAGGCCCGTCTGACGGGCCTTTCTGCTTTATACGGGTGGCTGTACGACTATTGATATACCGTAACAATAGTTGACCGCTTTTCTGGGAGAAGCGGATAATGCGCGTCATTACGCAGTATGGCGGCTTAACGCCGGGAGATAGTCAGCATGAGCGTTGAATCCTTCACCCCCACGGCTTTGCAATTCACTCAAGGTGCAGCGCACAAGGTGAAGACCCTGGTCGATGAAGAGGGTAATGATCGCTTGAAGCTGCGCGTATTCGTTACGGGCGGCGGTTGTTCGGGGTTTCAGTACGGTTTCACTTTCGATGAGGAAGTGGCCGAGGATGACACCATCGTCGAGCGCGAGGGCGTGAGCCTGGTGGTCGATCCGATGAGCTTCCAGTACCTGGCCGGTGCTGAAGTGGACTACCAGGAAGGCCTGGAAGGTTCGCGGTTCGTGATCAAGAACCCCAATGCCACCACTACCTGTGGTTGCGGGTCGTCGTTCTCGATCTGATTAGCCGGCAGCAGCTATTCGCCGAACGCCGCAGGGGCCTGGGATCCTGCGGCGTTTTGCTGTCTGCTGTTCAAGCCGGGTAGATGGCGCCTAGTACACGCAGGCCACGGGCGCCGGTGACGCTGGGCCGGTTGGCAGCGATGCCCTCCAGGCAGCAGTGGGCCAACCAGGCGAACGCCATAGCCTCTACCCAGTCCGGATCTACGCCATACGCTGCAGTGCTGCTGACCCGGGTTTGCGGGAGTAGGGCTGCCAGGCGGCCCATGAGCGCTGCGTTATGCGCGCCGCCGCCGCACACCAGCAGCTCCTGGGTGTCACTTTGAGCGCTCTGCAGCGACTCGACGATGGTTAGAGCTGTCAGCTCCAGAAGGGTAGCCTGCACGTTTTCGGCGGCAATAGCGCCCCGTGCCCTCAGATGCCGCTGTAGCCAATCAAGATTGAATACCTCGCGCCCGGTGCTCTTCGGGCCTTGGGTGGCGAAGAACGGGTCGCTGAGCAGGGCTTGCAAGAGGGGCGGATCAATCTGGCCGCTGGCAGCCCACTGGCCATTGCGGTCGAAGTTCTCTGCGCGTTGGGCCTGGATCCAGGCATCGAGCAGGACGTTGCCCGGGCCACAGTCGAATCCGGCCAACGGCTTGGCGGTTTCGATCAGGCTCAGGTTGCTGAACCCGCCGACGTTCAGCACGGCGCGGTTTCCCGGGCGCTGGTCGAACAGGGCTTCGTGAAAGGCCGGAACCAGCGGCGCGCCTTGTCCGCCCGCCGCCACGTCGCGGCTGCGGAAGTCGCTGACGACAGTGATCCCGGTCAGCTCAGTGAGCAGGGCCGGGTTGCCGATCTGCACCGTGAACCCGCGGCTTGGCTCATGACGCACGGTTTGTCCGTGGCTGCCGATAGCGCGAATGTCTTGAGGGTACAGTTGCTGTTGTTGCAGAAGCTGGTTGATGCCCTGGGCGGCCAGCTCGACCCAGTGCTGTTGGGCGATGGCGGAACGGGCGATCTCGTCGGGGCCACTGGCGCACAAACCCAGGAGTTCGGCGCGCAGGGTATCGGGCATGGGGATGTAGCGAGTGGCGACCAATCTGAGCGCCGGGCTTTGCTCGATCAGGGCGATGTCCAGGCCATCAAGGCTGGTACCGGACATCACACCTATATAGAGCGCCATGGCTTAGCGCTTGCTCGAGGCCAGCATCGTGGCCTTTTCCTGATCCATCCGGGCCATCAGAGGCTGGCTCTGCTGCAGGAAGCGTGCTCGTTCGGCCTTGGCGATCGGGTCGGCCATGGGCAGCTTCTGGCCCAGCGGATCCACGTGGACACCGTTGACCTGGAACTCGTAGTGCAGGTGCGGTCCGGTGGACAGCCCGGTGGTACCGATATAGCCGATGACCTGGCCCTGTTTCACCGAGCCGCCAGTCTTCACACCCTTGGCAAAGCCCTGCATGTGGCCGTACAGGGTGCGGTAGGTGTTGCCGTGCTGGATGATCACGGTATTGCCATAACCGCCACGACGGCCAGCTAGCAGCACCTTCCCATCACCGGCAGCCTTGATTGGCGTGCCCCGTGGCGCGGCATAGTCCACGCCCTTGTGGGCACGGATCTTGTTCAGGATCGGGTGCTTGCGGCCCATGGAAAAGCGCGAACTGATGCGAGCGAAGTCCACCGGTGTACGGATGAAGGCCTTGCGCATGCTGTTGCCATCAGCGGTGTAGTAGCTGCTGGAACCCTGTTTGTTGGTGTAGCGCACTGCGGTGTAGGTCTTGCCACGGTTAGTGAAGCGCGCGGAGAGGATATTGCCTGTACCGACTACCTTGCCGTTGGCGACTTTTTGCTCATAGATCACGTCGAATTCGTCACCCTGGCGAATATCCTGGGCGAAGTCGATGTCGTAGCCGAAAACGTTGGCCATATCCATGGTCAGGCTGTGGGACAGCCCGGCGCGTGCGGCAGACTGCGAAAGCGAGCTGTTGATGACGCCGTGGACATAGGCAGAACGAACCACTGGCTTGGTGATCACGCGGCTGAACGTAAAGCCCTTGGGGCCTTTGGTCAGGGTGATGGTTTCCAGGTCGCTGACCTTGCTGTGCAGGTTGTTCAGTTGGCCATCAGGCGTCAGCTCGAACTCCAGCTTCTGGCCATGCTTGAGCTGGGAGAATTGCTTGGCCTGCTTGTCGCTGGCCAGTACTTCATGGACAGAAGTGGCTGGCAGGCCAACCTTTTCAAAGAGTGTGGAGAGGGTGTCGCCCTTGGTGACCAGAACTTCCCTGTGGCCGGGGGCTTTTGGCTCCTCCACGGCAGCAGGCACAGGTGCGGTTTCTGCGGTTTGCGTGGTGTCTTCGGCGGTGTTTTCGATCTGTGCGAAAGGTGAGGCAACGGCCTCGCTTGTGGCTTGTTCGGTGGATGCGGCGTCTTGATCTTGTGTCAGTTGCTCGATCGGGCTTTCCAGATCAAGGCTCAATGTCGTTTTTTTTGCTTCTACATCACTGGATGGAAATACCAGAAGGGCCAAGCTGAGAAGGGCCGCGATGCCACTTGCGGCGAGCAGGTGGCTCTTCGGATAAAGCGGTGGCGCTTTAGACGGTTCGGTGGTCATAGGTAATTTGACTTTGAAAAGATGAAATGGAAAAGATGAATGACATGATGAAGATGAAATAACTGTATAAAATATAACCAAATCATCTGTGACGCAAGGGCGCGGGCACTCTGCTTTCGGAATGCTCCCGTACGCCGGGCAAAACTTGTAATTAGTCCATGATCTTGTATGGTTGGTTCCCTTTTGAATCTGAGCCTTGCGGGTCTGTTATGAAGTCGGTTGAAGAGCAGCTAGCGCTGATCAAACGTGGTGCGGAAGAGTTGTTGGTCGAGTCCGAGTTGATCGAGAAGCTCAAGCGCGGCGAACCGCTGCGCATTAAGGCTGGCTTTGATCCGACGGCGCCGGATCTGCATCTCGGGCATACCGTACTTATTAATAAGCTGCGTCAGTTCCAGGACTTGGGTCACCAGGTAATCTTCCTGATTGGCGACTTCACCGGCATGATCGGTGACCCCAGTGGCAAAAGTGCCACGCGCCCACCCTTGACTCGCGAGCAGGTCCTGGAAAACGCAGAGACCTATAAAAGCCAGGTCTTCAAGATTCTTGATCCTGCCAAGACTGAGGTGGCTTTCAACTCCACCTGGATGGACAAGATGGGACCGGCGGACTTCATTCGTCTAACTTCCCAGTACACCGTTGCACGGATGCTCGAGCGCGACGACTTCGACAAGCGCTATTCGACCAATCAGCCGATTGCCATTCATGAGTTCCTGTATCCGTTGGTGCAAGGCTATGACTCGGTGGCATTGCGCGCCGATGTCGAGCTGGGCGGTACCGACCAGAAGTTCAACCTGTTGATGGGGCGTGAGCTGCAGCGCGGTTACGGTCAGGAGGCTCAGTGCATTCTGACCATGCCATTGCTCGAAGGGTTGGATGGCGTCAAGAAGATGTCCAAGTCTCTGGGTAACTATGTCGGTATCCAGGAGGCGCCTGGCGTGATGTACGGCAAGCTGGTGTCCATTCCTGATGCGTTGATGTGGCGTTACTTCGAGTTGCTCAGCTTCCGCTCCATGGATGAGATCAATGCATTCAAGGCGGATGTAGATGCTGGCGCTAACCCGCGTGATATCAAAATCAAGCTGGCCGAAGAGATTGTTGCGCGCTTCCATGGTGAAGAGGCTGCTGCAAATGCTCACCGTGCCGCAGGTAACCGCATGAAAGATGGCGAGCTGCCTGATGATCTGCCGGAAATCGAGCTGGTTGCTGCCGAGGATATGCCGATTGCGGCTGTCCTTAATAAGGCAGGGCTGGTGAAGAACGCCGCAGTGGCTCGGGATCTTCTGGGTTCGGGTGGTGTGCGGGTGGATGGTGAGGTTGTCGATCGCACCTATATATATGCAGTAGGTTCAACCCATGTGTGCCAAGCCGGCAAGAAGGCATTTGCACGTATTACGCTTAAATCCGAATAAAACTGAAAATAGGTGTTGACGGCGAATTATATCTCTCTATAATTCGCCCCACTTCCGGCGCAGTCGAAACGGAAAACTCCTTGAGATTCAACGAGTTACGCAGTTTTCGACA
>NZ_JBWKQO010000004.1:0-360178 GCF_059418825.1 Pseudomonas sp. GW821-FHT07F01
GGCTCCTACACAGGTTGTGCAGGAGCCGGCTGGCCGGCGAATGCTTTTAAAGCGGCGGATTCTCTTCCGGCGGCTTGGTCTTGTTGACCCCGGGTACGTGCAGGTTGCCTTCGGCGACCTGGTCGCCTTCCAGCTGCGGCTGGGTCACCCAGGTGAGAATGTCGTAGTAGCGACGGATGTTGGCGACGAAATGCACGGGCTCGCCGCCCCGGGCATAGCCGTAGCGGGTCTTGCTGTACCACTGCTTCTGCGACAGGCGCGGCAGCATCTTCTTCACATCCAGCCACTTGTTCGGGTTCAGGCCTTCTTTCTCGGCCAGCTTGCGCGCATCGTCCAGGTGGCCGGTGCCGACGTTATAGGCGGCCAGGGCGAACCAGGTGCGGTCCGGTTCCTCGATCTTGTCGTCCAGCTGTTCCTTGATATAGGCCAGGTACTTGGCCCCACCGCTGATGCTCTGCTTGGGATCCAGGCGGTTGGAAACGCCCATGGCCTGGGCGGTGTTCTGGGTCAGCATCATCAGCCCGCGCACCCCGGTCTTGGAGGTGACCTCGGCCTGCCACATCGATTCCTGATAGCCCACCGCCGCCAGCAGGCGCCAGTCGAGCTTTTCCTGCTTGGCCGACGCCTTGAAGTGCTTCTCGTACTTGGGCAGGCGTTGCTGCAGGTGCTGGGCAAAGGTGTAGGCGCCGACATAGCCGAGCACGTCCACATGGCCGTAGTAGCGGTCCTTCAGGCGTTGCAGGGTGCCGTTCTTCTCGACCTTGTCGAGGAAACTGTTGATCTCGTTGAGCAGGCTGTTGTCGTCGCCTGCGGCCACGGCCCAGCTCTGGCTGCGGGCGTCGCCCAGGTCAAAGGCCACTCGCACATTGGGGAAGTAGACTTGGTTCATCGCCAGTTCGTTGGAGTCCACCAGGGTCAGGTCGATCTGCCCTTCGTCCACCATGCGCAGCAGGTCCACCACTTCCACGGCGTCCGACTCTTCGTATTCGATGCCGGGGTACTTGAGCTTGAGTTCCGCCAGTTGTTCGGCGTGGGTGCTGCCCTTGAGCACCATGATGTGCTTGCCCACCAGGTCTTGCGCGGTGGTGGGGCGGGAACGGCCATTGCGATAGATGACCTGGGGCGTGACTTCCAGATAGGGGTGGGAGAACCGCACCTGCTGCTTGCGCTGCTCGCTGCTCACCAGGCCGGCGGCGGCCAGTACCGGGCCCTTGGGCTGGCCCAGCTGGTCGAACAGATCATCGAGGTTGTCGGCGGTCTCGATCTTGAGCTCCACCCCCAGATCGTCGGCAAAGCGTTTCACCAGCTCGTATTCGAAGCCGGTTTCACCGTTGCGATCCTGAAAGTAGGTGGCAGGGCTGTTACGGGTGACCACCCGCAGCACACCATCCTCCTTTACGCGCTCGAGCGTGCTGGGTTTCTCAACACAGGCGCCGAGCATCAGGAAGAGTCCGGTAACGATGAGCCACTTGGCGCAGCGCGGACGTAAAGCCATAGGGGAAAACATTGGCGCAGTATACGCAAAGGATAACGGCCGCCATATCTCGACAGCGAAGGGCTTGTCTGCTAGCGATGGTCGAGCCGGGCTGAAGGCCTCAGGAATGGGGCCTGGGCGCTGAATGTGACGTTTAAAATAACCACCGGCAATGACCCTGATGAGGCTTTGTTATAGGGGGCTGGCCCCGGGCCGACGTCCGGAGGCGCCCGGGGGTTGCGTTTCGAGTGCCGATGCCAGCGGTTTACGTTAGAATGCACGGCCTCAAAGCACACCCCCTTCCCGAGGCTGTCCCGAAGATGTTGATCCTGCGCGGCGCTCCTGCCCTTTCTGCCTTTCGCCACAGCAAACTCCTTGAGCAACTGAGCCAGAAAGTACCGGCTGTCAGTGGCTTGTATGCTGAATTCGCTCACTTCGCCGAAGTCACCGGCGTCCTGACCGGCGACGAACAGCAGGTGCTTGCGCGCCTTCTGAAGTACGGCCCCAGCGTTCCGGTACAAGAGCCGACCGGCCGTCTGTTCCTGGTCCTGCCACGTTTCGGCACCATTTCGCCGTGGTCGAGCAAGGCCAGCGACATCGCCCGCAACTGTGGCCTGGCGAAGATCCAGCGCCTGGAGCGCGGCATCGCCTTCTATGTGGCCGGTGAGTTCAGCGAGGCCGAGGCCCAACTGATCGCCGACGCCCTGCACGACCGCATGACCCAGATCGTGGTGGCCAACCTGGAACAGGCCGCCGGCCTGTTCAGCCACGCCGAACCCAAGCCGCTGACCGCCATCGACATCCTCGGCGGTGGCCGGGCTGCGCTGGAGCAGGCCAACAGCGAGCTGGGCCTGGCCCTGGCCGAAGACGAAATCGATTACCTGATGAACGCCTTCCAGGGCCTCAAGCGTAATCCCCACGACATCGAACTGATGATGTTCGCCCAGGCCAACTCCGAGCACTGCCGCCACAAGATCTTCAACGCCAGTTGGGATATCGACGGCCAGAGCCAGGAAAAAAGCCTGTTCGGCATGATCAAGAACACCTATCAGATGCACAACGAAGGTGTGCTCTCCGCCTATAAGGACAACGCCGCGGTCATCGTCGGTTCGGTTGCCGGGCGTTTCTATCCGAACCCTGAGACCCGCCAGTACGGTGCGGTACAGGAGCCGGTGCACATCCTGATGAAGGTCGAGACCCACAACCACCCGACCGCCATCGCGCCGTTCCCGGGGGCCTCCACCGGTTCCGGCGGCGAAATCCGCGACGAAGGCGCCACCGGGCGCGGCGCCAAGCCCAAGGCCGGCCTCACCGGTTTCACCGTGTCCAACCTGCAGATCCCGGGCTTCGAACAGCCGTGGGAAGTGCCGTACGGCAAGCCTGAGCGCATCGTCACCGCCCTCGACATCATGATCGAAGGCCCACTGGGTGGCGCGGCGTTCAACAACGAATTCGGCCGTCCGGCCCTGACCGGTTATTTCCGCACCTTCGAGCAATCCATTACCACGCCTCGTGGCGATGAAGTTCGCGGTTACCACAAGCCGATCATGCTGGCAGGCGGCATGGGCAACATCCGTGACGAGCACGTGCAGAAAGGCGAGATCACCGTCGGCTCCAAGCTGATCGTGCTCGGCGGCCCGGCGATGCTCATCGGCCTGGGCGGCGGCGCCGCTTCCTCCATGGCCACCGGCACCAGCTCGGCGGACCTGGATTTCGCTTCGGTACAGCGTGAAAACCCTGAAATGGAACGCCGTTGCCAGGAAGTCATCGACCGTTGCTGGCAACTGGGGGATAACAACCCCATCAGCTTCATCCACGACGTGGGCGCCGGTGGCCTGTCCAACGCCTTCCCGGAACTGGTCAACGATGGCGGCCGTGGCGGTCGCTTCGAACTGCGCAACATCCCCAACGACGAGCCGGGCATGGCCCCGCACGAAATCTGGTCCAACGAATCCCAGGAGCGTTATGTCCTGGCGGTGGGCGCTGCGGATTTCGAACGTTTCAAGGCCATCTGCGAGCGTGAGCGCTGCCCGTTCGCGGTGGTCGGCGAAGCCACTGCCGAGCCACAGTTGACCGTGACCGACAGCCACTTCGGCAACAGCCCGGTGGACATGCCGCTGGAAGTGCTGCTGGGCAAGGCCCCGCGCATGCACCGTTCGGCCGTACGGGAAAACGAACTGGGTGACGATTTCGATCCAAGCACCCTGGATATCGCCGAGAGCATCGAGCGCGTCCTGCACCACCCGGCCGTGGCCAGCAAGAGCTTCCTGATCACCATCGGCGACCGCACCATCACCGGCCTCGTGGCCCGCGACCAGATGGTCGGCCCATGGCAGGTGCCGGTGGCCGACGTGGCCGTGACCGCCACCAGCTTCGACGTCTACACCGGTGAGGCCATGGCCATGGGCGAGCGCACGCCGCTGGCCCTGCTGGACGCCCCGGCGTCCGGCCGCATGGCGATCGGCGAGACCCTGACCAACATCGCGGCCTCGCGCATCAACAAGATCAGCGACATCAAGCTCTCCGCCAACTGGATGTCCGCTGCCGGCCACCCGGGCGAAGACGCGCGCCTGTACGACACCGTCAAGGCAGTGGGCATGGAGCTGTGCCCAGAGCTGGGCATCACCATCCCGGTGGGCAAGGACTCCATGTCCATGGCCACCCGCTGGAACGAAGAGGGCGTGGACAAGAGCGTCACCTCGCCGCTGTCGCTGATCGTCACTGGCTTCGCACCCGTAGCGGACATTCGCCAGACCCTGACCCCGCAACTGCGCATGGACAAGGGCACCACCGACCTGATCCTGATCGACCTCGGTCGCGGGCAGAACCGCATGGGCGCCTCGATCCTCGCCCAGACCCACGGCAAGCTCGGCAGCCAGGCACCGGACGTGGATGATGCGGAAGACCTCAAGGCCTTCTTCGCGGTGATCCAGGGCCTCAACGCCGACGGTCACCTGCTGGCCTACCACGACCGTTCCGATGGCGGCCTGCTGGTCAGCGCCGTGGAAATGGCCTTCGCCGGCCATTGCGGCCTGAACCTGAGCCTCGACGCCGTGGCGGAAAACACCGCCGAAATCGCCGCCATCCTGTTCAACGAAGAGCTGGGTGCGGTGATCCAGGTGCGCCAGGACGCTACTCCGGACGTGCTGGCCCAGTTCAGCGCCGCCGGCCTGGGCGATTGCGTGGCCGTGATCGGCCAGCCGATCAACAACGGTGAAGTGAGCATCTCCTACAACGGCGAAAGCGTGTTCACCGGCCAGCGCCGCCTGCTGCAGCGTCAGTGGGCAGAAACCAGCTACCAGATCCAGCGCCTGCGGGACAACGCCGACTGCGCCGAGCAGGAATTCGACGTGGTACTGGAAGAAGACAACCCGGGCCTGAGCGTCAAGCTGGGCTTCGACGTCAACCAGGACATCGCCGCGCCTTACATCAAGAAAGGCGTGCGTCCACAGGTGGCGGTACTGCGTGAGCAGGGCGTCAACGGCCAGGTGGAAATGGCAGCGGCCTTTGACCGCGCCGGCTTCAACGCCATCGACGTGCACATGAGCGATATCCTCGCCGGTCGCGTCGACCTCAACGACTTCAAGGGCATGGTTGCCTGCGGCGGCTTCTCCTACGGCGACGTACTGGGCGCCGGTGAAGGCTGGGCCAAGTCGGCGCTGTTCAACAGCCGTGCGCGGGATGCCTTCCAGGGCTTCTTCGAACGTACCGACAGCTTCACCCTGGGTGTGTGCAACGGTTGCCAGATGATGTCCAACCTGCACGAGCTGATCCCGGGCAGCGAGTTCTGGCCGCACTTCGTGCGCAACCGCTCCGAGCAGTTCGAAGCCCGAGTGGCCATGGTCCAGGTGCAGGAGTCGAACTCGATCTTCCTGCAGGGCATGGCCGGTTCGCGGATGCCGATCGCCATCGCCCACGGTGAAGGCCATGCGGAGTTCGAAAGCGAAGAGGCATTGCTGGAAGCCGACCTGTCCGGTTGCGTGGCCCTGCGTTTCGTCGACAACCACGGCAAGGTCACCGAGCGTTACCCGGCCAACCCCAACGGTTCGCCGCGCGGGATCACCGGCCTCACCAGCCGCGACGGTCGCGTCACCATCATGATGCCGCACCCTGAGCGGGTGTTCCGTGCCGTGCAGAACTCCTGGCGCCCGGATGAGTGGAACGAAGATGGGGCGTGGATGCGCATGTTCCGTAACGCTCGGGTCTGGGTGAACTGAGGCTGATGTACAAGCTCAGCTTCTTCGTGCCTCCCAGCCATGTGGAGTCGGTCAAGAGCGCTGTGTTCGCCGCGGGCGGCGGACGCATCGGCGCCTATGACCAGTGCGCCTGGCAGGTGCTCGGCCAGGGCCAGTTTCGCCCGTTGGACGGCAGCCAGCCGTTTCTCGGGCAGACCGGCCAGGTGGAGCGGGTGGAGGAGTGGAAGGTCGAGCTGGTGGTGGCCGACGAACTGATTCGCGACGTGGTACTGGCCCTCAAGCAGAGCCATCCCTACGAAACGCCGGCTTATGAAGTCTGGCGCCTCGAAGCGTTCTGAGGTTATCCACAGACACAAAGCCCGCTGAACCGGCAACGGTCAGCGGGCTTTTTTGTGGGCCTTCGCCAGCCAGCCGGCTCCTACAGGAGCCTTGCAGGAGCCGGCTGGCCGGCGAAAGTGCCTTCAAGCTCCTGCGCCGACCTCTCGGTGCAGCAAGCCCGTCAGCGCCACCTGCAAGCCCCCGGCCTTTTCGCCAATCAGCACGTGCCAGACGTCCCCCTCCATGCGCCGCATGCCCTGGCAGCCCAGCCCCTTGAGCGCCGGCTCCGACAGGCTGCGGCTATTGTTCACTCGCACTCGCAACCGGGTCAGCGCCACACAGTCCATCTGCAGCAGGTTGTCCCGACCGCCCAGGGCGTTGAGCCACTGCTGGGCTTCGTGGATGGAAATGTCGACCTGCGGGGGTTCTTCAACAGGCGCCTGTGCCACCGCAGCCCTGGCTGAAACGGGTGACGCCAGGCGGATCTCGTCGGCGATGCTGTCTGCCAGCGGCCCCACCACCACCTGCAAGCTGCCGCCCTTGCCGGGGCGCACCACGGCCATGGCGCCCAGGGCCTTGAGCTCGCTGTCCGAAGCCAGGTTGCGGTCTGCCAGCTCCAGGCGCAGGCGCGTGGTGCAGGCACCGACGGTAAGCAGGTTGCCGGCGCCACCCAGGGCCTTGATGTAGGCCGCGGCGCGCTGGTCGACGCTCAGTTCAGTCTTTTCGCTGGAGGGGCTGTCTTCACGGCCCGGGGTCTTGAGGTTGAAGCGGCGGATGCAGAAATCGAACACCAGGTAGTACACCACCGCGTACAGCAGGCCCACCGGAAACACCTTCCAGCCGTTGGTGGAGCGGCCCCAGCCCAGGGCCATGTCGATGGCGCCGCCGGAAAAGGTAAAGCCCAGGTGGATGTTCAGCAGGTTGGTCAGGGCCATGGCCAGCCCGGTGAGCAGGGCATGCACCAGGTACAGCAGGGGGGCAAGGAACATGAAGGCGAATTCGATCGGCTCGGTGACCCCGGTCAGGAAGGATGTCAGGGCCATGGACAGGAAGATCCCGCCCATTACCTTGCGCCGTTCCGGCGGTGTGTTGCGGTACATCGCCAGGCAGGCGGCGGGCAGGCCGAACAGCATCATCGGGAACATCCCGGTCATGAACTGGCCGCCCTTGGGGTCGCCGGCAAAGTAGCGGGTCAGGTCGCCGGTGACCACGGCGCCGGTGCTCGGGTCGGTGAAGCTGCCGAAGATGAACCAGGCCATGTTGTTGAGGATGTGGTGCAGGCCGGTGACGATCAGCAGCCGGTTGAACACACCGAAGACGAAGGCGCCGAAGCTGCCGCTTTCCAGCAGCAACTGGCCGAAGCTGTTGATGCCGTGCTGGATCGGCGGCCAGATCAGGCCGAACACCACCCCCAGGCCCACGGCGGTGAAACCGGTGGCGATGGGCACGAAGCGCCGGCCGCCGAAAAACGCCAGGTACTCCGGCAGCTTGATGTCCTTGAAGCGGTTGTACAGCGCGCCGGCCATCAGCCCGCTGATGATCCCGGCGAGCATGCCCATGTTGATGCTGGCGTCCAGCACCTTGAGGGTCGAGATCATCACCAGGTAGCCAATGGCCCCGGCCAGCCCGGCGGTGCCATTGTTGTCCTTGGCAAAGCCGACGGCGATACCGATGGCGAAGATCAGCGCCAGGTTGCCGAAGATCGACTGCCCGGCATCGTGGATGATCGCGATGTTCAGCAGGTCGGTGTCGCCCAGGCGCAGCAGCAGACCGGCGATGGGCAAGATGGCGATGGGCAGCATCAGCGCCCGGCCGAGGCGTTGCAGGCCCTCGATGAAATACTGGTACATGGCGTCTCTCCTGGAATTCTTGTTATGAGTGCAGAGGCCAAAGCCGTTCGCAGGCCTGACGGACTGCGGCGGCACCGGGCAGGTTGAGCAGCGGCTGGCTGAGCTGGCGGCACTGGCTGGCGTCCAGCTGGCGCACCCGGTCCTTGATCTCGCCCACCTGGGGGGGGCTGACCGACAGCTCGCTGACGCCCAGGCCAATGAGTACGGGTGTGGCCAGGGGATCGGAGGCCAGGGCGCCACAGACCCCGACCCAGCGACCATGGCGCTGGGCGCCGGCGCAGGTCTGGGCGATCAGCCGCAGCAGGGCGGGGTGCAGGGCGTCGACCCGTGCCGCCAGCCCGGCGTGGTCACGGTCCATGGCCAGGGTGTACTGGGACAGGTCGTTGGTGCCGATGGACAGGAAGTCGGCGTGTTCGGCCAGTTGCTCGGCCATCAGGGCGGCGGCGGGGACTTCGATCATGACCCCCAGTTCCGGGCGCTGGCTCAGGCCCAGTTCGGCAGCGAACAGGTCCAGGCGCTGGCGAATGTGCAGCAGCTCGGCGACTTCGGTGACCATCGGCAGCATCACCCGGCAGCGTTGCACGGGGCTGACCTGGAGCAGCGCCCGCAGTTGTTGGTCCAGCAGTTCGGGGCGCGCCTGGGCCAGGCGGATGCCGCGCAGCCCAAGTACCGGGTTGGCTTCCACCGACAGGGGCAGGTAATCCAGCTGTTTGTCGCCGCCGACGTCGATGGTGCGAATGATCACCGGCTTGTCGCCCATGGCGTTGAGCACTGCCTGATAGGCCTGGCGCTGTTCTTCTTGATCGGGGGCGGTCTGGCGGTCAACGAAGAGAAACTCGGTGCGCAGCAGGCCGACGCCGTCGGCGCCACCCTGGTGGGCGTCCCGGGCTTCATCGCTGGACGCCACATTGGCCGCCACCTCGATCTGCTGGCCGTCCTGGGTCAGGGCGGGCTCATGGGCTTTTTGCTGTTGCAGCGCATGGCGCTGGCGCTGGGTTTCACCGGCCTGTTGCACCTGTGCGATGCGCTGCGGGTCGGGCTCCAGTTCCAGGCGCCCGCCGTTGGCATCCAGCACCACCTGGCGGCCACTGTCGATGCGCAGCACTTGCGGGCCCAGGGCCACCAGGCAAGGCAGGCCCTTGCCCCGGGCAAGGATCGCCACGTGGGAAGTGGCACCGCCGGCGGCCATGCACAGCCCGGCCACGCCCTGGGCGCTGAGTTGCAGAAGGTCGGAAGGGGTCAACTCCTCGGCGGCAACGATCGCCCCGGCTGGCAGGTCGTAGTGCCAGGCCTCCCCCAGCAGGGCGCGCAGAACGCGCTGCTGCAGGTCCCGCAGGTCGTTGGCGCGTTCGGCCAGCAGCGTACTGCCCAGTTGCTGCAGGATCTGGCATTGCTCGGTAATCGCCGCGCTCCAGGCATGGGTGGCGGCGCGGCCCTGGGCAATGGAGGCTTCGGCGGCGTCCAGCAGGGTCGGGTCTTCGAGCAGCGCCAGGTGGGCGCTGAAGATGTCCTGTTCCTGCTGGTCGCGGCGTTGCCGGGCCTGCTCCAGGGTGTGGCGGATTTCCCCGCGCACCTGGTCCAGGGCGGCGCTTAGTGCTTGCCGTTGGGGCTCGGGTGCATGCTGGCCATGATCCTCCGCCAGGACCATGGTGTTGAGCCGTACCAGGGGGCCGCATACCAGGCCCGGCGCGGCGCAGACGCCCGGCAGCACGCCATCTTCCACGGGGCCTTGGGCGGCCGGGGCCGGTACCGGGGTTTCGCCATGGGCATCTGCGGCCATCGCGGTGCCGAGGGTCTGCAGCATCGCCTGCAGGGCATCCTGGCAATCGTCGCCCTGGCAACTGACCAGCACTTCTTCCTGTTCACCGATGCCCAGGCTCATCAGGGCGATCAGGCTGGTGCAGGGGGCGCTCTTGTCCTTGAAGGTCAACTGCGAATGGCTGTTGAAGCTCAGGGCGGTCTGGCGCACCAGGGCGGCGGGGCGGGCATGCAGGCCGCCGCGATGGGCGACCTTGATCCGGGCGCTGGCCTGCTGCCCGGATTGCTCTTGCGTAAGCGGCTGCGGGCCAGCGTTGGCGCGCCGGCTGATGTGCAGCAATGGCTCGCCCACCTGGACCGTCGACAGGGTCAGCGGGCGCAGGTCGAAACCCTCGCCATTGGTCAGGATCAGCAGGCTGATCAGGCTTCGGCAATGCTGTGCCACGTGGTCCAGATCAACCCGCAGCAAGGGCTGGCCGGCACGCACCTGCTGGCCTTCCTTCACCAGCAGGGCAAACCCCTCGCCCTGCAGTTCGACAGTGTCCAGGCCCAGGTGCAGCAGCAGTTCGGCCCCATTGGCGGCGCGCAGGGTGATTGCGTGCCCGGTACGTGCGACCTGGATCACCTGGCCGGCGCAGGGCGCATGCAGGGTGTCGTTGAGGGGATCGATGGCGATGCCGTCGCCCATGGCACCGCTGGCGAACACCGGGTCGGGCACGCTGCGTAGTGCTAGCACTGGCCCGCTTAACGGGGCACCGAGCGTCAGTTCGTTATTGTTGTTGTGCATGGCGCAGTACTCGTTGGCGATGGGGCTTAGTGAGTGCGGGTCACTTTGCTCAGGTGGCGCGGTTGGTCGGGGTCCATGCTGCGGGCTTGGGCGAGGCCGGCGGCCATGACGTAGAAACT
The DNA here is from genome assembly GCF_059418825.1 of Pseudomonas sp. GW821-FHT07F01. NCBI lineage: Bacteria > Pseudomonadati > Pseudomonadota > Gammaproteobacteria > Pseudomonadales > Pseudomonadaceae > Pseudomonas > Pseudomonas sp. GW821-FHT07F01. The sequence continues at coordinate 10,503 of NZ_JBWKQO010000004.1, forward strand.
CTGGATCGCCAGGATCGGGTCGAGTGCCGGGTGTTCGGCACGACTCAGGGTCAGGTCCCGTTCACCGATGTCGTCCGGAGCGGCCAGCAGCACCTTGGCGCCGCGCTGGCGCATGTCGGCGGCCAGGCTCAGCAGGCCGCCCTGCTCGGCGCCGCGGGGGGCGAACACCAGCAGCGGATAGTCGTGGTCGATCAGCGCCATGGGGCCGTGGCGGACTTCGGCACTGCTGAAGGCTTCGGCCTGGATGGCCGAGGTTTCCTTGAGCTTGAGCGCGGCTTCCTGGGCAATGGCGAATCCCGCCCCGCGGCCGATCACCATCAGGCGCTGGCAATCGCGCAGCGCATTGACGGCCAGGCTCCAATCCTGGGTCGCGGCCTGGCGCAGGCCTTCGGGCAGGGCCAGGCCGGCTTCGAGCAAGCGTCCGTCATCATTCCAGTGGCCGATCAGTCGCGCGCTGGCACTGAGGGTGGCAATAAAGCTCTTGGTGGCGGCCACGCTCTGCTCGGCGCCGGCGTGCAATGGCAGGAAGAATTCGCTGGCCGCTTCCAGCGGGCTGTTTTCCGCGTTGACCATGGCCACGCTGAGGGCCCCGCGCTTGCGCAGCAGGCGCACGCTGTTTACCAGGTCCGGGCTTTGCCCCGATTGCGAAAAGGCAAACACCGCCTGGCCGCTGACCCGCAGGGGCGCCTGCTGCATGGTCACCACCGACATCGGCAGCGAGGCCACGGGAATACCCACTTGCTGCATGGTCAGGTAGGCGAAGTAGCTGGCGGCGTGGTCGGAGCTGCCTCGGGCCACGGTCATTGCCACTTGTGGCGGCTGGCGGCGCAGGCGGCCGGCGACCTCGATCAGCGCCGGGTCCAGGTGCTGCAACTGGTTGCTCGCGGCCAGGTGCGAGGACAGCGCCTCTTCAAGCATTTTTGAAGTCAATGTCTTCTCCTTCGACCATGACGGCGGTCAGTGTGAGTGCCCGGTCCAGGCGCACGCTGTCGGCCCAGCTGCCAGGTTGCAGGCGGCCGCGTTCAGGGATGCCGAGGTAGTCGGCGGGAAATTGCGACAGGCGCTGCGAGGCTTCGGCCAGGGGCAGGCCGATCTTCACCAGATTGCGCAGGGCCTGGTCCATGGTCAGGGTGCTGCCGGCCAGCGTGCCGTCGGCCAGGCGCACACCACCCAGGCACTTGGTCACGGTGTGGCTGCCCAGCTTGTATTCACCGTCGGGCATGCCGGCAGCTGCGGTGGAGTCGGTAACGCAGTACAGGCATGGGATCGAGCGCAGGGCCACGCGCATGGCACCGGGGTGCACGTGCAGCAGGTCCGGGATCAGCTCGGCGTACTGGGCGTGGGCCAGGGCCGCGCCGACGATCCCCGGCTCACGGTGATGCAGCGGGCTCATGGCGTTGTACAGGTGGGTGAAACTGGTGGCGCCAGCGGCGAGGGCCGCCACGCCTTCCTCGTAGCTGCCCAGGGTGTGGCCGATCTGCATGCGCACGCCGCGGGCGCTGAGTTCGCGGATCAGGCCGTCGTGGCCGGCGACTTCCGGGGCGATGGTGATCACGCGGATCGGCGCCAGCGCCAGGTACTGCTCCACTTCCGCCAGCAGTGCGGTGTGGGCGAAGTTGGGTTGGGCGCCAAGTTTGCCGGGGTTGATGTAGGGGCCTTCCAGGTGCACGCCGAGCACTCGGGCGCAGCCCTGGGGGCGCTGTTCGGCATAGCTGCCCAGTTGCTCCAGGACCTGGCGGATTTCCTCGCTGGGGGCCGTCATGGTGGTGGCCAGCAACGAGGTGGTGCCGAAGCGCACATGGGTGCGGGTGATGGTCTGGAAGGCATCGCGGCCTTGCATGATGTCCTTGCCGCCGCCGCCGTGCACATGCAGGTCGATAAAGCCGGGCAGCAGGTAGGGCAGGTCGTTGTCCGCCGGATTGCAGGGGCTGCCTTCGATGGCGATCACCTTGCCGTCCTGATGCAGCAGACGGCCGCGGACCCAGCCTTGGGGCGTGAGGATATTGTCTTCGGACATGGCGTTTCTCTGGCTCCGGAAGCGGGTTCAGCGTCGCAGTTCAGCGACGAAGTCGTAGTAGTCGTTGCGGCAGTAGGTGTCGGTGACCTCGATCGGCGTGTTGTCTTCCAGGTAGCCGACCCGGGTCATCAGCAACATGGCGGTGCCGGGGGCGATGCCCACCAGGGCGGCGAATTCGTCCGAGGCATTGATCGCCTGGATGTGCTGCAGCGCCCGCACCACGGGCTTGCCGATGCCATCGAGGTATTCATAGAGCGAATCCCCGACCGCTTCCGGCTGGGCGATGATGCTGGCCGGCAGGGTGCTCATCTCGATGGCCATCACTGTGTCATCGGCTTTGCGCAGGCGCTTGAGCCGCGCCACCTTGTCGTTGGGCGACAGGCCGAGGCGGATCAGTTCTTCATGGGTGGGCGGGGTGAGGGTGCGTTCCAGCCATTGGGAGCCGGGCACGAAACCCTTCAGGCGGAGCATTTCGCTGAAGCCGGAGAGCCGCGACAGCGGTTGCTCCAGGCGCGGGGTGATGAAGGTCCCCGAGCCCTGGCTGCGGCGGATCAAGCCCTGTTCGAAGAGCACTTCCAGGGCCTTGCGCGCGGTGACCCGGGAGATCCCCAGCAATTCGCTGAGGTTGCGTTCCGACGGCAGTGCCTGCTCGGCTTTCCACTGGCCGGCATGGATTGCCGCTTCCAGGTTGCGAGCCAGTTGCAGGTACAGCGGAGTGGGTTGGGAGCCGTCGGGGCGCAGGGCCAGGAGGTGATTCATCTGTAGGTTTTCCGATGCGGTTATTAGGTTGTTGTCGCCCGGTAGTGCCGAAAAACTAATACCACTTAGATACCATGTCAACGCCACTGGTCTGCTGAAGGTGGCGTAAATCCAGCGTTTGCGGGGTGATTTGAAGGGTAAATGATTAAAGTGGTATTAGGCAGGTCTGACTGCCATCGCCATGGCGTCGAGTGGCGACCCCTTGCGGGTCGCCAAGTGGTATGGGCGCAGTGGAAGAGCTGGCGGGGGTAAAAATATTTTTTGCGGAAGGGAAATTAAGGGCGGATCTCGATCATGGTGCCGTCCTTGACCAGGCCCCAGACCTCGCGCATGTCGACGTTGCGCATGGCGATGCACCCGTCTGTCCAGTCCAGGGTGTGGAAATACTGCTCCGGGAATTCTTCGGTGTCCGGGGTGCCGTGGATCATGATCATGCCGCCCGGGTCCACCCCTTCGCGCCGCGAGCGGGCGGCATCGGTGATGTTCGGATAGGAGATGTGCATGGCCAGGTTGTAGCGGTCGCTGGTCTTGCGCCAGTCGAGCCAGTAGAGGCCTTCAGGGGTGCGCTTGTCGCCCTCCATGAGCTTGGGACCCTTGGGCTTCTTGCCCAGGGAGATGCGGTAGGTCTTCAGTGGCTTGCCACCGTTGATCAGTTGCAGTTGATGGGCGGACTTGAGCACCAGGACCTTTTCGATGACCTTGCCGTCCAGGGTTTCCACGGTGGAGGCCTGGCACACAGCAACGACGGAACAGCACAGCAGGGCAAGCAACCAGCGCATTGACACGATATCCCCAGGCGCACACAGATCCCGTGCACGTTTTATTGTTTAACTGATGGCAGGCTGAGAGAGCGGCGGAATGGATTCGGAGCGCACTTCAAAGGCTGCGGCCCGCCGGTCAGCGAAGAAGCATTCTAAGGTACGGCCGACGGTGCGGAAAGCCAGCTCGGACCAAGGGATATCGGCTTCGTCGAACAACTGCACTTCCAGGCTCTCGGGGCCGGCGGCAAAGTCCAGGTCGGCGAGCTCCGCGCGAAAGAACACATGCACCTGGCTGATGTGCGGCACGTCGATCAGGGTGTAGATGCTCAGGCCGCGCACCCGGGCGCAGGCTTCCTCGTAGGTTTCGCGAATGGCCGCCTGTTCGATGGTCTCGCCGTTTTCCATGAAGCCTGCGGGCAGGGTCCAGTAGCCCAGGCGCGGCTCGATGGCGCGACGGCATAGCAGCACCTTGCCCTCCCAGGTGGCAAGGCAGCCGGCGACGATATTGGGGTTCTGGTAATGGATGGTCTGGCAGTGGTCGCAGACATAGCGCAGGCGCGAATCGCCTTCGGGAATGCGCTGGGTCACCGGGTTGCCGCACTGGCTGCAAAATTTCATGTGGGGTATCCGAAAAGGCTGGGGCTATCTTGGCGCGCCAGCCCCGTTGTCGGCAAGTTGTCGTTAAGCGACATGCCCGGGGGCGGGGGTTGGGCCGAAGATTGGATTGGTGCATGATGCACGGTAGCCAACAGATCGAGATGCCTCATGCTGGACGAGCTACTTCATCGGGTAAGCCACTACACGCCGCGTACGCTGGAGACCGACCGACGTTTTCCCGAGGCTGCGGTGCTGGTGCCCATCACCCGCAGCGAAGAACCGGAACTGGTATTGACCTTGCGTGCCAGCGGGCTGTCGACCCATGGCGGCGAGGTGGCTTTCCCTGGTGGCCGACGCGATCCGGAAGACCCGGACCTGATCTTTACCGCGCTGCGCGAGGCCAAGGAGGAAATCGGCCTGCCGCCGGGGCTGGTGGAGGTCATCGGGCCTTTGAGCCCGCTGATTTCCCTGCACGGAATCAAGGTCACGCCTTACGTCGGGGTGATTCCCGACTATGTCGAATACCAGGCCAATGACGCCGAGATCGCCGCCGTTTTCAGCGTGCCCCTGGAGTTCTTTCGCCAGGACCCCCGTGAACATACCCATCGCATCGATTACCAGGGGCGCAGCTGGTACGTCCCCAGCTACCGCTTTGGCGAGTACAAGATCTGGGGCCTGACCGCGATCATGATCGTCGAGCTGGTCAACCTGTTGTACGACGCCGGAATCAGCCTGCATCGCCCGCCGAAAAACTATATCGATACCTGAAGCCATCACTTCGCATGGCATAAACCCGCGGCTGCCTGAGCCATGAGGACAATAAGATGAAATACCGCCTGGGCGACGCCCGAGTCGAGACCCATCCACAGAGCTGGGTTGCCCCGAATGCCACGCTGGTGGGCAAGGTCAAATTGGAGGAGGGAGCCAGCGTCTGGTTCAACGCCGTGCTGCGCGGGGACAACGAACTGATCCTGATCGGCAAGCACAGCAACGTCCAGGATGGCACGGTGATGCACACCGACATGGGCTTTCCCCTGACCATCGGTACCGGCGTGACCATCGGCCACAATGCCATGCTGCACGGCTGCACCGTGGGCGACTACAGCCTGATCGGCATCAACGCGGTGATCCTCAATGGCGCGAAGATCGGCAAGAACTGCATCATCGGCGCCAACTCGCTGATCGGCGAGGGCAAGGAAATCCCCGACGGTTCGCTGGTCATGGGCTCGCCAGGCAAGGTGGTACGGGAGTTGACCGAGCCGCAGAAAAAAATGCTCGAAGCCAGCGCCGCGCACTACGTTCATAATGCCCAGCGTTATGCCCGAGACCTGGTTGAGCAAGAACAATGACAGCCCCTGAAAGACCCGTCGCTTCGCCCTGCGTGAGCATCTGTGCCCTGGACGAGCAGGATATCTGCACCGGTTGCCAGCGCACGGTGGACGAGATCACCCGCTGGAGCCGCATGGACAACGCCGAGCGGCGTGCGGTCCTGGCCCTGTGCCATGAGCGGGCCAAGTCCAGCGGCTTGCTGTGGATGATCGGCTCCAGCTCGGCAAGTTGATCCGCTCGTTTCGCCAGCAAGCCGGCTCCTGCAATCTTGTGCAGGTGCCAGCGTGCTGGCGAAAGGGCTTCTTGGCCCAGCCCCGGGCCTGCAGTAACCTGTGCACCTTCCTGACAGGTACCCTTCGCCCCCATGTTCTTCCTGATCGCCTATATCAGCAGTGTCGTGCTGATCAACTACGCCTTTTCGTCTGCCCCGCATCTGGACATCATCTGGTCGGCCTGGGGCGGGTTGGTGTTTGTCCTGCGGGACATGGTGCAGACTCGTTTCGGCCACGGCGCCATCGTCGCGATGCTGGCGGCCCTGGTGCTGTCCTATGTGACTTCCGATCCGACCATCGCCCTGGCCAGCGCCACGGCATTCGCCGTCTCGGAATGCATCGACTGGCTGGTGTTCAGTATCACCAAGCGGCCCCTGCATGATCGTCTATGGATCAGCTCGGCCCTGAGCATTCCCCTGGATACCTTCATCTTCTTCGGCATGATCGATGCCTTGACCCCTGGGGTGATCCTGACCGCCCTGGGTTCGAAGTTCGCCGGTGTCACCGTGGTCTGGCTGGCCATGGCCTGGCGTTTGCGCAAAGCGGCGTGCGCCGGCTGAGCCAAAGCCCGCGCTTCATGTAAAATGCCGCTCCCCATGGGTCGCCCGCCTGGCGCTCGGCCCTCGATGATCCGCTCCTTTGAGGACCTTCAGATGACTCGTATCGGAACTCCACTGTCGCCAACCGCGACCCGCGTCTTGCTTTGTGGCTGTGGTGAGTTGGGCAAGGAGGTGGTGATCGAGCTGCAACGCCTGGGTGTCGAGGTGATTGCCGTGGACCGCTACGCCAACGCTCCGGCGATGCAGGTGGCTCATCGCAGCCACGTGATCAACATGCTTGATGGCGCGGCGCTGCGGGCCGTGATCGAAGCCGAGAAGCCGCACTTCATCGTGCCGGAAATCGAAGCCATCGCTACCGCGACCCTGGTGGAACTGGAAGCCGAGGGCTTCACCGTGATCCCCACCGCCCGGGCCACCTCCTTGACCATGAACCGCGAAGGCATCCGGCGCCTGGCCGCTGAAGAGCTGGACCTGCCGACCTCGCCGTACCATTTCGCCGATACCTTCGAAGACTATTCCAAGGCCGTGCAAGACCTGGGCTTCCCGTGCGTGGTCAAGCCGGTGATGAGTTCCTCGGGCAAGGGCCAGAGCCTGCTGCGCAGCGTCGACGACGTGCAGAAAGCCTGGGACTACGCCCAGGAAGGCGGCCGTGCCGGCAAGGGCCGGGTGATCATCGAAGGCTTTATCGACTTCGACTACGAAATCACCCTGTTGACCGTGCGTCATGTGGGCGGCACCACCTTCTGCGCGCCGGTCGGCCATCGTCAGGAAAAGGGCGACTACCAGGAATCCTGGCAGCCTCAGGCCATGAGTCCCAAAGCCCTGGCCGAATCCGAGCGGGTGGCCAAGGCAGTCACCGAGGCCCTGGGGGGCCGCGGCCTGTTTGGCGTGGAACTGTTCATCAAGGGCGACCAGGTGTGGTTCAGCGAAGTGTCGCCGCGCCCACACGACACTGGCCTGGTGACCCTGATTTCCCAGGACCTGTCCCAGTTCGCCCTGCATGCGCGGGCCATTCTCGGCTTGCCGATTCCGCTGATCCGCCAGTTCGGCCCTTCGGCTTCGGCGGTGATCCTGGTAGAAGGCACATCCACCCAGACCGCCTTCGCCAACCTCGGTGCCGCCCTGAGCGAGCCGGACACTGCGCTGCGCCTGTTCGGCAAGCCGGAAGTCAATGGCCAGCGCCGCATGGGTGTAGCCCTGGCGCGTGACGAGTCGATCGAAGCCGCCCGGGCCAAGGCGACCCGCGCTGCGCAAGCGGTGGTGGTCGAGCTGTAAAAAAGCATCGCGAGCAAGCTCGCTCCTACAGCGTCCGGATTGAACCTGTAGGAGCGAGCTTGCTCGTGAAGCGGTCGCTCAAGCGACCCGATTCAAATCGTTATTGCGCGTTTCCTTCAGGCACAGCACCGCGATCAGGCTCAGGATCGCCGACCCTGAAACATACCCCCCAACCCAGCTCAACCCGCCCATCGCTACCAGTTTCTGGGCGAAGAACGGCGCGGCCGAAGCTCCGACGATGCCCCCCAGGTTGTACGCCGCCGAAGCGCCGGTATAACGCACGCGGGTCGGGAACAGTTCCGGCAGCAGGGCGCCCATCGGGGCGAAGGTGACCCCCATCAGGAACAGTTCGATGCACAGGAACAGCGCCACGCCGGCGGTGGAACCCTGGGTCAGCAGGGGTTCCATGGTGAAGCCGGACAGAATCGCCAGCACACCGCCGACAATCAGCACCGGCTTGCGCCCGAAGCGGTCGCTGGCCCAGGCCGATAGAGGCGTGGCCGCGGCCATGAACAGCACGGCGAAGCACAGCAGGCCGAGGAAGGTTTCCCGGCTGTAGCCCAGGGTAGCGACGCCGTAGCTCAGGGAAAACACCGTGGAGATGTAGAACAGGGCGTAGCACACCACCATCGACGCGGCGCCCAGCAGTACCGGCAGCCAGTACTGGCTGAAGAGTTCCACCAGTGGCATCTTCACCCGTTCCTGGCGTGCCACGGCGTTGGCAAAGACTGGGGTTTCGTGCAGCTTCAGGCGCACGTACAGGCCCACCATCACCAGGGCGGCGCTGAGCAGGAAGGGAATGCGCCAGCCCCAGGAGCGGAACTGTTCGTCATCCAGGCCCATGGCCAGGGCCAGGAACAGGCCGTTGGCAGCGAGAAAACCGATGGAGGGGCCCAACTGCGGGAACATGCCGAACCAGGCGCGCTTGCCTTCCGGTGCGTTCTCCGTGGCCAGCAGCGCGGCGCCGCCCCATTCGCCACCTAACCCAAGGCCCTGGCCGAAGCGCAGCACGCAAAGCAGGATGGGCGCCCAGGCGCCGATGCTGGCGTAGCCTGGCAGTACGCCGATCAGGGTGGTGCACACGCCCATCAGCAGCAGCGAGGCAACCAGGGTCGACTTGCGTCCGATACGGTCGCCGAAGTGGCCGAACAGTGCCGAGCCCAGGGGGCGGGCAAGGAAGGCGATGCCGAAGGTCAGGAACGCCGAGAGCATCTGGGCGGTGCCGGAGGTCTGGGGAAAGAATACCGGGCCTATCACCAGTGCGGCGGCGGTGGCGTAGACGTAAAAGTCGTAGAACTCGATGGCGGTGCCGATAAAGCTGGCAGTGGCCACCCGCGAGGCGGAATTGCTCGGTTGGGCAGGCGTGGTGGCGCTGTAGGCGGTGCTGGTCGTCATGCGGTTATCCCTGACAGTCTGTGCTCCGGTGGAGCGAATTATTATGGTCGAGCACCCAGGGATGTGGGTTTGGCGCGGTCGTCCCTCGGGATGGGAGTGACGTCGAACAGAAGGGCTGGTTATCGGCAGGTTTGCGCTGGGTGCGGGTAGCAAGCGGGTCTGCACAGGGCTTGGGTAAGCGGATCGATTATAGAAAGGCCGCTAACGATTCAACAAGGGGCTTGGCGGCTGCCGGGCTGGCGAGAAGGTTTTCGACCTTCAGGGGTGCCATTGGCTGCGGCGGCAGGCGATCAGATGCGGGCGGGGACGCTGCTGGTGTGCCAGATCAGTACGCGGCTGACGCGGTTTTCCTCGGTTTCGAGGATTTCCAGGCGGTAGCGGCCGATTTTCAGGCACACCGCGCTGTCGGGGATGGTTTCCAAGGCTTCGGTGACCAGGCCGTTGAGGGTCTTGGGACCGTCGCTGGGCAGGTGCCAGCCCAGGCTCTTGTTCAGCTCGCGGATCGATGCCGCACCTTCCACCACATAGCGGCCATCGGCCTGGGGGTGGATGTGCGGGTTGTCCAGGCTGTGCTCGCTTTCGAACTCGCCGACGATTTCTTCGAGGATGTCTTCCAGGGTGACGATGCCCAGCACTTCGCCGTATTCGTCCACCACCATGCCCAGGCGCCGTTGCTGCTTGTGGAAGTTGAGCAGTTGCAACTGCAACGGGGTGCTTTCCGGGACGAAGTAGGGCTCGTGGCAGGCCGCCAGCAGGGCGTCCTTGGTCAGGCTGGCGTCCGGCAGCAGGTGACGGATCTGCCGGGTGTTGAGCACCGCTTCGACCTGGTTGATATCGCTGTGGAACACCGGCAGCCGTGTGCGTCTGTTCAGGCGCAGTTGGGCGATGATGTCCTCGATCGGGTCGTCCAGGTTGATACCGTCCACTTCGCTGCGGGGCACCAGGATGTCATTGACGGTGATGTTGTCCAGGGCGTGGATGCCGGACAGGGCGTGTGGCTCCTGTGGCGTGGGCTCGTCGTCCAGCAGCGCCGGGTCGTCGTCACTGTGCTTGACCGCGCCGGCCTTGCGGGCAAACGGGCGCAGCAGCAACTGGCTGAGGGTGTCGAGCAGCCAGGCCGGGGGATAGACGATTTTCATCGGAATGAGCAGCAGGCTGTTGCCAAAGCCCAAGGTACCTTCCGGGTAGCGCACGGCCAGGGCTCGCGGCAGGTATTCGGCCAGCACCAGCAGGGCGCAGGTGCTGATCAGGCAGGCCAGCCAGGGGCCATTTTCCGCCCAGTAGAACAGCGCCAGCAGGGTGCCGATGATCACCGCCAGGACCCGGCACAGGGTATTGCACAGGATCAGGCTTTCCTTGGGGAAGGCCAGGCGTGCCTGGGACTTGTCGCCATTGCGCGAGTTGCCGCGCAGGGTCAGCAGGTGCTGCTGGGCGGCATCGATAGCGGTGAACAGGCCCGACCAGACGATGAGCAGGGCGATTACCGCGAGCATGGGCCCGGTGGGCAGGGAATCGGTCATGGCCGGTCGTCAGATGTGCAGGATGTATTCACGAACCAGCTTGCTGCCAAAGTAGGCCAGCATCAGCAGGCAGAAACCTGCCAGGGTCCAGCGAATTGCCTTGTGCCCGCGCCAGCCGAGGCGATTGCGGCCCCATAGCAGCACGCTGAACACTACCCAGGCCAGGCAGGCCAGCAGTGTCTTGTGCACCAGGTGCTGGGCGAACAGGTTCTCGACGAACAGCCAGCCGGAGATCAGCGACAGCGACAGCAGGGTCCAGCCGGCCCAGAGAAAACCGAACAGCAGGCTTTCCATGGTTTGCAGCGGCGGGAAGTTCCTGATCAGCCCGGACGGGTGCTTGTTCTTCAACTGATGGTCCTGCACCAGCAGCAACAAGGCCTGGAACACCGCGATGGTGAACATGCCGTAGGCCAGGATCGACAACAGGATGTGGGCGAGGATCCCGGGTTCCTCATCGATCACCGGCACTGTGCCGGTGGGGACGAATTGCGCCAGTAGCGCGGTCAGGGCGCCGAGCGGGAACAGCAGTACCAGCAGGTTTTCCACCGGGATGCGCCAGCAGGCCAGCAGGGTCAGGGCGATGACTGCAGCGGCAATCAGGCTGGCGGCGCTGAAGAAGTCCAGGCCCAGGCCGACCGGAGTCAGCAAGTGGGTCAGCAGGCTGGCGGCATGGGCCAGCAAGGCCAGGATGCCGAGCGTAACCAGCAGGCGCTTGTTCGCCTTGGCGCCTGTGGCCAGGCGGGAGCCTTGGTAGAAGGTCGCAGCGGCATAAAGGACGGCGGCGGCGAGGGTGGGTAGCAAACTGGGTGACAAGGGGAGCATAAATCCTGTTAGGCAGGCCCGAAAGTCGCTGAGTTTGGCATAGAACCCAGAGCCCTGAAAGACCAGGCAAGCAGACGGCGAGGTGTCCGCCACGCACAGTCTTCGCTATAATCCGCGACCTGCCCACGCCGCAGGCTCATCGAGCACCTGTTTATTACGCTCTGGGCCGCCATTACCCCCGGTCTACCTTGGGCCTGAAAGGATCGAGCATGTTTGAAAACCTAACCGACCGTCTCTCGCAGACGCTGCGCCATGTCACCGGCAAGGCCAAGCTGACCGAGGACAACATCAAAGACACCCTGCGCGAAGTGCGCATGGCGCTGCTCGAAGCCGACGTTGCGTTGCCGGTGGTCAAGGACTTCGTCAACTCCGTGAAGGAGCGTGCGGTCGGCACCGAAGTGTCCCGCAGCCTGACGCCGGGCCAGGCTTTTGTGAAGATCGTCCAGGCCGAGCTGGAAAGCCTGATGGGCGCGGCCAACGAAGATTTGAACCTCAGCGCAGTGCCACCGGCCGTGGTGCTGATGGCCGGTCTGCAGGGTGCGGGTAAGACCACCACCGCCGGCAAGCTTGCGCGCTTCCTTAAAGAGCGCAAGAAAAAGAGCGTGATGGTGGTCTCCGCGGACGTCTACCGTCCGGCGGCTATCAAACAGCTGGAAACCCTGGCCAATGATATTGGCGTGACCTTCTTCCCGTCGGACCTGAGCCAGAAGCCGGTAGCTATCGCCGAAGCGGCTATTAAGGAAGCGAAGCTCAAGTTCATCGATGTCGTGATTGTCGACACCGCCGGTCGCCTGCACATCGACAGCGAGATGATGGACGAGATCCAGGCGCTGCACGCGGCCATCAAGCCGGTGGAAACCCTGTTCGTGGTCGACGCCATGACCGGTCAGGACGCCGCCAACACCGCCAAGGCCTTTGGCGACGCGCTGCCGCTGACCGGTGTGATCCTGACCAAGGTCGACGGCGATGCCCGTGGTGGTGCCGCGCTGTCGGTGCGGGCCATTACCGGCAAGCCGATCAAGTTCATCGGTATGGGCGAGAAGAGCGAAGCTCTGGAGCCGTTCCACCCTGAGCGCATCGCTTCGCGCATCCTCGGCATGGGCGACGTGCTCAGCCTGATCGAACAGGCTGAAGCGACCCTCGACAAGGACAAGGCCGACAAGCTTGCTAAAAAACTGAAGAAGGGCAAGGGCTTCGACCTCGAAGACTTCCGCGATCAGTTGCAGCAGATGAAGAACATGGGCGGTCTCGGCGGCCTGATGGACAAGCTGCCGAACATCGGTGGCGTGAACCTGGCGCAGATGGGCAATGCCCAGGGCGCGGCAGAGAAGCAGTTCAAGCAGATGGAAGCCATCATCAACTCCATGACCCCGGCCGAGCGCCGCGACCCCGAGCTGATCAGCGGTTCGCGCAAGCGCCGGATCGCCCTGGGTTCCGGCACCCAGGTGCAGGACATCGGTCGCTTGATCAAGCAGCACAAGCAGATGCAGAAGATGATGAAGAAGTTCTCCGCCAAGGGCGGTATGGCCAAGATGATGCGCGGCATGGGCGGTATGTTGCCCGGCGGCGGCATGCCGAAGATCTGAAGAATCCGCGCCGGCCGTCATGCCGGCGCTTTTTTCCACGGGGACGTGGAATCCCGGGCAAACCCTCGATTGGGGTGCGCTCACTCGCTGTCGCTTGCGGCAGCTCCATGGCAAATCTGAATGGCAGCCGACGGGCGCCGGAAAAAGTCATTTGCAAAAGTCCGGATATTCCTTAGAATATGCGGCCTTTCGGGCACCCATGCCCGCTGTGCATTTAGATTTGCAGCACCGACTACAGGAACGATGTTCACATGCTAACAATCCGTCTTGCCCTTGGCGGCTCCAAAAAGCGCCCGTTTTACCACTTGACCGTGACCGACAGCCGCAACCCACGCGACGGTTCGCACAAAGAACAAGTTGGCTTCTTCAACCCGATCGCTCGTGGTCAAGAAGTCCGCCTGTCCGTGAACCAAGAGCGCGTAGCCTACTGGCTGAGCGTTGGTGCACAGCCTTCTGAGCGTGTTGCTCAGTTGCTGAAGGAATCGGCTAAGGCTGCAGCCTGAACCCTATGAACGCGACGCCAGCTCCTGCTGATGATTTGATCGTTATCGGCAAAATCTACTCTGTTCATGGCGTTCGCGGCGAAGTGAAGGTCTTTTCCTTTACTGATCCGATTAAAAACCTGTTGGACTACAAAACCTGGACGCTCAAGCGCGAAGGTAGCGTGAAGCAGGTTGAGCTGGTCAGCGGACGCGGGAACGACAAGTTCCTGGTCGCAAAGCTCAAGGGTCTTGATGATCGCGAGGAAGCTCGTCTTCTGGCCGGTTACGAGATCTGCGTGCCGCGCAGCCTGTTCCCTGAACTGACCGACGGCGAGTACTACTGGTACCAGCTGCAAGGTCTCAAGGTTATCGACGGCCTCGGGCAACTGCTCGGGAAGATCGATCACCTGCTGGAGACCGGCTCGAACGATGTAATGGTGGTCAAGCCTTGCGCTGGCAGCCTGGATGATCGCGAACGCCTGTTGCCCTATACCGAGCAATGCGTGTTGGCCGTCGACCTGGCCGCGGGCGAGATGAAGGTGGAATGGGATGCGGACTTCTAAGCGTGGCTAACTTGCGCGTAGAAGTGATCAGTTTGTTTCCCGAGATGTTCTCCGCCATCAGCGAGTACGGCATAACCAGCCGCGCGGTGAAACAGGGGCTGTTGCAGCTGACCTGTTGGAATCCGCGAGACTACACCACGGATCGACATCACACTGTGGACGATCGCCCGTTTGGCGGTGGTCCGGGCATGGTGATGAAGATCAAGCCCCTGGAAGATGCACTGGTTCAGGCCAGAAACGCAGCCGGGGAGGGCGCGAAGGTGATCTACCTGTCGCCCCAAGGCCGCCAACTGAATCAGTCGGCGGTGCGCGAGTTGGCGAATGAGGATGCATTGATCCTGATTGCTGGTCGTTATGAAGGCATTGACGAGCGTTTTATTGATGCTCATGTCGATGAAGAGTGGTCGATTGGCGACTATGTACTCTCCGGTGGCGAGCTGCCGGCGATGGTCCTGATTGATGCGGTTACGCGACTGCTGCCCGGAGCTTTAGGGCATGTGGATTCCGCGGAGGAAGATTCCTTCACGGACGGTCTGCTGGATTGCCCGCACTACACCCGACCGGAGGTGTATGCGGATCAGCGTGTTCCCGACGTGTTGCTAAGTGGCAACCACGCACACATCCGGCGTTGGCGTTTACAGCAGTCCCTTGGTCGGACCTATGAACGACGCGCCGATCTTCTGGAAAGCCGCTCGCTTTCTGGAGAAGAGAAGAAGCTGCTCGAGGAATATCTCCGCGAGCGGGACGATAGTTAACAACGTATCGATGGTAGATCCGACGATTTACCTTAGGAGCACAGCATGACCAACAAAATCATCCTTGCACTCGAAGCAGAGCAGATGACCAAAGAGATCCCAGCCTTTGCCCCGGGCGACACCATTGTCGTTCAGGTGAAAGTGAAGGAAGGTGATCGTTCCCGTCTGCAGGCGTTCGAAGGCGTAGTTATCGCCAAGCGCAACCGCGGTGTGAACAGCGCGTTCACCGTACGTAAAATCTCCAACGGCGTTGGCGTAGAGCGTACTTTCCAGACCTACAGCCCGCAGATCGACAGCATGGCTGTCAAACGTCGCGGTGACGTGCGTAAAGCCAAGCTGTACTACCTGCGCGACCTGTCGGGTAAAGCAGCTCGCATCAAGGAAAAACTGGCTTAAGTCCAGCTTCCGATGCAGAAAAAAGCAGCCTACGGGCTGCTTTTTTGTTGCCTGTCATTTAATGCCCGGAGCGGTTCAGCAGGGCGCAGACCGTGTTGGCGATCCGTTCCAGCAGTACCTCGTCATAAGGCAGCCAGGGCAGGGCGGTCAATTTGCCGCTTTGCGCCGCCAGGGCCATCTCCACGGGTTCGCCATCGCGTGTCACGCGCCCGGTGGCCAGATGCACCGCATGGTCGCCGATGCGGACATGACGCCCCTCCATCGACAACACCCCCTGCTCGATAAGTGGGGCGAAAGCCCTGCCCAGCACGTGCTGGCGCATCAGAGCCATCTGGGTGAGGTTGTGCCCGGCCAGCAGGTTCAGGCGTTGCTCGCGCCGGGCTGCCGGCATTTGCGGCAGGGGCTGGCCGGTGGCGCTCTGTGCCAGCTCTTCGATGGCGAAACTGCTGACGCTCACCAGCAGGTCGATGGCCCGGCAGGCTTCTGAAAACACCTGCGGCGGCACATCCTGCAGCAGCATCGGCTGCCAGTGTTTATCGGTGCGCCGAGCGAAGCTTGCGCTGCCGGACAGGCAGTGCCCCTGCAGCCCCGGATAGAGTGCCGCGTCCACCGCAAAGCTCACCCGGATATCCCCCAGGTTCCGGCTCAGGCCGCTGTCCCTGTCGATCTTCCAGCCTTCGCGGCGGGCCAGGCCGATCAGAGGGCGGATGGACAGGCTGTATCCGGCGAATGCCTGGCAGGTGTGGCTTTCCAGCTCTTGCTGAGAGGGCAGGTAGTACTCGCGAAACACTTGGCGCAGCGGTTGTTTGATCCGGCGTTCGCTGATCAGGGCCTGCCAGGCGTGGCGCTCTGCGGCGTTGGCTGACAGCGGGTGCCATAGCGAAATCCTGCACCCGGCATCCAGGCTCAGCGGTTGGCCCCGGGAGTCTAGCGCTTGCGCATTTGCGTCCAGCAGGAAGCTGCGGCGTTGGCCATCTGTGCAATGGGCAACCCAAACCAGTGAGCGGGCAAAGGGCGAGCCCACGGCGGAGTCCGCCAGTTGCGCTCGCCAGTCGCTGAAAGACAACTCAAAGGCTTGCCACAGCCCGGATTCCAGGCAACTGGCCAGAAGCCCGTGTTGGGCCTTGCCGGGCGTGCTGGTGGGGGCCAGGCGCAGGGCTATCTCTGGGCGTTGGGCCAGGCCGCGTTCGGCAGGTTTGAGGTTGCGGGCGAGTTTTTTCTGGATGCTGGCATGGCGCACCAGGCCCAGGGCGCTGCGCAGTGCCTGCACGCTTTCCGGGGTTGGTACCTGCTCGATGCAATGCCCCAGGGCAATGGCCAGGGACTGCGACGGCGCAGTCTTGGCCTGGGTCGGGGCGACGCAGGCCTTGGGCAGCAAAATGTCCATCAGTGGCGGCAGCCAGGAGGCATCGCGCAGCAGGGCGACCCGCGCGGCGCGGGCGATCACCGGAGTGTCATCGGTGGTAAAGGCGCCATCGGCCACATAGGGCGTGGCGCCGCTGTGGATGGCGTCCAGGCGCTGGGCTGCGGTACTGAGGATCTGCTGTGAGAATTCGACGTACGCCGCGTCATCCATCAGTACCCTGGCCGGATCGGCGCTCAGGTGATGATGGCCGGTCCAGTACTCGCTGCCGGCCAGGGCCTGCCGTGAGCGAGGCTCCAGTTGCCCAAGCAGTTCGAACTCCTGCCGGGCGTAGGGCGCATCGGCATAGTGTTGTTCCACGCAACGCCGCAGCGCCGTGCGGGTTTCTTCATCCACCCATTGCGCCAGCTCGTACGCCTGGTGGTAGTACAGCGCCCACTGTGGGCCCGGCTCCGCAAGGATCCTGCGCAGTTCCTCGGTCAGGGCGGGGCTCGGTGTTCCGCTGAAACAGGCCAGTTGTTCCAGCGCTTCCTGCCAGTTCACGCAACTGCGCAGCGCCTCCAGCAGGGTGGTTTGATCGAGGGCCGGGCTCAGCTCCAGTTGCGTGGCCTGCTGCACGATCGCGGTCGCCAGTTGCTGCGCCGCCGGGTTGGCATGGTCGCGCAGGGCCCGGCGGATGGCCGGCCACAGGCTGCCCAATTGAGCGGGCGTCAATGGGCTGATGTCGGGCGGCGGGCCGATGAAGTTCGGATGATCCACTCGGTCGGTGTTCAGGCGTTGTTGCAGGTGCGCGACGAGCGAAGGCGCGAGCGGGGCATCCATGGCGGCGGGTCTCCTTTTTCAGTGCGCGGATAATCGCATTTTTTATCGCCGGTTGTGGCCTCTGGCCCCTGCCGGGTTCTTTCGGCCCCTGCCGGGCGGCGATATACTCGCCGGCCCAATAAAGTGTGATCGCCCGATCCGTGCAGCCTGCACGGACGCCCAGGGTGCGTCGCATCCTCCCGGCAATCCTGGCCTGGTTCTATCCACAGGCAGGCCGCTCCGATTATTCCCATCAAGCCTTGGGTCGCTGCCCTGCAGCGCTCATGGGCGTTCCATGCCCGCAGCGTGCCCGTGCGCGGATCCATCCATTCAGGCAGTAGTCCGATGACCCTTCGTGAGCAAGAAATCCAGCGCCGTACCGAACTCTCGGTGACCCGCGTGACCAAGGCGGTATTCCCGTCCACCACCAATCATCACAACACCTTGTTCGGCGGCACTGCCCTGGCCTGGATGGACGAGGTTTCGTTTATCGCCGCGACCCGTTTCTGCCGGCTGCCGCTGGTGACGGTGTCCACCGACCGCATTGATTTCAACCATCCGATTGCCGCAGGTTCGATCGTCGAATTGGTGGGGCGAGTGGTGAAGGTGGGTAACACCAGCCTCAAGGTCGAAGTCGAGGTGTTTGTAGAGAGCATGAGCTGTGATGGTCGGGAAAAGGCCATCCATGGCTTGTTCAGCTTTGTCGCCATCGACGATGACAAGCGCCCGGTGCCGGTGCTTCCAGGGTTTGCGACGTAGGAGCCGACGTGCCGGCGAATAAGCCATCGGGCCTCTTCGCTGGCAAACCAGTTCCTGCAAGGGGGAGCGTTACAGGGACTCGGGCTGGATCAGGGCCAGCAGCGTCCAGCCTGCCGCCGGCTTGAGGCTGCTGTCTGGGGTGACGACATGCACCCAGCCGCTACTGTCGCGGGCAAACAGCAGAGTGGCGCGTTCGCCGTGCAGGGCCTGGTAATCGTTCCAGCCAAAGGCTTCGGTCAGGTTGGTGCTGTACAGCTCCGCGCCCTGGCCCAGCAGGCTGGCCAGCTTGGTGTAGGTCAAGGCCTCGCTGCCCAGCAACTGGCCGCGGTGTTCGTGGCTGGCCCGGTGCTTGTCGGTGCGCCGGCTTTCCTGGCTGTTGGCCAGGGCAAACAGGCGCTGGTGGCCGAAGTCGTGGCGAAAGCGCATGGCGGCCAGGGTGTTCAGCTCTCCTGAGGGCGAGAGTGCAAGCAAGTGGCCCAGGCCCACCAGGTCCAGATGGGCATCGGCGTGCTGCGAGGCCGGGTTGCCGAAATAGGTGGGCAGCCCTTCCATGCGCGCCGCGCGAATGTTTTCCCAGCTGGAGTCGGTCAACAGCACCCGGCTGCCCAGTTGCTGCAAGGCTTTGCCAAGGGTCCGTGCCGGGCCGTTGGCGCCGACGATGAGAAAACCGCTGGGCGCCGGCTCGGCGACTTTCAACAGGCGCGCCAGGGGGCGAGCCGTGGCGCTTTGCAGGACCACGGTGCCGATGATCACGGCAAAGGTCAGTGGCACCAGCAGCAATGCCCCCTCATGACCGGCTTCATCCAGGCGGATGGCGAAGATCGCCGACACTGCTGCCGCAACAATCCCCCGTGGGGCTATCCACGCCAGCAAGGCGCGTTCACGCCAGTTGAGGCTGGAACCGGCCGTGGACAGCAGCACGTTCAGTGGCCGGGCGATGAACTGGATCACCAGCAGCAGGATCAGCACCAGCGGGCCCAGGGCAATCAGCGCCTTGAGGTCCAGGCGTGCCGCCAGGAGGATGAACAGCCCGGAAATCAGCAGCACGCTGAGGTTTTCCTTGAAGTGCAGGATGTGCCGCACATCCACGCCCTTCATGTTGGCCATCCACATGCCCATCAGGGTCACCGCCAGCAGTCCGGATTCGTGCATCACCTGGTTGGACGCGATGAAGATTCCCAGCACTGCCGCCAGGGTTGCCAGGTTGTGCAGGTATTCCGGCAGCCACTGGCGACGCATGATGCTGCCCAGGACCCAGCCGCCGGCGATGCCGAACAGGCTGCCGCACAGAATCACCCCGCCAAAGGTCAGCAGGCTCTGGCTCAGACCGGCGCCCTCGGCGCTGGCGATGATGAAGCTGTAGACCACCACCGCCAGCAGGGCGCCGATAGGGTCGATGACGATGCCTTCCCAGCGCAGGATATTGGCGATCGAAGCCTTGGGCCGCACTACCCGCAGCATGGGCACGATCACCGTCGGTCCGGTGACCAGGGTGAGGGTGCCGAACAGCAGGGCCAGCATCCAGTCGAAGCCCAGCAGCCAGTGGGTGGCCAGGGTGATCACGGCCCAGGTGGACAGTGCGCCGATGGTCACCAGGCGGTGCACCACACTGCCGATCTCGCGCCACTCGGAGAGGTGCAGGGTCAGGCTGCCTTCGAACAGGATCAGTGCCACCGCCAGCGAAACCAGGGGCATCAGCAGCGGGCCGAACATCTCCTGCGGGTCGAGCCAGCCCAGTATCGGCCCGGCCAGAATGCCGCTGAGCAACAGAAAGAGAATGGCCGGCAGTTTCAGCCTCCAGGCCAGCCACTGGCAGCCCAGCGCGGCCACGCCGATGCCGCCGAAGGCCAGCAGAATCTGTTGTTCACTCATCAATGCACCCTGTTCCTGAAAATGGCTGGCTATGAAAGACTAGCGACCCTGCGCGCAGTTCACTATTTTTTTACGCCTGGCCTCTGGGCCGCGCCTTTCGAGTCTTTATGCCTGCCATCGACCACCCCCTGATCGACCGTTTTCTCGACGCCCTGTGGTTGGAGAAAGGCCTGTCCGACAACACGCGCGACGCCTATCGCAGTGACCTGGCGTTGTTCAACGGCTGGTTGCAGGAGCAGGGGCTGGAGTTGCCGCGGGCCGGGCGCGAGCTGATCCTCGATCACCTGGCCTGGCGCGTGGAGCAAGCCTACAAGCCCCGCTCGACAGCGCGATTCCTCTCGGGCGTGCGTGGTTTCTATCGCTATCTGCTGCGGGAAAAGCTGATTGAAATCGATCCCACCTTGCAGATCGACATGCCGCAACTGGGGCGTCCGTTGCCCAAGTCGCTGTCGGAGGCGGATGTGGAAGCGCTGCTGGCCGCGCCGGACCTGAGCGAGGCCATCGGCCAGCGCGACCGGGCCATGCTCGAAGTGCTCTATGCCTGCGGCCTGCGGGTTACCGAGTTGATCAGCCTGACCCTGGAGCAGGTCAACCTGCGCCAGGGCGTGCTGCGGGTCATGGGCAAGGGCAGCAAGGAGCGCCTGGTGCCCATGGGCGAGGAGGCGATTGTCTGGGTCGAGCGCTACATGCGTGATGCCCGTGCCGAGCTGCTGGGCGGGCGTCCCAGCGACGTGCTGTTCCCCAGCCTGCGTGGCGAGCAGATGACCCGCCAGACCTTCTGGCATCGGATCAAGCACCAGGCCAAGGTCGCCGGGATCGGCAAGGCGCTGTCGCCCCACACCTTGCGCCATGCCTTCGCTACCCATCTGCTCAATCACGGCGCCGACCTGCGAGTGGTGCAGATGCTGTTGGGCCATAGCGATCTGTCCACCACCCAGATCTATACCCATGTGGCCCGCGCCCGGCTGCAGGATCTGCACGCCAAGCACCATCCGCGCGGTTGATTTGCCTTCCGGGCCGCGCTTTGCGT
The DNA here is from genome assembly GCF_059418825.1 of Pseudomonas sp. GW821-FHT07F01. Taxonomy (NCBI): domain Bacteria; kingdom Pseudomonadati; phylum Pseudomonadota; class Gammaproteobacteria; order Pseudomonadales; family Pseudomonadaceae; genus Pseudomonas; species Pseudomonas sp. GW821-FHT07F01. The sequence goes on from NZ_JBWKQO010000004.1 coordinate 31,417, forward strand.
CGCCCGTAGTCGGTGCCGGCAAACAGATGTGATAGGCTTTGCCGGTTTGCAAAACGGCTGTTTGCGAGCGGTTGCCATGGTGATCGCTGCGAGTGGCCCATTTGCCCGCCTTCAGGAGTTCCCATGCGCTTGACCCAGATTTTTGCCGCCGCCTCCCTGGCGCTGCTCAGCACTTTTGCCATGGCCGATGACAGTGCCGAGAAAGCCATCCGCAAGAGCCTCGAGACCCTGCAGCTCGAAACGCCTGTGGAAAGCATTACCGCCAGCCCCATGGGTGGCCTGTACGAAGTCAAGCTCAAGGGCAGTCGTGTGCTGTACGCCAGCGCCGACGGCCAGTTCGTGGTCCAGGGCTACCTGTTCCAGCTCAAGGATGGCAAGCCGGTCAACCTCACCGAAAAAACCGAGCGCCTGGGCATTTCCAAGTTGATCAACGGCATTCCGGTCGCGGAAACTGTGGTCTATCCAGCCATTGGCGAGACCAAGACCCACATCACCGTGTTCACCGACACCACCTGCCCGTACTGCCACAAGCTGCACGCCGAAGTGCCCGAGCTGAACAAGCTGGGTGTGGAAGTGCGCTACGTGGCGTTCCCGCGCCAGGGCCTGGGCTCGCCGGGTGACGAACAGCTGCAGGCGGTCTGGTGCTCGGCGGACAAGAAAGCCGCGATGGACAAGATGGTCGACGGCAAGGAAATCAAGGCCGCCAAGTGCGCCAACCCGGTGTCCAAGCAATTCGCCCTGGGCCAGTCGATCGGTGTCAACGGCACCCCGGCCATCGTTCTGGCCGATGGCCAGGTGATTCCCGGCTACCAGCCGGCACCGCAGATCGCCAAACTGGCCCTGGGTGCGAAATAATCCTGCATCGTCACGCTAGCCTTTGACGATCATGGCCCGCCGGTCAAGCCGGCGGGCCATTAATAGAGAGCCGCGCAGTTTGCGGCTGTATTCCACGGCCGGCCTAGAGTCGGCCGTTTTATGGGGAGTTCAGAGTGAATCCGGTCAAAGTAGGCATCTGTGGGCTGGGTACTGTCGGTGGCGGTACCCTAAACGTACTTCAGCGCAACGCCGAGGAGATTGCCCGCCGTGCCGGGCGTGGAATCGAAGTAGCGCAGATTGCTACCCGTACGCCAAAGCCGCAGTTCCAAACGACCGGTATTGCGATTACCAACGATGTCTTCGCCGTGGCCACCAACCCTGAAATCGATATCGTCATCGAGCTGGTGGGCGGCTACACCGTGGCCCGTGACCTGGTGCTCAAGGCCATCGAGAACGGCAAGCACGTGGTCACCGCGAACAAGGCGCTGATCGCCGTGCACGGCAACGAGATCTTCGCCAAGGCCCAGGAGAAGGGCGTGATCGTGGCCTTCGAAGCCGCCGTGGCCGGTGGCATCCCGGTGATCAAGGCGATCCGCGAAGGCCTGTCGGCCAACCGTATCAACTGGCTGGCGGGGATCATCAACGGCACCGGTAACTTCATCCTCTCGGAAATGCGCGAGAAGGGCCGCACCTTTGAAGACGTGCTGGCCGAAGCCCAGGCCCTGGGCTACGCCGAAGCCGACCCGACCTTCGACGTCGAAGGCATCGATGCCGCGCACAAGCTGACCATCCTGGCCTCCATCGCCTTTGGTATCCCGCTGCAGTTCGACAAGGCCTACACCGAAGGCATCACCAAGCTCACCACCGCCGACGTGAACTACGCCGAGGCCCTGGGCTACCGCATCAAGCACCTGGGTGTGGCGCGCCGCACCGAGGCCGGTATCGAGCTGCGGGTGCACCCGACCCTGATTCCGGCCGATCGCCTGATCGCCAACGTCAACGGTGTGATGAACGCGGTCATGGTCAATGGCGATGCCGCCGGTTCGACCCTGTTCTACGGCGCCGGCGCGGGCATGGAGCCGACCGCTTCCTCGGTGGTGGCCGACCTGGTGGACGTGGTTCGCGCCATGACCAGCGACCCGGAAAACCGCGTGCCGCACCTGGCGTTCCAGCCTGACTCGCTGTCGGATCATCCGATCCTGCCGATCGAGTCCTGCGAGAGCGCCTACTACCTGCGCATCCAGGCCAAGGATCACCCGGGCGTACTGGCCCAGGTGGCGAGCATCCTCTCGGAGCGCGGCATCAACATCGAATCGATCATGCAGAAGGAAGTGGAAGAGCAGGACGGCCTGGTGCCGATGATCCTGCTGACCCACCGTGTTCTGGAGCAGCACATCAACGATGCGATCACCGCCCTGGAGGCCCTGCAGGGCGTCGTTGGCCCGGTGGTGCGTATCCGCGTCGAACATTTGAATTAATGAAGCAGCCGCAAGTGGCAAGCGGCAAGCGCCAAGTCAGAAGCTGATCGGCTTTGACTTGAGGCTTGAAGCTTGCGGCTTGAGGCTCAAACCGAAGGTTTGTCCCCATGCGCTATATCAGTACTCGTGGCCAGGCACCGGCCCTGAATTTCGAAGATGTGCTGCTGGCAGGTCTGGCCAGCGACGGCGGTCTCTATGTGCCAGAGAACCTGCCGCGTTTCACTCAGGAAGAAATCGCTTCCTGGGCTGGCCTGCCGTATCACGAGCTGGCGTTCCGGGTCATGCGCCCGTTCGTCACCGGCAGCATTCCGGACGCCGATTTCAAGAAGATCCTTGAAGAAACCTACGGCGCCTTCTCCCACAACGCCATTGCGCCGCTGCGCCAGCTCAACGGCAACGAGTGGGTGCTGGAGCTGTTCCATGGCCCGACCCTGGCATTCAAGGACTTCGCCCTGCAGCTGCTGGGTCGCCTGCTGGACTACGTGCTGGAGAAGCGCGGCGAGCGCGTGGTGATCATCGGTGCCACCTCCGGTGACACCGGCTCGGCGGCCATCGAAGGCTGCAAGCGGTGCGACAACGTCGACATCTTCATCCTGCATCCGCACAACCGTGTATCGGAAGTGCAGCGCCGGCAGATGACCACCATCCTCGGCGAGAACATCCACAACATCGCCATCGAAGGCAACTTCGACGACTGCCAGGAAATGGTCAAGGCCAGCTTCGCCGACCAGGGCTTCCTCAAGGGCACTCGCCTGGTGGCGGTGAACTCGATCAACTGGGCGCGGATCATGGCCCAGATCGTCTACTACTTCCACGCGGCCCTGCAGTTGGGCGGCCCGGCACGTTCCATCGCGTTCTCGGTGCCCACCGGCAACTTCGGCGACATCTTCGCCGGCTACCTGGCGCGCAACATGGGCCTGCCGATCAGCCAGCTGATCGTCGCCACCAACCGCAACGACATCCTGCACCGCTTCATGAGCGGCAATCAGTACGTCAAGGAAACCCTGCACGCGACCCTGTCGCCGTCCATGGACATCATGGTCTCGTCGAACTTCGAGCGTCTGCTGTTCGACTTGCACGGTCGCAACGGCGCGGCCCTGGCGGCCTTGATGGACAGCTTCAAGCAGGGCGGCGGTTTCAGCGTCGAACAGGATCGCTGGACCGAAGCGCGCAAGCTGTTCGACTCCCTGGCGGTGAACGACGAGCAGACCTGCGAAACCATCGCCGAAGTCTTCGCCCAGACCGGCGAAGTGCTGGACCCGCACACCGCGATCGGGGTCAAGGCCGCCCGTGAATGCCGGCGCAGCCTGGATACACCCATGGTGGTCCTGGGCACCGCGCACCCGGTCAAGTTCCCGGATGCGGTGGAAAAGGCCGGTGTCGGCAAGGCTCTGGAGCTGCCGGCGCACCTGTCCGACCTGTTCCAGCGTGAAGAGCGCTGCACGGTCCTGGCCAACGACCTGAAAGCGGTGCAGGCTTTTGTCAGCCAGCACGGCAATCGTGGCAAGCCGCTCTGATTCATTGGCTTCGCCGACTAACAAGCCCGTCTTCTGACGGGCTTTGTTTTTTCTTGCCCCAGTGGCATGAGTGTGGCTCGCAAGACGTCGGGAGGCCCGGATGATTCGCCGTCGAACCTATCGGAAACTGCCCGTCCAGCGCTGGCTGTGCGGGCCTGTGCTGGTCTGTGCAATATTCGCTTGGGCGGCACCTGCCTACGCCGCTCAGAACCTGTCTTTCAAGTTGGTGCCGGCCTTTGTCGATCTCGACCCCTTGCCCCTGGCTCCCGCCGAGCAGCGATGGCTGAAAAGCCACCGGACCCTAAGGGTGGGGATTTCCATCGATGACTACCAGCCCATCGACATCACTCGCGACCGTAACCGTTACCAGGGCATCAGCGCCGATTACCTGAGCCTGGTGGGCGAGCGCCTGGGGACGTCCATGGAGGTCGTGGGCTTTTCCGAGCGCGAGCAGGCGGTGGAAGCGCTGCGCAACGGCGCCATCGATGTGCTGACCAGTGCCAACGGCTATGAGCGCGGGGCGCCGGGGCTGCGTTTTACCAGTGACTACATGCCGGACCTGGCGGTGGTCGTGGTGCGTCGGGACGAGCCGCAGCCCAGTGACGACCTGGCGGGCAAGAAGGTGGTGCTGCTGGACGGCTACGCCAATGCCGCCCAGGTCCATGCGGCCTATCCCGACAGCCAGATCATGCTTTCACCGAACCTCTACAGCGGCCTGGAAGCGGTGAAGCAGGGGGATGCCGACGCCTTCATCGGCAACGAGGTGATCGTTCGCGCCTACAAGGCCCTGCGTCCCTACCTGGGGTTGCAGATCCACGTGGAGAGCCGCCTGCCGCCCACCGGCTTTGCCTTCGCCACCCGCGACAGCAATGTGCTGCTGGCGCAGTTGCTGGAAAAGGCCCTGCAAAGCATCGATGAATCCATACGCCGGGAAATCCAGGCACGCTGGACCACTGGCCTTGGGGCGAGCAACTTCGCCGAGCCGATCGAGCTCAGCGCCCAGGAACAGGCCTGGATCCTCCAGCACCAGCATGTGGTGGTGGCCTCCCAGCAATACCCGCCCCATGTGTTCAAGGACAAGGAAGGCCAGTGGACCGGCCTCAATATCGACCTGCTCAACCGTATCTCGCGCATGACCGGTCTGCATTTCGTGCAGAAGGAAAGCCAGACTACTGCCCAGACTCTGGAACTGCTGGAAAGCGGGCAGGCGCAGATGAACACCACCCTCACGGCCAGCGACGACCGGCGGTTGTTCCTGAACTTCTCCCATGCCTTCGGCGGCGCGGCCTGGGTGTTCGTGGTGCGTCCCGAGGACCGGCGCCTGAGCAGCCTGAAGCAGATGGCGGGGGAGGTGCTGGTGCTTCCGGCCCGGCACACCCTGGAGAGCTTTATCCGGCGCAACTACCCGGACATTCGCCTGCGCAGCGTTGCCAGCTATGAAGAGGCCCGGGCCCTGGTCAGCAATGGCGAGGCCATGGCGACTATCCAGAGCGAGGTGCAAGCCCTGGGGCCGGCCGAGACCGGGGTGATGGTAGGGCGCAGTGTCGAGGGCACCTGGTCGGCCGACGAATTTTCCGTGCGCAAGGACCAGCCCGAGCTGTTGAGCATTCTCAACAAGGCACTGGAAGCCTTGCCGGTAGCGGAGCTCAGCGCTCTGCGCCTGAAATGGCTGGGGGCTACGCCAGTGCCGGTGCCTGCCTGGCAGCGCGTGCCGAACTGGGTGTATTGGGCGATTGCCACAGCGCTGCTGTTCGGCCTGATTTCCCTGGCCTGGAACAGTCGACTCAAGCGCCAGATCCAGCAGCGATTGCTGGCCGAACAGCGGCTCAATGATCAACTGGTGTTCAAGCGGGCCTTGCTCGACGGTATTCCCAACCCGATTTTCGTGCGCGACCTGCAGGGGCGTTTGATCACCTGCAACAAGAGTTATGAACAGCAATTGGGTACCAGCCTGGCGCAGATCCAGGGGCGGCAACTGACCGAACTGGACATCCTGCCGCCGGCCACCGCCCAGCAGTTGCATGGTGAGTTCATGCAGTTGCTGGCCTCCGGTAAGTCGGTGTTCGCCGACCGACAGGTGGAGTCCAGGGATGGCCCTATCGATGTCTATCAGTGGGCGGTGCCCTTCTACAGTGCAGAAGGGCAGTTGCAGGGCTTGCTGGGCGGCTGGATCGACATCACCGAGCGCAAGCGCCTGGAGAACCAACTGGTGGAGGCGCGCCAGGCGGCCGATCAGGCCAACGCGGCGAAGACGGCTTTCCTGTCCACCATGAGCCACGAGATCCGCACACCGATGACCGCCATCCTTGGCCTGCTGGAACTGGAGAAAGAGCAGGCGCGGCTGCGCGGCGTGCCCTTTTCCGAAGCCCTGCGGGTGGCTTACCAGTCTGCCCAGGAATTGATCGGCCTGATGGGCGATAGCCTGGACCTGGCCAAGATCGAGGCCGGGTATATGCACCTGGTGCCCCAGGTCACCGCCCTCAAGCCGTTTTTCGAGAGTATCCGGCAGTTGTTCGAGGTCACGGCGCGCAACCAGGGCGTGCAGTTGCAGCTGGTGTTCAGTGAGCGGGCCAAGGGCCGTTATCTGTTCGACCCGGCGCGCCTGCGCCAGGTAGTGCACAACCTGTTGAGCAACGCGCTGAAATTCACCGCCCAGGGCGAGGTGCGGATGACGGTAGAGTGCCAGCCTGACGAGTCCGGCCTTGAGTGCCTGCGCATCAGTGTTGCGGACACCGGCCGCGGTATCAGCGCCGAGCAGCAGGCCAAGCTGTTCACGCCCTTTGTCCAGGCCGATGCCATGACCTCGTCAGCCTACGGCGGCACCGGGCTGGGGTTGAGTATCTGCCGGCAACTGGTGGAACTGATGGGCGGGCGGATTCACCTGCTCAGCGAGCCCGGGGTCGGTACCGTGGTGTCGCTGGAGTTGTACCTGGAGCGGGTCAGTGACGATTTCGAGTCTGGGCCGGCGTCGACGCAGGAACGTCCGCCGAGCCGGAGCATGGAGGTGCTGGTGGTGGATGACTTGAGCGCCAACCGCATGGTCCTGTGCCAGCAACTGATGTTCCTCGGGCACCGGGTGGTGGCCTGTGACAATGCCCGGGAGGCGTTGCAGCAATGGCGTAGCGGCACCTTCGACGTGGTGATGACTGACTGCAACATGCCGGACATGAGCGGCTACGCCCTGGCCGAGGCGATACGCCAGGCCGAGGCACAGGAAGGGCGCGGGCGTTGTCCGGTGATCGGCTGCACCGCCAATGCCTTTGAAGACGAACGCGAGCGCTGCGAGGAGGCCGGAATGGATCAACTGCTGGTCAAGCCGGTAACCCTGGATCAGTTGGCCCAGGCCCTGGCGCGCTTCCTGCCGCCGCCATCCTTCAACATCCAGACCTTGCGCAGCATGACCCAGGCCGACGACCAGGTGCTGCAACGCATGCTGCACGAGTTGTTGCGCAACCTCGCCGAGGAGCAGCAGGCGCTGGAAGCGGCGCACCAGGCCCGCGACCGGGAACGCCTAGGGGGTACCCTGCATCGGCTCAAGGGCGTGTGCTGCCTGATCGATGCCCTGCCCCTGGCCAGGGCCTGTATCGAGCTCGAGGGGCTGGTCAAGGGGCGGCAGGACGAGGCCATCGATCGTCATTGGCCATTGTTGCTGGAGGTCATCGCCAGCTTGCGCAGTGATATCCAGGCTGTCCTGGATGATTAAGACTTGTCCTATGTGTGCGTAGGAATTGTCTTATTAACCTGCCGGCTCGTTGTGGATACTTGCCACGCACGTCGTACCGGAGGTTGCCCCATGCATTCGCTTAAAGTGCTGATTCTCGAAGATAACTCGTTCCAATTGATGGCCCTGCACCAGATGCTCAACGCCAATGGCGTGTTCAATGTGCTGACCGCCGAGAGTGTCGAGGCCGCGCGGCGTTCGCTGGACAGCAAGGGGCCGGTGGATATCGCCATCTGCGACCTGTACCTGGAGCAGGCCGACGGGCTGGAGTTGATCCGTGACCTGGCCCGCCAGGAGCGGGCCCGGGCGCTGATCATCCTCAGCGATGCTGAAGAGGATGTGCTGGAGGGGGCGGCCGGCATGGCCCGGGAGCTGGGCCTGAAAGTGCTGGGCTGCCTGCCCAAGCCGGCCTCGGTGGCGGTGATCGGCGACTTGCTCACGGCCTACCAGCAGCACTCCAGGCAGGGGGCGCCGGCGCCGGACCAGGCGTTGCTGCGGGACTTGCTCGGGCTGGAGCCGTTTTCCCTCGACAGCGTCACCCAGGAGGAAGGGCTGGCGGCGATCCTGGGCCACGGCGTGGCGCATTTCCAGCCGGTCATCCAGCCCCACGGCGAGCTCCAGGGGGTCGAGGCCCTGGCCCGCTGGCAGCACCCCGAGCGCGGGCTGCTGATGCCCGGGGAGTTTCTGCCATTGATCGAGTTCGCCGGCCTGCAGGAGATCTTTACCTGGCACATGCTGGAACAGGCCCTGGAGCTGGCGGCCGGGGTGAAGCTGGTGATGGGCCATTCGTTGCCGGTGGCAGTGAACATTCCCATCGGCATCCTTGAACGGCCGCTGTTTCCCCGTCAGCTGGAGGCCTTGCTCAGGCGTTTCGAAGTGCCCGCCCGGCTGCTGACCCTGGAAATCATCGACACCACCCGGCTACAGACCGATACCGCCCATGTGGAGGCGCTGCTGCGCCTGCGGATGATCGGCTGCAAATTGTCCATCGGCGACTTCGGCATCGGCGGCACCAGCCTGCAGCGCCTGCTGGAACTGCCCTTTACCGAGTTGAAGATTCCCCCGGTGTTCGTGGTGGGCATGGCGGCCGACGAACGCAAGGTGGCCCTGGTCGGTGGGGCGATGAACATGGCCCGGCGCATGTCCCTGGGAGTGGTGGTGGCCGGAATCGAGAGCGAGGCCGACTATAAGGCGGCCAAGGCCCTGGGGGCGGCCCATCTGCAGGGCTGCTTCCTGGCCGGGCCGATGAGCGCTGCCCAGATGCGCCAGTGGCTGGCGCAGGCGCTGGACCGGGGTGCTGAGGGGGCTGGCGCTGAGGGCCTGTGTGCCTAGGACAGCCCGTGCTCCTGCACGTAGATGTACAGCGCGGCTTCGCTGGACAGGCCGAGCTTGCGCATGGCACTGACCTTCTGCGCACTGACGGTCTGCTTGCTGCGGTTGAGTTGCGCGGCAATTTCCCCGACCGCATGGCCAGCGGCCAACAGGCGGATCACTTCCAGCTCCCGCGGCGACAACTGATCGCTGGAAACCAGGCGGTCCGGCCCCACTTCGCCGGCCAGGCTCAGGGCCTGCTTGATGGCCTGGGCGATGTAGGGCTTGTGTTGCCGCGCCCGGGCGATGGCGGTCGGCAGCTCGTCCGCCAGGCTGGCCTTGCTCAGCAGGCCCGTTACTCCCAGATCGAGGATCGAGCGGAACAGTCCGGGGTGGTTGAGCATGGTCACCACCACGATGGGCAGGTCGGGGTGGCGGCGGCGCAGCTGTTCGATCAGGCGCAGGCCGTCGTTCTGCTGTTCGGCTGGCATCATGAAATCCGTCACCAGCACATCGCATTCGATCTCCTGCATCAGTTGCGCCAGGGCGGAGGGCGAGCTGGCCTCGCCGACGATGGCCAGGCTGTCGTCCTGTTCCAGGACGGCGCGCAGGCCAATGAGGAAGATCGGGTGGTCGTCGGCAAGGATGATGCGCAATTTGTTGTTCGTCGTTGCTTTCAAAGCTGAGCTCCAATGCAAAGGCGGCGTTGTTTGCGCCTGGTCGGCCGTTTTTCAGCTGTCATATTACCCGTGCATGCTCGATTGACTCAGGTCGGCAGCAGTAGGTGTGGCGAACTTTCTTCTCTGAGCGATGGTCACTTGAATGTCAGAAAGCTACCGGCATTTTTGTTTTCGAACCTTTAATTCGAGCTATTGAGTGGTGATCTAGATGGAAAGTATCAGTCTTTTATTGAGTGAGGCCCTGAGCCCTTACCAGGTTGCTCTGACGCCTTGCGGGGCTCGGGGCGAATGCCTGGTGACCTTGAAGAATGCTGCCGGCGCCATCGTGGTGGAGCGTGAGGTCAATCGGGCCCAGCTCACTGACAAGCGCCTGCTCACTGATGTGGTGGACGGCCTGCACCGTGATGTGCTGATCGCCGAAGGCCGGCTCGAACCCTGCGTGATCGCCGCCCTGCGCCATGCCGCCGAAGACAAGGCGTTCGCCCGGCGCAATTGATCTGAAATTTTACGGAACCTTCCGCCAGGCCCGTCAGTCAGACTCAGTATCAGCAGGATCAGGCATTGTGCTCCGGTGCTTGTGGCCTGCTGGTACGGGTCTGCAAAGACCACGTTTAACCCCGAGTCGTCTCCCCACTTCTCGGGGTTTCTTTTTGCCCGGCGTTTGTCAGTGGTCCTTCAAGTCCTGGAAGTAGGCCCGGGCATCGGCGCGGTATTCATCGCGCATTCCGGGGTCCAGCCAGGCGGCATACAACTCCACCAGTCGCTCCTCGCGCAGCTTGAGCAGGGCCTGGTTGATCCGGGTGATGGCTTTGCGGCCCTGCGGGGTATCGGAGCAGCCGACGTGGATTTCCTGATACTTGCTGGTGCCTTCGACCGGGTAGAACTCCAGATCCTGCGGGTCCATGCCCTGCTGCACGGCCTGGTAGCGGATTTCCGGCCAGTAGCCCAACAGCAGTTGCAGGCGCCCCAGGCGCTGCATCTGCAGCAGGCTGCCCAGGGCGTCGTTGCCGTAGTGGGCGCGGATCTGCTGCGGAGCAACCTGCTGCAGCAGGTTGTCGAGCTGTTGCCCGTAGCTGCGCTCGGCCACCACCCCGATCAGTTCCTTGCCGCTGTCGAGCAGGCCATGCAGGTCGACCTTGCCGTCATGGATGAAGTGCGCGATCTGTTCACGGTCGGCACGGCGGATCGCCAGGCCATTGCTCAGCACTCGAAAGCTGGTGATGGAAAAGGCCACCCATTGCGCACGCTCCTTGTTCCAGATCAGCGCCGGATCACAGGTGAAGCTGGGGTCGCGCAACATCTGCATGCCCCGGGCGCGATTGACCCGTACCAGTTCGTGCTGGTACTCCGGCAGGCTGGCAATCAATTGCGGCATCAGCAGGTCGACCACTCCTCGACCTTTTTGCTGGCCCTCGAAAATATTCAGCGGCGGCAGGTCGCGCAGCAGCCAGGTGAGCATTTCGCCGGCGTGGCCGGGGGCGCAGGGCAGCCACAGCAGGCAGGTCGCGAGCGCCATCGTCAACCGGCCAAGGCCTGGCCTCGGGCGTCGCTGGGCCCGTTGCGGGGGGGCAGTGTGAGACGGCTGTTTCAGCTTAGATTGCCCCAGAGTTGCGCAGGTCCTGGATCTGCTCGCTGCTGTAGCCCAGGCCGGCCAGAACTTCGCTGGAGTGTTCGCCGAGCTCGGGGCCGACCCAGTCGGCCGAGCCCGGAGTCTGCGAGAGCTTTGGCACGATGCCGGGCATCTTGAAGGCCTTGCCGTCCGGCAGCCTGGCCTGGAGGAACATTTCCCGGGCGAGGAATTGCGGGTCGTGGAACATGTCCTCGGCGCTGAAGATCCGGCTCGCCGGGACTTCGGCCTGGTTCAACTGCTCCAGCACCTGCTCCAGGGGCAGGGACGCCACCCAGCGATCGATCACCCCATAGAGTTCGTCGCGGCGGGTGTCGCGCCCGTCGTTGCTGGCCAGGGCCGGGTCATTGGCCAGGTCCTCACGGCCGATCAGGAGCATGAAGCGCTTGAAGATCGCATCGCCGTTGGCGCCGATCTGCACGTGCTTGCCGTCGGCACTGGTGTGGATCGACGAAGGGGTGATGCCGGGCATGATGTTGCCACTGCGTTCGCGGATGAAACCGAATACATCGAACTCCGGAACCATGCTTTCCATCATGGCGAAGATCGCCTCGTACAGCGCCACGTCCACCACCTGCCCCTGGCCGCCGTTGACCTCGCGGTGACGCAGCGCCATCAGCGCGCCGATCACCCCCCACAGGGCAGCGATGGAGTCGCCGATGGAAATTCCGGTGCGCACCGGTGGGCGGTCCTCGAAACCGGTGATGTAGCGCAGGCCGCCCATGGATTCGCCCACCGCGCCGAAGCCCGGTTGGTCCTTCATCGGCCCGGTCTGGCCAAAGCCCGATAGCCGCACCATCACCAGTTTGGGGTTGAGGGCGTGCAGCACGTCCCAGCCCAGGCCGAGTTTTTCCAGCACGCCGGGGCGAAAGTTCTCGATCAGGATGTCCGCTTCGCCCAGCAGTTGCTTGAGCACCGCCAGGCCTTCCGGGTGCTTGAGGTTCAGGGTCAGGGACTTCTTGTTGCGTGCCTGGACGAACCACCACAGCGAGGTGCCTTCATACAGCTTGCGCCACTTGCGCAGCGGATCGCCGCCATCGGGTGACTCGACCTTGATCACCTCGGCACCGAACTCGGCGCAGATGCGCGAGGCGAAAGGGCCGGCGATCAGGGTGCCGAGTTCTATCACTTTCAATCCGGCGAGGGGCTTGCTGAGGCTGGTCATGGGGCATCCGCTGGGCAGGAAAATCCGCCTAGCCTAGACCATTGGTCGCCATTAAGGCAGCGCCTGACGCCTGCCTTTGCCGATTATTTCCCGCTCGGGCCAAGGATTATTGTGCTTCTCATTCCATTGGGCGGCAGGGTTTAATGACGCCGCTTGAAAAAAGAGCGGTTGCGAAAGCTGTAAAAGGGTCTATGCAGCGATGGATGCCTTGCGGCTGTTTGCCGAGCGATCCTCCTGATATTTCTTGTTACAAATGTCGCCTGTAAATTTTACATGTGATGAATTGAAAGCCTTACATGTGATGTTCTAGTCTCTGCGCCATGGAAAACAAATCCTCAGCCCATTACCAACGTTTATTCCGCCAGCGCCTGCGTGATCAGGGCCTGGTGAAAAAGGAAGTCTGGATACTGCCGGAGAACGCCCAGGCGTTGCTGGCGGTTGAACGCAAACTGCGTCAGCCCTCAGAAGGGCTGGCTCCTGTGGAAAAGGATGGAGAAATGAGCATGCCGCAGATCTGGAATGCCCGATCGCTGTGCCAGGCCCTGGTAGCCACCGAGTTGTTCAGCAGTGGCGAAGCCAGCGTTGAACTGCTGGAGGGTGCCGAGCCGAGCTTGCACGTGACCATGCGCGAATACGGCGACCTGCCGTTGTTCGTGGCCCTGTCCGGCGAGCAGATCCTGGTGGAGGCGCTGCTGTGGCCGCAAAGCGAAGTGACCGATGTGGCCGCGTTCAACGAGGAAGTGTTGCTCAGCCGCCAGTTGTTCCCGCTGTCGAGCATCGGCCTGGAAACCCGCTTTGGCGGTGAGCGCCACTACATGATGTACGGCGCCCTGAGCGCAACCTCGATTCTCTCCAACGTGCTCTACGAGATCGAAACCCTGGCCAGCAACGTGATCAGGGCAACCGAGGCCTACGAAGGCTACCTGAAGGCTCAGGCCTGACCTGGAGGAATGCACATGAACGTATGGAGCAAGCTGCTCACCGCGCTGCGCGGTGGTGCCAATGAGGCGGGCGAGGCCCTGGTGGACAGCCAGGCACTGAGGATTCTCGATCAGGAGATCCGCGACGCCGATCAGGAACTGCGCAAGTCCAAGGAAGCCCTGGCCGAGATCATGGCCCGGCAGAAACTCGCCGCCGAGCGCGCCAACGGCAGCGCGGCCAAGATCGCCGAGTATGAAAGCTACGCCCTCAAGGCCCTGGAAGCGGGCAACGAAGCCCTTGCCCAGGAAGTGGCGCAAAAGATCGCCAACCTGGAAAATGACCTGGCCGTGGAGCGTGAGCAGGCCGATGGTTTTGCCGCCAGCGTCGCGCAGTTGCGCAAGGCCGTGACCCAGGCCGAGGGCAATATCAAGCATTTGAAACAACAGGTGGATACCGTCAAGGCCACCGAAAGCGTGCAGAAGGCCCAGCAGGCCGTGGCCCAGCGCTACGGCGGCTCCCAGAGCAAGCTGCACACCGCCGTGGAGTCCCTGGAGCGGATCAAGCAGAAGCAGGCCGAGCGCGCGGCAAAGATGGACGCCGCGGCCGAGCTGGCCAGTACCAGCAGCCCGGACGATGCCCTGGATGCCAAGTTGCGTGAAGCCGGGATCGTTGCCGGCAGCACCAGCGCCGACAGCGTGCTGGCGCGCCTCAAGGACCGTAGCAAGTCCTGATTAACCGTTGTGTTGTAGGGGCGGGGCCGCCTGGCCTTGCCCGGCTTTTTCAGGGATAGGAAAGCAATGGAAATCTTCCTGCAGACAGTGTTGTCGTTCCCCACAGTGCTGTTCAGCTTCATGCTCTGCCTGGCCGTGATCTACTGGGCCGTGGTGGCCATGGGCATGCTTGAAGTCGACCTGCTGGACTTCGAGGCCGACTCGCTGCTCGACAGTGCCCACGCCGGCGAAGGCCTGGCCGGGCTGCTGATCAAGTTCAAACTCAACGGGGTGCCGGTCACCCTGGTGCTGACCCTGCTGATGTTCTTCAGCTGGTTCCTGACCTATTTCGCCGAACTCTACGTGCTCAGCCACCTGCCCCTGGGTTGGCTGCGCTATCCCCTGGGCCTGTTGCTGGCGGTGCTCGCACTGTTCCTGGCAGCGCCCATCAGCGCGACGATCTGTCGTCCGCTGCGCCCGCTGTTTCTCAAGATGGAGGCCACCAGCAGCAAGTCGGTGCTGGGGCAGACGGCTGTGGTACGCAGCGGCAGAGTCACCCTGGAACATGGCGAAGCCGTGCTCGAGGACGGCGGCGCGGGCCTGATCCTGCGTGTGCGTGCCGATGAGGCACGAGCTTTCAAACGCGGCGATCGCGTCGTGTTACTGGAGTATCTGGAGGCGCAACACGCCTATCGGGTCATTACAGAGGACGAGTTTCGCGGCCTCTGAGCCCGGGCTCCCTCAAGAATCAAAGGAGATTGATTGCATGAATTTACCGTCGCTGCTGCCCATCCTGCTCGGGATCGGCCTCGTCGTCCTGGTGGTCTTCGGCCTGTTGGCCCTGTTCAAGGCCTTCTATATCAAGGTTCCCCAAGGCACGGCGTTGATTGTCAACGACATGTCCTCGACCCCCAAGGTGCATTTCACCGGTGCCCTGGTGTACCCGGTGATCCACCTCAAGGAGTTCATGCGCATCTCGCTGATCACCCTGGAAGTCGACCGTCGGGCCAAGGACGGGCTGATCTGCCGCGACAACATGCGCGCCGACATCACCGTGGCCTTCTACCTGCGGGTCAATGAAACCCAGGAAGACGTGCTCAAGGTGGCCAAGGCCATCGGTGTCGACCGTGCCTCCGACCGCGCCGCGGTCAACGAACTGTTCAACGCCAAGTTCTCCGAAGCGCTGAAGACCGTGGGCAAGCAGTTCGATTTCGTCCAGCTGTTCGAGAACCGCCAGGACTTCCGCGACCGCATCATCGAGATCATCGGCAACGACCTCAACGGCTATGTGCTGGAAGACGTGGCCATCGACTACCTGGAGCAGACCGCCAAGCACTCCCTGGACCCGAGCAACATTCTCGACGCCGAGGGTATCCGCAAGATCACCGAGCTGACCGCGGCGCAGAACGTCATCACCAACGAACTGGAGCGCAACCAGGAACTGGCGATCCAGAAGAAGAACGTCGAGACCCGCGAAGCCTCGCTGTCCCTCGAACGCCAGCAGGCCGATGCCGAAGCCCGGCAGAAGCGCGAGATCGAAACCATCCGTGCCCGCGAGGAAGCCGAGACCGCCAAGGTCAAGGAAGAAGAGCGCCTGAAGGCCGAACAGGCACGCATTCAGTCCCAGCAGGAAATCGACGTGCGCACCGAGAACCATCAGCGCGAAGTCGAAGTGGCCCAGCAGAACCGCCAGCGTGCGGTGGTCATCGAAGTCGAGAAAGTCACCCGCGCCAAGGACCTGGAAGTGGTGGCCCGCGAGCGTGAAGTGGAACTGCAACGCATCGAGAAAGAAAAGGCTCTGGAAGAGCAGCGCAAGAACATCGCCACCGTGATCCGTGAGCGGGTAGCGGTGGAGAAGACCGTGGCCCAGGAGGAAGAGCGGATCAAGGAAGTGCGCGAAGTCTCCGAAGCCGAGCGCGCCAAGCAAGTGGTGGTGATCCAGGCCCAGGCCGAAGCCGAGCAGGATCTGGTGCGCCAGGTCAAACAGGCCGAAGCCGACGAGACCCGTTCCAAGCACAAGGCCGTGGAAATCAACAACCTGGCCCAGGCCGAACTGGAAGCCGCGGCCAAGCAGGCCGAAGCCAAGAAACGCCTGGCCGAAGGCCTGGAAGCCGAGCGCGCCGCGCCTGGCCTGGCCGATGCCCGGGTGCTGGAAATCACCGCAGCGGCCCAGGAAAAAGAAGGCCTGGCCCAGGCTCGCGTACGCACCGAGCAGCTGATTGCCGAAGCCCGTGGCGAGCAGGAAAAAGGCCTGGCCGACGCCCGCATCATGGAAGCCCAGGCGGCTGCCAAAGAGAAGGACGGCCTCGCTGAAGCCAAGGTCATGGAAGAGAAGCTCGGTGCCCAGGCCCGTGGCGAAGAACAGTTGGGCGCGGCCAAGGCCAAGGCCACCAAGGACCTGGGTTCGGCCGAAGCCGAAGTGCTGCTGCAGCGCCTGAACGCCGAGGCCGAAGGCCTGGGCAAGAAGTTCGGTGCCCTGGACTCCCTCAGCGACAGCGCGCGGTCCCACGAAGAGTTCCGCATGCAACTGGAGAAGAACTTCGAGGAAGCGATGGCTGCCATCGCCGCCAACAAGGAAATCGCCAAGGACCAGGCCGAAGTGCTGTCGGCTGCCCTCAGCAAGGCCAAGATCGAGATCGTCGGCGGCGAAGGCGACTTCTTCAATTCCTTCGCCAAGTCGCTGTCGGTGGGCAAGGCCATCGAGGGCGTGGTGGGCAAGAGCCCGG
This sequence comes from Pseudomonas sp. GW821-FHT07F01, assembly GCF_059418825.1. NCBI lineage: Bacteria > Pseudomonadati > Pseudomonadota > Gammaproteobacteria > Pseudomonadales > Pseudomonadaceae > Pseudomonas > Pseudomonas sp. GW821-FHT07F01. The sequence goes on from NZ_JBWKQO010000004.1 coordinate 48,089, forward strand.
TGGTCCAGGACGTGCTGGCACGCCTGCTCAATGGCAAGGGCGCTCCGGCCGTAGCCGCTGAGCTGGCCGCCGCTGCCGTTACGCGCAAGGCCGACGCTCCGTCTGCCGAAGCCTGAAATGCCTGACCACAGCTGATTCACCAGCCCTCACCTGATCCTGTAGCCACCGTTTTTATCGACGGCTGCAGGGCAGGTGGCAGGCGGCGGGTTTCAGCTGACTGGTTTCAGGTGCTGGGCTCCAGGTTTGAGGAGTCCGCTTTTTTGCATACCGCCGTAGATCCAGGAAGGCCACGATGTCGGACGCTCAAGTCGCAACTCCCCCACAGGACGTATTGGATAAGGCCGTCGCCGAAGGCGGCGCCTATGAGGTGCTGCACAAGCGCCTGCTGGACCAGGGCCAGCGCCTGCGGGCCACCACTGACGACCTCAACCAGCGGCGTCTCGACGAGTTCGGCAACAGCCGCATGGAAGTGGTCGGGCGGGTGCGCATCCGTACCGAGAACAACTGCATCGCCCGGGACATCGTCCAGGTCGGCGACTGCCTGCTGTTCGGCTACAACGTGTTTATCGGCCTGAAGAAGGAAACCAGCGTCGCTGACGTGTTTTCCCTCTACCGGCTGGTGGAAGAGGGCGAAGGCTACGAGGCCGAGCCCGTGCCCCTGGAAGGCAGCTTTTTGGCGGCCCAGGGCTTCCTCAACGATTTCAACGAGCTCTATACCTATTACAAGAACACCCGCCTGCTGCAGCTGGCGATCCGTGACGGCAAGCTGCTGGCAAGTTTCCAGATCGGCGAGCGCGTCACCGATGTGCGGGTGTTCCGCTGGTCGATCTCGGTGGACGGACGGGACGTCCGTTACATCGACAACCGTGGCGAGCGGGATATCGCCCTGCCGGCGCCCTTCGATTTCGAATGGAAGAAAGCCACCCGCGAGATGGTGGTCGAAGGCCGCTTTCCGCACCTGAACATCCTCGACACGGTGTTCGTCGAGACCATCGGCGGCGACCTGACGATCAAGGTCGAGAACAACACCGAATCGGGCCTGGGCATCTACCGCGAAGAGGTGCTGGACAAGACCCAGTCCCTGGACGACTCGCAGATCGAATTCGCCCGCCTGGGCAGCCTGATCCTGCTCAAGGTCTTGCCGTACCGTGAAGAGCAGTGGCGCTATCTGGTGTTCAACAGCCTGACTCGCCAGGTGGAGCGCATCGACGCCATCGGCCTGGCCTGCGTGCAGTTGCCGGAGGACCACGGGATCATCTTCCCCGGCGGCTACTACCTGCAAAGCGGCGAGTACAAGACTTTCGAGCAGTCCATGGAGGGCATGCGCTACAAGCGCTCGGTGCGCTCGCCCAACGGTGAAGATGTGCAGTACATCTTCTACCACCCGGAGCAGGGCCGCTCGGTGCTGCTGACCTACAACATGATCAACCGCCAGTTGCAGAACCCGCTGTTCGGCCACGGCTACGCGCGGCTGGAAGACGGGCGCATGGTGATCTTCGCCGCCGAGGGCGACGAGCCGACCCGGGTCCACCCGATGCAGGTCTGGCAGACACCGTTCTTCACCGAGGAGTACGCCGCGCGGCAGCCGACCCGCAGCGGTTTCCTCGGGCGCATCGGCAACGCCGAACTGGTGCGCAGCGTTTCCGACCTCTACGACCTGTGCCGCGAGATCGACACCCCGGCGGTGTCGGTGCAGCGCTACTCGCTGCTGTGCCAGAACACCCGTCGGCTGTTCGATGTGTACCACTGGCTGGGCAGCGACGAGCTGGACGGCCTGGCCCCGCTGCTGCGGGAAGTGGCGTCCACGTCGGAGTTGGTGCTGGACGAATACGAGAAGGTCGAAAGCATCCGCCGCCAGTCGGACCAGGCCATGGTGGCCGCGGAGGCCAAGCAGAAAGCCCTGCTGGACAGCCTGCTGGTGGACAGCTGGGACCAGGTCCAGAGCTTCGTCGATGCGCTGAACGGCATCACCACCCAGCGCGGCCTGCTGCTGACCATTCGCGACTACCGCTACATCGACGTGGCGCGCATCGACGCCATGGAAGCCGAGCTGCTCAAGGCCCAGGAACGCACTGCCGCCGGCACCGCGACCTTCCTTGCCAGCGAGCAGGCCCTGCAACCCTTCGTCACCCAGCTCGAAACCCTGGACGCCCAGGCGCAGAAAGCCGAAACCGTGGCCCAGCTCAGCGAGCCCCTGGGCGCCCTGCAAGCCATGGCCGGGGACCTGGACATGCTGTCGAGCCTGATGGCTTCGTTGCAGATCGACGACGCCACCCAGCGCACCCGCATCATCGAATCCATCTCGCAGATCTACGCCCGCCTGAACCAGGCCAAGGCCCGCGCCGAACAACGGCGCAAGGCCCTGGGTTCGACCGAGACCGTGGCCCAGTTCGGCGCCCAGTTCAAACTCTTCAGCCAGGGCATCACCAACGCCCTGGCCCAGGCCCAGGACCCCGAGCGTTGCGATGAGCAACTGTCGCGCTTGCTGGTGCAGCTTGAGGAGCTGGAGAGTCGCTTTGGCGATCACGAACAGTTCCTCGGCGACATCCTCGGCAAGCGCGAGGAGTTGCTGGAAACCTTCGAGGCCCACAAGCAATCGCTGCTCGACGAGCGCCAGCGCAAGGCCCAGGGCCTGCTGGATGCCGCGCGGCGGATTCTCGACAGCCTCGGTCGGCGCACCGCCAAGTTCACCCAGGCCGAAGAGCTCAATGCGTTCTTCGCCGCCGACCCGCTGATCCTCAAGCTGCGGGAGCTGGCCGAGCGCCTGCGCGAGCTCAAGGACAGCGTCAAGGCCGACGATGTCGAGTCGCGCCTCAAGGGCGCCCGGGACCAGGCCGTGCGTGCCCTGCGCGACAAGACCGAGCTGTTCGAAGAGGGCGGCAACGTCATCAAGCTGGGGCCGCGCCACCGCTTCAGCGTCAACACCCAGGAGCTGGACCTGACCCTGATGCCCCGGGGCGATGAGCTGCACCTGCACCTCACCGGCACGGATTTCCTCGAACCCCTGCGCGACCCCGAGCTGGAGGCCCTGCGGGACTTCTGGCAGGTAGCCCTGGAGTCGGAATCGGCCCAGTTGTACCGCGCCGAATACCTGGCCGGGCAGGTGCTGGACGCTGCCGACCGCGGCCAGGAAGGCCTGAGCCTGGAAAGCCTGAAACCCTTGCTGGCGCACCCTGAAGAACTGGCGCGGGTGATCCGCGACTTTGCCGCGCCGCGCTACAAGGAAGGCTACGAGAAGGGCATCCACGACCACGACGCCGCAGCGATCCTCCTGCAGCTGCTGCCCCTGCGCGACAGCGCCGGCCTGCTGCGTTTCGGCGCGGCGGCCCGTGCCTTTGCCTGCCTCTACTGGGATCGCCAGCAGGAACAGCCGCAACCTCGGCAATGGGTGGAACGTGCCCGTACCAGCCGGCATATCCAGCAACTGTTCGGGCGTCGTGAAGGCTTGCTGCAATTGCAGGAGGAAATCCTCGTGGCGCTGGGTGACTGGCATCAGCAGCACGCCTTCACCCTGGCCGCCGAGCTGTTGCCCGAGGCTGCCGAGTACCTGGTTCAGGAACTGGCCGCAGAACGCATCGAATTCACCTTCAGCAAATACGCCAAGCAACTGCAGGAAGCCCTGACCCTGCGCCTGCAAGGCGCGCGGATGTGGGACGACTACCAGCAGGCCCTGGCGCGGCTGGTGGAGCGGCCCGCTGCGCAGTGGGCGCTGACCGAGAACTGGCTCTCGGCCCTGTGCGCCGAGGGCGAGTTCGCCGAGTGGGCCGACTACGTGCCCGAGGCGGTGGCCCTGTCGCTGCTGCGGGAAGACTTTGCCAAGCGCATCACCGAAGTCGATCTGCGGTTCAAGGTCGACAACCTGATGGGCGAACACCCGCGCATCCAGGAGCGCAGCCTGTCCCTCACCGTGGACGGCTTCTTCGCTCGCCTGCGGGCTCACCGCGAACAATTCCTGCCTGGCCTGCAGCGTTACCAGAGCCTGCGCCAGGGCATCATCAGCCGCGAACGCTCGGCCCTGCGCCTGAGCGAATTCAAGCCGCGGCCGCTGAGCTCGTTCGTGCGCAACAAGCTGATCAACGATGTGTACCTGGGCTTTATCGGCGACAACCTGGCCAAGCAGATGGGCACCGTGGGCGAGAACAAGCGCACCGACCTGATGGGCCTGTTGATGCTGATTTCGCCACCGGGCTACGGCAAGACCACCCTGATGGAGTACGTGGCCCACCGCCTGGGCCTGATCTTCATGAAGATCAACGGCCCGGCCCTGGGGCACCAGGTCCGTTCCCTGGACCCGGCCCAGGCGCCGGACGCCACTTCGCGCCAGGAACTGGAGAAGCTCAACCTGGCCCTGGAGATGGGCAACAACGTGATGCTCTATGTCGACGACATCCAGCACACCCACCCGGAATTCCTGCAGAAGTTCATCTCGCTGTGCGACGGCACCCGGCGCATCGAAGGCGTGTGGAAAGGCCGCACCAAGACCTACGACATGCGCGGCAAGAAGTTCTGCGTGGTGATGTCGGGCAACCCGTACACCGAGTCCGGCGAAGTGTTCAAGATCCCCGACATGCTGGCCAACCGGGCCGACATCTATAACCTCGGCGACACCCTGGGGGGCATGCAGGACGCCTTCGCCCTGAGCTACATCGAGAACGGCCTGACCTCCAACCCGGTGCTGGCGCCACTGGCCACCCGCGACATGGCGGACGTCTACCGCTTCGTCGCCAAGGCCGAGGGCAAGGCCTTCTCCAGCAACGAGCTGAGCCACAGCTACAGCGGTGCCGAGATCAACGAGATCACCACCACCCTGCAACGCCTGATGCAGGTGCGCGACGTGGTGCTGCGGGTCAACCAGCAGTACATCGCCAGCGCCGCCCAGGCCGACCAGTACCGCAGCGAGCCGCCGTTCAAGTTGCAGGGCAGCTACCGCAACATGAACAAGATGGCCGAGAAGATCTCGGCGGTGATGAACGATGCCGAGCTCCTGCAACTCTTGGCCGACCACTACCAGGGCGAATCCCAGCTGCTGACCACCGGCGCCGAAGAGAACCTGCTCAAGCTCGCCGAACTGCGGGGCAACCAGACCCCGGAGCAGAGCGAGCGCTGGACCCAGATCAAGCGCGACTTCGTGCGCAACCGTTCCATGGGCGGCAGCGACAGCGATGTCGGTACCCGCGTCGTGGCGCAGCTCAACGATCTGGTGGAAGGTGTGCGCGGCCTGGCCCGGCCCGCGCCGCAGCAAGGCATGCGTGAAGTGCTGGAGAACCTCTCCGAGCACCTGGAGCAGAGTTTCCTGCCGCTGCTCAAGGTCATGCACAAGAAGATCGATGTCGACCTGCACAGCCACCAGCGCATTGGCGACATTGCCACGCGCCTCGACGAACTGAGCCAGATGCTCAGTAACGGCGAGGTTCCGACCCTCAAGGACTCCCAACCGTAGGAGCCGGCTTTCCGGCGAACAGCCAAGGATCACGACATGGATTTTGCCCACCTGGACCAGCAACTGCGCGACAGCGTGCTGGACCTGAAACTGAGCAACGAAGAGCGGGACGAGCTGCGCCAGCTGGGCAGCGAACTGGGCCAGGACCAGGTGCGCTACATGCGTAACCGTGCCTTTGACCTGGTGCGCGAGCTGGCGCTGGCGGACAGCGTCAATGTGCTGCCGGCGTTGAAGTGGCTGGAACAAGTGATCAAGACCCTGGACGCCAACAGCGCCCCGGTCCGGGACATGGCCAGCGCCCACTTCAGCCCCGGCGAAGACTGCCGGCGCAAGATCCGCGACCTGTGCCGCCAGGCCCGGATCTCGGTGGATATCTGCGTGTTCACCATTTCCGACGATCAACTGAGCGACGAAATCCGCGCCTGCCACCAGCGCGGCGTGGCCGTACGGGTGATCAGCGACAGTGAAAAGCAGTTCGATGTCGGCAGCGATATCGCCGCGCTGCGCGAGGCCGGGGTGCCGGTGCGGATCGACGACACGCCGTTCCACATGCACCACAAGTTCGCCGTGTTCGATGGCCGGACCCTGCTCAACGGCAGCTTCAACTGGACCCGCAGCGCCACCACCGGCAATGAGGAAAACCTGCTGGTGATCGACCATCCGCAACTGGTGGCCAGTTACCTCAAGGAGTTCAACGAACTCTGGAGCCGCTACGCGCCGCGTTAAGGCGTGCAGCGGCGGGCCTTGACGCGGCCTCAGGCGGCGTTCGGCTGGCCCCAGGCGCTCTCGGCGGCCAGGTGGTCGATCAACTTCTGGCACAGCCCTTGGGCTTTTTCCGGGGCGCTCTGGCGCAGGGTTTCCAGGGCCAGGTGCAACTGTTGCACCGGGTTTTCGCCGATAAACAGGTTGCTCGGTTCCAGCCCGGCAATCGCCTCGTCGAAGCGTTGCTCGTGGATGTGCTTGAGCACCATGGCCTGGCTCAACTGGTGGGTGTAGGCCGTCTGTTGCTCCAGGCGAGCTTTCAGTTCGACAGCCTTTGCCTGGTCGTCGATGTAGACGTAGCTCAGCGCCAGCTGTTCCAGGAAGAAGTTCTTTTCCGCTGGATCCAGAGGCGCATTCTGACTGTCGTCGAGGGCTTGCACGGCCTGGTCCAGCAGTTCACCGGCTTGCCGGGTCTGCTCCAGGTCATGCAGCAGCTTGGCCTGCAAGGCCAGTTTCATCGGTCGATCGGCGTATTCGAGCTGGGTGTTGAGGCGCGCCATTTCCTCCAGATTGTTGCGGATCAGCCAGCTGTCGCGGCGCAGGCGCGGCAGGTCGGCCTGCACCCGCAGTTGGGTTTCCAGGATCAGCAGGCGCAACCACGGCCATTGCTCATCGCCACGCAAGGTCTCCAGTGCCAGCAAGGCTTGCTCCAGCAGATGGGCGCACCATTGCGAGTGTTCCTCGACGTAGCTGCCCCACAGGCAGACCAGGCACCAGATACGCTGCGAGGGCGAAACGGCGCAGGCCTGCAAGGCCGCCTCGGCCTTGGCCATTTCGTTGCGCCCGACATGCCAGTTCAACAGGCTCAGCAGTAGATCGCTGGCGTAACTTTCCGGCATCTGGGCGATCAGCCGTGGAGCCAGATCCGGGCGGTTGGCGTCCAGTATCAGCTTGAGCAGCGGCGGGTAGCCGAAGTAGTCCTCGGGCTCGGGGGCCTGCGCCAGCAGTTCGAACCCGGCCTCGAATTCCCCGGTTTCCATGAGCAGGGTCACGACGATGATCCGAGCCGATCCGGGCAATTGCGCGGCCATGGCCGGGAACTGTGCATCCTGCCCCTGGGCACGGTACTCGCGCAGGGTCTGCTCTATCTCGTGTGGGTCCAGTTCGTTGACCGGCTGTTTGAGCAGTAGTTGCCAGGCCAGGCCGATGCTGATGGCAGCCTCGTCGGCCAGGCCCAAGCTACGTTGCAGGGCAGCCAACTGCCGGTGCTCGCCGGGGGAGTCCGGGCTCAGCTGGTTGACGCCGAAGGTCACCAGCAAGGCGCGGGCCTGCTCGTGTTCACCCTTGGCCAGCAGCAGCGGGATGCGCAGCAAGGGCGCTGACGGCAGGGGTTGATGCAGGCGCTCCAGCAAGCCCAGCACAGCCTGCGGGCCGTCGTTGTCGAGCAGGGTTTCGAGCAACTGGTTCAGTGCCATGGGCTGGTAGGTTTCATCCAGCTCGGCCAGTACTTCCAGGGCCTGTTCCGGGTGCCCCTGCCGGTACAGCGCTGCGGGCATCTGGAACAGCCCCAGTTGCCGGGCTTTGCCCGTCAGGCGTTGGGCCAGTTGCAGGCCCACTTGCGGTTCGATGGCGCTCAGGTGCGCCGCGCGATTGATCTGCGCAGCCTCGTCCAGGGTGATGCCCAGGTCATTGCCGGCGCTGCGCTTGTTGGCATAGACCACCAGTAGCGTTATCACGCCGGTAATCAGCAGCAGGATGACAAGTACTTCCATGATGAATCTTCCTCGGGTGCGGCTGTTGGCCGGTGACGCGCCCCGCCAAGGGCGCGCAACCGGGGGGCGTCAGTTGGTCTGGGAACTGAGCCAGATCTGGCCGTTGGCAATGCGCGCCATCAGCTGCTGTTTCAGCTCGCCGGCACGTTCGGGGGCACGCTGCTGCAGGTCTTCCAGGGCCTGGTACAGCAGCGACAGGGGCTTCTTGTCACTGAGCAGGATGCCCAGGTTCAGGCCCTCGATGGCCTGGGCGTAACGCTGATGCTGGATATGGTTGAGCAGCAGTTCCTCTTCCAGGATGCGACTGCCCGAATCCTCGGCGTTGAGCCGGTCCTGCAGGGCCTGGGCCTGTTGTACATCGTCGATGTTCAGGTAGGCGCTGGCGATGTCCTCCAGGTAGAAGCGGGCGTCCATCTCATCCACATCCGGCAGCGGCTCGCCATCCAGTAGCTGCACCGCCTGCTCCAGCAGGGACCTGGCCTGGGCGGTCTGGTCCAGGGCGTGCAGCAGCTTGGCCTGGTCGCACAGGTGCAGCAATTGCTCGTCACCGGGCATCTGCTGGCGCAGGCGGTGCATTTCCTCGATGCTGCTGCGCACCAGCCAGCTGTCCCGGCGATGAGCTGGCAGGTGGCTTTGCATCAGTAGCTGGGTTTGCAGGGCCTGCATGCGCAAGCTGTTGTAGAACTCATGTTCATTCCTGTAGCCGTCGATCAGTTGCAGGGCCTGGGCCAGCAGGGCTGTGGTCCATTGCGGCTGCGCCTGGTGCAACTCATCGCAGAGGTTGAGCATCAGCCCCGGACGCTGCGACTCGTGGCTGGCTCGCGCCTGCAGCAGGGCCTCGGCTTCGGCGGTCTGGCCCTGGGCCGCCAGATGGTTGAGCAGTTGCAGCAGCAGGCTGTGCTGGTGCATCTCGGGGGTCAGGTCCAGCAGGCGCAGGGCGGTTTCGGTTGGCTGGCGTTTCAGGGCCGAGTCCATCAGGTCGCTGTAGGTCGAGGAGTACAGGGTGCCGTTGTCGGCCAGCAAGCTGAAGGCCGGCTCCACCTGGCCGGCATCGAACAGCGCGATCAGCGCCTGCACCTGTTCCTCGGCCGGCAGTTCGGCCGAGTGGGCCAGAATCCGCTCGGCATGCCCTTGGGTGGCGAACGCGTCGAACAGGCTGCGCAGCACAGTGTGATAGCGCTCCTGCCCGGGTTGCTGGAAGCTCGCCCAGGCCTGTTCGAGGCTGATCAGCGCGGCGTCTTGCATGCCCGCCTGAAATTGCAGACGCGACAGCATCAGCAGATTGCCGATGCTGTCGCGTTCATGGGCCGCAGGGTTTTTCGGGTCGCCGAGTTCGCCGATCAGGGCCAGGGCGCGCGCCTGTTCACCGCGGGCATGGAGGATTGGCACCTGCAGCAGCGGCCAGCTGGGCAGGGATTCGCCCCAGTGCTCCAGGAGCTCCAGGCAGGCCTGGGTATCCTGGCTGTCGAGCAGCGTTTCAATCAGGGTATTGAGCACGTATTCCCGAGCGTGAGGCGGCAGTTGCTGGTAGATCGCCGTGGCCTGGGCCTTGTGCCCAGCTACATAGAGCTCGCTGGCCACCAGTTGCAGGGCCAACTGCTGCGCTTCGCCCTCCGGCAGTTGCAGCGCCAGTTCTAGGGCCAGCTGCGGCTCGGCCTTGCTCATCAGCAGGGTCTGATTGATCTGGGCGGTGAGGTTGCCGGTCTGTTCCAGGTACTGCTGCTGGTCGGCGGATTTCTGGCGCAAGTACAGGATCAGTGCGATGAACAGCAGCACGATGACGAGCAGGGTGACAAAGAGGGTCATGGACGTCCTTTTCTATTGCACAGCGGCTCTGGCGCGGTGCGCGTCAGCCGGTTTGCGCGGGGTTATAAAGCCATGGCTACAGGCTGGCAACCGACTTTACCCAGCCAATGCGTTTCAGCGGATGTCATCCAGGGCAGGGTTGGCCCGGTCAGCGGTCGGGCAGGGCGGCAGGTTTCGGGTTAGACTTGCCGCCTTTTCGCACACTCAAGAAGCCCGCACATGGCCCAGCCGTCCACCACCTACAAATTCGAACTGAACCTGACCGACCTCGATCGTGGGGTCTATGAAAGCGTCAAGCAGACCATCGCCCGTCACCCTTCGGAAACCGAAGAGCGCATGACCGTACGGTTGCTGGCCTACGCCTTCTGGTACAACGAGCACCTGTCGTTCGGTCGGGGTCTGTCGGACGTGGATGAACCCGCCCTGTGGGAAAAGAGCCTGGATGACCGCGTGCTGCACTGGATCGAAGTTGGCCAGCCGGACGCCGATCGCCTGACCTGGTGCTCGCGCCGCACCGAACGCACCAGCCTCCTGGCCTACGGCAGCCTGCGGGTCTGGCAGACCCGGGTGCTGGACGCGGTGAAGAACCTGAAGAACCTCAATATCGCCGGCGTGCCCCAGGAAGTCCTCGAGACCCTGGCCAAGGACATGCCGCGCGTCATCAAGTGGGACGTGATGATCAGCGAAGGCACGATCTTCGTCACCGATGATCGCGGCCAGCACGAAGTGCAGCTGGAATGGCTGCTGGGCGAGCGCGGCTGATCGCCCGCTCTGCCCCTGAACGATCCACCGTCCCCCCAGAGAAGTTGCTGTTAGCCCATGCGTATCGAACCCCGTGAGTTGCCCGCCGTCCTGCCCTTTCTCGGCGATCTGCCGCCGCTGCTGACCCGCCTCTACGCCGCCCGTGGCGTGCAGTCGGTGGAGGAGCTGGACAAGAGCCTGGCGCGGCTGATCCCGTATCAGCAGCTCAAGGGCATCGATGCCGCGGTGGACCTGCTGGTGACCGCCCTGGACCAGCGCCAGCGCATCCTCATCGTCGGCGACTTCGACGCCGACGGCGCCACCGCCAGCACCGTGGGCCTGTTGGGCCTGCGCCTGCTGGGTGCGGCCCATGTCGATTACCTGGTACCCAACCGCTTTGAATACGGCTACGGCCTGACCCCGGAAATCGTCGCCGTGGCCCTGCAGCGCGAACCGCAGTTGCTGATCACCGTGGACAACGGCATCTCCAGTGTCGAGGGCGTGGCGGCGGCCAAGGCAGCAGGCTTGCAAGTGCTGGTCACCGACCACCACTTGCCCGGTCATGAACTGCCGGCGGCGGACGCCATCGTCAACCCCAACCAGCCGGGCTGCGAGTTTCCGAGCAAGGCCCTGGCCGGGGTCGGGGTGATCTTCTACGTGCTGATGGCCCTGCGCGCCCGTTTGCGCAGCCTGGGGCGCTATGAAACCCGGCCGCAGCCGAACATCGGCGAGCTGCTGGACCTGGTGGCCCTGGGCAGCGTGGCGGACGTGGTGCCCCTGGATGCCAACAACCGCATCCTGGTGCACCAGGGCCTGGAGCGGATTCGCGCCGGTCGCGCGCGGCCGGGGCTCAAGGCGATTCTCGAAGTGGCCAAGCGTGATCATTCGCGCATCACCTCCACCGACCTGGGCTTTATCCTCGGCCCGCGGCTCAACGCCGCCGGGCGCCTGGACGACATGAGCCTGGGTATCGAGTGCCTGCTCAGCGACGACGTTTCCGCCGCTCGGGCCATGGCCGCCCAGCTGGACGAACTGAACCAGGACCGCAAATCCATCGAGCAGGGCATGCAGCGCGAAGCGTTGGCTCAGCTCAAGGAGCTGCCGGTGGAGTCGATGCCGTTCGGCCTGTGCCTGTTCGACGCCGACTGGCACCAGGGGGTGATCGGGATTCTCGCCTCGCGCCTGAAAGAGCGTTACCACCGGCCGACCATCGCCTTTGCCGATGCCGGCGAGGGCATGCTCAAGGGCTCGGCGCGTTCGGTGCCGGGCTTCCATATCCGTGACGCCCTGGACGCCGTGGCCGCGCGCCATCCGCAACTGATCAGCAAGTTCGGCGGCCACGCCATGGCCGCCGGCCTGTCGCTGCCGGAGCAGAACTTCCCGGCCTTTGCCGAGGCATTCGACGAAGAAGTGCGGCGCCAGCTGCGCGAAGAAGACCTCACCGGGCGCCTGCTGTCGGACGGCACCCTGGCCGTGGAAGAGTTCCACCTGGAACTGGCCCGCGCCCTGCGCCATGCCGGGCCCTGGGGCCAGCATTTCCCCGAGCCGATGTTCCATGGCGTGTTCGAACTGGTGGAGCAGCGCATCGTTGGCGAACGCCACCTGAAAGTGGTGCTGCGCAGCGAATGCGGCTCGCTGAAGCTGGACGGCATTGCCTTCGGCATCGATCGCGAAGTCTGGCCCAACCCGACCATCCGCTGGGTGGAGCTGGCCTACAAACTCGACCTCAACGAGTTCCGTGGCCAGGAAACCGTGCAGTTGATGATCGCCCACATCGAACCGCGCTGACCTGCGAAGGGGCGCCGGGCCTTGCCTTGTGCGTCCCCACCACCTTCCCCCGCCTCTGCTGGCAACCCCTGTAGCCGCTGCCAAGCCTGTGGCGAGGCTGCGAAAAGGCCCGCAGGGCCTTGCCGGCAATCTTGCGCCGACCTCTGAGGGCCTTTGAAGCCCCACGTCTGCTACGCAGCCGATCGCAGCCTGCGGCAGCGGCTACAAGGGGAGCAGCGCCTTTTTTGCCCGGGCACGCATCAGGAACCCTGCCGGCGACAGTGTTGTCGACTAGTCTCTAAGCACTGTCTGATTGGCCTTGTGACCTTTTGTCATTCTTCTACCCGCGGGGGCGGGCGCTTCACTTCGCAGTCACTCGTCGACCGTTCAAACAGAACCCTGGAGCCTGACCATTGACCGAGAGGTGCCCCATGAGTCTGCTGCTTGAACCCTATACCCTGCGTCAACTGACCCTTCTCAACCGCATCGCCGTGTCGCCCATGTGCCAGTACTCGTCGGTGGACGGGTTGGCCAACGACTGGCACCTGGTGCACCTGGGCAGCCGCGCCGTCGGCGGCGCCGGGTTGATCTTCACCGAGGCCACGGCGGTTACCGCCGAAGGCCGGATCACCGCCCAGGACCTGGGCCTGTGGAACGACGCGCAGATCGAACCCTTGCAGCGCATCACCCGCTTCATCACCGCCCAGGGCGCGGTGGCGGGTATCCAGCTGGCCCATGCCGGGCGCAAGGCCAGTACTCATCGGCCCTGGCTCGGCAAGTCCGGCAGCGTCAAGCCCGAGGACGGCGGCTGGGTGCCGGTGGGGCCCTCGCGGATTGCCTTCGACCCGCAGCACACACCGCCGACCCAGCTCGATGAAGGGCAGATCGGCGAAGTCATCCAGGCCTTCGTCGCGGCCGCCAAACGCGCGCTGGAGGCCGGTTTCAAGGTGGTGGAAGTGCATGCTGCCCATGGCTACCTGCTGCATCAGTTCCTCTCGCCCCTGAGCAATCAGCGCCAGGACCAATACGGCGGTTCGTTCGAAAACCGCATTCGCCTGGTGCTGCAGGTGACCGAGGCGGTACGCGCGGTGTGGCCCGAGGAGCTGCCGCTGTTCGTGCGGGTGTCGGCCACCGATTGGGTGGAAGACGGCTGGAACCCGGACGAGACCGTGGAGCTGGCGCGGCGCCTCAAGGACCTGGGGGTGGATTTGATCGATGTGTCGTCCGGAGGCACCGCGGCCAATGCCGAGATTCCCACCGGGCCGGGTTATCAGACGCGCTTTGCCGAGCGAGTGCGCAAGGAGTCGGGGATTGCCACCGGGACCGTGGGGATGATCACCGAACCGGCCCAGGCGGAGCATATTTTGCGCACCTGTCAGGCGGACATCATCTTTCTCGCCCGTGAGCTGTTGCGTGATCCTTACTGGCCGCTGCATGCCGATGACGACCTGGGCGGGCGCAAGGCGATCTGGCCGGCGCAGTACCAGCGGGCGACCCACAGGGACCAGCCGATTCATGAGTCGGATTTGCGCGATTAGGCTTTTGCCGATGTAAAAAACGGCCCGTGTGGGCCGTTTTTTTGTGCCTGGCTTCAGGCTGCCTTCGCTGGCAAGCCAGCTCCTACGGAGGCGGTGCGATTTGTAGGAGCCGGCTTGCCGGCGAAGAGGCCCTTGAGGCAGGCGCTGTATGCACCGACGCCTTCGCTGGCAAGCCAGCTCCTACGGGGGGGGGTGCGATTTGTAGGAGCCGGCTTGTCGGCGAAGAGGCCCGTAGGGCGGGCCGGGGCTGGCAGCGGGTCACGGGTATTTGCGTTTGTCCGGCGCCGGCGGGAAGTACTGGTACAGCCAGGTCTCGCTCAGGGTACGGTCGTTGGTGCGGATGAACAGCCGCAGCTCCACCGGTTCGACGCTGTCGTTGGTGGGGAACCAGTCGAAGGTGATGCGGTAGCCCTTGATCTCGTCCAGCACCAGTACGTTGAAGTCCTTGACCTCGCCGTTAGACGCGGTGACCACCGGCTCGATGCCAGTGCCCGCTGGCAGGCGATCCAGGCCGCCGCCGGTAAAGTCCACGGCAAAGCGCCGCGCCCAGACTTCCGGGTAATGCTCGCCCGGGGCCCAGCCTTCGACGAAACCACCCATGCCGGAGCGGGTGGCGTGTACTCGCGCCAGGGGCGTGCCCACGGGCGGCAGGGCGCTCCAGTAGAGTTTGTAGCCGTAGTTCAGCGAGTCCCCGGCGGCCACCGGTTTTTTCGGGGTCCAGAAGGCCACGATGTTGTCCAGGGTTTCGCCGGTGGTGGGGATTTCCAGCAGGTCGATGCTGCCTTCGCCCCAGGCGGTGGTGGGCTCGACCCACAGGCTCGGGCGGCGGCTGTACCAGTCCACGGTGTCCTGGTAGCTGGCGAACTCGTGGTCGGTCTGCACCAGGCCGAAGCCTTTCGGGTCCTTGTCGGCGAAAGCGTTGAATTGCAGGTTCGCCGGGTTGTTCAGCGGGCGGCAGATCCACTCGCCGTTGCCGCGCCACATGGCCAGGCGGTCGGAGTCGTGGATCTGCGGGTGGATGGTGTCGCACATGCGCCGCTCATGGGTGCCGCAGCTGAACATGCTGGTCATCGGTGCAATGCCCAGTTGTTCGATGGCGGTGCGGGCATTGATGTGGGCGTCGACGTCCATCACCACGCGTTCGGCCTGGCAGTCGATGTCGAAACGGTAGGCACCGGTAGCGCTCGGCGAGTCCAGCAGGGCGTAGACCACGAAGCGGGTGCTGTCCTTGTCCGGGGTCTCGAACCAGAACTGGGTGAAGTCGGGGAACTCCTCGCGGCGCTTGGCGTAGGTGTCGATGGCCAGGCCACGGGCCGAGAGGCCGTACTGGCCGGTGGCGTCCACTGCGCGGAAGTAGCTGGCACCAAGGAAGGACACCACGTCGTGCTTGTCCAGTTCCGGGGCCTTGAACAGCTTGAACCCGGCAAAGCCCAGGTCGCCCTTGAGCTGGGCGGTGTCGACGCTGGTGTTCTGGTAGTTGAACAGTGGCGGGCGGAAGTGCACCTCCCGCGCCTGGCGGGTCTTGGGGTCGACACTGTGCATGCGCACCGGCTGCTTGAAGCCCATGCCGACGTGGAAGAACTGCACGTCCAACTGCCCGTTCAACTCGTTCCACAGCGAGTGCTTGCTGTCGTACTGGATGGCGTTGAAGTTCTGCGGGGTCATCTTCGCCAGGGTGGGCGGCAACACCTGCTTGGTGTCCACGTACTGGCTGGCGGCAAGTTGCTTGGCCTGGGCCTTGAGCTGCTCGAAATCGAACGCCTGGGCCAGGCCATCAGCGGCGCCGGCCCAGGCGCGGGCGGCCAGCAGGCCGCTGGCCGAGAGGCCGGTATAGGCCGCCAGGGCCATGGAGGCTTTGAGGAGATTCCTGCGGTGCATGGTTGAACCTTGATCAGAGAAAGATCCCAAGCCGTTCCTGGCTGCGTGGGGGGATCGCGAGGGGTGGTTCGGTCATGCCATCGGCCAAACGCAACGGACTATAAACAGACGCCGGATAGAATAAACGGTTCGCCAGGGGCAGAAAAATGATTAGCTTGTGTCCATTGGTAACCGCCCGATCCCCTTCAGGAACTGCTCCCATGCTGCACCCGCGCTTGCTCGGCGAAGACGATATCCCTTTGCTCAAATGGATCGACCGCGCCGAGGTCATCGATGAGTTCTACCGCCTGTGCAATGGGCAATTGAGCTGCTACGCCCAGCATGAAGTGGTGCAGGGCTGGCCGGAGGGCGAGGCCGAGCATGATGCGCTGATCTTGCAGCAGTGTTACCGGCGTGGCGGTTGGCTGTACGGGGTGTTCTACGGCCCGGCGCTGGTGGCCGCGGTGGTGGTGGATTGCCTGCCGATCGCCTGTGCCGGGCTGGATCTGCGGCAGTTGAAATTTCTCCATGTGAGCCAGGCCTATCGTGGCCTTGGCCTGGGCCGGCAGTTGTTTGCGCTGGCCCGGGAGCAGGCCCTGGTTCTGGGGGGGCAGGGCTTGTATGTGTCGGCCACGCCGTCGCGGCATACGGTGGATTTCTACAGGAGCCTGGGCTGCGAACTGCTGGCCACGCCCGACCCGGAACTGCTGCGCATCGAGCCCGAGGACATCCACCTGTACCTGCGCCTGGCCTAGGCCGCCAGGCGCTTGCGCCAGCTTGGCCAGGCCGCGATGGTCACGGCCCGCAGCAGCCACTCGCAGGGGCCGTACTGGTGGCTGCGCAACCACAGGGTGCTGAGCTGCATCTGCAGCAGGTAGATGGCAACCACCAGCAGCACAATCCACAGCGGCGGCAACTGGTTGACCAGCCCCAGCCCGTAGCCGGTGAACAGCAGCCCCAGAATCAGCGATTGCAGCAGGTAGTTGCTCAGGGACATGCGGCCCAGTGGCGCCAGCCGTCGGCACAGGCGTTGGCCCGGGGCCGAGCCGAAGGCCTTGAGCAGCAGCATGGCGTAGCTGGCCGAGAGCAGTGGTGCGGTCAGTTGGCTGATGCCGTAGCCGAGCACTTCCAGGCCGCCGCCGGGCGCATAGGCCGCCCAGTAGCCGTAGAGCAGGGCGCCACCCAGGCCCAGCGGCAGGGTGATCCTCAGCAGCCGTGCCAGGTGCGGTTCGAAGGCGTAGGGCGCCACCAGCAGCTTGTTGCGCCCCGCCACATAGCCCAGCAGGAACATTGCCAGGGTGCAGGGGCCCTGCAGCAGCCACAGCGCCGAGGCGGTTTCCAGCAGGTGCGAGGCGTTGTAGGCCAGGGTTTGCAGGGCGCTGCCGCTCAGGGCCAGGTCCTTGAGTACCGGCCCGCCATCGGCGGTGCCGGTGTAGAGGCCGGCCTCCAGCAGGGTGATGCCGAACAGCAGGAACAGCGCCGCCGTGCCGCTGATCAACAGTGCGGCCAGGGCCGCCGCCCAGCGGACCGACAAGCCGCGCAGCATCAGCAGGACCAGCCCCAGCACGGCGTACAGCGAGAGAATTTCGCCATAGAACAGCAGGGTGCCGTGGATCAGGCCGATCACCAGCAAGGCCAGTTGCCGGCGCAACATGCGCGGCACGAAGCGCTCCCCCGAGCGTTCGGCGGAGGTCATCTGCAAGGTGAAGCTATAGCCGAACAGGAACGAGAACAGCAGGTAGAACTTGGTCTCGAAGAACACCGACACCAGCCAGCGAACCAGGTGGTCAAGGCTACTGGCGTAGCCCGGGTTGCTCACCGACGAGGCGTAGTACGGATCGGCGAAGGACCAGATATTCACCGCCAGGATGCCCAGCAGGGCGAAACCGCGCAGGGCGTCCACCTGCTCCAGGCGCGCTGCTTGCGTCGCTCCGGAGGCCGTCATCTGCGGGGTACCGGCAACAGCGGTGGTGAAAGCGGGGTACAGCGCATGGAACGGACCTCCGGGGTTGATCGAGCCAGAGGCTCAATTAACCCGATCAGGCCGGGGCGCAGCTATGGGGATTTTGTTAAAAAGCGTCAAGAGGCGGGCTCAGCTTCCCGCCTGGGCGGGCGCTGAAGGTTCCAGGCACTGGGCGCCGCCGGCCGGCATCTCATTCTTTTTGCTCCACCAGGTCAGCGGCCAGAGGCTATGCAGGTCACCGCGCTTGAGTGCTTCCTGGTGACAGGCCAGGGCCCTGGGTCTGTCGGTGACGCCCCACTGGCCATCGGCATAGCCACTGCCCAGGTAGTAGAAGGCGCTGCCTGAATCCAGTTCCCTGGCGGTGCGCAGCACCAGCTCTTCGGACTTGCGCGGCTGCTGGCATTGGGTGATCGAGCCATCGCCGACTGGGTCGCAGTAGTACATGGACAGCATCAGCGCCGCCTCGGCATCGGTCTTGGCGTAGGGCAGCAGCAGTTCTTCCGGCTCCCCCGGCTTGAGCGCCGGGGCCATGCCCGAGTAGCCGAGGCTGACCGCCTGCACCGCGGCCTTGGGTGAGCCGTGGCGGGCGGCATCGAGCAGGATGCGTTGCCCGAGCTCGAAGAAGTACGCGGTCAGCGGGTACTGCTCGCGTCCGCCGTAGCCCAGGAACAGGTCAGCCTTGCGCATCTGTCGCTGCAGGGCGCTTTCGCCTGCGGGGGCGTTGTGTGTGAGCAATTCGTCCATGGACCATTGCTCGACGCGCACCAGTTGCCAGCAGGCACCCTGTTCAAAGACGAAGGCTTGCACCACATCGCCCAGGGGATCGTTGACCACCAGGGTATTGCCCTCCCAGAAGGTCTGCAGGCCAGCTTCGGCCTGGGCCTTGGGGGCGAGCCGGGTCAGCAGGTGGTGGGTGTCGCCCGTGAGCTTGTAGCGCGCGGTGACTTCCCGGCCGCGCTCGTCAGTGATCGGCCGTTGCTCGACCAGTGGCACGGCAGTGAATGCCTGCTGCAGTTCCGGGCTGCTGCCAAAGGCCTGGGCAAAGACCTTCAGGTCGCTGGACGGGCAGGCAGGTGCGGCGGCGGCCTGGGCGGCGGCACCGAGCATCAGGCTCAGGGCGATCAGGTGCAAACAGCGACGGGGGGTGGGCATCGGCAGGGTCATCCGGGGGCGATACAGAACAGGCATGTGGGCAAGCAGGCTCATTGGCTTTGCGGGTCGCAATACAGCACCGAGCTGCCGGGAGTATGGCGGTCTTCGGTGAGCAGCGGGCGTTCCCGGCCATCACCGAAGAAGGCGGTTCCCAGGTGCTGGCGCACGCTGTCGACACTGTCCTTGAGATACAGGGCGTGGACCGAGAACGGCCCGCGATAGGGAATCATCACCGCGCTGACTGCCAGGCCGTGGTACTGGTCGTCGACGCAATAGCGGGCGGCTTCGTCCAGCTCGCAGGGCTGCAGTTGGCGTTCGCTGAAGTACGCGCCCCGGGGCTGGTGGTCGCTGGCGTCCAGATAGACGTTTTCCATGGAGCAGTCGGCAAGCCCGGCGAACTGCTGCTCCAGGCTCATGGCCAGGCAGGGGCGGCCCATGATCAGCAGTACAAGCGCCAGCCAGAAGCGCGCAATTGGGGTGTTTCTACTGGGCATGCAACTGCTCCCTGGGCAGGCACAGCCGGCACAGACCCTGCGCCAGCCAGATCGCCAGCAATGGCGGCACGGTCATCAGGAAGCAGTAGACGTAGCCGCGTATCGGATGGTCGGGAAACATTGCCCAGGCGGTGAACAGCGCCAGGGTGCCGATCAGGACCAGCTTGACCTTGAGCTGGGGCACCAGGACCTGCAGGAAGCTGACGACGATCAGCAGTTGCAGCAGCAGTTCCACCATCATCCCCAGACCGAAGCCCTTGGCGAGAGCGCCGAAGTGGCTGCGGTACACCGGTATGCCCCAGACATGGGCGTAGTAGAACAGTAGCGGTGGCAGGCAATGGGGCACCAGGCCGGTGAGGATTCGCGTCACCTGATAACGGCTGGCAGCGTCCAGGCTCATGGGCGGCACTCGCAGGCGGTGGCGGGGTTGTCACGGGGCATGGGAGCATCCTTGCTGCCGGAAGGTATGGGGTGAGCCCGGGCAGTGGCGCCGGTGCTTTTCAGGAGGCGGATAGTGCCGTAACTCGGGGCGCCAATCCAGTGGGGCGACGCCGGTGTTCCAGGCCGGGCAAAGCAACATTCAGAAGCACTATCGCCGCATCGACCCGGGCACTTCTCTCTAGGCTTACAGCCTTATGTGTCGACATGACACCTATTTTCCGGAGGCAGCAGATGAACACCCGTGGATTGCTCGATCAATTACTCAGGTCCGGCCAGGAAATGCTGCAGAACAAGGCAGGCGCAGCGCCGGCGGAGCACGGCAAGGGCTTGCAGGGCGGCCTCGGCGGCTTGCTCGGTGGCCAGTCCGGCGGCCTCGGTGGGCTGCTTTCCGGTGCCGGTGGCGGTGCCTTGGCAGCCGGGGCCATGGGCCTGCTGCTGGGCAACAAGAAGGCCCGCAAGTACGGCGGCAAGGCCTTGACCTACGGCGGTCTCGCGGCCCTCGGCGTGCTGGCCTACAAAGCCTACGGCAACTGGCAGGCGCAGCAGGGCGCCGCGCCGCGCAACGAACCCCAGACCCTGGACCGCCTGCCGGCGCAGCAGGTGGAATTGCACAGCCAGGCGATCCTCAAGGCGCTGGTGGCGGCGGCCAAGGCCGACGGCCATGTGGACGAGCGCGAGCGGGCGCTGATCGAGGGCGAGTTCCGCAAGCTGGACAACGACCCGCAATTGCAGCAGTGGCTGCACAGTGAACTGAACAAGCCCCTGGACCCGGCGGATGTCGCCCGGGCCGCGAGCACGCCGGAAATGGCCGCGGAAATGTACCTGGCCAGCGTGATGCTGGTGGATGAAGAGCACTTCATGGAAAAAGCCTACCTGGACGAGCTGGCGCGCCAGTTGCAACTGGCGCCGGGGCTCAAGGCCGAACTGGAGAACCAGGTGCGCCAGAACAATCTCTGAAGCGGCGCTGGGAGTGCCGTTCGCCACGGATGGCGGTTCTGCCGGGTGGATTTGCCGAATTGCCTTGGCTGGGGTGATAAAACCGCCGCTGAGCCGCCATCCAGAGCGGGTGCACAAATTTATCGAAAGTGCCAACCGTGGTGCTAAACCACCCATAAAACCTGCATCGTCCTCGGCTATACTCCCCACATTTTTGAATGGCCTCGAGGACTGACTGTGAAGAACTGGACGTTGCGCCAACGCATTTTGGCGAGCTTTGCGGTGATTATCGCCATCATGCTGTTGATGGTCGTCGTCTCGTACTCGCGGCTGTTGAAGATCGAATCCGGTGAAGAGCGCATGCGCAATGACGCGGTGCCCGGGGTCTATTTCAGTTCGATGATCCGCAGCGCCTGGGTCGACACCTACCTGCAGACCCAGGAAATCATCGGCCTCAAGCAGAATCAGGACATCAGCGCCGAGGACAAGGCGGACTTCAAGGCCTTCGAAGAACGCCTGCAGACCCAGATGACCAATTACAAGCAGACCATCAACAGCCGCGAGGACCAGAGCGAGTTCGATGCCTTCGAGAAGGACCACCAGGAGTTCAACCGCATCCAGGCCGCCGTGCTCGATCTGCACCAGCGTCGCCAGGAAGCCGAGGCAATCCGCCTGTTCAATGAGCAACTGACCCCGGCCTGGACCGCCGGGCGGATGAAACTCAACGACATCATCAGCGAAAACAAGGCCGTGGCCGACTCCGCCACCGCCGCCATCGACGATGCAGTGGCCGCGGCCAAGGTCAGCATGGGCGTGTCGTTGCTGCTGGCGGTGCTGGCTGCCGGGCTCTGCGGCCTGTTGCTGATGCGCGCAATCATGGCGCCGATGAACCGTATCGTGAGCATTCTGGAAATCATGCGCACCGGTGACCTGAGCGGCCGCCTGAACCTGGACCGCAAGGACGAGTTCGGCGCCGTGGAAACCGGCTTCAACGACATGATGACCGAGCTCACCGCCCTGGTGTCCCAGGCCCAGCGCTCCTCGGTGCAGGTCACCACCTCGGTGACCGAGATCGCCGCCACCTCCAAGCAGCAACAGGCCACCGCCACCGAGACGGCCGCCACCACCACGGAAATCGGCGCCACCTCGCGGGAGATCGCCGCGACCTCCCGGGACCTGGTGCGCACCATGACCGAAGTGTCCAGCGCCGCCGACCAGGCCTCGGTGCTTGCCGGCTCCGGCCAGCAGGGCCTGGCGCGCATGGAAGACACCATGCACTCGGTGATGGGCGCGGCAGACCTGGTGAACGCCAAGCTGGCGATCCTCAACGAGAAGGCCGGCAACATCAACCAGGTGGTGGTGACCATCGTCAAGGTCGCCGACCAGACCAACCTGCTGTCGCTCAACGCCGCCATCGAGGCCGAGAAGGCCGGCGAGTACGGCCGCGGTTTTGCCGTGGTCGCCACTGAGGTGCGGCGCCTGGCGGATCAGACCGCAGTGGCCACCTATGACATCGAGCAGATGGTCCGTGAGATCCAGTCGGCGGTGTCGGCGGGGGTCATGGGCATGGACAAGTTTTCCGAGGAAGTGCGCCGCGGCATGGCCGAGGTGCAGCAGGTGGGTGAACAGCTGTCGCAGATCATCCATCAGGTCCAGGCCTTGGCTCCGCGGGTGTTGATGGTCAATGAGGGCATGCAGGCCCAGGCCACGGGTGCCGAGCAGATCAACCATGCCCTGGTGCAACTGGGGGATGCCAGCAGCCAGACCGTCGAGTCCCTGCGCCAGGCCAGCTTTGCCATTGACGAGCTGAGCCAGGTGGCGGTGGGGCTGCGCAGCGGCGTTTCGCGTTTCAAAGTCTGATGGATGAGCTCGCGCACAAGCGCAACGGCGCAACTGGTGCCAGGAATGCTCTGTTCCTGGTGTTCCGCATCGGCCAGGAGCGCTATGCGCTGCAGGCCGTGGATGTGGTGGAGGTGTTGCCGCGCCTGCAGCTCAAGCCCATTGCCCAGGCGCCGTCCTGGGTGGCCGGGGTGTTTGCCTATCGCGGCGTGGTGGTGCCAGTCATCGACCTGTGCGAGCTGACCTTCGGCCGCCCGGCGCAGTTGCGCACCAGTACCCGGCTGGTGCTGGTGCACTACCGTGGCGATGCCGGGCAGCCGGCGCGGATTCTCGGGCTGTTGCTGGAGCAGGCCAACGACACCCTGCGCTGCGACCCGGCGCAGTTCCAGCCCTATGGCCTGGACAACCGCCAGGCGCCATACCTGGGGCCGGTGCGCGAAGACGCCCAGGGCCTGCTGCAATGGGTGCGGGTCGACGACCTGCTGCCCCTCAAGGTGCGTGAGCTGCTGTTTCCCGCCGTGCCCCTGGATCCGGCATCGCTTGAGGAGCCTCGATGAGCGAGGAGCAACGATTTTTCGATTTCCTCAAGGAACGTATCGGCCTGGATGTCGCCTCCGTGGGGCCGGCGATCATCGAGCGCGCGGTACGCCAGCGCTGCAATGCCCTGTATGCCCGCAGCAGCGATGAGTACTGGCAGAAACTGCAAGGCTCGCGGGATGAGCAGCAGGCCCTGATCGAAGCAGTGATCGTTCCGGAAACCTGGTTTTTCCGCTATCCGGAATCCTTCGCTACCCTGGTCAAGCTGGCCAAGGCGCGGCTGGCGCAGATCAAGGGCATGCGGGCCCTGCGCCTGTTGAGCCTGCCGTGCTCCACCGGCGAGGAGCCCTATTCCATCGCCATGGCCCTGCTCGATGGCGGCCTGGCGCCGCATCAGTTCAAGGTCGACGGCCTGGACGTCAGCCCGTTGTCGGTGGAGCGGGCCAAGGCTGCGCTGTACGGCAAGAATTCCTTTCGTGGCCAGCCCATCGAGTTTCGCGAGCGGCACTTCAACCCTGAAGAAGGCGAGCGTTATCGCCTGAGCGAGCGGGTTCGTGAGCAGGTGCGGTTGCAGGTGGGCAATGTCCTGGATCCGGGCTTGCTGGCCAGTGAACCGGCCTTCGATTTCGTGTTCTGCCGCAACCTGCTGATCTATTTTGACCAGCCGACCCAGCGCCAGGTGTTCGAGGTGCTCAAGCGCCTGACCCATGAAGAGGGCGTGCTGTTCATCGGCCCCGCCGAAGGCAGCCTCCTGGGCCGCCTGGGCATGCGCTCCATCGGCATCCCGCAGTCCTTCGCCTTCAGCCGCCACCATGAGCCCGAGCCGGCCCCGGTGGTGCTGCCGCAACCCTTGCCGCTGCCGGTTCCCGTGCGCAGCCTGGTGCCCCCGGCGCCGCGCCCACGGCCGTTCGCCAGGCGCCCGGTAGCGGCGCCGTTGAGCGACGGCGCGCTGATGGAAAGCGATGCCGCCAGCCTGCTGGCCACCATTGCCGCCCTGGCCAACGAGGGCAAGAGCGCCGAGGCCCGTGCCGCCTGCGAGCGTTATTTGCAGCAGCACGAGCCGGTGGCCCAGGTGTTCTACTGGCTGGGCCTGCTCAGCGATGTGGCCGGCAACGCCATGGAAGCCCAGGGTTACTACCGCAAGGCCCTGTACCTGGCGCCCCAGCACCCCGAAGCCCTGGCGCACTTGGGCGCGCTGCTGGCTTCCCAGGGTGATGTGGCCGGGGCCCAACGATTGCAGGAGCGCGCGGCCCGCAGCGTTCGCTCTGCCGACAGTGAGTTGAAACGATGAGCCATCCCTATTCATTGGACGTCACCCGTGAAGATGCGCAGGCCATCGATGATTGCTGGAACCGCATCGGTATCCATGGCGACAAGTCCTGCCCGTTGCTGGCCGAGCACATTCATTGCCGCAACTGCTCGGTGTATTCGGCCGCCGCCACCCGCCTGCTGGACCGCTATTCGTTGCGCCAGGAGGACCGCGAGCATTCGGTGGTGCTGGAGGCCGACAGCGATGTGGTCACTCGCTCGCTGCTGATGTTCCGCCTCGGCGAAGAGTGGCTGGGCCTGCCGACCCGCTGCCTGCTGGAAGTGGCACCGCAGCAGGCGATTCATTCCTTGCCGCACCAGCGTTCGCGCGCCCTGCTGGGGGTGGCCAATGTCCGCGGGGCGCTGGTGGCCTGCCTGTCGCTGACCGAGCTTCTGGGGCTGGATCCTTCCCCGGCCGCGCCGGCGGGAGGACGGGTGATGCCGCGCATGCTGATCATCGGCGCCGCCGGAGGCCCGGTGGTGGTGCCGGTGGACGAAGTGCACGGCATCCACGCCATCGACGAGCGCATCCTCAACGGCGCCTCGGCCTCCGGCGAGCAGGCCAATGCCAAGTACACCCGTGGCGTGTTGCAATGGCAGGGGCGCAGCCTGCGCCTGCTGGACGAAGAGCAATTGCTCGCGGCCGTGACCCGGAGCCTGACATGACCCCCGATCAGATGCGCGACGCCTCGCTGCTGGAGCTGTTCAGCCTGGAAGCCGAAGCCCAGACCCAGGTGCTCAGCACCGGGCTGCTGGCCCTGGAGCGCAACCCGACCCAGGCCGACCAGCTGGAAGCCTGCATGCGCGCAGCCCATTCCCTCAAGGGCGCGGCGCGGATTGTCGGGGTCGATGCCGGGGTCAGCGTTGCCCACGTGATGGAAGACTGCCTGGTGAGCGCCCAGGAAGGGCGGCTGTACCTGCAGCCCGAGCATATCGATGCCCTGCTGCAGGGCACCGACCTGCTGATGCGCATCGCCACCCCGGGCGGTGCGGAGCTGGTCGCCGCGGACATCCCGTTGTACGTGGCCCTGATGGAGCGCCTGTTGACCCCAGGGGCCGCGATGCCGGCGGCGCAAATGCCGGAACCGCCAGTGCCGGAGCTGCCAATCGCACAACCGCAAGCCCCGGTGCAAGCCCATGGAGCGTTCCTGGGCGAGCCCGAGGCCGAGGCCGAGCCCGTGCTGCTGGCTGCCAGCGAACCCGCCCATGAGCCCGCTCGCCCGGGCAAGCGCATGACCGAAGGCGGCGAGCGGGTGCTGCGGGTCACGGCCGAACGTCTCAACAGCCTGCTGGACCTGTCGAGCAAATCCCTGGTGGAAACCCAGCGGCTCAAGCCCTACCTGGCCACCTTGCAGCGCCTGCGGCGGATCCAGAGCAACAGCCTGACCGCCCTGGAAAACCTCAACCTGCACCTCAAGGAACATGCCTTGAGCCTGGAGGCTCAGGAGGCCCTGGCGGATGCGCGGCGCCTGCTGGCCGAATCCCAGCAGTTGCTGGCGGAGAAAACCGCCGAGCTCGACGAATTCGGCTGGCAGGCCAGCCAGCGTGCCCAGGTGCTCTACGACACCGCGCTGGCCTGCCGCATGCGGCCCTTTGCCGACGTACTCACCGGCCAGGTGCGCATGGTTCGCGACCTGGGTCGCAGCCTGGGCAAGCAGGTACGCCTGGAGATCGAGGGGGAGAAGACCCAGGTCGACCGCGATGTGCTGGAAAAACTCGAAGCGCCGCTGACCCACTTGCTGCGCAACGCCGTCGATCACGGCATCGAACTGCCGGAGCAGCGCCTGCTGGCGGGCAAGCCGGCGGAAGGGGTGATTCGCCTGCGGGCATCCCACCAGGCCGGTCTGCTGGTGCTGGAACTCAGTGACGACGGCAATGGGGTCGATCTGGAGCGTTTGCGCCAGAGCATTGTCGAGCGCCAGTTGTCGCCGGCGCAGACCGCGGCCCAGCTCAGTGAGGAAGAGTTGCTGACCTTCCTGTTCCTGCCGGGCTTCAGCCTGCGGGACAAGGTCACCGAGGTCTCCGGTCGCGGCGTCGGCCTGGATGCGGTGCAGCACATGGTGCGTCAGCTGCGCGGGGCGGTGGTGCTGGAACAGGACACTGGCCAGGGCAGCCGTTTCCACCTGGAGGTGCCGCTGACCCTGTCGGTGGTACGCAGCCTGGTGGTGGAGGTCGGCGACGAGGCCTACGCCTTCCCGCTGGCCCATATCGAACGCATGTGCGACCTGGAGCCCGAGGCCATCGTCCAGGTGGAAGGGCGCCAGCATTTCTGGCACGAAGGCCGGCATGTCGGCCTGGTCGCCGCCAGCCAGTTGCTGCAGCGGCCGGCAACCCAGGAAAGCGCGCCAACTCTGAAAGTGGTGGTGATCCGCGAGCGCGATGCGGTGTACGGGATCGCCGTGGAGCGTTTCATCGGCGAGCGCACCCTGGTAGTGCTGCCGCTGGACGACCGCCTGGGCAAGATTCAGGACATCTCCGCCGGAGCCCTGCTCGATGACGGCCGGGTGGCGCTGATCGTGGATGTCGAGGACATGCTGCGCTCGGTGGACAAACTGCTCAATACCGGGCGTCTGGAGCGCATTGCGCGCAACCATCAGCAGCACGCACAGGCCGCGCGCAAGCGTATTCTGGTGGTGGACGATTCGCTGACGGTGCGTGAATTGCAACGCAAGCTGCTGATCAACCGCGGTTACGACGTGGCGGTGGCAGTGGATGGCATGGATGGCTGGAATGCCTTGCGTTCGGAAAGCTTCGACCTGTTGATCACCGACATCGACATGCCGCGAATGGATGGAATTGAATTGGTCACACTCTTGCGTCGTGACAATCGCCTGCAGTCCCTGCCGGTGATGGTGGTGTCCTACAAGGACCGTGAGGAAGACCGGCGCCGTGGACTGGATGCCGGTGCCGACTATTATCTAGCCAAAGCCAGTTTCCATGACGACGCCCTGCTGGATGCAGTGGTGGAACTGATTGGAGGAGCGCGGGCATGAAGATAGCGATAGTCAATGACATGCCCATGGCCGTGGAGGCCCTGCGCCGTGCCCTGGCCTTCGACCCCAGCCACGAGGTGGTGTGGGTCGCCACCAATGGTGCGGAAGCGGTGAAGTACTGTGCCGAACTGACCCCGGACCTGATTCTCATGGACCTGATCATGCCGGTGATGGATGGCGTCGAGGCCACGCGGCGGATCATGGCCGAGTCGCCGTGCGCCATCGTGATCGTCACCGTCGATCGCCAGCAGAATGTGCACCGGGTGTTCGAAGCCATGGGCCACGGCGCGCTGGATGTGGTGGACACCCCGGCCCTGGGCGCGGGCAATGCCCAGGAAGCGGCGGCGCCACTGTTGCGCAAGATCCTCAATATCGGTTGGCTGATCGGCCAGCGCGGCAGCCGGGTGCGTTCCGCGCCCCAGCCACTGCGCAGCGGTGCGCCACGCCAGAGCCTGGTGGCCATTGGCTCCTCCGCGGGTGGGCCGGCGGCTCTGGAAGTGTTGCTCAAGGGCTTGCCAAAGGACTTTGCCGCCGCCATCGTGCTGGTCCAGCACGTTGATCAGGTGTTTGCCGCAGGCATGGCCGAATGGCTCAGCAGTGCCTCCGGCCTGGAGGTGCGCCTGGCCCGGGAAGGCGAGCCGCCGCAAAGCGGCAAGGTCCTGCTGGCGGGCACCAACCATCATATCCGTCTATTGAAGAACGGCACCCTGGCCTATACCGCCGAGCCGGTGAACGAGATCTACCGGCCCTCCATCGATGTGTTTTTCGAGAGCGTTGCCAGTTTCTGGAATGGCGATGCGGTGGGGGTGCTGCTGACCGGCATGGGCCGTGACGGCGCCCAGGGCTTGAAGCTGATGCGTGATCAGGGTTATCTGACCATCGCCCAGGACCAGAACAGCAGTGCGGTGTATGGCATGCCCAAGGCGGCCGCTGCCATCGGCGCCGCCTCAGAGATTCGCCCGCTGGACAAGATCGCTCCACGTTTGCTGGAGATATTTGCCAAATGACTGATAAACGCAGCTGTCCTGGCCAGGTAGCAATTCAGGTGACAACCCATGAATGATTTACAGCTCGACGAATTCAAGACCGACGAAAATGCCGCCATGGTGTTGCTGGTGGACGACCAGGCCATGATCGGCGAAGCGGTGCGGCGTGGGTTGGCGAACGAGGAAAACATCGATTTCCACTTCTGCGCCGATCCGCACCAGGCCATTGCCCAGGCGATCCGCATCAAGCCCACGGTGATTCTCCAGGACCTGGTGATGCCGGGCCTGGACGGCCTGACCCTGGTGCGCGAGTACCGCAACCACCCGGCGACCCAGAACATCCCGATCATCGTTCTCTCCACCAAGGAAGACCCGCTGATCAAGAGCGCGGCCTTTGCCGCCGGGGCCAACGACTACCTGGTCAAGCTGCCGGACAACATCGAGCTAGTGGCGCGCATTCGCTATCACTCCCGCTCCTACATGACCCTGTTGCAGCGTGACGCGGCCTACCGCGCCCTGCGGGTCAGCCAGCAGCAACTGCTGGACACCAACCTGGTGCTGCAACGGCTGATGAACTCCGACGGCCTGACCGGGCTGTCCAACCGCCGGCATTTCGATGAGTACCTGGAGCTGGAGTGGCGGCGGGCGATGCGTGAACAGAGCCAGCTGTCGCTGTTGATGATCGACGTCGACTACTTCAAGACCTACAACGACACCTTCGGCCACCTGGAGGGCGACGAAGCCCTGCGCAAGGTGGCCACGGCGATTCGCGAGGCCAGCAGCCGGCCTTCCGACCTGCCGGCCCGCTACGGCGGCGAAGAGTTCGTGCTGGTGCTGCCCAATACCTCGCCGGGCGGGGCGCGACTGGTGGCCGAGAAGCTGCGCCAGACGGTGGAAGCCTTGAAAATCCCCCATATCGCGCCGGTGGAGGGCGCGAGCCTGACCATCAGCATCGGTCTTTCCACCGTAACGCCGCAGCCCAACAGCCATTGCCGGCAGTTGATTTCGGCGGCGGACAAGGGGCTGTACCTGGCCAAGAACAACGGTCGCAACCAGGTCGGGATCGAGTAACCGCCTCAGCTTCCAGGCTGCTCGTCGGTCTCCGGGGCCCGAGTGACGGGCACCAGGGTGTCGCCGAACAGGTAGTAGCTGTGGCTTGCGGTTTGCGAGCAGGTGAGAAGGGCGGCTTCGACCCTGTATCGGGTGTGCAGGTCGAGCCTTTTCTCGTTGAAGAGGTTGTTCAGCCGGCAGCAGGCGGCGATGGGGTAGTCACCGAAGCTGTAGCTGAAGTGGCCATTTCTGTGGCTGGAGACCCAGGTGGCGCTGAATTGACCTTGCAGCCACTGGGTCCGGGCTGCCACCTCGCTTTGCTGGCCTTTCAGACGATGCAAGACCCACCACCACAGGAAGATCGCCCACGGCACCAGCAGGGCGCAGGCCAGCTGTGGGGAGATCAACAGCCAGACCCCTTGCAGCAGGATCAGCACGAACAGGCTCAGGAACAGGCATATGAATGCCTGTGCTCCCCTGAGATTGCGACGCTCGCGGGCCTTGATGTAGCGGATTTGCGAGTCGCTGAGGGTTCTCTCCATGGCGGCCTGTTTCCTGGTTCTGCTGGCAATCGAGTGCGAGAAGTGGCATTCACGCTCGGATTGTATAGGTCCTGGCGCTTAAATTAGCGGGTCTAATTGCGCTTAAAGCCGCTAAGCGGGCTGCCGTGAATCAGTGATTCCGTTATAATCTCCGGCTTTCAAAAGTTCGCCAACGAGTGCCGCCCCCCATGGAAATCAACCCGATCCTGAACACCATCAAGGACCTGTCCGAGCGCTCCGAAACTATTCGGGGGTATCTTTGACTACGATCAAAAGCATGAGCGTCTGACCGAGGTCAATCGCGAGCTTGAAGATCCGAGTGTCTGGAACAAACCCGAATACGCCCAGGAACTGGGCCGCGAGCGCGCAGCGCTGGCACAGATCGTCGAGACCCTGGACGAACTGAACGGCGGCCTGGCCGATTGCCGCGATCTGCTGGACATGGCGGTCGAGGAAGAGGACGAAGGCGCGGTGGGCGATGTCGTCGCCGAGCTGGCCCGTCTCGAGGAAAACCTCGCCAAGCTCGAATTCCGCCGCATGTTCAGCCACGAAATGGACCCGAACAACGCCTACCTGGACATCCAGGCCGGCTCCGGCGGCACCGAGGCCCAGGACTGGGCCAACATCCTGCTGCGCATGTACCTGCGCTGGGCCGACAAACGCGGTTTCGACGCGACCATCATGGAACTGTCGGCCGGTGAAGTCGCCGGTATCAAAGGTGCGACCGTGCACATCAAGGGCGAATACGCCTTTGGCTGGTTGCGCACCGAGATCGGCGTGCACCGTCTGGTGCGCAAGAGCCCGTTCGACTCCGGCAACCGTCGCCACACCTCGTTTTCCGCCGTTTTCGTCTCGCCCGAGATCGACGACAAGGTGGAAATCGAAATCAACCCGGCAGACCTGCGGATCGACACCTATCGTTCCTCCGGTGCCGGCGGTCAGCACGTAAACACCACCGACTCGGCCGTACGTATCACCCACGTACCGACCAACACCGTGGTCAGCTGCCAGAACGAACGTTCCCAGCACGCCAACAAGGACACCGCCATGAAAATGCTGCGGGCCAAGTTGTACGAGCAGGAAATGCAGAAGCGCAACGCCGCGTCGCAAGCGCTGGAAGACACCAAGTCGGACATCGGCTGGGGTCACCAGATCCGCTCCTACGTGCTCGATGCGTCGCGGATCAAGGATCTGCGCACCAACATCGAACGCAGCGACTGCGACAAGGTACTCGACGGCGACATCGACGAATACCTGGAAGCCAGCCTGAAATCGGGCTTGTAATACTGCAATACGGGATCGGCTGACACGGTGCGATCCCGTAGGAGCCGGCTTGCCGGCGATCTCCAGGCCGAAGGCCTGGGGGCAATGAACCTGTGATGGAATTTCAAAAGACATGAGCGACCAACAACTCGACCCGCAAGCCCTGCAACAGGAAGAAAACTCCCTGATCGCCCTGCGCAAGGAAAAGCTTGCTGCCGAGCGCGCCAAGGGCAATGCCTTCCCGAACGACTTCCGCCGCGAAAACTACTGCGAAGATCTGCAGAAGAAATACGCGGACAAGACCAAGGAAGAGCTCGCAGAGGCTGCAATCCCGGTCAAGGTTGCCGGTCGCATCATGCTCAACCGTGGCTCGTTCATGGTGATCCAGGACATGACCGGTCGCATTCAGGTCTACGTCAACCGTAAAACCCTGTCCGAAGAAACCCTGGCCTCCGTCAAGACCTGGGACATGGGCGACATCATCGCTGCCGAAGGCACTCTGGCCCGTTCCGGCAAGGGTGACCTGTACGTTGAAATGACCAATGTGCGCCTGCTGACCAAGTCGCTGCGCCCGCTGCCGGACAAGCACCACGGCCTGACCGACACCGAGCAGCGCTACCGTCAGCGCTACGTCGACCTGATCGTCAACGAAGAAGTACGCCAGACTTTCCGCGTGCGTTCGCAAGTGATCGCCCACATCCGCAGCTTCCTGATGAAGCGCGACTTCCTCGAAGTCGAAACGCCGATGCTGCAGACCATCCCTGGCGGCGCGGCGGCCAAGCCGTTCGAAACCCACCACAACGCGCTGGACATGGAAATGTTCCTGCGTATCGCCCCTGAGCTGTATCTGAAGCGCCTGGTGGTTGGCGGTTTCGAGAAAGTGTTCGAGATCAACCGCAACTTCCGTAACGAAGGCGTTTCGACCCGTCACAACCCTGAATTCACCATGTTGGAGTTCTACCAGGCTTACGCCGACTACGAAGACAACATGGACCTGACCGAAGAACTGTTCCGCGAACTGGCGCAGTTGGTCCTGGGCAGCACCGACGTGCCGTACGGCGACAAGGTGTTCCACTTCGGCGAGCCGTTCGCGCGCCTGTCGGTGTTCGACTCGATCCTCAAGTACAACCCCGAACTGACCGCTGATGACCTGAACGACATCGACAAGGCTCGCGCCATCGCCAAGAAGGCCGGTGCCAAGGTGCTGGGCTTCGAAGGCCTGGGCAAGTTGCAGGTGATGATTTTCGAGGAACTGGTGGAGCACAAGCTGGAGCAGCCGCACTTCATTACCCAGTACCCGTTCGAAGTGTCGCCGCTGGCCCGTCGCAACGACGATAACCCCAACGTCACCGACCGTTTCGAGCTGTTCATTGGTGGTCGCGAAATCGCCAACGCCTACTCCGAGTTGAACGACGCGGAAGACCAGGCAGAGCGCTTCATGGCCCAGGTGGCGGACAAGGACGCCGGTGATGACGAAGCCATGCACTACGACGCCGACTTCGTCCGTGCCCTGGAATACGGCATGCCGCCCACCGCCGGCGAGGGCATCGGTATCGACCGCCTGGTGATGTTGCTGACCAACTCGCCGTCGATTCGCGACGTGATCCTGTTCCCGCACATGCGGCCGCAAGCTTAAGTGCTCTGAATAATCAGCCGCCTTTATCAGGCGGCTTTTTATTGTCTGGTTGGAACTGACGTACCGCTTCTAATTCTGTGTGATTTTTAAGAGGGAATACCTGTCGTGAACCGCGCAATTGCTCAAGAAGGTGCAGCTGGCATCGCCACTGCGGTGGCTGAAAGTGTTCAGTACCAGGGCCGCAAGGCCAGCCGCCAAGGCAGTGAGCAGCGTAGACAGGACATTCTCGATGCCGCCATGCGCATTGTCGTGCGTGACGGCGTGCGGGCCGTGCGCCATCGTGCGGTGGCCGCCGAAGCCGGTGTGCCCTTGTCGGCCACCACCTATTACTTCAAGGATATCGATGACCTGCTCACCGATACCTTCGCCCAGTACGTGGAGCGCAGCGCGGCGTTCATGGCCAAGCTGTGGGCCAGCAACGAGGGGCTGCTGCGGGAAATGGTCGCCTATGGCGACGGCAGCGCTGCCTCGCGCTCGCAACTGGCCGACGATATCGCGCGTATGACCGCCGATTACGTACGGCGCCAGTTGAATACCCGTCGTGAACACTTGATGGCCGAACAGGCCTTCCGCCAGGAAGCCTTGCTCAACCCGCGCCTGGCGCAGCTGGTGCGCTCGCACCAGCAGATCCTGCTGCACGGCACTTGCCAGTTTTTCCAGGTCCTGGGCTCGCGGGAGCCGCAGCAGGATGCCAAGGTATTGACGTCGATAATCGGCCGGATGGAATATCAGGGCCTGCTCAACGGCGCCGAGCCGCTGGTGGAAGAAGAGATGCTCGGCATCCTCACGCGCTACATGCATCTGGTTCTGGCTTCGGTCTGAGCCGCCCGGCCTGACTTGCCGGCTGCGGCCTGGCGGTCGTGGCCCGCGCCAGCGGCTACAGTGATTCTGGTGTTCATGGGAGAGTTGCATGCAAGCCTGGCGCGTCCTGATTGCCCTGTCGTTCCTGCTGCTCAGCGGTTGCCTGGTGGCCTTCAAGGAGCCGCTGCCGGCTGCGCAGGCGGCGCCTGCCCAATTGCTGGGCAAGTGGGCCAGCAAGAATGCCTGGGGCGAGCCGCTGAACATCCAGCTCAGCCAGATCGGCGCCAACCGCTACCGTGCCTCGAGTTACCCAGGCGGTACGGCGCGCCCGCGGGACACCTATGATTTCACCGTTTCCCGGCATGGCAACCGCTGGTACCTGTCAGCGGCGGTGCCCCAGGCCTTTGGCGGGCACTACAGCATTGCCGGCTTCGAGTTGACGGCAAGGCACGAACTGGTGCTTTACACCCTGGACCTGGAACAGATTCGCCAGGCCCTGGGTCAAAAGGCCTTGAACGGTGAGCCCATGGCCACGGCCGAAGGCGATGGCGTGCTGATCAGCAGCCCCTTGCCCGAGGTCTTCGCCTACCTTGACGACCCCGCCAATTCCGACTTGTTCGTCGAGGCGGCGCGCTTCAAGCGCGTGGGCAAGTGACCCCGCGCTACAGACCCATTCAATAGGAGCTTTTGGTGGACGATTACCAGCAGACGATACGCACCTTGTCCGATCGCATAGTGCTGGCCCAGACACCGATCCGCGTGCTGGATGCGGTGAAGTGGGACGAGAACGTCCGCAAAGGCTTTCTCAAGGCCAAGGGCAAGGAAATGCCGGCGGTGGACCGCGCCTATTACGAGGGGCGGCCACTGTCTTTCGATTCTGGCGCGGTGAAGCTGGAATTCCAGAACATCGAGCGCGACATCACCCGCCAACTGGGCCAGTTCAACCCGGTAGGGCAGATCATGCGCCGCATGTGCAAGGAATACCGCATGGTGGTGCGCATGCTCGAAGCACGGGGTACCGGCGACTTCGGCCTGATCTCGCAGGAGCTGTACGGCGCCGCATCCGATGCCTTCCATGCCGGCGACCCGACCCTGGCGGACCTGGGGCTGATGATGTCCGATTACCTGAACAACATCGACGGTCGGGGCGATCTCAAGGACGAACCCAAGACCCTGAGTGCCAAGGATGCCGTGAGCCTGCTGCAGAGCCGCCTGAACAAGGTGTTCGGCGAGGCGGAGGAAACCATCCGGGTGTTCGAGTCCGACGGTATCGTCGCCGACGCCGCGGCGGGGGCCGACTACATCAAGATCCGCAGCGATGCGATGTTCAACAACCGTGACGTGCGAGCCCTGGAAGTCCATGAGGGGCTGGTGCACGTGGGCACCACCCTGAACGGCCTCAACCAGCCGATCTGCACCTTCCTGGCCAAGGGCCCGCCCTCGTCCACGGTGACCCAGGAGGGGCTGGCGATCCTGATGGAGATCATCACCTTTGCCTCTTACCCCAGCCGCTTGCGCAAGCTGACCAACCGCACCCGGGCCATCCATATGGTGGAGGAGGGCGCGGACTTCCTGCAGGTGTTCGAGTTCTTCCGCGAGCAGGGCTTCGAGATGGCCGAGAGCTACGGCAATGCCAGTCGGGTGTTCCGCGGGTCGGTACCCACGGGGCTGCCGTTTACCAAAGACTTGTCCTACCTCAAGGGCTTCATCATGGTTTACAACTACATTCAGCTGGCTGTGCGCAAGGGCAAGCTGGAGCAGGTGCCGCTGCTGTTCTGCGGCAAGACCACCCTCGAGGACATGCGCACCCTGCGCCAGCTGGTGGACGAAGGGCTGGTGGTGGCACCCAAGTACCTGCCCGAACAGTTTCGCGACATGAACGCGCTGTCGGCCTGGATGTGTTTCTCCAACTTCCTCAACCATCTGAGCCTGGACCGGATCGAGGCGGACTACTCCAACATTCTTTGACTTCTGCCGGGGGGCGCACATGGACGTATCCACAGACAGCTGTAGCCACTGGCACAGGCTGCGACAAGGCCCGCAGGGCCTTCAGCGCCCATCCGGGTACAGGCCAGGGGGCTGCGGATGAGCCGGCTACTGAAGTGTTGCGCGGTATTTGCCCTGCTGCTGGGCCTGCAGGGCTGCAGTTCGTTGCTGTTCTATCCCGAACCCGGGCTGCCTTTCACCCCTGAGCGGGCCAGGCTCGAATACCGTGACGTGACCCTGACCACCGCCGATGGCCTCAAGCTGCACGGCTGGTGGCTGCCGGCCAAACCCGGAGTGGCGGTCAAGGGCACGGTGCTGCACCTGCATGGCAACGGCGGCAATCTGGCCTGGCACCTGGGGGGCAGTTGGTGGCTGCCGGAGCAGGGCTATCAGGTGCTGCTGGTGGACTATCGCGGTTATGGCCTGTCCGAAGGTGCACCGAGCCTGCCGGCGATCTATCAGGATCTGGATGCCGCGTTCAAGTGGCTGGACCAGGCCCCCGAAGTGCAGGGCAAGCCATTGATCGTGCTGGGGCAAAGCCTGGGCGGCGCCCTGGCCATCCACTACCTGGTACAGCACCCCGAACGTCAGGCCCTGCTCAAGGCCATCGTCCTCGATGGCGTACCGGCCAGTTATCGCGATGTCGGGCGCTATGCCCTGAGCACTTCCTGGCTGACCTGGCCGTTGCAGGTTCCGTTGTCGTGGCTGGTGCCGGACACCGACAGCGCGATTCACTCGATGCCGCGCCTGACCGGGGTACCGAAACTGATCTACCACAGCATCGACGATCCCATCGTGCCCCTTTCCAATGGCATCCGTGTGTATCAAGCTGCGCCCCCGCCCAGGGTCCTGCAGCTGACCCGCGGCGGCCATGTGCAAACCTTTGCCGATCCGACCTGGCGCCGCGTGATGCTGCGCTACCTCGATGATCCGCAGCATTTCGACGGGTTGCGCCGCCTGGGGGAGATCCCCAATTACCCGACGCCCCCGAATTCAGCAGTTGAACCTCCAGAGAGTCCGCAATGAGTGAAGAACGCAACGCCATTCCCATGATCATCACCGGTATCTGCAGCATCATCGTCACCGTGGGCAGCCTGTGGTACTACGGCTACCTGCACTTCGCCAAACCGGAGGATGCATTGCTGCTCAGCGACTTCACCATGCTCAAGACCGTGCCCGGCGAGGACTACAAGATCTCCCTGCAACCGGCCGATGAAGTGGCCCAATGCATCGACGGTGTACTGGTGCTGTTCGACACCCAGCAGAAAGGCCTGACCGGGGTGCTGGTGAACAAGAAGAAGCAGGCCGTGCGCTGCATGGGGCAGGAAACCCCGCAACTGGAGCAGTGATCTGTTCGCCGGCAAGCCGGCTCCTACATGGATAACGGCATAAAAAAACGCCGCCGACCTGAAGAGGTCGGCGGCGTTTTGTCTTACCTGCCTATATAGGCAGGGTGCCCGATCAGTTGCGGCTGACCGACGAACGTGGTGCTACCGGCTGGTTGTCGTTGGAGATGGTGACTTCCACGCGACGGTTCATGGCGCGGCCGGAAACACTGCCGTTATCGGCCACCGGATATTCCTTGCCATAACCCTGGCTGACGATGCGCGCCGGGTCGATACCCATGCGGATCAGAGCCATCTGCACCGAGCCGGCACGGCGCTCGGACAGCGACTGGTTGTAGGAATCGCTGCCGGTGCTGTCGGTGTAGCCTTCGACGATCACCTTGCGATCGGGGTTCTGCTGGAGGAATTGCGCCAGCTTGTTGATGTTCACCAGGCCGCTGGATTTCAGGTCGGACTTGTTGGTGGCGAACAGCACGTCACCGAAGGTCACCAGGGTGCCGCGGTCGGTCTGCTTGGCGTTGAGGCTGTCCTGCAACTGCTTGATTTGCGCGTCGCGGGCATCGAGGATGGCGCGGGCGCGCTGGTCGCCGGCGTCCTTGAGCTTGGCTTCGGCGGTGCGCAGGGCAATGGTTTCCTTGGCCACTTCGACCCGCTGGTTGGTCAGGTAGGCCAGTTGGTCGACCTTCTTCTCGTCGTCCTTGTTCAGGTAGGCCTTGTCGGCCTTGTCCATCCAGTCGGCGGCGTCCTTGGTTTCCAGGGCGGCGACCTTGCTGGCCTGCGGGTTGGCCTGCAGGGCGGAGAAGTTGGTGCGGGCGTTTTCCAGGTTGGCGTTAGGCGGGGTGGAGCAGGCCGCCAGGGCTACGCTCATGGCCAACAGGGCTGGGATCATCAATTGTTTGCGCATAATGGTTCGTCCTTTCAATCAAATACGAGTACGTGGGAATCGGCGGCGGCTTCTTATTGCACGCTACGCATGCCTTCCTGACGCAGTTCCTGAACGCCTTTCTGCGAGTCTTTCAGTGCCTGCTCGGCCTTGGCGGCCTGGGCCTTGCGCTCTGCTACGCGGGCGTCCCACTCGGCTTGTTCAGCCAGGCGGCGGGCTTCGTCGTACTTCTTGTCGTGCATGGCAATCTCGGCTTGCTTGAGCTTGTCCTGCGCCGACTTCATTT
This sequence comes from Pseudomonas sp. GW821-FHT07F01, assembly GCF_059418825.1. Taxonomy (NCBI): domain Bacteria; kingdom Pseudomonadati; phylum Pseudomonadota; class Gammaproteobacteria; order Pseudomonadales; family Pseudomonadaceae; genus Pseudomonas; species Pseudomonas sp. GW821-FHT07F01. Next base: position 86,154 of record NZ_JBWKQO010000004.1, read on the forward strand.
CCACGGCAGCAAATTCGGTACCGCCTGCGCTCACTGCGCTATTGACCGCAGATTGCGTGACCGCGTACTGCTCGGTGGGCGGGTTCCCGGCACAACCGGCCAGAACCATGCTGCTACCGAGGGCCAGCGCGGCCAGCTTCAGCCCGCGCAGAGAGGTGAACGAGGATTTGGCAGTGCTGATCTTCATGGTCTTCAACTCCATTGGGTAACTCCTGGAAAACATCAAAATCCATCCTGGTTCTGGCGCCGTGACGCTTCAGTGACGACGAGCGCTGATGGCAAAATTTGAAACGGCCGTTCCAGTGATGGCTAATGGGTGTGACCCGAGGCTTTTTTGAATAGTTCAGAGAAAGATGGCGATTGGCCGGAAAAAAATCTGACGCATCGGACAGGGCTCTAGATCGGGAACTTTTGCCGTGCGCAGGGGTATCCCCGACCCTTTGCAGGGCCGGGAAGGATGATTGTCAGGTGACCGCGGGAGTGTGGAAGTTCAGTGCTTGGGCTTGTCGGACTGGCTCGCCAGCAGGTGCAGATGCTGGCGCGACAATGCCAGGAAACGAGGGGTGGGACCCACATCCTCGTACAGTGGATCGCCCTCTTCATCGGTGGCCACGACGTGCTGGCCCTGGATGTAGGGGAAGCTCGCCTCCAGCTCTTCCAGGGCGGCGCCGATCAGTTCGCCGAGCAGTTCTTCGGTCTGGCGTTTGGGGTACATCTCGGAAAGGGCGGCCAGGCGTGCGGCGGCTTCCACATCCAGGTGAATCCGGTAGCCGGTCCGGGTCAGGCGACCCTTGGCGTTTTCTTCCCAGTGTTGCGCAAGTTCACGGATTTTCATGATGACCTCAATGAACACCTGCTCGTGGCAGGCTGGGTTGAGTGGACCGGCCGGGGCCGGTAGGCGGCCCTCGTGCGGCCTATGCTTGAGACTAGCTGCATCGCCGAAGGTTTGGTGCGCTTTGCCCCACGCTTGCTAAGCGAGGTGTGCAGGCGGCACTCTTGAGCCTTCCGTGCCGCCTTGAGTCCGCTGGAGAACACCTCGATGACCGATATTGATGCGCGCTTGCGCGAAGACGTTCACCTCTTGGGGGAACTGCTGGGCAATACCATCCGCGACCAGTACGGGGAGGCTTTCCTCGACAAGATCGAGCAGATTCGCAAAGGCGCCAAGGCCGATCGCCGTGGCTCGCCGGGGGCCGAGCTGAGCGCCAGCCTCGACCAGTTGAGCGAGGACGAACTGCTGCCGGTGGCCAGGGCCTTCAACCAGTTCCTCAACCTGGCGAACATCGCCGAGCAGTATCAGTTGATCCACCGCCGCGACGAGTCGCAGCCGGCACCCTTCGAGGCTCGGGTGCTGCCGGAGCTGCTGGCTCGCCTGCGCGCCGAAGGGCACAGCGCCGATGCTCTGGCCCGGCAACTGGGGCGCCTGGAAATCGAGCTGGTGCTGACCGCTCACCCCACCGAAGTGGCGCGCCGCACCCTGATCCAGAAATACGATGCGATTGCCGGGCAACTGGCGGCCCAGGACCACCGTGACCTCACCAGCGCCGAGCGCGGGCAGATCCAGGAGCGCCTGCAACGCTTGATCGCCGAGGCCTGGCACACCGAGGAAATCCGTCGGACCCGACCCACTCCGGTGGATGAAGCCAAGTGGGGCTTTGCGGTGATCGAGCATTCGCTGTGGCAGGCGATCCCCAATTACCTGCGCAAGGCCGACAAGGCCTTGTTCGAGGCCACCGGGCTGCACCTGCCGCTGGAGTCGGCGCCGATCCGCTTTGCGTCGTGGATGGGCGGCGACCGTGATGGCAACCCCAATGTCACCGCTGCGGTAACCCGCGAAGTGCTGCTGCTGGCGCGCTGGATGGCCGCCGACCTGTACCTGCGGGACATCGACCACCTGGCGGCCGAGCTGTCCATGCAGCAGGCCAGCACGGCGCTCCTGGCCAGGGCCGGAGATAGCGCCGAGCCTTATCGGGCGCTGCTCAAGCAATTGCGCGAACGCCTGCGGGCCACCCGCAACTGGGCCCACGCGGCGCTCAGCGCGGCGGTGCCGGCGGGCGCCGAGGTGTTGCACAACAACCGTGACCTGCTGGAGCCGCTGCAGCTGTGCTACCAGTCGTTGCACGAGTGCGGCATGGGAGTGATTGCCGACGGGCCGCTGCTCGACTGTCTGCGCCGGGCAGTGACCTTCGGTCTGTTCCTGGTGCGCCTGGATGTACGCCAGGATTCCAGCCGGCATACCTCGGCCATGACCGAAATCACCGATTACCTGGGCCTGGGGCGTTACGAGGACTGGAGCGAGGAGGATCGCATCACCTTCCTGATGCGCGAACTGAGCAGCCGTCGGCCGTTGTTGCCAGGCTATTTCAAGCCCTCGGCGGACACCGCCGAAGTGCTCGCCACCTGCCGCGAAATTGCTGGTGCGCCAGCGGCGTCCCTGGGTTCCTATGTGATTTCCATGGCCGGCGCGGCCTCCGATGTGCTGGCGGTGCAGTTGCTGCTCAAGGAATCCGGTGTGCTGCGACCGATGCGCGTGGTGCCTCTGTTCGAGACCCTGGCGGACCTGGACAACGCCGGCCCGGTGATGGAAAAACTGCTGCACATGCCGGGCTATCGTTCGCGCCTGCAAGGGCCGCAGGAAGTGATGATCGGCTACTCCGACTCGGCCAAGGATGCCGGCACCACGGCTGCTGCCTGGGCCCAGTACCGGGCCCAGGAGCGGCTGGTGGACATCTGCCGCGAGCAACAGGTGGAACTGCTGCTGTTCCACGGCCGCGGTGGCACCGTGGGGCGTGGCGGCGGCCCGGCCCACGCGGCCATTCTGTCGCAGCCGCCGGGCTCGGTGGCGGGGCGTTTCCGCACCACCGAGCAAGGGGAAATGATCCGCTTCAAATTCGGCCTGCCGGACATCGCCGAGCAGAACCTCAACCTCTATCTGGCCGCGGTACTGGAGGCGACCCTGTTGCCGCCGCCGCCACCGCAGCCGGCCTGGCGTCACCTGATGGACGAGCTGGCCAGCGATGGCGTCCGGGCCTACCGCGAGGTGGTGCGGGACAATCCGCAGTTTGTCGAGTACTTCCGCCAGTCCACTCCGGAACAGGAGCTGGGCCGCCTGCCGCTGGGCAGCCGCCCGGCCAAGCGCCGTGCCGGGGGCATCGAGAGCCTGCGGGCGATCCCCTGGATCTTCGGCTGGACCCAGACCCGCCTGATGTTGCCCGCCTGGCTCGGCTGGGAAGCGGCCTTGAGCAAGGCCCTGGCCCGTGGCGAGGGTGACCTGCTGGGGCAGATGCGTGAGCAATGGCCGTTTTTCCGCACCCGCATCGACATGCTGGAGATGGTGCTGGCCAAGGCCGACGCGGATATTGCCCGCTCCTATGACGAGCGCCTGGTGGAGGCCGAACTGTTGCCGTTGGGCGAGCATTTACGCGACCTATTGTCGCAGGCTTGCGCGGTGGTCCTGGGCCTGACCGGGCAGTCGCAACTGCTGGCGCACAGCCCCGATACCCTGGAGTTCATCCGCCTGCGCAACACCTACCTCGACCCGCTGCATCTGTTGCAGGCCGAGCTGCTGGCGCGCTCGCGCAAGCAGCAGGCGCCGCAAGGAAGCCCCGTGGAACAGGCGTTGCTGGTCTCCGTGGCCGGTATCGCCGCTGGCTTGCGCAATACCGGCTGAGGTGCGAGAGGGCTGCCGGCCAGCTGCGCGGCAGCCCCGATCAAGGCAATTGCGAGGTGTCGTTCTGGTTCATCTGGCGACACTTTGTTGTCGGGTTGCGACTTGTTCTACCCGGCCAATGGGGCACAAAAGGGCCGGGTTCCTCCGACTTTCGACTGCTTGTGTGCGCTGTGTCGGCTGTGTATCTTGATCAGCCTTTGGCCGTTTGGGCGGCCACACCCCCATTTTTGAGATTGGCCCCACGAGGCGAATCCGAGCGTTTCTAAATAAAAAATTGAGGAGCACATCGATGCGCGTAATTCTGCTGGGAGCTCCCGGGGCCGGTAAAGGTACTCAGGCAAAGTTCATCACCGAAAAGTTCGGTATTCCACAGATCTCCACCGGTGACATGCTGCGTGCTGCGGTCAAGGCCGGCACCGAGCTGGGCCTGAAGGCCAAGAGCGTGATGGACAGCGGTGGCCTGGTGTCCGATGACCTGATCATCAACCTGGTCAAGGAACGCATCAGCCAGGCCGACTGCGCCAATGGCTTCCTGTTCGACGGCTTCCCGCGCACCATTCCCCAGGCCGAAGCGCTGGTGAAGGCCGGTGTCGAGCTGGACAACGTGGTGGAAATCGCCGTCGACGACGAAGAGATCGTCCAGCGCATCGCCGGTCGCCGTGTGCACGAGGCTTCGGGCCGGGTCTACCACACCGTCTACAACCCGCCGAAGATCGCTGGCAAGGATGACATCACCGGTGAAGACCTGGTGCAGCGCAAGGACGACACCGAGGAAACCGTGCGTCATCGCCTGTCGGTCTACCACTCGCAGACCAAGCCGCTGGTGGAGTTCTACCAGCAACTGGCTGCCACCCAGGGCAAGCCTAAGTACAGCCATATCCCTGGCGTCGGTTCGGTGGAAGTGATCACCGGCAAGGTACTCGAAGCCCTGAGCTGAGTTGCCTGAGCGTTTGATCGTTGAACGGCCCGCTTGCGGGCCGTTGCTGTTTATAATGCGTCACTTTTTTCAATGCCTATGGAACCCCGAATGAGCACCTTGCTGGCCCTGGACACCGCGACTGAAGCTTGCTCCGTTGCTTTGCTGCATGACGGCAAGGTCACGAGCCATTACGAGGTGATCCCGCGCCTGCATGCGCAGAAGCTGTTGCCGATGATCCAGGAACTGCTGGCCAATGCCGGGGTGACCTTGCAACAGGTCGAGGCCATTGCCTTTGGCCGTGGCCCGGGCGCCTTCACCGGGGTGCGCATCGCCATCGGCGTGGTGCAGGGCCTGGCCTTTGCCCTGGAGCGCCCGGTGCTGCCGGTATCCAACCTGGCGGTGCTGGCCCAGCGCGCTCTGCGCGAGCATGGCGCGACCCAGGTGGCTTCGGCCATCGATGCGCGCATGGATGAAGTCTATTGGGGCTGCTACCAGGAAGTTGCCGGCGAGATGCGCCTGGTGGGCGCGGAAGCGGTATTGCCGCCGGAAGTCGCGGCCCTGCCCGAAGGTTCCAGCGGCGACTGGTTCGGCGCGGGCACCGGTTGGGGGTATGGCGAGCGCATTGCCGTCGAACTCAGCGGCCAGGACGCCGGCATGCTGCCGCATGCGGTCGACCTGCTGACCCTGGCGCAATTTGCCTGGGAGCGCGGCGAGGCGATCGTTGCCGACCAGGCCCAACCTGTCTATCTGCGGGACAAGGTCGCTACTCCCAAGGCCCGTTGAACCCAGAACAAATGTGCGCGGTTATGCGGATAACTCCCGCATACGCCCGCCAATCGTCCGTTTTTTCAGCCTGAACCTGCCCGGTTTTAAACCTTTTGGCTTTTCTGTGTTCTAGTTATCACTTGGGCATTTGCTAAGTCGAAGCGGTGCCGCTAAATTGCCATCATCGACCCCGGGCTTTTCTGTATGCGTATAGACGGCATCTCCTCTCAGTCCTACCCCATCAAGCGCAAGCCTCGCAAAGGCCGTGCGCTGGTAGACGAGTCCCTGGACGATGCCGACGCCATTGAAGTGCAGCCCGAGCCTTCGGCCCAGAGCCGTTCCCAGGCTTCTTCCCCACGCACCGGTAATCTTCCCGCCCGCCCCCAGGACATGATCTTCCAGCGGGCGATGAAAAAGAGCGTGGCCAACGCCCTGGCCAGCTACCTGACCACCGCCGGCTTTGTCGATTGGGATATGGAAGTGGTGGGTCTCGACCTGCATATCTGATGCTGCCTTATTTCCTCGGTTGTCCTTCCTGGAGCGAAAACGCCTGGCGTGAGTACCTGTACCCGGAAGACGCCCGGCCCAATGATTTCCTCGGCCTGTATTGCCAGGTCTTCAACGCCGTCGAAGGCAATACCACCTTCTATGCACGGCCGGCGCCCGGAACCGTGCAGCGCTGGGCCGAGATCATGCCCGAGCACTTTCGCTTTACCGCCAAGTTCCCCGGTGACATCAGTCACGGCGGCGACCTGCGCGAGCAGTTGAGCGCCGCTGAGTCCTTTATCCAGCTGCTCAGCCCCCTGGGTGAGCGGGTGTCGCCGCTGTGGCTACAATTGCCGGCCAGCTTCGCGCCCCAGCGTCTGGCGGAACTGGCCGGGTTCATCGATGGCCTGGAGCGGCCGCTGGCGGTGGAAGTGCGGCACCCGGAGTTCTTCACCAAGGGCGATGCCGAGCGCATGCTCAACCGGCTGCTGCGCGAGCGTGGCGTGGAACGCATCTGCCTCGACCCGCGGGCCCTGTTCAGTTGCACGTCGACCGCTCCTGCGGTGCTGCATGCGCAGTCGAAAAAGCCCAAGGTGCCACCGCGCCCCGCAGCCTTCACCCAGTTTCCCCAGGTGCGTTTCATCGGTCATCCGGAGCTTGAGGCCAACGATCCTTTCCTTGAGCCCTGGATCGACAAGGTCGCCGGCTGGATCGAAGAGGGGCGTACGCCCTACGTGTTCCTGCACACTTCGGACAACCGTCTGGCGGCTGAACTGGCGCGGCGTTTTCACGCCCGGCTGATGCAACGTTTGCCTGGCTTGCCCGCATTGCCTGAGTTATACAGAGAGCCCGCTGCGGAGCAACTCGGCTTGCTCTGAAGCGCCTTCACGGCCTTCTTCAGGAGCGAGCCAATGGACGCGCAAACCCTTCGAGCCACTGCCTTCAGGGCCCTGCATGAACGTGCCGGAGCCTTCGTCATTCCCAACCCCTGGGATGCCGGTTCGGCGAAGATGCTCGCCAGCCTCGGCTTCGAGGCCCTGGCCACCACCAGCGCCGGCTATGCCTTTTCCCTGGGGCGCCCGGATGCCGAAGGTGCACTCAGCCTGGAGGACACGCTGGACAACGTGCGCAGCATCGTCGGCGCCAGCAGCCTGCCGGTAGCGGCGGACCTGGAAAACGGGTTTTCCGACAGCCCCGAAGGCTGTGCCCAGGCGCTGCTTCTTGCGGCGGCCAGCGGTGTGGTCGGTGCTTCGATCGAGGACGCCACGGGCCATGCCGAGCAGCCGATCTACGATTTCCAGCTGGCGGTGGAACGCATCGAGGCCTGCGTGGCGGCCGTTCGCAGTCTGCCCTTTCCCTTTACCCTGACCGCCCGGGCGGAAAACCTGCTGCACGGGCGTGATGATCTGGCAGACACCATTCGCCGCTTGCAGGCCTTTGCCGAGGCCGGTGCCGATGTGCTCTATGCCCCGGCCCTGGGCAGTGCCGAGGATATCCAGCAGGTGGTGCGAGCGGTGGCGCCCAAGCCGGTGAACGTGCTGATGTCGGGAGGCCTCAACCTCAGCGTGGCGCAACTGGCGGAGCTGGGCGTCAAGCGCATCAGTGTCGGTTCGGCCCTGGCGCGGGCCGCTTACGGAGCCTTCTACCGGGCTGCGCTAGATATCCATAGCCACGGGCGTTTCGATTTTGCCGACCGGGCGATGCCGTTCGGGCAGATCAATCAAATGTTCAAGCAGCCGTGAAACGGGAGTGTCTGTGCGGGTAGTGAAAGTCCTGGGCGCCTTGTTGTTGCTGGGCGCCCTGTTGTTGATCGGTGTTCGCCTGGGCTGGTTGCCCGTCGCGGACAGTTGGAATCCCTGGGCGCCGCTGGACGTGCGGGCCAAGCCCAACCTGTTGACCCGTTTCAAGCTGGCGCGGCTGCGGGATGACCCGCAACTGTGCGACCAGGTGCTGGCGGGCTCGGGTTTGCGTACCAGCCGCCAGCTCGACAGCCGCAGGGACGTCGCTTGCCCATTGAGCAATACCTTGCGTGTACAGGGTGGCGACGTGGCCCTGAGCAGCAGCTTTCTTGCCAGTTGCCCGCTGGCGGTGGCCTTTGCCCTGTATGAGCGCCACGGCCTGCAGTCGGCCGCGCAGGTGGTGTACGGCCAGCGGGTGGCGCGAGTCGATCACCTGGGCAGTTTCGCCTGCCGCAACATGTACAGCCGCGAGAGCGGTGCCCGCAGCCAGCATGCCAGTGCCAATGCCCTGGACATCGCCGGCTTTCGCCTGGGGGATGGGCGCAGCATCAGCGTGCTCCGGGATTGGCCCAAGGACAGCAATGAAGGCCGGTTTCTGCGCCTGGCCCGGGATGGCGCCTGTGATGCGTTCAACGTGGTGCTGGGGCCGGACTACAACAATGCCCATCGCAACCACTTTCATCTGGATGTAGGGCCTTGGTGGGTGTGTCGCTGAGGCTGGGCTCAGGCGGCGATGCGCAGGTTCTGCAGGATCAGTGGGCGGGCCCAGCCGATATCGAAGTCCATCGCCCGCTGTTGCTCGATGAGTTCCTGAGGCGGGAACGGCTCGGCGGGTTTGTCCAGCAGGTCCAGTTCGAATTCGGCGATCGGCAGGTGCAGTGGGCGGGGCTCCGGCGCAGGGCCTGGAGCAGGAATCGGCTGGCCGGCGTTGAGCACGATCGGGCGTACCCAGCCACTTTCGAAATCCTGCTGGCGCTGCTGGGCCACGATCTCTTCTGGCGGGAAGGGTGGGGCGGGTTTATCCAGCAGGTCCATTTCAAACTCGGCGATAGGCAGGAACAGCGGCTCCGGCGGGCGGACCTCGGTGTCTTGCACGTCGCAATGACGCTGGTTGACGATCTGCGCCAGCACATCGCTGCCGCCAGCCGGTTCAACCGGGCCATCGATGGCCACCGCCGGTACCGATTCAACGCTCGCACCTTCACCCCGTTGCTCGGCCAGGGCCTGGGCAAAAAAGTCCTGCCACAGATGGCTGACGCCGCTCAGTGCCTGGGAGTTGCGCAGGCCATAGTCGCCGTGGGGCGAGATATAACCTATCGATGTGCGTTGAATGTCTGACATTGCTCTCGGTCGACGCTTGAGCTCTGGCAAAATGGCCGATAGTCCTGTTATCGGCAGTTTTTGCCGATCATTAATTTTTTGAGTGTGTTTTCAGATGAATGAGCAACCCGCAGCCTGCCGCATCAAAGTCGAGGCCCTGGGCGCCGGATTCGCCCCAGCAGCCGAGCAATGGGCCGAGCGCCTGGGGCTGGCGCTGCAGGTCGATGAGGCCGAGTTCGCCTTGCAAGTGGGGGAGCAGGGCCTGCAGTTGCAGCAATTGGGGCCGGACGCGCCCGGGCCGGTACGGGTGGATTTCGTCGAGGGTGGTGCAGCCCATCGGCGGCTGTACGGCGGCGGCAGCGGGCAGATGATCGCCAAGGCGGTGGGCGTGGCCCAGGGCGTGCGACCACGGGTGCTGGATGCCACGGCCGGTCTGGGCAAGGATGGCTTCGTGCTGGCGACCCTGGGTTGCGAGATGAGCCTGATCGAGCGCCAGCCATTGATTGGTGCGCTATTGGAAGACGGCCTGGCCCGCGCTGCGCAGGACGCCGAGGTAGGGCCTATCGTGGCCCGCATGCACCTGCTCAAGGGCAATTCCATCGAGCTGATGCGCAACTGGCAGGGTGAACCGCCCCAGGTGATCTACCTCGACCCGATGTTTCCCCATCGGGAGAAAAGTGCCCTGGTGAAGAAGGAAATGCGCTTGTTCCGGCCACTGGTGGGCGATGACAACGACGCCCCGGCCCTGCTCGCCGCGGCCCTGGCCCTGGCCAGCCACCGGGTGGTGGTCAAGCGTCCGCGCAAGGCGCCGTGCATCGAAGGGCCCAAGCCCAGCCATGGACTGGAGGGCAAATCCAGCCGCTACGACATCTACCCGAAGAAGGCCCTCAAGGCCTGAGCCCCCTGTAGCAGCCAGCTTGCCGGCGAAGGCGGTCTTCAGTCCGCTTCGCTGGCAAGCCCGCTCCTACATCAGCCAGCGCTTGCACCTGCCGGTTTCTACGGCCGGTAGGCGCGGATGAACAGCGCCACCACTTCCTGCACATGCTCCTCTGCGGCGGCGCCCCTCAAGGGTTCGCCGCAGCCGTAGAGCAGGCGGAAATTCGCCCCGCCCTTGAGCATGCAGAAAAAGTGCTCGGCGGCGTTGCGCGGCTTGTCGATGCGCAGGGTGCCCAGCTGATTGATCTTCGCCAGCAGCCGCTCCATGCCCAGCAGCACCCGTTCGGGACCGGCCTCGATGAAGATCTGCGAGAGCTTGGGGTCCTGGCTGCCCAGCGTCATGATCAGGCGGTGCAGGTTCACCGACTCGTCGCTGTTGATCAGATGGTGAAAGCCCCGGGCGATGTTCAGCAGAACATTCTCCACCGGCGTGTCGGGGGTCAGTTCGTAGATCAGCGTGGGCAGCTGTTCTTCGCACTTGGCCACCACAGCGGCGGTGAACAAGGTCTCCTTGTCATTGAAATGGCTGTAGACCGTGAGCTTTGAAACCCCGGCCTCAGCGGCGACCGCATCCATGCTGGTACTGGCGTAGCCATTGCTCAAGAACAGGACTTTGGCTGCTTCGAGAATGGCCTGGCGCTTGGCCAGATCCTTGGGCCTGCCTGGCCCAACGTTTGCGGAAATATTGTCGGACATTTTTTCGCTGTTAATACTGGACTGGTGAGTTTGCTATTAATAACATACCGGCCAGTATAAATATTCCAAGCACCATTAGCGAAAGGTCGCCGCCATGTTCCGCTATGCCTTGCCAGTCAGCCTGGCTTTTTTTCTGTCTGCTTGTGGGCACGAAGAGCCCGTTCAAATTGGCATCCGGCCGGCCATGGTGGTCCAGCCAGAGCCCTCGGCAAGAGCTTCGGACAGCTACCCGGGCGAGGTGCGCGCCCGCTATGAGCCGGACCTGGCATTCCGTATCGGCGGCAAGGTCAGCCGACGGCTGGTGGAAGAGGGCGAGCGGGTCAAGGCCAACCAGCCCCTGGCGGAGCTCGACCCGCAGGACGTGCGCCTGCAACTTGAAGCCACCCGGGCCCAGGTCACTGCAGCCAGCGCCAACCTCAACCTGGTGCGCGCCGAGCGTGATCGCTACAAGACCCTGCTGGAGCGGCAGATGGTCAGCCATTCCCAATACGACAACGCCGAGAACCTCTACCGTTCCGGCGAAGCGCGCCTGAAGCAGATCAAGGCCGAGTTCGATGTGGCCAACAACCAGGCCGGCTACGCGGTGCTGCGCGCGCCGCAGGACGGCGTGGTGGCCAAGCGTGCGGTGGAAGTGGGGCAGGTGGTGGCGGCCGGGCAGACGGTCTTCACCCTGGCCACCGATGGCGAGCGTGAGGTGCTGATCAGCTTCCCCGAGCAGAACTACGGCCGCTTCAAGGTCGGCCAGCCGGTATCGGTGGAGCTCTGGACCCAGCCGGGCCAGCGTTTCGACGGGCGCATCCGCGAGCTGTCGCCTGCTGCCGATCCCAAGTCCCGGACCTTCGCCGCGCGTATTGCCTTCACTGCCGGCAAGGTTCCCGCCGAGCTGGGCCAGAGTGCCCGGGTGTTCATCCAGAGCGGCGATGCGGTGCCGCTGTCGGTGCCGCTGTCGGCGTTGTCCGCGGAAGGCGGGGCGACTTATGTCTGGCGGGTGGATGCCAACAATACCCTGCACAAGACCCCGGTGCGGGTCGGCGCCTTCGGCGAGAAGAGCGTGCCGGTGCTGGAAGGGCTGAGCGCCAGCGATTGGGTGGTGGCCGCGGGGGTGCATGTGCTCCATGAGGGCTTGCAGGTGCGCCCGGTGGATCGCTCCAACCGCGTGGTCAATCTGGCGGCCAAGGAGTAATCCCCGATGGGTTTCAACCTTTCCGCCTGGGCGTTGCGCAATCGCCAGATCGTTCTGTTCCTGATGCTGCTGCTGGCCATTGTCGGTGCGCTGTCCTACACCAAGCTGGGGCAGAGCGAGGATCCGCCTTTCACCTTCAAGGCCATGGTGATCCGCACCAACTGGCCCGGGGCCACGGCCCAGGAAGTCTCGCGCCAGGTCACCGAGCGCATTGAAAAGAAGCTGATGGAGACTGGCGAGTACGACCGCATCGTGTCCTTCTCGCGGCCGGGGGAGTCCCAGGTGACCTTCATCGCCCGGGACTCGATGCACTCCAACGAGGTTCCCGAGCTGTGGTACCAGGTACGCAAGAAGATCAGCGATATCCGGCAGACCCTGCCGCCCGGTATCCAGGGGCCGTTCTTCAACGATGAGTTCGGCACCACCTTCGGCAATATCTATGCGTTGACCGGGCAGGGCTTCGACTACGCGGTACTCAAGGACTACGCCGACCGCATCCAGATCCAGCTGCAACGGGTCAAGGACGTGGGCAAGGTCGACCTGCTGGGCCTGCAGGACGAGAAAATCTGGATCGAGCTGTCCAACGTCAAGCTGGCGACCCTGGGCCTGCCCCTGGCGGCGGTGCAGCAGGCCCTGGAAGAACAGAACGCAGTGTCCACCGCTGGGTTCTTCGAGACCCCGAGCGAGCGGGTGCAACTGCGGGTGTCGGGCAATTTCCAGACCGTGGAGCAGATCCGCAATTTCCCGATCCGCGTCGCCGGTCGTACCTTCCGTATCGGTGATGTGGCGGACGTGCGTCGTGGTTTCAACGATCCACCCGCGCCGCGCATGCGCTTCATGGGTGAAGACGCCATCGGCCTGGCTGTGGCGATGAAGGAGGGGGGTGACATCCTGGTGCTGGGCAAGGCCCTGGAAGGCGAGTTCTCGCGCCTGCAGAAAAGCCTGCCGGCGGGGATGGAACTGCGCAAGGTGTCCGACCAGCCGGCGGCGGTGAAGACCGGGGTGGGCGAGTTCGTCCGGGTGCTGGCCGAGGCCCTGATCATCGTGCTGCTGGTGAGTTTCTTCTCCCTGGGAGTGCGGACCGGGATGGTGGTGGCCCTGGCGATTCCCCTGGTGCTGGCGATGACCTTCGCCACCATGTACTACCTGGGGATCGGCCTGCACAAGATTTCCCTGGGAGCGCTGGTGCTGGCCCTGGGCTTGCTGGTGGACGACGCGATCATTGCGGTAGAGATGATGGCGATCAAGATGGAGCAGGGCTTCGACCGGATCAAGGCCGCCAGCTTCGCCTGGACCAGTACCGCCTTCCCCATGCTCACCGGCACCCTGATCACTGCGGCGGGCTTCCTGCCGATCGCCACGGCCCAGTCCGGCACGGGCGAATACACCCGTTCGATCTTCCAGGTGGTGACCATTGCCCTGGTGGCCTCGTGGATTGCAGCCGTGGTGTTCGTGCCGTACCTGGGGGAAAAACTGCTGCCGGACCTGGCGAAGATCCATGCCGCCAAGCACGGCGCCGAATCCAATCCCCACGGTACACCCTTCTACCAGCGGGTCCGGCGGGTAGTGGGCTGGTGCGTGGAGCGGCGCAAGACGGTGATCGTCCTGACCATCCTGCTGTTCGTAGGCTCGGTGATGCTGTTCCGTTTCGTTCCCCAGCAGTTCTTCCCGGCCTCGGGTCGCCTGGAACTGATGGTCGACCTGAAGCTGGCGGAAGGCGCGTCCCTGAGCAACACCGCCGATGAGGTCAAGCGTCTGGAAGCCCTGCTCAAGGAGCATGCGGGCATCGACAACTACGTGGCCTACGTGGGCACCGGTTCGCCGCGGTTCTACCTGCCGCTGGACCAGCAACTGCCCGCCACCAGCTTTGCCCAGTTCGTGGTGCTGGCCAAGAGCATCGAGGAGCGTGAAGAGCTGCGCGGCTGGTTGATCGAAACCCTCAACGAGCAGTTCCCGGCGCTGCGCTCGCGGGTCACGCGCCTGGAGAACGGGCCGCCCGTGGGCTACCCGGTGCAGTTCCGGGTCACCGGCGAGCACATCGAGGAAGTCCGCGCCCTGGCGCGCAAGGTAGCGGCCAAGGTGCGAGAGAACCCCCATGTGGTCAACGTGCACCTGGATTGGGAAGAGCCTAGCAAGGTGGTCTACCTGAACATCGACCAGGACCGGGCCCGGGCCTTGGGAGTGAGCACCGCCAACCTGTCGAAATTCCTCCAGAGTTCGCTGATCGGCTCCACCGTCAGCCAGTACCGGGAAGACAACGAGCTGATCGAGATCCTGCTGCGGGGCACCCGCGAGGAACGCACCGAGCTGTCGTTGCTGCCGAGCCTGGCGGTGCCTACCGAGAATGGCCAGAGCGTGTCCCTGTCCCAGGTGGCAACCCTGGAGTACGGCTTCGAAGAAGGGGTGATCTGGCACCGCAACCGCCTGCCCAACGTCACCGTGCGCGCCGACATCTACGGCAAGGAGCAGCCGGCGACCCTGGTGCAGCAGATCCTGCCGACCCTGGAGCCGGTTCGCGCCGAGCTGCCCGATGGCTACCTGCTGGAAGTGGGTGGCACGGTCGAGGACTCGACCCGGGGCCAGAACTCGGTGAAGGCCGGCGTGCCGCTGTTCATCGTGGTGGTGCTGACCTTGCTGATGATCCAGCTGCGCAGTTTCTCGCGCACGGCCATGGTGTTCCTCACGGCGCCCCTGGGATTGATCGGGGTCACCTTGTTCCTGCTGGTGTTCCGCCAGCCCTTCGGCTTCGTGGCCATGCTCGGCACCATTGCCCTGTCGGGGATGATCATGCGCAACTCGGTGATCCTGGTGGACCAGATCGAGCAGGACATCAAGGCGGGGCACAAGCCCTGGGATGCGATCATCGAAGCCACGGTGCGGCGTTTCCGGCCCATCGTGCTGACCGCCCTGGCGGCGGTGCTGGCGATGATCCCGCTGTCGCGCAGTGTATTCTTCGGGCCGATGGCAGTGGCCATCATGGGTGGGCTGATCGTGGCGACGGCGCTGACCCTGTTGTTTCTGCCGGCGCTGTATGCGGCCTGGTTCAGGGTCAAGAAAACCTAGGAACCGGTGTGCGGGAATACATCCTGTAGGAGCCGGCTTGCCGGCGAAGAGGCCCTTGGGGCAGGCGCTTGTCCTGGCGACGTCTTCGCCGGCAAGCTGGCTCCTACAGGTAGCGGGGAGGCTTACAGGGTGCCGAAGACTTTCTTGGCCAGGCTGGTGGCGGCTGCCGCCGGGTTCTGGCGAATGGTTTCTTCCTGCTTGCCGATCATTTCGAACAGGCCATTGAGGGCTTGTTCGGTCACGTAACTCTCGATGTTGGCGCTCTTGGCATCCAGCACGCCGAGCGTCGCAGCCTGGCCGGCGAAGGAGTTGTACTGCTTGGCCAGGCCGACCTGGTCAGTGGCCTGCTTGACGATCGGCAGGAACTTGGCGCGGATCTGCTCGCGGCTGCTCTTGTCCAGGTATTGGGTGGCGGAGTCCTTGCCGCCGGCAAGAATGCCCTTGGCGTCAGCCACGGTCATCTTCTTCACGGCATCCACCAACAGGGCCTGGGCTTGCGGGACAGCGGCCTCGGCAGCCTTGTTCATGCTGGTTTCAAGCTGATCGACCTGGTCGCCCATGCCGAACTGTTTCATTTTTTTCGCGACCTTGCCCAGGTTGCCTGGCAGCTCGATGCGCACCTCGGGGTTGTTGCTGAAACCACCTGGGGTGCCCAGCTGTTTGACGGCGATCTGCGCACCCTGGGTCAGGGCATCTTTCAGGCCACCGCTGGCGTCACCCTGGGACAGGTCGCTCAGGGACAGGGCCAGGGCGCTGGCGGAGATCAACAGACCAGCGCACAGGCTGGTGAAACGAAGCGAAGTACGGAGCATGGCGGCTTCCTTGTGCAATAAGCATTAACGAACAGCGTCGACCCGCAGCTTCAAGGGCTGCGGGTCGCTGCCGTCGAGTTTAACGGTGTTGTTTTCGGTGGTGATGAAGACCAGCTGGCCAGCCACTTCAATCCGCGCGCTGACCGAATAGCGGTGGCCGGGCTTGACCTGGGCCGGGTCGTAGCTGAGGTGAAAGGGCAGCGGCACCTGGCCCTTGACCGGACCACTCTGCTCGGCCAGGACCACGGCAGGGGCGTCGGCCAGTGACACGTCCTGCAGGCTCACGCTCAGGGTGGCGGCCGGAGGCAGGGCGATGCGCTGCAAGTAGAAGACTTCGCCGTCGAGGCTGGCCTTGGCAGCGGGATTCATGGACTGGCAAGCGCCGAGCAGCGCGGTGGCGGCCAGCAGGCTGAGCTTTTTCATCGCGGATCTCCGTATCGAGGGCGCCGCAGCTGCTCCGGCGCCCGTAAGAATCTAGTCGTTTTGCGCAGGTGCCGCGAGCTGGTCGGCGGCGTCTTCGCTGCGGTGCAGGGCGACCTGGCGGATCGACAGGCGAATTTCTGCCGGCAGCACGCGCTTGGCGGCACCTTCGGCCAGCTCCCCCAGCGCTTCGTGGTAGCTCAGCTTGCCGGCTTCGTCGCGGCGCAGCACACCCTGGTCCAGCAGGGTCTGGATAAAGTGGCGGAACAGGCTCTTGTCGAAGAACTCCGGGGCATTGAGGCCATGCAGGATCGACAGGCGCTGGGCCATGACCGTGCACAGGTCTTCCAGCTCCTCGGCGCTGATGCTGTTCTGGCCGCTGTTGAGCAACAGGGAAATAGCCATGTAGAAGCGTTGCAGGGTCTGGGCAATGCTCTTGGACAGCAAGGTCAGCAGGACGAAATGCCGCGAGCTTGGGGCCGGACGCTGGTACAGGTCCTTCTCGAAGCGCAGCAGGCCCTGTTCGACAAAGGCCTCCAGCCACTGGTCCACCACCGCGTCCAGCTCATCCAGCGGCCAGCGGATGAACAGCTCCGATTGCAGGTAGGGATAGAGCGCGCGGGTATAGCGCAGGATCTGTTCGCGGCTCATGCGCGACGAGCTCTGGAAGAAGCTCGCCAGCAACGCCGGCAGGGCGAAGATGTGCAGCACGTTGTTGCGGTAGTAGGTCATCAGGACGGCGTTCTGCTCGTCCAGGTAGAGGATCTTGCCCAGGGCGTCGCTCTGTTCGGCCAGCAGGTCCATGTCCTTGACGTGCTGGATCAGAGCCCGGCCGTCGCCTTCGGGCAAGGTGGTGTGGGGCGAGTAGGGCACGCGACGCAGTAGCGCCAGGTACAGGTCCAGGACCCGCGCCATGGCGCGGTCGTCCAGGGCCAGGCGGGTGGTGGAGAGCAGGGCCAGGGCCACCAGGTTCACCGGGTTGATCGCCGCGGCTTCGTTGAGGTGCTGGGCCACCCGCTCGCCGAGACGGTTGGTGGTTTCATTGAGCCAGGCCGGGCGGTACTGCGGGCCCAGCTCCTGGGTCCGCCAGTCCGGCTGTTCCTGGTCGAGGAATTCCGCCAGCTTGATCGGTTCGCCGAAGTTCACTGCCACCTGGCCGAAGCGCTGCTTGAGGGCGCCGATGACCTTGAAGATGTCGAAAATCGACTCTTTCTTCTTGCTCGCGCCGCGCAGCTCGCCCAGGTAGGTCCGGCCTTCCAGCACCCTTTCATAGCCGATGTACACCGGTACGAAGACGATGGGCATGCGCGAGGAGCGCAGGAAGCTGCGCAGGGTGATGGCCAGCATCCCGGTCTTGGGTTGCAGCATGCGCCCGGTGCGCGAACGGCCGCCCTCGACGAAGTACTCCACCGGGAAACCCTTGGTGAACAAGGTGTGCAGGTATTCGTTGAACACCGAGGTGTAGAGCGGGTTGCCCTTGAAGGTGCGGCGCATGAAGAAGGCCCCGCCGCGACGCAGCAGGCCGCCGATCACCGGCATGTTGAGGTTGATCCCGGCGGCGATGTGCGGCGGGGTCAGGCCGTTGCGAAACAGCAGGTAGGACAGCAGCAGGTAGTCGATATGGCTGCGGTGGCAGGGCACGTAGATCACTTCGTGGCCCTGGGCGATCTTCTGCACGCCTTCGAGGTGGTTGACCTTGATCCCGTCGTAGATCTTGTTCCAGAACCAGCTCAGCACCACTTCCAGGAAGCGGATCGCGGTGTAGGTGTAGTCCGAGGCGATCTCGTTGCCGTAGCGCAGGGCCTGGGCCTTGGCTTTTTCCGGGGAAATCTTTTCGCGCTCGGCCTCGTCGAGGATCGCCTGTTTCACCAGGGGCTGGTTCAGCAGGCCCTTGACCAGGTTGCGCCGGTGGGAAATGTCCGGGCCGATGACCGCAGCCTTGAGGTTGCGAAAGTGCACCCGCAGGATGCGCTGGGCCATGCGCACGGTGCGCTCGTGGCCCTTGTTGTGCTCGATCAGCTCGCGCAGGTTGATCGGTGCGGAGAACTGCACTCGGGTCTTGCGTCCCAGGATCATGATGCTCAGCAGCCGGCGCAGGCGCCCGGTGACCGCCCAGCTGTCGGCGAACAGCAGCTTCCACGGGCTCGATTCGCTGTCCGGCGACTGGCCCCAGAACACGCTGACCGGAATGATCTGTGCATCTTCGGCGGCATTCTGGGTCAGGGCGCTGACCAGCCGGGTCAGGGTCGGTGGCGCCCCGCGCTTGTCCTGGCGACCAAGCCAGTCGGGCTCCGGGGTCAGGTAGAAGAAGGCCGCCGGCTCCAGCAGGTTGCCCACCGAGACCGGCAGTACCGGACGTGGCAGCCCGGCCTTGGTGCATTCGGTATCGACCACGGCGAGATCGGTCAGGGACGGGTTTTGCAGGACGTAGAACACCGGTCGGCTGCGGTCGAGGTCGAGGGTGAAGGACGACTGGTTGATGGTTTCCGAGCGGACCCAGAGGTACAGCAGTCGGCGCAAGGTGCCAAACACAAGACGGCGGATCGGGGAGCGGGTCATACGGCTTCTGCGTGAGTGAGTAGAAAACCGAGCAACTGCTCGGGGCCGGTAGTGTGCCGGATTCGCCGAAAATCGGCAAAAAAGCGCCGAAACAAGATTGAGTTGAGAGTTTTTACGCCTGTCATATACTCGGCCGACTCTCCCGCGGTCGTATCGCTTTCACTCATAGAGAGGCAGGCTGGGGGAAAGTTCTCAGGGTTTGGTTGCAGTGCGCCAATCCAATAATAAAAAAATGAGGTATGGATTCATGACTACTCGTGAGACAGGCAACGTGAAGTGGTTCAACGACGCCAAGGGCTACGGTTTTATCCAGCGTGAAGGCGGGGCGGACGTATTTGTCCACTACCGGGCGATCCGTGGCGAAGGCCACCGCTCCCTGACCGAAGGCCAGCAGGTGGAATACGCTGTGGTCGAAGGCCAGAAAGGTCTGCAAGCCGAAGACGTCGTCGGCCTGTAACCCACCCTGTAGGAGCTGGCTTGCCAGCGAAGGCGCCCGTCTATCGAACGCAAGTCTTGAAGGCCTCTTCGCCGGCAAGCCGGCTCCTACGGGTATGCACTGTTCAGGCAGTGCGCCAGGTAATCTCTTCTTCACCGTCGGCGCTGATGCGAATCCAGCGATCGGCGGACTCTTCACCCTCTTCCTCGACCCAGCTGCCCGGTGCGCAGCGCACCTCCACATTCAACGCGGCAAAGGCGGCGCGGGCGCAGGCGATGTCGTCATCCCACGGGGTCTGGTCGCTTTCCAGGTACAGGCTGTTCCACTTGCCCACGGCCTTGGGCAGCCAGGTCACGGGCACCTGGCCTGCGGTGCATTTGTAGGTCTGGCCTTTTTGTACCCAGTCGCTGCACGGGCCAAGCACGGCGCCAAGCCAGGCGGCGATGGCCTTGTAGTCGACGTCGGCGTCTTTCAGGTAAATCTCGATATCGGGCTGGCGCATGGATGTCCTCATTGCCGGTCTGAAAAATCCATTCGCGGATTTCTTCGGCCGCGAGCACAGGCTCGGGGCCTTGGGTTTTAGTGGGTTATTGCAGCACGAAGTAATCGTAGCGCATCGATACGCTGACCTCGAAAGGCTCGGCCTGCTCGATCACCGCGGCGCGGCGCTCGGCGCTGGCGCGCCAGCCGTGGGGCGTCATGGCCAGCAGGTTGGCGCGGTCTTGCGGGCGTTCCAGGTGCAGCTTGAACTCCAGGGTTTCGCTGTGGGCCAGGGCCATGCCTTCGGGCACCAGGGCCAGGTGCTTGTCGTCGGTGTATTCGCGCACTTCGTCGTACAGGCGTTCGCGCAGTTCCATCAGGTGGCCGCTGGTGGGACCTACCTTCATCAGGCCGCCGCCGGGGCTGAGCAGGCGCTTGGCCTCCAGCCAGTCGAGGGGGCTGAAGACGCTGGCCAGGAACTGGCAGCTGGCGTCCGCCAGGGGGATGCGCGCCATGCTGGCGACCATCCAGGTCAGTTGCGGGGCACGACGGCAGGCGCGCTTCACCGCCTCCCGGGAAATATCCAGGGCGTAGCCATCGGCAGCGGGCAGGGCCTGGGCCAGTTGCGCGGTGTAGTAACCCTCGCCACAGCCGATGTCGACCCAGCGCTGGGGCGCGCGTTCTGCCGCCAGCTCCGCCAGGCGCCGGGCCACCGGGGCGTAATGCCCGGCGTTGAGAAAGTCGCGGCGGGCCTCGACCATGGCCTGGTTGTCGCCCGGGTCACGGCTGTTCTTGTGCTGCACCGGCAGCAGGTTCAGGTAGCCCTGGCGTGCCCGGTCGAAACGATGCCCGGCCGGGCAGACCACGCCGTTGTCCACGACGTTCAGCGGGGCACTGCAGAGAGGACAGGCAAGCATCAGGCGAGCAACTTGATCAGGGTCTGGTAGTAGATTTCGGTCAGCACATCGAGGTCGCTGGCCAGTACCCGCTCGTTGACCTGATGGATGGTGGCGTTGACCGGGCCCAGTTCCACCACCTGGGTGCCCAGGGTGGCGATGAAGCGCCCGTCGGAGGTGCCGCCACTGGTGGAGGCCTTGGTGTCGCGCCCGGTGACCTGCTTGATGCTGGCCGATACCGCGTCCAGCAGGGCGCCGGGTTCGGTGAGGAACGGCAGGCCGGACAGGGCCCACTCCACATGCCAGTCCAGGCCGTGCTTGTCGAGGATGGCCGCGACCCGCTGCTGCAGGCCTTCCACCGTGGATTCGGTGGAGAAGCGGAAGTTGAACAGCGCGGTCAGTTCACCGGGAATCACGTTGGTGGCGCCGGTGCCGGAATTGAGGTTGGAGATCTGGAAACTGGTGGGTGGGAAGAAGGCGTTGCCGTCATCCCAGTGCTCCGCCGCCAGCTCCGCCAGGGCTGCGGCCGCCAGGTGGATCGGGTTCTTCGCCAGGTGCGGGTAGGCCACGTGGCCCTGTACCCCGCGCACGGTGAGCTTGGCGCCGAGGGAGCCGCGGCGGCCGTTCTTGACCACGTCGCCCACCAGGCTGGTGCTCGAAGGCTCACCGACGATGCACCAGTCCAGGCGCTCCTTGCGTGCCGCCAGGCGCTCCACCACGGCCTTGGTGCCATGGTGCGCGGGGCCTTCTTCGTCGCTGGTGATGAGGAAGGCTACCGAGCCCTTGTGGTCCGGGTAGTCGGCGACGAAACGCTCAGCGGCCACCAGCATGGCCGCCAGGCTGCCCTTCATGTCCGCTGCGCCACGGCCGCAGAGCATGCCGTGCTCGTCGATCAGAGCGTCGAACGGGTCGTTCTGCCAGGCCTGGACCGGGCCGGTAGGCACCACGTCGGTGTGGCCGGCAAAACACAGCACCGGGCCTTCATGCTGGCCATGGCTGGCCCAGAAGTTGTCCACGTCCTCGATGCGCATCGGTTCCAGCTTGAAGCCGGCATCCCCCAGGCGCTGCATCATCAGCTTCTGGCAGTCGGCGTCGATCGGCGTCACCGAGGGGCGACGGATCAGATCACAGGCAAGTTGCAGGGTCGGCGAAAGCTCGGCATGGGCCGTCATGGGTAACTCCGGTGCAAGGCATTGTGCAGGAGCCGGCGGGGCGGCGAGGGCGGTTTAATCGATACACCGCGTTGCTTGGTTCGCTGGCAAGCCAGCTCCTACAGGGTTGGGCGAGGCGCGCAAAATGGCGGATATCTTAAAGCAAAACGGCGGCCAGAGGCCGCCGTTTAGTGCTTTGGATCGATTTAGGCTGCTGGAGCCGGCTGGCTTTCTTCCGCTGGTTTTGGCAGCGACGAAAGGAAGGCCATGACCAACGCTGCCACGTAAGGCAAAGACTGCACCAGGAGCATGGTCACCCAGAAGCGCATGTCGTTGCTCGGCAGGCCCTGCACCAGGAAGATCCCCAGCGCCGCGCCCCATAACAGCAGCATGATGAACAGCTCTTCCCGGGCTTCCGAGATCGCCACCCAGAAGCCGTGGTTGTCGGCGTTCTTCGGGGTGCGGAAGAACGGGATGCTGCTGGTGAAGAAGCCGTACAGCACCGCCTTGGCGATGGTGTGGGACAAGGCCAGGCCCGCCAGGGCCGCGCAGAAGGCGTCCTTGAGGTTGACCCCCACCGCACGGCGGTAGAGGAAGATGATCTTGCCCACCTTGAACACGAACAGCGCCAGCGGCGGGATGGCGAAGATCAGCAGCGGCGGGTCGACCCGTTGCGGCACGATGATCATCGCCGCCGACCACAGCAGGGCGCCGACGGTGAAGAAGATGTTCATGCCGTCCGCTACCCACGGCAGCCAGCCCGCGAGGAAGTGGTAGCGCTGGCCACGGGTCAGCTCGGTGTTCTTGCCGCGCAGCAGGCTGGCGGTGTGGCGCTTGATGATCTGGATCGCGCCATAGGCCCAGCGGAAACGCTGCTTCTTGAAGTCGATGAAGGTGTCGGGCATCAGGCCCTTGCCGTAGCTTTCGTGGTGGTACGCCGCCGACAGGCCTTTCTCGAACACCCGCAGGCCCAGCTCGGCATCTTCGCAGATGCACCAGTCGGCCCAGCCCAGCTCTTCGAGCACTGTGCGCCGGGTCATGGTCATGGTGCCGTGCTGGATGATCGCGTCACGGTCGTTGCGGGTGACCATGCCGATATGGAAGAAGCCTTTGTATTCCGCGTAGCAGAGCTTCTTGAAGGTGCTTTCGTTCTGGTCGCGATAGTCCTGGGGCGACTGCACGATGGCGATCTTCGGATCGGCGAAGTGCGGCACCATGTGCTTGAGCCAGTTGCGGTCGACGCAGTAGTCGGAATCGATCACCGCGATCACTTCGGCGTCCTTGGCGGTGTGCGGCAACAGATAGTTCAGCGCACCGCCCTTGAAGCCGGCCAGGGGCGCGACGTGGAAGAACTTGAAGCGCGGGCCGAGGGTCTCGCAATAGGCCTGCACCGGTTCCCAGACCGCCGGGTCCTTGGTGTTGTTGTCGATGATCAGGACTTCGAAGTCCGGGTAATCGAGGTTGGCCAGGGCATTGAGGGTCTGTTTGACCATCTCCGGCGGCTCGTTGTAGCAGGGCACGTGGATCGAGACTTTCGGCCGGTAGCTGGAGTCCCCCTCCACCGGCAGGAATTCGCGCCGGCGCTTGTGGATCCACACCGCTTCGGCCAGTTCATGGGCCTCGGTCAGCAGCACGATGAACACCCCCAGCGCGCCGAGGGCCAGGAGGAAGCCCACCGTCAGGCTGAACCAGGTGCTGTATTGCTGGCTGTAGTCGTAGCCGATCCACACCAGCACCGAACCGCAGAGGAACGCGATAAAGGTCAGGAAGGTCCGGCCGCGCTGGCGCAGGGCCGAGCCGTCGATCATCAGCAGGGTCAGCGACAGCAGCGCCAGCACCACCGAGCCGATGGCCAGCACCCGCCATTGCGGGATGGCCACCACCGGGCCTTCGAAGTTGAATTTCTGCTGGCGCGCGGCGTTGAACACGCCCCAGTAGGCGCCCACCGAACCTTCGTCGCTGGCCTTCCACGGCTGGTCGAAGGCTTCGATGACAAAGTAGTTGTAGCCCTGGCGGTTGAGCTTGTTGACCAGGGTACGCAGGTAGATCGCCTGGTCCGCCGGGCTGGCGTCGGCGCCACCGCGCATGCGGCCGTTGCTCGGCCAGCCCACTTCGGACAGCAGCAGCGGCTTTTTCGGGAACATCTTCTTCAGGTCCCGGGCGCGATCGAGGACGAACTGCTCGGCCTTGTCCACCGGGATGAACTCCCAGTAGGGCAGGATGTGCGCCGCGATCAGGTCGACGTGCTTGGCCAGCCCCGGGTTTTCCTCCCAGACGTGCCATTGCTCCGAGGTGGTGACCGGAACTTTTACCGCGGCCCGCACCCGGTCGAGAATCACCGACAGTTGGTCGGCGGTGATTTCCTTGCGGAAGATCGCCTCGTTACCCACCACCACCCGCACGACGCTGCGGGAGGTATTGGCCAGTTCGATGGCACGCATGATTTCCCGCTCGTTGCGCTCCAGGTCCGGGCTGATCCAGATCCCCAGGGTCACGCGCAGGCCGAACTCTTCCGCGAGCCTCGGGATGTCTTCCAGGCTGCCGTCCACCGAATAGGTACGGATGTTGTCGGTCAGCTTGCTCATGATCTCCAGGTCGCGACGCATTTCATCGTCGGACGGGTACTGGTCCTTCTGCGGGAACTGGCCCTGCTGGAAAGGCGAGTAGGAAAAACCGGAGATCTGTTCCGGCCAGTCGGGGGCCGAGACCGGGCGATTGATCAGCGCCCAGAAACCGGTGAACAGCGCGGCAATGGCCAGCACTATCACCAGGTTGAGTCCAAATTTACGCGATGACATAGCTATTTCGGGTTCCAAAAGGTGTGGAACGAGGGAAGGGTTGGCAGGCGCCAAACGGCGGGCATCCTACACCGGCCCTCAACTGAGCGTACAGCGCACAGAGGAAAGCCAGACCTTGGGCATTGTATTCGGGTTTAAGTTCTTTACTTGTAGCTTCAAGGTTAAAACTTGTCGCGTTGAGGCCCTATAATGCGCGCCGGTTTTTTAGGTGATGGTCATGAGTACAGAAGATCCACGGTTTGCCGGCGTCGCCCGTTTGTATGGCATTGAAGGCCTGGAACGGCTGCGGGCGGCCCATGTGGCGATCGTTGGCGTCGGCGGCGTCGGTTCCTGGGCGGCGGAAGCCATCGCCCGTTGCGGGGTGGGCGAGATCTCGCTGTTCGACCTCGATGACGTCTGCGTCAGCAACAGCAACCGCCAGTTGCACGCGCTGGACAGCACTGTGGGCAAGCCCAAGGTCGAGGTCATGGCCGAACGCCTGCGCGGCATCAATCCGGACTGCAAGGTGCACGCGGTGGCGGACTTCGTCACCCGCGAGACCATGGCCGAGTACATCACCCCAGACATCGATTGCGTGATCGACTGCATCGACAGCGTCAATGCCAAGGCGGCGCTGATTGCCTGGTGCAAGCGACGCAAGATCCAGATCATCACCACCGGCGGCGCGGGGGGGCAGATCGACCCGACGCTGATCCAGGTCTGCGACCTGAACCGTACCTTCAATGACCCGTTGGCCTCCAAGGTGCGGTCCACCCTGCGCCGCGACTACGGTTTCTCGCGCACCGTAACCCGGCACTACAGCGTGCCTTGCGTGTTTTCCACCGAGCAGCTGCGTTATCCGAAGCCGGACGGCAGCATCTGCCTGCAGAAGAGTTTTGTCGGCGATGGCGTTAAGCTCGACTGTGCCGGCGGCTTTGGCGCGGTGATGATGGTGACCGCGACCTTCGGCATGGTGGCGGCGACCAAGGCAGTGGACAAGATTGTCGCCGGCGTGCGCCGCCCGTCGGAGCGCAGCAAGCCCGCCGCCCCGTAGGAGCTGGCTTGCCAGCGAAGAGGGCCGCGAGGAGGGGGCAAGGCTTATGGGCCTGTTGGCCAGCAAGCAGGCTCCTACGGAGTTAGGGGGCGCTGGCCAGTTCGCTCATGCGTTGCAAGACGGCGTTCAGGCCATTGCTGCGCGAGGGCGAGAGCTGGCGCGACAGGCCCAACTGGTTGAACCAGTCGGCCAGGTCCACTTCCCGCAACTGCTGTGCCGTCAGGCCATTGACCCGCGCCAGGAGCAGGGCCACCAGCCCGCGAATCAGCCGCGCGTCGCTGGCCGCGGCAAACTGCCAATGACCGTTTTCTAGGGCCGCCACCAGCCAGACCTGGCTTTCACAGCCGTGCACCCGGTTGGCCTCGACCCGGTCGGCCTCGCTCAGGGGCGGCAGGCGCTCGCCCCATTGCATCAGCAGGCGCGCCCGCTGTTCCCAGCCGGCAGCCCCCTGGAAAATCTCCAGGGCGGCGACGGCATCCGCCGGCAGGCTCATCGCAGCAGCTCCAGGGCCTGATCCAGGGCTTCGAAGAAACGCTCCAGGTCCTCGGAATCGTTGTACAGCGCCAATGACACGCGAATCGCGCCGGCCAACCCCAGGCTTTTCATCAGCGGCATGGCGCAGTGGTGTCCGGCGCGTACGGCAATGCCTTGTTCGGTCAGCAGGTGCGCCAGGTCGGCGTTGTGCACCCCATCCACGACAAAACTGACCAGGGCCACTTGCGGCGAGCCCAGCAGGCGGATGCCATTGCGCGCCTGCAAGCCGTGCAGCATGTAGGCGTGCAGCGCTGCTTCATGGTCGGCCAGTGCTTGCTGATCCAGGCCGGCGAGATAATCCAGGGTGGCCCCCAGGCCGATGACCCCGGCAATCGGCGGTGTACCGGCCTCGAACCCCAGGGGGGCGGGGCGGAAGCTGGCGTGCTGGTAATCGGCGTCCTGGACCATTTCACCGCCGAACTGCCAGTGGTGCAGGCCCTTGAGTGCTGCATGACGGCCAAACAGCACGCCGACCCCATCCGGGCCGTACAGCTTGTGGCTGGAGAACACATAGAAGTCGCAGCCCAGGGCCTGTACATCGTGGCGGCCATGGACCACGCCCTGGGCGCCGTCGATCACCGTCAGTGCGCCCTGGGCCCTGGCCATGGCCAGCAGTGGGGTCAAGGGTTGCCAGGCGCCAAGCACATTGGACAGCTGGCTCACCGCCAGCAAACGGGTGCGCGGGCCAATCAAGCGGCTTGCCGCGTCGACGTCGATCAGGCCGTCCGGGTCCAGGGGCAGGACCATCAGCTTGAGACCGCGACGTTGGGCCAGTTGCTGCCAGGGCAGCAGGTTGGCGTGGTGCTCCAGGGCGCTGATGACGATTTCATCGCCCGGGGAAAATTGGTGCTCCAGGCCGTAGGCCAGAAGATTCAGCGCGGAGGTCGCGCCGTGGGTGAAGACGATCTGCCCACTGTCACCGGCATTCAGCCATTGGCCGACCTTGCTGCGGCTGTCTTCGAACGCTTGGGTGGCGTGGGCGCCGGGCAGGTGTTGCGCACGATGCACATTGGCCGCGCCATTGGCGTAGTAGTGCGCCAGCGCGTCCAGCAGGGCTTGGGGTTTTTGCGTGGTGGCGGCGTTGTCCAGGTACGTCTGGTCCTGGCGATGCAGGGCGGCGATGGCCGGGAAGTCGGCGCGCCAGGGGGAGGCTACAAGCATGGTGGCAGAACTCGTTTGAACAGGCCGGGCGCCGATGATAAGCGCCTGGCCGGTTCCAGTGAAACCGAATCGCTGCTTAGTTGTGAGCGTGCAGCGCTTCGTTCAGCTCGATGGCCGACTTGTGGGTCTTGCACTCCACGGCGCCGGTTTCCGAGTTGCGACGGAACAGCAGGTCCGGCTGGCCGGCCAGTTCCCGGGCCTTGAGCACTTTGACCAGTTGGTTGTTCTCGTCCAGCAGCGCCACCTTGGTGCCGGCGGTCACGTACAGGCCCGACTCCACGGTATTGCGGTCGCCCAGCGGGATGCCGATACCGGCGTTGGCGCCGATCAGGCAACCTTCGCCGACCTTGATCACGATGTTGCCGCCACCCGACAGGGTGCCCATGGTGGAGCAACCGCCGCCCAGGTCCGACCCCTTGCCGACGAACACGCCTGCGGAAACCCGGCCTTCGATCATGCCCGGGCCTTCGGTGCCGGCGTTGAAGTTGACGAAACCTTCGTGCATCACGGTGGTGCCTTCGCCGATGTAAGCGCCCAGGCGGATCCGCGCACTGTCAGCGATACGCACGCCGCTCGGCACCACGTAGTCGGTCATTTTCGGGAATTTGTCCACCGAGAACACTTCCAGCAGCTCGCCGCGCAGGCGCGCTTCCAGTTGACGCTCGGCCAGCTCGCCCAGGTCGATCGCGCCCTGGCTGGTCCAGGCCACGTTCGGCAGCAGCGGGAACACGCCGGCCAGGCTCAGGCCGTGCGGCTTGACCAGGCGGTGGGACAGCAGGTGCAGCTTCAGGTAGGCCTCTGGAGTGGAGGTCAGCTGGGCATCTTCGGCCAGCAGGGTCGCTACCAGCGGCTTGTGGCTTTCGGCCAGGCGGGTCAGCAGGGCGGCCTGGGTGGCGTCGATGCTTTTCAGTGCGTCGGCCATTTGCGCGGCCTGGGCGGTGGTGAACGTGATGGCCTGGTTGCCTTCGCTGTAGCCGAGGATCGGCGCTACGGCAGCGACGATTTCAGCCGCAGGCTGGAGCAGGGGCGATGCGTAAAACACTTCCAGCCAAGCGCCTTGGCGGTTCTGGGTGCCGACACCGAATGCCAGGCTGAACAGGGTAGTGGACATGCAGTTACCTCTTGCGAAATTGATTGAGCAGGCTTACTTGAGCGCTGCTGCGTAAAGGTCTGGCTTGAAGCCAATCAGGGTCTTGTCTCCGAGATCGAGCACCGGGCGCTTGATCATCGAAGGTTGCGCGAGCATCAGTTCAACGGCTTTCGCCTGGTCGAGATCGGCTTTGCTTTCGTCATCGAGTTTGCGAAAGGTCGTGCCCGCGCGGTTCAACACCACCTGCCAGCCGTGCTCGTCGCACCACTGATTCAGGTGCTCACGGTCAATGCCGGAGGTTTTGTAATCATGGAAGTCATAGCTGACAGCGTGTTCATCGAGCCAGGTGCGCGCCTTTTTCATGGTGTCACAGGCTTTGATGCCGAAAAGGTGCAACGTTTTGCTTGAAGCGGTCAAGGAATTGCCCCCTTTGGAGATGCTGGAGATGAAAGGTCACGGATTATGCCACGACCGCGCCGATTCGGCGTCGGCTGCTGCGGGGCTTTGTCGCATTGTGTTTCCACGCCCGGGCGCCGTTGCGACTTTTGTGCAGCGGCGTAAACGCAGCTTAAGCGGCTAATATGGCACTTCTGCGGTGAATTCCTGCCGCTGTTGTGTGTCTGCTTTGAAGTTTCAGATCGGGAAGCCCGCTTTATGCAAACCGCCTATACCGTCCTCATCCTGCTGATGCTGGTGAGCCTCTCGCGTCTTGTCGGACGGGTGATTCCACTGCCGCTGCCCCTGGTGCAGATTGCCGCCGGCGCCTTGCTGGCCTGGCCGACCCTGGGGTTGCACGTGGCCCTGGACCCGGAGCTGTTTCTCTTCCTGTTCTTGCCGCCGCTGTTGTTTTCCGATGGCTGGCGCATGCCCAAGCGCGAATTCTGGCGCCTGCGCGGGCCGATCCTGACCCTGGCAGTAGGGCTGGTGCTGTTCACCGTGGTGGGCGCCGGCTACTTCATCCATTGGCTGCTGCCGAGCATTCCGTTGCCGGTGGCCTTTGCCCTGGCCGCCGTGCTTTCGCCCACCGACGCCGTGGCGGTATCGGCGATTTCCCAGAACCGCTTGCCCACGCCCCTGATGCACATGCTCCAGGGGGAGGCGCTGATGAATGACGCCTCGGGCCTGGTGACCTTCAAGTTCGCCCTGGCAGCGGCGGTGACCGGGGTGTTCTCCCTGGCCAACGCCAGCCTGACCTTCGTCCTGGTGGCGGTGGGCGGCCTGGCGGTCGGGGTGGCACTGAGCTGGCTGGTGGGGCGCCTGCGGGCCTGGATGATCGCCCGAGGCTGGGATGACCCGGCGACCCACGTGGTGTTCATGCTGCTTTTGCCGTTCGCCGCCTATGTGCTGGCTGAGCGCCTGGGGGCCTCGGGCATTCTCTCGGCGGTGGCGGCGGGGATGATGCAGAGCTGGCTCGACCTGCTGCCGCGCCAGACCAGCACCCGGCTGCTCAATCGCAGCGTCTGGTCACTGCTGGAGTTCGCCTTCAATGGCCTGATCTTCCTGCTCCTGGGGTTGCAGCTGCCGGACATCATCAAGGCCGTGGTCAGTCACGAGACCTCGCTGTGGCCGACCCTGTTCTACCGTTGCCTGGATGTGGTGGCGATTTTCCTGGTGCTGCTGGTGTTGCGTTTCATCTGGGTGCAGAGCATCTGGCGCCTGTCCGGCCTGCTGCGGCGCTGGCGCGGCAAGGGCGAGTTGACCCTGGTGCCGACCGCCCGTTCCTGCTGGTTGCTGACGGTGGGGGGAGTGCGCGGGGCGGTAACCTTGGCCGGTGTGATGTCGGTACCGTTGTTTCTCGGTGCCGGCCAAGCCTTTCCGGAGCGCGACCTGCTGATCTTCATCGCGGCCGGGGTGATCCTGCTGTCCCTGGTGGCGGCCTGCATTGCCCTGCCGCTGCTGCTGCGTGGCATTGTGAAGAGCCCTGACGACAAGCGCCGTGGGGAAGTGCGGGATGCCTGGCGCAAAACTGCCGAAGCGGCGATCCATGCCCTGGAAGCCGAAGAGGTGGCTGACACCGGTGAAACCCCGGATGCCGCCCAGGCGGCCCTGGCCACCGAGCTCAAGGGGCGCTTGATGGCCGAGTACCGGCATCAGTTGGAGGTCTACAACGATTCCGCCGAGGCCCAGGCCCTGGCGTTCCAGATGGACTTGCTGGAGCGCCGCCTGCGGCTCAAGGCCCTGCGTGCGCAACGGCTGGAGCTGTATCGGCTGAGCCGCCTGCATCAGATTGGCGACGATGTGCTACGCGAAGTGCTGGCCGACCTGGATATGAGCGAGGCCAATCTGGGGCCGGTGAAGTGAGGCGTTCGCCAGCAGCCGACTCCTGTTGTGGGAGCCGGCTTGCCGGCGAAAGGCCTCAAGCGCGACGCAACACGAAATCGCGAATCCGTTCCGCGGCTTCCACGCACTCCGCCAGCGGCGCAACCAGCGCCATGCGTACACGTCCGGCACCGGGGTTGGTGCCGTCCACATCCCGCGACAGATAAGAGCCTGGAACCACGGTCACATGCTCCTGCTCGAACAGGTCGCGGCAGAAGGCGGCGTCATCCCCGGCCACGTTCGGCCACAGGTAGAAGCTGCCGTCCGGGCGCTGCACATCCATCACAGGCGCGAGGATCGCCAGCACCGCGTCGAACTTCTCGCGGTACAGGGCGCGGTTGGCGCGCACGTGCACTTCGTCGTTCCAGGCGGCGACGCTGGCCAGTTGGGTCTGCACCGGCATGGCGCAGCCGTGGTAGGTACGGTACAGCAGGAAGCCCTTGAGAATCTCGGCGTCACCGGCGACGAAGCCCGAGCGCAGGCCCGGCAGGTTGGAGCGCTTGGACAGGCTATGGAACACCACGCAGCGCTTGAAGTCCTTGCGGCCCAGTTCGACGCAGGCGCTGAGCAGGCCCGGCGGCGGGGTCTGTTCGTCGAAGTACAGCTCGCTGTAGCACTCGTCGGCGGCGATCACGAAGTCGTGCTCGTCGGCCAGGGCGATCAGCTTCTTCAGGGTGTCCAGTGGGATCAGTGCGCCGGTGGGGTTGCCCGGCGAGCACAGGAAGAGGATCTGGCAGCGCTGCCAGATCTCCTCCGGCACGGCGTCGAAATCCGGGTTGAAGCCGTTTTCGTCGAGGCACGGCAGGTAGTGCGGCTTGGCCCCGGCGAGGAAGGCCGCGCCTTCGTAGATCTGATAGAAGGGGTTGGGGCTGACCACCAGGGCGTCTTCGCCGCGGTTGACCACGGTCTGGGTGAAGGCGAACAGCGCCTCGCGGGTGCCGTTGACCGGCAGCACATTGCGCGCCGGGTCGAGCCAGCCCGCGGGCACGCCAAAGCGCCGTTCGCACCAGCCGGCGATGGCTTCGCGCAGGGCCGGGATGCCCAGGGTGGTGGGGTAGACCGCCATCTGATCGAGGTTGCTGGCCAGGGCTTCGGCGACAAAGCTTGGCGAGCGGTGCTTGGGTTCGCCGATGGACAGGGCGATGGCGCGCTTGTCCGGGTTGGGCGTCACGGTGCCGAGCAAGGCGCGCAGCTTTTCGAACGGGTAGGGCTGCAACTGGTTCAGAGCGTGGTTCATGGAGGCGGTATCTCACTCAAAGCGGTGGTTCGGACCCGTCAGATGCTCAGGCGGGTCATTTCGATAGTCGGTTCGTGGCTGACGCTCAACTGCTCGACGATCGCATCCTGCAAGCGGCTGCACAGCTGGGGGTCGGACAGGGGCTGGTTGTGCGCGTCGGTGATGAAGAACACGTCCTCCACGCGCTCGCCCAGGGTAGCGATCTTGGCGTTCTGCAACGACAGGTCGAACTCCAGGAAGATCTTGCCGATTCGCGCCAGCAGGCCCGGGCGATCTGGGGCGCTGAGTTCCAGCACGGTCACCGGGCGTTGGGCGTCGTTGTGGATAGTCACCTCGGGGGCGAAGGCAAAATGCTTGAGCTGGCGCGGCACCCGGCGCTGGATGATGGTCGGGTAGTCGTCGGGGTTGCGCAGGGCGTCGGTCAGGCCCTTGCGGATCTGCTCGACTCGCTGCGGGTTGTTGCCGATGGATTCGCCGTCGTTGTCCAGGACGATGTAGGTGTCGAGGGTGAACTGGCTGCTGGAGGTGATGATGCGCGCGTCATGGATGTTCAGGTTGAGCTGGTCCATGGCGGCCACGGTCACCGCGAAGAAGTCGTGCTGGTCCGGGGCGTAGATGAAGATCTGGGTGCCGCCCTCGAACTCGCGCTGGGTGATTTCCTTGATCAGCACCAGTGGCCCGCCGTCGGCCGGCTGCTGGAGGATCGCGTCGCTGTGCCAGGCCACGTCGCCGGCGGTGTGGCGCAGGAAGTAGTCGTCCCCCAGTTGGGACCAGAGTTGTTCCACTTCGTCCGGGTCGGTGCCGTTGCGCACCAGGATGTCCAGGGCGGCGCTCTGGGTCTGGCGGATCTGCTCTTCGCGGTCCACCGGGTTTTCCAGGCCGCGGCGCAGGGCTCGCTTGGTCTCGGTGTAGAGCTGGCGCAACAGGCTGGCGCGCCAGGAGTTCCACAGCGTCGGGTTGGTGGCGTAGATATCGGCGACGGTCAGTACGTAGAGGTAGTCGAGGCGGGTCTGGTCGACCACGATCTGTGCGAAATCGTGAATCACCTGCGGGTCGGACAGGTCCTTGCGCTGAGCCGTGGTGGACATCACCAGGTGGTTCTGCACCAGCCAGACGATCAGCCGGGTATCCCACTGCGGCAACTGGTGGCGCACGCAGAAGGCTTCGGCATCCACGGCGCCGATTTCCGAGTGATCGCCATGACGGCCCTTGCCGATGTCGTGGTACAGACCGGCCAGGTAGATCAGCTCGGGCTTGGGCAGCTTGCCCATGAGCTTGCTGGCCAGCGGGAATTTCTCGGAGATCGGCGTGTACTGCATTTTGCGCAGGTGCTTGATCAGGTTCAGCGTGTGGGCGTCCACGGTATAGATGTGGAACAGGTCGTGCTGCATCTGCCCGACGATGAAGCCGAACTCCGGCAGGTAGCGTCCGAGAATGCCGTAGCGGTTCATCCGCCGCAGGTTGCGGTGGATGCCGATTTCGCACTTGAACAGCTCGATGAACAGGCTGGTGTTGCGGATATCGTGGCGGAAGTCGTCATCGATCAGGTGCCGGTGTTCGCGCAGCAGGCGGATGGTGTCGGCGCGCACGCCCTTGATTTCCGGGTGCTGGGCCATCAGCACGAAGATCTCCAGCATGGCGAACGGCGTGCGCTTGAATACGTTGTCGTTGATCGCCTCGATGTAGCCGTCGTGCAGTTGGAAGCGCGCATTGATCGGCTGTGGCGGTGCCTCGTCCTCGGGGGCGAGGATCACCTCCTCGAAGTGCTGGATGATCAGGTCGCTCAACTGGGCGATGCTCATCACCACCCGGTAGTACTGCTGCATGAAGCTTTCGATGCTCTGTTTCGCATCTTCGCCCTCGAAGCCCAGCAGGGTGGCGATGGAGCGCTGGTGGTCGAGCAGCAGGCGGTCCTCGGCGCGCCCCGCGAGCATGTGCAGCGCGTAGCGGACCTTCCACAGGAACTCCTGGGACGAGGCCAGGAGCGCGTTTTCGCTTTCCACCAGGAAGCCTTCGCCGGCCAGGGCCCGCAGGTTCAGGGTGCCGTACTGGCGGCGCGCGACCCAGAGGATGGTCTGGATGTCCCGCAACCCACCCGGCGAGCCTTTGACGTTGGGCTCCAGGTTGTATTCGGTGTCGTTGTACTTGTGATGGCGGGCCTTCTGCTCGGCCCGCTTGGCCAGGAAGAAATCCTTGCTCGGCCACATGTGCTCGGTGCTGGTCACTTGCAGCATGCGCTGGCGCAGGTGCTCGGGGCCGGCAATGGTGCGGCTTTCCATCAGGTTGGTGATCACCGTCAGGTCGGCCCGCGCCTGTTCGGCGCATTCGTCCACCGAGCGCACGCTTTGCCCGACTTCCAGGCCAATGTCCCAGAGCAGGGTAAGAAAGCGTTCGATGGAGTCGCGGAAAATTTCGTGGTCGGCGCTGTCCAGGAGGATCAGCAGGTCGATGTCGGAATAGGGGTGCAGCTCGCCGCGACCGTAGCCGCCGACCGCCACCAGGGCGATGTCGGCGTCTTCGCTCCAGCTGAACTGGTCCCAGGCCTTTTGCAGGATGTTATCGATGAACCAGGCGCGGTCTTCGATCAGCCGGCGGATCTCCCGCCCACTGCGAAAGCGCGTATCGAGCACTTCCCGTGCCTGGCGGATGGCCTTCTTGAAGGCGGCGATAGGGCTGGCCTTCAGCGCCAGTTCCGCCTGGAACTGGCCGCGGTCGAAGAGTTCGGGGTCCACCTGCGGCATCGATTGGCTTTCCTTTCTATCTATAAGGTCGGGACGCAGCGTTGTGGATCAGGCAGATACCCGGGCGATGGTGTCATCGCTGCGCAGGGTGAAGATCTCGTAACCGGTTTCGGTCACCAGCAGGGTGTGTTCCCACTGCGCGGAGAGCTTGCGGTCCTTGGTGATGGCGGTCCAGCCGTCGCCCAGGACCTTGGTGTCGGCCTTGCCCTGGTTGATCATCGGCTCGATGGTGAAGGTCATGCCGGCCTTGAGTTCCATGCCGGTACCGGCACGGCCGTAGTGCAGGATCTGCGGCTCTTCGTGGAACACCTTGCCGATGCCGTGGCCGCAGAACTCGCGTACCACCGAGAAACCGTTCTTTTCCGCGTGCTTCTGGATCACTTCGCCGATGTCGCCCAGGCGGCAGCCCGGTTTCACCAGTTCAATGGCCTTGTACATGCATTCCTGGGTGATCTGCGACAGGCGCTCGGCCCAGACCGGCACGGTGCCGACGTGGAACATGCGGCTGGTGTCGCCGTGGTAGCCGTCCTTGATGACGGTCACATCGATGTTCAGGGTGTCGCCATCCTTCAGCGGCTTCTCGTTGGGAATGCCGTGGCACACCACGTGGTTGATCGAGGTGCAGATGGATTTGGGGAAGCCCTTGTAGTTCAGCGGGGCAGGGATCGCACCCTGCACATTGACGATGTAGTCATGGCAGATGCGGTCCAGTTCTTCGGTGGTGACACCGGGTTTGACATGCTCGGCAATCATTTCCAGCACGTCGGCGGCCAGTTTGCCGGCGACACGCATTTTGGCGATGTCCTCGGGAGTTTTGAGGGTGACGGTCATACAGGCTCTCTTGACGCCCAGGGGCGCGATAAACACGGAAATGGCTCGAAAACCCGCATGCGCAAGGCTTGGCCTACGATGGGCCAGCAAGGTTTTCAAAAGCCGCAAAGGTGCGATTCTAACAGAGGCTCAGCGCAAATCTGAGGTTCTGCTGGCGCTTCTCTCTATACAATGGTGCATTCTGGACCGATTCCAAGAGGCGGGCAAAATGCCTGCGGATCGTCAAGTGTGAATCCGGGTTCCGTTTTTGCCCTTGCTGTGGTATAAAATGCGCCGCTTTCCGGGGATGCCCCGAAAAGCTCAAACCCACACACGTGTCGACACGATGACCTGGGTGCCCTCAGCACAAGCTGTTGGTTGGTCATTGGGATACGTGGAGGCCTAACCCGACTTATTAAGGAACTATCATGTCCCAAGTCAACATGCGCGATATGCTGAAGGCCGGTGTGCACTTCGGTCACCAAACCCGTTACTGGAATCCGAAAATGGGCAAGTACATTTTCGGCGCGCGCAACAAGATCCACATCATCAACCTTGAAAAAACCCTGCCAATGTTCAACGAAGCTCTGACTTTCGTAGAGCGTCTGGCCCAGGGCAAAAACAAGATTCTGTTCGTCGGCACCAAGCGTTCCGCTGGCAAGATCGTTGCTGAAGAAGCAGCACGTTGCGGTTCGCCGTACGTCGATCACCGCTGGT
Organism: Pseudomonas sp. GW821-FHT07F01; assembly: GCF_059418825.1. NCBI lineage: Bacteria > Pseudomonadati > Pseudomonadota > Gammaproteobacteria > Pseudomonadales > Pseudomonadaceae > Pseudomonas > Pseudomonas sp. GW821-FHT07F01. The sequence goes on from NZ_JBWKQO010000004.1 coordinate 122,125, forward strand.
TGGGTGGCATGCTGACCAACTACAAAACCATCCGTGCTTCCATCAAGCGTCTGCGTGACCTTGAAGTGCAAGCAGAAGACGGCACCTTCGCCAAGCTGACCAAGAAAGAGGCGCTGATGCGCACTCGCGATCTGGAAAAGCTGGATCGTTCCCTGGGTGGTATCAAGGACATGGGCGGCCTGCCTGACGCACTGTTCGTGATCGACGTTGACCACGAGCGCATCGCGATCACCGAAGCCAACAAGCTGGGCATCCCGGTCATCGGCGTTGTCGATACCAACAGCAGCCCGGAAGGCGTTGACTACATCATCCCAGGCAACGATGACGCCATTCGCGCCATCCAGCTGTACATGGGTTCGATGGCTGACGCCGTGATCCGTGGTCGCAACAACGTTGCTGGCGGCACCGAAGTGTTCGAAGAAGCTGCAGCACCGGCGGCTGAAGCCTGAGTAACTGACGCGTAGCGTTGACTCAGCACGCAAAAAGGGGGCTTGGCCCCCTTTTTGCCAACTCGAAAATCATTTCGTCGTCGCGCCCCGACAGTTTCTGTAATGCGGGGCTGTTATGAAGTGGTTTCGGGGCAATGCCCAAGAATTGAGCGCCCGTTCGATCGGGTGGAATGGTTGAAAACCTATCCAAGAGGATTTTGAAAATGGCAGAGATTACTGCAGCGTTGGTCAAAGAACTGCGCGAGCGTACCGGCGAAGGCATGATGGACTGCAAAAAGGCCTTGACCAAGGCCGGCGGCGACATCGAAAAAGCCATTGATGACATGCGTGCTTCCGGCGCCATCAAGGCTGCCAAGAAAGCAGGCAACGTTGCTGCTGAAGGCGCTATCGCCATCAAGGACGACGGTAAAGCCGCTGTCCTGCTGGAAGTCAACTCGCAGACCGACTTCCTGGCTCTGCAGGACGATTTCAAGGCATTCGTTGCCGCTAGCGTGGAAAAGGCTTTCGCTGACAAGCTGACCGACGCCGCTCCGCTGATCGAAGCTCAAGAAGCTGCCCGCCTGATCCTGGTTGGCAAGACTGGCGAGAACGTCAACATCCGTCGTCTGGCTCGCGTTGAAGGCGACGTGGTCGGCACCTACCTGCACGGCAACAAGATCGGTGTTGCGGTTGTTCTGAAAGGCGGTTCCGTTGAACTGGCCAAAGACATCGCCATGCACGTAGCGGCCAGCAACCCTGAGTTCCTGCTGCCATCGCAAGTTTCGGCTGAAGCGATCGAGCGTGAAAAGGCTGTGTTCCTGCAGCTGAACGAAGACAAGATGAAAGGCAAGCCAGCCGAAATCGTTGAGAAAATGATCGCTGGCCGTATCAGCAAGTTCCTGGCCGAAGCCAGCCTGGTTGAGCAAGCTTTCGTCAAGGATCCAGAAATCACCGTAGGTGCTCTGGCCAAGAAAGGCGGCGCTGAAATCGTTTCCTTCACCCGTTTCGCGGTAGGTGAAGGCATCGAGAAGAAAGAAGACAACTTCGCCGAAGAAGTTGCTGCACAACTGGCTGCTGCCAAGCAACAGTAAGACGGTTTTTTCAACTGTCGCCCAGAAGAGGCTGCCCGCTCACGCGCGCAGCCTCTTTTCAAATGGGCAGGGTAATTTAGTTGTTTATCCTCGGAACCGCCTTACAAAGTCGTGTTCTGATGGCGCTGTGACAGCGTCAAGCTAGAGTGAACGCAGGCTGTAAACAGCCCGCAAAGAATTTTTTAAATACGCCGCAGGAGAGATTCGCAATGGCTCAGCAGGGCAGTGGTTATCAAGCTCGCTATAAACGCATTCTACTCAAGCTTAGCGGCGAGGCCCTGATGGGCTCGGAAGAGTTCGGGATCGATCCCAAGGTGCTGGATCGCATGGCGCTGGAAGTCGGCCAACTGGTTGGTATCGGCGTCCAGGTAGGCTTGGTGATCGGTGGTGGCAACCTGTTTCGCGGCGCTGCATTGAGCGCGGCCGGGATGGATCGGGTCACGGGCGACCACATGGGCATGCTGGCCACTGTGATGAACGCCCTGGCCATGCGTGATGCACTGGAACGTGCGAATATCTCGGCCATCGTGATGTCGGCTATTTCCATGGTCGGCGTGACCGATCACTATGACCGTCGCAAGGCGATGCGCCACCTGAACTCCAAAGAGGTGGTGATCTTCGCGGCCGGTACCGGCAACCCGTTCTTCACCACCGACTCCGCAGCCTGCCTGCGCGCTATCGAGATCGATGCCGACGTGGTGCTCAAGGCAACCAAGGTCGATGGTGTTTACACTGCAGACCCGTTCAAGGACCCGCATGCCGAGAAGTTCGATCATCTGACTTACGATGAAGTGCTGGATCGCAAGCTGGGAGTGATGGACCTGACGGCAATCTGCCTGTGCCGCGACCACAAGATGCCGCTGCGGGTATTTAACATGAACAAGCCCGGCGCCCTGCTGAATATCGTGCATGGTGGCGCTGAAGGAACCCTGATCGAGGAAGGCGAGCAATGATCAACGAAATCAAGAAAGACGCTCAAGAGCGCATGAAGAAATCCCTGGAGTCCCTGGCCCATGCATTCGGCCAGATTCGCACCGGCAAGGCTCACCCCAGCATCCTGGGCAGTGTGATGGTGCCTTACTACGGTACCGACACACCGTTGAGTGGCGTTGCCAACGTTACCGTGAAGGACTCCCAGACCCTGCAGGTAGTGCCGTTCGAGCGCAATATGCTCGGAGCCATCGACAAGGCCATCGGCAGTGCCGGTCTTAACCTCAATCCGACCAACCTGGGTGAGCTGCTGCTGATCAAGATGGCACCGCTGACCGAGGAAACCCGCAAGGGCTTCACCAAGCAGGCGCGTGCTGCCGCCGAGGATGCGCGGGTTGCAGTGCGCAATATTCGCCGCGATGCCCTGGGTGAGTTGAAGAAGCTGACCAAGGACAAGGAAATCAGCGAAGACGAAGAGCGCCGTGGCAGCGCCGAAATCGATAAGCTGATCAAGGACTTTGAAGCTCAGATCGCCAAGGCGACTGAGGAAAAAGAAAAGGACTTGATGGCCGTATAAGGGTCAGGCGTTTTCATGGAAAAGACCAAGCAGTCCGTGTTGTCCTCGGTGCCGCGTCATGTGGCAATCATCATGGATGGTAATAACCGCTGGGCAAAAAAACGCTTTATGCCGGGTGTCGCCGGGCATAAGGCGGGTGTTGATGCGGTACGTGCAGTGATCGAAGTGTGCGCTGAGGCCAAGGTCGAGGTGCTGACCCTGTTTGCCTTTTCCAGTGAGAACTGGCAGCGCCCGGCTGACGAAGTCAGTGCCTTGATGGATCTGTTCTTCAAGGCCCTGCGTCGTGAAGCCAAGCGCCTCAACGAGAACAACATCAGCCTGCGGATCATTGGCGATCGTTCACGCTTCCATCCCGAGTTGCAGGCGGCGATGCGCGAAGCGGAAGCCATTACCGCGGGCAGTGATCGTTTCATCCTGCAGATCGCCGCCAACTATGGCGGCCAGTGGGATATCGCTCAGGCCGCCCAGCGCCTGGCACGCGAAGTCCAGGCCGGGCATCTGCGGCCCGAGGACATCACTCCGGGCCTGCTGCAGACCTGCCTGGCGACCGGCGACCTGCCGCTGCCGGACCTGTGCATCCGGACCGGTGGCGAGCATCGCATCAGCAATTTCCTGTTGTGGCAGCTGGCCTATGCCGAGCTGTATTTCTCCGACCTGTTCTGGCCGGACTTCAAACACGAAGCCATGCGTAACGCATTGGCCGATTACGCATCTCGCCAGCGGCGCTTCGGTAAGACGAGCGAGCAGGTCGAGGCTGGAGCCCGGGTTTAATGCTTAAACAACGAATCATTACTGCGCTGATCCTGCTGCCGATCGCCTTGTGCGGGTTCTTCCTCCTCGAAGGCTCGGGGTTCGCCCTGTTCATCGGTCTGGTGGTAAGCCTCGGTGCCTGGGAGTGGGCGCGCCTGGCGGGCTTCGAGGCGCAGCCGGCTCGGGTGGCCTTCGCCGTGGTGGTGGCGGCGCTGTTGTTCCTGATGCATCTGGTTCCGGGCGTTGCGCCCTGGGTGCTGGGTGCTGCGGTGCTGTGGTGGGCGCTGGCGACCTACCTGGTGCTGACCTATCCGCGTTCCAGCGAGCAATGGTCCGGTGCCGCACCCAAATTGTTGATCGGCCTGCTGATCCTGCTGCCGGCCTGGCAAGGGCTGGTGTTCATCAAGCAACTGCCACTGGGCAACTGGTTGATCATGGCGGTGATGGTGCTGGTGTGGGGTGCGGATATCGGTGCCTACTTCTCCGGCAAGGCCTTCGGCAAGCGCAAGCTGGCGCCCCAGGTCAGCCCGGGCAAGAGCTGGGAGGGCGTGTACGGCGGCCTGGCGTTGAGCCTGGTGATCACCGCGGTGGTGGGGCTGGTGCGTGACTGGACCCTGGGGCAGATGATCCTGGGGCTGCTGGGTGCAGCGATCGTTGTATTCATTTCGGTGGTCGGCGACCTGACCGAGAGCATGTTCAAGCGCCAGTCGGGTATCAAGGACAGTAGCAACCTGTTGCCCGGTCATGGTGGGGTGCTGGATCGCATCGACAGCCTGACCGCGGCCATTCCGGTGTTTGCCGTGCTGTTGTGGATGGCTGCGCTGTGACTGCTGTACAGCAGATCACGGTTCTGGGGGCTACCGGCTCTATCGGTCTGAGCACCCTGGATGTGATTGCCCGTCATCCGGATCGTTATCAAGTGTTTGCCCTGACGGGCTTCACGCGTCTGGCCGAGTTGCTGGCGTTGTGCGTAAAGCATGAGCCCCGTTTTGCGGTGGTGCCCGAGGCCGCGGCCGCCAGCCGCCTTCAGCAAGATTTGCGCGCCGCCGGCCTGGCTACCCAGGTGCTGGTGGGGGAGCAGGGGTTGTGCGAGGTGGCCTCGGCTCCGGAAGTCGATGCCGTGATGGCGGCGATTGTCGGTGCGGCGGGGTTGCGCCCGACTCTGGCGGCGGTTGAGGCCGGCAAGAAGATCCTGTTGGCCAACAAGGAAGCGCTGGTGATGTCTGGCGCGCTGTTCATGGAGGCAGTGGGCAAGAGTGGTTCCGTGCTGTTGCCTATCGACAGTGAACACAATGCGATCTTTCAATGCATGCCCGCGGATTTTTCCCGCGGGCTGAGTCGGGTCGGTGTGCGACGTATTCTTCTGACGGCTTCGGGCGGTCCTTTCCGTCAGACGCCTCTGGAAGAGCTTGAGCATGTTTCCCCCGAACAGGCCTGTGCCCATCCGAACTGGTCCATGGGGCGCAAGATCTCCGTGGACTCGGCAAGCATGATGAACAAGGGGCTGGAACTGATCGAGGCCTGCTGGCTATTTGATGCCAGGCCTTCCCAGGTCGAAGTGGTGGTGCACCCGCAAAGCGTGATCCACTCGCTGGTGGATTACGTCGACGGCTCGGTCCTGGCGCAGTTGGGTAATCCGGATATGCGCACCCCGATCGCCAATGCCCTGGCCTGGCCGGAGCGCATTGATTCCGGTGTAGCGCCGCTGGATCTGTTCGCCATTGCTCGCCTGGATTTCCAGGCACCCGACGAGCAGCGGTTCCCTTGCCTGCGCCTGGCACGGCAAGCTGCCGAGGCGGGTAACAGCGCTCCGGCCATGCTGAATGCGGCCAATGAGGTGGCGGTATCGGCGTTTCTCGAGCGGCGCATCCGCTACCCGGAGATCGCGAGTATCATCGATGAGGTTTTAACCCGTGAGCCTGTGGTCGCAGTCAATGAACTCGACGCAGTGTTTGCGGCAGACGCCAGGGCTCGAGTCCTGGCGCAACAATGGTTGCAGCGTAACGGGCGATAGGATTCGCGACCGGGGCGAGTGGCGGCGAATAGGATTGCGGAGAAAGTAGATGAGCGCGCTCTATATGATTGTCGGCACCCTGGTAGCCCTGGGTGTGCTGGTCACCTTCCATGAATTCGGTCACTTCTGGGTCGCCCGTCGTTGTGGCGTCAAGGTTCTGCGCTTCTCCGTGGGCTTTGGCATGCCCTTGCTGCGCTGGCATGATCGTCGCGGCACCGAGTTCGTCATCGCCGCTATCCCGCTGGGCGGCTACGTGAAGATGCTGGATGAGCGTGAAGGCGAGGTAGCTACCGAGGAGCTCGATCAGTCCTTCAACCGCAAGTCGGTTCGCCAGCGTATCGCGATTGTTGCTGCCGGTCCGATTGCCAACTTCCTCCTCGCACTGGTGTTTTTCTGGGCCCTGGCGATGCTGGGCAGCCAGCAGGTGCGACCGGTCATCGGTGATGTAGAGGCTGGCAGTATTGCTGCCAAGGCCGGGCTCAGTGCCGGCCAGGAAATCGTCGCCATCGACGGCGAGCCGACTACCGGCTGGGCGGCCGTGAACCTGCAACTGGTGCGGCGCCTGGGTGAAAGCGGTGCGCTGCAGGTGCTGGTGCGTGAGCAGGGCGCCACTGTGGATTCGCCACGCCAGCTGGAATTGGATAAATGGTTGAAAGGGGCTGATGAGCCGGATCCGATTCGCTCCCTGGGCATTCGTCCGTGGCGTCCGGCCCTGCCGCCGGTGCTGGCTGAACTTGACCCCAAGGGCCCGGCCCAGGCCGCTGGCCTGAAGACCGGCGATCGTCTGTTGGCCCTTGATGGCCAGCCCCTCAATGACTGGCAGCAAGTGGTGGATTGGGTCCGTGTGCACCCTGATACGAAAATTGTGCTGCATGTCGAGCGCGATGGTGCTCAAATCGACGTCCCCGTGACCTTGGCCAGCCGCGGCGAAAGCAAAGCGCCAAATGGCTACCTGGGGGCCGGGGTGAAAGCGGTAGATTGGCCGCCGCAGATGCTTCGCGAGGTCAGCTACGGGCCGTTGGAGGCGATTGGTGAAGGGGCCCGACGGACCTGGACCATGAGCGTCCTGACCCTCGAATCGCTGAAGAAAATGTTGTTCGGCGAGCTCTCGGTAAAAAACTTGAGTGGACCGATAACCATTGCTAAAGTGGCGGGCGCTTCTGCCCAGTCGGGCATTGCTGATTTCTTGAATTTCCTTGCTTATCTGAGTATTAGCCTGGGTGTTCTGAATTTGTTGCCCATCCCAGTGCTGGATGGGGGGCATTTGCTGTTTTATCTGATCGAGTGGGCGCGTGGTCGTCCCTTGTCGGATCGGGTGCAAGGTTGGGGGATACAGATCGGTATCAGCTTGGTGGTCGGAGTCATGTTGCTTGCTCTGGTCAACGATCTGGGTCGTCTGTAACGCTTCGCTGAATTGCGAATCTGCCGCATTTTGCGGCAGTTTGTTTATTGCCAGTTGGAATAAGAAAGGACTTCATGAAACGTCTGCTGCTAACTGCGGTTCTCACCGTATTGATGATCGCCGAAGTTCACGCCGAGTCCTTCACTATCTCCGATATCCGCGTCAACGGCCTCCAGCGCGTTTCCGCGGGTAGCGTCTTTGGTGCCTTGCCGTTGAACGTCGGCGAGCAGGCGGACGACCGTCGCCTGGTGGAATCCACTCGTGCGCTGTTCAAAACCGGTTTCTTTCAAGACATCCAGCTGGGCCGCGATGGCAACGTCCTGGTCATCACGGTAGTCGAACGGCCGTCGGTTGCCAGTATCGAGATCGAAGGCAACAAGGCGATCTCTACTGAAGACCTGATGAAAGGGCTCAAGCAGTCCGGTCTGGCGGAAGGTGAAATCTTCCAGCGCGCGACCCTCGAAGGCGTGCGCAACGAGCTGCAGCGTCAATATGTCGCTCAGGGTCGTTACTCGGCCAGCGTTGAAACCGAAGTCGTGCCGCAGCCACGTAACCGGGTTGGCCTGAAGGTCAAGATCAACGAAGGCACAGTCGCAGCCATCCAGCACATCAACGTGGTAGGCAACACCGTCTTCCCCGATGAAGACCTGATCGGCCTGTTCGAACTCAAGACCACCAACTGGCTGTCGTTCTTCAAGAACGACGACAAGTACGCCCGTGAAAAACTCTCCGGTGACCTGGAGCGCCTGCGTTCCTACTACCTGGACCGTGGCTATATCAACATGGATATCGCCTCGACCCAGGTGTCCATCACCCCGGACAAGAAGCATGTCTACATCACCGTCAACGTCAACGAAGGCGAGAAGTACAGCGTTCGTGACGTGAAGCTCAGCGGTGACCTGAAAGTCCCTGAAGACCAGGTCAAGGCGCTGCTGCTGGTGGAGAAGGGCCAGGTGTTCTCGCGCAAGCTGATGACCACCACTTCCGAACTCATCACTCGCCGCCTGGGCAACGAGGGTTATACCTTCGCCAACGTCAACGGCGTGCCTCAGCCTCACGATGAAGACCACACCGTGGACATCACCTTTGTGGTGGACCCGGGCAAGCGTGCCTACGTCAACCGCATCAACTTCCGTGGCAACACCAAGTCCGAGGACGAAGTGCTGCGCCGCGAGATGCGCCAGATGGAAGGCGGCTGGGCTTCGACCTACCTGATCGATCAATCCAAGACCCGTCTTGAGCGCCTGGGCTTCTTCAAGGAAGTCAACGTCGAGACCCCGGCCGTGCCGGGTGTGGATGACCAGGTAGACGTGAACTACGCGGTTGAAGAGCAAGCATCCGGTTCGATCACCGCCAGCGTCGGCTTTGCCCAGAGCGCGGGCCTGATCCTCGGTGGTTCGATCACCCAGAACAACTTCCTGGGTACCGGTAACAAGGTCAGCATCGGCCTGACACGCAGCGAATACCAGAGCCGCTACAACTTCGGCTACGTAGACCCCTACTGGACCGCCGATGGCGTGAGCCTGGGCTACAACGCCTTCTATCGCACCACTGACTACAAAGACCTCGACGTCGACGTGGCCAGCTATGCGGTGGACAGCCTGGGTGCCGGCGTCAGCGTGGGCTACCCGATCAGCGAGACCTCGCGTCTGACCTTCGGTCTGACCGCGCAGCAGGACAAGATCAAGACCGGCCTGTACACCGTCGACGAAATCTTCGACTTCGTGAACAAGCAGGGCGACAGCTACCTGAACTTCAAGGCCTCGGCCGGCTGGTCCGAGTCGACCCTGAACAAAGGCGTATTGGCGACCCGCGGTCACTCGCAAAGCCTGGTGCTGGAAACCACTACCCCGGGCAGCGACCTGTCGTTCTTCAAGCTCGACTACCGTGGCCAGTTGTTCACGCCGTTGAGTGAGAACTACACCATGCGCTTCCATACCGAGCTGGGTTATGGCGACGGCTTTGGCGATACCAAGGGCTTGCCGTTCTACGAGAACTACTATGCTGGTGGCTTCAACTCGGTACGTGGCTTCAAGGACAGCACTCTGGGCCCACGCAGTACTCCTAGTCGTGGTGTTGGTGTAACCGGTAACGTCGGTACGGCTGAAGACCCGGATCGGGATCCACTGCCATTCGGCGGTAACGTATTGATCCAGGGTGGTGCCGAGTTGCTGTTCCCGTTGCCTTTCGTCAAGGATCAGCGCTCGCTGCGTACTTCCTTGTTCTGGGATGTGGGTAACGTCTTCAACTCTCGCTGTGAAAGCACGTCCAACACCATTGCGGCGTCGAACGTGAAAACGCAGTGCAACGATATCAGCCTGAGCAATCTGGCCAGTTCGGTTGGTGTCGGTGTGACTTGGGTCACCGCTCTGGGGCCATTGAGCTTCGCCCTGGCGATGCCGATCAAGAAACCGGATGACGCTGAAACTCAGGTGTTCCAATTCTCTCTCGGTCAGACTTTCTAATAGCCTGATCCAAGATAACGACAATGGATTTTGTAGGAGTGCATCGTGCGTAAGTTGACTCAATTGGTTCTCCTGGCCACCGTTCTGGTCGCGAGCCCGGCATTTGCCGAAATGAAAATCGCCGTCCTGAACTATCAGATGGCCCTGCTGGAATCTGACGCAGCCAAGAAGTACGCCGTGGATGCCGAGAAAAAGTTCGGCCCTCAGTTGACCAAGCTGAAGACTCTGGAAAGCAGCGCCAAAGGCATCCAGGACCGTCTGGTGGCCGGTGGCGACAAGATGCAGCAGGGCGAGCGTGAACGCCTGGAGCTTGAGTTCAAGCAAAAGGCCCGTGACTTCCAGTTCCAGTCCAAGGAGCTGAACGAAGCCAAAGCCGTTGCCGACCGCGAAATGCTCAAGCAGCTGAAGCCGAAGCTGGACAGCGCTGTGGAAGAAGTCATCAAGAAAGGCGGTTTCGACCTGGTCTTCGAGCGTGGCGCAGTGATTGATGTCAAACCTCAGTACGACATCACTCGCCAGGTTATCGAGCGTATGAATCAGCTGAAGTAAGCCATGACCGCGACCATAAAGCTCGGCCAGTTGGCCGAGTTCCTCGGCGCCACCTTGAGTGGCGACGGGGAGAAGGAAATCACTGGGCTAGCCACCTTGCAGGAGGCTGGCCCAGCTCAGTTGAGCTTTTTGGCAAATCCCCAGTACCGCAAGTACCTGGTGGATTGTCATGCCGGCGCGGTGCTGTTGAAGGCCGCGGATGCCGAAGCCTATGCCGGTGATGCACTGGTAGTGGCCGATCCCTACCTGGCCTATGCGCGCATTTCCCATTTGTTCGATCCCAAGCCAAAGGCACAGGCAGGTGTTCATCCTTCTGCGGTGATTGCCGCTGATGCGCAGGTAGATCCTGCGGCCAGCATTGGCCCCTTTGCCGTGATCGAGAGCGGTGCGCGGATTGCTGCAGGTGTGACCATCGGCGCTCACTGCTTTATCGGCGCCCGCTGCGAAATCGGCGAAGGTGGCTGGTTGGCACCACGGGTGACCCTGTATCACGACGTGCGTATCGGCAAGCGTGTGGTCATTCAGTCAGGTGCTGTGCTGGGGGGGGAAGGCTTTGGTTTTGCCAATGAAAAAGGCGTCTGGCAGAAAATCGCCCAGATTGGCGGCGTGACCATCGGTGACGATGTGGAAATCGGCGTCAACACGGCGATCGACCGCGGTGCCCTGGCCGATACCGTCATTGGCAATGGCGTGAAGCTGGACAACCAGATCCAGATCGCCCACAACGTCCAGGTCGGTGATCACACCGCCATGGCTGCTTGTGTGGGGATCTCCGGCAGTACCAAGATCGGCAAGCACTGTATGCTCGCCGGTGGCGTGGGCCTGGTTGGGCATATCGATATTTGCGACAACGTATTCCTCACCGGGATGACCATGGTGACCCACTCGATTACCGAGCCGGGCGCCTACTCTTCCGGTACGGCCATGCAGCCTGCTGCCGAGTGGCGCAAAAGCGCGGCACGCATCCGCCAGCTGGATGACCTTGCACGGCGCTTGCGTCAGTTGGAAAAGCGCGTTGGGGACGTGACCCCCGGCGGCAATGCTTCATCTGATGGCTGATACCATTTCCATATCAAGTGTGCACAGCCGCTAGACTGCCTCCTTGATTTGCTAGAGGAGCGTGCGTTAGTCGCGCGCTCCCACTCTTTACTACAGGCTTCCCCCCGAAATGATGGACATCAACGAGATTCGCGAATACTTGCCTCACCGTTACCCTTTCCTGTTGGTGGATCGGGTAGTGGACCTGGATGTTGAAGGCAAGTGCATTCGTGCCTACAAGAATGTCAGCATCAATGAACCGTTCTTCAATGGTCACTTCCCTGCGCACCCGATCATGCCGGGCGTGCTGATCATCGAGGCCATGGCTCAGGCTGCGGGCATTCTCGGTTTCAAGATGCTCGACGTGAAGCCCGCCGACGGCACCCTCTATTACTTCGTCGGTTCCGACAAGCTGCGCTTCCGCCAGCCGGTGCTGCCGGGCGACCAGTTGATCCTTGAAGCCAAGTTCATCAGCTGCAAGCGCCAGATCTGGAAGTTCGAATGCCAGGCTTCGGTCGACGGCAAGCCGGTGTGCTCTGCCGAGATCATCTGTGCGGAACGCAAACTATGAGTTTGATTGACCCTCGCGCAATCATCGATCCGACGGCCGTCCTGGCCGACGACGTTGAGGTTGGCCCGTGGTCGATCGTCGGCGCTGGTGTGGAAATCGGCGAGGGTACAGTGATCGGGCCCCATGTGATTCTCAAGGGCCCTACCCGGATCGGTAAGCACAACCGCATCTACCAGTTTTCGTCGGTAGGTGAGGACACGCCTGATCTGAAATACAAGGGCGAGGAAACCCGCCTGGTGATCGGTGACCACAACGTGATCCGCGAAGGCGTGACCATTCACCGTGGCACCGTCCAGGATCGTTCCGAAACCACTCTGGGTGATCACAACCTGGTCATGGCCTATGCCCACATCGGCCATGACAGTGTTATCGGCAACCACTGCATCCTGGTCAACAACACCGCCTTGGCCGGCCATGTGCATGTGGATGACTGGGCGATTCTCTCCGGTTTCACCCTGGTGCATCAGTATTGCCATATCGGCGCCCACAGCTTTTCCGGCATGGGCACCGCCATCGGCAAGGACGTGCCGGCATTCGTCACCGTATTCGGCAACCCCGCCGAAGCCCGCAGCATGAACTTCGAAGGCATGCGCCGTCGCGGCTTCAGCGAAGATGCGATCCACGCGCTGCGTCGTGCCTACAAGACGGTCTATCGCCAGGGGCTGACGGTTGATCAGGCCTTGGCCGAGCTGGCCGAGCCGGCTGCACAGTTTCCTGAAGTCGCGGTCTTTCGTGACTCGATCCAGTCCTCGACTCGCGGCATCACCCGTTAATCATGAGCACTCTGCGTATTGCGCTGGTGGCTGGCGAAGCCTCCGGCGACATTCTCGGCGCCGGTTTGATGCGAGCTCTCAAGGTTCAGCACCCGGCCGTCGAATTCATAGGGGTCGGTGGTCCGCTGATGGAGGCCGAAGGCCTTGTTTCCTACTTCCCCATGGAGCGCCTGGCGGTCATGGGGCTGGTAGAGGTGCTTGGGCGCCTGCGTGAGCTTCTGGCTCGACGCAAGAAGCTGATCCAGACCCTGATTGCTGAAAAGCCGGATGTGTTTATCGGTATCGATGCCCCGGATTTCACCCTGAATATCGAACTCAAGCTGCGTCAGGCCGGGATCAAGACCGTGCACTACGTCAGTCCTTCGGTCTGGGCCTGGCGGCAGAAGCGGGTGCTGAAGATCCGCGAAGGCTGCGACCTGATGCTGACCCTGTTCCCCTTCGAAGCCCGCTTCTATGAAGAGAAGGGGGTACCGGTGAAGTTCGTCGGTCACTCTCTGGCCGATGCCATTCCGCTGGAGGCCGACCGAGCCGCTGCACGCGCGGAGCTGGGGTTGCCAGAAGGGCCGTTGGTGGCCTTGATGCCCGGTAGTCGCGGTGGCGAAGTAGGGCGCCTGGGCGCCTTGTTCCTCGATGCCGCTCAGCGCCTGCGGGCCATGCGCCCCGGCGTGCGTTTCATCATGCCTTGCGCCAGCCCGGAGCGGCGGGTCCAGCTGGAGCAGTTGCTGGCCAATCGTGATCTGCCACTGACGTTGCTCGATGGCCAGTCCCACAAGGCGCTGGCTGCTTGCGATGCGGTGTTGATCGCCTCCGGTACCGCGACCCTGGAAGCCTTGCTCTACAAGCGCCCGATGGTCGTGGCTTATCGCCTGGCGCCGCTGACCTTCTGGATTCTCAAGCGCATGGTCAAGAGCCCGTACATTTCCCTGCCGAACCTGCTGGCCCAGCGCCTCCTGGTGCCTGAGCTGCTGCAGGACGATGCCACGGCCGATGCTCTGGCCCAGACTTTGTCGCCGCTGATCGAAGGTGGTGAGGAGCAGACTCGCGGCTTTGACGAGATCCACCGAACCTTGCGTCGCGACGCATCCAACCAGGCCGCGCAAGCCGTGCTTGGTCTGATCGGTAAATGACTGTGAGTAATCCGAAAATGCAAATGGGCCTGGATTTCACCCTGGTGGCGGACGCCGAGGACCTGGTGGCCGGGGTCGATGAGGTCGGCCGTGGCCCTTTGTGTGGTGCAGTGGTCACCGCGGCAGTGATTCTCGACCCGACGCGGCCGATTCTCGGCCTCAACGACTCGAAGAAGCTCACCGAAGCCCGGCGCGAGAAGCTGTTCGACGAAATCTGCGAGAAAGCCCTGAGCTGGTGCATCGCCCGGGCTGAGGTCGAGGAAATCGACGAGCTGAATATCCTCCATGCCACCATGTTGGCCATGCAGCGCGCGGTGGAGGGGCTGAGTGTGACCCCGAAGCTGGCGATGATCGATGGCAACCGTTGCCCGAAGCTGGCGATGCCGGCTGAAGCGGTGGTCAAGGGCGATAGCAAGGTTCCGGCGATTGCCGCGGCATCGATCCTGGCCAAGGTCAGCCGTGACCGAGAAATGGCCGCTTTCGAGCTGATCTATCCGGGATATGGCATCGGTGGCCACAAGGGCTACCCGACCCCGGTGCATCTGGAGGCCCTGGCCCGCCTGGGGCCGACACCGATTCACCGGCGCTCTTTCGCTCCGGTGCGGCAAGCCTACGAAGCCCGCGAGGCGCTGGGCGAGATTCAGTCCTGAGGCTGATGTTTTAGTCGAGGCCCGGTACAATCCGGGCCTTGTTGTTTTCGCGCTTAATACAGGATCACTATGCCGGCTTCATTCGTTCACCTGCGCCTGCACACTGAATATTCCCTGGTCGACGGTCTGGTGCGGATCAAGCCGCTGGTCAAGGCGCTGGCCGGCATGGGCATGCCGGCGGTGGCGGTCACCGACCAGAACAACATGTGTTCCCTGGTCAAGTTCTATAAAACCAGCATGGGGGCGGGGATCAAGCCGATCTGCGGCGCCGACCTGTGGCTGTCGAACAAGGACCCGGATAACCCCCTGAGCCGCATCAGCCTGCTGGTGATGAACGCCGTGGGTTATCGCAACCTGACCGAGCTGATTTCCCGCGGCTTCATCGATGGCCAGCGCAACGGCCAGATCATCATCGAGCGTGAGTGGGTGGCGGAGGCCGCGGAAGGCCTGATCATGCTCTCGGCGGCCAAGGAGGGCGAGATCGGCATGGCCCTGATTGCCGGCGATCTCGAGGTTGCCGAGACCCTGGCCCGGGAGTGGATGGCCGTATTCCCCGAGCGCTTCTACCTGGAAGTGCAGCGTACCAACCGCCCCAACGACGAAGAGCAATTGCACGCTGCGGTGGCCCTGGCCGACAAGATCGGCGCGCCGCTGGTGGCTACCAACGACGTGCGTTTCATCAAGCAGGAAGACTTCGAAGCCCACGAAACCCGGGTTTGCATCGGTGAAGGCCGGGCCCTGGACGATCCGCGTCGCTCAAAGAACTACAGCGACCAGCAGTACCTGAAAAGCGCCGAAGAAATGGCCGAGCTGTTCAGTGACCTGCCCGAGGCGCTGGAAAACACTGTCGAGATCGCCAAACGCTGCAACATCGAGGTCAAGCTGGGCAAGCACTTCTTGCCTGACTACCCGATTCCCGATGGCATGACCATCGATGAGTATTTTCGCAAGGTTTCCTTCGACGGCCTGGAAGAGCGCCTCAGCGTGCTGCTGCCCAAGGACACCACCGAGGACTACGAGGCCAAGCGTCAGGTCTACGTCGACCGGCTGAATTTCGAACTGGATATCATCATCCAGATGGGCTTCCCCGGTTACTTCCTGATCGTTATGGACTTTATCCAGTGGGCCAAGAGCAACGGCGTACCGGTAGGTCCGGGCCGGGGGTCGGGTGCCGGTTCCCTGGTGGCCTATGTGCAGAAGATCACTGACCTCGATCCGCTGGAATACGACCTGCTGTTCGAACGTTTCCTTAATCCGGAACGGGTCTCCATGCCCGACTTCGACGTCGACTTCTGCATGGACGGTCGCGACCGGGTGATCGACTACGTGGCCGAGAAATACGGCCGCAACGCGGTGAGCCAGATCATCACCTTCGGTTCCATGGCGGCCAAGGCGGTGGTCCGTGACGTGGCGCGGGTGCAGGGCAAGTCCTACGGCCTGGCCGACCGTCTGTCGAAGATGATCCCCTTCGAAGTCGGCATGACCCTGGAAAAAGCCTACGAGCAAGAGGAGATCCTGCGGGACTTCATCAAGGTCGATGAAGAGGCGGCGGAAATCTGGGAGATGGCGCGCAAGCTCGAGGGCGTGGTGCGTAACGTCGGTAAACACGCCGGGGGCGTGGTGATCGCGCCCACCAAGCTTACCGACTTCTCGCCGATCTACTGCGACGAAGAAGGCGGCGGCCTGGTGACCCAGTTCGACAAGGATGACGTCGAGGCTGCTGGCCTGGTGAAGTTCGACTTCCTCGGTCTGCGGACCCTGACCATCATCGACTGGGCGCTGAAAACCATTAACCGCGACCGCGCCAAGGTCGGCGAGGAACCGCTGGATATCGCCTTTATCCCGCTGGACGACAAGCCGACCTACAGCCTGTTGCAGAAAGCAGAAACCACCGCGGTATTCCAGCTTGAATCCCGGGGCATGAAGGAGCTGATCAAGAAGCTCAAGCCCGACTGCCTGGAAGACCTGATCGCACTGGTGGCCCTGTTCCGTCCGGGGCCGCTGCAATCGGGCATGGTGGATGACTTCATCAACCGCAAGCACGGCCGCGCCGAGCTGGCCTACCCGCACCCGGACTATCAGTACGACGGCCTGCAGCCGGTACTGGCGCCGACCTACGGCATCATCCTGTACCAGGAACAGGTGATGCAGATCGCCCAGGTCATGGCCGGCTACACCCTGGGCGGTGCGGACATGCTGCGCCGGGCCATGGGTAAGAAAAAGCCCGAGGAGATGGCCAAGCAGCGTGGCGGCTTCATTGAGGGTTGCGCCAGCAACAACATCGATGCGGACCTGGCGGGCAACATCTTCGACCTGGTGGAAAAGTTCGCCGGCTACGGCTTCAACAAATCCCACTCCGCCGCCTACGGCCTGGTGTCGTACCAGACCGCCTGGCTCAAGGCGCACTACCCGGCGCCGTTCATGGCGGCGGTACTCTCCGCGGATATGCACAACACCGACAAGGTCGTGACCTTGATCGAGGAAGTGCGGATCATGAAGTTGCGCCTCGACGCGCCGGACGTGAACACCTCCGAGTTCAAGTTCACGGTGAACGACGAAGGTCGCATCGTCTACGGCCTGGGGGCGATCAAGGGCGTCGGCGAGGGGCCGGTGGAAGCCATCACCGAAGCCCGCGAGGAAGGCCCTTTCAAGGATCTGTTCGATTTCTGCGCCAGGGTCGACCTCAAGCGCATCAACAAGCGGACCCTGGACGGCTTGATTCGAAGCGGCGCCCTGGACCGCCTGGGGCCGCACTTCTTCGATGAGCCCAAGGCCTACCAGGCCAATATCGACCAGAACCGCGCCGTGCTGCTGGCGGCCATGGAAGAAGCGATCAAGGCTGCGGAGCAGACCGCCCGTACCCACGACAGTGGCCACGCCGACCTGTTCGGCGGGGTCTTCGTCGATGAGGATGCGGATGTCTACGCCAACCATCGCAAGGCCAAGGAACTGACCCTCAAGGAACGCCTGAAAGGCGAGAAAGACACCCTGGGGCTGTACCTGACCGGGCACCCGATCGACGAATACGAAGGCGAGATCCGTCGTTTCGCCCGCCAGCGCATCATCGACCTGAAGCCGGCCCGGGATACCCAGACCGTGGCCGGCATGATCATCGCCCTGCGGGTGATGAAGAACAAAAAGGGCGACAAGATGGGCTTCATCACCCTCGACGACCGCTCGGGGCGGATCGAAGCTTCGCTGTTTGCCGATGCGTTCCATTCGGCGCAGTCGCTGCTGCAGACCGACGCCATGGTGGTGGTGGAGGGCGAGGTCAGCAACGACGACTTCTCCGGCGGCCTGCGCCTGCGGGTCAAGCGGGTGATGAGCATGGAGGATGCGCGGACCAACCTGGCGGAAAGCCTGCGCCTGAAGATCCACAGCGATGCCCTGAAGGGCGATCAGCTACGCTGGCTGGGTGATCTGTTCAAGCGCCACCGCGGCGCATGCCCGATCACCATGGAGTACACCCGGGATGACGCCAAGGCCCTGCTGCAGTTTGGCGAGAACTGGCGGATCGATCCGGCGGACAGCTTGATTCAAGCCCTGCGTGACCAGTTCGGGCGAGACAACGTCTTCCTCCAATACCGTTGACGGTGAGGTGCCATCATTGCGCCTCATCGTCACTTGAATTTTTAATCTCGACCTCAACGCGTCCGTCCCTTAAGGTAGGGCGCGAATAGACAACCGGCCGGCCCAAGCTCCCTTGGACGTCGAGCCCAGACGGACGCCTATGAACCCGAATTTTCTTGATTTCGAACAGCCGATCGCCGACCTGCAAGCCAAGATCGAAGAGTTGCGCTTGGTCGGTAATGACAATTCGCTGAATATCGGCGATGAGATTTCCCGCCTGCAGGACAAGAGCAACACCCTGACCGAGGACATCTTCGGCAAGCTCACCAGCTGGCAGATCGCACGTCTGGCGCGGCACCCGCGTCGCCCGTACACCCTGGACTACATCCAGCACATCTTCACCGAGTTCGACGAGCTGCATGGCGATCGCCACTTCTCTGACGACGCCGCCATCGTAGGCGGCGTTGCTCGCCTGGACGAGCAGCCGGTAATGATCATCGGGCACCAGAAAGGCCGTGAAGTACGCGAGAAGGTCCGCCGCAACTTCGGCATGCCGCGTCCGGAAGGCTACCGCAAGGCCTGCCGCCTGATGGAGATGGCCGAGCGCTTCAAGATGCCGATCCTGACCTTCATCGACACACCCGGCGCCTATCCGGGCATCGATGCTGAAGAGCGCAACCAGAGCGAGGCCATTGCCTGGAACCTGCGGGTCATGGCGCGCCTGAAGACCCCGATCATCGCCACCGTGATTGGTGAAGGTGGTTCTGGCGGTGCCTTGGCCATCGGTGTCTGTGACCAGTTGAACATGCTGCAGTACTCCACCTACGCGGTGATCTCGCCGGAAGGCTGCGCCTCGATCCTGTGGAAAACCTCGGAAAAGGCTGCCGATGCCGCCGAAGCCATGGGCATTACCGCCGAGCGCCTCAAAGGCCTGGGTATTGTCGACAAGGTCATCGGCGAGCCATTGGGCGGTGCCCATCGGGATCCGGCTGCCGCGGCGGCCTCGATCCGTGCCGAGCTCAGCACGCAGCTGGCCATGCTCAAGGAAATGGACAACGACACCTTGCTGGCCCGTCGCTATGACCGCCTGATGAGCTACGGTCTCTGATCGAGCACTGCCTCCCCTTGTAGGGGCACGCTCGTTCGCGACCCAGGCGCCGCCATCGATTCGATGGCGGCGTTGTTGCTTATGCGGGCAAGCAGTACGCCACCCGGCCGCTCCTACAGGTCTTGAACACGTCATGAACGCTCTCTCCGCCAAACTACTGCACAGCCTCGCGCCCTGGCGCGACTCCAGGAGTTGGCGCGTGGCTTTCTCCGGTGGCCTGGATTCCACCGTCCTGTTGCATCTGCTCGCCGATCTGGCGCAGCACCATCGCCTTCCTCCACTTTCGGCTGTGCATATCCATCATGGGCTTCAGGCTGCGGCCGACGCCTGGCCGGAGCATTGTCAGGCCTTCTGTGATGCGCTGGGGGTGCCGCTGCAGGTGCTTCGCGTCCAGGTGCCAGCCGGTGCCAGCCTGGAGCGCGCCGCCCGCGAGGCACGCTATGGCGCTTTCGCGCGGCTTACGGCGAGCACTGAAGTGCTGCTGACGGCGCAGCATCGTGACGACCAGGCGGAAACGCTGCTGTTCCGCCTGCTGCGCGGTGCCGGAGTCAGGGGCTTGTCGGCAATGCCGTCAGCGCGGCCGTTGGGCGACGGGCACCTGCTGCGACCCTTGCTTGATGTGTCACGTGCCGAACTGCAGTGCTACGCCGCGGAGCATCAGTTGAGCTGGGTCGAAGACCCATCCAACGCCGATCATCAGTATTCGCGCAATTACCTGCGCCACCAGGTCATGCCGGCGATTACCGCGCGCTGGCCCCAGGCGGCACTCAGCATGAGCCGCAGTGCCGCGCACTTGAATGAAGCCCAGGGCCTGCTCGCTGAGCTGGCGCTCATGGACCTGGATGCAGCCCGCGGTGCTAGCGTCTGGCCCTGGCTGGATCTGCCCTCACTGGCCCTGGCACCTTTGCAGTCTTTGTCGGGCGCGCGCCAACGCAATGCCTTGAGCCATTGGTTGAGCCGGTTTGGCCGTCTGCCGGATACCGATCACTGGCGCGGCTGGGACAGCCTGCGAGACGCGGGTGCCGAAGGGCGACCGGTGTGGCGTTTGGCCGATGGCGAGTTGCATCGTGCGGCAGGGCGAGTCTGGTGGCTGTCCGGCAGCTGGCTGCAACCGGTCGACGGACGGTTGCAGTGGCTCGATCCGCAAAAGCCCTTGCATCTGCCAGGCAACGGTCAGGTGTCGTTCCCTGGGCCAGTGCCGACCGGGTCGCTGCATATCCGCTATCGCCAGGGGGGCGAGATCATGCACCTGGCCGGCCGCGGCCATCGGGACTTGAAGCGTTTGCTCAATGAAAGCGGGCTGCCGGGTTTCGTCCGTGGCAGATTGCCGCTGCTGTATCAGGACGACCGCTTGCTCGCGGTGGCGAACCTGCCGGCACTTGCGACAAACCCCCAGGGTGGCTGGCCATTGCAATGGCTGCCACCAACCAGCGATCAAGGTTTGAGCTGAAAGGGGCTTTCCGGTAGACTACGCTCCCTTCTTGATACAACTTCTGTGGATTCGCCTGAATTGCAGGAGTTGCCGATTACCAAGCAGTCTTTGCTGGGCGATTCCAAAAAATGTGTAGCGAGCAACCTACCGGTGTTTTTGCATCCGGTCTGTCACCACGCGGCGGTTTTTTTGAAAGGTGCACTGTGATTAATGCAGGTGATCGGGGGCTTCGGCCTTCCTTCGCTTTCCCCGGCGGCACTGACCGCTTTAACGCAGACTTCTAGGGTTTTTCATGACGCGCTACATATTCGTCACGGGCGGTGTTGTTTCTTCATTGGGGAAAGGCATTGCCTCGGCTTCATTGGCGGCCATCCTGGAGGCGCGGGGGCTTAAGGTCACCATGCTCAAGCTGGACCCGTACATCAACGTCGACCCGGGCACCATGAGCCCGTTCCAGCACGGTGAAGTGTTCGTCACCCACGACGGCGCCGAGACCGACCTGGACCTGGGCCACTACGAGCGGTTCATCCGCACGACCATGACCCAGAACAACAACTTCACCACCGGCCGCGTGTACGAGCACGTGCTGCGCAAGGAGCGCCGTGGTGATTATCTGGGTGCCACCATCCAGGTGATTCCGCACATCACCGACGAGATCAAGCGTCGCATCATCAAGGGCGCCGGCGATGCCGACGTGGCCCTGGTGGAAATCGGCGGTACCGTGGGTGACATCGAGTCGCAACCGTTCCTCGAAGCCATCCGTCAACTGCGTGTGGAAGTCGGTTCCAAGCGCGCGATGCTGATGCACCTGACGCTGGTTCCGTACATCGCCACCGCTGGCGAGACCAAGACCAAGCCGACCCAGCACTCGGTAAAAGAGCTGCGTTCGATCGGCTTGCAACCGGACGTGCTGATCTGCCGCTCCGACCATCCGGTGGATGTGTCGTCGCGCCGCAAGATCGCGCTGTTCACCAACGTTGAAGAGCGTGCGGTGATCTCCCTGGAAGACGTCGACACCATCTACAAGATCCCGGCCGTGCTGCACGCCCAGGGCCTGGACGATTTCGTCGTCGAGCGTTTCGGCCTGCAGTGCAACGGTGCTGACCTGTCCGAGTGGGAAAAAGTGGTGGACGCCAAGCTCAACCCAGAGCACGAAGTCACCATCGCCATGGTCGGCAAGTACATGGAACTGCTGGACGCCTACAAGTCGCTGATCGAAGCGATGAGTCATGCCGGCATTACCAACCGTACCAAGGTCAACCTGCGCTACATCGATTCCGAAGACATCGAGAACCAGGGCACCGCGCTGCTGGAAGGCGTCGACGCGATCCTGGTTCCAGGCGGTTTCGGCCTGCGCGGCGTGGAAGGCAAGATCACCGCGGTGCAATACGCTCGCGAGAACAAGGTGCCGTACCTGGGTATCTGCCTGGGCATGCAAGTGGCGGTCATCGAGTTCGCCCGTAATGTCATGGGCTGGAAAGACGCCAACTCCACCGAGTTCGATCGCACCAGCGGCCATCCGGTCGTCGGCCTGATCACCGAGTGGGAAGACGCCACCGGTGCCGTTGAAGTGCGTACCGAAGCTTCCGACCTGGGCGGCACCATGCGTCTGGGTGCTCAGGAATGCTTGCTGGAAGCGGGCTCCAAGGTCCACGACTGCTACGCCAAGGACGTGATCATCGAGCGTCACCGTCACCGCTACGAAGTGAACAACAAGCTGCTGCCGCAACTGATCGAAGCTGGCCTGAAGATCTCCGGTCGCTCGGGTGACGGCGCGCTGGTTGAAGTGGTCGAGGCCCAGGATCATCCATGGTTCGTCGCTTGCCAGTTCCATCCCGAGTTCACCTCGACTCCCCGTGACGGCCACCCACTGTTCAGCGGTTTCGTCAAAGCAGCATTGGCTCAACACCAGAAGAAGGCGTGACCCTGATGGCGCAGAAGATCATCCGCGTAGGCAACATCGAGATCGCCAACGACAAGCCGATGGTGCTGTTCGGCGGCATGAACGTGCTGGAAAGCCGCGACATGGCGATGCAGGTTTGTGAAGAATACGTGCGGGTCACCGAGAAGCTCGGTATCCCCTACGTGTTCAAGGCCAGTTTCGACAAGGCCAACCGTTCGTCTGTGACCTCCTACCGTGGCCCGGGCCTGGAAGAAGGCATGCGGATTTTCGAAGACGTGAAGCAGGCCTTTGGCGTGCCGATCATCACCGACGTCCACGAGCCGGCCCAGGCTGCCGTGGTCGCCGAAGTCTGCGACATCATCCAGCTGCCGGCCTTCCTTTCGCGGCAGACCGACCTGGTGGTGGCCATGGCCAAGACCGGCGCGGTGATCAACATCAAGAAAGCCCAGTTCCTCGCACCCCAGGAAATGAAACACATCCTGAGCAAGTGCGAAGAGGCGGGCAACGATCAGTTGATCCTCTGCGAGCGCGGTTCCAGCTTCGGCTACAACAACCTGGTCGTGGACATGCTCGGCTTCGGCATCATGAAGCAGTTCGAATACCCGGTGTTCTTCGATGTGACCCACGCCCTGCAGATGCCGGGTGGTCGCGCCGACTCCGCTGGCGGTCGCCGGGCCCAGGTCACCGACCTGGCCAAGGCCGGCATGAGCCAGTCTCTTGCCGGGCTGTTCCTCGAAGCCCATCCGGATCCGGACAACGCCAAGTGCGACGGTCCTTGCGCCCTGCGCCTGGACAAGCTCGAGCCGTTCCTGGCCCAGCTCAAGGCCCTGGACGAGCTGGTCAAGAGTTTTCCGACGGTAGAAACCGCGTAAAACCGATTTCTCCGGTAAAGTACCGCACGATTATTGCTCAGGCCCCCGGGCCTGAGCCTTATCGTCTGCAAGACTGCCCGCTTTCCCCGCCTTGCCGACGGTAAAAGATTTCCTACAGCTGCGTCGTTTTCGTCAACTTTGGAGTGTTTACAACAATGGCAAAAATCGTCGACATCAAAGGTCGTGAAGTTCTCGACTCCCGTGGCAACCCCACTGTCGAAGCGGACGTGCTTCTCGACAACGGCATCATCGGCAGTGCATGCGCGCCGTCCGGTGCTTCCACCGGCTCGCGCGAAGCGCTGGAGCTGCGTGATGGCGACAAGAGCCGTTACCTGGGCAAGGGCGTGCTCAAGGCGGTAGCCAACATCAACGGCCCGATCCGCGACCTGCTGCTGGGTAAAGACCCGATCGATCAGAAGGCCCTGGATCAGGCCATGATCAAGCTCGACGGTACCGAGAACAAGGCCACCCTGGGCGCCAACGCGATCCTCGCCGTGTCCCTGGCTGCTGCCAAGGCCGCCGCTCAGGACCAGGACCTGCCGCTGTACGCCCACATCGCCAACCTCAATGGCACTCCGGGCGTCTACTCGATGCCGGTACCGATGATGAACATCATCAACGGTGGCGAGCACGCCGATAACAACGTCGACATCCAGGAGTTCATGGTGCAGCCGGTTGGCGCCAAGTCCTTCTCGGAAGGCCTGCGCATGGGCACCGAAATCTTCCATCACCTCAAAGCCGTGCTGAAGGCCCGTGGCCTGAACACCGCAGTGGGTGACGAAGGCGGTTTTGCACCGAACCTGGCTTCCAACGAAGACGCTCTGAAAGTGATCTCCGAAGCCGTGGCCAACGCCGGTTACACCCTGGGCACCGACGTGACCCTGGCCCTGGACTGCGCTGCAAGCGAATTCTATGAAGATGGCAAGTACAACCTGTCCGGCGAAGGCCAGGTGTTCACCGCCGAAGGTTTCGCCGAGTACCTCAAAGGCCTGACCCAGCGCTACCCGATCATCTCCATCGAAGACGGCCTGGACGAGTCCGACTGGGCCGGCTGGAAAATCCTTACCGACAAGATCGGCGAGAAGGTTCAACTGGTCGGCGACGACCTGTTCGTGACCAACACCAAGATCCTGAAAGAAGGCATCGACAAGAAGATCGCCAACTCGATCCTGATCAAGTTCAACCAGATCGGCACCCTGACCGAAACCCTGGAAGCCATCCAGATGGCCAAGGCTGCCGGCTACACTGCGGTGATCTCCCACCGTTCCGGTGAAACCGAAGATTCGACCATCGCCGACCTGGCCGTGGGTACCTCGGCTGGCCAGATCAAGACCGGCTCCCTGTGCCGTTCCGACCGCGTTTCCAAGTACAACCAATTGCTGCGTATCGAAGAGCAATTGAACGGCAAGGCCAAGTACAACGGTCGCGGTGAGTTTCGCGGCTAAGCAGTAGATGGTAAAAAGACACCGGATTGTGTCGGGAAAATCGCTACAGCGAGTTTTTTGCCACTAATCTGATGCCTTAAGAGCACAAGCCTGGGTCTTCCAGGCTTCGTGCTATCAGTAGGTCCGAAGTTGTTGGCATGGCTGTCTTTTTTCACTGGATACCCGATATTCGATGCGCAGTCCCAATTGGTTGTTCCTGGTCTTGCTCTTGCTGCTGGCTGGCTTGCAGTACCGCCTGTGGGTGGGGAACGGCAGCTTGGCCCAGGTTGCTGACCTGACTCAGCAGATTGCCGACCAGCACGCTGAAAACGAGCGTTTGCTGGAACGAAATCGCGTACTCGATGCGGAAGTCATGGAGCTGAAAAAAGGCATGGAGACCGTGGAAGAACGGGCTCGCCATGAGTTGGGTATGGTCAAGGAGGGTGAAACCCTCTACCAGTTGGCCCAATGAGCGACGTATTGCCGGCCTTCTGGGCCGTGATTCCTGCCGCGGGCGTTGGTGCCCGCATGGCCGCGGACCGCCCCAAGCAGTACCTGCAACTGGGTGGACGCACAATTCTTGAACACAGCCTGGGCTGCTTTCTCGACCACCCCGCCCTCAAGGGGCTGGTGGTCAGCCTGGCGGTTGATGATCCTTACTGGCCGGCCCTGGCTTGCGCCCATGATTCGCGGATCCAGCGGGTCGAAGGTGGTGCTGAGCGTTCCGGCTCGGTGCTCAATGCCTTGCTCCATCTGCATGCCCAGGGCGCTGCCGATGACGACTGGGTGCTGGTTCACGATGCCGCCCGGCCCAATCTTTCCCGGGATGACCTGGACAAACTGTTGGGTGAGTTGGTGGATGACCCTGTGGGAGGGCTACTCGCAGTTCCGGCCCGGGACACCCTGAAACGTGTGGACAAGCACGGTCGAGTGCTGGAAACCGTTGACCGCAGTTTGATCTGGCAAGCCTACACACCGCAGATGTTCCGCCTCGGTGCCCTGCATCGTGCCCTGGCCGACAGCCTGGTGGCCGATGTGGCGATTACCGATGAAGCTTCGGCGATGGAATGGGCCGGCCAGGCGCCGCGCCTGATCGAAGGCCGCTCGGATAACCTCAAGGTCACCCGTCCCGAAGACCTGGAATGGTTGCGCCAGCGCTGGTCCAACCGCCGCTGACTGCTGGCTTGCGCTGCACCTTGTAGCTGCTGGTGCAGGCTGCGAACGACTCCGAAGGAGGCGCCGCTCTTGAGGCCCTGAAGGCCCTGCGGGCCTTGTCACAGCCTGCGGCAGCAGCTACAGGTCGCGGTATTCCGGGCGCTGCGCCAGCCCTTGTTTCAGATAATCCACCAGCTTGCGCACTTTCGGTGACAGGTGCCGTTGCTGCGGGTACAGCGCCCAGACTGCGGTGTTGGGCGGTTGGTGAGCTTCCAGCAAGGAAATCAGCGTACCGTTCTGCAAGTGCTCCAGGACGTAGTAGTCCGGCAACTGGCACAGCCCCACCCCTTGCAAGGCCGCATCCAGCACCGCCTGTCCGCTGTTGCAGCGCCAATTACCCTGCACCCGTTGCGAAAATTCGCGCCCATCCAGTTCCAATTGCCAGATATCCGAGCTGCCGATCAGGCAGTTGTGCCGGCTCAACTCCGACAGGCTGTGTGGGCGTCCATAACGTTCCAGGTAGGAGGGCGAGGCGCATAGGTACATGCGACGTGGGGCCAGGCGAGTGGCGACCAGGCGCGAGTCCTGCAGGCGCCCAAGGCGAATCGCCAGGTCCAGCCCTTCATGCACCAGGTCCAGGGGGCGGTTGCTGAGCTCTATATCCACTCGCAACTGCGGATAAAGACTCATGAACCGGGTAACCAGCGGCACGATAAAGCGCTCGCCGTAGGCCACTGCACAGGTCATGCGCAGCATGCCCTTGGGCTCGCTGGTCAGGTCGCCTACGGCCCGAAGGGCCTCCTCGCGACCATCCTGCAGACGTTGGCAATGCTGGAGAAAGGTCTGCCCGGCCTCGGTCAGGGTCACCCGGCGGGTACTGCGATACAGCAGGCGAGTCTGCAAGCGCTCCTCAAGCCGTGCCACCTGACGGCTGATATGGGACGAAGAGACCCCCAGGCGCTCGGCGGCAGCGGTGAACTGGCTGCATTCGGCGACCGCGACAAATTCGTCGATACCTTCCCAACGGTTGTCATTCATTGATTGTCCCCATACAGCAATAATGTTTTGCTTTGGCCTGGATTATTCATCGCATTGCGCTGTTTTACACTCTGTGCCTCGTTTTTATTCGCTGGAGAGTCAGGATGATCAAGTCACGTGCTGCCGTAGCCTTCGAGGCCAAGAAGCCGCTGGAAATCGTCGAAGTGGATGTCGCCATGCCCAAGGCGGGCGAGGTGCTGCTGCGGGTCGTCGCCTCCGGCGTCTGCCACACCGACGCCTACACGCTGTCTGGTGCCGACCCTGAAGGCATCTTCCCGGCGATCCTCGGTCATGAAGGCGGTGCGGTGGTTGAGGCGGTGGGCGAGGGCGTGACCTCGGTGGCTGTGGGTGACCATGTGATCCCGCTGTACACCCCGGAATGCGGCAAGTGCAAATTCTGCCTGTCGGGCAAGACCAACCTCTGTCAGGCCATTCGCGCCACCCAGGGCAAGGGCCTGATGCCTGATGGCACCACGCGTTTTTCCTACAAGGGTCAGCCGATTTTCCACTACATGGGTACCTCGACCTTTTCCGAGTACACCGTGCTCCCGGAAATCTCCGTGGCCAAGATTCCCAAGGAAGCCCCGCTGGAAAAGGTCTGCCTGCTGGGGTGCGGCGTGACCACCGGGATCGGAGCGGTGATCAACACCGCCAAGGTCAAGGCCGGTGACACCGTGGCCATCTTCGGCCTGGGCGGCATTGGCCTGTCGGCGGTCATCGGTGCGGTCAAGGCCAAGGCCGGGCGTATCATCGCCATCGATATCAACCCGGCCAAGTTCGAGATCGCCAAGCAACTGGGCGCCACCGACTGCGTCAATCCGAAGGATTTCGACCGTCCGATTCAGGAGGTCATTGTCGACATGACTGATGGCGGCGTGGATTTCTCCTTCGAGTGCATCGGCAATGTGCAACTGATGCGTGCGGCCCTGGAGTGCTGCCACAAGGGCTGGGGCGAATCGGTAATCATCGGCGTGGCCGGTGCCGGCCAGGAAATCTCCACCCGTCCCTTCCAACTGGTGACCGGCCGGGTATGGCGCGGCTCAGCCTTTGGTGGCGTGCGCGGGCGCAGCGAGCTGCCAAGCTACGTGGAAATGTCCCAGACCGGCGAGATCCCCCTGGATACCTTCATCACCCACACCATGGGCCTGGAAGATATCAACAAGGCGTTCGACCTGATGCACGAAGGCAAGAGCATTCGCTCCGTCATTCACTTCTAAGAGCAGCGGCAAGCGGCAAGCCACAGGCGCCAAGCGGGAGTTCCGCTTGCGGCCCATGGCTTGCGGCGTGCCGCTGGAGGTCTGCCATGAGTCTGGAAAACCTTTCCTGCCAGAAAAGCTTCGGCGGCTGGCATAAACGCTACAAGCATCATTCCCGGGTGCTGGGCTGTGACATGGTGTTCGCCGTGTATTTGCCGCCCCAGGCCGAACAGGGCGGCAAGCTGCCGGTGCTTTACTGGTTATCCGGCCTGACCTGTACCGACGAGAACTTCATGCACAAGGCCGGGGCTCAACGCATGGCTGCCGAGCTGGGCTTGATCATCGTCGCTCCGGATACCAGCCCGCGTGGCCCCGGCGTGCCCGGTGACCCGGACGGTGCCTGGGATTTCGGTCTGGGTGCCGGGTTCTACCTGAACGCGACGCAGGAGCCCTGGGCCCAGCATTACCGGATGCACGATTATGTGGTGAACGAGCTGCCGGAGCTGGTGGAGGCGCATTTTCCCGCTTCGCACAAGCGTGGGATCAGCGGGCACTCCATGGGCGGCCACGGGGCATTGGTGTGCGCGCTGCGTAATCCGGGGCGCTATCAGTCGGTTTCGGCCTTCGCTCCCATCAGCAACCCGATGGATTGCCCCTGGGGGCAGAAGGCGTTTTCCCGTTACCTGGGGGAGGAACGCTCACGCTGGCGCGAGTGGGATGCCAGCGTGCTGATCGCCGAAGCCACCGAGAAGCTGCCGTTGCTGGTGGATCAGGGGGATCGTGACGACTTCCTTGCCGGTCAGCTCAAGCCTGAAGTGCTGCAGCAAGCGGCAAAGAATGCCGGGCATGAGCTGACGTTGCGGATGCAGCCGGGGTACGACCACAGCTACTTCTTTATCGCCAGTTTCATAGACGACCACTTGCAGCACCATGCACGTGCTCTTAACGCCTAATACCTGCCAAAGCAGGTAGAATCACGCCCTGACTTTTTCGGGGCGTTTTTTTATGCGTATTGGCCACGGCTACGATGTGCACCGTTTCGCTGAGGGCGACTTCATCACGTTGGGGGGGGTGCGTATTGCCCACCATTTCGGGCTGCTCGCGCACTCCGATGGTGATGTGCTGTTACACGCACTCAGTGATGCCCTTCTGGGCGCTGCCGCGCTGGGTGATATCGGCAAGCACTTTCCGGACACCGATCCGCAGTTCAAGGGCGCCGACAGCCGTGTCCTGCTGCGTCATGTTGTCGCGCTGATTCATGCCAAGGGCTGGAAGATCGGCAACGTCGACAACACCATCGTCGCCCAGGCACCGAAAATGGCACCTCACATTGAAACCATGCGGGCCTTGATTGCCGAGGACCTGCAGGTCGAGCTGGACCAGGTGAACGTGAAGGCAACCACCACCGAAAAACTCGGCTTTGTCGGCCGCGAGGAAGGCATCGCCGTGCATTCCGTGGCCTTGTTGCAACGCCCATGAATGAACTGCAATTGTTGGGCCCGCGGGCCTATGGCGATGCCCTGGGCAGCGCCGTACTCAAGGCCACTGCCGAAGACTTCCAGGTTGATGAAGTACTCGATATCCCGCTGAGCGGGGAAGGCGAGCATCTGTGGCTGTGGGTGGAAAAACGCGGCTTGAACACCGAGGAAGCGGCGCGGCGGATCGCCAAGGCGGCGGGGGTGTCGTTGCGCACTGTCAGCTATGCCGGGCTCAAGGATCGCCAGGCGCTGACCCGCCAGTGGTTCAGTGTGCAACTGCCGGGCAAGGCCGATCCGGATCTTGGCGCAGCGGAAAATCACACTCTGAAGATCCTCGAGGCCACCCGCCACAAGCGCAAATTGCAGCGTGGGGCCCATGCCGCCAATGGCTTTACCTTGCGCCTGACAGAGCTCAAGGCGGATCAGGCAGCCATCGATGAGCGCCTGAAGAGAATTGCCGCTCAAGGTATTCCCAACTATTTCGGCGCCCAGCGCTTCGGCCACGACGGTGGCAACCTGGTGGACGCCCGTAGCTGGGCTGCCCGCCAGGCGCTGCCGGAGCAGCGCAATGTGCGTTCGCGCCTGTTGTCCACCGCCCGCAGCTACCTGTTCAACCAGGCACTGGCAGCGCGAGTGGCGGACGGCACTTGGCAGCAGGCGCAAGTGGGCGACTTGCTGGCATTTACCGACAGCCGCAGCTTTTTCATGGCCGGCCCGGATGAATGCACGGATCCGCGCCTGGCAATTCTTGACTTGCATCCCACAGGCCCGTTGTGGGGCGAAGGCGAGTCTCCGGCGGGTGGTGCGGTTCATGAACTTGAACAGCAGATGGCCGACCGCGAGGCGGCACTGTGCGAATGGCTGATAAAAGCCGGCATGAGCCACGAACGACGCATCCTGCGGCTGCCCATTGGCGGTTTGACGTGGCATTATCCCGAGCCTGATATTCTGCAACTGGAATTCGTCCTCCCGGCCGGATGTTTCGCCACCGCCTTGGTGCGTGAACTCGTCGATCTGGTGCCGGTGGGGCAGACGGACAGCTCATGCGCATTCTGATTTCTAACGATGATGGGGTAACTGCACCCGGTATCGCGGCGTTGCACGCTGCGCTGGCGGATTACGCCGAGTGCGTGGTTATCGCTCCGGATCAAGACAAAAGCGGCGCCAGCAGCTCGCTGACGCTCGACCGTCCGTTGCATCCGCACACCCTTGGCAACGGCTTTATCAGCATCAATGGCACCCCCACCGACTGTGTTCACCTGGGGCTCAACGGCCTGCTGGAGCATGACCCGGACATGGTGGTGTCGGGCATCAACCTGGGGGCCAACCTCGGTGATGACGTGCTGTACTCCGGGACGGTCGCCGCTGCATTGGAAGGGCGCTTCCTGCAACGCCCTGCGATCGCCTTTTCGCTGGTCTCGCGCCAGGTGGAGAACCTTGCGACCGCAGCCTATTTCGCGCGCAAGCTGGTGCAAGCCCAGGGCTTGCTGGATTTACCACCACGGACGGTGTTGAACGTGAATATTCCCAACCTGCCGCTTGATCATATTCGGGGCATCCAGTTGACCCGCCTGGGCCATCGCGCCCGTGCTGCGGCACCGATGAAGGTGGTCGACCCCCGCGGCAAGGCGGGTTACTGGATCGCTGCCGCCGGCGACGCCGAGGATGGCGGGCCCGGTACCGACTTTCATGCAGTGATGCAGGGCTACGTGTCTGTCACGCCGCTGCAGCTGGATCGCACCTTCAATGACGCGTTCAGGAGTCTGGATGGCTGGTTGGAGGGGCTGCGCTGATGGCTCGCGAGCAAGACGATCTGCTGCGGCGGGGAATCGGCATGACTTCCCAGCGTACCCGCGAACGCCTGATCCAGCGCCTGTATGACGAGGGGTTGTCCAACCCTCAGGTACTGGAAGTGATTCGGCGCACACCGCGGCATCTGTTTGTCGATGAGGCCCTGGCCCATCGTGCCTATGAAGACACGGCGCTGCCGATCGGCCACAACCAGACCATCTCCCAGCCTTATATGGTGGCCCGCATGAGTGAGCTGCTGCTGGCGGCCGGGCCGCTGGACAAGGTACTGGAGATCGGTACCGGCTCGGGCTACCAGACGGCGGTGTTGTCGCAGCTGGTGGAGCGGGTGTTTTCGGTGGAGCGGATCAAGGTCCTGCAAGACCGGGCCAAGGAGCGCCTGCAGGAATTGAACCTGCGCAACGTCGTGTTTCGCTGGGGCGACGGCTGGGAAGGCTGGCCGGCGCTGGCGCCCTATAACGGCATCATCGTCACTGCCGTCGCCACCGATATCCCCCAGGCCCTGCTCGATCAACTCGCGCCTGGCGGGCGCCTGGTGATTCCGGTGGGGGCAGGGGAGGTGCAGCAGTTGATGCTGATCATCCGTGAAGAACAGGGCTTTGCCCGGCACGTCCTGGGGGCGGTGCGTTTTGTGCCGTTGCTCAATGGTCCCCTGGCCTGAAGGCATTTATCAGGCTGGGGTGAATTCTGTCTGGCGGGCTGTGTCTTAGTGCCGTATCGATCGTCAATGAGTGATACGACGGTCAGAGGCAGGTTCTTGCGGCTGTCCTTGTGCTGGGCCAGCGGTAAAGCGCCTGTGTCCAGTTATACTTGCGTCACTTCACGCCTGAGTCAGGCAATCTATATCGTCAACCACCACAAAGGGAGCGGCGGGTGAGTCTCACAGTCATTGCGCAGCGTATAGGTACAACAAGCTTTCAGCGACTGATGATTGGCCTTGCCTTGAGTTCCTTGTTGGTCGGTTGCTCCAGCACCAAATCCAGCAGCGTGGGGGTGGTCGAGCGCAGTAACACTGTTGCGCCGCAGCGCCCCACGGTGACCACCGGGCAGTACGCGGTGCGTCGCGGAGACACCTTGTTTTCCATTGCCTTCCGCTATGGCTGGGACTACAAGGCGCTGGCCGCTCGCAACAACATCGCCGAGCCTTATACCATCCATCCCGGGCAGGTCATTCGCTTTGACGGCCGTACTGGCACTACGCCGGCGACGGTTGTTACCAGCACCCAGTCCAGTGCCTCTTCCTCCAGCAAGACCACGGTCATTCGTCGCCCGGCAGGCACCACGACAACGCCTGCAACTGCGACCACCACCAGCCCTGCGAGCAAGCCGGCGCCTGCTCCGGCTACCCCCGCGGGCCCCGCTCCTACGGGTTGGGGATGGCCTTCGAACGGTGTTCTGATTGGAAAATTTTCTTCAAACGGTAGTTTGAATAAAGGCATTGATATCGCCGGAGATTTGGGACAGCCTGTTTTAGCTGCGTCTGATGGGACGGTGGTTTACGCCGGGAGTGGCTTAAGGGGCTACGGCGAATTAGTCATCATCAAACACAACGAAACCTACGTCAGTGCTTACGGCCACAACCGCAAGCTATTGGTTCGGGAGGGACAGCAGGTCAAAGTCGGACAGACAATTGCCGAGATGGGATCAACTGGTACAGACCGGGTGAAACTGCACTTTGAGATTCGCCGACAAGGTAAACCTGTAGATCCGCTGCAATTCCTGCCACGTCGTTGATCCGTTACCAGCCTGTTCCGCTCACGTAGAGGGAACAGGCTCCAGCGTTGCCAGGGATAAAGGCGCCGCTTGAGCCTGAGGTCGAACTCACCAAAGGACTATAACAATGGCTCTCAGTAAAGAAGTGCCGGAGTTTGACATCGACGATGAGGTTCTCCTTATGGAGAGCAGCATCGATATGGATTCGATGTCGAATAATGAGGGGGCAACTCCACCTTCCGTTCGCACCAAATCCAAAAGCTCCGCTTCATTAAAGCAACACAAATACATTGATTACACGCGTGCACTCGATGCGACGCAGCTGTACCTCAATGAAATCGGTTTTTCTCCATTGCTCTCCCCCGAAGAGGAAGTGCACTTTGCGCGGTTGTCGCAAAGTGGTGATCCGGCCGGGCGCAAGCGCATGATTGAAAGCAACTTGCGGCTGGTGGTGAAAATCGCCCGGCGCTATGTCAATCGTGGCCTGTCGCTGCTGGACCTGATCGAAGAGGGCAACCTCGGGCTGATCCGAGCGGTGGAGAAGTTCGATCCGGAACGCGGCTTCCGCTTCTCGACCTATGCCACCTGGTGGATTCGTCAGACCATCGAGCGGGCCATCATGAATCAGACCCGGACCATCCGGTTGCCGATCCATGTGGTCAAAGAACTCAACGTCTACTTGCGCGCCGCCCGTGAGTTGACGCAAAAACTCGATCATGAACCCTCCCCCGAAGAAATCGCCAATCTGCTGGAGAAGCCGGTGGCCGAAGTCAAGCGCATGCTCGGCCTGAACGAGCGGGTTTCTTCGGTTGATGTCTCCCTGGGCCCGGATTCGGACAAGACCCTGCTGGATACCCTGACCGACGACCGTCCGACAGATCCTTGTGAGCTGTTGCAGGACGACGATCTGTCACAAAGTATCGATCAGTGGCTTTCCGAATTGACCGAGAAGCAGCGCGAAGTGGTGGTTCGACGTTTCGGCCTGCGAGGACACGAGAGCAGCACCCTTGAAGATGTGGGCCTGGAGATCGGTCTGACCCGTGAACGGGTTCGGCAGATCCAGGTTGAAGGGCTCAAGCGCCTTCGGGAAATTCTCGAGAAGAATGGATTGTCCAGTGAGTCGCTGTTTCAGTAGCCACTGGATCGATTCACAAGAGCCCCGATCGACTCGGGGCTTTTTATTGCACGCAGCTTGTGGTTTTGAATGGGCTATTGCCAGAGAAGTTGGCTTAACTCTCAACCGTCATGTAAGCCAAAGATTACTTTTTCGTACGCATTCGGTTCTCGGCTACTTCTGCGTTGTCTAGTTTTGCGTAGGCTGTTTTTTATATTATTGATTTATATAATATTTTTTATGAAAGGCTATGAGTTTCGACAAAGTTTCACACGAATAGTGCGATTGCTCTTGCCGGGGAACTCTCTAATATCAGCCCTGTGTCGACGGATAGACACAGCCATCAAGGACGATGGTCAGGACATCGCAGGAAGCGATTCATCAGGACGATGAAAAGGAACACAGGGACTAGGGAAAAATGTGGGCGGGTCATACCGCCCCTTTTTTTCGTCTGTCGAAAAGTCCCGCCGGCATTTCCTTGCCCCAGAAACGCAAAAAGGCCCGCAAGGGGCCTTTGGGAACGCAGCTGCAATCAGCGTTCGAGATCCTTGATCTTGCCTTTGACGCCATCCCACTCTTCGGCATCCGGCAACGGATCTTTCTTTTCAGTGATATTCGGCCAGATCTCTGCCAGCTCGACGTTCAACTGAATGAATTCTTGCATCTCTTCCGGGACTTCATCCTCGGAGAAAATCGCTACAGCGGGGCATTCAGGCTCACACAGTGCGCAATCAATGCACTCATCCGGGTGAATCACCAGGAAGTTCGGGCCTTCGTAAAAGCAGTCCACCGGACAGACTTCTACGCAGTCGGTGTACTTGCACTTGATGCAGTTGTCGGTGACGACGAAGGTCATTTCTAATTCTCTCCTCAGGCGGCGGCAGCGGAGCCCCTACATGACGGGGTCGCCAGGTTTGGGAGCGATAGTCTGCGCAACCAGGCTAATAGTCCGCAGCATCCCAAACCGCGCGAGATTCTAACAGCTTGAAGACGTTCGCGTTAGATGCGTGTCTTCAATGTATAGAGCATTTCCAGCGCTCGGCGTGGCGTCATGTCATCCAGATCCAGCTTGGCCAGGTCGTCGAGCACCGGGTGCGGCAGGCTGGCGAACATGTCGCTTTGTTGCGGAACCGAGGGTTTGCCCGGCGCTTGAGGCGCCACTTCATGGGGCAAGCTGGTGGTTTCCAGGCGGCTCAAGTGCTCCCGGGCGCGGGTGATGACTGCGCTGGGAACCCCGGCCAGCTGGGCTACCGCCAGCCCATAGCTCTGGCTGGCTGGGCCTGGAAGTACATGGTGCAGGAACACAATGCGCTCATTGTGCTCGGTGGCATTGAGGTGCACGTTGGCCACCAGCGGCTCGCTTTCCGGCAGTACCGTCAGTTCGAAATAGTGGGTGGCGAACAGGGTATAGGCGCGCAGGTGGGCGAGACGTTCTGCCGCAGCCCAGGCCAGGGAAAGTCCGTCAAAGGTGCTGGTACCGCGTCCCACTTCGTCCATCAGCACCAAGCTGCGTTCCGTTGCGTTGTGCAGGATGTTCGCGGTTTCGCTCATTTCCACCATGAAGGTCGAACGGCCGCCGGCCAGGTCGTCGCTGGAGCCGATACGGGTGAAGATCCGGTCCACCAGGGACAGCTCGCAGCTAGCCGCCGGGACGAAGCTGCCGATATG
Source organism: Pseudomonas sp. GW821-FHT07F01 (assembly GCF_059418825.1). NCBI lineage: Bacteria > Pseudomonadati > Pseudomonadota > Gammaproteobacteria > Pseudomonadales > Pseudomonadaceae > Pseudomonas > Pseudomonas sp. GW821-FHT07F01. The sequence goes on from NZ_JBWKQO010000004.1 coordinate 157,970, forward strand.
GGCCAGCAGCACGATCAGGGCCGTCTGGCGCATATAGGTGGATTTACCGCCCATGTTCGGACCGGTGATCACCAGCATCCGCGTGTTGTCGTCCAGGCTCAGGTCGTTGGCCACGAACGGCGTGGTCAACACTTGCTCCACCACCGGGTGACGACCCTGGGTGATGCGCATGCAAGGTTCGCTGACAAAACGTGGGCAGTTGAGGTCCAGGTTCAAGGCGCGCTCGGCCAGGTTGCTCAGCACGTCCAGCTCAGCCAGGGCACCAGCGGTATCCTGCAACGGCGGCAAATGGCTGATCAGGGTTTCCAGGAGCGCGTCGTAGAGCATCTTCTCCCGGGCCAGGGCACGGCTCTTGGCCGATAGCGCCTTGTCTTCGAACTCCTTGAGTTCCGGAGTGATGAAGCGCTCGGCGCCTTTCAATGTCTGGCGGCGAATGTAGTCCGCCGGGGCCTGTTCGGCCTGCTTGCTTGGCAGCTCGATGAAATAGCCATGGATACGGTTGTAGCCGACCTTGAGGTTGGCCAGGCCGGTACGGGCTTTCTCGCGGGCTTCCAGGTCAATCAGGAACTGTCCGGCGTTCTCGCTCAGCGACTGCAGCTCGTCGAGCTCGGCGTCGTAGCCGGTCTTGAGTACACCGCCGTCACGGATCACCGCCGGCGGGTTGTCGATGATGGCCTTGGCCAGCAGAGCGGCCAGCTCCGGGTAGGTGCTGGTGGTGGCAGCCAGCTGATTGAGGTGAGTGGCCTCCAGTTCGGTCATGGCTTTTTGCAGCTCCGGCAGTGCAGCCAGGGCATCACGTAGACGGGCCAAGTCCCGCGGACGGGCATTGCGCAGGCCGATCCTCGCCAGAATCCGCTCGATATCGCCGATTTCCTTCAACTGCGGTTGCAACCGTTCGAAACGGTAGCCGTCCAGCAGGCAAGTAATGGAGGACTGGCGCGCTTCCAGGACCTTGAGGTCGCGCAGCGGGCGGTTCAGCCAGCGGGTCAGCAAACGGCTGCCCATGGCGGTCTGGCAGCGATCGACCACCGATTGCAGGGTGTTGTCGCGCCCGCCCGCCAGGTTGGTGTCCAGTTCCAGGTTGCGACGGCTGGCACCGTCCAGCACCACGGTGTCATCCAGGCGCTCATGACGCAGGCTGCGCAGGTGGGGCAGGGCGGTACGCTGGGTTTCCTTGGCATAGCTGAGCAGGCAACCGGCGGCGCCGATGGCCAGGGTCAGGGTTTCGCAGCCAAAGCCCTTGAGGTCCTGGGTAGAGAACTGCTGGCAGAGGCTCTTGTGCGCCGAGTCCCGCTCGAAATCCCAGGGGGCACGGCGTCGCACACCGCGGCGTTTTTCTGCCGGCAAGCCTTGTGGCCAGTCGTCGGGGATCAGCAGCTCCACTGGGTTGATCCGCTCCAGCTCGGCCAGCAGATTCTCCCAGCCCCTGATCTCCAGGACGCTGAAGTTGCCGCTGGTGATGTCCAGCACCGCCAGGCCGAACAGACGCTCGTCGCCCAGCACGGCGGCGATCAGGTTGTCGCGGCGCTCATCCAGCAGAGCCTCGTCACTCACGGTGCCTGGCGTGATGATACGCACCACCTGGCGTTCCACCGGGCCCTTGCTGGTCGCCGGGTCCCCCACCTGTTCGCAGATCACCACCGACTCGCCGAGCTTTACCAGCTTGGCCAGGTAGCCCTCGGCGGCGTGGTAAGGAATACCGCACATGGGAATCGCCTGGCCGGCCGACTGCCCGCGCGCCGTCAGGGTGATGTCCAGCAGCTTGGCGGCCTTCTTCGCGTCTTCATAGAAGATCTCGTAGAAGTCGCCCATGCGGTAGAACATCAACTGATCAGGGTGCTGGTTCTTGAGGCGCCAGTACTGCTGCATCATCGGCGTGTGGGAGGACAGATCGGAGGTATTTTTACTCATCGGTATTCAGGCGGATTCGTTGAATGGGTGAAGCAAAGGAGCGCTGGGCTCGGCTTTTTGCAGATGGCGGCAAGGTTACCATGGGTGCCCCGGCCTCGCAGGCACCAAGGCGCTCCTGTGGTTGTCCGGTAAATGCATTACATATATGCAAATCAGCATTTGTCATTGCGCAAAAGATCAAGCAATATGCGTTCTATGCAAATACGCAATGTTTCTACTGTCTTAAGAGAGCTGCTGGATCGTGACGGAATCTCCCCCACGGAGCTTCACCGTCGCACCGGTGTGCCTCAATCCACCCTCTCGCGGATTCTCAGCGGGAAGATCGTCGATCCTTCGGATAAGCACATATCGCGGATCGCCGAATACTTCCAGGTGAGCACCGACCAGTTGCGTGGGCGCGTGGATATCGCGCCTGCCCGGGCTGCTGCGCCCCGTGACGAGATTCATTCGGAACTCAAGGACATAAGCCTGTGGGACGACGATACCCCTGTCGATGACGACGAGGTGTCGGTTCCTTTTCTGCGCGAGGTTGAATTGGCTGCTGGATCAGGAAGATTCGTCATCGAGGAAAGCGAACGCGCCAGCCTGCGCTTCGGCAAGCGCAGCCTGCGGCACAACGGCGTGCAGTTCGACCAGGCCAAGTGCGTCACGGTGCGTGGCAACAGCATGTTGCCGGTGCTGCGGGACGGCGCCACGGTGGGCGTCAATGCCGGCAAATGCGCAATTGGCGACATCGTTGATGGCGACCTCTACGCGATCAACCACAACGGCCAATTGCGGGTGAAGCAGCTGTATCGCCTACCTACAGGGATCCGCCTGCGCAGCTTCAACCGCGATGAACATCCGGATGAGGACTACAGCTTCCAGGAGACCCAGGAAGAGCAGATCAGCATCCTCGGTCACGTCTTCTGGTGGGGCATGTACGCCCGCTAAGCCAGCCCTCTTGAACAAAGCCCGCCCTTGAGCGGGCTTTTTTTTGCCCGCGAAAAATCCCCAGCCCTTTGTTTATGCGCCTTCCATGCATTTCAGCAAATCTTGCGCATAAATAAATGCATTTACGCATTGACTGCATATGCATGAATGCATAATATGAGCCTCAAGCCGCGCAACAGCGGCTGCAAAGACGCTCTTTAGTGGCAAAGCAAAGGCAGCGATGAACCGGCCTCGACGGTTCAGAGGGTTGGCAACTGGCCCGGGTGTGCAGCGTAAAGCACCAGAAGCAGTTATCCGGCGGACAGGGTCGCGGTCGGAGGAACAATTTGAATGGGTCCGTACCGCACCAGTAGTGCCGAAAGACCAAGGTTTGCATTACTGAAAAGCCCGGGCGACCGGGCTTTTTGGAATGCCTGCCTAACGTGGGCCACCAACAGACAGGGACCCTTTGAAACATCGTTATCAGCCTTCTATCAACCGGCCATTTCGCTGGCCTCAATCCGCACGGGAGACGTGAATGACAAACGAGCAACAAGCGTTGCTGGACATGCCGATCTGGCTGGTCATCGTCCTGGCCCTGGTCGGTGGCGTTTCCGGCGAAATGTGGCGCGCCGACAAGGAGGGCGCCCGTGGCTGGTCGCTGCTGCGGCGCCTGGCGCTGCGCTCCGGGGCCTGCGTGGTCTGTGGGGTCTCGGCGATCATGCTGCTGTATGCCGCCGGCGTGTCGATCTGGACCGCCTGCGCCTTCGGTTGCCTGACCGCCATGGCCGGCGCCGACGTCGCCATCGGCCTTTATGAGCGCTGGGCGGCCAAGCGCATCGGGGTATGCGAACCGCCTTCCCGGGATTCCCATTCGGACCAGCCTTGACTCACCGGGCGGCTACCGCCCTCAACACGGTCGTGCGCCCCGGGCTTTCGCCGCCGGGGCCGCTTCGGCCTGATTCTGGAAGCAGACAATGAGCGTACTGACGCAGCTACCCGAGGCCATCACCTCCACGATCAAGTCGGCCATGCCGCATCTGCATAGGGTCGAGGCATTTCCCGAGACTGTTGATGGCTCCGCCGAGACAGCGATCTACTTTGCAATCACCGGCATGGACCCGGGAGCTGATCCGGGCGACGGCCGTAGTTGCCTGCAGGCGACCTTCGAGGCCCGGGTGCGGGTTGACCCGAGCCTTGCGCAAGCCTCCTTGCAGGCGGTCGTTCTGGCAGCGCAGCTCATGGACCTGCTGCGTTGCCAATACTGGAATCTTGATTCTGTCGATAGTGCGAAGGCGGTGTGGGCCAAACCTACCGGCACGGCCGTGGATTCGGCGCCGAAAACCGAGTGGACCGTGCAATGGCAGCAGTCCATCTACCTGGGCCAGGAACAATGGCCCTGGCCCGATCAACCCCCGGGAACACTGGTATTGGGTTTCAGCCCCGACACCGGCCCCGGTCACGAGGGGCACTATCAGGCGCCGGAGCAGATGTCGTGAATTACGTCACCGCAACTCACGACCGAATGCTTTCTGGCCTGATCCTGCCTTGCGCTGTGGTCGGCGTGGACCTTGCCGCGGGCAGACTGCGGGTATCCGATGGCGCGGGCTGGACCAGCGCCTGGGTTCGCTGGCACAGCCAGGCCGCCGGCAAGGCCCGGCACTGGCGGGCGCCGAGCCTGGGGGAACAGGGCGTACTGATCAGCCCCAGTGGCGAGCCGGCGCAGGGCACCTTCGTTCCCGGCCTGTATGGCGATGCCGGTGCCCAGCCGGATAACCGCGAGCACGTCGAGGTCTGGCGCTTCGATGATGGCGGCTCGCTGATCTACGACTGGCAGGCCAAGAGCTACAGCATCTCCCTGCCCAGCGGCACGGTGACGATTCAGGTCGGCACCAGTTCGGTCTTGGTGACGGACAGCAGCATTACCGGCAACGCCGACAGCATCACCCTGACGGGGGCAATCACCTTGAATGGCGAGGTGCAAATCAACGGTGCGAGCTTGAAGCACAACGGGGTGAATGTCGGCTCGACCCACATCCACCCAGCCGTGATGCCCGGCCCTGGAGCAACCGCTCCACCGCAGTGACGCCTTGGCGATCAACGCCGGCCACCCAACCTACAACCCCGATAAACCCGATCAATCTGCCGAATGCGGATTTTTTGTACCCGGAGAAAAGCATGGCAATCCCGAAAAAAAAGCCCGGCCGCACGGCCACCAGTGGCGCTGCGGTCTTTCGCGACACCCTCTACACCTCGCGCATTCTGATCCTGGCGGATGGCCGCGCGCTGTCGGTGGCCCAGGGCGAGGTATCGGTACCGGTCAGCGACACCATCGCCCGAGACTACCTGGAGCAGCATCCGGACTTTCAGTTGCAGGAGTAACACGATGATCGGAATGGATCGCCGTACCGGCTTGCCGCTGTCCGGCATCGAGCATTTGCGGCAGTCCATCGAGGACATCCTGACCACGCCCTTGGGCAGCCGGCGGATGCTTCCTGAATACGGCAGCAACCTGCGCCGTTATGTCGACTTGCCGGTGACCGGTGGCTGGAAAAGCGCGGTTCAGGCAGAAGTCGCCCGGGCGCTGTTGCGCTGGGAGCCCCGCTTGAAGCTGGAGCGGGTAAAGGTTGTAGCGGTGGTGGAGGGCCAGGTCAGTTTCCAACTGACGGGCCGCTACCTGGGTAATGACGCGGTTTTGGAGGTGACGGCATGAGCATGCTGGATTTATCGGCACTGCCGGCGCCGCAGGTGCTGGAAACCCTGGATTTTGAAGCGCTGTATCAGGGCAAGCTGGCGACCTTTCGCCGCTATATGGGCGACAACTGGACGGCCAATCTGGAAAGCGATCCGGTCACCAAGCAACTGGAGCTGTCGGCCTACGGCGACATGCTGTTGCGGGCCCGGGTCAACGATGCGGCCAAGGCGCTGCTGCTGGCCCATGCCCAAGGCACGGACCTGGATCAGTTGGCCGCCAACGTCAACCTGCAGCGCCTGGTGATCCAGGCCGGTGACCCGCAAGCGGTACCGCCTGTGGCGCAGGTCAAGGAAGCCGACGACGCACTGCGTGAGCGTGTCCAACTGGCCTATGAAGGCCTGACCACCGCCGGGCCGCGCAACAGCTACATCCTGCATGCCCGCAATGCCTCGGCCCGGGTGGCGGACGCCGAGGCCGAAAGCCCGTCACCGGCCTGCGTCACGGTTACGGTGCTGAGCCTGGAAGGTGACGGCGCAGCGGCGCCGGAACTGCTGGCGACGGTCGCCGCGGCCCTCAATGATGAGGACGTGCGACCGCTAGGCGATCGGGTCACGGTGAACAGCGCCCAGATACTGCCGTATCGCATCGACGCGGTGCTGCACATGAAAGGGCCGGGCCCGGAAAGCGATGCCGCCCTGGCAGAGGCCGAGCGCAAGCTGGCCGCCTGGGTCAACCCACGCCGGCGCCTGGGCATCGAGGTGGCGCGTTCAGCCATAGATGCCCAGCTGCATGTGGCCGGCGTGGCCCGGGTTGAACTGCGGGGTTGGCAGGACATAGTCCCGAGCAAGGCCCAGGCCGCGTATTGCACCGGCTACAGCGTTACCTTGGGGAGCTGATATGACCAGCCTGCTGCCAAGCAACAGCACACTCTTGGAACGCGCCCTGGAGGCGACCAACAGCAGCGACACCGCCACCATGTTGCGCACCCTGTACAACCCCTCGACCTGCCCGGTGCACCTGCTGCCACAGCTGGCCTGGGCCTGGTCGGTGGATCGCTGGGACCCGCGCTGGAGCGAGACGGTCAAGCGCAATGCCATTCGCGCCTCGTTCTTCATCCATGCCCGCAAGGGCACCATCGGCGCTTTGCGCCGTGTGGTGGAACCGCTGGGCTACCTGATTGAAGTGGTCGAGTGGTGGCAGATGGCTCCCCAAGGCGAGCCAGCCACCTTTGCCCTGAAAGTCGGGGTGCTGGATACCGGCATCACCGAACAGATGTACCAGGAACTGACCCGGCTGATCGATGACGCCAGGCCGGTGAGCCGGCACATGACGGGCCTTGCCATCAGCCTGGAAACCTCCGGTGTCATCGGTTACGGCGCTTATGTGGACCAGGGTGAAGTACTCGACGTTTACCCCCCGACCCCTCGCGATATTGAAGTGATCGGCCGTTACGGCCAGGTCATGTGCATTGATGAAACAGACACCCTGGATGTGTACTCATGATCGATTCCAACAGTCAGTTCTTCGCCATCCTCACTGCGGTGGGCGAGGCGAAACAGGCCAACGCCACTGCCCTGGGCACGCCCTGGACCTTCAAGGAAATGGCGATCGGCGATGCCAACGGCACCGACCCCATCCCGAACAGAACCCAGACCAAGCTGATCAACGAATGGCGACGTGCCCCGGTCAATCAGGTGCGTACTGATCCGGCCAACCCCAACATCATCATCACCGAACAGGTGATTCCGCCTGATGTCGGCGGGCGCTGGATCCGTGAGATCGGCCTGCTCGACGCAGACGGCGACCTGGTGGCGGTGGCCAACTGCGCACCAAGCTTCAAGCCCCTGCTGGCCCAGGGTACCGGCAAGACCCAGGTCATCCGCATGAACTTCATCGTCGCCAACACTGCGCAGATCGTGTTGAAGATTGATCCGGCGGTGGTGCTGGCCACCCGTCAATATGTGGATGATTCCCTGGGGGCAGCCCTTCCGGCGGATAAGGTTGCCGGCGCTTATCGGCAAGTCACTATCGATAAGCGAGGCATAGTTGTCAGTGGCACCAACCCCACAACGCTATCCGGTTATGGCATTGCTGATGCATTTACCAAGTCAGAGACCAGTTCAGCCATACAGGTTTCAAAGGAGAGCATCGTAGCGGCGGCGCCTGTTGCACTCGACACACTAAAAAAGCTGGCTGGCGCAGTGGGCGATGACCCTGGCTTTTCAACGACAGTGACGAATGCGCTTGCCGGCAAAGCAGTAAAAGCCACCACTCTCGGTGGATATGGGATTACAGACGGGGTAACAAAAACTGACCTGGCGAGCGCAGTCAGCAATTTGCTTCCCACAACGGGTGGACGGTTGACGGGATCGGTATTGCTGTCGAGTGACAATAACGACTCGCCGGAGTTTGGCTGGGTGACGCCCACCTGTGACGCTCGCATGGATGTTCTAAATAACAACGTGAGGGTTTTTGCAAGTTATGGCGGTGAAACGTCAACACCGCTTCTTTTGAGTCTTGCCGACAGGACCGCCACCGTCTTTGGTAACTTGCTATGGAATACTGGCAACTTTGACCCGACGCGAAAAGCAGACAAAGCGACCACGCTTGCAGGATATGGCATCACTGATGCTTTACCGGCGAATCGGCTGATCTACTCTCCAAATGCCCCTAAACCCACTGAGGGTGCGGTCGGTACGCTTTGGCTGCAATACGAGGAGCCATGATGAACTTCCACGTAAAACTGGATGGCGGTTACCGGCCTGGTGTCATGCCTTATGTAAAGCTTGCAGACGGCTGGCGAGAGGGTGCGGAACTGTTCATCAAAACCGAAAGTGGGTGGCGCACGGTCTGGCGGCGAACGTTTGTGTTTATCAACACGGTGGAGCGAGCAGGTGCGAGCATTTTTGAGCTCATGGGCAGTCCCGCCAAAGCCCGGAATTATCTCTTTATCAATCGCGCAATGATCTACGGCGGTGGCGCTGGATACTCACTGAGAACGGGAGTATTTCCCCCAGGCTCCACACTGAAAATCATCAATGAACACTACATCCGTGGTGCGGGCGGCGCGGGGGCTTATCCTCCTCGCCCTTTGCCAGGCGCTACAGCCTTTGTTCTGGATTACCCAGCAACGTTGGACAACCGTAACGGGTACATTTTCGGTGGCGGCGGGGGCGGTGGGGATGCCTATTGGCCCAACGTACTGCACACCGGCGGTGGCGGCGGCGCGGGGCGTCCTGGTGGCGTGGGTGGAGGGATGTATCAAGTCTCGACTTACGGCTATGGCTCTCCAGCGGCCGGCACTTTGGATGCTGGCGGCGCTGGCGGCTGGTACACCGCCGGGTGGAATGGTGGTGCCGGCGGAGCACCGGGCAGCCCTGGTGTCGGCTCGTCCAATCCCGCTGGTGCTGGCGGTTATTCGATTGAGAAAAATGGCAACAACTTGATCTTTGAAGCGGGCAACAGCCCTGATCGAGTAAAGGGGAATATCTTGTGAATGGATTTAAAGTTCTCTCTGTGTCGGCGACCGCTGGCACCATGCTTGTCGACTGGGGCGATGTGACGCTGAACCACTATATCCCCCAGGAGATTCTGACCACCCCCGACATCGATGCCGTGGCCTTGGCCCAAGTCATCGAGAGTATGCGCCCAGCTCCAGCTGTCGCCTTGGAGTTGCCTCAAGCACTCCAGGCAATGGTTGAACCTTCCAGCCTTGGAGACGATGAGCGACTCTGGCGTGCCGCGCAGTTGACGACGGTGACCTGGCTGCGCGATCGCCATTACGATCAGCTTGAAATGAAGGTATCCACCAATCTTTCGGAGCAGCAGTTCAACGAGCTTCTGATGTACATGCAATCCCTACGCGACTGGCCCCAATCCCCACACTTCCCACAGACCGAACACCGCCCGGCAGCTCCATCCTGGATCGCCGAACAAACTCGATAAACGCCCCGCACCGCCGGGGCGTTTTCTTTCCCGCTTCCCACTAATCAATCATCCCTACGAGCCCCCTTCACCCGGGGCTTTTTCATGTCTGGAGTTTATCCATGAGTGGTTTTTTCCACGGCGTTACTGTCACCAACGTCGACACCGGCGCACGCACCATCTCGCTGCCCACGTCTTCGATCATCGGCCTGGTGGATACCTTCACCGAAGGCCCTGACTTCAGCGCCAAGGCCAACGACCTGCTGCTGATCACCAACGAGCGTGAGGCTATCGCGGCCTGGGGCCCGGATGCGGCCATCACCAAGGCCTGCCAGGCCATCTACCAGCGGGCCAAGGCAGTGATCGTCGCTTGCGGCGTGGCCAAGGTGGCGGATGCGGCCGAGCAGACCTCGGCGATCATCGGCGGGGTGCTGGCCGACGGCAAGCGTACCGGCCTGCAAGCCTTGCTGGATGGCAAGAGCCGTTTCAACGCCCAGCCGCGATTGCTGGTGACCCCCAAGCACAGCTCGACCCAGGCGGTCGGTACTGCGCTGGTGGCCCTGGCCGACAAGCTGCGTGGCCTGGCGATCATCGATGGCCCCAACAGCACCGACGAAGCGGCCATGGCGTATGCCAAGCACTTCGGCGCCAAGCGCGCCTACATGGTCGACCCGGGCATTCAGTACTGGGACAACGGCGCCAGCGCCACCGTCGATGCGCCGGCTTCGGCCTGGGTCGCGGGCCTGTTTGCCTGGACCGACAACGAGTACGGCTTCTGGGCCTCGCCGTCGAACAAGGAGTTTGTCGGCATCACCGGCACTGCGCGTGCCATCGAGTTCCTGGACGGCGATGAAACCTGCCGCGCCAACCTGCTGAACAACGCCAACATCACCACCATCATTCGTGATGAAGGTTTCCGCCTGTGGGGCAACCGCACGCTCTCCAGCGATCCGAAGTGGGCCTTTGTCACCCGGGTACGGACCATGGACATCGTCATGGACGCGATCCTCTACGGCCACAAATGGGCAGTGGACCGCTCGATCACCGCGACCTACGTCAAGGACGTCACCGAGGGCCTGCAGGCGTTCATGCGTGATCTGAAGAACCAGGGCGCGATCATCAACTTCGAGGTCTACGCCGACACCGAACTCAACACCGCCAGCCAGCTGGAGCAGGGCAAGGTGTACTGGAACATCCGCTTCACCGACGTGCCACCGGCCGAAAACCCCAACTTCCGCGTCGAGGTCACCAACCAGTGGCTGACCGAAGTCCTCGAACACACCGCTTAAGGAGCAGCAGCAATGGCAATGATTCCCGAAACCCTGGCGAACATGAACCTGTTCGTCGATGGCATCAGCTTTCAAGGCGACGTGCCGAGCCTGACCCTGCCCAAGTTGACCCTCAAGACCGAGGAACATCGGGTCGGCGGCATGGATGTGCCCGTCGAGCTGGACATGGGCATGGAGAAGCAGGAAGCCGGCTTCACCACCACCGGTGTGCGCCGCGAGTCGCTGAAGATGTTCGGCCTGGCCGACGGCAGCGGTTTCAACGGCGTGTTCCGTGGCGCCTTCAAGGGCCTCAAGGGCAAGGTCACGCCGGTGATCGTGACCCTGCGCGGCTTGCTCAAGGAAGTCGACATGGGCGATTGGAAATCCGGCGACAAGGCCGAGGTCAAGCACAACGTGGCCCTGACCTACTACAAGCTGGAAGTCGATGGTCGCTTGATCTACGAGATCGATGCCCTGGGCATGAAGCGCGTGATCAACGGCGTCGACCAGCTGGCCGCGCAACGTTCTGCCCTGGGCCTGTAAGGAAAAAACATGTCTCAAGCAATCGACAAGACCCCGTCCTGGATGACCCTGAGCAGCGACAGCGTGGTGCTGGCGCTGAGCAAACCGGTGGAGATGAATGGCGTGGTCTGCGACAAGGTCACCTTGCGCGCCCCCACCGTGCGTGATGTGCGTGCGGCCAACTCCGGGGCTGCCGGCGATGATGAACAGCGCGAACTGATGCTGTTCGCCAGCCTGGCGCAAATCAGTGCCAAGGATCTGGAGGGCATGGCGCTCAAGGACTATCAGCGCCTGCAGGCCGGCTATTTTCGCCTGGTGCAAGACGACGAGCTTTGACCCTGCGGTGATGAAGATGGCGGCGAAGCGGCTCGCCAGCGAGCTGCATTTCGCCGCCGAGGAAATCATGATCATGAGGTTTTCTGACATGGTCTGGTGGCTCACGGATTGAGCCCGTCACCCAAGGAGCAGGAGAAGCAGATGGCGAACAAGCTGGAATCAGGGCTGGTGGTGGTGGGTACCGCCCTCAGTTCGACGTGGGACGCCGCCTTCAAGACGGTGGAAGGCCGGATCAAGCAACTGGAGCAGCAGGGCAGCAAGGCCCGGGTACTGGAAAAGACCATTGGCCAGACCCTGCGCCTGCAGGATGAATGGAAAAAGGCCCATGACACCGGTGCTGCTTCTGCCGCCGGGCTGTTGCGCCGGTTGGAACAGAGCCGTGATGGCCTGCGCCAGCAAGGTGTGCAGGTACATAAACTGCGTCAGGAATATCAGGCGCTGGGTAAGGTGGCCCGGGGCTCCGCTCTGCAGGCCCGGGGGCACCAGCAGATCGACCAGGGCAAGGCCGACTTCAAGGCGGCGTATGGCTTGGCCAAGGACGGGGTCGGCAAGCTGGCCATTCCGGTCAAGATCAATGCCGACTATCAGGCGCTGATCCGTGACATCGCGATCAAGTCCGGTGTGGCCAATCAACCTCAGGAAGCGCAGCTGAGCCGCAGCGTCGTTCAGACTTCACGGAATACGGGAATGGCCCGCAACGAGGTGGCGGCTCTGGTGGGGCAGATGACTGCCAAGGGCATGTCGCTGGACAAGGCGCAAGGTTACGCGGGGCTTGCGGCCAGGTTCGCGGTGGGGCAGGGCGCGGGTATCGAAGATACGGCGAACCTGATGCGGGCCCTTGAGCTGAAGGCCGGGATCAGCGATCCCAAGGTCATGGAGCAGGCCCTGGAGGCCATCGCCTTGCAGGGGCAGGCGGGCAATTTCGAGGCCGCCGACATGGCGCGCTTGCTCCCGGCGCTGCTCGAGAGCGCGAGCGGGGAGGGGCTCACCGGCATGGATGCGGTGAGCCAGCTGGGCTCGATGCTGCAAGTGCAGATGAACACCGCGGGCGGTGCTGATCAGGCCGCCGGTCAACTGCAGAACTGGATCGAGAAAATCGGTTCCAGTGAGGCGGTCAAGGCTTACGAAGATGCCGGCATTGATTATCAGGCGTCGCTGAACACCGGTATCCAGAAGGGTATGTCGAGCCTGGAGGCGAGCTTTGCCCTGGCCATGCGCTATGTCAGGGCCATCGACCCGGCCAAGGCCGCGAAGATGGCCGAGGCCCAGGCGCAGATCAGCAAGGAAACCGATCCGGCGAAGGCCAAGTCCATGCTCGAGGCTCTGGAAGAGTCCCTGCGTACCGGTGACCTGTTCACCGATATGCAGATCAAGGCGGCCTTGCTGGCTCACACCCAGGGCCGGCAGCAATACGAGCAACTGAAGAAGGACTCGTTGAGTGCTTCGGGGGTTATCGACAAGAACCTGGCTGAGCGTCGGCAAGCCTCCGCCCAGCTGTGGAAGGAAACCGCGCAGGCGGTCGACGGTGGCATGCTTGCCGTGGGGAAGGCCCTGCAACCAGCCACGGATCTGGTGGCCCAAAGCATCACGCTGGTGGTCGGCAAGCTGACCGAACTGGCGGAGAAGGCACCCTCATTGGTACTGGGGGTGACCGCCCTGGGCGCCGCTTATGTCGCGGTGAAAAAGCTGATGGCTGTCTACACCATTGGCAAGGGCCTGCTGAATGTCGCTCGAGGTTCACTGCAGGTTGGCCGCAAAATGGTGAAGCGCTCCTCTGGTGGCACTGCGAGCGGTATCGACTGTTGTGCGCCCATGCTCGATTGCGGCCCGGACAAAAAACGCCGCAAGAGTCGTGGCGGGCGCAAGACGCCCAGGCGCGAGCCTCGTTCGAGGGGCATGGGCAGCAAAGGCTTCAAGAGCCCTTTGACGCCCAGCGGCCTGGAGAGAGTGGCCAGAGGGGCTGCCACCTCTGGTGCCGTAATGAAAGGCGCCGGTTCCCTGGCCAAGGGAGTCGCGCCCTTGCTCAAGGGCGGTGCGATCCTTTCGGTGCTCGGTGCAGGTTTCCAGGTGGCGGACACTTACCTGAATGCCCAGACCCAGGATGAAAAAGCCGAAGGCTACGGCGAGGCGGCGGGCAATCTTGCTGGCGCCGCCGCGGGTGCAGCAGCAGGGGCGGCCATTGGCTCCGTGGTGCCGGTGATCGGCACGGTGATTGGCGGGCTGGTGGGTGGCGCCCTGGGTGCCTGGGGCGGTTCGGCCGCCGGTGGCGCCTTGGGTAAAAAGCTGTTCGGCTCCAACGAGTCGCTCAAGCACTTGCCCGCAGCCGGTCCGCTGATGATGCGCAACGCCGGGCAGAACATCCCGCCGGTCATGGGCGATATCGCCAAATCCTTCCAGAAAGGCCAGACGCCCCCGCTGATGGGGCAGGCGGCGCGCTCGATGCTCAGCCCATCGTCGTCTGCTGCGGCGCCGGCCACGATCACCGCGCCGGAGTCGCTCAAACCCCAGGTACCTCCAGTCATCGAGCAGCAGTTCAGCTTCGCGCCCTACTTGTCGATCTCGGTCCACGGTGATGTGCGCGACCCCGCGCAACTGGCCCGGGAACTGGAACCCCACCTGCGCTGGCAGTTCGACGAGTTCAGCCGCCAGGCTGCCGCTCGCCAGCTGTTCGACGCCGCACACGTTTAAGGAGATCGCATGGCTTACATGGAGCAGCTGCAATCGGGGCTGGGTTCCCTGGTGGCGGCAGCGGAAGCGGGGCGGCGCAGTGCTGATGAAATGCTCGGGCCCATGAACGGCGCCATCAGCGACATCAGCGGCGCCGCCCTGGAGCTTGAAAGCCTGCCCGTTGTCGGGCCGGCGCTGGGCGCCAAACTGCAACGCACGATGCGCAGTATCGGTGCGGCGCAGTCGGTGGTGGGGGAAGTCGCGGCCAAGTACAGCCAGGCAGTGACCGTCGCCGGGCAGATGCAGCAGCGTCTTGGCGCCCTGCAGGAACAGGTGGCCAAGGCCGGCGCGGCAATCAATCGGATCGGCGGGCAGATCAGTCCTTCCCTGGGCAACATCTTCCCGACCGCCGCATTTGCCGAACAGACCACTCCGGCGGCCGAGGCGGTGAAGCCCTTCGCGCACCTGTTGATCCTGCAACCGCTCGGGGCGGGCGCCCAGCCTTACTACTTCAACGTCGATACCGCAGCCTTCGAGGCGCTGCGCCGGCAGAGCGGATTCCGCTGGGCCGGTCAGGAGCGCTTGAGCCGTAGTGTCGCCCAGCAGGCGGTGGGCCAGGGTGAAGAGCGGATCTCTCTCAAAGGCACGGTGTTTCCCGGGTTCAAGGGCGGACTGGGGCAGTTGCAGACCTTGCGCAGCATCGGGCGGCGCTTGCAGCCGCTGAGCCTGACCACCGGCTACGGCGAAGTGCTGGGCACCTGGTGCCTGACCAGCATCGAGGAAGATCAGAGCCACCTGCTGGCCGGCGGTATCCCGCGCAAACAAGGTTTTTCATTGGAGTTCGTAAGCTATGGCGACGACTTGCAGAACGTCTGACGGGGATCTGCTCGATACCTTGTGTTACCAGTATTACGGCCACCTCAACGGCTGTGTCGAAGCGGTGCTGGACGCCAACCAGGGGTTGGCCGACGAGGTACAGCCGTTTCGCGCCGGGCTGCTGATCCGGCTGCCGGAGCTGCCGGCCCGGGCCGAGGCCAGGGTCCAGCTATGGGATTGAGCCCCAACCCCTTTACCCAACCCCGTCGAGCACGGGGTTGGCTTTTTCTGGAGTACGGCACATGACCCCAGCGTTTCGCATCGTCGCCGATGGCCGGGACATCACCGCGCAGATCAACGACCGCTTGCTGAGCCTGCGCACCACGGACAAGCCCGGCCTGGAGTCGGATGAATTCGAGCTGCGCATCGATGACCGCGACGGCGCCGTGGCGCTGCCCCGGCGCGGCGCGAGCATTGAAGTGTTCCTCGGTTACGCCGGCCAGGAGCTGACTCGCCTGGGGCGCTACACCGTGGACGAAGTGGTGGTGAACGGGCCGCCCGATACGCTCGAGATCCGTGGCAAGGCCAGCGACATGCGCGGCAGTGGCAAGACCACCCGCAGCGGTAGTTGGGAGAACGTTGCGCTGCAGCTCATCGTCCGTGACCTGGCGGCGCGCAATGGATGGCAGCCGGTCTGCCCGCTCGCCATCAAGGTGCCGCGCATCGATCAGCTCAACGAGTCGGATTTCAACTTCATCACCCGCCTGGCCCGGCAATACGACTGCACCGCCAAGATGGCCGAAGGCAAGCTGCTGGTGTTGCCCCGCCAGGCCGGGCAGAGCGCGAGCGGCAAGGCCCTGGGGGTTGTCACCCTCGGGCGTGGCGATGTCAGCCGCTACCAGTTCCGCCTGAGTGACGGCAGCACCCACAAGGCAGTGCAGACCCGGCACCAGGACCCCAGGAGCGGAAAGCTGCGGGTCATCGACCTGGGGAACGATGGCTCGCCGGATGATTCGCCCGCCGTGCACACCGACCGCCACCTCTACCCGAACCAGTCTGCCGCCGAGCAGGTCGCCAAGGCGCGCCTGGCGGCCTTCAACCGCAGTACCGCCAGCCTGCGCCTGGACCTTGCGGGGCGCACCGATCTGTTCGCCGAGCGAATGATCAATGCCCAGGGCTTCAAGGCCGGGCTCGACGGTGACTATCTGGTGGACTCGGTCGAACAGTTGTTCACCCAAGCCGGATGGACGACCACGGTCCAGTGCAACGGCGGCAAGCAAGGCAAGGCCAAGGCCAAGGGCAAGCCGCCCCAGGCCCGCAACCCCCTCAGGGTCGAGCAGCTTTAAGCCTTGATCCCATTCCCACTGACGGGGCAACCCGCCCACAGGAGTATTCATGAAACCAGGCATCACCCTGGCGATCCGGCATTTTCTCCGGACCTTGATCGCCGGTTGCAGCTTGCTGCTGGCCGCTGCCGCCCATGCGGCACCCTTTGTCCTGGCCTATACCGACGGCCAGGTCGAAGCGTCCTACAGCAATCTGCAGGCGTTCCACCGCAACCTGTCCGCCGTCGGCCTGGGCAGCACCTACGGCCTGACCGTCACCGGCAAGCTGCATCAGGACGGCATGAACGAAACCACGCAGAACATCATCCGCTTTGCCAAGAGCCAATCCCTGCCGCTGTACCCGACTGTTTCCGACTACAACGAAGACATCGGCGCCTTCGACCCGGCTATTTCCCACTCCATCCTCAACGACCGGGCCTTGAGCGCCGGCACCGTCAAGCAGTTGGTCAAGCTGGCCAAAGAGGGCGGATTTGCTGGCATCAACCTGGACTTCGAGAAGGTCGAACCCAGGAATCGCGCCGCGTTTTGCGCCTTCGTCAAAACCCTGGGCAACGCCCTGCATGCCGGCAACAAGAAGCTGATCATCAGCATCCCGCCCAAGCTCAGCGACACCGAGCCTGAGTACCTGCAAGGCTACGACTACAAGGCCCTGGGCGCGGCGGTGGACTACTTCCAGGTGATGACCTACGACCAGGTCGGGCCGGGCTGGAGCAGCGGCGGCTTTCACAATGAAGCCTGGCCCGGCCCCGAATCGGGCTTCGACTGGCAGCAGGCGCTGCTCAGTTACGCCGTTTCCCGAGTCCCGGCGAGCAAGGTCCTGGCAGGGCTGCCCGCATACGGCCAGGACTACAGCATCGGCAACCGGGTGCACTGGTCGGCCTATCAGGAAATCATTGCCGAGCACCGGGCAGCCACTCACCGGGATGCCGCTTCTGCGACGCCTTATGCCACCTGGGGCCCGGTCAAGAGCTTCGCCGATGGCGTGGAATGGACCCCGGAACGAGCGCAACCCGTGCTCTGGTACGACGATGCCGCCAGCATCAAGACCAAGACCGCCCTGGTGACCAGGTTGGGCCTGGGCGGCACCAGCGTCTGGGCCATGGGCTATGAAAATGCCGAGTTCTGGGCTGCGCTGCAGTCAGGGCTCAAGGCCAGCAATGAGCTCTTGCCGACCGGGCGGGAGTGATCCTGGCTACGCCAGAATTCCGGGGGCTGCCCCGGGTAACGTTCGACGGATGGAAGAGTACTGCCCCATGAATGACGAAGACCTTGCGGCGATCAATCGACTGATCGCTGCGCTCCAGGCCCAGACCGATGGACAGGCCGCCCTGAACAGCGCGATCCGCCTGCTGGCGCAGAGCAATCAGGCACTGGTGGACTTGATCAAGAGTCGCGAGCCAGACCCCAACGCTCCCCCTTATCTGGATGGCTCGCCGGCCCCCTGAACTGAGGGTTCCAGCGTCTTGAGCTTCCTCCCCGAGTAACACTCACAGCCCGCCGTCGCGGGTTTTTTATTGTTTGATGGAGAACACCTGATGTCGATTCTTACCCAAGGTACGCAAATCTTTGCCCTGGTTCCGCCTGTCTCCGGCAGCGGCCCCTACACCGTGCTGGAAATCGAGCACGCCACGTCCTTCGACCCGGGCGGTGCACCCGCCGAGCAGATCGAAGACACCAGCCTCAACGCCGAAGAACGCAGCTACAAGAAGGGCCTGCGCACTCCAGGAACCGCCAGTCTGGGGCTGAACGCCGACCCGGCCAACGCCAGCCATATCCGCTTGCACCAACTGTCCGAAGCCAATGGCGATACCAGCGTCAAATGGGTCGTGGGTTGGTCCGATGGCAAGGGTGTAGTCCCTACCCTCAATACCAAGGGTGACAACTTCGAACTGCCCACCACCCGTACCTGGTTCGCCTTTGACGGCTACGTCTCGGACTTCCCGTTCAACTTCGCCCTGAACGCCGTGGTGACCACCACCGTCACCATTCAGCGCACCGGCGGTTCCACCTGGATCAAGAAGGCCTGAGCCACGCCATGAACCTCAAGCAGCTGAAAGCCAAGGGCGGCATCGTCGATGCCCTGCCCGTGAAGAAACAGGTGAGCTGGACTCACCATGACAGCAAGACTGGCAAGGAAGTGACCGACACCTTGACCCTGCATGTTCGCCGGCAGTCTTTCGGGGTTATCGAGCGCCTGTTTGCCGAGAGTGACAGCGAGCTGAGCCGTAATGCCCGCTACATCGCCGCGTCGGTGGCCTTGGGCGCTGACGGCTCGGAAGCCCTCAGCTACGACGATGCCTACGGGCTGGAGCCGTCCCTGGGGTTCCTGATTCTCAATGCGGTGAATGAGGTCAATGGCACCGGTGGCGCCGCGGCAAAAAACTGACCGCCGCCGATGAGTTCTGGCACGAGTTGGTGCTGAACGGAGTCGGCGGCCGGACCATTGTCGAAGCCAAGGAACGCATGACCTACCAGGAAGCCCTGGCATGGGGGCGCTATATCGACCGATATGGTTCCTTGCATACCGGTAGGCGGCTGGAGGCGGGCAGCGCCCTGGTGGCGCTGCAGACCCACCGGCTGGGCGGAGGCATGGCGGAGTTGCTGGACTTCATGCCTCACGAACAACGTTTGGGGTTGTCACTCGAACGTGCAATGAACGAGTGGCGCTGACATCAGGCCACTTTCCCCAAACCCGTTTCGACGGGTTTTTTCATGACCCGGAGAAACCTATGGCAACTGCTTCCCAAGGGAACATGCAACTGGACCTTGGCAGCCTGGAGCGGGCCCTGGACAAGGCCCAGCGTATTACCGACCAAGGCATGCGCAGCATGCAGAGGCGTGTCGAGGATGCGAGCAAGAAAATTGCCGAGGCGCTGGCGACTTCGTCTGCTTCCGCGTTGGGCACGACCTCCAATGCCTTTGATGGCCTGCGCAAGGCCTATGACCCGGCTGCCAGAGCGGCCGATGATTTTGTAAAGAGTCAAAGCTCCTTGAGCGCACTGCTCCAGCAGAACAAAAGTGCTGGAACCGAGTATGCGCAATCCCTGGAAGTATCTGGGAAAAAACTGGGGGCGTACTCCGACGAGATGGAGAAACTGCGTAATTCAGGTGCTCTAGCTGTCTCTCAGTTAGGCAGGGGGAGTCGTCAACAGGCACTGGCCGCCCAACTTAGCGCGAACGATAAAGAATATGCGTTGGCGCGCAAGGCTCTGGATAAGCAATTTCCTCAAGGCGCGGTTCAGTCGCCAGCGACCTATGCCGACAAGTCGGGGATCAAGTTTCCGGCAGGAGATTCCTATGGCCGTGGGGCGTCACAGGGTGACGACTATGCCATCAAGCTTGATGAGCTGAAGACCAAGCACAGTGACATGGCCCTGCAGATTCAAAGCAACTATGTACAGATGAGCGAAGCACTCGGCGACTGGAAAAATGGTGCCTCGTCGGCTTTGGATGACTACATGAATAACGCCGGTAACGTCGCCGCTCAGTCGAAGGCGGTGTTCACCAGTGCGTTTGAGCAGATGGATGCCGCGATCCTCCAGTTCGCTACCACGGGCAAGTTCTCCTTTTCCGATTTCGCCAAGTCGGTGCTCAAGGACATGGCGATGTTGGCGGCGAAGACAGCGGCGTCCAAAGCGTTGAGTTCGTTGTTTGGAATGGTCGGCTCGGCCGTGATGAGCCTTTGGCCCAGCGCTGCTCCGGCTTCAAGCACGTTCACGGTTGATGGCGCCACGACTGTATTCAAGCCGCAGATCGATGCGTCCAGCATGTCTCCTCCTGTATTCCCTCATGCCAAGGGCGGTACCTTCACCAACACGGTGGCCACCGCTCCAACGTTGGCTCCAATGGCCCTGTTCGGTGAAGCCGGCCCAGAGGCAATCATGCCTTTAAGTCGCGGTGCCGACGGTTCGCTGGGTGTCGTTGCGCTGGGCGGTGGACAATCCGGCACCACCAGCAACCAGCAGGTGGTCATCCAGCAGACCATCAACGTACCCGACGGACAGGCCGGTGCCTCGGGTGCAGGCACGAACTCCCAGAGCCTGGCCAATGCCTACGCCAGCGCGGCGAAGCAGGGCGCGGCCGAACAGATCGCCCGAGACTTGAAACCGGGCGGCCAAATCTGGTCCGTCATCAACGGCCGCTGAATTCCAGTGGCCGCAACGGCTCACGCCCGGAGAAAAACATGACTATCGAAACATTCACTTGGGTACCCAAGATCGAGCCCGTGGGCAGTGTCGAATTTCGCCTCAAGTCGGCGCGCTTTGGTGATGGCTACCAGCAGGTTGCCCAGGATGGGATCAACAACAAGACCCAGTCCTGGCCGCTGACTTTTGTCGGCGACGACAAGACGATCAAACCCATCGTCGCCTTTATCGACGCCCATGCCGGAGCGATGCCGTTTTACTGGACGCCGCCCTTGGGCGAGCAGGGTTTGTATCGCTGCAAGACTTATCAACCCTCGCCGTTGGGGGCAGGAATTTACTCGCTCAGTGCGACTTTTGAACAGGCATTTCATCCATGAGTATTGATCCAGTCAACATCGGCAGTACGCCGAATGATGGTAGTGGCCATGACCTGCGTTCTGGCGGTGCAATCATCAATGCAAACTTTGCCCAACTCGATGCCCGTACCGCGGCCGCACAGGCGAAAGCTGATGCAGCAGTGCCTGGTTCTGAGCTTGGCGCCCGTGTGCGCTCGACGACGCTGGCTGGCCTGGGGTCGCTGGTTAATGCTGCCATCGTGGCCACGGACACAGTCCTGCAGGCCTTTGCGAAGTTGCAGGCCCAGGTAAATCAGAGCATCAAGAAGGGCGAGTTCGGCCTGGGCAGTGACACGGGCGCCGATGCCGCCGATTGCAACCTGATCACCGAGGGCGGCTACCACAAGGTCACGCCTGCCACCCTGAACCAGCCAGGGCAGGGCGGGTGCTCGCTTGCGCACGTCTCCCACTCCCCTGGCTTCTGGACTCAGCTAGCCTTTGGTCAAGGACCGGGCGCTGCAATGTGGCTTCGCAGCAAGTCCGGTGGAGATCCCGGCTCGTGGGGCCGAGTACTCAAGACTGGCGACTATGGGATTGGCGCAGCAGTCTCGACATACGCTCCTGGCAACGACATAACAAAGAACCCGGTTGGCGGCCTGTACCTATGGGACCCGCAAACAACTGGCCGACCAAATAACAGTGATCATGGCGTAGCCCTGTCGGCTGTCGGCTGGTCGGATAAGTGGGGCTGCAAGCTGATCATGTCTGCCAGCAGCAACTCACTCTGGTACAAACGCCATAGCGATGGGGTTGATCAGCCTGCGGTCAAGGTGCTTCTGCAGGGCGACTACGGCGTAGGTGCTGTGAGGCTTGATTCCTGCGAAAACGCAAACGAAGTGGCGGCCTCTGGCAAGCTGCTTTCGCATCCAGGGACAGCAAACTCCCCAGGGGTGTACGGGGTAATAGATACTGCATTTTATGAGAAGTCATCTGTGAACTTTACGCAGATGATTCACTCAATCACCGGGCAGGGTATTTTTTACCGAAACTCTGTGAACGGGGCTATCTCGCCGTGGGGGACTATCGCAACCTCAAGGGAGGGCTACTCAGGGACCATGGCAAGGTCGCCAGCTGGCACTAATGCCAATGCACTGCCACCGTATAGCCACCGGCTCTGGATTGATAGCAATAGCTCTGGCGGCCCCAGCATTGCTGACTGGCTTATTGACCACACCTTTATCCAGACTGGCTACGCGTGGCAAACAGCGCGTGCGCTCAACCCTAATGTGCCGGGTGTTTACACCAGAGTGCAAAATGCGGGCAATTGGTCCAACTGGGCTCCTCCAACTGAGGCTACAGAGCGCATCGCCAATTCGAACGGGCAGGCATTAAAATTCCCTGACGGGACCATGATTTGCTGGACGGCCAGGAAAAGGACCGTAGTAACCACGATACCTGTGGGTTCGCTTTTCCTTAACGAGCCCGGCAACTCATTTTCCTGGCCTGTGCCATTCGCTGGGGATAGGCCTTCGATAACGATATCTGTAGACAACCCAGCTGTAAGCCTGGGATGGGGGGCGGCGAACACTCCAGCGACATTGAGCGGTATAGCCGATGTTAGATTTCTATCAACTGTCACAGGCGCAAGCGCCGACATTGCCTGTGTTGCTATTGGAAGGTGGAAATAATGAACTTCTATATCACTCTGAGCCCGCAGGCCCAGGTAAGCAATTACACACCTACAACGATATCTGTAAAAGGGGCCGTGATCACGATTGACGGCCAGGACTTCGACCTGTCGCCGATTCCGGTCGGCAGCATGATTGATGGGGCCGACGTTCACGAGGTTATTTTCCGAGGGGGCATCGAGCACCACGAGGACGGGTATCACCTGACCATTCTATTCAGGACGCCACTACAGGCGCCGCGCCGTATGGCGTACCCCGAGACGGTCGTAACAACCGGCGACGGTCCCGTCGACCTTCCACAGCCTGACCAGGAACAAGAACACCCCCCAGTAATCGAGGAGCCGAAAGATGGACCTGTCCAAGATCAAATCGATACCCACCCAGGAGAGCATCAAGAAGGAGCAGAAGACTCGCGAGGCCCTGAAGTGCCTGTCTGATACCGATTGGTATGTGATGCGCCTTGTCGAGATTGGAAAGGCAATACCCGAAGACATCGCTGCCAAGCGCGCTGAAGCCCGCACAACGATCAGCGGAGAAACCGAAGCCCCATAGGCTCCGAAGCAATACCCCACAGGCCCGCCATCAAGCGGGATTTTTTTGCCCGAGGAATCACCATGCCGATCACGGCCGATATCCAGACCCTGGAGCCAGGCGCGTGGGTGGAGCTTTTTGAGCTCGACGCCACCAGCCTTGGCGCCGAGCTTTATCGCTTTCACGGTTACCCCCAGCAGTCGTCGATCTTCTGGCAGGGGCTCGAGTACTCCCCCTGGCCGATTCAGGCCGAGGGTTTTGAAATGACCGGCAAGGGCGCGCAGCCGACTCCGACGCTGTCGGTCGGTAACGTCGGCGGTTTCATCACCGCCCTGGTGCTGTATTTCGAGGACCTAGTCGGGGCACGGCTGATTCGTCACCGGACCCTGGGCAAGTACCTGGATGGCCAGCCTGAAGCCGACCCTGAAGAGGAGTTGCCACCGGACATCTGGTATGTCGAGCGCAAGTCTTCAGAGGACAACGAAGTGGTGAAGTTCGAACTGGCCAGCGCCCTGGACTTCAACGGTGTGCAACTGCCACGTCGGCAGATCGTTGCCAACGTCTGCTGGTGGCTCAGTTGTGGAGGCTATCGGGGGCCTTATTGCGGCTACAACGGTGGCCCGATAGCGGATCTCAACGATGTGATCGTCACCGATGCGGCCAAGGATAAATGCGGTGGTCGGTTGAGCAGCTGCAAGCTGCGTTTCGGTGAAAACAACCCGCTGCCCTTCGGTTCATTCCCAGCGGCCGGGCTGCTACGGAGCTGAGCATGAACAAGGCAAATCGGGCCGCCATCGAGCGCCATGCCCTGGCCGAGTACCCCAAGGAGTGTTGCGGGCTTTTGATTCGCGAGGGGCGTAAGCGGGTCTATGTGCCCTGTCGCAACACCGCTATCACGCCCAGCGAACATTTTCGCCTGGCCCCCGAGGATTACGCGGCGGCGGAAGAGCGCGGCGAGGTACTGGCGGTGATCCACAGCCACCCGGATTATCCGCCGGCTCCCAGCGAGGCGGATCGGGTGGCCTGCGAGGCATCGGGCTTGCCCTGGCACATCCTGGAAGTGCGCAAGGATGATGACGGCACCTTGCGCAAGGGCGACTGGGCGAGTCTGCTGCCCACGGGGTATCAAGCGCCTTTGATTGGCCGAGCTTTTGCCCACGGCATTCACGATTGCCTGAGCATCATCCTCGACTACTACCGTCGTGAACTGGGTATCGAATTGGGTAGCTACCAGCGTGAAGACGGTTGGTGGGACAAGGGCGGCAACCTTTATCTTGAGCATTTGCCTGAGGCCGGGTTCGAGCGAGTCGATGACCTGCGCCAAGGCGACGTGGTGCTGATGCAGATCCGCTCGCCGGTGCCCAATCATGCGGCGGTATACCTTGCCGACGGGGTGCTCAAGAGCGAACCGGAGCACTTCCCCGTGCCAGGCTCGATCCTGCATCACCTTTATGGACGCGATAGCAAACGGGATACCTATGGCGGTTACTGGGATGAGGTAACGGTCAGCATCTGGCGACATCGCCAGCTCATGGCGATGGATTGAAGTGCATCGTCTTTCCTTGAATTCAACCGAGGATCTTGTTCCTGGGAGTGATGTGATGAATCAGCAAAAAATCCGGGTCATCCGTCTCTACGGCACCCTGGGCGCACGTTTTGGTCGAGTGCACAGGCTGGCGGTCAGCAATGCCTCGGAAGCG
Organism: Pseudomonas sp. GW821-FHT07F01; assembly: GCF_059418825.1. NCBI lineage: Bacteria > Pseudomonadati > Pseudomonadota > Gammaproteobacteria > Pseudomonadales > Pseudomonadaceae > Pseudomonas > Pseudomonas sp. GW821-FHT07F01. The sequence continues at coordinate 182,766 of NZ_JBWKQO010000004.1, forward strand.
GTAAGAGCCTTGTGCATCCTGATTCCGGGGTTCGAGGCTTTCCTGATGGAGTCCAAGGACCGCGGACTGACCTACTCGCTGTTTCTTGGGCGCGACAACATCGGTCACGACCGGTTGAAAGCGCCCAGTGGCAACAGCGATATCCGTATTGCGCCGGTAGTGATCGGCAGCAAGCGTTCAGGTGGGCTGCAAACCATTATCGGAGTGGCCTTGGTGGTGGCTGCGTCGTACTTCTCCGGGGGCACGTTTGCCGCTGGTGGCACAACACTGATAGGCGGCACTGGCACCACGGGCTGGACCATGGCCGCGCAGATGGGGATTTCTCTCGCCATGGGCGGGGTGATGCAGATGATGTCGCCGCAACTCAAGGGGCTGGGGGCGATGGACCGTCCCGACAACCGCGCGAGCTATAGCTTTAATGGCGCGGTCAATACCAGCGCCCAGGGCAATCCGGTGGGGCTGCTGTATGGCCAGTTGACCGTTGGCAGCTCGGTGATCAGTGCCGGGATCTATGCCCAGGACCAGCTTTGAACCAGGCTGGGTCTGTCCTTCACCTGAATCCCGCCTCGGCGGGTTTTTTATTGCCAGGAGAACCCCATGGGCTTGGCCGTAGAACGACAAAAGATGCAAACCGTGCTGCTGTCCGGCTCCCTGGCAAGGATGTTTGGACGGGAGCATCGGGTGGCCATTGCTGGTGGCTTCAAGGAGGTGATGGGGTACTTCCGTCAGTTCCCCGGTTTCGAGCGCTATATGGTGCAGAGCGCTGACAATGGGCTGCGATTCGCCGTGTTCAATGGGCGGCGCAACCTGTCTGAAACCGATATTCACCAGCCTCTGGGCAAGGAGGTGATCCGTATTGCCCCGGTGCTCAGTGGCTCGAAACGTGCCGGTGGGTTGCAGACCATCCTGGGTGCAGTGCTGATGGCCGTGGCTTATTTCAACCCCTTTGGATACCTGACCGGCCCTGCTGCCTCGTTTCTGTTTATGACGGGGGCGAGCATGGCGATGGGGGGCGTCATGCAAATGCTGGCGCCTCTACCAAAGGGGCTCGCTGCTCAGGATCGGCCGGAATATCGCCCCAGCTACAGCTTCAACGGCCCAGTCAACACCAGCGCCCAGGGTCATCCAGTGGGCCTGTTGTACGGTCAGTTGACCATCGGCAGCGCCGTGATCAGTTCCGGCATCTACGCCGAAGATCAACTTTAACTCCTCCTGTCTTCAACCTGCCTGCCGTTGCGCGGGCCTTATTTCGCCTGAAGGAAAGCCATGACTGACCTTACTCTCGCTGGCAGCAAAGGCGGTGGCTCCAAGCCCCGTCCCTCCGTGGAGGCGCCAGACAGCCTGCAAAGCACGGCTTATGCTCGGATCCTCGATCTCGTCAGCGAGGGCGAGATCTTGGGATTGAAGAATGGCAAGCGCTCGGTGTTTCTCAACGAGACGCCCCTGGCCAACGCCGATGGCAGCCTGAACTTCTCCGGGGTCACCCTCGAGACCCGCAATGGCAGCCAGGACCAGACCTACATCCCGGGATTCCCGGCGGTGGAAAACGAATCTTCGGTGGCGGTGGAGTTGCGCAGTGACCAGCCCTGGAGCAAGGCCATCACCAACCTGCAACTGTCGGCCGTGCGCATTCGCCTGGCGGTCTCGCGGCTGGCGCAGACCAACACCAGCAATGGCGACACCAACGGTTATACGGTGCGCTATGCCATCGACCTTTCCACCGATGGCGGTGCTTTCGTGGAAGTGTTGCAAGCGGCTTTCAGCGGCAAGACCTCGAGCAAGTACGAGCGCTCCCATCGCGTCGATCTGCCTGCCGCTACTGCTGGCTGGACGGTTCGTGTACGACGCCTGACACCGAACTCCACCAGCGGAGCGATCGCCGACACCACCAGTGTCGAGTCCATCACCGATGTGATCGACGCCAAGTTGCGCTACCCCGGGTCGGCGATCATCGGCCTGCAATTCGATGCCTCGCAGTTCCAGTCGATCCCCACCCGTTCCTTCGAACTGCAGGGGCGGATCATCCGCGTACCCAGTAACTACGACCCGCTGACTCGGATATATAGCGGCGTCTGGGATGGCACCTTCAAGTCGGCCTGGACCGACAACCCAGCCTGGATCTACTACGACCTGCTGCTGCACCAGCGCTATGGCCTGGGGCATCTGCTCAACGCCGCCCAAGTGGACAAGTGGGAGCTGTACCGCATCGGCCAGTACTGCGACCAGCCGGTCTCCGACGGCAAGGGCGGCACCGAACCACGCTTCACTTGCAATCTCTACCTGTCCGTTCGTGCCGACGCCTTGAAAGTGCTGCAGGACCTGGCGACCACCTTCCGCGGCATGGCCTATTGGGGCGCCGGTTCGGTGATGGCCGTGGCCGATATGCCGGAAGACCCGGTGTATACCTACAGCAATGCCAACGTGGTCGACGGCAAGTTCGTCTACGGCGGCTCGGCGAAAAAGACCCGCTACAGCGTAGCGTTGGTCAGTTGGAACGACCCGGCCGACTTCTACCGGCAGAAGGTCCAGTATGTCGATGACCCGGAAGGCATTGCCCGCTACGGCGTGCAGCAGACCGAAATCACCGCTACCGGCTGCACCTCCCAGGCCCAGGCCCAGCGCATCGGTAAATGGGCGCTGCTGACCAACCGCCTGGAAACCGAAAGCGTGAGTTTCGCCGTGGGCCTGGATGGCACCCTCGCACGCCCTGGGCAGATCATCCGGGTGGCGGACAACGACAGGGCAGGGCGCCGGATTGGCGGCCGACTGCGTTCCGCGACCCTGGATACCCTGGTGCTCGACGCCGATGTGAAGGCCTATCCGGGGGACACCGTCACCCTGATCATGCCCACCGGCAAGGCCATCTCGCGGGTGATCAAGTCGGTGGGTTATCCACTGACCTGGGACAGCACGGGAATTACCTGGGACAACGGTGACATCACCCTTGATACCACCGGCTTTCCTGCCGAAGTCCAGCGAGTGGTGCTGGAGAAGAAGCTGGAGGAACTGCCGCCAGAGCAATCAATGTGGGCGATCGACTCGCCTACTTTGGCCGCGCAGCAGTTTCGAGTGCTGTCGGTGGCTGAAGACTTCAGCGATGACTCCATCAAATACAGCATCAGCGCGGTCAAGCATGTACCCAGCAAGTTTGACGCGATTGATAACGGCGCGCGGATTGAACGGTCGCCGGTGACAGTGATACCGCCGAGTGTGCAACCACCACCAACTGACGTTCGAGTGAGTAATGATCACTTTGTTGATCAAGGCAGCACAATCAATGTAATGACCATTGAGTGGGCCCGGCCAGCCAATGCTATTGCGTTTGAAGTCTACTGGCGCAAGAACGATGGCGAGTGGTTGTTCGCAGGGCGAACGGGTGGTAATTCCATCGAGGTGTCAGGCATCTATTCGGGCCGCTATGTTGCGAAGGTCAGAGCCATCAGTGCACTGGATATCGGCTCCGTATATGCCGTTTCAGCGGAGACAGTTTTAACTGGAAAGATCACTCCACCTCCGGCTGTTTCATCGTTGACTGCGCAATCTCTAGTCTTCGCCATCAAAGTAAAATGGACTATTCCCGATGATATCAGCGTTGCTGACTTACAGCGAACAGAGATCTGGTATGGCAAGACTAACGATTTGTCCAGTGCGACAAAGTTTGGTGATTACGCGTACCCACAAACTGATTTGACCATTATGGGGCTGGCAGCGGGAACTACTTTCTTCTTTTGGGCTAGGTTGGTAGACCGTATAGGTAATATTGGTGCTTATTCAAAGGCGGTAATGGGGCAGTCTAGTAGTGATGCTGGACCGATTCTTGAATATTTGAATGATCAGATCAGTGAAACTCAACTAAGTAAAGATCTGCTTGAAAAAGTTGAGACGGGTGGCGGCTCCGCGATTCAAATAAAGGCTGTAAAAGACGAATTGGCGGCCATGTATAGTATCAAGACTCAAATGACTGTAGATGGACGGCCTTATTTGGCTGGGATCGGTTTGGGTGTGGAGAATGACAAGGGTATCGTTACCAGTCAGGTGCTGATTGCCGCTAGTCGGTTTGCAGTGGTTGATCCAAATGCGGATAAGGTTTTTTACCCATTTGTTGTTCAGGGTAATAAAGTATTTATTGATAGTGCTTTTATAAGTAATGGGTCAATCACAAGTGCTCAAATAGGTGATTATATTCAATCGACTGACTACGTTCCAGGCGAAGTGGGGTGGCGCTTGAATAAAAGCGGGTCTATTGAGTTTAATGGGCCTGTTGCCGGTGGTGGTCGTCTCAGTATTAATAATCAGTTGATGCAGATTTTTTATGGCGATGGCAGTCTTTGCTTGCGCGCTGGTATTTGGTCATGAAGTTTAGTTGTGCTGCTGGATATTTTTTATGCAACATAGCTAATGTCTGTGGAGGTAGTTATGCCAAGTGGAATCGAGTTCTTCGACCGTAACGGACGCCTCATGATGGACGGTTCTGGACGTTACCCTCGTATAGTCGAGATTATTGACCTATCCGTTGTTGGTACTCCAGGAAGTCGGAGCTATCCGGCCGTTGATCCCGAAACGCTCAACTACGTCCTTTACCAGGGGGGGAACAGAGCGCGAGTTGTAACTGTCGCAAGTTCAACCTTGTATTGGGGGTTTGCCAATAATCTTGGTTATGGTGTTTTTGCTGGTAAGCCTCTACTCGTAGTGGTGTCTGGATGAACGTAGGATTTGAAAGCTTCAATCAGAAAGGGTTCAAAATAATCGGTACTGATTATGCAAACCTTGTCCATTATGGAACCAAGACTCTGACAGTTTTCGGGGGGCAGTACTTAGTGACTGCCGCAGGGCAACGGATCTACTGGGATGCATATGCCGCTATTCCTGATGATGGTTCGGTAATTCGATTTTATCGTGCGGACTTTCCAGTTGTGGAGCAGGGCGGTGTTGTGCGTGCACCTACCGGTAATATCGGAGGTTCGATTATTTGCTATAGCTTTGGCCCAGTTGTAAAGTCAAATGCTGGAGAGGGGGTTGAAGTTTATGGACCAACTGGTGATTTAACATTTAATACTGCAAAGCCTTTCTTGAAGTTAGTTGGAGTTTATGCGGATGGAAGGGCTTCCCTGCTAGGATTTAAATATGGGTTTAGTTATCCGGTCCAAGCTACTGGTTTAAAGGCGCCAAAAGTCGCATGGTCCGTTGGTAATGCTCGTTATATTTATCTGCAACAGCAGTTTTCAAACGGCTCCACCGACTCGTTTGAATATATTTTAGGCTGTAGAGTGGATGATGCTGGGGTCTATAGTAATTATGCCATGCAATACGGTGCGACCATTCGTCGTTCGGGTTGGAATGGTACTTATGATCATGTTCCACCAACAGGTGCAATTCGTATTTTAGTAGCAGATGTTTCTGGGTTGTAAGTGAGATCGCTGCTAATGATGTTGTATCAGGAGGTGGAATTTTGAATGTTAAAAGTTTGATTGATCAAATTGACGAATTTTGTCTCGGTCTGAAAGGTTTGGTTAGTGTCGCAATTGGCTTGAAGGGGGTTGAAAAGTCGCCTCTGGGTGATAAGCCGGTTGCTTATGTAAACCTTGTGGGGGATTTGGTTCGTCAAACTACCCAGCACCCCATCGTTCGAGAGCAGTTTGAAGTGTTAGTTGTTCTGGATGCATCACAGGAACCACTAGTAGCGGCAACCACTCAGCTATATCAATTACGCGCCGAACTCTGGCGTGCCCTGGTCGGTTTCAAACCCGGCGCCGAGTACAACCCGATCCAGTACGACGGCGGCGAGCTGGTGTCGCTCGACGCCACCCGCCTGCTCTACCGCCTGCGCTTTTTCGCCGAGTTCCAGCTGGGGCGCAACCTGTCCGGCCAGCCGGCGGAAACCTGGCATGAGCGTGAACTCGACGGCTTGCCGTCCTTGACCGGGGTCACGGTGCGGGTCGATGCCATCGATCCGGTGGACCCCAATCTGCAACGCCCAGGGCCCGATGGGCGCCTGGAGCTGACTTTTTCAGGAGAGCTGAAGCAATGAGCAAACGCATCACCGTGCTGCCGGTCGCCGGCCGCGCCGTACCGGACCCGGAAGCGGGCGATCTGCTGCCCGCTTCCGGCCGTGAAGTGTCGGACAGCGCCTGGTGGCGCCGGCGTCTGGCCGATGGCGATATCACTAGCAAAGCCGTGAAAGCGGCGAAATCTCAAGGAGCCAAATAATGGCGATCGGTTTCAGCAATATCCCGGCGGACATCCGTGTGCCGCTGTTCTACGCCGAGATGGACAATTCGGCGGCCAATAGCGCGTCCTCGGCCATGCGCCGTCTGATCGTCGCCCAGGTCAACGACAACCAGGCCGGCGACGATCTCGGCAAACTGGTGCTGGTGTCCAGCGTGGCCCTGGCCAGGAGCATCGGCGGCCAGGGCTCGATGCTCGCTTCGATGTACGAAACCTGGCGCAAGACCGACCCGGTGGGCGAGATCTGGTGCCTGCCGCTGCACAGCACCGAGGGCAGCGTGGCCAAGGCCGAGCTGAAGATCAGCGGTAGCGCCGGCGCCGCCGGCCTGCTCAATCTGTACGTCGGTGGGGTGCGGGTGCAAGCCTCCATCGTCAGCGGCGCCAGTGCCGCACAAGCGGCCAGCGCCCTGGCCTTGAAGGTCAACGCTGCAGTAGATCTGCCGGTGACCGCCACCGCGGCCGAGGGCACTGTGACCCTGAACGCCAAGTGGACCGGCGACAGCGGCAACGACATCAGCCTGCAACTCAATCGCCTGGGCAAGAGCAATGGCGAAGAAACCCCGGCGGGCCTGACCCTGGTGCTGGGCAAGATGGCCGGCGGCACCGGTGTGCCGGATCAGGTCGCGGCGCTGGCCGCCCTGGGCGACGAGCCGTTCGAGTTCATCTGCATGCCCTGGACCGACACCGCCAGCCTCAATGCCTGGCAAGCGGTGATGGACGACAACACCGGCCGCTGGTCCTGGGCCAAGCAGCTGTTCGGCCATGTCTACAGCGCCAAGCGCGGCACCGTCGGCACCCTGGTGGCGGCCGGCCAGGCACGCAACGACCAGCACATCACCATCCAGGCCCTGGAAGGCGGCGTGCCGCAACCGGTGTGGGTCCAGGCTGCGGCCCTGGCGGCGCGGACTTCGGTGTTCATCTCCGCCGATGCCAGCCGCCCGACCCAGAGCGGCAGCCTGCCGGGCGTCGACCCGGCGCCGGCCAGCGAGCGCTTCACCCTCACCGAGCGCCAGTCGCTGCTGAGCTACGGCATCGCCACCGCCTACTACGAAGGCGGCTACATGCGCATTCAGCGGGCGATCACCACCTACCAGAAGAACGCCTACGGCCAGGCCGACAACTCCTACCTGGACAGCGAAACCATGCACCAGTCGGCGTTCATCGTGCGCCGCCTGCAAAGCGTGATCACCAGCAAATACGGGCGCCACAAGCTGGCTGCCGACGGCACTCGTTTCGGCGCCGGCCAGCCGATCGTCACCCCGAGCACCATTCGCGGTGAGCTGATTGCCCAGTACGCCAAGCTGGAGCTGGAGGGCCATGTGGAGAACGCCGAACTGTTCGCCGAGCACCTGATCGTCGAGCGCGATGTGCAGGACCCGAGCCGGGTCAACGTGCTGTTCCCGCCGGACTACATCAACGGCCTGCGAGTGTTCGCGCTGCTCAACCAATTTCGCCTGCAGTACGACGCGGCGGCCTGAGCCGGACCTGCATCGCTGCGCTTTTTCAGCCCGCCTTGAGCGGGCTTATTTTTTGGGAGAAACAACATGGGTCAACTGATAGCGGGCACCTGCTACGTCAAAGTGGACGGCGCTCAACTGACCATCAGCGGCGGCTGCGAAGCACCACTGATGGCCGTCAAGCGGGAAACCGTGGTTCCGGGCTTCTACAAGGAAACCGACCTCACGCCGTCGTTCAAAGTCACCGCGCTGCACACCCCGGACTTTCCGCTCAAGCAACTGATCGAAGGCGTCGACATGACCGTCACCTGCGAGTTCGCCAACGGCAAGGTCTACGTACTGGCCGGTGCCTACCTGGTGGACGAGCCTATTGCCAAGGGCGACGACGCCAGCATCGAGCTGAACTTCGAAGGGCAGAAGGGGACCTGGCAATGAGCAACACGGTGAAGCTGCAGGTGCCCATCGAGGCCCACGGCGAGCCCCTGGCCGAACTCAGCCTGCGCCGCCCGACGGTGCAGGAAGTACGGGCGATCAAGGCGCTGCCGTACAAGATCGACAAGAGCGAAGAGGTCAGCCTCGACATGGACGTCGCGGCCAAATACATCGCGGTCTGCGCCGGCATTCCACCGTCCTCGGTGAACCAGCTCGACCTGGTGGACCTCAACGCCCTGAGCTGGGCGGTGGCGAGTTTTTTCATGAGTGCGGCATCGCAGCCATCGCCGACCTGATCGCTGTCGCCTATGACCTGGCCTGGTTCTGGAAGGTCGACCCCGAACAGATGATGGCCAGGCCACTGGATGTGCTCCGCGAATCCCTGGAGCACGCGCAACGGATCAATGCGATGCAGCAGGTGCAGTGATGGCAGACACACAAACCGTAGAGAAGAAGTCGGTGCTGTTGACCGGCATAGACCAACTGTCACCCAAACTCGTCGCCCTTCAAGGCAAGGTCGACTCGTTCAAGAAAAACCTTGAGCAGACCGGGCTGGGCAAGCTGGATATCAGCGGGCTGTTCAAGGGCGGCAGCCTGATCACCCCGTTTCTGGACGGGATCAAGGCCTGCGATGCGTTCAAGGGCAAGCTGGCCGAAGTCGGCGACTCCAGCGCGCCGGCTGATGCGGCCAAAGACATGAATGTATTCAGTCAGTCGATGGTCAAGGTGTCCTCGGCCATTGATGCCGCCCTGGCGCCGGCGGTGGGGGCGCTGGTGGTCGGTCTGGAGCCCATGCTCAACAGTGTGGGGACGCTGCTCGACGACAACCCCAAGCTGGTTGAGGGGCTGGCGATGGGCGCCATTGCCTTCTCGGCGATGCAAACCGCCGTGACCGGGGCGACCCAGGTGCTCGATCTGATGGGCACGGTGGCCAAGGCCAACCCGGTGATGTTGATTGCCATGGGCATTGCTCTGGCAGCCGGGGTGGTCATTGCCAACTGGACGCCGATCTCGGCCTTTTTCGTCAGCCTCTGGCAAGGTGTGAAGAGCTTTGCGGCGCAGGCGATGGAGGTGCTCAGTACTCTGTTCGGCTGGACGCCCCTGGGCATGCTGATTGGCAACTGGGGGGCGATCACGGCGTTCTTTGCCGGGCTCTGGGACAGTATCCAGGCGATGACGGCTTCGATCGTCGGCTTCCTCAAGGAGGTGTTCTCCTGGTCGCCTCTGGGACTGATCATCAATAACTGGGCAGGGCTGACGGGGCTATTCGCCTCTATCTGGGAATCCCTCAAGGCCTTGACAGTGCCGGCGATGGCCTTTCTAAAAGGCCTGTTCGACTGGGGGCCGATGGACATGATCACCAGGAGCTGGGGCGCGGTCACCGGCTTCTTCGCGTCGATCTGGGCGGAGCTGCAACCGGGTATCGACGGGGTCAAGAAAGTCCTGCACACCCTGTTCGACTTTTCCCCGCTGGTGATCCTCTACAACAACTGGGGTGCGGTCACGGGCTTCTTCGGTTCGATCTGGGCCGAGCTGCAACCGGGTATCGACTCGATCAGGAAGGCCATTGAAGCCCTGTTCGACTGGTCGCCGATGGAACTGATCATGACCAACTGGGCCCCCATCGCCGATTGGTTTTCCGGGCTGTGGAGCCAGCTTCAAGCGCTGATGGCGCCGATCAAGGAGCTGTTCGAGGGCGGCTTCGGCGGGCTGATTGCCACGGTCACCGCCAAGGTCGAAGGCTTTACCGAAGCGCAAAAGCAGATCAACGCCGAGGGTAAAGGCGGGCTGGCATCACCCTTTGCCGCAACCCAGGGCAGCTCGCTGACCCAGAATTCCAGTGCGCTGATCCAGCAGAACGCCGCGAACAACCGCACCCAACTCGAAGGCGGTTTGACCCTGCGCTTCGAAAACGCCCCGGCTGGCCTGCGCGCCGAACAGGCCACGACCAATCAACCGGGTTTGAACATCGCTTCGACCCTGGGCTATCGCTCACTTTCCCTAGGAGGTTCCCATGGCGGATAACTGGCGTGATCGTTTGTTGCCCGCATCCTTTCGCGGCGTGCCCTTCTGGGTCGACCAGGCGAAAACCCCGGTGGGGCAAAAAGGCCAGTTGCATGAGTACCCGCAGCGCGACCAGCCGTTTTTCGAGGGCCTTGGCCAGCAGGCGAAAGTCCATGACCTGACGGCCTTCATCGTCGGCGCCGATTGCCTGGAGCAGCGCGACAGGCTGCTCAAGGCCCTGGAGGAGGGCAGCGGCGAGCTGGTGCATCCGTGGCTTGGACGGATGCAGGTCAAGGTCGGCGAGTGCGAGATGACCCAGAGCCGCCAGGATGGTGGCCTGGTGACCTTCAGCCTGAAGTTCTACCCGGACCAGCCGCTGCGCTTTCCTTCGGCGGTGGTCAACACCCAGCAGCAGGTGCTGGTGGCCAGTGACACCTTGCTGGGCTCGGCGGTGCTGCGGTTCGAGTTCGCCACCAACCTGATCAAGCAGGCGCGGATCGGCGTGGATTCGCTGCGCAAGGGATTGACCGAGGTGTACGCGGTCATCGAACACGAGTTCAAGCCGCTGATCGAGTTCTATAGCGACCTCAACACCCTGGTCAAGGCGGTCAAGGAAATACCCAAGGAGCTGAGCACGGAGTTCAAGGGGTTGCTGGAGGATGTACGCGGGCTCAAGGATTTTGCCCGCACCGGCTATCGGCAGATGCTCGCCGATATTTCCCAGCAGGTGGAGGCGGCCAGGCGCATCGATCCGCCCAAGCTGACCACCGGCAAGGACACCACCGCGGCGGCCGAGGCGGTAGCGAACCTGGTCCAGGATGCGTTGCTGGTGCAGATCGCCCGGTTGGTGTCGGCCTTGCCGGTGGCCACCCCGGTGGTCAAGCTCAAGAGCACGCCGCCCCTGGCGCAGCAGGCCAGCCAGCCGGTGCAGCGCCTGGAGGTGCCGGTGGCCGACGATGTACTGGCCCTGCGTGACCAGCTCAACGAAGTGATCTGGCAAGCCGCGCTCAAGGCCGACCCGATGCATTACCAGGCGCTCAACACCCTGCGCCAGCAATTGCAGGGCCACCTCAATGCAGTGGCTTCGTCCGGGGTACGGCTGGTCAGCCTCAGCCCCAAAAGCAGCATGCCGGCGCTGGTCCTGGCTTATGAGCGGTTTGCCGATGCGACGCGGGTCGGTGAAGTGGTACAGCGCAACCGGGTGGCCCATCCGGGCTTCCTGCCGCCGGCCGATCTGCAGATTGCGCGGGAGTGACCCATGGACGAACTGGCAAATATCGTCACCCTGACGGTGGACGGGCTGGACTACAGCGGCTGGAAAAGCGTGGAGATCACGGCAGACCTGGAGCGCCAGTTCCGCACCTTCAGCCTCAACATCACCTGGCAATGGCCGGGGCAGGATGGGCAGGTGCGGATCCGCCCGGGCGCTCGCTGCCAGGTGCGCATCGGCTGCGACCTGGTGCTCACCGGGCATGTCTACAAGGCGCCGGTCAGTTATGACGGCAGGCAGATCAGCCTGAGCATCCAGGGCAGCTCCCTGACCCAGGATCTGGTGGATTGCGCGGCCATCAACCGGCCGAGCCAGTGGCGCCAGCAGGATGTGCTGAGCATCGTCCGCGCCCTGGCCGGCTCTTACGGGGTGGGAGTGCGCAGCGAGATTGCACCCACCAGCAAGTTGCACACCCACAGCATCGTGCCGGGGGAGACGGTGTTTGCCTCCATCGACCGCTTGTTGACCTTGTACCGGGTGTTCTCCACCGATGACGCCGACGGCTACCTGCTGCTGGCGGCACCGGGCAGCGGCGGGCGCGCCAGCGATGCCCTGGAGCTGGGCAAGAACATTCTTTCGGCCAATGCAGCGATGGATTTTTCCGCGGTGTTTTCCGAGTACCGGGTGATCGGCCAGCACAAGGGCAGCGACCAGAGCAGCGGTGTCGCGGTCTGCGAGGTGTCCGGCCAGGCCAGCGATGCCCGGGCTTCGCGCAAACGGGTGACGGTGATCAACGAGGCGGCGCAACTGAGTGCGGAACTGGCTCAGCAGCGGGCTGACTGGGAGTGCGGCACCCGCACCGGCAAGGCGCTGACCACCACCTATCAGGTGCAGGGCTGGCGCCAGAGCAATGGTGATTTGTGGCGACACAACACGTTGGTGAGGGTCATCGACCCGGTGCTGGGTTTCGACCAGGACATGCTGATCTCCAAGGTCACCTGGTCGCTGTCCGACCAGGGCTCCATCACCACCTTGCAGGTGGCGCCGCCGCAGACCTTCGATGCCAACCCGACACCCGCAAAAAACTGAAACCTGCGCCCAACCGCAGGAGCCGGCTGGCCGGCTAAGGCACCCGGCACGAAACCGCGCAATCCCTGTTCGCCGGCAAGCCGGCTCTTCTCCCCCCCAAGGAACCCAGCATGAGCCTACTGACACGCCTGTTGGCGCGGGGCACCGTGGTGCTCGCCCATTCGGCCAACAAATTGCAATCGCTGCAAATGCGCCTCACCGCCGGCGAGGTCAACGACGACATGGAGCATTTCGAGCCTTACGGTTTTACCAGCAACCCCCTGGCCGGCGCCGAGGGCATCGCCACCTTCCTCGGCGGCGATCGCTCCCATGGAGTGGTGCTGGTGGTGGCCGACCGGCGCTATCGCCTCAAGGCCTTGGCCGCCGGTGAAGTGGCGATCTACACCGACGAGGGCGACAAGATTCACTTCAAGCGCGGGCGGGTCATCGACATCGACACCGCCACCTTGAATATCCGCGCCAGCAGCGGCGTCATCATCGACAGCCCGACCCTGAGCATGAGCGGCAAGATCGTCTCCCAGGGCGATCAGGTCGCCGCCGGCATCAGCCAGATCAACCACGTCCACAGCGGCGTGCAACCCGGCCCGGGGCAGACCGGCGCGCCGGTGGGAGGTTAAGCATGTTCGCCACTTATGACCTGAAGAACGCCTTGACCCGGGCCGTGGAAATCAGCCTGTTCACCTGGCGCCGCGCCGCCGATGACGACGCCTTGGATGACGACCAGCGCTACGGCTGGTGGGGCGACAGTTTTCCCAGCGTGGCCGACGACCGTATCGGCTCGCGGCTGTGGCTGTTGCGCCGGGTCAAGCTGAGCCGGCAGACCCAGCTCGATGCCGAGTTCTATGCCCGCGAGGCCCTGCAGTGGCTGATCGACGATGGCCACTGCAACGCCGTGGAGATCATGACCGAGCGCCTCGATGCCCAGCGCCTGAACCTGCGCACGGTACTGATCCTGGCCGACGGTGAGCGCCTGGACATCAACCCCATTCACAGTTGGCAGGTGACCTATGCCGTTTGAAACCCCTTCGCTGCCGGTGCTGATTCAGCGCACCCAAAGCGACCTGGCCAGCGATTCGCTGCGCCAGTCCGATGCCCAAGTGCTAGCCCGCACCCTGAGCGGTGCCGCCTTTGGCCTGTATGGCTACCTGGATTGGATCGCCGAGCAGATCCTTCCGGACAAGGCCGATGAGTCGACCCTGGAGCGCATCGCCGCGCTGCGCCTGAACCAGCCGCGCAAGGCTGCCCAGGCGGCCAGTGGCAGCGTCAGTTTCAACGCGGCAGCCGGTGCTGTGCTGGATCTCGGCACCCTGTTGCAAAGCAGCGACGGTCGCAGCTACACAGTGACCGCCGCGCGAACCACCAGCGCAGGCCTCAACAGCACCACGATCCAGGCCGTCGACGGCGGTACCCTGGGCAATGCCGATGCCGGCCTGGAGCTGACCGCGGTGCAGCCGGTGCAGGGCATCAGCAACTCGTTCACCGTCCTGGCCCCGGGCCTGAGCGGTGGTGTGGCCCGGGAAAGCCTCGAATCCCTGCGCTCGCGGGTGATCCGTTCCTATCGGATCATTCCCCATGGCGGCTCGGCGGACGACTACGAAACCTGGGCCATGGAGTGCCCGGGCATCACCCGTGCATGGTGCCGGCGCAATTACCTGGGGCCGGGCACCGTGGGCTTGTTCGTCATGCGTGACGACGACCTGCAGCCGATTCCCAATGCCGAGCAGCTGGCGCGGGTTCTGGCCTATATCGAGCCCTTGCGCCCGGTAACCGCCGAGGTGCATGTGCTGGCGCCAGTGATACAGCCGGTGATCTACCAGGTGCGCCTGACCCCCGACACCAGTGCGGTGCGGGCCGCGGTCGAGGACCAACTGCGCGACCTGCACAGCCGCGAGGCCGGCCTGGGAGAAACCCTGCTCTTGAGTCACATCCGCGAGGCCATCAGCAGCGCCACCGGTGAACAGGATCACCGCCTGCTGGCGCCGCTGGCTGATGTGCCGGCAAGCAGCAACCAACTGCTGGTATTTGGAGGTTGCCAATGGCTGCAATAAGAAGCGCCGCCCAGTACCAGGGCCAGCTGCGCAGCCTGCTGCCCAGCGGCCCGGCCTGGGACCCGGAACGGGTGCCGGAGCTTGAACGGGTGTTGCAGGGCATCTCCCAGGAGCTGGCGCGCATCGACGCCCGGGCCGTGGACCTGCAAAACGAAATGGACCCGGCCAGCGTCAGCGAACTGGTGACGGATTGGGAAAAGGTCATGGACCTGCCCGCCCCCTGCCTGGGGCTGACCCCGCTGTTCGAAGACCGGCGCCTGGCCGTGCGCCGTCGTCTGTTGGCGGTGGGCAACCAGCGCGCCGCCTACTTCGTCGAAATCGCCCGCAGCCAGGGCTATCCCAATGCCAGCGTCACTGAGCTGAGTACCCCGCGCATGGGCCGCTCACGCTTTGGTCACGCGCATTTCGGCACCTGGCGGGCGAACTTCATGTGGACCCTCAATACCGGCGGCCGCCTGCAACTGGGCCGGCGCTTCGGCGCCAGCTATTGGGGCGAACGTTTTGGCATGAACCCGGGCAGCGCCCTGGAGTGCCTTATCCATCGCAGTACACCGGCGCATACACAGGTGTACATCAACTATGACTAGAGAGGACAGGAATACGTGGACTATCCGAAAAGTGTTCCCAGCGTAGGGCTGTTGAACGGGAAGTTTGTTGACGAGAACCCGGTGACCGGGCAAGTCGGCTCACTGATTTCCTCTGAGTGGGGAAACGCGGTTACCGACGAATTGCTCAACGTGATTCGTGCGGGAGGGGAAGAGCCGGCCGAGGCCGAGCATGACCAGTTGCTGGCGGCGATCAAGGCGATCGTGCGTGATTCGATACCGCCGGAGAAGATTCGTACTACCCTGGCCGAGTACGGGATCACCGATGCCTATACCAAGTCGGTGACCTATACCAAGGCGGAGATCGAGGCGCTGTTGAAGAACATGTCAGCCTTGCCGGTGGGGGCGATGGTGCCGTTTCCCAAGGGTACGGTGCCGGCCGGATTCCTGGAGGTGGATGGCAGTGTGCAGAGTGCTGCGACCTATCCGGACCTGGCGGCTTACCTGGGGACTGCGTTCAATACCGGAGGCGAGGGTGCGGGGAATTTCCGGTTGCCTGAGTCGCGGGGGGAGTTTCTGCGGGGTTGGGATCATGGGCGTGGGGTTGATGCTGGTCGGGTAATTGGTAGCGAACAGCAGGATGCGTTGCAGAACATCACAGGTGAATCATCAACGTTTCCCACAGGAAGCACCGCGCCGCTAAACAGTACTGGGGCGTTCAAAACGAATGCTCGATCCGGTGTACCTACTGGTATTGCTGGAGGCGGGGCATGGAGTTCCGCATCCTTTGACTTTGATGCAAGCCGAGTGGCTAGAACTTCCACAGAAACTCGACCTCGCAACCTGGCTGTCATGTGGTGCATCAAAGCCTGGAGTGCACCAGTCAATCAGGGAAGCATTGATGTGGCTGAACTGGCCTTGGAGGTCCAGAAGCAAAAGCCGATAGCGATTATCGGCGGGCATAGGAACTTGAAGGTTTCGGCTTCGGGCCTGAGTGCGCAAGTGAATGTATCGGCCGATCAGTTGATTGTCGGCACCGGTCAACTGGTGCATTCGCTGAGCGGGATTAACTTTAGCTTTAGTGGCCAGGCAGTGGGGGAAAACGGGATAGACGTGGGCGAAATGGCTCCGTCGACCTGGTACAGCGTTTGGGTGATTTGGGGCGGGAGCGCGCCAGCTGGCTTGTTATCGCTGAATGCAACATCTCCCAAGTTGCCGCCCGGCTATACACATAAAGCACGAGTCAGCTGGATTAAAACAGATGCGACGGCCAACAAATATCCGCTGAACTTTATACAAAGTGGTAAGCGTTGCAGTTACAGAGTAACTCCCGGCAGCAATGTACCAGGCAATATTGTTATATCGGCGGGTGTGCAGGGGCACATCAGCACTCCGATCTATGTCCCGATTCCTGTCGCGCCATTTGTGCCCCCTACAGCCGTCACGATACATATGGCGATGACAGGCACCAACAGCACGCAAATGGTTGCTCCCAATGATAGTTATGGCGGCTACACGAACCTTGCTAATCAACCATTGGTGTTTTATGCATCATCCCAACACCTTGCGCAGTACCAGTTACAGCTGGAAGGTCCGAACATCTATCGTGCCGCCCAGTACGCTGGAGATCGTTTGACGTGTTTGGGATGGGAGGACAGTTTATGAGTTTTGCAGTTCGTAATGATGGACAGGGCTGGCGACCAGTTTCGGGTCCTGAGAATGTAGGTGCTGATGAATGGTATTGCGTCGGTATTCCCCCTGATCCGGTTCCGCTACCTCTCACTGAAGAAGAGCTGGCGGCCAGTGAGCGTTCCTATCGGGACAAAGAACTGGCGAGGGGGGTGTGGCTGCGCGATCGTCACCGTGATCAACTGGAAATCGTAATGGTCACAACGCTTTCTGCCGAACAATTCACACAGTTACTGGTGTACATGCAGGCTCTACGCGAGTGGCCGCAATCGCCGCACTTCCCCGACTCTCAGTACCGCCCTGTCGCGCCATCCTGGGTTACTGAACAAACTGAATAAACGCCCCGTACCGCCGGGGCGTTTTCTTATCCGACCTTCAAACACTGACCATGCCAATAACCGAAGAACAACTGCTGCAAATCATGCCTAACGCCCGCCGCCAAGCGGGCGTTTTTGTTTCTCCACTCAACACCGCCATGGCCAAGCGGCAGATCGATACGCCGAAGCGCCAGGCGGCCTTTCTGGCTCAGATCGGACACGAATCCGGGCAGCTGCAATACGTACGCGAACTGGGCAGTGATCAATACCTGAGCAAGTACGACACGGGCCCTCTCGCCGCGCGCCTGGGCAATACCCCCGAGGCGGATGGCGACGGCCAGCGGTATCGCGGGCGCGGGCTGATCCAGATCACCGGGCGCAGCAACTATCACCAGTGCAGCCTCGGGCTGTTTGGCGATGAGCGCCTGCTGGAGTTGCCGGAGCTGCTGGAGCAAGCGCAATGGGCCGCCGAGTCGGCGGCCTGGTTCTGGGAGCGCGGTGGGCTCAATGCCCTGGCTGATCGCGATGAGTTCAACAGCATTACCCGGCGGATCAATGGGGGCCTGAATGGCTTGCAGGACCGCCTGCAACTCTGGGCCAGGGCGCGGGCGGTGCTGTGTTTGCCGGTGGTTTGAGGGCTGCCGTCTGAAGGTCCTGCGGACCTTTTCGCAGCCTGCGGCAGCGGCTACAGGTTTTTTGGCAGGCTGGGTGATTCATTTCCTGCCCGCCTCAGGAGGGCTTGATGAATATCCGTAGCTGGCTGGCCATCGCTGTGGCGGCCGGGTTGCTTTATGCACTCGGCTACGTCAGCGGTGCCGGCAGTGAGCGCAGTAACAACCAACGCCTCGATGAGGCTCGTCTCAAACAATCCTTTGAACAAGGCCGGGCCCTGGGCGCGGTCAGGGAAAAGGTGGTGGTCGAGTACGTCGACCGTATCGTCAAGGTCTATCAGGCGGGCGCCACCATCACCAAGGAGGTTCCTGTCTATGTCTCGAAAGCGGCTGATAGAGCCTGTGTTGTGCCTGCTGGTTTTGTCCGGGTGCACGACGCCGGCGCCGCCAACCTGCCCGTGGCCGGAGGCCCCAGCGTCACTGATGGCGCCGCCTCGGGCCTTGCACTCTCTACCGTCGCCGCCAGCGTCGTCGACAACTACAGCGAATGCCACGCCAATGCCGAGCAATTGAAGGCGTTGCAGCGGTGGGTACGCGAATCCCAGGCTGTGCTGGGGGGCGCTTCGGCAGCCGAGCAACGGCACTGAGAGTAAAGGGACACAACGTTGCCATAAGTACGGGGTAACAGTCAGGACACCATCAAACGGATGTGCCGATGCTAAAAGAGTGCAGATGCTGTCATTGCAAAAGACTTCTCGCCCGAGTGGGTGAGTTTACCGAGCTCCAGATCAAATGCTCCCGATGCGGGACCTTGAATCATGTGAAGGCTACGAGCCTCGAGCAAACGCCTTTGAGCGATATGAATGCGGATTCTCCGCGCACAATCACTTGACCTAATAAGGTGTAAAAAATGGACGCAGTACCAGTTGGTAACCACTTCGTATCGATTTACCCAATTCCCAGCGGTGTAACTACCATCGTTGACCCAGCCTCTAACACTAACGGAGTTATCATTCGCACGGGTTATATCGCCCCTTCGAATGGAGCTGTTGACGTTTATTGTGGCGTCACCGCACCGAAAATTGTTGGTGATAGAACTGTGCCGATTATCTTCTCTGGTAACGGGAACAGCGCCGCTGGATCGCATTCTGAGGTGGTGTTGCCCTATCCGCTCTTTGTTCCAGCAGGCAAGGGCCTGTGGCTCGGTACTTCAGTGCCTGCAACTACTCCGCGTCCGGCAGGTATTGCCCTGACCTGGGACTTGCTGGCTTGAATCAGGCGTAGCGCTTTGAGCCCTGCCTTTGCCTTCGTGGCAGAGGCTTGGGTTGTAAATTTACTGAGAATTTTGGCAAGAGTTCAGGTTTTGGAGGGTTGTTTAGTCGCCCTACGGCTTGTCACTTGCAAGCCACCTCGCCTGGTGTACGGTAAGCACACGCCAGCCCCATCAGGAGAGGATTGTGAAAGAAATCACCCAGCTTGCCGCTGAACTCGGCAGGCGTTTGCAGGTTCTGAATGCCCACGTCACCACCGCGGAGTCCTGCACCGGGGGAGGCATCGCCGAGGCGATCACGCGGATCCCTGGCAGTTCGGCCTGGTTCGAGGCCGGTTATGTCACCTATTCCAATCGCCAGAAGACCCTGCAATTGAATGTGCCGGCCGATTTGTTCAATTCGGTCGGCGCTGTCAGTCGTGAAGTGGTCGAGGCCATGGTCCGGGGGGCACAGGCCAGGAGTCATGCGCATTTTGCCGTGGCGGTCAGCGGTATCGCCGGGCCGGATGGCGGTTCTGCGCAGAAGCCTGTGGGCACTGTGTGGCTGGCCTGGGGGGCGGGAGAGACGCTGACCACCGAGTGCCGGCACTTTCCGGGAAATCGCGATGAGGTCCGCCGACAAACGGTGAAGGCCGCGCTAGAGGGGTTGCTGCAACATGCTGCGGCAGAAATCGCAAATCAGGGGTAGGCGATCCTCGAGCGCTGTGGAATAATACTGGCTACTTATACAGGTGTTGGCCGTCAGGCCTTATTGATTACGTGAGGACTTTAATGGACGACAACAAGAAGAAAGCCTTGGCTGCGGCCCTGGGTCAGATCGAACGTCAATTCGGCAAGGGTGCCGTAATGCGTATGGGCGATCACGACCGTCAGGCGATCCCGGCCATTTCCACCGGCTCTCTGGGTCTGGACATTGCTCTGGGCATTGGCGGTCTGCCAAAAGGCCGTATCGTTGAAATCTACGGCCCTGAGTCGTCCGGTAAAACTACCCTGACTCTGTCGGTTATTGCCCAGGCGCAGAAAGCCGGTGCCACTTGTGCGTTCGTCGATGCCGAGCACGCACTGGATCCGGAGTACGCCGGCAAGCTGGGTGTGAATGTTGACGACCTGCTGGTTTCCCAGCCGGACACCGGCGAACAGGCCCTGGAAATCACCGACATGCTGGTGCGTTCCAACGCGGTTGACGTGATCATCGTCGACTCCGTGGCGGCCCTGGTGCCCAAGGCTGAAATCGAAGGTGAAATGGGCGACATGCACGTGGGCCTGCAAGCCCGCCTGATGTCCCAGGCGCTGCGTAAAATCACCGGTAACATCAAGAACGCCAACTGCCTGGTGATCTTCATCAACCAGATCCGCATGAAGATCGGTGTGATGTTCGGTAGCCCGGAAACCACCACCGGTGGTAACGCGCTGAAGTTCTACGCTTCGGTCCGTCTGGACATCCGCCGTACCGGCGCGGTGAAGGAAGGCGACGAAGTGGTGGGCAGCGAAACCCGGGTCAAGATCGTCAAGAACAAGGTGGCTCCGCCATTCCGTCAGGCCGAGTTCCAGATTCTTTACGGCAAGGGCATCTACCTCAACGGCGAGATCATCGATCTGGGCGTGCTGCATGGCTTCCTGGAGAAATCCGGTGCCTGGTACAGCTACCAGGGCAACAAGATCGGTCAGGGCAAGGCCAACTCGGCCAAGTTCCTGCAGGACAACCCGGAAATCGGCAACGCGCTGGAGAAGCAGATCCGTGAAAAATTGCTGACTGCATCGCCAGACGTCAAAGCCAACCCGGTCAAAGAGACCGAAGACGATATGGCCGACGCTGATATCTGATTGATCCAATGACCGCCGTACTCGATACCCTCGTCGCGGTGCGGCGAACCGCAATGGACCTGCTCGCAAGACGCGAGCACGGTCGTGTCGAGCTGACGCGTAAACTGCGTCAGCGCGGCGCCCCTCCTGAAATGATCGAAGCAGCCCTTGACCGTTTGACGGAAGAGGGCCTGCTGTCCGAATCCCGTTATCTCGAAAGCTTTGTTTCCTATCGTGCACGGTCCGGTTACGGGCCCATGCGTATTCGCGAAGAACTGGGCCAGCGCGGCTTGCAGCGCAGCGATATTGATCTTGCGCTGCGCGAGTGCGGTATCGATTGGCAGGAACAATTGCGTGACGTCTGGCAGCGCAAGTTTGCCGGGCGGTTTCCTGCAGATGCTCGAGAGCGTGCCAAGCAAGGGCGTTTCCTGAGTTATCGCGGGTATTCCATGGACATGATCAGCCGCTTGTTGAGTGGCCGAGGCATGGACGACTGAAGCCGTACCCGCTGCATAACGCAGCGGGCTATGGCTGGGATCAGTTGGCTTTGCTGGTTTCTCGTGCCCGTTGCGTTGTTTGGGGCTGAGGCCTGGCCCAGTTTTCCGGCAGGTTGATGAAGTCGATCAGCTCGCGCAGGCGACCGTTGTCGCGAGCATTGAAGGCGAATGACAGCCGCGCCAGATGGCTGAACTGCACTTCGTCGTGTTCCTCCCCGCTGTAGGCATGCTGTTGAAACTGGCCACTCAGGCACAGGTCGGCGAATGCTGTCTGCATCTGCTCCAGCGCCTGCTCATTGAGGTTGTAGTTCATGCGGATGACGAACTGCTGCTTGAGCCAGCGGCTGGAGTGGAAGTTGGCATAGAACTGCTGGATTTCCTGCACCGCTTCTTCAGTGCTGTGCACCAGGCGCACCAGCTTCATGTCACTGGGCAGAATGTAGCGATTGGCTTCCAGTTGGTTGTGGATGAAGTCCAGGGCGCCTTGCCAGAACTGTCCACCCGGCATGTCCAGCAGTACCACGGGTACCAGCGGGCTTTTGCCGGTCTGAATCAGGGTCAGTACTTCCAGGGCTTCATCAAGGGTGCCAAAGCCGCCTGGGCAAAGCACCAGTGCGTCGGCCTCCTTGACGAAGAACAGCTTGCGGGTGAAGAAAAAGTGGAACGACAGCAGGTTCTCCGTACCGCCAACGGTGGGGTTGGCATGCTGCTCGAAAGGCAGGGTGATGTTGAACCCCAAGCTGTGCTCCAGGCCTGCACCATCGTGGGCGGCGGCCATGATGCCCCCGCCGGCCCCGGTAATGACCATCAGATCCGAGCGGGCCAGGGCCGCGCCCAGCTCTCGGGCCATGGCGTATAGCGGGTGTTCACTGGGGGTGCGTGCCGAGCCGAAGACCGTCACTTTGCGTCGGCCCTTGAACTGTTCCAGGACGCGGAAGGCGTGCTCCAGTTCGCGCAGGGCCTGCAGGGTTATCTTGGCATTCCAGCGATTGAGGTCATCCTCGGCCATGCGCAGGACGGTGAGCACCATGTCGCGGTAAAGAGGAAGATTCGGGCTGTTGGGGGCTATCTGGTTGAGTTGCGCTTCGACCTGGTTCGTCAGGTCGACACCGTTGCTCTGAAAATGACGACTTAACAGGTCATTCGATTGGTAAGGCATTCAGCTTCTCCTTCTGCACAGAACCTTGCGCACGATCGAGATATTCGAATGTGCCACGACACTGCCTGTGTCGCTGCCTGCTCAGCCCAGCGAATGAGCGAATTTCCGGACCCGATCACAGCTGACAATCGCTGGGCAGTGTTGGGGTCATCCACAGAGGTCCTGCTTTCCTTTATTTGAGAACATTTGCACAGCAAGACGCACAAGGACGGCCTCCTCAACCGTCCGCAAGCCGTTTCGGACATGGCTTGATCATGTGCTCATAAAGTCTTGGCTGGCAACCGCTTGTTCGCGGTTTTCCCCAGGCTGGCACCGCTGGTCAGGAGGGGCGGCAAGGGATGACGGCTCTGATTTACTAAGGTGCAGCGTCTGGCGCAGGAGCAGGGGCCGGAGAGAGGCAAGCGGGTTCTGGGCCATGCAGGCCCAGAGCAGGGAGGCAGAGGATGACCATTGTCACGCTGGAGATTGATCCGCAGTTGTATCAGCTGCTGCAAGCCGCCGCCGCTGACCATCAAATAAGCCTGGAGGATGAGTGCCGGCGCCGATTGGCAGCACAGGAGCGGCCATCGCGATACCTACAGGCCCTGGTCGCCGAACTGCGCGCCGATGATCAGCAGCGGCGCGCCGCTCGTTCGTGATTACTTTTTCTTGGGCGTGCTTTGCGCCGGGCAATCCGACTCCTGAAAGCGCGCCGACGCCACCGGGCGATTGGTGCGGTTTTCAGTGAACTCGTAACGCATGATGGCGCCTTTGGCCATCAGCTTGCGGTAGTTGGGGTTGCGGCAGACGCTTGCCCCAAGTTGCAGGTAAACCGCCTTGGGATTGGCGCGCATCTGCTCGGCATGGCCAGACTGCACGCTGAGGTGGTTGATCAGTTCCTTGCCTTCAACGGTATAGCCCTGGTCGAGAATGTTCTCGTTGATTTCCCGAGGAGTGCCGACGTTGCTTTCCGCAGCGACCTTCTCCAGCATTTTGCCCAGTTCGAATTCTTGCAGGGACGCAGCTTGGGCACCCAGGGGCAGGGCCAGCAGAAGGGCGACGGTAGGAATGGTAAAGCGCAACATGAAACTCTCCTGGTGCAGTGACTGATGCTTCGACCAGCCACTCGACTGTGCGTTCAGTGGCGACGAATTATAGGGGGAGAGGCCGCAGGGCGGTACAGGTTTGAACAGATAGCTCTGATAAACTTGTCCGACTTTTTACCCTCTTGAGTGTTTGTCGTGTTGATTTCTGTTTCTTGCTGGCATGTCCTGCGATGAGTCATGCGGTTTCCCGTCTACGTGATCTGCGGATGGCGCGCGTGGCCAAGCCCTTTTTCGCACGCGGCTCACGGGCTGAACGCTGCCCCCGCTGCCGAGTGATTCCCAGCCATTGCCTGTGTGCCTGGCGACCGAAAGTCGTTGCCCGGTCAGCCATGTGCCTTGTGATGCACGACGTCGAACCGCTCAAGCCGAGCAATACCGGTTGGCTGATTGCCGATGTAATCGGCGACACAACGGCGTTCAGCTGGTCGCGTACTGAGGTCGACCCGCAACTGCTGGCGTTGCTGGCCGACCCGCAGTGGCAGCCCTATATCGTATTTCCGGGCGAGTTCGTCGCGCCCGAACGAGTGGTCAGCGAAGTCAGGCAGGAGGAGGGCAAGCGGCCGCTGTTCATTCTGCTGGACGCTACCTGGAGCGAGGCGCGCAAGATGTTCCGCAAGAGCCCTTACCTGGAGCACTTGCCGGTTCTCAGCCTGTCCCCGGAGAAGCTCTCGCGCTACAAGCTGCGTCGCTCCAAGCGTGATGATCACTTCTGTACCGCTGAAGTGGCGGCGTTATGCCTGGAGCTGGCCGGCGATGAGCAGGTCAGCCAGGTACTGGATGCCTACCTCGATGTGTTCAGCACCCATTACCTGTCAGCGAAGTTCCAGAAGGCCATCGATCCGGATGACGATGTGCATGCCCGGCTCAAGCCCTTTGTGTAGTCGTGCTGGAATGAGGCTTTTGTGGCCATAGCTGGGCTACCAGCATGCCGCTGAGCATCAGCGCGCAGCCGAAGTAGCCGCGGGCCTGCAGCGACTCATCCAGCAACCAGGCCCCGGCAATGGCGGCAAATACCGCTTCCAGGGACAGAATGATTGCCGCGTGAGAGGCGATTGCGTCCTTTTGGGCAATCACCTGCAAGGTGTAGCCGATACCGACGGCCACCACCCCGCCATAGAGAATGGCCGGCCCGGCGCCGACAATCGCTTCCCAGCGAAGCGGTTCCAGGCACAACGCCAGGATCAGGCTGACCACCGCGCAGGTCGCAAATTGCAGGAACGCCAGGCGAATCGGGTCATGACGGCCGGCGAAAACTCCCACCAGAATCACGTGCCCACCCCAGACGAAGGCGCCAATCAACTGCAGCCAGTCTCCCGAGGCAACGTGGAAGCTGTCGCTGACGCTCAGCAGGAACATGCCCACCACCGCCAGCACGGCGCCGAGCCAGGTACCCAGGCCAGTCTTGTGGCCAATCAGCAGCCCCAGAAGCGGCACTACAATGACATAGAGCCCGGTGATGAAACCTGCATTGGTGACGGTGGTGAACATCAGCCCCACCTGTTGCAGATTGATGCCCAGGGCCAGGGCCAGCCCCATGAGTACGCCGCCCAGTAGCAGCCCACGATTGAGCAAGGGTTCGGGCTGACGATCCGTGGGTGTTTTACGCAGCGCCAGCGGCAAGAGACAGAGTGAGCCCAGGGCGAAGCGCAGGCCGGAATAAAGGAAGGGGCCGATATGATCCATACCGGAAGTTTGTGCGACAAACGCCGAGCCCCAGATCACCGCGGTAATCAGCATCAGGACATCGGCACGCAAGGCTTGGCTGCGCATGATGGCTCTCTTATTAGTTAGCCAGCTAAGATGCCGCAAAGCTTCACGCTTGACCACCCTGGCTTGGCTGGGCATGCTTGGCGCCGATTAGGGCGCCGGCGCTGTTTGAACCACTGTTTTGCTCAGGCTTTTCGCGGCGTTCGTGCTCTTTGGGTGCGGTATTCTGGCGTGCCTCCGTGTTGCTTTGGTGAGGGCTGAATGCATCAGTCCTGCCATGAAAAACAGGATCATTTGAAAAATGGCCACATACGAAATCCTGATTGCCGATGATCACCCGCTTTTTCGCAGTGCACTGCATCAAGCTGTCACCTTGGGCCTGGGCCCCGATGTGCGTCTGGTGGAAGTGGCAAGCATTGCCGAACTGGAAGTGCGACTCACCGAAAAATCCGACTGGGATCTGGTCCTGCTGGACCTGAACATGCCCGGTGCCTACGGTTTTTCCGGTCTGGTGCTGTTGCGCGGGCAGTACCCGCAAATTCCGGTGGTGATGGTTTCGGCGCAGGAAGAAGCCTCCGTCATGGTGCGCTCCCGAGAGTTCGGCGCCAGCGGTTTCATTCCCAAGTCCAGTTCCCTGGAAGTCATCCAGCAGGCCGTGCGCAGTGTGCTCGACGGTGATGTCTGGTGGCCGCCCCAGGCGTTTGAAGAGGTCAGTGTCTCAGCCGAAGCCAAGGCCGCCAGCGAAGGCCTGGCTAGCCTGACGCCCCAGCAGTTCCGGGTTCTGACCATGGTCTGCGAAGGGTTGCTGAACAAGCAGATTGCCTACGAACTGAGCGTGTCGGAAGCCACGATCAAGGCCCACGTGACGGCGATCTTCCGCAAGCTCGGGGTGCGTACCCGGACCCAGGCAGCGCTGCTCTTGCAACAACTTGAGTCAATTTCCAGCCATTAACCGGCTGTTTGTTCACGCTTTTTTGACTTTGGTTGAACTAGCTTCCCCACTTCTTTTTCTTCAGTTGCCCAGCTTATGTCGCCTTTCAAAGGTCAAACCGGTCTTAAACGTATCCTTAACGCCGCCGGCTATTCGTTCGATGGCTTGCGCGCGGCGTTCACTGGCGAGGCGGCATTCCGTCAGTTGGTGCTGCTCAATGTGATCCTGATTCCCCTGAGCTTCCTGCTCAATGTCAGCCGGGTCGAGCGTGCGCTGTTGATCGCCGTGTGCCTGCTGGCGCTGATCGTCGAGCTGCTCAATTCGGCGGTGGAGGCGGCCATCGACCGCATCTCCCTGGATCGTCATCCCTTGTCGAAAAACGCCAAGGACATGGGCAGCGCGGCGCAGTTTGTCGCTCTGAGCATGATCACCATCGTCTGGGCAGTGATCCTGATCTGAATCAGGGAATGCTTGGCAGGACGATTTCGTCGCTGCGTTGCACCCCGGCGGTAAAGGCGCGACACAGTTCCAGGAATTCGCGCATGGCCGAGGTCTGGTACTTCTGCTTGTGCCAGATGAAGTAGAACTGCCGGGCCAGGTCCAGGCCCGGGGTTTCCACCGGCACCAGGCTGCCGCGGCGAAACGCATCGCGCAGGGCCAGCCGGGAAATGCAGCCAATCCCCAAACCCGACTCCACCGCACGCTTAATGGCTTCGGTGTGCTCCAACTCCAGGCGGATGTTCAGTGCACTGCGGTGGTGACGCATGGCCTGGTCAAAGGTCAGGCGCGTCCCGGAACCCTGTTCGCGAAGGATCCAGGCTTCATGGGTCAGTTCTTCCATGGTGGCGTGGCCGCGCTTGGCCAGTGGATGCTGGGGCGCGCAGAACACCACCAGTTCATCTTCGACCCAGGTCTGGACTTCGATATCCGGATGGCTGCAGTCGCCCTCGATTAGACCCAGATCAATTTCGTAGTGGGCCACCTGTTGCACGATATGCGCAGTGTTCTGCACATGGAGCTTCACCTGGCTCTCCGGGTGCACCTGCATGAAACTGCCGATCAGCAGGGTGGCCAGGTAGTTGCCGATGGTCAGGGTCGCACCCACCGAAAGCGAGCCGAACCCGGACTTGCCGTTGAGCAGGTCTTCGATCTCCTTGGCCTGGTCCAGCAGGGCCACTGCCTGTGGCAGCAGCTGTTTGCCCAGGGCATTGAGGCTCAGGCGCTTGCCCGCGCGATCGAACAGCTGGCAACTGGATTGGCGCTCGAGTTCGGTGATCGAGGTACTGGCGGCCGATTGCGACAGGGACAGCAGCCCCGCAGCACGAGAAACGCTCTCTTGCTGGGCGACGGCGACGAAGACTTGCAGTTGACGGAGAGTAAATCGCATATCGATATAACCGATAACCCTTATCTTAATAATCCAGTTAACAGATATTGTCGCCGCCATTAGAATGCTGTGCAATTGCGCTCATGGTCAGCGCAGGCAATTTCTAGGAGCCCCCGTACATGAGCAACATGAACCACGAGCGTGTCCTCAGTGTTCATCACTGGAATGACACTCTGTTCAGCTTCAAGTGCACCCGCGATCCGGGTCTGCGCTTCGAGAACGGTCAGTTCGTGATGATCGGCCTGCAACAGCCTAATGGCCGTCCGCTTATGCGTGCCTACTCCATTGCCAGCCCGAACTGGGAAGAGCATCTCGAATTCTTCAGCATCAAGGTTCCAGACGGTCCGTTGACTTCCCAACTGCAGCATCTGAAGGAAGGCGACGAGATCATCATCAGCAAGAAGCCAACCGGTACCCTGGTACTGGATGACTTGAAGCCCGGCAAACACCTGTACCTGCTCAGCACCGGCACCGGCCTGGCGCCGTTCATGAGCGTGATCCAGGATCCGGAAACCTACGAGCGTTTCGAAAAAGTGATCCTGTGCCACGGCGTACGCTACGTCAACGAAGTCGCCTACCGCGAGTTCATCACCGAGCACCTGCCGCAGAACGAGTTCTTCGGCGAAGCCTTGCGTGAAAAGCTGATCTACTACCCCACCGTGACCCGCGAGCCGTTCGAGAACGAAGGCCGCCTGACCGACCTGATGCGCAGCGGCAAGCTGTTCCGCGACATCGGCCTGCCGCCGATCAACCCGCAGGACGATCGCGCCATGCTGTGCGGCAGCCCGAGCATGCTGGATGAAACCAGCGAAGTGCTCAACAGTTTCGGCCTGACCGTTTCGCCGCGCATGCGCGAGCCGGGTGACTACCTGATCGAGCGTGCATTCGTCGAAAAGTAGGAGCGAGCGTGCTCGCGAAGACCGTCCAGGCAGCGCATTGGTGCTGACTGGGCGGATTCTCCCGGACACAGAAAAGCCCGCGTTGCCTGGAAAGGCAGCGCGGGCTTTTTCGTTTCCGGGGTTCAGCCCGCCGGGACCACTTCCAACACTCGGATCAGCCCTGGCTCGGGGTAATGCCAGCGCACATCCAGATCCCAGAACTGGGCGCCGTACTCACGCTCGGCCGTGGGCACCTGGTAGGCCGGACGCGGATCCTGAGCCAGGCACTGCTCGATCAGCTCCACCAGGGGCTCCTGCAGACGCTGAGCGTGGATCTGAGCCTGTTGTAGGGCATTGTCCTGCCACTGCACCGGAATAATCTGCGGCGCGGCGCTAGCGATCTCATTGCTCGCCGTGGCAATGATGTCGGCGTAGGGCACGTAGGGCTTGATATCGAGGATCGGCGTACCGTCCAGCAGGTCGATGCCGGAGATCCACAGGCGGTTGGCCTCGACCTTGTCCAGCTTGACCACCGACTGGCCGATGCCATTGGGGCGATGGGTGGCGCGGGTGGCGAAGACCCCCATGGACTTGTTGCCCCCCAGGCGCGGCGGGCGCACCTTGAGTCGCGGCTTGTCCTCCAGGGCCTGGTGAAACAGGAACAGCAGCCAGACGTGGCTGACCTGCTCCAGCCCTTGCACCGCGTCGCCCTGGTCGAAAGGCGTCACCAGTTCCAGCACCCCGCGCGCGGCCGGAGCCAGTTGCGGTTGGCGCGGGATGGCGAACTTCTCCTTGAAGCAGGAGCGCACGAAGCCGATGGGGGAAACGCTGTAGGTCATGTTCTGGGGTCGAGGCTGTAAGGGGAGGGCATGATAACCCGTTCGCTGGCAAGCCAGCTCCTACAACACCCGCGCCACCTGTAGGAGCCGGCTTGCCGGCGAATTGCACAACATAGATCAGAGACTGAAACCGCCATCCAGAGGAATGATGTTGCCGGTCATGTAGGCCCCCGCAGTGCTTGCCAGGCTGATGGCCAGGGCGGCCATTTCCTCTTCCCGGCCCCAGCGTTTCATCGGGATCAGCGCCACGTCTTCGGCCAGGGCCTGTTCATCGTTACCGATGTGCTGGGTCATCTTGCTGGGAAAACGTCCCGGCGCGATGACATTGACGTTGATGTGCTGGCTCACCAGCTCCCGGGCGAGGATCCGCGACATCTGGTGCAGCGCCGCCTTGCTCGGGCCATAGGCGTAGGCCTGTTCGCCGAATGAGCTGATTCCGGCCACCGAGCCGATATTGATGATGCGCGCCGGATGGGCCGCCGAGCCGGCACGGCGCAGCAGCGGCAGCAACTGCTGGATACAGCTGAACACCGAAGTCACGTTCAATTGCATGACCTTTTCCCAACCCTTGGCCGGGTAGCTTTCCAGTGGCGCGCCCCAGGTCGTGCCGGCGTTGTTCACCAGGATGTCCAGGGAGTCGAGTTGCTGGCCCAAAGTGGCGGCAAGCTGCTGCACGCCTTCCTCACTGGCCAGGTTGGCGGCCAGCCCCCGGCACTCTCCGAATGCGGCCAGTTCCTCGGCGACCTGCTGGCAGGCGTCGGGATCACGGGCGCAGATATACACCCGGGCGCCGGCTTCGACAAAGGCCTTGGCAATCATCTTGCCGAGACCACGGGTGCCGCCGGTCACCAGGGCGGTGCGGCCTTGCAGGGAGAAATAGGGATGCATGGGAAGTCCTGAGCAGATAGGTGTGTGCCTACCCTAGTCTTCAGGCGCTTGCCGGGGAGCCACTATTGCCTGGGGCAATAGCGGCTCATCAGGGCCGCTGAGAATGTACAGCGGCCGCGCAAGGGGTTCAGCCGCGTACGCGCAGGGTCAGGCCCTTGAGAAAGTTGCGCAGCAGCTGATCGCCGCACGGGCGGTAGTTAGTGTGGCCGAACTTGCGGAACAGCGCGCTCAGTTCCGGCTTGGACACCGGGAAGTCGGCCGCCTTGAGCACGGCGTGCATGTCGTCTTCCTTGAGTTCGAAGGCCACTCGCAGCTTCTTCAGAATGATGTTGTTGGTGACCGGCAGTTCGATCGGCAGCGGGGGACGGCTTTCGTCCTTGCCGCGCTTGAAGATCACCAGGCCATCGAGGAAGTGCGCCATGACTTCGTCCGGGCAATGCACAAAACCTTCTTCCTCATCCTTCTTCAGGTAGCTGACGACATCGTCCAGGCTGACCTTGAAGCCGGTGAGCTTGATGATCTCGACGACCTTCTTGTCGCTGATGTCGAGCATGTAGCGCACGCTGCGCAGTACATCGTTATGAATCATGGTTACAGTCCTGATCAATGCGCGTGGAGCGCCGCGCAAGGGCACGGCGTCTGAATGGGGGCGGCTTTAGAACTTCTCTTTGGCCGACAGGTAGCGCCACTGGCCCAGCGGCACCTTGCCGATGGACACGCCGCCGACTCGTATGCGGCGGATGGCGACGACCTTGAGGCCGACGGCCTGGCAAAACAGCGCAATCACGCCCGGCTGCGGGTTCTTCATGGCGAAGCGCAGGCGGTTCTCGTTCTGCCAGCTGGCTTTTACCGGTGGCAGCTCGCGGCCTTTGTAGGTCAGGCCGTGGTTCAGGCGGTTGAGCCCGTGATCGATCATCTCGCCTTCGACCTCGACCACGTATTCCTGCTCGATCTTGGCCGCGTCGGCAGTCAGCTTGCGCAGCACTTTCCAGTCCTGGGTGAACACCAGCAAGCCGCTGGCGTTGGGCTGCAGGTCATCGCTGGCGGTCAGGCGCAGGAAATGCCCGCGCAATGGACGTTTGCCGTAGCGGTGTTCTTCGGACAGGCTGTCGGCGCCAATGGACTGCATGGCGCTGTCCAGGTCCTGGCCGGCAGGCACGTTGAGCAGGATGGTCACAGGCTCCGGCGCGGTGGCCTTGGCCTCGGGGTCCAGAGCGACGGTTTGCGCGCCGACCTTGAACTGCGGTTCGTCGATGACTTCGCCGTCTACGGTGACCCAGCCGCCCTCGATGAACAGCTCAGCCTCCCGGCGGGAGCAGCCGACCAGTTCGATGAGGCGTTTGGAGAGACGAATCGGGTCAGTCATGACAGGGGCCGTAACAAAAGAGGGCAGCTATTGTACCTGCCTGGCGCCGGTTAATCGCGGGTCCATTTGCCGGCTGTGGCTTTTAGCCGCGCCGGGCCTGCAGTTGTG
Source organism: Pseudomonas sp. GW821-FHT07F01 (assembly GCF_059418825.1). Taxonomy (NCBI): domain Bacteria; kingdom Pseudomonadati; phylum Pseudomonadota; class Gammaproteobacteria; order Pseudomonadales; family Pseudomonadaceae; genus Pseudomonas; species Pseudomonas sp. GW821-FHT07F01. Next base: position 214,311 of record NZ_JBWKQO010000004.1, read on the forward strand.
CCTGTTTCAGGCGCATGTGCAGCAGCGGGTAGGGCTGGCCCATGCCGTCCTGCTCCGAGCGCCCGACCACTTCGAAGCCTTGCCTGAAGTAGAAGCCCAGGGCTTGGGGGTTCTGCTCGTTGACGTCCAACTGCTGGGCATTGAGGTGTTCCACCGCGTACTGCAGCAGCTGGCGGCCCAGGCCTCGACCCCGATGGGCCGGGTCGATGAAGAGCATTTCCACCTTGCCCGCCGCGACCCCGGCAAACCCGGTGATGCGTTGGCGTGCATCGCGGGTGCAGATCAGCATCACCGCGTCCAGGTAGCGGGTCAGCACCAGTTTGCGCAGCAACTCTATATAGCTGTCCGGGAGAAAGTCGTGGGTGGCACGTACCGAGGCTTCCCAGACCTGGGTCAGTTCCGGGTAATCGCTGAGTTTGGGTGTATGCACGACCGAGTGTTGGCGCATGCCGCCTGCCCCTGAAGTGATAGGCCGCAGTGATTGCAGGCCTGGCAGAGCAAACGATAGACCGAAAAAAGCCCCGCATCTCGTGGCGAGAGCGGGGCTTGGCAGTTTTTTTACGCCTTACAGGGTTTCGGCCCAGAGGTCGTATTCGTCGGCGTCGGTCACCCGGCACCAGACCTTGTCGCCCGGCTTCAGGTCGCCCGCGCCGTCGATGAACACATTGCCGTCGATTTCCGGGGCATCGAAGAAGCAGCGGCCCACGGCGCCATTCTCGTCGACTTCATCGATCAGCACTTCGATTTCCTTGCCGATGCGCTGTTGCAGGCGTGCCGAGCTGATTTCCTGCTGGTGCGCCATGAAGCGCTCCCAACGGTCCTGCTTGACCTCGTCCGGGACCACTTCCAGGTCCAGGTCGTTGGCCGGAGCGCCTTCCACCGGCGAGTACTGGAAGCAGCCGACGCGGTCCAGTTGGGCTTCGGTCAGCCAGTTCAGCAGGTACTGGAAGTCTTCTTCGGTTTCGCCCGGGAAGCCGACGATAAAGGTCGAACGGATGATCAGTTCAGGGCAGATCTCGCGCCAGTTCTTGATTCGCGCCAGGGTCTTGTCTTCGAAGGCCGGGCGCTTCATGGCCTTGAGCACTTTCGGGCTGGCGTGCTGGAACGGGATGTCCAGGTACGGCAGGATCTTGCCGGCGGCCATCAGCGGAATCAGCTCGTCCACGTGCGGGTAGGGGTACACGTAGTGCAGGCGAACCCATACGCCCAGGGTGCTCAGGGCTTCGCAGAGCTCGGTCATGCGGGTCTTCACCGGCGCGCCGTTCCAGAAGCCGGTGCGGTACTTGACGTCGACGCCATAGGCGCTGGTGTCCTGGGAGATCACCAGCAGTTCCTTGACCCCGGACTTGACCAGGCGCTGCGCCTCGTCGAGCACATCGCCCACCGGGCGGCTGACCAGCTTGCCGCGCATCGACGGGATGATGCAGAAGCTGCAGCTGTGGTTGCAGCCTTCGGAAATCTTCAGGTAGGCGTAGTGTCGCGGGGTCAGCTTGATGCCTTGCGGCGGCACCAGGTCGATCAGCGGGTTGTGGTCCTGTTTCGGTGGCACCACTTCGTGCACGGCGTTGACCACCTGCTCGTATTGTTGCGGGCCGGTGACCGCCAGCACGCTAGGGTGCACGTCACGGATATTGCCTTCTTCCACGCCCATGCAGCCGGTGACGATGACCTTGCCGTTTTCCTTGATGGCTTCGCCGATCACTTCCAGGGATTCGGCCTTGGCCGAGTCGATGAAACCGCAGGTGTTGACCACCACGACGTCGGCGTCCTGGTAGGTGGAGACCACGTCATAGCCTTCCATGCGCAGTTGAGTGAGGATGCGCTCGGAGTCGACCAGAGCTTTTGGGCAACCCAGGGATACGAAGCCGACTTTCGGGTTGGCCGGCGCGGAGGGGGTGGACATGTCTAACCTCGGTATTGGGTGTCGAGCCACTTGGGGGGCAAGTGCGACGGTTGGGCGCTGGCTGCGCCTCTGATCAAAAAGTGCGCAATTCTAGCGATGGTCGAAGCGCTTGACCAGCTTTATGCGGGGGAAATACGACGAGCGCTGGACTATGCTTCGTCCCGTTATACCCGGTTGCTTTCATACGGTGTTAGTTGGTGCCTTAGTGGTAATAAGAATCTGCAAATTACATGGCAAACTGCGCAACTTAAGAGAATAGCGCTTGTATAACCTTGCGCTTTCTATATAAGAAGCCCCGGTCTTGAGTAGTAGGAGTCATTGATGGGTCAGGCAAGTAGTCAGGCGGCGAGTGGCGAGCACTCCGGGGGCAAGCCTCTGGGGATGCTGGTGGCGGCGGTCGGGGTGGTGTATGGCGATATCGGCACCAGTCCGCTCTACACCCTCAAGGAGGTGTTTGCCGGCCATTATGGGGTTCAGGTCAATCACGACGGGGTGTTTGGCATCCTGGCCCTGATTTTCTGGTCGTTGGTCTGGGTCGTCTCGATCAAGTACGTGCTGTTCGTCCTGCGGGCCGACAACCAGGGCGAGGGCGGCATCATGGCCCTGACCGCGCTGGCCAGGCGGGCTTCCGGCTCCTATCCGCGCTTGCGTTCGATGCTGGTGATTCTGGGCCTGATCGGTGCAGCCCTGTTCTATGGCGACAGCATGATCACCCCGGCGATTTCCGTGCTGTCGGCGGTAGAGGGCCTGGAGCTGGCATTCAGCGGCCTGGAGCATTGGGTAGTACCGATGGCGCTGGTGGTACTGGTGGCCTTGTTCCTGATCCAGAAACACGGCACTGATCGCATCGGCAAGCTGTTTGGTCCGGTGATGGTGGCCTGGTTCGTGGTTCTGGGCGGGTTGGGGGTCAACGGCATTCTCCAGCACCCGGAAGTGCTGCAGGCGTTGAACCCGATGTGGGGCGTGCGCTTCTTCATTGTCCATCCGGGCATGGGGGTCGCCATCCTCGGTGCGGTGGTTCTGGCATTGACCGGTGCCGAAGCCTTGTATGCCGACATGGGGCACTTCGGGCGCAAGCCCATTGCCCGGGCCTGGTTTGCCTTGGTGTTGCCGGCGCTGGTGCTGAACTACTTCGGCCAGGGCGCGCTGCTGCTGGAAAACCCTGAAGCCGCCCGCAACCCCTTCTACCTGCTGGCGCCGAGCTGGGCCCTGATTCCGCTGGTGGTGCTGGCCACCCTGGCCACAGTGATCGCGTCCCAGGCGGTGATTTCCGGGGCTTTCTCCCTGACTCGCCAAGCAATCCAGCTGGGTTACATCCCGCGGATGCACATTCAGCACACCTCCAGCGCCGAGCAGGGGCAGATCTACATCGGCGCGGTGAACTGGGCGCTGATGGTGGGTGTGATCCTGCTGGTGCTCGGTTTCGAGTCCTCCGGTGCCCTGGCTTCGGCTTACGGCGTGGCAGTGACCGGGACCATGCTGATCACCAGCATCCTGGTGTCGGCGGTGATCCTGCTGCTGTGGAAGTGGCCGCCGATGCTGGTGGTGCCGCTCCTGGTGGGTTTCCTGCTGGTGGACGGGCTGTTCTTCGCCGCCAACGTGCCGAAGATCTTCCAGGGCGGCGCCTTCCCGGTACTGGCGGGGATCGTGCTGTTCATCCTCATGACCACCTGGAAGCGCGGCAAGGAGCTGCTGGTGGATCGCCTGGACGAAGGTGGGCTGCCGCTGCCAATCTTTATCGGCAGCATCCGCGTACAGCCGCCGCATCGGGTGCAGGGCACTGCCGTGTTCCTCACCGCCCGTCCAGACGCCGTGCCCCACGCCTTGCTGCACAACCTGTTGCATAACCAGGTGCTGCACGAACAAGTGGTGCTGTTGACGGTGGTCTACGAGGACATTCCGCGAGTGCCTGCAAATCGGCGCTTCGAGGTGGATTCCTACGGCGAAGGTTTCTTCCGGGTGATCCTGCACTTTGGTTTCACCGACGAGCCAGACGTCCCTGAAGCCCTGAAACTGTGCCACCTGGATGAGCTGGACTTCAGCCCCATGCGCACCACCTACTTCCTCAGCCGCGAGACGGTGATCGCCTCCAAGCTGGTGGGCATGGCCCGCTGGCGCGAAGCGCTGTTCGCCTTCATGTTGAAGAACGCCAACGGCAACCTGCGCTTCTTCAAGCTGCCGGTGAACCGGGTGATCGAGCTGGGCACCCAGGTCGAGATGTAACCCCGAGCCAACAAAAGCCCCCGCTGCCGAAAGGCAACGGGGGCTTTTTCGTTTCACGGCCCTGTAGGAGCGAGCTTGCTCGCGATAACGGACCGGCCATCGATATCGATGCTAATGACGGGACGGTTTCTCCCGAAGCTCACCGGCCCCGAGATCGCCCTTGGTCGTTACGCGGCTAACGCCTGCACCACATCGTCCACCACCGCCTTGCCCATGGCGCTCAGGTAGTACGCTGCCCAGGCGTGACGATCGCTGTCCTTGCTGTAGGCGGCGTCCTTGGCAAAGGCCTTGGCCAGGGGCGGCAGGTCGGAGGCTTCCCACCAACCTAATCCGTCCCCACTCAGTGAGGGCATTTGTACCGTCGATGTAAAAAAGCCCCCGCAACCTGAGGCTGCGGGGGCTTTGTCGGGCGAGGCTCGGCTCACTCTTGAGCGGTGGCCTGATCCTTGGCCTGACGCTTCTCGATGGCATCCACCAGGCGCTTGGCCAGTGCCGGGTAGTTCTCATCGAAGTGATGGCCCCCTGGCAGCTTCATGGCTTCACCAACGGCGGTCTTGTCGGTGCAACCGCTTTCATCGACCTCTTCCACGCCGTAGATGCACACCACCTTGGCGGCCGGCAGCTTGGCCATTTCCGGGCCGGTGGCGGCTTCCTTGCCGGCGTTGCCCAGCCAGCCTTCGACTTCAATCTCGAAGCTGCCGGTGCGGGCGAAGGCCAGCAGGATAATGGCGTCGACACGCTGCTGCTCGGCTTCCGGCAGGCGGTTGTAGATGGCAGGCAGCACGTCGGCGCCGAAGGAGTAGCCGGTCAGCACGAAGCGCTTGGTGCCCCATTTCTGCCGGTAGTGCTGCATCAGCTCGGTGAGGTCGATGGCGCTCTGTTCCGGGGTCTTGTGCTGCCAGTAGTAGCGCAGGGTGTCGATGCCCACCACCGGGTAGCCGATCTTGGCCATCTCGCCGGCCACGTCGCGGTCCAGGTCGCGCCAGCCGCCGTCGCCGGAGAGGAACAGGGTCACGGTGTCCTTGGCCTGGCCGGCCGGCACTTCCACCACGGGGATGCTCAGGCCGCCGTTTTCCGAACCCACCAGCAGCTTGCGCAACTCGTTGTTCAGCACCTGGGGCAGGTGGATGTCGTAGTCGCTGATGCTGGTGGTGGCGTTGGGGGTATCACGCACGAAGCCGGCGCTTTCGTCATCCGGGTTGTCGTTCCAGGCCACCAGCCAATGGCCGTGGGCCAGGGTCTTGGGCAAGGGATCGGTGCAGCCGGGCGCCGGGTTGATGGTGAAGCCTACCGACACGGCCTGGGCCTTGTCGTCGTTCTGGCTGGCGATCCAGCGCCAGGCCAGGGCTGCGCCCGGGCCGATGCCGCTGACCAGGGTGGCCGGGCCGGCGAGTTGCGGCAGGGCGCTTTGCAGGGCTTGTTCCTGCAGCTTGCAGTCGTCCTTGGGCAGGACCACCTGGACGATCTGCGCCGCGCCGCTGCGGCTCAGGGCCAGCAGTTGCTTGTCGGTCAGGGTCGCGTCAGGCAGCACTGCCACCACTACCCGGGCCTTGGCCTGGGTACCTGGGGTCACGCGGGTCAGGGTCGAGCCGTCGGCCTGAGTCAGTTGTTCCAGGGTCGGTTCGGGAGCGGGGCGGTTCCACCACCAGTAGCCGCCACCTGCAATCAGAGCCAGCACCACCAGGGTCGCCAGCAGGTACCGCCAAGAGCGTTGAATCATTAGCGTTTCACCAATCCAGTCAAGCCGCCTGCGATCAGGGCGGCAGTGTCGGCCAGTGCAACCAGCGGGTCCAGCCCTGCCGGCACGGCCATGTAACGGGGTTCCCAGTCAGGCTGGAACTTGTCTTTGAAACGGCGCAGGCCCTGGAAGTTGTACAGCTGTTCGCCACGGCGGAACACCATCGAGCCCAGGCGCTGGGTCAGCGGTGCGCCACGCCGTGGTTGCAGGCCGGACAACGGCACCATCCCCAGGCTGAAGCGGGCATATCCATGATTTTTATAATGCTGGATCAGGCCGACCATCATGAACTCCATGGTCAGCTTCGGCGCGTCCGGGTGCGCGCGCATCAGGTCGAGGCTGGCCAGGTCGTGGCTGTAGGTCTCGAGCAGGTTGGCGAAGGCCACCGGGCGCCCTTCAAAACGAATGATGGCGATGCGGAAGTGCTTGAGATAGTCGTCGCTGAAGCGGCCCAGGGAGAAGCCTTTCTCGCGGACATTCTTGCCGGTGAGCCAGGCGTCGGAGATCACTTTCAGCTCGTCCATCGGTGCTTGGCCCGGCTCGTGGATCTCCAGCGACAGGCCGTCGCGGGTGCCACGGTTCCAGGTGTAGCGCAGGTCCTTCATCTCCTTGCCCTTGGCTTCGAGATCAAAGCGCTGCAAGTCGACCCGGGCTTCTTCGCCGAGCTTGATCGCGGTCAGGCCGATGTCCATGTAGTAGGGCAGGTTCTCCGCCCGTACCTGGTAGAACACCGGGCGCGCGTGGTGCACGTCGCACAGGTCGCGGAACTGCCAGATCATTTCCGCGCGTTGCTGGGTCGGGCCAATGGGGTCGTACAGCGCCACCAGGCTGCGGCCGCGGCGGGCGTACATGAGGAAGGCGTCGTCGTTGGGGTGGAACAGCAGCGCCTTGTCGCCGGTCAGGGCCAGGCCGCCATCGGGTTGGGACGAGGCCATTAGGATCTTCGCAGCTTTGTCCAGCTCCTCGCTGGTGGGCAGGTGGATCACCGGGCGCGCGGTGCGCAGCAGCCAGGTCAGGGACACCACCAGCAGCAGCACCGCGGCGCCCAGCAGCGAGCGCAGGCCACGGGGGGCGTCGGCGTCGAGAGTGAACTGCCACCACAGCTGATGGCTGTAGGGCACGTCCTGATAGGCGAACAGCAGCAGCCAGATGGAAGCCCCCAGCACGCAGACGCTGGCCACCAGGTACAGCGGCGAGAACGGCAGTTCGGTGAGGCGGCTGGGGCGATAGAACGAGCGGCGGAACACGGCCAGCAGGCTGGCGGTGAGGGTCATCAGGCAGGCTTCTTCCCAGTCAAAACCCTTGAGCAGGGAGAGCAGGGCACCCACCAGCAAGAGAATGGTGGTCAGCATCCAGGCCGCCGACAGGCGCCGGCGCAGGCCCTGGGCCAGCAGCAGGCAGAGCACGCCGATCAGGCTGGCGCCGAAGTGCGAGGCATCCACCAGGCGATGGGGAATCAGGAAACCGATGTGTTGCAGGCGGGTATCGATTTCCGGGGTGGCGCCGGAAAACAGCAGCACCACACCGGAGAGGAACACCAGCACCGCGAGGATTGGAGCGGCCAGGCCGGACGCCACCCGCAGCGATTGGCGGGTCTGGAACAGGCGCTGGGCTTCGTTGATCAGCAGCAGGACGCAGGCCACCAGCATCGGCAGCACCACGTAGATCAATCGGTACAACAGCAGTGCCGCAGCCAGGGGCGCGGCACCGAGCTTGTCGGCGAAGGCCGCCAGCAGGATGGCTTCGAACACCCCGACGCCACCGGGCACGTGGCTGAGCACACCTGCGGCCAAGGCCAGCAGGTACACCAGCAGGAAGGCGCCGAACGGCGGCGCTTCGGGCAGCAGCAGATAAAGTACGGTGGCGGCTGCGGCGACGTCCAGGGCGGTGATGATCAGTTGCAGGAAGGTCAGGCGACGCCCGGGCAGGCGCAGGGTACGGCGGCCGACGCGCACCAGCAGGTTGTCGCGCAGAGGCTGTTCCGGCAGGCGCCGGCGATAGATGCCGATGGCCAGCACCGCTCCCAGCACCAGGATGGCCAGGGCGATACCCGCCAGCAGGCTTTCCGGCAGGCGCAGGGCCGCGGAGGCTGCCGGCAGGTTGCTCAGTGTGGCCAGGGCTGCCAGCGGAGGCAGGGCACAGCCCAGGGACAGGCTGGCGAACAGGGTCATGTGGGCCACATCGGCGGCCCCCAGCCCATGGCGGGCGTACAGCCGGTAGCGCACTGAACCGCCGGAGAGCAGCGACAGGCCTATGGCATTGCCGATGGCGAAGGCCGTGAAGCCGCCCAGGGCCAGGGTGCGGCCGGGCAGGTTGACCCCGGCATAGCGGCTGGCGGACCACTCGTAGCCCAGCAGGATGATGAAGCCGACGATGGTCGCGCCCAGGGCGCCGAGCAGGGCCGGCTTGGGCACGTCGAGGATCGAGTCGTGCAGTGCGTAGAAATCCAGCTCGCTGAGCAGGTGGCGACAGGCGATCAGGGCAATGGCGAACAGCAGCAGGGTCACGGCCAGGCCCAGCGGCTGGCGGTATTTGCTCAACAGGTCCAGCCAGCGCAAGCGAGTGACTGTAATGGGTTGAGTGGCGGTAGCGGTATCGGCGTCTTGTGAATCAGACATGTTGGCGCGCATCAATCACCTCGTGGATTGTGCGCGACAGGATGGGGGTATCCAGCCAAGTTACCAATCCCTGTAGAAAAAATAATTTCAAATATTAACGCGTCTCACCGTGGCCCGGCGAGCCTGCGCGATCAACGCAAGGTGGTTGCCCCGAGACAGAGCATAGCTTGCATGGTGAAGAGTCGACGCGCTGCTAAAGGTTCGCAACACATTGCCAGATCATTGTTGCCAAAGGACTTTTTCAACAGATACAAAAAAGGCCACTCTTTCGAGCAGCCTTTTTTGATGTTTGGTTGCGGGAGCCGGATTTGAACCGACGACCTTCGGGTTATGAGCCCGACGAGCTACCAGACTGCTCCATCCCGCGTCTGTGTGGCGGCATTCTACAGGCGAACGACCGAGTGTCAACCGTTAATGGTCCCAGAGGTCAAATTAACGTCGAAAACCTGGCTGGCCGACTTAAGTCATGGACCTGCAAGGAGTTTTACAGGGCGTGAAGGTAGGGAAAAACACGCGCGCACAAAAAAGGCCACTCTTTCGAGTAGCCTTTTTTGATGTTTGGTTGCGGGAGCCGGATTTGAACCGACGACCTTCGGGTTATGAGCCCGACGAGCTACCAGACACTGCTCCATCCCGCGTCTGTGTGGCCGAATTCTACAGAGCTGGCAGATCCTGTCAATCATTAAATTTTGAAAATTGCTTCCGGTTCAATCGCTTAGCTTCCTTGAAGGGGCTTTTCGGAAGGCTCGGGCCTAGCTAGAACGGGGCTTGCAGCTCTATTGAAGGTGTTGTTGTCATTGAGCAAATAAATTCAGCCGGGCCTGATGAAGATCAGCGCGAAGATGCAAGGTACTGGTGCTATATACAGGTGTCGGTAGATACTTGCCTTCTGCTTTCATTGCGACCTGTGCCTTTCATGATCTCTGCCTTTATATGATGCAGCGCAAAATCATCCACATTGACTGCGATTGCTTCTACGCCGCCATCGAAATGCGCGATGCCCCGCACCTGGCCAGCAAGCCGCTGGCGGTGGGCGGGTCTGCGGATCGACGTGGGGTGATTGCTACCTGCAATTATGAGGCGCGGGCCTATGGGGTGCGCTCGGCCATGTCCTCCCGGCACGCCCTGACCCTGTGCCCGGACCTGGTGATCGTCAAGCCGCGCATGGAGGCCTATCGGGAAGCTTCCAAAGAGATCCATACGATCTTTCGCGACTACACCGACCTGATCGAACCCCTGTCGCTGGACGAGGCCTACCTGGATGTTTCCGAAAGCCCGAGCTTTGCCGGCAGCGCCACGCGTATCGCCCAGGACATTCGCCGTCGGGTTTCCAATCAGTTGCACATCACCGTGTCGGCCGGGGTGGCGCCGAACAAATTCCTGGCGAAAATCGCCAGTGACTGGAAAAAGCCCAACGGCCTGTTTGTGATCACCCCTGACCAAGTGGAGGATTTCGTCTCCGAGCTGCCAGTAAGCAAGCTGCACGGTGTGGGCAAGGTCACGGCGGACAAGCTGGGGCGCCTGGGCATTGTCGACTGCCTGCAATTGCGGGGCTGGAGCAAGCTGGCGCTGGTGCGCGAGTTCGGCAGTTTTGGCGAGCGCCTGTGGAGCCTGGCCCGGGGCATCGATGAGCGGCCAGTGCAGAACGATAGCCGGCGGCAGTCGATCAGCGTGGAGAATACCTACGACGTGGACCTGCCGGATCTGGACAGTTGCCTGCAGAAGTTGCCGGAACTGATGGAGATCCTGGCGGGGCGCATGGCGCGCATAGACAGCAGCTACCGGCCGGGCAAGCCTTTCGTCAAAGTGAAGTTTCATGATTTTACCCAGACCACCCTGGAACAGGCGGGGGCGGGGCGTGACCTGGAGAGTTATCGGCAATTGCTGACCCAGGCCTTCAAGCGCGGCGGCAAGCCGGTGCGCCTGCTGGGAATTGGCGTGCGTCTGCAGGATATGCGCGGCGCTCATGAACAGCTGGAGCTGTTTCGAGGGGGGGGGTAGGGGCTGGCCGGTTGCGATCCATCCGAGGCATCGCTTTCGCCGGCAAGCCGGCTCCTACGGGGGTCAGTTGCTGCCGGGGTCGGCCACCAGGCGGCCGGCATTCTTGGTCAGGGACTTGAGGAACTCGTTCTGCAGCTCCGGATCGTTGCGGGTCAGCTCGATCAGGCTTTGCTCCAGTTCGCTGGCTTCTTCCTCCAGGCCCAGCTCCGACAGGCGCTTGACCCGGTGCACCCACTGGCTCACCTCATCATCTTCCAGGTCGTCGTAGATCAGTGCATGGGCTTCCTGCAACTTGCTGCGCAGGCCGCTGCTGATGCTCAGGGAGGAGTCCGAATGCACTTCGTCCTGAGCGTCTTCGACACTGATCTGCAGCTTGCCGATGTGATTCAGGTCCTGCTCGGAAAACGGATTGTCCAGCAGGTTCAAGCGCAGCACGCCATTGCGGTCGGTGCTCAGCTCGTAGGTCTGCTTGCCGGCCTTGACCTGCACCGGACGCTCGCTCCATGGCAGGCTCGAATACTCCAGGCGCTTGTCGCGCTGGACTTCATCGATGGCTGCCAGGTTCTGCTGGGCACGGCCATGGGAGGGCATGTTCATGAACGGGTTGAGTCCGGACACGCCGTAGCTGATCCAGTCCTTGGTCACGCTGTCCGGCAGGTTGCCCAGGGCGAACACATTGACCACATTGGCCCCGACGCCCGCCACCAGTGCCACCGCGCCCAGCGGGATCTCGTAGATCTCGCGCCAGGGTTGGTAGGGCGTGTAGCGATCGTAGCGGCGGGTGACCTCGAACTCGGTGACTTCGAAGGTCTTCTGTTCGTGAATGCGCACTCGGCGTTGCGGCAGCTCAAGCACCTTAGGCTCACCGACATCGATCTGCAGGCTGTGATCGAGCAGTTTGCGCTCGACACGTTCCTCGTGTTCGCTGCGTTGCGACATCTGGTTGGCACAGCCGCTGACCAGCAGGGCGCCGCATAAAGCGGCGCCCCCGAGGCTTAAGGTGTTTCGCTTGAACATGACTTCTCTATCTGGTTTCAGCGACGGATACGGGCTTGAAGGAAGGACAGCACGTCGGCCACGGGCAGTGCTTGCGCCTCGGCTTCGGTACGGCTCTTGTATTCCAGGTTGCCTTCGGCGAGGCCGCGGTCGCTGACCACGATCCGGTGAGGAATGCCGATCAGCTCCATGTCCGCGAACTTGATGCCCGGGCTGGTCTTCTTGTCACGATCGTCCAGCAGCACTTCGAAGCCGGCAGCGGTGAGTTCCGCGTAGAGCTTGTCGGTGGCTTCGCGAACCTGCTCGGTTTCGTAGCGCAGTGGCACCAGGGCAATCTGGAACGGCGCCAGGGTGTCGCTCCAGATGATGCCGTTGGCATCGTTGTTCTGCTCGATGGCAGCAGCCACCACACGGGATACGCCAATGCCGTAGCAACCCATTTCCAGGGTCACCGGCTTGCCGTTTTCGCCCAGCACTTCGCACTTCATCGCCTTGCTGTACTTGTTGCCCAGCTGGAAGATGTGCCCGACTTCGATGCCGCGCTTGATTTCCAGGGTGCCCTGGCCGTCCGGGCTCGGGTCGCCGGCCACCACGTTACGCAGGTCGGCCACGGTCGGAACCGGAAGATCGCGTTCCCAGTTGACGCCGAAGTAGTGCTTGTCGTCGATGTTCGCACCGATACCGAAGTCGCTCATCAGCTCGACCGAGCGGTCGATGATGATCGGCAGCGGCAGGTTCAGCGGGCCGAGGGAACCGGCGCCGGCGCCAATGGCGTCACGCAGTTCGGCATCGGACGCCATGACCAGCGGGCTGGCAACGCCAGGCTGGTTGGCGGCCTTGATTTCGTTGAGTTCGTGGTCGCCACGGATGATCAGGGCAATCAGCTTGCCTGGCTCTTCGGCGTGGACGATCAGGGTCTTGATGGTCTTTTCAATCGGCAGATTGAATTTTTCCACCAGCGCGGCAATGGTCTTGGTGTCTGGCGTATCGACCAGGCGCAGTTCTTCGGCTGGCGCTGGGCGCGAGGTTTCGCGAGGCACGGCCTCGGCCTTCTCGATGTTCGCCGCGTAGTCGGAGCCGTTGCTGAAGACGATATCGTCTTCACCGGATTCGGCCAGCACGTGGAATTCGTGGGAGCCGGCGCCGCCGATGGAGCCGTTGTCCGCTTCAACCGGGCGGAACTTCAGGCCCAGGCGGGTGAAGACATTGCAATAAGCCTGGTGCATGCGGTCGTAGGTGACCTGCAAGGACGCCTGGTCGGCGTGGAAGGAGTAGGCGTCCTTCATGATGAACTCGCGGCCGCGCATCAGACCGAAGCGTGGGCGGATTTCATCGCGGAATTTGGTCTGGATCTGGTACAGGTTCAGCGGCAGCTGCTTGTAGCTGCTCAGCTCGTTGCGAGCCAGATCGGTGATCACTTCTTCGTGGGTCGGGCCGGCGCAGAAATCGCGACCGTGACGGTCTTTGAAGCGCAGCAGCTCCGGGCCGTATTCTTCCCAGCGACCGGATTCCTGCCACAGCTCAGCCGGCTGAGTGCTCGGCATCAACACTTCAAGCGCGCCCGCGGCGTTCATTTCTTCGCGAACGATGGCTTCAACCTTGCGCATCACCCGCAAGCCCATCGGCAGCCAGGTGTACAGGCCGGAAGCCAGTTTACGGATCATGCCGGCGCGCAGCATCAGCTGATGGCTGATCACGACCGCGTCGGAAGGCGTTTCTTTCTGTGTGGCGAGCAAATATTGACTGGTGCGCATGGTAGGCCGTTGTCGGTTGCTGAAGACTGGAAGTGACGGAGCATTGTACGGGCGAGTTCCGCTGGCGTACAGGATTGCGCTCGGAGGGGGCGGGGGCTACTGCGAAAAGTGCGCAACCCCCGGGATTTTCTAGGATTCTTCGCCGACTGCGGTGCTGTTGGCGGAGCTTTCGGGCTCGGGTTTCGGCCCGGCGCGGCGGCTCTCCTGGAACCAGTGAATGGCGATCAGGATCAGTGTCGGCACCCCGAGGATCGCGGTGATGAGAAAGAAGTCGTGATAGCCGAACTTTTCCACCATGACCCCGGAATAGCCGCCGATCAGACGCGGCAGCAGCAGCATGATGGAACTGAGCAGGGCGTACTGGGTGGCGGAGAACTTGAGGTTGGTCAGGCTCGACAGGTAGGCGACAAAGGCTGAAGTGGCCATGCCTGAACTGAAGTTGTCCAGGGAAATGGTGACGATCAGCATCTTCAGGTTCGGGCCCATGTCGGCAAGCATGAGGAACAGCAGGTTGGTCCCGGCCGATGCGGCGCCGCCGATGAACAGGATCGGCAGGATGCCGAACCGCACGATCAGCAGGCCGCCCATGCCGGCGCCGAGCAGGGTCATGATCAGCCCGAAGATCTTGCTGACCCCGGCGATCTGGTCTTTGGTGAAACCCTGGTCGATGTAGAACACGTTGGCCATGACGCCCATGACCGTGTCCGACATGCGATAGGTGGCAATCAGCCCCAATAGCAGAAAGGCTTGCCAGCGATAGCGCAGGATGAAGTCGTTGACCGGCGTCAGCACCGGCGCCAGGCCCCGGCGGCCCATGGCCGAGAGGCACAGGGTGCTGAGTGTGATGTAGAGGATGGCCCGCAGGAAGGCGCGGTCTTCCAGCAGCAGGTCCAGCAGGCTGACGCCGTCGAAGATCACGCTGGCGAAGTCGGTGTTGTACAGCTGGGTGAAGGTTGCGGGAACGGAAACCAGTAGCACGATCAGCACGAATACCGAGATCAACTGGTGAGCGAAGCTGTAGCGCCCGGCGGACAGTTGGGTGCGCAGCGGCACCGCGGGTTCACGCATCAGCAAGGTGGTGATCAGGGCCGGGATCATCAGGACCCCGAACAGCACGTAGGTGCCGGTCCAGGCCGAGTGCTTGTAGCTGAAACCGGTGGAACCGAAGCCCTCGGCGAAAAACAGTGCGCCGGCAGTGGCCAGCAGCACGGCAACTCGATAGCCGGACATGTAACTGGCTGCCAGGGCGGCCTGGCGGCTGTCGTCGGCGATTTCCAGGCGGTAGGCGTCGATGGCGATGTCCTGGGTGGCCGAGGCGAATGCCACGATCACCGCAATGGCAATCAGCCAGGAAAGGTGCTTTTGCGGGTCGCAGAAACCCATGCCGATCAGGCCGAGAATCACCAGGGTCTGCGCCAGCACCAGCCAGGAACGACGTCGACCGAGCTTGCCCAGGAGGGGCAGGCGCCATTGGTCGAGCAGGGGCGACCATACCCACTTGAAGGCATAGGCCAGGCCGATCAGGCTGGCATAACCGATGGTTTCACGGGCCACACCGGCCTCGCGCAACCACACCGAAAGAGTCGAGAACACCAGCATGTAAGGCATGCCGGCGGCGAAACCAAGCAGCAACAGCACGAGCGTCGAGGGGCTGGCATAGGCGGCAAGTGCGGCGCGCCAGGTTTTACGGGGCATGGGCTGAAGTCTGCCTCAGATTACGGAAACAAAGCGCGCACTCTAACCGCTGTGCTCCACCGGGCGCCAGCCATGGCGCTGAATATCCACGCGATTGTTCAGGATAGAGACACCTTCGCCACGCAGTCTGGCCCGCTGTTCGTCGCCCGAGGGACTGCCGGCCGGCAAGCTCAGGCGACCACCGGCGCCGAGCACTCGATGCCAGGGCAGGCTGGTGTCGGCGGGTAACTGGCTGAGGGTGCGCCCGACCCAGCGTGCCGCCCGTCCCAGGCCTGCCATCTCCGCCAGTTGGCCGTAGCTCACCACCCTGCCTTCGGGGACCTGGGCCAGGGTCAGGTACAGCGCCGTACGTCGGATCTGTGCAGGGCTTTGCGGCTCTTCGCTGTGTTCGGTCACATTCGCGGTTCCAGATAATAGAGGAGGGACGCTGGTCGGCTGTGGTGATCAAAGCCGGATGAGTATTGAACTCACTCTCAATACCCGGGTCAGTCCTGACTAAGGCTTGTTCAGCAGGAATAATGCCGTTTTTTTTCGCAAGATCGAGTCCTCTATTGCTTATGTTGCCTAGAACTTTGCTGTGTTTCGCGGTGCTCAGCGCCTCCATGCCTGTATTGGCCGATACCGTGTGGTTGAAGAACGGTGATCGCCTGAGTGGCAAGATCAAGGTGTTCGACGGCGGCAAGCTGTTGATCCAGACCGACTATGGCGGCGCCATCAATATTGACTGGAAGCAGGTCAAGACTCTGGAGAGCGACCAGGAGCTGCTGGTCAAGCAGGATGCCTACACCGGGGAGAAGGCCAAGTCGCTGCAGGCGGCGGACGAAGGCAAGGTGATCCTGGCCAACGGCGAGGCGCCCAAGACGGTGGAGCTGGCGAGCATCCAGCAGATCATGAAGCCCAAGCCGCTGGTGGAAGACATGGTCTGGAAAGGCAACGTCGATGTGGCCATGGACTACAAGCGCGCCGAAAAGAACACCGATGACTACGACATCGACTTCAAGACCTCGGCGCGTCACGGGGCCTGGCGCCACAATGCCCAGGGCGAATACAACCGTGAGTTCCAGGATCATGTGGTGACCACGGACAACTGGAGCGCCGAGTACGCTCTGGACCGTTTCATCACGGAAAAGTGGTTCTGGGAAGGGCGCCTGACCTACAAGCGGGACAAGGTCGAGGACCTTGCGCGGCAGCGGGTGGTGGGTACCGGCCCCGGCTACCAGTTCTGGGATGATGAGCTGGGTGCGTTCTCCCTGGGCTCGCTGCTCAACCGTACCGATTACGAGTACGCCGATGGCGGCAAGGACAACTTCTATTCCCTGGCGATGAAGTGGGACTACAACCGTTACCTGATCGGCAAGCGGGTGGAGTTCTTCACCAATGGCGAGGTGGGGCGGCCGCTTTCGGGGGTGGCCGACTATGCGCTGGATGCCGAGATGGGGCTGCGCTACAAGGTCACCGACTGGGCTTCGTTGAACCTCAAGGCGGAAAAAGACCTGATCCGCGGTACCGAAGACAGCGATCTGGACAAGACCCGCTACACCGTGGGCTTTGGCGTGACCTGGTAACCCGGGACGCATGGGCGCCTTTTCAACGAGGGCGCCGACAAAAGTGACGGGCACAAAAAAGCCCCGCTGTTGAGGGCGGGGCTTTTTTACTGGATCAGTACAAGTTAGATAACTTGAACTTCTTCAGCTTGCATGCCTTTCTGACCGCGGGTAGCGATGAAAGAAACCTGTTGGCCTTCTTTCAGGCTTTTGAAGCCGTCGGATTGGATAGCTTTGAAGTGTACGAACAGGTCGTCACCGGATTGTGGAGTGATGAAGCCGAAGCCTTTTTCATCGTTGAACCACTTAACGGTACCGGTTTGGCGATTAGACATGGTGTATCTCCTTGGACAAAGTTAACTGCGACTCAGGAAAAGCCCTGGCCGAGACTGAGTGCAAAGAGCAGGAAAAATTCTTGGAGATGGTTGGATCGAAATTCAACATCGTGTAGAGATTCTCAGTGACACAAGCAGCACAGTGGCGCCACCTTAACCCTTTTTCCTGAACGTGCCAATGGTCAGTGCGAAGGTTTCTCGGTTTTCGTGACTGACGGCGGGGCGCTCGTCGCCCAGCCCTTGAAAATCGTGGCGTGAGGCGAGAAAAACGTCCCAGACTTTGAACCCGACCTCGCGCCCCGGTAAGATGCCAGACCGTTTTTTTTTACCTCGCTATTTCAGGACACCCGCCATGAGCATCAAATCGGACAAGTGGATTCGCCGCATGGCGCAAGAGCACGGCATGATCGAGCCCTTCGTAGAGCGCCAGATGCGTGGCGAAGGCCAGGATCGGCTGATCTCCTTCGGGGTGTCGAGCTACGGCTACGACGTGCGTTGCGCCGACGAATTCAAGGTGTTCACCAACATCAATTCGGCCACTGTCGATCCGAAGAACTTCGATGAAAAGAGCTTCGTCGACATCAAGAGCGACGTCTGCATCATTCCGCCGAACTCCTTTGCCCTGGCACGCACCGTCGAGTACTTCCGCATTCCGCGCAACGTGCTGACCATCTGCCTGGGCAAGAGCACCTATGCCCGTTGCGGCATCATCGTCAACGTGACCCCGCTGGAACCCGAGTGGGAAGGCCACGTGACCCTGGAGTTCTCCAACACCACCACCTTGCCGGCGAAGATCTACGCCAACGAAGGCGTGGCGCAGATGCTGTTCCTGGAGTCGGACGAAGAGTGCGAAGTGTCCTACAAGGACCGTGGCGGCAAATACCAGGGCCAGCGTGGCGTGACCCTGCCACGCACCTGAGTTCGTCTGTCTGACGAATAGCGGGAATTCCTGAGCCGGCAGGCACTCTATTGGAGGTACTGCCGGTACGCGCAAGGCGTACCCGGCACAGCTCAGGAGTGCCCTCATGAAGATAGATCCGCGAATCAGTGCCACCTTGGCCAGGCTGGAACCCAATCAGGTTGGCGTACTGGCCTGGACCCTGCTGGCGCATCCTCCCGTCAGCATGGCCGGTGGCATTCCCGGCCAGCCGGATCCCGATTCCCCGCAACCCCTTGAACCCACCGAGCCGGGCGAACCGACCCTGCCCGACGAGCCGCCTCCCGCGCCTGTCGCCTGAAGCCCGTACCGCGCCCGCCCGGCCCAGAGCCTGAACGGGCGCGGTACCGCTGTTACTTCAGGTTGCCGCTGAGAAACTGCTGCAAGCGCTCGCTTTTCGGGTTGCCCAGCACGTCCTCCGGAGCCCCTTCTTCTTCCACCAGGCCCTTGTGCAGGAACAGCACCTGGCTGGACACCTTGCGCGCAAAACTCATCTCGTGGGTGACCATGATCATGGTCCGCCCCTCTTCGGCCAGGCCCTGGATCACCTTGAGCACCTCGCCTACCAGCTCCGGGTCCAGGGCCGAGGTGGGTTCGTCGAACAGCATGACCTCCGGCTCCATGGCCAGGGCCCGGGCGATGGCCACCCGTTGCTGCTGGCCGCCGGATAGAAACGCCGGGTACTGGCTGGCCACCCGTGCCGGCAGGCCGACCTTGTCCAGGTAACGCCGGGCGCGTTCCTCGGCCTCCCTGGTGCTGACCCCCAGCACCCGGCGCGGGGCCATGGTGATGTTTTCCAGCACGGTCATGTGGCTCCACAGGTTGAAGTGCTGGAACACCATTGCCAGGCGAGTGCGAATCCGCTGCAGCTCGGCCGGGTCGGCCACGTGCATGCCGTGGCGGTCGCTGACCATGCGGATCTGCTGGCCATCCAGGCTCATGGCGCCGTCATCCGGGGTTTCGAGAAAGTTGATGCAGCGCAGGAAGGTGCTCTTGCCCGAGCCGCTGGCGCCGATCAGGCTGATCACGTCGCCGGTCCTGGCCTTGAGGGAAACACCTTTGAGCACTTCATTGTCGCCATAGCATTTATGCAGGCCTTCAACGGTCAATTTGTACATGGGGGCGTGCATCCTCAAGGCGAAAGTAGGTAACCGCTGCGATAGGCCTCGCGACCGGCGACATGGGCGATCACCATGCCTGCGGTGGCCATGCGTCGCAGCGAGCGGGCGTACATGAGCCCGGCGTTGTTGCAATGGATGGGGGTGACCCGGTCGTGGATCGGGTCGATGATTTCGGCCACCAGTTGCCCGGCTTCCAGGTATTCCCCGGGCAGCGCGTTGAACACCAGCAGCCCGCCTACCGGGGTCGCCACCGGTTCGACACCGGCCAGGGGCGTGGCCGGGAAGGGCAGCTCGGGCAGTGGCGGCGCTTCACCGTCGATGGCCCCAAGCCGGGTCAGGTAGTCGATCAGGGCCTGGCAGTCGAGGCTGGCCAGGCCGTGGTTGACGTCGCCCTGGCCGCGCAGCTCGACGGTCACCGCAAAGCTGCCTGTCGGGATGGCGAAGCGCTCGCCGAAGCGCTGTTGCAGTTGCCACCACAGCAGGCTGAAGCATTCGTCGAACGACCAGGCCGCGGAGTCGGTGGCCAGCAGGCAGGCTTCGGCGCCCAGGTAGCGAGCCAGCGGCTCCACCCGGGGCCAGGCTTCGGGGGTGGTGTAGAGATGTGCCACAGCCTCGAAGTCGCAATGCAGGTCCAGCACCATGTCGGCATCGCAGGCCAGCCGTTGCAGGGTCAACTGCAGGGACTGCAGTTGGGTTTGCGGCCGCTGGCGCGCCAGGGCATCGATCAGGTGACGGCGGATCAGTTCAAGGTTGTGTTCAGGGTCGGCATTGAGCAGCCCTTCGATGGCATCGCCGACTTGTTCGCCCAGGTCGGCGAAGCCGCGGTTGAAGTTCTGCCCGCTTTCCAGCTGGTAGCGGCCCAGGGGCACATCCATCAGCACCTGTTCCAGGCCCACCGGATTGGCCACCGGCACCAGGACGATTTCCTGGCGCAGGCGCCCGGCGGCTTCCAGCTCGGCCAGGTGTTGCTTGAGGTGCCAGGCCACCAGCATGCCGGGCAACTCGTCGGCGTGCAGGGAGGACTGGATATAGACCTTGCCGGCGGCCTGGGGCGGGCCGAAGTGAAAGCTGTGGACCTGGCGCGCGGTGCCCGGCAGCGGGGCGAGCAGGTCGTGGATCTCGTGGCGCATTGACGGTTTTCCTGCAGCAAGTCCTAGTGGGTCGGCCCGAGGAAAGCCAGCCAGCGGCGTTCGGCGAGGCGGAACAGGCCCACCAGGGCGAAGGTCACGCACAGGTAGATGATGGCGGCGATGCCGAACGACTGAAATGTCAGGAAGGTCGCCGAGTTGGCGTCGCGGGCGATTTTCAGAATGTCGGGAATGGTCGCGGTGAAGGCCACGGTGGTGGAGTGCAGCATCAGGATCACTTCGTTGCTGTAGTAGGGCAACGAGCGGCGCAGGGCCGAGGGCATGATCACGTAGGCGTACAGCTTCCAGCCGCTCAGGCCATAGGCCTTGGCCGCTTCGACTTCGCCGTGGGCCATGCTGCGGATCGCCCCGGCGAAGATCTCCGTGGTGTAGGCGCAGGTGTTCAGGGCGAAGGCAAGGATGGTGCAGTTCATTGCATCGCGAAAGAACGCATCCAGGACTGGCTGTGCGCGAATCGCGGCGATGCTGTAGATCCCGGTGTAGCAGATCAGCAACTGGATATAGAGCGGTGTGCCACGAAACAGGTAGGTGTAGAACTGCACTGGCCAGCGGATGTAGCGCTTGGGCGAGACCCGGGCGATGGACAGCGGGATCGACACCAAAAAGCCGATGCAGATCGAGGCACTGAGCAGCCACATGGTCATGGCCAGGCCGGTCACGTGGTAGCCATCGCTATAAAGGAAGGGACGCCAGTATTCCTGCAGGAGTTCGATCATCGCACGGCCTCCCGGGCGCCGGCGGCGTAGCGCCGTTCAAGCCTGCGCAGGACAAAGTTGGAGGCACTGGTGATCAACAGGTAGATCAGCGCCGCCAGAACCAGGAAGTAGAAGAGTTGGTAGGTGCTCTTGCCGGCGTCCTGCGCAGCCTTGACCAGGTCGGCCAGGCCAATGATCGACACCAGGGCCGTGGCCTTGAGCATCACCATCCAGTTGTTGCCGATGCCTGGCAGGGCAAAGCGCATCATTTGCGGAAAGACCACGAAGCGAAAGCGCTGGCCGCGTTTCAGGCCATAGGCGGTGGCCGCTTCCACCTGGCCCCGGGGCACGGCAAGGATCGCCCCGCGAAAGGTTTCGGTGAAGTAGGCGCCATAGATGAAACCCAGGGTGATCACCCCGGCGCTGAAGGGATTGATCTCGATGTAGTCCCACTCCATGAAATCGGTAAAGGAGGTCAACCAGGTTTGCAGGCTGTAGAAAATCAGCAGCATCAGGACCAGGTCCGGCACGCCGCGGATCAGGGTGGTGTAGAGCTGTGCCGGAACCCGCAGCAGGGCAACGCTGGACAATTTGGCGCTGGCGCCGATCAGCCCCAGTAAAACGCTGACCAGCAGCGACAACACCGACAACTTGATGGTCATCCAGGTACCTTCCAGCAGCAGAGGGCCGAAACCCTTCAGGCTGAGCGCGGAAAGCCCCAGGTTTTTTAGAAGTTCTTCGAGCATCGATCTGTGACCCGTAGCGATAAAAAAGGCGCCCATCGAGGATGGGCGCCGACAGGTTATTTACCGCTGTAGAGGTTCAGGTCACCGAAGTGTTTTTTCTGGATGGTGGCGTAGGTGCCATCATCGTGTAACGCTTTGATACCTTTATCCAGAAGCGCTTTCAGCTCTTTGTTACCTTTCGAGATACCCACCGCGGTCTTGGCCGGCAGCAGCGGGTCGTCCACCGGCTTGCTGATCTCATAGTCAGCGCCTTGCGGTGACTTGAGGAAGCCCAGTTCGGCCTGCAGCATGTCCTGGATCGAGGCATCGAGGCGCCCGGAAGTCAGGTCGGCATAGACCTGGTCCTGGTTCTGATAGGCCTGGGTCTTGACCCCGGCCTTGTCCAGCACGGCCTTGGCGTAGGCTTCCTGAATGGTGCCCTGCTCGTAGCCGACGGTCTTGCCCTTGAGCGAGGCGGTGTCTTCGCTCAGTCCCGAGCCTTTCTTGAACACGAATGCGGTGGGGCCGGAAAACAGTTCGTTGGAGAAGTCGATGACTTTCTCGCGAGCCGGGGTGACGGTCATGGACGAGATCACACCGTCGAATTTATTGGCCTTGAGGCCTGGAATCATGCCGTCGAAGTCACTTTCGACCCACTTGCACTTGACCTTCAGCTCGGCACAGATGGCATTGCCCAGGTCGATGTCGAAACCCACCAGGCTGCCGTCGGCGGCCTTGGATTCGAAGGGGGCGTAGGAAGGGTCGACGCCGAAGCGCAGTTCCTTGTATTCCTTGGCCAGCGCGGAGCCGGCGGCCATGCAGAGAGCCAATGCAGAAAGGGTCAGCAATGCTTTTTTCATTATTCAATCCCTAAGAACCAATATGAGCGCTTGTGGCGCATGAGTACTGTTACTGGACCGCATAAGACTTAATGAAAGTAGCAATTTCCGAACCAGAGTCCCGAACAGGTGTTTTAAAAGCGCTGGAAAGCAGCGACACGAGGGAACCCGTGCGCCGAGATGGGGCGTGATTTTTGGCAGGCGCCAATAAGGTGCGAAGGGGTGGGCAATCTACGATGGGCGAACTGACAGGGCTGCCAGTGCCAAGCGCGGTTGAGGGCGCCGGTGAGCTGTTCGTTTTGGAGCAGGCCCGCTTGCACAGGACGTGCAAGCGGGTGGGGGAAGGTTACTTGCCTGGAACCAGGGTCAGGCGGGTCTTGCCGTAGCTGCGCTCGAAGTTCTGCGGTTGCATCGGCAGGCTCAGGTACTGGGCCTTGAGCCAGCCGTCGATGCCGTTGGCATAGTTGGGGCTCACCGGGTTGCCGGACTGGCCGCTGCTGTTGAGGCCCATCAAGGGTTCGCTGAGGCCGAAATCCACGATCAAGCGCAGGGCCGGTGTATCAGTGATGGCAAAATCCTGCCCCCAACGGTACGCGGCGCTGTTGATGGTGTTGTGGTCGCCCCCGGCCTGAAGCGGGCCACGGATCTGCCGGCCATTGGCGTTGGTCCACTGGTAGCTGTGCAGCTTGCCCCATTGCCAGGCCTTGCGGTCGGCGCCCAGCAGTTGCTCGCCGGAGCTGATGGCGGCTGCCAGGCTGCGGGCGAGGATGGCTGGCTTGTCTTCCTTTTGCGCGGTGCGCGAATCGTCCCAGAACGGGCTGTCGTCCTGGCCCAGCAGGTGGTCGGCCTGGGCCGAGTAGGAAAGGTTGCCGTTGGCGACGAAGGCTTGCCAGGCGTCACTGGACTCGGGGCCGAGCTTGTCGAGGAAGATCTGCTTGGCGCTCTCCTGCAGGAACAATTCGTACAACGCCGCGTCGGCCGAGCCGGCGCTGACCTTGCCGTCGAACGCCAGCAAGCGGCTATAGGCTTCCCTGGCCTTGGCGCGTTCGGTATCGGGCAAGGCCTCGATGGCCTGCTTCAGCGGCTGGGCCATGCCCGGAGCTTCGAACATCTTTTTCAGTTTGGCGGCGAACAGGGTGCTTTGGTCGTACTGCAGGGCGATCAGGCTGCGGTTGTCCTGCTTGCCGCTGGAGGCCAGACCGGCCATGCGCTCGGCCCGTTCCGGGGCGTGCCAGGAATTGGACAGCTGCATGCCGTAGCCCCGCGAGATCACTCGCTGGTTGGCGGTGGCGATCCAGCCCTGGGGCGGGTCCTGGTCGTAGGGGTGGAGCATCGGGTCGGCGTAGCCGTCCCAGTCGTAACGGCCATCCCAACCCGGTGAGGGCAGCAAGCCTTCGCCTTCGCGGCGGTTGGGGAAGCGCCCGGTGACCTGCCAGCCGATGTTGCTGGCGTCGGCAAACACCATGTTCAGGGCGATGGCGCGGATTTCCCGACTGGCATCCGAGGCCTTCTCGACATTCTGCGCCCGGGACAGGTCGAAGAAGGCGTCCAGGGTCTTGTCGTCCTTGAGCTCCGGCGTCTGCAGGGCCAGGCCGAAACCGTTACCGAGCGCTGCCCCCAGGGCGCTGTTGAGCAGCGGGCCATGGCGGGTTTCGTACACGGCTTCGCGAATCGGCCGCTGGCCTTTGACGAAGTAGGTTTCGTTGCGCACGGTCACCGGCTGCCATTTGCCGTTGTTCTGGTAGTACAGGGCGTTGCCCTGGCGCTTGAGCTTTTCCAGGAACAGGTCCTGGTTGTCTCCCTCCACCGAGCTCATGCTCCAGGCCACCTTGCCGTTGAAGCCCTGGAGAATCGCCGGCAGGCCAGCGATGGACGCGCCAGCGGCCTGGTATTTCGGCGCGCGGATCTGGGCGTAGTACCAGGCTTGCAGGTGGCTGTCGGCGGCCAGCAGGCTGCGGCCGGTGCGGCTGCGCTGTGGGGCGATGGCCAGGTTGCTGCCGCCGCGGGTGCCCAGGCTGTTGAGCTGGGCCAGACGGTTGATGGCGCGGCTGACTTCGTTCAGGCCCGGCACAGTGAGATTCAGGCCCTTGAGCTTGTCCGCTTCGGCCAGGGGCAGGGGTTCATCGGGATAGCTCGGAGTCAGCCACGGCAGTTTGTCGCTGCCGACTTTCTGCGCCAGCACCAGGGCGTTGATCTCTTCTTGCAGGTTGGCGGACTGGCCGAAGTTCAGCAGGCAGAAGATCAGCGCCGAATCCTCGGCTTTCCAGTATTCGGGGGTGTAGCCCTGGGCTGCCAGGTCCGGCGGCAGCTTGTCGCGATAGCGGAACAGGTAGGCGTTGACGCCCCGGGCATAGACCTCGAAGAAGCGCTTGATCCGTGGCGACGAAGCCTTGTACAGCTCATCGGCGCTTTTCTTCAGGTTGATCGCGCGCATCAGGCGGTCCACTTCCAGTGCGTCGGCACCGGACATTTCGGCCAGGCGGCCCTGTGCCAGCAGGCGCAGGGTCACCATCTGGCCAATGCGGTCGCTGGCGTGCACATAACCCAGGGTGAACAGGGCGTCATGGAAGCTGCTGCTTTCGATCAGCGGTACGCCGACCGCGTTGCGCCGCACGGAAACGTTCTGTGCCAGGCCCTTGAGCGGTTGCACGCCAGAGGTGGGGGGCAGGGTGTCTTGAGTGTTCCAGGACTGGCAACCGGCCAGGCTCAGAGCACTGGCCACTGCCGCGGCAACGCCGAACCGGGGAAGAAAATGTGAGAAGGCTGGCGAGGCCATGGCAAAGCTCCTGCGGGGGGGTAGCGTCGATAAAGGCGCTACGTTAGTGAGCAGGCGAGTGCCGCGCAAGCGGGGGCAGGAGGTATTTCTCGACGACGCTGCAAATAGCGATCGCCGGCGCGTCGGCGCCTGGCAAAACCCGTAGGAGCCGGCTTGCCGGCGAAGAGGCCTTCTGGCCTTGGCTGGCCCTTGCGGGCACCGTGACTGGCAAGCCAGCTCCTGCAGGCACAAGGTTCAGGAGGCGGGATTGACCTGCTCTACCAGGGCATAGGCCCGCTCGGTAGCCGGCCGGGCCTGGATGCTGTTGAACCAGCGCTGCAGATGCGGGAAGTCCTCGAGTTTCTGGCTCTGCTTCTTGTAGGAAGCGATCCAGGGATAGATCGCCATGTCGGCAATGCTGTAGTCGCTGCCGGCGACGAACTTGCGGTCCGCCAGGCGCCGATCGAGCACGCCGTACAGGCGCGCGGTTTCATCCACATAACGTTTGATGGCGTAGGGGATCTTTTCCGGGGCGAACTGGCTGAAGTGATGATTCTGCCCAGCCATCGGTCCCAGCCCGCCCATCTGCCAGAACAGCCATTGCAGGGCTTCCTGGCGCCCGCGCAGGTCCTGGGGCAGGAACTGGCCGGTCTTTTCCGCGAGGTACAACAGGATCGCCCCGGACTCGAACAGCGACAGTGGCTGGCCGCCATCGGCGGGTTGGTGGTCAACGATCGCCGGAATGCGGTTGTTGGGCGCGATCTTCAGGAATTCGGGCTTGAATTGCTCACCCAGGCCGATGTTCACCGGGTACAGGGTGTAGGGCAGGCCGGCTTCTTCCAGGAACAGGGAGATCTTGTGGCCGTTGGGGGTGGTCCAGTAATACAGGTCGATCATGGAACGCTCCAATTGGGATGTATCTGTGCTTAAGGACAGCAAACTCCGGCATTAGGTCGTCCTGTCTGCATTCGATGGCTTGCCTGAACAGCTAAGTGATGCTCAAGTGCGGCAAATTCAATGACCTCCACAGAGAAAAACATGCCCCTTCCGGCCGGCACCGCACTGATGCTCATCGACCAGCAGCAAGGCATCCTCCAGCCTCGGCTTGGCCCGCGCAACAACCCCGAGGCGCAGGTGCGGATGCTCGAACTGCTGGCCCACTGGCGCGCCCGCGGCTGGCCGGTGATCCATGTGCAACACCTGTCGCGTTCGCCGGATTCGGTGTTCTGGCCCGGGCAGTCGGGGGTGGAGTTTCAACCGTGCTTTGAGCCCCGGGACGGGGAATGGCGGGTTCAGAAGCAGGTGCCGGATGCGTTTTGCGCCAATTCGCTGGAAGCGGATTTGCGGCGCGAGGGGATTGCCGGGTTGGTGATTGTCGGTGTTGCCACCAACAACTCTGTGGAGTCGACGGCGCGTACGGCTGGCAACCTGGGCTTTGCCGTGTGGGTGGTGGCCGACGCCTGCTACACCTTCGACAAGCCCGACTTCAACGGTCGGGCCCGTAGTGCCGAGGAGGTGCATGCCATGTCGCTGGCCAATCTGGATGGCGAGTACGCCACCGTCCTGGACCTGGCGCAGTTGCTGGCCCAGGAGGCCGGGGGCAGCTGAAGGCGCAAGTGCTAAGGCAGGCCCCGCCCGCGCTCAAGTCAGGCGCCGTGGCACTTCTTGAATTTCTTGCTGCTGCCGCATGGGCAAGGGTCGTTGCGGCCAACGTCTTTCAGTGCGTTGCGTACCGGCTCCTGGTGAGCGTGGTTGCAGTGCGGGCCGTGAACATGGCCATGGTCGTGATCGTGATGGTCATGATCGTGGTTGCAGTCAGGGCCATGGACATGAGGTTGCTGGGTCATTGCGGGTTACTCCGGGATAAAATCGCCGGGAATTATCACGCCATTGCGCTTCAGGTGCACGTCCTGGCCGATGAATAATCCGATTTCCAGTTCCCCTTCGAGGCGGTAGGGGATAGGTCGCTCGGGCTTGCGCAGCAATTTCACCACATCGCGGATCTGCGGCCACAGGTTGGTCCGCACCGGCACCTTGAAGAAGCGGCTGCTGTGGGGCGTGACGGTGAACCAGTGTTCGTGCTCGCCTTCGCTGAGCAGGAAGCGCTCCAGGTAGACCTTGTAGGTCAGGCGACGCACGGTCAGGTCGCTGTCGTTGGGGTTATCCACCCGCAGGTGCAGGGTGAAGCGTTGTTCCAGCAGGTTGGCCTTGACCACCTCGACCTTGACCAGATGCACCGTCGGGTCGACGGACTCATCGCTGAACCAGGAGGCACAACCCGTCAGGCTCAGCGCGCCGAGCAGGCACAAGGTTCGTAACGCACGCAGCTCACCGATCATTGCAAGACTCCCTCTGGATGCCGGTGCCCATCCTGGGCCCGGGTTGGTAGCGGCCGGTCGCGGCTCAGCGGCTGAAATAGCTGGCGCAGCACTTCTTGAACTTGTGCCCGCTGCCACAGGGGCAGGCGTCGTTGCGGCCGGATTTGAGGGGAACCGTGGGGTCGATGAAATACCAGCGTCCCTGGTTCTGCACGAAGGATGAGCGTTCGCGGTGGCTATGCTCGCCCTGGCTGTCGTGCCAGCGGGCAGTAAAGGTGACAAAGGCATGCTCGGGCTGGCCGCCGAAGACTTCCGAGCTTTCGACCTGCAACCCCAGCCAGGTGCTTTGGGCGCTCCAGTCGCTGATGGACTGGCGATCCAGGCCCGCCTGTTGCGCCGGCAGGGTGGTGGCCAGCAGGTAATCCACCTGCCCCAGCATATAGGCGCTGTAGCGCGAACGCATCAGGGCTTCCGCGCAGGGCGCCGGATGACCGGCATGGTAGTGGCCGCAGCAGGCATCCAGCAGGTTGCCGCTGCCGCAGGGACAAATCGAGGCACTCATTGTGTTACCACCAATACTTTCCAAAGTTTTCCGGGTTTGCCCAGAATCGTGAATTGAGCCAATCGGGCACTTGCTTGTATTCAAGCAGATCGTAGGTGAACAGGGTCAGGACCTGTTCATCGCGCTGAAAGCGTTCGCTGGCCTGCAACGCCAGGGAATAGAAGTCGGTTTCCTGCCAGCCGCAGGCACACAGGTCGGCCAGCACGGCGATCCGGCTGGCATTGAGGTTGCGAATGCCCCCAAGCAGGTTCAGGCCGTCGCGCTTGGGCAAGTGCTCCAGGCAATCCACGGCCAGGGCCAGGTCGAAACGCCGCGCTGCCAGTTCCGCAGGCAGAGGGCCGGGTGCCGCCTGGGCCACTTGGGTCGTGGGGTGGGCCTCCTTGAAGGCAGCCAGGGCGGGGAAGTCGCTGGCACCGATCAGCAGCAGCTGTTGTGGTGCGTAGCGATCCAGCAAAGCCGCCAGGGCCTGCTGCGGGGTACGGTTGGAAATGCCGGCGCTCATCTTAGCTCCTCGGTCAGAACGCTAAAGACTAGCGTGCCGGCATCTGCGGGCCTAGAGCGGTTCACCACTAAATCGGCGAACCTCCCGTGTTTACGGGGCGAAACCGGTGATAGCCAGGTGCTGGCGCAGATGAAATGCGCGGTCTTTACTCCGTGAATCGGCCTTGAGCCGATCCCTCAGGAGAAATCAGATGAGCATCATTCGGACGGCAGTACCCCTGGTTCTGTTAACCAGTGTGTTGACTGGTTGTGCAGGTTTGCAGAAAACCGACTGGCCGATCTGCGCCGCGGTAGGTGGCGTCACGGGCGCGGCGCTGGGCGCCACCGAAAGCTCCTCGTGGGCGGGCGGCGGCGCACTGGTGGTCGGTGGCCTGGCGGGTGCGTACTGCTGGGTAAAAGGTGATGGCGACGAGGACGGCGATGGCGTGCCGGACAGCCGCGACAAGTGCCCCCACACACCCAGAGGCGTCCAGGTCGATGCCAACGGCTGCCCACCACCGCCACCGGTGGTAGAAGAGGTGGTAGTGGTCAAGGAAGAAACCATTGTCATTCGTGATGTGCACTTCCATTTCGACTCGGCCAAGCTGACCGATGCCGACAAAACCAAGCTCAACACCATCGTCACCCGACTGAAACAGGAGGCGTCGAGTGCCCAACTGCGAGTGACCGGCCATACCGACAGCGTCGGCAGCGATGCCTACAACCAGAAACTCTCGGACAAGCGTGCCCACTCGGTCGTGGAGTACCTGATCAGCAACGGCATTCCCCGCAGCAGTTTCGTCTCGGTAACCGGCGCCGGTGAAAGCAAGCCAGTGGCGGATAACAAGACCGCCGAAGGCCGGGCGATGAACCGTCGTACGGAAATCCAGATCAACCGCTGAAACCCCAGGGCCTGTGCGGCGATGAGCCACATGTGGCCGCCTCTGCTCCTGTGCCAGGGCCATGCTGATGGCGCAGGAGCCTTTGATCCCGGTGCCTTCTCGGCGATGGGCTCAGCCTGTCTGTAACGGGCGATCCTCGTCGATCCGGTGGCTAAACAGCCACTTCGTGAAGAATTTTCATTCCCCTCTGGCTTACCCCCGGGATAAGTCGTTACTGTGCGCGCAAAGAATAATTCACGAGGGGAGCGTATGAAGGTTTTATGGGGGCTGGGGAAGTTTCTGACCTTGGTTTTCTGGTTGGTGGTGTTGATCAACCTGGCCAGGCCGTTGATCAACCCGCTGCATCTTCTAGTGAATCTGGCGGGCAGCCTGTTGCTGCTGACCCATTTGCTGGAACTGCTGCTGTTCAACGGCAGCCTCAAGGATCGGCCACATCCCTGGCGTGACCGGCTGTACATCCTGCTGGTGGGGATCTTCCACCTGCAGACTCTTCCTGCTCCTGTCGTTGTCGAGGCCGACCATGCGTAAGCTCTGCCTGCTGGCTCTTTTCTGCAGCCCCCTGGCCATGGCCCAGGTGGTCAAGGTCGAAACCAACTCCCTGATGCGTCTGCCCAATACCGCCAGCACTCTGCAACTGGAGCGGCTGGAAGTGGCGGACTATGGCACCTTGCTGATCCCGGCCAATGTCACCGAGCTCAAGGTGGACGAACTGCGGCTGGGGCATGAGGCGCGGATCGCCATCGTCCCTACCGAACAGAGCCTGCACTTGACTGTCCGCCGTGCGGAGCTGGAAGCGGGTAGCCAGATCACTTCCCGAGGCGCGCCGGGTACCTACCTGAAGGCCGCCAAGCCGGGGCGCAACCTGAACCTGCGCATCGAGTCGTTACAGGCCGAGACGCTGTCCGTGGATGCCCGGGGCGGTGCCGGTGCGCCGGGTTATGTCGGTCTGGATGGCGCCAATGGCCAGGAACCGGGCTGCACCTGGGGCAGCGCGGGGCGTGGGGCTGACGGTGACAATGGCGGCGATGGCCGTCCTGGTGCGGCAGGCGCCCAGGTCCGGGTGGAACTGCCGCGGGACTTCCCCAGCGAGCAGATCAAGGTCTGGGTCGATGGTGGTGCAGGCGGGCTGGCCGGTGCCGGTGGCAAGCCGGGTGCGGGCGGCAAGTCCAAGGGGTGCCTGGTGTACCGCACCGACGGTGGCAAGAGCGGACGGCCCGGCGCCCAGGGGCAGCCCGGCCCGGCCGGCGAGCCTGGCGCGCTGACGGTGCAGCGCCTGTAACGTAACGTTTGCGTTGAACCTTGCCCGGCCGCCCGCTTCTGTAGCGGGCGGCCTGTTTTCAGAAGGTCGGCCGGGCCGCCGCCAGGGCGACCAGCACCAGGCCGATGATCAGGTTGCTGCCCACCAGCCGGCGGATCTTGCCCAGCGCCGCGGCACCAGCGGGCCAATCCTCGGCCGCTACTGCCTTGCGCAGCTCCGGCAACTGCAAGGACTGGATGCGGATGAACAGGGCGGTCATCACCAGGTACAGGCCCATCATGATCTGCACATACTTGGGCGCGGTTTCAAAGCCGCTGAAGCGCAAATGCAGCAGGCCGATACCGCTGATCGGCAACAGCACCACGGCGATCCACACCCAGACGAAAAAACGCGGAAACACTTGCGCCCACAACTTCAGCCGCGCCGGCCCCTCCAGGGCCACCATGGCCGCCGGGCGCAGGACCATCCAGGCGAAGAACATGCCGCCGACCCAGACCAGGGCGGCCAGGACATGCAGGGTGTAGGCAAGGGCGAAAGGGGTCATTCGGGTACTCCGTTCTGCGCGGGATGAATTAGCGGGGTATGATAGCGGCCGATTCGAACCACTGAAAATTTATCCAGCGTTTTGTGCGCCCGAAAAACCATGATCAGCAACGAACTCAAAACCACGATCCAGGGCGCCTACTCGCGTTTTCTCGAAGCCAAGAGCCTCAAGCCGCGTTACGGCCAGCGCCTGATGATCGCCGAAGTGGCCAAGGTCCTGGGTGATATCGACACCGACGACGAAGGCCGGCGCAGTGGCGACCCGGCGGTGGTCGCCGTGGAAGCCGGCACCGGTACCGGCAAGACCGTGGCCTACAGCCTGGCGGCAATTCCCACGGCCAAGGCCGCCGGCAAGCGCCTGGTGATCGCTACCGCCACCGTCGCCCTGCAGGAGCAGATCGTCTACAAGGACCTGCCCGACCTGATGCGCAACAGCGGGCTGAACTTCAGCTTCTCCCTGGCCAAGGGCCGGGGTCGCTACATGTGCCTGTCCAAGCTCGACATGCTGCTCCAGGAAGGCCACGCCCAGACCGCCACGGCCCAGCTGTTCGAGGAAGAAGGCTTCAAGATCGAAGTGGATGAAGCCAGCCAGAAGCTGTTCACCAGCATGATCGAAAAACTCGCCGGCAATAAATGGGACGGCGACCGCGACAGCTGGCCCACGGCCCTGGAAGACGCCGACTGGGCGCGCCTGACCACCGACCACAGCCAGTGCACCAACCGCCATTGCCCGAACTTCGGCCAGTGCGCCTTCTATAAGGCTCGGGAGGGCATGGGCAAGGTCGATGTGATTGTCACCAACCACGACATGGTCCTGGCCGACCTGGCCCTGGGCGGCGGCGCGGTGCTGCCGGACCCGCGCGACACCCTCTATGTGTTCGACGAAGGTCACCACCTGCCGGACAAGGCCATTGGCCACTTCGCCCATTACACCCGCCTGCGCTCCACTGCCGACTGGCTGGAGCAGACCGCCAAGAACCTCACCAAGCTGCTGGCCCAGCACCCGTTGCCGGGTGATCTGGGGCGCCTGATCGAGCAGGTGCCGGAGCTGGCGCGGGAGATCAAGACCCAGCAGCAGTTCATGTTCACCGCCTGCGAGCAGATCGCCGATTTCCGCACCGGCGAAGACATGGAAGGCCGCGAGCGGCCACGCCACCGTTTTGTCGGCGGGCTGATCCCCGAGCATATGCGCGAGATGGGCCTGGAGCTGAAAAAGGGCTTTTCCCGTCTCACCGACCTGTTCACCCGCCTGACCGAGTTGCTCAAGGAAGGCATGGATGGCGAGGTCAACATCGGTATCGCCAGCAACCAGGCCGAAGAGTGGTACCCGCTGTTCGGCAGCCTGCTGGCCCGTGCCTCGGGCAACTGGGAACTGTGGACCGCGTTCACCGTCGAGGACCCGGAAGACAATCCGCCCATGGCCCGTTGGCTGACCCTGGCCGAAAGCGGCTCGCTGTTCGACATCGAGGTCAACGCCAGCCCGATCCTCGCTGCGGAAATGCTCCGGCGCAATCTGTGGAACGTGGCCTACGGTGCCCTGGTTACGTCGGCGACCCTGACTGCCCTGGGCACTTTCGACCGTTTCCGCATGCGTGCCGGCCTGCCGAAAAAGGCCGTGACCGCCGTGGTGCCGAGCCCTTTCCACCATGCCGATGCCGGGGTGCTGCGGGTGCCCGACCTGCGGGCCGACCCGCGGGACGCGCCGGCGCATACCGCGGCGATCATTCGCGACCTGCCAGAACTGGTGGAGGGCTCGCGAGGCACCCTGGTGCTGTTCTCCTCGCGCAAGCAGATGCAGGACGTGTTCGACGGCCTGGACCGGGACTGGCGCAAGCAGGTGTTCATCCAGGGCAACCTGTCCAAGCAGGAAACCCTGAACAAGCACAAGGCGCGGGTCGACGGTGGCGATTCCAGCGTGCTGTTCGGCCTGGCGAGTTTCGCCGAAGGGGTGGACTTGCCCGGGGCCTACTGCGAACACGTGGTGATCGCCAAGATCCCGTTCTCGGTGCCGGATGACCCGGTGGAGGCGGCGCTGGCGGAGTGGATCGAAGCCCGTGGTGGCAACCCGTTCATGGAAATCTCGGTGCCGGATGCATCCCTCAAGCTGGTCCAGGCCTGCGGTCGCCTGCTGCGCACCGAACAGGACCGCGGCACCATCACTCTGCTGGACCGCCGTCTGGTCACCCAGCGCTATGGCAAGGCTATCCTCAATGCCTTGCCGCCGTTTCGCCGAGAAATATCTTAAGCACGGCCCGCATATTTGCGTGCCGTGCTGTCTATTTCATGTCACCGCTTCAGCACCGGCCGTTCATCGGTCTTTAGGGAGAGCCAGGTTCATATGATTCGCCGTTCGTTGCCCGCTGTATTTGCCCTGTTGTTTGCCGCGCCCGTCTGGGCGGCCCCGGCCGGACAACAGACGCTGTTCAACTTTGTCCGACCTGCTGCTGTGGTGCAGGTGGCGACACAGGATGCCAGCCTGCCGCAATCCAACGCAGAGCAAACGGCCGAAGGCGAAGTGCTGCGGCGCATCATCTTCAACCCCACGAGCCGGCCGAGCCTGAGCCTGGCGCCCCAGAGCGGGGCCTGGGACTGGTCGCAGTCGGGAATGATGAGCCTGCGTATCCAGAGCGCGATGAACTGGGCCCTGACCCTCTACGTGACTATCCAGAGCAATGATGGCAAGACCCTGGTCAGCCGCGTCGACCTGCCGGCCGGCCCGGCGCAGACCCTGCTGGTGCCACTGGTGGCCAGCAGTCCGCTGAGCCAGGGCATGAAGGCCGCGCCACCGATGCCGATGACCCTGGACGGCCAGCGCATCCTGCTGGCCAGCAGTGAAGGGCAACTGGACCGCAGCCAGGTGGTGTCGGTGACCTTGTCCATGGACAACCCCAAGGCGGCCCAGAGCATTCTGCTGGAGCGTTTCGGCGTGCAGGACGGCGAGGGGGTGATCAAGGCGGTCTACGGTTCCCTGGTGGATGCCTACGGTCAATCGACCCGGGCCCGCTGGCCGGAAAAGATCACCAGCGACGATCAGCTCAAGGCGGCCGACGCCAAGGAGCAACAACAGCTCCAGGGCTGGCTGGGAGAGCGCGAGAAGGCTTCGCTGGACAGCTACGGTGGCTGGAACAAGGGGCCGAGCTTCAAGGCCAGCGGTTTCTTTCGCACGGAAAAACGAGATGGCCGCTGGTTCCTCGTGACCCCGCAGGGGCATCCGTTCTATTCACTGGGGGTCAATACTGTGGCGCCCGACAACAACCAGACCTATGTCGCGGGCCGGGAATGGATGTTCGGCGCCTTGCCCAAGGACGACGAACCCCTGGCGGCGTATTACGGTGAAGGCGACAACCGTGGCGGCAATGGCGCCGACCAGGGCCGTGGCTATGGTTCAGGGCGCTGGTATGACTTCTATCAGGCCAACCTGCAACGGACCTACGGCAAGCCCTGCACCGCGGACAGTGCCACTGCGCAGCAGGCGCCGGCCGACACCTCGCCGGCGCCCCAGGCAACTCCTTGCGTGGCACCGGCCTTCGACCAGAAACGCTGGGTTGGCCACACCCTGGACCGCTTGCAGGCCTGGGGCTTCAATACCATCGGCAACTGGAGCGCTCCGGCCCTGGGGCTGGCCGACCGGGTGCCTTACACCTTGCCGCTGTCGATCGTGGGTGATTACGCCAGCATCAGCACCGGCAGTGACTGGTGGGGCGGCATGCCGGATCCTTTCGACCCGCGCTTTGCCATGGCCACCGAACGTGCCGTGGCCATTGCCGCCCGCGACCATCGGGACGACCCCTGGCTGATCGGCTACTTTGCCGACAACGAATTGGCCTGGGCCGGCCCTGGCGACGATGCCAAATCCCGCTATGCCCTGGCCTACGGCACCCTGCGCCTGACCACCGACGTACCGGCCAAGCGCGCGTTTCTCAAGCAACTGCGGGACAAGTACCGCAACCAGGCCGGGCTGTCGAAAGCCTGGGGCATCGACCTGCCGGCCTGGGAGTTGATGGAAGACCCGGGGTTCGTGCCGCCGTTGCCGAGCCCGGAGCACCCGGAGATCGAGGCCGACTTCAAGTATTTCCAGAAGGTCTTCGCCGATACCTACTTCAAGACCATCTCCGACTCGCTGAAATGGCACGCCCCCAACCACCTGCTGCTGGGCGGGCGGTTTGCCGTGAGCAACCCTGAGGCCGTGGCTTCCTGCGCCCAGTACTGCGATGTCTTGAGCTTCAACATGTACACCCTCAAGCCCCAGGACGGTCAGGACTTTGCCTACCTGCGCAGCCTCGACAAGCCGGTACTGGTGACCGAGTTCAACTTCGGTTCCCGGGATCGCGGTCCGTTCTGGGGCGGTGTGACCGAGCTGGCCCGGGAAGAGGACCGTGGCCCGGCCTATGCCAACTTCCTCAAGCAGGCGGTCAGCGAGCCGTCGATTGTCGGCGTGCACTGGTTCCAGTACCTGGACCAGCCGGTGACCGGGCGCTTGCTGGACGGTGAAAACGGCCATTTCGGCCTGGTGGGCATCACCGATGTGCCGTTCCAGGGCTTTGTCGACAGCGTGCGCAAGAGCAACCTGCAGGCCATTGACCAGTTGGGCAAGGCCGCGGAGCAGGCTCGGGTCGAGGCGGAGCAGGCCGTGGCTGGCGAGCATGGGGGCGATGGTGCTGACAAAGGCCGCGCCGGCAAGGGCCCGGGCGGGCACGCCGGAGGCCATGCCGGTAACGGTCATTGACGTTCACAAGGCCTGAGCGGCTTTCCGGGAAACCCCGGGCAGCCCTCTGAAACGAGGGTTTGCCGGTGACAGCTGGCAGCTCGCCGGCTGTTCCCAAATGCCTTCGGGGCTGGAACAATGCGCGCCACGTTGTCGAGCTTTGTTGCAGGGGGAGTCAGGGGTGCAGATTCAAGGTCATTACGAGCTTAAATTCGAAGCGGTACGCGAGGCGTTCGCCGCCCTGTTCGAGGACTCCCAGGAGCGCGGCGCGGCGCTGTGCATCCAGGTCGGCGGGGAAACCGTCATCGACCTGTGGGCCGGTACCGCGGACAAGGACGGCGCCGAGGCCTGGCACAGCGACACCATCGCCAACCTGTTCTCCTGCACCAAGACCTTTACCGCAGTCACCGCGCTGCAGTTGGTGGCCGAGGGCAAGCTCAAGCTGGATGCGCCCGTGGCCGACTACTGGCCGGAATTCGCCGCGGCGGGCAAGGCAGCCATTACTTTGCGCCAGTTGCTCTGCCATCAGGCCGGCCTGCCGGCAGTGCGCGAGCTGTTGCCTGCGCAAGCCCTGTACGAATGGCAGACCATGGTCGATGCCCTGGCCGCCGAGCAGCCCTGGTGGACGCCCGGTGAGGGGCACGGCTACGCAGCCATCACCTATGGCTGGCTGGTGGGCGAGTTGATCCGGCGTGCCGATGGGCGCGGGCCGGGGGAGTCCATCGTGGCCCGGGTCGCCAGGCCTTTGGGGCTGGACTTCCATGTCGGCCTGGCCGATGAGGAGTTCTACCGCGTGGCGCATATCGCCCGTGGCAAGGGCAACATCGGCGATGCTGCGGCCCAGCGCCTGCTGCAAGTCACCATGCGCGAACCCGATGCGATGAGTACTCGGGCGTTTACCAATCCACCGTCTATCCTGACCAGCACCAATAAACCCGAGTGGCGGCGCATGCAGCAGCCGGCGGCCAACGGCCACGGCAATGCCCGCAGCCTCGCCGGGTTCTACAGCGGCCTGCTGGACGGCAGTTTGCTGGAAGCCGACATGCTCGAAGAGCTGACGCGGGAGCACAGCCTGGGCATGGACAAGACGTTGCTGACCCAGACCCGCTTCGGCCTGGGTTGCATGCTCGATCAGCCCCAGGTAGCCAATGCCACCTTTGGCCTGGGCGCGCGGGCGTTCGGGCATCCGGGGGCAGGGGGCTCCATCGGTTTTGCTGACCCGGAGCACGATGTGGCGTTCGGTTTTGTGACAAATACCCTGGGGCCCTATGTGTTGATGGACCCTCGGGCACAGAAGCTGGTGCGGGTTTTGTCGGATTGTCTGTAAAAAGGTTGCTGTTAAGAACTTTTTTGCTTAAACATGCTTGGAAAGCTGCAGGATGGAACCCTGTGGCTTTTATAATTTCCAAGCGTCTGTTTGTAACGGTTGTTTAGACCGAATTTTTTATCTCATTTTGTGGATATCCCATGTCGTCGAACAAGTCTCTAGCCTTGGCCATCTGCCTGACCGTCACCGGTTGCGCGCAAACCCCACAAAATGAAGCGGATGGCGGCCACTGGTGGTCATTCGGCTCCGATAAGGCCAGCAGCAAGGAAACCCCAGCTGCGCCTGAAAAGCCGGTTGCCACCACTGAAGCCGCACCTGCCGCTTCTGCAAGCAAGCCTGCGGTAGTGGCCAAGGCCGCTGCACCGGCCCCTGCTGCCAAGAACACAGCCGCTGGCAAGCACCCGGCCCCTGCCGCCAAGGCCGCTGCTGGCGCCAAGCCGGCGCCTGTCGCTGCTGCCGAGCCCGCTCCAGCTCCAGCTCCAGCGCCGGTCGTTGCCGCAGCCCCTGCCGCTCCTGCCGCCAAGGCCGAGAGCAGCAAGTGGTGGTGGCCGTTCTCCTCCAAGGATTCTTCCGACAAGCCAGTGGCCGAAGCGAAGAAGGCCGAGCCTGCCCCAGCGCCGGCAGTGGCAGCGGCAGCCGACTCCGAAACCCACTGGTGGTGGCCGTTCCCCAAGAGCCAGCCCAAGCCTTTGAGCAAGGTCAATGTGGCGGACATCCCGATGCCCGACCCGAAAATCACCCAGGCCTGGCTGGACGACTACGAGCCACGCCTGCGCGAAGCGGTGAAGGACAGCAAGCTGCAGATCGAGCGTCGTGAAAACGTGCTGGTGGTCACTGCGCTGGTAGATGCCTCGTTCAACCCGGATCGTCCAGCCATGCTGCTGCCGGTCACCCTGGGTCCGTTCACCCGCGTCGCCAAGGCGGTGGAAGGTGATCCGAAGACTGCCGTATTGATTCTCGGTCATGCCGACGCCACCGGCCCGACCCTGGCCAACCAGAAACTGAGCCGTGATCGTGCCCAGTCCGTAGCGGCAATCTTCAGCCTCAGCGGCCTGAAGCAGGACCGCCTGATGCTGCGTGGCATGGGTTCGGTGATGCCGCGTGCCGCCAACGACAGCCCCCAGGGTCGCTCGCTGAACCGTCGGGTGGAAATCATGCTGACCCAGCGCAGCACCATGCTGGGCCTGCTGAGCAAGTACAACCAGCCGACGCCTTCCGAGACTGAAATGGTTGCCGTACAGGATGCCGTGCCTCCAGTACCCGCGGCTTCCGCCAAGAAAGCGGCGCCTGCGAAGAAGGCTACCGTGGCCAAGAAGCCGGCAGCCAAGAAGGCTCCGGTGAAGAAGGCCGCCGCCTCTTCGAAGACCGCAACGGCTACCGCCCAGGCTAAAAACTGATTTTCAAGGATAAGGAAGCAGGCATGACTCAGTCCCTGGCTGATATGCGCCGCGACTACACTCGCGACGGCTTGTCCGAGGCGCAGGCCCCGGCTGAACCTTTTGCGCTGTTCCACCAGTGGTTTGCCGATGCGGTGAAAACCGAGCAACCGCCGGTGGAAGCCAATGCCATGACCGTGGCGACCGTCGATACCGATGGTCGCCCTCACTGCCGCATCCTGTTGCTCAAGGGCCTGGATGAGCAGGGCTTCACCTTCTTCACCAACTACGAGAGCGCCAAGGGCCAGCAGCTGGCTGCACGGCCCTTCGCCGCCATGACGTTCTTCTGGCCGACCCTGGAGCGTCAGGTGCGGATTGAAGGGCGGGTGGTCAAGGTCACTCCACAGGAGTCCGATGCCTATTATCAGGTGCGCCCCCTGGGCAGCCGGCTGGGAGCCTGGGCTTCACCGCAGAGCCGGGTGATCGCCGATCGTGACGAACTGCAAGAGTTGCTCAAGGCCACTGAGGCTCGCTTCAGCGATAGCCAGCCCGATTGCCCGGAACACTGGGGTGGTTATCGCCTGCTGCCGGAGCGCATCGAGTTCTGGCAGGGGCGCCCCAGCCGACTGCATGACCGTTTGAACTATCGCCTGCAAGGCCAGGAGTGGGTCCGCGAACGTCTGGCTCCTTGATCGGATTGCAGGTCACTCGCCGGGGTAGCCGGCCGCAGCGGTTTCCAGCCATTGCGGCAGGTCCCGGCGTTTTACTTTCTGGCGCTGGGCCTCGGCCAGTTGCTCCAGCATGAATTGCTTCTTCTGGGCATCGGTTCCGGCCAGGGAGAGGGCCAGGTCCCGATCGGTCCAACGCTTGATGCGTACATACAGCCACCAGTGGAAATACAAGCCAGCTGCGGTGGTCGCGATGATGATGAAGTAGTCCATGGAAAATCCTTTGTTCGGTGGCGCTATGCAGGGAGCTGGAGCTACCGTAATGAGAAAGCCTGGCGTTTACGCAGCCTGTACTTTGGCTGAATGAAAGCAATTTTATCCGGGCGACGCCGTGACAGGCGTCAAGCTGCGGAGTCTAATGATTATCTGTCCTTTGGAGTTGATCCTATGCGTAAGTCTGTTTTGCTGGTTGCATCCTTCACCACGATGGCAATGTTGCTCGGTGGCTGTGCCTCCAACCTGACCGGTGACTCCTACTCCCGTGATGAAGCGCGTCGTGTGCAAACCGTGCGCATGGGCACCATCGAATCCCTGCGTCCGGTGAAAATCGAAGGCACCAAGACCCCGATCGGCGGCGCTGCAGGTGCTGTGATCGGCGGCGTTGGCGGCAGCGCCATCGGCGGTGGCCGTGGCAGCATCGTCACCGCAGTCATCGGTGCAGTAGCCGGCGGCCTGCTGGGCTCGGCCACTGAAGAAGGCCTGACCCGTACCCAGGGCGTTGAAATCACCGTGCGTGAAGACGACGGCAGCATGCGTGCCTATGTGCAGCAGGTTCAGGAAAACGAAGTGTTCCGCGTGGGCGACCGCGTGCGCATCATGACGGTCAACGGTACCAGCCGCGTTACCCGCTGACCCTCCCTGCTACAAAACAAAACCCCGGCCAGGCAACTGGTCGGGGTTTTGTGTTTTCAGCCTGGCCAAGCGCTGCGGATCAGGACGCCAGGGTGTTGTTCCTGCGGCTGGCAGCGGCGGTGACGGCGTAACCGATCAGGGCCGCAAACAGTGAACCGGTCAGGATGCCCATGCGGTCCATACCGGCGTATTCGCTGCTGCCGGGCTCGAAGGCCAGGGAGCCGACGAACAGGCTCATGGTGAAGCCGATACCACACAGAATTGCCACGCCGAGCACCTGGCCCCAGTTGGCCCCGGACGGCAAGGCAGCGATACCGGTTTTCACTGCCATCCAGGTCAGGCCGAAGACGCCGATGGTCTTGCCCAGCAGCAGGCCGACCGCGATCCCCATGGGAACATGGTGGGTGAAGCTTTCGAGGGTCACGCCGCTCAGCGACAGCCCGGCATTGGCGAAGGCGAACAGCGGCAGGATGCCGAACGACACCCAGGGATGCAGGGCGTGTTCCAGCGCCTTGAGCGGCGAGGGTTCGGCGTTGCGGGTGCGCAAGGGTATGCAGAAGGCCAGGGTCACGCCGGCCAGGGTCGCGTGGACCCCGCTCTTGAGCACGCAGACCCAGAGGATCAGGCCGATGATCATGTAGGGTCCGAGCTTGACCACGCCCATCCGGTTCATCGCCACCAGGGCGGCGATGCAGGCGCCAGCCAGCATCAGCGACAGGGTCGACAGCGTGCCGGAGTAGAAGATCGCGATGATCACGATCGCTCCCAGGTCATCGATGATCGCCAGGGTCATCAGGAACAGTTTCAGCGAGGTCGGCACCCGCTTGCCCAGCAAGGCCAGCACCCCGAGGGCGAAGGCGATGTCGGTGGCGGTGGGAATCGCCCAGCCATTGAGGGCGGGCGGGTTGTCACGGTTGAGGAACCAGTAGATCAGCGCCGGCACCAGCATGCCGCCGATGGCCGCTGCGCCGGGCAGGACGATCTGCGACGGCTTGGCCAACTGCCCCTCCAGCACTTCGCGCTTGACCTCCAGGCCTATCAGCAGGAAGAACAGTGCCATCAGGCCATCGTTGATCCACAGCAGCAGCGGCTTGGCGATCTTCAGGGCGCCAACCTGGGCCACCACCGGGGTTTCCAGCAGGCCGTTGTACAGCCAGGACAGGGGGGAGTTGTTGATAATCAGGGCCAGGATGGCAGCGGCGATCAATAACAGACCGCTGGCAGCTTCCATGGCAAAGAAACGAGTGAAAGTGCTACGCAGAGGCAAGGTCGCTCTCCATCTAAAAACTAAAAAGGTGGCACACCCTAACCCGTACAGTTAGTTGTTAAAACAAAAGTTATATTCTTTTTTGTTATATGCAGAAGGCAAGCGGGCTGCTGAAAAATCCCCCTTGCAGTTGTGTTTCCAATTGCTTCATAGCTGTACCTGTAAGGGGGGCAGGATATTTCCTAACATGTCCGTCCGCAGCGGCTGACGGGGCATTTTTTCCAGGAAAAGGCGCCTGCCCGTCGCGAGCCTGGATCACCTATGCTGGGTGCATTTCATCTTCTTGCGCCGGTACGGCGTGCGATCCAACGAGAATAGAGCATGAGCGACAATCGCCAGTGGGCCCGTGAGGCCATCCGTATCATCGAAGCCGACTTCCAGCGCAGCGCCGACACTCACCTGATCCCGCTGCCGTTGCCGGGCCTGCCGGGCATCGAGTTGTATTTCAAGGATGAATCCAGCCATCCCACCGGCAGCCTCAAGCATCGCCTGGCCCGCTCGCTGTTCCTCTATGCCCTGTGCAATGGCTGGCTCAAGCCCGGCGCGCCGGTGATCGAGGCCTCCAGTGGCTCCACGGCGATCTCCGAAGCCTATTTCGCCCGGCTGCTGGGGCTGCCGTTCATTGCCGTGATGCCGGCGACCACTTCCCAGGAGAAAATCGCCCAGATCGCCTTCTATGGCGGCAAGAGCCACCTGGTGCAGGACCCGACGCAGATCTACGCCGAGTCCGAGCGCCTGGCCCGGGAGAGCGGCGGCCATTTCATGGACCAGTTCACCTATGCCGAGCGCGCCACCGACTGGCGGGCCAACAACAACATCGCCGAGTCGATATTCCAGCAGTTGCGTTTCGAGCGGTACCCGGAGCCCAGCTGGCTGATTTCCAGCCCGGGCACGGGTGGTACCACCGCGACCCTGGGGCGCTACGTGCGCTATCGCCAGCACTGCACTCGGGTGCTGTGTGCCGACGCCGAGCGCTCGGTGTTCTTCGACTATTACCAGAGTGGCGACGCCAGCCTGCGCCTGGACTGCGGTTCGCGGATCGAGGGCATCGGCCGGCCGCGGGTCGAGGCTTCGTTCCTGCCCAAGGTGATCGATGCCATGGTCAAGGTGCCGGATGCCCTGTCCCTGGCGGCCATGCATTATCTGGCCCAGCGCCTGGGTCGTCGGGTTGGCGGCTCCAGCGGCACCAACCTGATCGGCGCGCTGATGGCCGCGCAGCAGATGGTTGCGGCCGGCGAGTCGGGGTCGATCGTGGCGATTCTGTGTGATGGGGGCGAGCGCTATGCAACCACCTACTACGATGAGCAGTGGCTGGCAGAGCAGGGTTATGAACTGACGGTGTTGATCGAGGCGGTAGCCGCCAGTGTCGAGCGTGGTGAGGCGCTACCTGCCAGCGTATTGCGCGCCGGTATCTGAACTTGTCGTAGGCGCCGGCTTGCCGGCGAAGAGGCCCTTGAGCCTTGCGTTGTTCTGGACGACGCCTTCGCTGGCAAGCCAGCTCCTACGGTAGGCGGTAGGAGCCGGCTTGCCGGCGAAAGGGCCCGTCCCTCAGGCCTGGATGCCGAGAATGTCGCGGGCCACGGCTTCGGCAATGCGAATCCCGTCGACCCCGGCGGAGAGAATCCCACCGGCATAACCGGCGCCTTCACCGGCCGGGTACAGCCCCTTCACATTCAAGCTCTGCATCGAGGCGTCGCGGGTAATGCGCAGCGGCGATGAGGTGCGGGTCTCGATACCGGTCAGCACCGCGTCATGCAGCGAATAGCCCTTGATCTGCCGTTCGAAGGCCGGCAGGGCTTCACGAATGGCCTCGATGGCAAAGTCCGGCAAGGCCAGGGCCAGGTCACCCAGGGTCACGCCGGGCTTGTAGGACGGCTCGACGCTGCCCAGGGCGGTGGTGGGCTTGCCGGCGATAAAGTCGCCCACCAGCTGCGCCGGGGCCTGGTAGTTACTGCCACCCAGGACAAAGGCGTGGGACTCCAGGCGCTCCTGCAACTCGATGCCTGCCAGCGGGCCGCCCGGGTAATCCACTTCCGGGGTGATGCCCACGACGATGCCGGAGTTGGCGTTGCGCTCGTTGCGCGAGTACTGGCTCATGCCATTGGTCACCACCCGGTTCGGCTCGGAGGTCGCCGCCACCACGGTACCGCCCGGGCACATGCAGAAGCTGTAGACCGAACGGCCGTTCTTGGCGTGGTGCACCAGCTTGTAGTCGGCGGCGCCGAGTTTCGGGTGGCCGGCGTACTTGCCCAGGCGCGCGCTGTCGATCAGCGATTGCGGGTGCTCGATACGAAAGCCCACCGAGAACGGCTTGGCTTCCATGTACACGCCGCGGCTATGGAGCATGCGGAAGGTGTCGCGGGCGCTGTGGCCCAGGGCCAGGATCACGTGCCGCGAATGCAGTTGTTCGCCGCTGGCCAGTTCCACGCCTTGCAGTTGACCGTCTTCGATCAGCACGTCGGTAACCCGCTGCTCGAAGCGCACTTCACCGCCCAGGGCGATGATCTGCTGGCGCATGTTTTCCACTACGCCGGTGAGGCGGAAGGTGCCGATGTGCGGCTTGCTGACGTAGAGGATCTCGTCCGGCGCACCGGCCTTGACGAACTCGTGGAGCACCTTGCGGCCGTGGTGTTGCGGGTCCTTGATCTGGCTGTAGAGCTTGCCGTCGGAGAAGGTCCCAGCGCCGCCTTCGCCAAATTGCACGTTGGACTCGGGGTTGAGCACGCTCTTGCGCCACAGGCCCCAGGTGTCCTTGGTGCGCTGGCGCACTTCCTTGCCACGCTCGAGGACGATCGGCTTGAAGCCCATCTGCGCCAGCAAGAGGCCGGCGAAGATCCCGCAGGGGCCGAAGCCCACCACGATCGGCCGCTGGCTGAGGTCGGCCGGAGCCTGGCCCACCACCTTGTAGCTGACATCCGGCGCCGGGTTGACGTTACGGTCGTCGGCGAACTTGAGCAGCAGCGGCGCTTCGTCGCGCACGCTGAGGTCGATGGTGTAGATGAAGCACAGCTCGGAAGACTTCTTGCGCGCATCGTAGCTGCGCTTGAACAAGGTGAAATCGAGCAGCTCATCGCTGGCGATCCCCAGGCGCTGCACGATGGCGGCGCGCAGGTCTTCATCGGGATGGTCGATCGGCAACTTGAGTTCGGTGATTCGTAACATGACAGGATCCGGGGTAGGCGGTGCGCAACAGTGCGCCGGCTTGCTTTGCACAAACCGGCGATTATAAGCCGCAAACCACCTTGGCCGTGAGGCTAAA
Source organism: Pseudomonas sp. GW821-FHT07F01 (assembly GCF_059418825.1). Taxonomy (NCBI): domain Bacteria; kingdom Pseudomonadati; phylum Pseudomonadota; class Gammaproteobacteria; order Pseudomonadales; family Pseudomonadaceae; genus Pseudomonas; species Pseudomonas sp. GW821-FHT07F01. The sequence goes on from NZ_JBWKQO010000004.1 coordinate 258,915, forward strand.
ACCGCTGCTCGTCGAATCAGTCGTTGCGCGAGCCGCCGAAATAGCCGCAGCCGCGCTGCACCTGGCCGTCCACCCGCAGCTCTGCGCTCAGGTGCTGAACGCTGCCGGTGACGGGGTCGACGCAGCGTTGCGGGGCCACCCACAGCTCCACGCGCTGGTGATTGGCTTCACTGGTGAGGTTGAAACGGCCATCCCCCAGCTGTTCTTCCAGATAGGGCAGGGCCAGGGTCGGCTGGCCGGCGCGTTCGATCATCATGCCCTTGGCGCTGACATCGACGTTCCACGCCGGGTTCTTGCTACCGGCCCGCAGGATCAGGCGCTGGAAGTTCGGATCGCTGCAGGCGCTGGCGGAGCGCTCGACGCGGTACAGTTGGCGCAGGTCCAGCTGGCCGTCGCTGCTGGCACTGGCGGAGAACTTGCCCCGCAGGTCGGCAAACAGCTTGCCCTGCTTCTCGGCCAGGGTTGCCGCTTCCTGCAGCACACTGGTGTTGCCGCCATCGTTGACCACATAACGGCGGTCTTCGGTGCAGGGTTTGAACAGCAGCTTGCCATCGGCGGCACTGAGTTCACCCTGCATCCGGGTCAACCCGGCCATGGACGGCGCCTGGGGCTGTTGGTTGAACATCGGCAGCATCTGGCAGCCGGCAAACAGCGGCAACAGGGCGAAACAAAGCAGGGAACGGGCGGTGCGCATCATTGGGCCTCCAGGCGGAAGTCCGACACGTTACGCAGCCCGCCCGGCCACCACAACCCCGGATTGAACGCAGCAGCGCCATCCACTGTAGGCGCCGGCTTGCCGGCGAAGAGGCCCAGGAGCCTTGTGTGGTTCGGGAGGACGCCTGCGCAGGCGAGCCAGCTCCTGCACAAGCCGGCTTTTGCACAAACGGGCTTAGCCGACGCGGTAGGTCTGGCCGGTCTGCAGGCCTTCCACGCTCTTGGCGTAGGCCAGGGCCACGTCGGCCGCCGGCACCGGCTTGAAGCCGCGGAAGTAGGGCGCGTAGCTGCCCATGGCTTCCAGCAGCACGTTGGGGCTGATGGAGTTGACCCGCAGGCCCCGGGGCAGCTCGATGGCAGCGGCCCGCACGAAGCTGTCGATGGCGCCGTTGACCAGGGCGGCCGAGGCGCCGCTGCGGATCGGGTCGTGGCTCAGGACGCCGGTGGTGAAGGTGAAGGAGGCGCCGTCGTTGGCGTACTCGCGGCCGATCAGCAGCAGGTTGACCTGGCCCATCAGCTTGTCCTCGAGGCCCAGGCTGAAGTGCTCGGCAGTCATTTCCCCCAGCGGCGCGAAGGTCACGTTACCGGCTGCGCACACCAGCGCATCGAAGCGCCCGGTCTTTTCGAACAGCGCGCGGATCGACTGGCTGTCGCTGATATCCACCTGGAAATCACCGCTGGTACGGCCGATGCGCACCACTTCGTGACGTTGTTCCAGCTCCCGCGCGACCGCCGAACCAATGGTGCCATTGGCACCGATCAAGAGAATCTTCATGGGCTGTTCCTCGAAAAGGGGGGGGAGGTTGCAGTCTAGAGTGGTTTTTTCCATGGATTAACGCGCTAATAGGCAACCTTTGGTTTTCAAATGGAAACAATCCATGAGCGAGATGGATGACCTGGCGGCATTTGCGGTGCTGGTGGAAGCCGGCAGCTTTACCCAGGCGGCCCAGCAGTTGGGGTGCAGCAAGGGCCAGCTCTCCAAACGCATCAGCGCCCTGGAAGCCCGCTACGCCGTGGTACTGCTGCAACGCACCACCCGACGTCTGGACCTGACCGCCGCCGGGGCGGCGCTTCTGCCTCAGGCCCAGGCGCTGGTAGTCCAAGTGGAGCGGGCCCATCAGGCCCTGGCCCGGCTCAAGGACGATATGGCCGGCCCGGTGCGCCTGACGGTTCCGGTGTCCCTGGGAGAGACTTTTTTCGATGGCCTGCTGCTGGAGTTCTCCCGGCACTACCCCCAGGTGCAGATCGAGCTGGACCTGAACAACAGTTACCGCGACCTGGCCCGGGAGGGTTTCGATCTGGCCGTGCGCTCGGAGGTGGCCAACGACCAGCGCCTGGTGGCCCGGCCGCTGTTGGCCTGGCATGAAATGACCTGCGCCAGCCCGGCCTACCTGGAGCAATACGGCGAGCCGCGCACGCCTCAGGAGCTGGCCGGGCATCGCTGCCTGCTCAATAGCCATTACAGCGGTCGGGAAGAGTGGTTGTACCACCAGCGCCATGAGCTGTTGCGGGTGCGGGTCAGCGGCCCCTTCGCCAGCAACCACTACAACCTCCTGAAGAAGGCTGCCCTGGTGGGCGCGGGGATCGCCCGGCTGCCGTCCTATGTGCTGCACAGCGAACTGGCGGACGGCCGCCTGCGCTGGCTGTTGCGGGACTACCAGACCCGCAGCATGCCGATGTACCTGGTGCACTCCTATCAGGGCGGCCTGCCCAAGCGTACCCAGGTGCTGGCCGATTACCTGATGGACTGGTTTCGTCGCAGCGGTGAGGCGCTGGATCGTTTGTAGCTTCCTCCGGCTTTACCGTCGTTTGTGAACTTGAAGGGCCTGCGGCCCTGTTCGCAGCCTGCGGCAGCGGCTACAGAGGACGGTGGCGAAAATGCCGGGCCAGCAGGTGGTCGAGGGACAACACGCCCGGGCCGCGGGCCATCAACAGCAGGAAGATCGCCGCCCAGGTGCCGTGGGTCGGGTAGGCGTCCGGGTAGACGAAGAGCTGGATGGTCAGGGTCATCCCCAGCAGCGCCAGGGCGGAAAAGCGCGTGGCCAGGCCCAGCAGGATCAGCATCGGGAAAAAATGCTCGGCAAAGGCCGCCAGGTGCGCCGCCACTTCCGGCGTCAACAGGGGCACGTGGTACTCGCTCTTGAACAGGGGAATGGTCGAGTCCGCCAGGCGCGGCCAGCCCAGCTGGAAGGTGCCATCGACCAGGTCGACGGCCAGCCCCTCGACCTTGGTCTGTCCGGATTTCCAGAACACCGCGGCAATGGAAAAACGCGCGATAAAGGCGATCAGGCTGTAGGGAATGCGCTCAAACCCTTGAATGATCCGATTCACCAGTCCGGCAATGGGCGTTTCTGTCTGGGTGTTCATGGTCAGGCCTTCTTCTGGGGTTGCAGGTCGATAAGAGCGCCGTGGCCGAGCAGCAGGCCCAGGCACTGGCCCAGGTCGAAGTCGGCCTGGGCGTCCAGGGCATGGGCCGCGGCGATTTCCAGCGGCCAGTGGTTGCGTAGGGCTTCAATGAAGGTCATGGCGCCGGTATCCACGGCGATCACCTCGACCTCCAGGGCGTTGCGCAGCACCAGGGCGTTCTGCCCCTGCTGCAGGTCGAAAGCCGGCCAGGGCTGGTCGCTCTGGTGCGCCGCCCACAGGCTCACTACGGCGTAGCCGGAGTGCAGGGTGCGCAGTGACGGATGCAGGAGCAGTTGCGCCTGGCCGAGGCTGTCGGGCTGGTTCATCGCCGCCAGTAGCCGTGACGGCTCCATGGGGCGGGCGTCGGCGGCGTGGTAGGCCTCGACCCGCAGCCGCTCAAGGCGGGCCATGTCGGCCAGGTAGGGCAGGCCGGCGGCCGGCCCGAAGCCCTGGATAAAGTCGCCCAGGTCCCGGCCATAGTCGTTGAGCAGAGGGCTGGCGGGGGCGAAGTCCCGGATGTAGAGCGCGGCCATGGCGTTGAAAAACTCGCGACCAACCAATTGCATGACGACCGGGTATGACTCGGCCAGGGCGTTGCTCAACGAGGCCTGCACATTGTTGCGATAGACCGCGAAGCGGCTGGCCGGATCGGCGCCGTTGCTGCTGGACAGCCCCTGTGGGCAGCCCGGTTCGGCGCTCAGCAGGGCCCTGGCGAATTCCCCCTGGCCGCTCATGGCTGCACCTGGGCGCCGAGCAACAGCGCTTCTGCCTGGCAGGCCTCGGCCATCAGGGTGGCAAAGGCCGGCAGGTGGTTGTCACGCTCGATCAGGGTGGCCATCGGGCCGATGAGCCCCAGCACCTCCTGGTACAGGGCCCAGACCGCAGCGTCGACCGGGGCGCCGTGATCGTCGATCAACAGCCGGTCACCGAGGCTGTCCCGGTCTTCGGCGAACCCGGCCAGATGAATCTCGCCCACCGCCTGCAGCGGCAGTGCTTGCAGGTAGGCCAGGGGATCGCGCTGGTGATTGATGCACGACACATAGAGGTTGTTGACGTCCAGCAGCAGGCCGCAGCCGCTGCGCTGGACCACTTCGCGGATGAAGTCGGTCTCGTCCAGGGTCGAGCGTTGGAATTGCAGGTAGGTGGCCGGATTTTCCAGCAGCATGGTTCGTCCCAGATGGTTCTGCACCTGGTCGATGTGCTCGCAGACCCGGCGCAAGGTGGGCCCGTCGTAGGCCAGGGGCAGCAGGTCGTTGAGGAACACCGGGCCGTGGCTGGACCAGGCCAGGTGTTCGGAAAAGGACTGGGGCTGATAGCGTTCGATCAAGCCGGCCAGCCGCTCCAGGTGAGCCTGGTCCAGGGGGCCTTCGCCACCGATGGACAGGCCGACACCGTGCAGCGACAGCGGGTAGCGTTCGCGGATCAGGCCCAGGTAATGGTGGAAAGGGCCGCCCGCCACCATGTAGTTCTCCGCATGCACCTCGAAGAAACCGATGTCGGGCTGCTGTTCCAGCACGTGTTTGAAATGCTCGGTCTTGAGCCCCAGCCCGGCGCGGGGCGGCAGGCTGGAGGCGCGCGCCTGAATGTCGTGGCCAGGGTGGTGCAGCGGGGCGGTGTTCATCGTCGACACTCAGGCAGGCGCAGGATCAGGACTTGGCTTTGAAGGCTTCGAGCTGGCCGAAACCGGTAGGCGAGGTACTGCTGGCGGTTTTCTCGCAGCTGCCCTTGGGTACCAGCTTCCAGGCGTTGGCCTGATCGTTGACCTTGGAGGTCCCGGCGCAGGTGGTGCCGGCGCCCGCGGCGCAATCGTTCTTGCCCTTCATGGCCACGCCGAAGCACTTTTCCATGTCGTCCGCGGCATGGGCGGTAGTGGGCAGGGCGGCGACGCTGAGGGCAGAGCCCAGGGCCAGGACCAGGGCAGTGGCGGACAGGGTACGAGTGTTGCTCATGATGTTTCTCCAGTACGGTTGGGGTAAGGAAGCATCTGTGCTTGCTTACCCCTCTAGAGAAGGCTCATGGGGATTCGTTACAGCCCGGGGCAGTTTTTTATCCCGGAATAAAAAAAACGGCCCCGAAGGGCCGTTTTCAGTGACGCAGGTGCTTAGCCGCCCAGGTAGGCTTCACGCACCTTCGGATCGGTCAGCAGCGATTCACCGGTGCCTTGCATCACCACCCGGCCGTTTTCCAGCACATAGGCACGGTCGGCGATCTTCAGCGCCTGGTTGGCGTTCTGCTCCACCAGGAACACCGTCACGCCGTCGCGGCGCAGCTGTTCGATGATGTCGAAGATCTGCTGGATGATGATCGGCGCCAGGCCCAGGGACGGTTCGTCCAGGAGCAGCAGCTTGGGCTTGCTCATCAGCGCACGACCGATGGCGAGCATCTGCTGTTCACCGCCGGACATGGTGCCGCCGCGCTGGGTGAAGCGCTCCTTGAGCCGTGGGAACAGCTCCAGGACCTTGTCCATCTGCTCCTGGTAGTCGCCCTTGTCGGTGAAGAAGCCGCCCATGGCGAGGTTCTCTTCCACGGTCAGGCGGGCGAATACCCGGCGGCCTTCCGGCACCACGGCAATGCTCTTGCGCATGATCTGCGCCGAGCTTTGCCCCACCAGTTCTTCACCCAGGTAACGGATGCTGCCGCTGTGGGCCTGGGGCGAGCCGCAGAGGGTCATCAGCAGGGTGGACTTGCCGGCACCGTTGGCGCCGATCAGGGTGACGATCTCGCCCTGGCGGATCTCGACGTTGACGCTGTGCAACGCCTGGATCTTGCCGTAGAAGGTGGAAACGTTTTCGAACTGCAGCATTTACGCTTCCCCCAGGTAGGCTTTGATCACTTCGGGATTGTCGCGGATCTGTTCCGGCGTGCCGTCGGCCAGGGGCGTGCCCTGGTTGATCACCACGATATGGTCGGAAATGCTCATGACCAGTTTCATGTCGTGTTCGATCAGCAGCACGGTGACGTTGTGCTCTTCGCGCAGCACGCTGATCAGCGCTTTGAGGTCCTCGGTTTCCTTGGGGTTGAGGCCGGCGGCTGGCTCGTCGAGCATGAGGATCCGCGGGCGGGTCATCATGCAGCGGGCGATTTCCAGGCGCCGTTGCTGGCCGTAGGCCAGGGTGCCGGCGGGGCGGTTGGCAAACTCCCGCAGGTTGACCTTGTCCAGCCAGTAGCCGGCGTACTCCATGGCCTCGCGCTCGCTCTTGCGAAACGCCGGGGTCTTGAACAGCCCGGAGAGGAAGTTGGTGTTCAGGTGCCGGTGCTGGGCGATCAACAGGTTCTCGACCGCGGTCATGTCCTTGAACAGCCGCACGTTCTGGAAGGTACGCACCACGCCCTTGCGGGCGATCTTGTGGCCCGGCAGGCCTTCGATCGGCTCGCCGTCCAGGAGGATGCTGCCGGCGCTGGGCTGGTAGAAACCGGTCAGGCAGTTGAACACCGTGGTCTTGCCGGCACCGTTCGGGCCGATCAATGCCACCACTTGTTTTTCCTTGACGGTCAGGGCCACGCCGTTGACCGCCAGCAGGCCGCCGAAGCGCATCGACAGGCCGGTTACTTTGAGGATCTCACGGCTCATTTGCGCAGCTCCATGTGAGGACGTTGCATGGGCAGCAGACCTTGAGGACGCCAGATCATCATCAGCACCATCATGGCGCCGAACATCAACATCCGGTATTCGCTGAATTCACGCATCATTTCAGGCAAGAGGATCATCACGATCGCCGCCAGGATCACACCCAGCTGCGAGCCCATGCCACCCAGCACGACGATGGCGAGGATGATCGCCGACTCGATGAAGGTGAAGGATTCCGGGGTCACCAGGCCTTGGCGCGCGGCGAAGAAGCTGCCGGCGAAACCGGCGAACGCGGCGCCCAGGGTAAAGGCCGAGAGCTTGATCACGGTGGGGTTCAGGCCCAGGGCACGGCAGGCGATCTCGTCTTCACGCAAGGCTTCCCAGGCACGGCCGATGGGCATGCGCAGCAGGCGATTGATGACGAACAGCGCCGCCAGTGCCAGCAGCAGGGCCACCAGGTAGAGGAAGATCACCTTGTTGATCGAGTTGTACTGCAGGCCGAAGAACTCGTGGAAGGTCTGCATGCCTTCTGCTGCCTTGCGCTCGAAGGTCAGGCCGAAGAAGGTCGGCTTCTCGATGTTGCTGATGCCGTTGGGGCCGCCGGTGAGATCGGTCATGTTGCGCAGCAGCAGACGGATGATCTCGCCAAAGCCCAGGGTCACGATTGCCAGGTAGTCACCCCGCAGGCGCAGCACCGGGAAGCCCAGCAGGAAGCCGAAAGTGGCCGCCATCAGGCCGGCGATCGGCAGGCAGATCCAGAAGCTCAGACCGAAGTAGTGCGACAGCAGCGCATAGCTGTAGGCGCCGACGGCGTAGAAACCCACGTAACCCAGGTCCAGCAGGCCGGCCAGGCCGACCACGATGTTCAGGCCCAGGCCCAGCATCACGTAGATCAGGATCAGCGTGGCAATGTCCACCGCCCCGCGGGAGCCGAAGAACGGCCAGACCAGGGCGCCAAGGATCAACGCCAGGATGATCCAGCGCTGGGTGCTGGGCAGGGTCAGGAAGTTGCTGGCCTTGGCCGGGATCAACGGCATGCTGGGAGAGGACTTCCAGGCGGCGCTGATCTGGCTATGGAACAGCACCCGCAGGAACATCAGCACCGAGCACACCGCGATGGTGGCAAGAATGGTCGGGCTGGTGTTGTGGACTTCCAGGTTGATGCCGACGATGGTCAGTTTCAGGCCCAGCACCGGGTAGGCGACAGCCCAGACCAACAAGGCGCTGAACAGCGCCGATTTAAGATTCCTAGTCATACTTTCTCAACCTCCGGACGGCCCAGAATGCCGGTCGGACGGAACAACAGCACCAGAACCAACAGGCCGAACGCCACGACGTCCTTGTACTGGTCGCCGAACACGTCGGCACCAAAGGCTTCGGCCACCCCAAGCACCAGCCCGCCGAGCATCGCGCCCGGGATACTGCCGATGCCGCCCAAGACCGCTGCGGTGAAGGCCTTCAGGCCCACCAGGAAACCGGCGTTGGGGTTGATCACACCGTATTGCATGCTCAGCAGCACGGCGGCGATGGCCGCCAGCGCGGCGCCGATCACGAAGGTCAGGGCGATGATGTTGTTGGTATTGATCCCCAGGAGGTTGGCCATCTTGATGTCCTCGGCACAGGCGCGGCAGGCGCGACCCAGGCGAGAACGGGAGATGAACAGCGTCAGGCCGAGCATGGCGATGAGGGTCACCACGAATACCACGATCTGCATGTAGGAAATCAGCACTTCATGTGCGCCGCCCGGCCCGATGGAGAAGTTGCCCGGGATCAGGTTGGGAATGGATTTGTCCTTGGAGTCCTGCGCCAGCAGAACGGTGTTCTGCAGGAAGATCGACATGCCGATGGCGGAGATCAGCGGGATCAGGCGGTTACTACCCCGCAAGGGGCGGTAGGCGATCCGTTCGATGCTGTAGCCGTAGGCACTGGTGACGACGATGCTCGCGATGAAGGCTGCGGTCATCAAGAGCGGGACGCTGTCGAGTCCCATCATGGCCAGCCCGGCGATGGCGATGAACGCCACGTAGGAACCGATCATGTACACCTCGCCGTGGGCGAAGTTGATCATTCCAATGATGCCGTAAACCATCGTATAGCCGATGGCGATCAGGGCATACGTGCTGCCAACGGTGAGACCGTTAACCAGCTGTTGGAAAAAGTGATAGATGTCAGGCATTACAACGCTCCTAAAAACCTGATACGCATTTCACTGGTGGAGTCATTTTCCCGCCCAGGCCCCGTGGATCTGCACCCACTTCGGGCTGGGTTTTGCCAGCGAACCGCTGATGACGGTTTTGAGATTTTCAGGTGGGCGGGATTCCGGATCACGGAACACAGGCCCATACATTCGTAAAACAAAGCCCACGGCACGCCGTGGGCTTTATTGGCAGTCAGTCAGGCCGCGCCTTACTGAGGGGAAACTTCGGTTTTAGGTTTGCCGAAGTGCCACTCGTAGACCACGAACTTGAAGTCTTTCAAGTCGCCCTTGGCGTCGAAGCTCAGGTCGCCGGTAGGGGTTTTGAAGGTGCCGGCGTGGATGGCTTCAGCCACCTTGGCCGCGTCTTCGCTCTTGGCGTTGGTGATGGCGCCGGCGATGACTTCAACTGCGGAGTAGGAAGGGAATACGAAAGGACCGCTCGGGTCTTCTTTCTTGGCCTTGAACGCGTCAGCCAGGGCCACGTTGGCCGGGTCCTGGTCGAAGGATTTAGGCAGGGTGACCAGCAGGCCTTCGGAAGCATCCTTGGCGATCTGCGAAATGGAGTCGTTACCCACGCCTTCCGGGCCCATGAACTTGGCCTTCAGGCCTTTTTCCTGGGATTGGCGCAGGATCAGGCCCAGCTCAGGGTGGTAGCCGCCGTAGTAGACGAAGTCGACGTTGGCCTGCTTGAGCTTGGCGATCAGCGAAGAGAAGTCCTTGTCGCCGGCGTTGATGCCTTCGAATACGGCGACCTTGGTGCCTTTCTTCTCCAGGGTCTGCTTCACGGCGGTGGCGATGCCTTCACCGTACTGCTGCTTGTCGTGGAGCACGGCAACCACTTTGGGTTTCACGTGGTCGGCGATGTAGTTACCGGCGGCAGGGCCCTGGGCGCTGTCCAGGCCAATGGTGCGGAACACCATCTTGTAACCACGGGCGGTGATGTCCGGGCTGGTGGCAGCCGGGGTGATCATGATCACGCCTTCGTCTTCGTAGATGTCGGAAGCAGGTTGAGTGGAGCTGGAGCACAGGTGGCCGACCACGTACTTGACGCCATCGTTGACCACTTTGTTGGCGACTGCCACGGCTTGCTTGGGATCACAGGCATCGTCGTATTCAACGGCTTCGAGCTTCTTGCCGTTGACGCCGCCTTTGGCGTTGATCTGTTCGATGGCCATTTTCGCGCCACTGAACTGCATGTCGCCGTATTGGGCTACAGGGCCGGTCTTGGGGCCGGCGATACCGATCTTGATGGTGTCAGCTGCGAACGAATGGCTGGCAACCCCGGCCAGGACCATAGCGGCAAACAGTTTGGAAATCTGCTTAGTAGCCTTATTCATAGTGCTCCACTCTTACTGTTGTAATTTTTATAGTTCCGGCGGCCTTGGTCGCAGAACCGAATCAGATATTTCGTGAATACCCGTCGGAAAATGCCCCTGGCAACTGTACCGGTACAGTGTAGAGCGCCGGTTGTTCGCTTGAAAAGCTGGCTGCTGGGGGCAAAAACGCGGGGTGTCGCTTAATTGAAAGAAAAAGACAGATTTGCGGCGTGGCTTGCGCCCGGTTCGGCGTCAGTCCCTGGCGCTTCTGAGCTTCTCGATCGGTGTCGCGCTTGCTTCTGGGTTTTTCTGCCAGAGCCCCGACGTTATGATTGCGCCGATTTCATTTCTGGACAGTCCCATGACTCAAGAACCTAGCACCCTCTATGCCAAGCTGCTTGGTGAGACCGCATCTATCAGCTGGAAGGAACTGGAGCCGTTCTTCGCCAAGGGTGCCCTATTGTGGGTCGAGGCCGACCTGGATCTGATCGAGGCGGCCCAGGCCGTGGCCGAGAACCAGGCAGAAAAAGTGGCGGCCTGGCTGGCCGAAGGAAAGGTCGAGAAACTGTCTGCGACGCGGGCATCCGATCTGCTGGAACGTGATCCGACGCTGTGGGCGGTGGTGGTTTCACCCTGGGTCCTGATCCAGGAAAGGGCATAACGCTAGGAGCGTGCACCGATAAGGGGCGGGTTTTTGTCGGACAAAAGTGTGTAGCCGAGTAACCGTGAATCCAGTGATGGCACCTTGCCGTAGAGAAAGGCCCCACGGGCTTTTCCCTCAGGGTGACGTTCACGGAAGGGGAACAGTTTCAAGCCCAGCCGACGAGCTGCTTAATTGTTTCGCGATGTGAGCAAATTGACCATTCGCCAGCCAGCCGGCTCCCACAGGACAGCAGGTTTTTCCCTGCCGTGCAGGAGCCGGCGCGCCGGCGAAGCCCTTCTTAATACGCGGTCTTGCCCGTGTGACTGTTGAGCGAGATGACCCGGGTCTTGCCGATACGGTGGCGGTAGATTTCCCGCAGGTACTTGATGGCCTTCTTCACGCAATCCCGGGACAGGCGGATGTCGTTGATCGAGACGAACTTGTCCTTGTCGTTGATCAGCTCGCGGTACTTCTTCTCGTACATCGGCTTGATCGCATACCAGTTGGTGTCGAGGATCTTCGCCGGGTTCTCGAATTCGTTGAGCAGATCGTCGATGCGGTCTTCATCGAACTGGTCACTGATGATGAAGTCCAGCACCGAGTTGTCCAGGGTGTCGTCGAAACGGTATGGATTGCGCGCAAAGCAACGCTTGATAAAGGCCACGATCAGGGTCAGGAAGTCGTCCGACAGGCACGGGCTCTTGGCGATCAGGGTGGTCAGCGACAGGTTGGCCGAAGCGCCGATCACCAGCGCATAGCGCTTGAGGGTGGTGTTGGGGAACAGGCTGTTGAGGTGGGTCTTGAGCCGGTTCAGGTCCATGTAGGACAGCTTGTAGTCCTTGGGCAGGGACACGATCGATACCACCGACGAGCAGTTCTTGAAGAAGTGCAGGTCGTGCAGCGCCGCGGCGTCGTAACCCGAGGCCTTGTACTGCTCCAGGGCCGCGCGGTAGCGCTTGGACTCGATCGGCAGCAGGCTGATGCCCTCGATGGCCTGGGTCACCTTGTTGAAGTGCGGCAGGTCGATGGAGCGGAAGAACAGGTCGTCGATGTTCAGGCGCTGGGGCTCTTTTTCGAACACCTTGAACTTGTCGCCGGTGGGCACCGGCTGCTCCGGCACCACGGACTCGGCATAGGCGATCGCCACCGGGCCGGCCAGGCTCATGAACAGGTCGTTGGCATCCAGGCGGATGGTTTCGCCGATGTCGATGCCGGCCCGCCGGAAGTAGTTCTGGTCGTAGTCGGTGGTCACCGCCTGGGCGGTGAGGATGTTGAAGATCTGCTGGGAGATGTACTGGTTGGCGTGCTTCTCCATGGCGTTGACGTCGATGTTCTGGATGTTGCCGTCATCGCTTTCTTCGGCGTAGCGCATGATGTCGTTGGAGATCAGCATCATCGCGTTCCAGGGGCGGATCCGTCCCATCACGCTGGCTTCGCTGCTGTCTTCATTGTCGAAGTTGTAGGAGAAGTCCCACTCTTCCGAAAGGTATTTGCACAGCAGGCGGCCGGCGTTGATGTGCAGCGCCTCGGACATTTCGCTGCGATGGTCCGAAATGTTCGGGAGCACGCAGATGCCACTGGTGAAGATCGGCTCGAAGACGAAGGAGTGCCCGCTCTTGCTGTCGTGCTCGTCCATCGGCTTGGTGTCGAAGGTCTTGTTCATGTACGAGTATTGCTGGGCCAGGCCGAATTCCGAGGCCATGCCCGAGCCGGTACCACCGCCGGCACTGAAGATCGAGAAGTACAGGCGCGACTGGTTGGCCTTGATCCCGCAGGAGTCGATCAGGTACGAGTGGATCATCTTCCAGTCGGGGCTGGAGAAGCGCTGGGTGTCCTTGTTGAGGATGATCTTGGCCAGGTACTGGCCGAGGATCGGCGCGTTACCGGCGCCACCGGCGTGGACTTCCGAGAGGTCCATGATCTTCATCTTGCTGTAGTCGCGGATGAAGCCGCTTTTCTCGCCCTTGCGCGAGAAACGGATGCGCCCGGCAATGTCCTTGTCCAGGTCGCCGAGCATCACCAGAGGCTCCACCAGGAACACCGGCTTGCTGGCCTTGTTCTGGCCCAGGCGCAGGTTCTGGCGGATCCACTGGCCGGGGCTGTAGCCGCCCTCGTAGGCCTTGTCTTCGTTATTGAATTCGTTGAGGTAGAACTTGCGGGCGTTGTACACCAGCTCGGCCACATCCAGGGCGATGTTGGAGCCGCAGCGGCCCAGGCCGATCAGGCAGACCGAAGGAAATTCCTGGTCGCGACGGTTGTCCGGCTCGCCTTCCAGGTGCGGTGGCCGCGGGAACACCGTGTCGCGCAGACCGTCGAGGTTGTCGAGGATGCGGTCGGTATTGGTTTCGGTGAAATACAGGTACTGCTGAGTCGACAGGGGGCGTGAACTGGACAATGGCTTCGGGTCTGAGGGGCTAGTTGTGGGGGAGGTCAGCGTCATCTCGGAGACTGCGTTGGCAGGTTTGTTTTTAGAAGTCATTGTGCGCCATATGCCTGGTCAGGTTGGCTCGTGGACGAGGTGTCGTCGAACCATCACGGAATGGGACCTCGTCGCTGCGTGGAGCGCGAATTTTGCCCAAGGCGTCAGGGTTTTTTCTGAGCGACGCTCGGGGGAATCCTTTCCTGAATCATGATGAATCGGCCAGTATTCGGTGATCTTTAATCAAATGAGGGCAATATGATGTCAGCGTTACCTTCACTCGGCTTTGCCGGAATCGGCCTGATGGGCTTGCCGATATGCCGCCGGCTGCTGGCGGCGGGCTATCCGCTGACGGTGTGGAACCGCAACCCGGAAAAATGCGCGCCCCTGGTGGCTGCCGGGGCGCGACAAGTTGCCACGCCGGCGCAGCTGTGTGCCCATGCCGACCTGATGCTGATGTGCCTGGCCAATACCGAGGTGGTGCGCGAGGTGGTGTTTGGCCCCGAGGGTATCGCCCAGGGCGCCCGGGCCGGCCAGCTGCTGCTGGACCTCTCCAGCCTGGAACCCACGGCTACCCGGGAAATGGCCGCCGAACTGGCCGCGAGCCGCGGCGTGGCCTGGGTCGATGCGCCGGTGTCCGGCGGTACCCCGGGCGCCGAGGCCGGCAGCCTGGCCATCATGGTTGGCGGTGAGGCGACGGACGTCGAGCGGGTGCGGCCAGTGCTGCTGACCCTGGGGCAGCGGGTCACGCACATGGGGGCGGTGGGCGCCGGGCAGGTGACCAAGGCCTGCAACCAGATGATCGTCGCCTGCAACGCCCTGGTGATCGCCGAGGTGGTGGCCCTGGCCGAGCGCTCGGGGGTGGATGCGCGGCTGATCGCCGAGGCCCTGGCCGGTGGCTTTGCCGACTCGAAACCTTTGCAGATCCTGGCCCCGCAAATGGCTGAAAGCCGGTTCGAGCCGGTGAAGTGGCATGTGCGCACCCTGCTCAAGGACCTGGATGGAGCGGTGAAGTTTTCCCGCGAACAGGGCTCGGCGACGCCGATCAGCGGATTAGCTGCGCAGTTGATGCGTCTGCATGGTGGGCAGGGCTATCTGGAAAAAGATCCAGCGACTCTGGTTCGCCTTTATCGGGACCCGGCGCCCGCGGATTGATCGGCGCGGCGTGGCGCTGGTCGAGCTCCTCCAGCACCCCGCGCAACTCCCGCAGCGGCACCGGATGGCTGAGCAGGTAGCCCTGCAGGTAGTCGCAGCCATGGTGCTGGAGAAACGCTTGCTGTTCCGGGGTTTCGACCCCTTCGGTGACCACCTGCAGGTGCAGGGTGTGGGCCATGATGATGATCGCCTGGACGATCTCCATGTCCTGGGTCGACTTGGGGATGTCCTGGATGAACGAGCGATCGATCTTCAGGGTGTTCAGGGGCAAGCGCTTGAGATAGGCCAGGGATGAGTAGCCGGTGCCGAAGTCGTCGATCGACAGCGACACCCCCAGCCCGCGGATCTGCTTGAGCAGCGCCAGGGTGCTGGCAATATTGCCCATCAGGGCGTTTTCCGTGACTTCCAGCTCCAGCCGCTGCGGCGCCACCTGGGCCTGGCGCAGGGCGCTTTCGATCTCCCCGGCGAGCTCTTCGCGGGTCAGGTTCAGGGCCGAGCAGTTGACCGCGATCTTCAGTTCGCCACCGCCATGGCGCGACAGGTAGGCCAGGTCCGCGCAGGCCTTGCGCAGCACCCAGTTGTCCAGCTCGGCGATCATGCCGTTGGCTTCGGCAATGGAGATGAAGCGATCCGGGGTCAGCAGCCCATGTTGCGGGTGCTGCCAGCGGATCAGGGCTTCGAGCTTGGTGACCCTGCCGCTCTTGAGGTCGTAGATAGGTTGGTAATACAGCAGCAGGCCCTGGTCGTCGCGCAGGGCGTTGCGCAATTCCTCTTCCAGTTGCAGTTCCAGGGTGGCCCGGGTCTTGAGGTGGGAGTTGAAGAAATGCAGGCTGTTGCGCCCGCAATCCTTGGATTGATACAGGGCCAGGTCGGCGTTCTTGAGCAACTCCTCGCAGGTCTTGCCGTCATCGGGGAAGACGCTGATGCCGATGCTGGTGGTCATCACCATGCGCCGCCCTCCCAGTTCGATCGGCTCCTTCATTTTCTGCATGATGCGCTGGGCCATCTGCCGGGCTTCTTCGCGGTCGTACAGATTGATGAGGATGCAGAACTCGTCGCCGCCCAGGCGTGCCACCACGTCTTCATGGCTGCGGGTGGAGCTCTTGATGTGCCCGGCGATGACTTTCAGCAACTCGTCCCCGGCATCGTGGCCGAGGCTGTCATTGATGCGCTTGAAGTGGTCGATGTCGAGGAACATCACCGCCAGCATGCCGCCAAAGGTGGTTTTCTCGATGAGCTTTTCGGCGAACAGCTGGTTGAAGCCGCGGCGGTTGATCAGGTTGGTCAGGGCGTCGTAGTGGGCCACCTGCTGCAGGGAAACCCGGGCCTGGTCCAGTTGCGAAAGCAGGGCATTGACCCGCCGCAGGTCCCGCTCCTTGTGTTGCAGCTTCTTGTCGGCCAGGGCCGCGCTGATGCCGCTGCCGATGATCAAGAGCACGATCGCGCTCAGGGTCAGGCCCAGTTGCAGATGCCCGTCGGATGTGGCGGGGGCGGGCAGGCTGCCGGCGGGCAGCACCAGGGTCATGGCCCAGATGCCGGTGAAGTGCATGAGCACGATGGCAGCGCCCAGCACCAGGCTGCTGGCGTACTTGAGCAACTGGTGGAACATGCCGCTGCCTTCGCGCAGGTGACGGGACAGCAGCAGCGCCGCCAGGCTGCAGGCGATCGCCACCAGCACCGACAGCGCCATCAGTAAGGGGTCGTAGTACAGGCTGGCGCTGCTGCGCATGGCCGCCATGCCGACGTAGTGCATGGCGGCGATGCCCAGGCCGATCCAGATCGAAGCAACGCCATAGCGCCACAGCGGCATGTGCGCGTGGCTCAGGGTGTTCATCGCCAGCCAGGCGGCGACCAGCGCGATCAGGAGCGACAGCAGGGTCAGGGGCAGGTCGTAGTGGATCTGCAGCGGCGCCTCGAACGCCAGCATGGCGATGAAGTGCATGGCCCAGATCCCCCCGGCCAGGCAGCAGGCTCCGACCCAGCGCCACAGGCGCTGGCTGGCCGGTCGTTCGGCATGACTGACACGTTCGGCCATGTCCAGGGTGGCGAAGCTGGCGGCACAGGCTACCAGGTAGGCCAGAAGCACCAGAACCGGGTTGTGGGTGCAATGCAGGACCACTTGCCCGGCCTGAGGAAGCTCGGTAATGAAATGCACGCCCAGCCAGTCCATAGCCTGCCCATCTCTGAGTCATCTGAGGTCGGCGGAGCCGCGCGCCAACGAGTGCTTGGAGTATAGAAGGCACCCGCTGGCTGCAATGGGAGGTGGCACGCTGCTGCTAATGATTTGCTTATGGGCCCTATCGCCAAAGGTGCTAAGCGCTTTCCTCGTACCAGGGCTCGGTGTCCGCCGGTTCCAGGGGGGCCAGGCCGAAGGCGGCGCGGGCGGCGTCGCAGTCGCTGTTGGGCTGGCCGTCGGTCCAGGAAGCCTCGAACTCGCGGCACGGGCTGGAGCGCTGGTCATAGATCGAACAGCTCACACCCTGGCCGACCTCGCCTTCAAGGGCGATGCAGCGCGGGGATTTGCAGTCGGTTCCGAGCATTGCTACCCGGCTGGGGCTGATACTTTGCACCAGCTCGTCGGGGACAGTCCCGCCGGATGAGGCGCATTCGCCCCAGAAAAAAGACACACGAAAGTATGAACAGCAGGCACCGCAATTCAGACACGGACTGGCTTCGGACATTGGCGTATTCGATGGGGGAGGGGTTGATAAGGGGGGCTGGCAAGGCGGCTATTCTAGGCTTCGCATCGGCCTTGGGAAGGGGGGGCGCAAGGTATTTTTTCGGCCTTGGCCAAGCCCTTGAAAAGACTGGGAAAGGCCCGGGTAGCGGGGGCTGTGGCGAAGTTCGGGCGGCTTGTTCCGGGGAGCCGCAAGTGCCATCCCCGCGCCTGCCTGCGATGCCTTGGTATCAGGCTGGCGAATGATTACAGACAGCGTGGGTGCGGCTGACTAGATTGCAGCTTCCAGGCCCGCTCGCGTCTGGCCCAATAACAATAAAAGAGATCGATCCATGGATAATTCGACTCAAGCGGCAAATGCCTGGCGCATTCTGTTCCTGTTGTTTTTGGCAAACCTGTTCAACTTCTTCGATCGCACCATCCCCGCCATCATCATCGAGCCGATCCGCATGGAATGGCACCTGAGCGACTTCCAGCTGGGGATCATCGGCACCGCCTTCACCATCGTCTATGCCATTGCCGGCTTGCCCCTGGGGCGCCTGGCCGACACCGGCTCGCGCAGCAAGCTGATGGGCTGGGGGCTGGCGGTGTGGAGCGGGCTCACCGCGGTCAACGGCATGGTCGGCAGCTTCTGGAGCTTTTTGCTGGTGCGCATGGGTGTGGGGATTGGCGAGGCCAGCTACGCCCCGGCCGCCAACTCGCTGATCGGCGACCTGTTCCCCGCTCACCGCCGGGCCCGGGCCATGGGCATCTTCATGCTCGGCCTGCCTCTGGGGCTGGTGCTGGCGTTCTTCACCATCGGTGCCATGGTCAAGGCCTTCGACAGCTGGCGGGCGCCGTTCTTCATTGCGGCGGTACCAGGGCTGGTGCTGGCGGTGTTCATGTTCTTCATCAAGGAACCCAAGCGCGGCGCGGCGGAAACGGTGAAAGTGGCCCAGGTGCGGATTGACCGGCCCATTCGCCGGGTGCTGGCGATACCGACCTTTCTCTGGCTGACTCTGGCCGGGCTGACTTTCAACTTCGCCACCTATGCCTGCAACTCGTTCCTGGTGCCGATGCTGCAGCGCTACTTCCTCATGCCCTTGCAGGAAGCCGCCATGGCCACCGGGCTGATCGTCGGGGTGACCGGCCTGGTGGGCCTGACCCTGGGCGGCTGGATCGCCGACAAGATTCATCAGCGGGTAGCCAATGGTCGTTTGTTGTTCGCGGCCTGCAGCCTGATCATCTCGACCCTCGCTACCGGGTGGGCACTGCATGCCGGGCGGGTGGAGGTCGGGGTGTTCGTCGCGGTATTCAGTGTCGGCTGGCTGTTTGCCTACAACTTCTATACCTGCGTCTATACCGCCCTGCAGGATGTGGTCGAACCGCGCTTGCGCGCCACCGCCATGGCCCTGTTCTTCGCCGGCCTGTACCTGTTGGGGGGCGGCCTGGGGCCGGTGGTGGTGGGGGCGCTCTCCGACCACTTCGCCCATTCGGCAATGTATGCGGCAGGCGCAGAGCTGATGACCGAGGAGTTCAAGGCCATCGGTCTGCACGACGCGATGTACCTGATTCCCGTGGCCCTGTTCCTGACCCTGCTGTTTCTGTTCCAGGCAGCGCGCTGTTTTGTCCGTGACGCCCAGCGGATGAAAGAGGGTCTGGCCTGTGGGGATGCCGCTGATGCCCCAGCAGAGGTGAGCCTGCCGGCGATCAACGATGGTGCAGTGAGCCGCTAGGGCGCGTTGCTGCATTGGCAGGCGACAGGCAAAAAAAAGGCCCGCACAGTGCGGGCCTTTTGTTCAGTGCTGACAACCGGGCTATCAGCCCGCCACCAGCACCCGGATCGCTTCCAGGCGCAGGGCGGCTTTTTCCAGCATGGCCAGGCCCTGTTCGCGCTGTTGACGCAGGGCCACCAGCTCGCTGTCACGGACAGTCGGGTTGACCGCCTGCAACGCGGTCAGGCGCGCCAGTTCTTCGTCGGTGTCGGCTGCCAGGCGGCGTTGCGCCTCGGCCACGCGTTCGGCGTGACGCGGTGCGACCTTGGCTTCGCCGGCGTTGATCTTCGGCGCCAATTGATCGCGCTGGGCCTGGATGAACTTGTTGGCGCTGGCCTTGGGCACGCTTTCCAGCTGGTCGTTCAGGGTCTCGAATGCGACCCGCGCCGACAGGTCGTTGCCATTGGCGTCCAGCAGGCAGCGCAGGGCAGCCGGCGGCAGGTAGCGGCCCAGTTGCAGTGAGCGCGGGGCGACCACTTCACTGACGTACAGCAGCTCCAACAGCACGGTGCCGGGTTTGAGCGCCTTGTTCTTGATCAGTGCCACGGCGGTGTTGCCCATGGAGCCGGACAGCACCAGGTCCATGCCGCCCTGCACCATGGGGTGTTCCCAGGTGATGAACTGCATGTCCTCGCGAGACAGCGCCTGGTTGCGGTCGTAGGTGATGGTCACGCCTTCGTCGTCGCCCAAGGGGAAGCTGGCGTCGAGCATCTTCTCGCTGGGCTTGAGGATCAGGGCGTTTTCCGAATGGTCCTCGCTGTCGATGCCGAAAGCGTCGAACAGGGTTTCCATGTAGATCGGCAGGGCGAACTGGTCGTCCTGTTCGAGGATCGCTTCCACCAGGGCGTCGCCTTCGCCGG
The DNA here is from genome assembly GCF_059418825.1 of Pseudomonas sp. GW821-FHT07F01. Lineage (NCBI taxonomy): Bacteria > Pseudomonadati > Pseudomonadota > Gammaproteobacteria > Pseudomonadales > Pseudomonadaceae > Pseudomonas > Pseudomonas sp. GW821-FHT07F01. Next base: position 278,624 of record NZ_JBWKQO010000004.1, read on the forward strand.
CACCACCGGAGTTCAACTCCAGCAGGCGGTCGCGACCGGTGTGCAGCTCGGCTTCCAGGCGCTCGCGTTCGCCGCGGGCGGCATCGATCAGTGCCTGCCACTCGCCGTCATCGGCATTTTCCAGCAGCGGCAGCAGGCGTGGGCCGAACTGGTGCTGCAGGGCGTTGCCGGTCGGGCAGGTGTTGAGGAAGGCGTTCAGGGCTTCGTGGTACCACTGGAACAGGCGCTCTTGCGGGCTGGTTTCCAGGTAAGGCACGTGCAGTTCGATCACGTGCTTCTGGCCGATCCGGTCGAGACGGCCGATACGCTGCTCCAGAAGGTCCGGGTGCGACGGCAGGTCGAACAGCACCAGGTGGTGGGCGAACTGGAAGTTGCGGCCTTCACTGCCGATTTCCGAGCAGATCAGCACCTGGGCGCCGAATTCTTCATCGGCGAAGTAGGCGGCGGCACGGTCACGTTCGAGGATGTTCATGCCCTCGTGGAATACCGTGGCCGGGATGCCGGAGCGCACGCGCAGGGCGTCCTCCAGGTCCATGGCGGTTTCCGCGTGGGCGCAGATCACCAGCACCTTGGTGCGCTTGAGCATTTTCAGCTGGTCGATCAGCCACTCGACCCGCGGGTCGAACTTCCACCAGCGTTGTTCGTCATCGCTGACGTCGGGCTGGGCCTGGAAGCTGACTTCCGGGTACAGCTCGGCGTGTTCGCCCAGGGGCAGTTCCAGGTATTCGTCCGGGCATGGCAGCGGGTAGGCGTGCAGCTTGCGCTCGGGGAAACCCTGCACCGCGGCGCGGGTGTTGCGAAACAGCACGCGGCCGGTGCCGTGGCGGTCCAGCAGTTCACGCACCAGGCGTGCGCTGGCTTCGCTGTCGCCGTCGTTGACCGCGGCCAGCAGGGCTTCGCCTTCGTTGCCGAGGAAACCGTGGATGGTCTTGTGCGCCTCGGGAGACAGGCGGCCTTTATCCATCAGTTCCTGCACGGCTTCGGCCACCGGGCGGTAGTTCTCGCTCTCGGCGCGGAAGGCCGCGAGGTCGTGGAAACGGTTCGGGTCCAGCAGGCGCAGGCGGGCGAAGTGGCTGTCCTGGCCCAGTTGTTCCGGGGTTGCGGTCAACAGCAGCACGCCGGGAATGGTCTCTGCCAGCTGTTCCACCAGGGCGTATTCCGGGCTGACCTGGTCTTCGTGCCACACCAGGTGGTGGGCTTCGTCCACCACCATCAGGTCCCAGCCGGCGGCGAACAGCGCGTCCTGGGCCTTCTCGTCGTCCACCAGCCACTCCAGGGCCACCAGGGCCAGCTGGGTGTCTTCGAACGGGTTGCTGGCATCGCTTTCGATAAAGCGTTCTTCATCGAACAGTGCCACTTGCAGGTTGAAGCGCCGGCGCATCTCTACCAGCCACTGGTGCTGGAGGTTTTCCGGTACCAGGATCAGCACCCGGCTGGCGCGACCCGAAAGCAGTTGGCGATGGATCACCAGGCCGGCCTCGATGGTCTTGCCCAGGCCCACTTCGTCCGCCAGCAGGACCCGCGGCGCGATGCGGTCGGCGACTTCACGGGCAATGTGCAACTGGTGGGCGATGGGTTGGGCGCGCACGCCACCCAGGCCCCAGAGCGAGGACTGCAGCTGGCGGCTAGTGTGTTCCAGGGTGTGGTAGCGCAGGGAGAACCAGGCCAGCGGGTCGATCTGCCCGGCGAACAGACGGTCGCTGGCCAGACGGAACTGGATGAAGTTCGAGAGTTGGGTTTCCGGCAGGGTGACGGCTTCGTTCTGCCCGTTGAGGCCGTGGTAGACCAGCAGGCCGTCGACATCATCGACTTCCTGTACGGTCATTTTCCAGCCTTCGAAGTGGGTGATGCTGTCACCCGGAGAGAACCTCACGCGAGTGAGGGGCGCATTCCGTAGCGCATACTGGCGGGTGTCGCCAGTGGCCGGATAGAGCACGGTCAGCAAGCGACCGTCCTGTGCCAGAACGGTGCCTAAACCCAGCTCGGCTTCGCTGTCACTAATCCAGCGTTGCCCCGGTTGATACTGCTGCGCCATGCTGCCTGACTCCCGCTTTGAAAAAGCCGACTATCTTAACGGAACGACGCTTCCAGTCCAAAGAACTCTGATCAATCCCCTGGATTAAAAGGTAGCGTACGGCGTGCATTCGTCGGGTGGCGGGGCACTATCGGCTGACGACTGGGTCACAGTTTTGCGACCGATGGCTCAAGTCGCCCATGCCGCAGCCGACAGCCTGCCGACAGGAGACCAATAATATGCTGCCACCGATGCTCCCCTTGAGTGCCGTGCCGATCACCGCCCAGCAGGATCCGATCCGCCAGCGACCGGACATCCCGCCTGTGGTACCGGTGCAGGAAAGCTCCAACGAAAGCACCATCGACCTGCAAAAGCGCGACCCCGAGGAGTCCGCCCTGCTGCTGCGCGAGGAACAGCGGCGCCAGCAACAGAAGCAGCGCCGTGAGCGTGAGGCCGAGGACGACCCCGAAGAGCACCTGGCAGTGCCCGGCGATGAACTGAACGCCGACAACACCGTGCCGGTGGTGCCGTTGATCGAAGATGCTCCGCGCCAGGGCCTGTGGGTGGATGTCGAGGTCTAGGAGCGCTTGTTCCTCGCCAGTTCCCCGAGGGCCTGCAACAGGCGCTCGATTTCCTCTTGTGTATTGAAGTAACTCAAGGCGATCCGGGCAATGTTGCCCAGGCCTCGGGCCTGCATGTCCAGTGGTGTGTAGTTGACGCCATTGGCGCCGATATTGATGCCGCGCCGCGCCAGTTCCTCCTTGAGTGCCAGCCCGTCCCAACCTTCGAGAGTGAAGGCGATCAGGCCCGATTGCTGCCCCGGGCTGCCCAGGTCCTGGAGTTGCAGGCCGGGCAAGCGCTGCAGCTTCTTGCGCAGCGGCTCGCTCAAGGCATTGATCCTTTGCGCAATGGCGGCCACGCCGATGCTTTCGAACTCCTGCAGGGCATTGGCCAGGCCAGCCAGCAGTACCATCGACACTTCACTGGTTTCAAAGCGCCGGGCATCGTTGCGCAGAGCGAAGCCCTGGCCGTCCCAGGGCGCCGACAGCACATCCCGCGGCAGCGGATTCAACTGCTCGAGGAAGCCGGGCCTTATATAGAGCAGGGCCGTGCCTCGCGGGCCGCGCAGGTACTTGCGCCCCGCGCCCTTGAGCACATCGCAGTTGAGCGCCTGCACGTCGCAGGGCACCTGGCCCAGAGCCTGGCCGGCATCGATGAAGTAGGGGATGTGCCATTGGCGCGCCAGTTGGCCGATGGCTGCGGCCGGGTTGATCAGCCCGCCATTGGCCGGTAGCCAGGTCAAGGCGATGAGGCGCACCCGGGAGTCGAGCATGGACTCCAGCGCCGGGACTGAAACCGCACCGTGGCTGTCACAGGGAATGACTTCCAGCTGCGCGCCGGCGGCCACGGCCGGGGCCATGCAGGCCAGGTTGCCGGCCCATTCCTGGCGCCCCACCAGGATCCGGTCGCCCGGCTGCCAGGCGGGCAGGGCGCTGAAGGCCATGCCCCAGGCCGCCGAACCACTGCTGGTAAAGGCGATGGCTTGCGGGCAGGTGTCGAGCACTCGGGCGGCGGTCTGTCGCGCCTGCTCCTGCAACTGGGCGCCGGCGCCGGCCGCTTCCATCGGCCCGCTGTGGGCCTCCCGCTGCAGTTGCCCGGACATGGCGTCCAGGGTGCCCTGGCTGGGCAGGGACCCCCCGGCATGGTTGAAGTGACAGACCCGGGTGCAACCCGGTGTGGCCGCCCGTAGCCGGGCGATGTGGTCCGGGCTCAGGGGCATCACGGCTTGAGCTCGAAAATCCCGTCGACCTCCACGGCGACGCCGGCAGGCAGGCTGGCGACGCCCACCGAAGTGCGGGCATGCCGGCCTTTCTCGCCCAGGGCATTGACCAGCAGGTTGGAGGCGCCATTGGCGACCTGGCCATGGCCCTTGAAGTCGGCGCTGGCGGCAATGAACACCCCCAGCCGGCTGATGCGTTGCAGCCGCGACAAGTCGTCACCCAGGGCCGCCGAGAGTTGCGCCAGCAGGGCCAGGGCCGCCAGTTCCGCGGCCTGGGCACCTTGCTCGATGCTGAGGTTGTCACCGAGCCGGCCCAGCAGATGGGGATGCTGCTCTGCTTGCGGTGTTTGCCCGGAGATGAACAGCAGGTTCTGGCTCTGGGTATGGTTGACGTAGTTGGCGATCGGCTGGCCGGGGATCGGCAGTTCCAGACCCAGTTGTTGCACTCGTTGCTGCAGAGAGTCGCGCATGGCAAGTCCTCGAATGGAAGGCTTGCAGCATCGGTGTTCAGGCTGGGGGCGACAAACGGATAGATCTAATCCGACGTATCTGAATTTTTCATGGGTCGCTCCCTTGCTCCAGCAGCCATTGGGCGAAGCACTGCACCGCCGGATTCGCCGGACCTTCGGCGGTCACCAGCCAGTAGCCGATCTGATCGTTGTGCAGAGCCGGCAGGTCGAAGGCATCCACCAGGCTGCCCTGGGCAAGATGGCGCCGGATCAACTGGCGGCGGCCCATGGCGATGCCCTGGCCGGCCACCGCCGCTTCCACCACGATGTTGTAGTCGTGGAGCATGACGCTGGGGTGAGGGCTGAGGTCGACGGCGTTCTGCCTGCTCCAGTCGTCCCATTCAAAGGGCCGGTGGGAGCGGGCCATCAGCAAGGTGCCGTTGGCCAGGGCCCCGGCCTTGAATTCGGGGCTGCACACCGGTGACAGTTGCTCGGCGAGAAAGCGCGTGGCCTGGACGTTGGGCCAGTGGCCCTTGCCATAACGAATGGCCAGGTCGACCTCGGCACCGGCCACATCTGCGAGGTTGATGGCTGGTTGCAGCTCCAGCTGGATCTGAGGGTGGCGGCGGCTGAAGTCCGCCAGGCGCGGCGCCAGCCACAAGGTGGCGAAGGAGGCCAGCAGGCCGATACGCAGAACCTGCGATGGCTCTGCTGCCAACAGCGTCCGGGTGGCTTCGGCGATCTGCTCCAGGGCCGGCTGGATCTGTTGGTAATAGCTGGCGCCGGCGGTGGTCAGGTCGATGGCCCGGGTGCGTCGTACAAACAGCGGCTGGCCCAGGTGCTGTTCGAGTTTGTGCACTTGATGGCTGACCGCGCTCTGGCTGACGCACAGTTCCTGGGCCGCCTTGCTGAAACTCAGGTGCCGGGCCACGGCCTCGAAGGCGCGCAGGGCCAGCAGCGGGGGCAGGTGCTTGGGCATTTCCACATGCGGTTTCCTGTGGGGAGGGGCGGCCATTGTGCGGATAAAAAGTCTTCCCGGCAGCGACTTTATTGCAGTCGCCTTGGTCTGATCACTGGTCAGGTGCGGCGCCACGTCGCATTATTGGCACATTCGCCAGGGCCGCCCGCTGCTTCAAGGCGTGCGGCCGATATTGACCACGAGTGATGCAAGCCAAGCCATGAATCAAGACGACAAGCTGATCGACCTGAACGCCGAGCGTGCCAAGCGTGTGCATGATCTCAATGAAAAGCGCCTGAACGAAGTACGCCAGGCATTCGAACACGCCATGCCCTTGGGCAAGGCCAAGAAAAAACCGAAAAACAAACCGAAAAAGCGCTGATCAGGGCGCTTTCTGTTGATGCAAGTCACTTATTCCCCCTTCCTCGCGCCCAGTCATGGGCGACATTGACCCCGGTCAATTTCCCCCGCCTCCCGTTTGGTTAACTTAGCCCCATCGCAACAGGGCAAGAGCAGGAGGCCAGTCATGTTTTTCGACAATGTGGTGATCGCCGGAGTGCTGACTGTCGGCCTCATGGTTCTGTTTTTCGCAGGGTTTGGATTCTTTATCTGGAAAGACGCGAATAAGCGCAAGAAGCCTTAAGTCTTTCCAGGGCAACGAGCACGCAAGGCATTTTGGGCAACTTCGGTTGCCCTTTTTTTTGCCTGCAAGAAAGCTCAAGGCATAAAAAAAGGTGCGTCCCCAGGGACGCACCTTTTTTGTTGCCGGCTGGGGTATCAGGTACCCAGGATCTTGGAGGCTGCCCAGAACAGGCCGGCGGACAGGGCCACGGTCGCCGGCAGGGTCAGGACCCAGGCCAGGAGGATGGTCCGTACCGTTCCGCTCTGCAGGCCGCTCTTGTTGGCGACCATGGTCCCGGCCACGCCGGAGGAAAGTACGTGGGTGGTGGAAACCGGCAGGCTGAAGATGTTCGCCAGGCCGATCAGGCCGGCGGCGGTGATCTGTGCCGACATGCCCTGGGCGTAGGTCATGCCCTGCTTGCCGATCTTCTCGCCAATGGTCTGCACTACGCGCTTCCAGCCGATCATGGTGCCCAGGCCCAGAGCCAGGGCGACAGCCAGGATGACCCAGAACGGTGCGTATTCGGTGGTGGCGGTCAGGTCTTTGCGCAGCTTGTCCAGGTCGGCCTTTTCACGGGCTGAGATGCCTGGCAGCTTGCCGACCTTTTTCGCGGTGTCATCCAGGCAAAGCAGGTAGCGACGCACTTCGATGCGGCTTTCCGGCGACAACGAATGGTAGTCGGAAACGCCCTTGAGGCTGCTCAGGAGCGCGGCGATGGTCGGTTCGGTTTGCTGCGGATTGCAGCGGAACTTGCCCGGCAGGTCGTCTTTCACGCTTTTGCCCAGGGCCAGGAACTCACCCAGGGACTCGTGATTGCGCTCGTAGAACTGGCTCAGGTGCAGGGTGGCGTCGCGGGTGCGCTCGATCTGGTAGGTGGTGCTGTTGAGGTCCATCACGAACTGGGCAGGCACGATACCGATCAGTACCAGCATGATCAGGCCGATGCCTTTCTGGCCGTCGTTGGAGCCGTGCACGAAGCTCACGGCCATGGCCGAGATCACCAGTACCAGGCGGTTCCAGAACGGCGGGTGCTTCTTGTCATCGACCTTGCGGCGCTGTTCCGGAGTCTTGTGCATCTTCGAGATCGGCCGCCACCATTTCAGGCCGATCAGTACCAGCGCTGCAATAATGAAGCCCGCCATCGGCGAGAACACCAGGGAAGCGCCGATGTCGATTGCCTTCTGCCAGTTCACGCCATCCCCCAGGGGGATGTCGCTGAGCAGGGCATTGGCCAGGCCGACACCGAGGATGGAGCCGATCAGGGTATGGGAACTGGAGGCCGGAATGCCGAAATACCAGGTGCCCAGGTTCCAGGTAATGGCCGCGGCGAGCAACGAGAAGACCATGGCCAGGCCGTGGCCGGTGTTGACGTTGATCAGCAGCTCGACCGGCAGCAGGTGGACGATGGCATAGGCCACGCCAACCCCGCCCAGCAGCACACCGAGGAAATTGAACACACCGGAGAAGAACACGGCCAGGTGCGGCGGCATGGCCTTGGTGTAGATAACAGTGGCAACCGCATTTGCGGTGTCATGAAAGCCGTTGATGAACTCGTAGGCGAGGACAAAAGCCAGGGCGAGCAAGAGGCTCACAAGCACCCAAGCATCCAGTCCGCTGAATAAATCGATCATGAAGGTTTTCTGACCCGGTCATAAGGGGGCGCGATTATGCCAGAAAACCCCGCTAATCAATGCACAAGGTGCTCGCCGGTAACATTCTTCAACGAAAAAACTGACCGGGAGCAGAGTTTTCGCACATACCCCTCAAACACGGCAAGCCATTGAGTTTATTGGGCACGAGCGGTCAATCCGATGGCCTGGGCGCGGAAATCAGAGGGTTAAAACGCGTGTATGAAATTTCAACCAAAGGGCTTGCCCGGTAGCCTCTCTCGCTGTGGATGGGCGAGATGGCCATGGGCCCGGGGTAACGAGCATCAATGGTCTGCCTGGCCGCCGGGATGATCGGGCGGGCAAGTAGAGCAAGCCCTGAATGAGTCAGGCTGCCAGCATTACGGCTGTTCGGCCTTGAGCTCTTTTTCCATCTTTTGCAGTTCTTGGGTGAAGGCCTGATCGAGAATACTGGCGCGTTTGCGCCAAGGTTTGCGTTCAGGTTCCGGCTGGGCGGCATAACGGGTGATCTCGCCGCCGTAAACTTCCTTGTAACGTTGCTCCTGGCGCTCAAGTTCCGCGCGCAGTTCATCTTTCGTCACAGTGTTACCTAATTGAGTGAAGGTCCAGTCCGGTGCGACGCATTGCTTGCGGGCATCTACGCGGAGCTGAAGTCAGTGCCAGTCTGGCCTTGACTTCGAGTCTCTCAAGCGTGCCGTTAATTGCATGCGGCCACGTCACCGGATGAAAACAACTGTCGTAGCAACAGTGTTGTTGGTTGCAAGCGGGCTGGCCGAATCTGGTTAGGGGTCAAGCGCTTGCGGCAGGTGACCGATTACCGTCTCAAGTCACCCGAGAGAGGAGCATGGGGCAACTGACTCCACATTCCTCACTCCGGCAGTATAGCTTCGGCGAAGAATAACTCTATGGGTGGCAAGTTTAAAATGACCAACTTTATTGTGAGCGTTTTGTGACACAACAGTTCTAATCATTTCCTACACGAGGAAAGCCAGATTCTTACTCCGCTGGTACAAGTCTATATGGGGAGTCTGCATCTTGATGCAAGTGGTCGGTTGCAAAAGACTCGGGATAACCGGGCATTCCACTGGTGATTATTACTATGGTTTTTTGCAATAAACCCACGGGCTCACTGCCGCGGATGCCAGGCTTGGCGGATTGCGATTATCGGCCGATGGTTCGATAATCGCCCAATGTTGCCGGCCCCAGCTTGTGCTTCTTCGCCAATACGGCTTGTAATACCGAAGAATTTCGTCGCAGAGAGCCTGAAATGAACGATCAGATGCGTAACTCCTTTACCTCAGTGGCCCCGCCGATCGTGGCGTCTGCGGCAAAGAGGATTCAGGCGTTGACCGGTGACCCGGATTTCATGACCTCTCTGGCCCGGGGCCTGGCGGTGGTGCAGGCGTTCCAGGAGCGCAAGCGGCACTTGACCATCGCCCAGATCAGCCATCGCACGGAAATCCCCCGGGCTGCGGTGCGCCGTTGCCTGCACACCCTGATCAAGCTGGGTTACGCCACCACCGACGGGCGTACCTATTCGTTGCTGCCCAAGGTGCTGACCCTGGGCCACGCCTATCTTTCGTCGACGCCTCTGGCGGTCTCCGCCCAGCCCTACCTGGACCGCATGAGCGAGCAACTGCACGAGGCGTGCAACATGGCCACCCTGGAAGGCGACGACATTCTCTACATCGCCCGTTCCGCCACGACCCAGCGGCTGATCTCGGTCGACCTGTCTGTCGGCGGCCGCTTGCCAGCCTATTGCACCTCCATGGGGCGCATCCTACTCGCGGCCCTGGACGATTCGTCGCTGCATGAATACCTCGACCATGCGGATCTGCAAGCCAAGACCAGCCGCACCCTGCACACCCCGGAAGCCTTGCTGGAGTGCCTGCAGCAAGTGCGCCAGCAGGGCTGGTGCATCGTTGATCAGGAACTGGAGCAGGGCCTGCGCTCCATTGCGGTACCGGTGTATGACGCTTCCGGCCAGGTGCTGGCGGCGCTGAACGTCAGTACCCACGCCGGGCGGGTCAGCCGTGCCGAGCTGGAGCAGCGCTTTCTCCCCGGTTTGCTGAGCGCCAGCCGCGATCTGAGCGCGCAGTTGTTTGCTTAAGCTGTTCGATAAACGCACAGATACGCCTTTGGCGAATTGACGCTGTTTCCCCTGGCTCATTAATGTCGCGGCAGCGTCATCGGCGGCAAGCTGGCATCTTCGCCCGCCGCTGGTGGCCCGCCCAATAATAAAGAAGAGGCCAACACTCATGAGCACGCTTTCCCTGCGTCGTTGCCGCGACCGTTCCTGCCGTCCCGCTCGCATCGCCTGATATCGCCACCCCTTTAGTGACCTGATCAGCCCTGGCGGCCTGTGCTCGCCTGCGTTTTAGCGTGGAAATAACAACAATGAACCAACCCCAATCCGCTGTAGGGAACTGCCTTGATGTGCAGTCCTTCATCAATGCCCAGCCGCTGTCCCGTTACCAGTGGCGCGTGGTGATCCTGTGTTTCCTGATTGTCTTCCTCGATGGCCTGGACACCGCGGCCATGGGCTTCATCGCCCCGGCGCTGTCCCAGGACTGGGGCATCGACCGCGCCAGCCTCGGCCCGGTCATGAGCGCTGCATTGATCGGCATGGTCTTCGGCGCCCTGGGCTCCGGCCCCCTGGCCGACCGTTTCGGCCGCAAGGTGGTGCTGGTGGGGGCGGTGCTGCTGTTTGGTGCCTTCAGCCTGGCTTCGGCCTACAGCACCAACGTCGACCAGTTGCTGGTCCTGCGTTTCCTTACCGGCCTGGGCCTGGGGGCGGGCATGCCCAACGCCACCACGCTGCTTTCGGAATACACCCCCGAACGCCACAAGTCGTTGCTGGTGACCAGCATGTTCTGCGGTTTCAACCTGGGCATGGCCGGCGGCGGTTTCATTTCCGCCAAGCTGATCCCGGCCTTCGGCTGGCACAGCCTGCTGCTGATCGGCGGGGTCCTGCCGCTGATCCTGGCCCTGGTGCTGGTGCTCTGGCTGCCGGAGTCCGCGCGTTACCTGGTGGTGCGCAATCGCGGCACCGACAAGGTGCGCAAGACCCTGGCGCCGATTGCCCCGGCCATAGTCGGCGAGGCTGGCAGCTTCAGCGTGCCGGAACAGAAGACCGTGAAGGCGCGCAACGTGTTCGCGGTGATCTTCTCCGGCACCTATAGCGTCGGCACCCTGTTGCTGTGGCTGACCTATTTCATGGGGTTGGTGATTGTCTACCTGCTCACCAGCTGGCTGCCGACCCTGATGCGCGACAGCGGGGCGAGCATGGAACAGGCGGCCTTTATCGGCGCCCTGTTCCAGTTTGGCGGCGTCCTTAGCGCGGTGGCCGTGGGCTGGGCCATGGACCGTTTCAACCCGCACAAGGTGATCGGCTGTTTCTACCTGCTGGCTGGGGTCTTTGCCTACGCCGTCGGGCAGAGCCTGGGCAACATCACCCTGTTGGCCACCCTGGTGCTGATCGCCGGCATGTGCGTCAACGGTGCGCAATCGGCAATGCCGTCGTTGGCCGCGCGCTTCTACCCGACCCAGGGGCGTGCCACCGGGGTCTCCTGGATGCTTGGCATCGGCCGTTTCGGCGCCATTCTCGGTGCGTGGATGGGAGCGACCCTGCTGGGCCTGGGCTGGAACTTCGAACAAGTGCTGACCGCCCTGGTGATTCCGGCGGCCCTGGCCACCACCGCGGTGGTGATCAAGGGCATGGTCAGTCACGCAGACGCGACCTGAGCGCGGACTACCCTGTAGCCGCTGCCGCAGGCTGCGACCGGGCTCGAAGGGCCCGCTGCTCCTGAAGGGCGCAGAGGGTTCTTCGAACGTTATCCTCGCCCGCAGCAGCGGCCCCAGAAGGCCGGCAGGGCTGTTGCGGGGTTGAGGAAAAGCAATCGATAGCTCTGCAACAATCCGTTCGATAATCGAACGCTCAGTCGATTATCGGATTGTTTGGGGTTTGGCCCCGGCTTAATCTTCAGTCACTGCGGCGCGCCCAGAGCGCCTTTTTCTCCAGTCGCTGAATAACAATCGGGAGACCCCATCCATGGCTGAAATCCTTTCGCTGCACGACGCGGTGAAGCAATTCGTCAACGACGGCGACACCGTCGCGCTCGAAGGCTTCACCCACCTGATTCCTACGGCCGCAGGTCATGAAATCATCCGCCAGGGCAAGAAAGACCTGACCCTGGTGCGCATGACCCCTGACCTGATCTACGACCAGTTGATCGGTGCCGGTTGCGCTCGCAAGCTGATTTTCTCCTGGGGGGGCAACCCGGGCGTGGGCTCCCTGCACCGCCTGCGCGACGCCGTGGAAAAGCAATGGCCACAGCCCTTGGAGATCGAGGAACACAGCCACGCCGACCTGGCCAACGCCTATGTTGCCGGCGCCTCGGGCCTGCCCTTTGCCGTCCTGCGGGCCTACGCCGGTTCCGACCTGCCCAAGGTCAACCCCCTGATCAAGACCGTGACCTGCCCGTTTACCGGTGAAGTGCTGGCGGCGGTGCCTTCGGTGCGCCCGGACGTCACGGTAATCCACGCGCAGAAGGCCGACCGCAAGGGCAACGTGCTGCTGTGGGGCATTCTCGGGGTACAGAAAGAGGCCGCCCTGGCCGCCAAGCGCTGCATCGTCACCGTCGAGGAAATCGTCGACGACCTGAACGCGCCGATGAACGCCTGCGTACTGCCGACCTGGGCGCTGAGCGCGGTCTGCCATGTGCCTGGTGGCGCCCATCCGTCCTACGCCCACGGCTACTCCGAGCGCGACAACCGCTTCTACCAGGCCTGGGACCCGATCGCCCGCGACCGTGAGGCGTTCACCGCCTGGATCAACGAATACATCCACGGCAGTGCCGATTTCAGCGAATTCCAGGCCAAGCTGGCCGCAGCTTCGGAGGCCCAGTAATGACCTACTCCACCAATGAAATGATGACCGTGGCCGCGGCCCGTCGCCTGCAGAACGGCTCGGTGTGCTTCGTCGGCATCGGCCTGCCGTCCAAGGCCGCCAACCTGGCACGCCTGACCTCATCACCGGACGTGGTGCTGATCTACGAGTCCGGCCCGATCGGCGCCAAGCCCAGCGTCCTGCCACTCTCTATCGGTGACGGCGAGCTGGCGGAAACCGCCGACACCGTGGTGCCTACCGGCGAGATCTTCCGCTACTGGCTGCAGGGCGGGCGCATCGACGTGGGTTTCCTCGGCGCGGCCCAGGTCGACCGTTTCGGCAATATCAACACCACCGTGGTCGGCGACTACCACCGGCCCAAGGTGCGCCTGCCGGGCGCCGGCGGTGCTCCGGAGATCGCCGGTTCGGCCAAGAGCGTGCTGATCATCCTCAAGCAATCCTCGCGCTCCTTCGTCGACAAGCTGGACTTCGTGACTTCGGTCGGCCACGGCGAAGGCGGCGATTCGCGCAAGCGCCTGGGCCTGCCAGGGGCGGGGCCGGTGGGGATCATCACCGACCTGTGCATCATGGAGCCGGAAGCCGGTACCCACGAATTCATCGTCACTTCGCTGCACCCGGGCGTGACCCGCGAGCAGGTGGTGGCCGCCACTGGCTGGGCGATCCGCTTCGCCGACCAGGTGGCCGAGACCGCAGCACCCACCGAGGTTGAACTGACCGCCCTGCGTGACCTGGAAGCGCGCACCGCCGCGGCCCATGGTCAAGCCCCTGGAGAAGCCTGATGCGCGACGTATTCATCTGCGATGCCATTCGCACCCCCATCGGCCGTTTTGGTGGCGGCCTCTCGACAGTGCGCGCTGACGACCTGGCGGCGCTGCCGATCAAGGCCTTGATGGAGCGCAACCCCAGCGTGGACTGGAGCTCCGTGGACGAGGTGTTCCTCGGCTGCGCCAACCAGGCCGGCGAGGACAACCGCAACGTGGCGCGCATGGCTCTGCTGCTGGCGGGCCTGCCGGACAGCGTGCCCGGCGTCACCCTCAACCGTCTCTGCGCCTCGGGCATGGACGCCATCGGCACGGCGTTCCGCGCCATTGCCAGCGGCGAGATGGAGCTGGCGATTGCCGGTGGCGTCGAGTCCATGTCCCGCGCGCCCTTTGTCATGGGCAAGGCCGATACCGCCTTTTCGCGCAACATGAAGCTGGAAGACACCACCATCGGCTGGCGTTTCATCAACCCGCTGATGAAGGCCCAGTACGGTGTGGATGCCATGCCGCAGACCGCCGACAACGTGGCGGATGACTACAAAGTGTCCCGCGCTGACCAGGACGCCTTCGCCCTGCGCAGCCAGCAGCGTGCCGCGGCGGCCCAGGCCGCCGGTTTCTTCGCTGAGGAAATCGTTGCGGTGCGCATCGCCCACAAGAAGGGCGAGACAGTGGTGGAGCAGGACGAGCATCCCCGTGCCGACACCACCCTGGAAGCCTTGGCCAAGCTCAAGCCGGTCAACGGCCCGGACAAGACCGTTACCGCCGGCAATGCCTCCGGGGTCAACGACGGTGCCGCGGCGCTGATCCTGGCCTCGGCCGAAGCCGTCAAGAAACACGGCCTGACCCCACGTGCGCGAGTACTGGGCATGGCCAGCGCCGGGGTTGCGCCGCGGGTCATGGGCATCGGCCCGGTGCCGGCAGTGCGCAAGCTGATCGAGCGCCTGGGCGTGGCGGTCAGCGACTTCGACGTGATCGAACTCAACGAAGCCTTCGCCAGCCAGGGCTTGGCGGTGCTGCGCGAGCTGGGCCTGGCGGACGATGCGCCCCAGGTCAATCCCAATGGCGGCGCGATTGCCCTGGGCCACCCCCTGGGCATGAGCGGTGCGCGGTTGGTGCTGACGGCTTTGCATCAGCTGGAAAAGAGCGGCGGTAAAAAAGGCCTGGCGACCATGTGCGTCGGCGTCGGCCAAGGGCTGGCGCTGGCTATCGAGCGCGTTTGACTGCCTGCCTTATATAAGAAGAGAACGAGGAACCACCATGAGTGACAAGCCCGGTTACCGGCGCCCGCAAGCGGGCACTCAGCCTGATTACCTGCACCCGGCCTACCAGTCGACCAACACCCGCTCGCCGTCCAAGCCGCTGGTGTTCATTCCCCACTCGCTGTCGGAAATCACCGGCCCGAGCATCGGCGCCGAGTCGATCCAGGAACGGGACAACGACCTGACGGCCCAGCACGAAGGGCAGCCCCAGGGCGAGCGCATCATCATCCACGGCCGGGTTCTGGACGAGAGCGGCCTGCCGGTGCCGGGCATCCTGGTGGAGATCTGGCAGGCCAACGCGGCCGGTCGCTACAACCACGACCGCGACCTGCACGATGCGCCCCTGGACCCGAACTTCACCGGCACCGGGCGCACCGTTACCGACGCCGACGGCTGGTACCAGTTCCAGACCATCAAGCCCGGGGCCTACCCCTGGGGCAACCACCACAATGCCTGGCGCCCGGCGCATATCCATTTTTCGCTGTTCGGGCCGAGCATTCTTACCCGCCTGGTGACCCAGATGTATTTCCCTGGCGACCCGCTGCTGGCTTATGACCCGATCTACAACTGCGTGCCGGACACCCGCGCCAAGGAACGCCTGATCGCCAGCTTCGACCTGGAGAAAACCATCCCTTCCTACGCCCTCGGTTACCGTTGGGACATTGTCCTGCGCGGCCGCGACGCCACGCCGATGGAGAAATAACGTGACCCTGACCGCGACTACATCCCACACCGTCGGCCCCTACTACCACATCGGCCTGACCTGGCTGAACCGCGAAGACCTGACCGAGGAAGGCACCCTGGGCGAGCGGGTGGCGATCACCGGCCAGGTGGTGGACGGCAACGGCAACTTCGTCAACGACGCGATGCTGGAAGTCTGGCAAGCCAACGCCGCCGGCAAGTACCGCCACCCCGAAGACGATCAGGCCAAACCCCTGGACCCGAACTTCCAGGGGTTTGGCCGGGTGCCGGTGGACGCCGAAGGGCGCTTTCGCTTCACCACCATCAAGCCGGGCACGGTGCCGGGCCTGAAAGGCACGACCCAGGCCCCGCATCTGGTGGTACTGGTGTTCGCCCGCGGTTTGGTCAAGCACCTGCTGACCCGCATCTACTTCGAGGGGGAGCCGGCCAACGCCAGCGATCCGCTGCTGGCCTGCGTGCCCGAGGAGCGCCGAGGCACCTTGCTGGCCAAGGCCGATGCTGACGGTCACTACCAGTGGAACGTGATCCTCCAGGGTACTGACGCCGAAACCGTGTTCTTCGACTACTGACCCGGCCTTGTGTGGCCACTGCCGCGGGTTGCGTAGCAGGCGCGGCGGGCTTGAGACCGGCAGAGGTTCGGCTTGAGGCCGCCAAGCAAGGCCCTTCGGGCCTTTTCGCAGCCTCGCCGTGGCTTGGCAGCGGCTACAGTCGCTACAGGTTGACAGGGTCGATTGACCCTTGCCCGGGAGCGGGCAGGGCGCTATCCGCAGGGAACGGGAATGTTGCCAAGTGTGTCTAGACTCACACTGTCCCCCATGAGTGAAAAAACCATGACAACAACGACAAGTCACTACACCGGAGAGGAACGCAGCAAAAGGATCTTTGCCATTGTCGGCGCCTCCTCCGGCAACCTGGTGGAATGGTTCGACTTCTATGTCTATGCCTTTTGCGCCATCTATTTCGCCCCGGCCTTCTTTCCCTCCGACGATCCGACGGTGCAGTTGCTCAACACCGCCGGGGTGTTCGCCGCCGGCTTTCTGATGCGGCCCATCGGCGGCTGGCTGTTCGGCCGGGTCGCCGACCGTCACGGGCGCAAAAACTCGATGATGATCTCGGTGCTGATGATGTGCGCCGGTTCCCTGGTGATCGCCTTCTTGCCCACCTACGCCAGCATCGGTGCCTGGGCGCCGTTCCTGCTGCTGGTTGCGCGCCTGTTCCAGGGCCTGTCGGTGGGCGGCGAGTACGGCACCACCGCCACCTACATGAGTGAGGTGGCGCTCAAGGGCCAGCGCGGCTTCTTTGCCTCCTTCCAGTACGTGACCCTGATCGGCGGGCAACTGCTGGCGGTGCTGGTGGTGGTGATTCTCCAGCAGTTTCTCGATGAGACCGAGCTCAAGGCCTGGGGCTGGCGCATTCCCTTCGTGATCGGTGCCATCGCCGCGGTGATCTCGCTGCTGCTGCGCCGTTCGCTGAAGGAAACCACCAGCAAGGAAATCCGTGAGGACAAGGACGCCGGCAGCATCGCTGCGCTGTTCAAGAACCACTCGGCGGCGTTTATCACCGTGCTCGGCTACACCGCCGGCGGCTCGCTGATTTTCTACACCTTCACCACCTACATGCAGAAGTACCTGGTGAACACCGCGGGCATGCACGCCA
This sequence comes from Pseudomonas sp. GW821-FHT07F01, assembly GCF_059418825.1. Taxonomy (NCBI): domain Bacteria; kingdom Pseudomonadati; phylum Pseudomonadota; class Gammaproteobacteria; order Pseudomonadales; family Pseudomonadaceae; genus Pseudomonas; species Pseudomonas sp. GW821-FHT07F01. Next base: position 295,362 of record NZ_JBWKQO010000004.1, read on the forward strand.
AGACCGCCAGCTACATCATGACCGGCGCGCTGTTTCTCTACATGTGCATGCAGCCGCTGTTCGGCATGCTGGCGGACAAGATCGGCCGGCGTAACTCGATGCTCTGGTTCGGTGCCCTGGGTACGCTGTTCACAGTGCCGATCCTGCTGACCTTGAAGACCGTCACCAGCCCGTTCCTGGCCTTTGTGCTGATCACCCTGGCCCTGGCCATCGTCAGTTTCTACACCTCCATCAGCGGCCTGGTGAAGGCCGAGATGTTCCCGCCGCAAGTGCGCGCACTCGGGGTGGGCTTGGCTTATGCGGTAGCCAATGCGATCTTCGGTGGCTCGGCGGAATGGGTGGCCCTGAACTTCAAGAACATGGGCATGGAAAACACCTTTTACTGGTATGTCACGGCGATGATGGCGATTGCCTTCCTGTTCAGCCTGCGCCTGCCGAAACAGGCCGCCTACCTGCACCACGACCTTTGACCTGTGTACCTGCGCCCGGCTCGGGCGCAGGTTTGCCAAGGACTGTTTATGACCCTGACTGCGAGCAATCAGTTGTTCGATGCCTACTTTACTGCCCGGGAAATGCGCGGGGTGTTCTGCGATCAGGGGCGGGTCCAGGCCATGCTCGATTTCGAAGCCGCCCTGGCCCGGGCCCAGGCCCGCGTCGGGGTGATCCCGGCCAGTGCAGTAGCGCCCATCGAGGCCGCCTGCCATGCCGGGCTGTATGACTTCCAGATGCTGGGCGAGGCGATTGCCACGGCCGGCAACTCGGCCATTCCCCTGGTCAAGGCCCTGGGCCGACAGATCGCCCGCAGCGATGGCGAGGCCGAGCGCTTTGTGCACCTGGGGGCTACCAGCCAGGACGTGATGGACAGCGGGCTGGTGCTGCAACTGCGCCGCGCCATGCTCCTGCTGGAGCAGGACCTGGAGCGCCTGGGGGACATCCTTGTTGCCCTGGCCCAACGTTACGCCACGACCCCGATGGCCGGCCGCACCTGGCTGCAACATGCCACGCCGGTGACCCTGGGGATGAAGATCGGCGGCTGGCTGGGGGCATTGACCCGCAGCCGCGAGCGCCTGCAGCAGCTCAAGCCGCGTTTGCTGGTGCTGCAGTTCGGCGGCGCTTCCGGAACCCTGGCGGCTTTGGGCGAGCAGGCCTTGCCGATTGCCCAGGCCTTGGCCGACGAGCTGCAATTGGCCTTGCCGGAGCAGCCCTGGCACACCCAGCGCGACCGCCTGGTTGAGTTCGCTTCGGTGCTGGGCCTGTTGGCCGGCAGCCTGGGCAAGCTGGGGCGGGATATCAGCCTGCTGATGCAGACCGAGGCGGCGGAGGTCTTCGAGCCCTCGGCGCCGGGCAAGGGCGGGTCGTCCACCATGCCGCACAAGCGCAACCCGGTGGGTGCGGCGGTGCTGATCAGCGCCGCGACCCGGGTTCCCGGCCTGCTGGCGACGATGTTTGCCGCCATGCCCCAGGAGCACGAGCGCAGCCTGGGCCTGTGGCACGCCGAATGGGAAACCCTGCCGGAGATCTGCTGCCTGGTGTCTGGCGCGTTGCAACAAGCATTACTGGTGGCCGAAGGCCTGGAGGTCGACAGCGCGCGCATGGCGCACAACCTCGACTTGACCCAGGGCCTGGTGCTGGCCGAAGCGGTGAGCATTGCCCTGGCCCAGCGCCTGGGGCGGGAAACTGCCCACCATCTGCTGGAACAATGCTGCAAGCGCGCAGTGGCCGAGAAACGCCATCTGCGTGGGGTATTGGGGGAGAATTCCCAGGTTACCGCCGAGCTGTCGGCGGCGGACCTGGATCGTCTATTGGACCCGGCGCACTACCTGGGCCAGGCGCAGGCCTGGGTCGAGCGCGCCGTGGCTGAACATTTTGCCTTGAAGGCCTGAAGGAGACTGCTGTGGGATTCGTGAAACTCGCCGAGGGCGAACTGCACTATCAACTCGAAGGGCCCGAGGGCGCGCCGGTTTTGGTGCTGTCCAACTCCCTGGGCACCGACCTGCACATGTGGGACAAGCAGATGGCGGCCTTCACCCGGCACTTCCAGGTGCTGCGCATGGACACCCGTGGCCACGGCCGTTCCCTGGTCACCGAAGGTCCCTATAGCATCGAGCAACTGGGCCGCGACGTGGTGGCGCTGCTGGATGCGCTGGATATCCAGCGTGCGCATTTCTGTGGCCTGTCCATGGGCGGGCTGATCGGCCAGTGGCTGGGGATCAATGCCGGCGAGCGTCTGCACAAGCTGGTGGTGTGCAACACCGCGGCGAAGATCGGCGACCCGTCCGTATGGAACCCGCGGATCGAGACCGTGCTACGTGACGGCCAGGCAGCCATGGTGGCACTGCGCGATGCCTCCATCGCCCGCTGGTTCACCAGCGACTTTGCCGAAGCTCACCCTGACCAGGCCAAGCTGATCACCGACATGCTCGCGGCCACCTCGCCGCAAGGCTATGCGGCCAACTGCGCGGCGGTGCGGGACGCGGATTTCCGTGAACAGCTGGGGGCGATCAAGGTGCCCACCCTGGTGATTGCCGGCACTGAAGACGCCGTGACACCACCGTCCGGCGGGCACTTCATCCAGCAGCATGTGGCGGGCGCGGAGTATGCCGAGTTCTATGCCGCGCATTTGTCCAACGTCCAGGCCGGCGACGCTTTCAGCGCCCGGGTCGTGGATTTTCTGCTGGTCTGAGAGTCGATTCAAGGAGCCCTTTGTGGACGAGAAACAGCGTTATGACGAAGGCATGCAGGTTCGCCGCGCGGTGTTGGGCGATGCCCATGTGGACCGCAGCCTCAATGCCCTGACCGAGTTCAACTCGGAGTTCCAGGAAATGATCACCCGCCATGCCTGGGGCGACATCTGGACCCGCCCGGGCCTGCCGCGACACACCCGCAGCCTGATCACCATCGCCATGCTGATCGGCATGAACCGCAACGAGGAGCTCAAGCTGCACCTGCGGGCCGCCGCCAACAATGGGGTGAGCCGCAGCGAGATCAAGGAAGTGATCATGCAGAGCGCGATCTACTGCGGAATCCCGGCGGCCAACGCCACCTTCCATCTGGCGGAATCGGTGTGGGACGAACTGGGCATCGAATCCCGCAGTTGAGGCGCCGGGGCTGCACCGCGCGATTTCAGACGGTGGCCAGAATGAACACCCGCTTGAACGGGAACAGCGTCCGGCCATCGCCTTCGGGCGGATAGTAGCGATGTACCCGTGCCAGGTAATGGTTGAGGAAGCATTGTCGTTGCCGCTCGTCCAGGCTCAGGAGTACGGGGCGCAAGGCCGAGACCTTGACCCAGTCGAAGATCGGCGACTGGCCTTCCACGACCTGCAGGTGTTCGGTTTCCCAGATGTCCAGTTCCCGAGTCAGGGGCGCCAGCAAACGGTAGTAGCTATCCAGCGACAGTACCCGGCGCTCGGCCATGAACGCCCGCAGCTCCGGGGTGCCCAGCGGCTTGCCGTCCGGTCCTGCCTGTTCCAGGCTTTCGAGTATCAACTGATACCACAGGGCGTCGCGCCAATTGGGCATATGCGCCGCCAGGCAGCCGCCGGGGTTGAGCTGGTTCAACAGGCGCGGCAGCAGGTGTTCGTGGTCACTCATGAAGTGCAGCACTGCGGCAGCGAACAACAGGTCTGCAGGCTGTTCGGCTTTCCATTGCAGCAGGTCGCACCTGCGCCACAGCGCCTTGATCGGCAGGCAGCTGGCTTCGGCAAGCATTTCCGAGGAGCTGTCCACGCCTGTCAGCTCCGCGTAGGGCCAGCGCTGCGCCAGCAGTTGAGTGGCGATACCTGTTCCGCAACCCAGGTCGTAGATGTGATGGGGTTGCTGCAGGGCGACATGATCCAGTAGCTCGACCGCCGGTCGTTCTCGCAGGCGCACGAACTGCTGGTAGGCCTGGGGATCCCATTGGGTGCTGAGGTTCCTGGCCGTGGTCGGCTGAGGCTTGGTACTCATGTAAACATCCTTTTTAAAGTTGTCGTCCAATGACATTCAGGGTTCTGAGGAGCAGGGCTGCGCCACGTCGCGTGTCCTCCTCACGCAGCAGCGAGAGCAGCCCGTACAGGCTGGGAGCGGTACCTTGCGCTGAGGTTTCGGCCTTGGCCATGCGTAGTGCATTGCCCAGCATCCAGGTGGCAGCGGTGGCTTCTTCAAACTGTTGCGCAAGTTTTTCGATCATCGCCTGATCGAGCATGTCGATCAGGTCGCAAAGCAGGGACAACAGGTCGACCATGTTGTCCAGGCGAGCGCTGTCCAGCAGCGGCTGGAGCTTTTTCATCAGGGCTTCCAGGCCTGGCGTGCCGGAGAATTCAGGCTGGGTCGCCCTTGGACCAGGCATGCTTGGATCAAAGCTGTCCATGGCGTTGTCTCCTCCCTGTGCAGGGTCAAAGCATTCCGCGGGCTACGGCCCAGTAAAGGCCGCGATTGAATCCGGTGCGCAGCAGGCCACCCAACTTGCTCGACGGGGTGGGCAGAACGTCGTGGGCATAGTCGTACCAAAGGGGCATGCCGGCATTGAGGCCCATCTGCGCGACCGCCTGGACCCTACCGTCATAAACCGCCTCGGGAGAGCCCAGGCGGATTTCTCCGGCAATGTTGTTGGCAATCACCGGGGCCTGGTTGTGGCAGGCGCCGCCGGCCTTGCTGATTGGCAGGTCGACGGTATCGCCAATCACATAGACCCGCTCCAGGCCATAGACTTGCAGGGTTTCGTGATGGGTCGGCAACCAGCCCTCCTGGCCCTGTGCCTGAGACGCGCCGGATTCGAGCACGGCGTCCACGGCCCGGATCGGCGGGGTGGCCATGAGAATGTCGAAAGGCTGCTCAGCGCCTTCCTCCGAGTAGGCGATGCGCCGGTCCGGGTCGACCCTGGCCAGGGTGAAGCCGCGCTGGAAGCGGATGTTCCTCTGTTCGAAGATATCCGGCAGTACCTCGCCGACCGGGCGTTGCAGGAACAGGCAATTGCGCAGTAGCTGCGCGGTGCTGGGGTAGGTGTAGATGATCTCGACCCGATCCCGTACTCCGCGCCGCCGCAGGAAGTCATCGAGCATCAGGGTCGTTTCTACCGGCGCGATGCCGCATTGATGAGGAACATTGGGTGTTTGCGGAAACGACACGGTGATGAACACCCGGCCCTTGTCGATCCGGCTCAGGCGCTGTGCCAGTTGCCGGGCAGGCTGGTACTGGTAAAAGTGGTCGCCGGCTTCCTTGAGCCCCTCGATCCGTTCCGGTGCCGGCACGCAGCCGGTGGCGATCACCAGGAAATCGTAGCCAAGACGCTTGCCGCTGCGAGTGTGCAGGCTCTGGGCGGCGAAATCGAAGCGGGTGACGGGGTCGACCCGGAAGGTTATTTCGGGGCGTAGCAGGGAGCGTTCGGGTCGCTTGAGTTCTTCTTGGAAGAACAGGTTGAACGCCACATACATGAAGGCGGGCTTGTAGAAATGATCCGGCGATTCGGACAGCAGGGTGATTTTGACCTCGTCCCTGAGTATCTCCGGGTAGAGCTTGCTGACCAGTTGATTGGCCAGGATGGTACCGCCTACACCTCCTCCGACAATGACGATGTGCTTGCTCATAACGCAGACCCTCCAAGGCTACGCCAGCTTCACGTACGACATCCGATGGATAACGGAACTGAATCGATAGGTTTCCTTTCCTGGAAGCGAGCACTGCCCGCCTGAAGTGAATACCCCTTTACTTTATCTGTGTATTGGATTTTTTTTACTAAGCCCGACCAGCGGACCTCTCCTTGGCGCCACGGTTCAAGGCCGACAACTGCAGGGGCCGGCCTTTTGGCTCGGCCCCGTGTTGGAGGGGCTTACAGCAGGCTGAGGGGATAGCTGATGATCAGGCGGTTCTCGTCGAACTCGTTGTTGCTGAAGTCCCGGCGCATGGTGGAGTTGCGCCACTTCAGGTTGAGGTTCTTCAGTGTGCCGCTCTGGACCGTGTAGGCCACTTCGCTTTCCCGGCCCCATTCCTTGCCGTCGCTGACGGTGGCGGTGTGCACGTTGCTACCGCTGATGTAGCGGTTCATCAGGGTCAGGCCGGGAACGCCCAGCGCGGCGAAGTTGTAGTCATGGCGCACCTGCCAGGACTTCTCCTTGGCGTTGTCGTAGCTGGCGTTGTAGCTGTCGTTGGCCAGGGTGCCGCCGCTGGTGCCATTGACCCGCATCCAGGCGCTGTCGCCAGTGAGCTTCTGCAGGCCCACATAGAAGGTGTTGCCGCCATATTTGGCCGAGAACAGGCCGGACCAGGTGCGGTTCTCCATGTCGCCGGCGCGGGCGCTGCCGTCTTCCTTGCCATAGAAGAAGCCCAGGTTGGCGCCCAGGGTCCAGTCGCCCAGGGGTTGGCTGTGGATCAGGTTGACGAACTGCTGGCTGTAGATGTCCTTGAGCTGGGCATTCCACAGGGCGATCTGGGTGCGCTTGTCGTTGAAGGCATATTCGGCGCCCTGGAAGTTGAAACGGTCGGAGGTGAAGGCCGCTTTGCCGAACATGCTCATGTCACTCATGCTGCTGTCGTCACGCGGGCTGTTGGCGCGGAACTGGCCGCCATAGAGAGTCAGGCCGGCAATTTCCTTCGAGGTGATCTGGCCGCCGCGAAAGGTCTGTGGCAGCGAGCGGCCGTCGTCGGAGCGCAGGATCGGCAGCACTGGCATCCATTCGCCGACCTTGACCTCGGTCTGAGACAGTCGCGCCTTGAAAGCTACTCCCAGGCGTCCGAAGTTGTCCGCCGGGCGGCCGTCGTGATCCAGGGGCAGCAGTTGGGTGCCGCCGGTGCCCTTGCCGCCGTCGAGTTTCAGCGAGTAGAGGCCCAGCACGTCCATGCCGAAACCGACGGTGCCCTGGGTGAAGCCGGACTTTGCATCGAGGATGAAGCTCTGGGTCCATTCCTCGGCCTTGCCCTGGGCCTTGGTCGGGTTGGTGAAGTTGCGGTTGAAATAGAAGTTGCGCAGGGTCAGGTTGGCCTGGGCATCTTCGAGAAAGCCCGACTCTGCGGCCAGTGCCGGCAGGGCGGTGCTGCTCAGCGCCAGGGCCAGGAGGCTGGGCAGAAGGTAGGACGGCGGGGTGCTTGGCTTCATTCGTCGGTCTCTCTAATTGTTAGGGGTGCAGCCGGCCAGTGCCGCGCAAAGGGTCTGGGCACAGGTTTCAGGGGAGCAGGGTGGAACCGGAGGTATCAGCCGCAGCGGGCAGGGCGTGGGGGCATGGCATCGGACCTGTTGTTATTGGTGTGTCCAGGTGCCGGGAATGGTGCGTCGCGGATCAGGGCCAATCAATTGGACGAAACACTTTTTGGGCGGTAATCGAACACAAATGTTCCAGTTGGTACATATAAAAAAACCCACCGTCAGGTGGGTTTTTCATATGGCCAGGTGACGCTTCAGAACAGGTGCAGCGCCGGGGCTTTTTCCGCCAGTGGCTCGTTCTTCGCTGTCTGTTCGCTCCAGCCACCGCCGAGGGCCTTGTACAGGTTGACCTCGCTGGTGAGCTGCGACAGGCGATCGGTGATCAGTGCCTGCTGGGCGCTGAACAGCGACCGCTGGGCATCGAGGAAGGTCAGGTTGCTGTCGACCCCGATACGGTAGCGGCGCTCGGCCAGACGATAGTAGTCCTGGTTGGCGTTGACGAAATCACGCTGGGCCTGCAACTGCTGGTTGTAGGTCTGGCGTGCCGCCAGGCCATCGGAGACTTCCTGGAAGGCGGTCTGGATGGATTTCTCGTACTGCGCGACGGTGATGTCTTTCTGGATTTTCGAGTAGTCCAGGCTGGCGCGCAGGCTGCCGGCGTTGAAGATCGGCAGGTTGATCTGCGGCTGGAACAGCCAGGTGCCCGAGCCCCCCTTGAACAGGCCCGAGAGATCCGGGCTCAAGGTACCGGCATTGGCGGTCAGGCTGATGCTCGGGAAGAACGCTGCCCGCGCCGCGCCGATATTGGCGTTGGCCGCTTTCAGCTTGTACTCGGCTTCGAGGATGTCCGGACGCCGTTGCAGCAGCTCCGACGGCAAGCCTGCCGGCAGGTCGCTCAGCAGGTCGGCCGACAGCGGCTGGGCCTTCGGCAGATTGGCCGGAATCGCCGCACCCAGCAGCAGGGTCAGGCTGTTTTCATCCTGGGCCACCTGGCGGGTGTAGCGCGCCAGCTGGACCCGGGCGTTTTCCACCGAAGTCCGCGACTGGCTCAGGTCCAGGGCCGAGGCCACGCCCACTTCGTTGCTGCGCGAGGTCAGCCGGTAGCTTTCCTCGTAGGCGGCGAGGGTGTCCTGGGTCAGCTTCAGCAGTTCCTTGTCGGCCTGCCAGGTCATGTAGGCGTTGGCCACGCTGGCCACCAGGCTGATCTGGGTGCTGCGCCGGGCTTCTTCGCTGGAGAAGTAGGTCTGCAGGGCCTGCTCGCTCAGGCTGCGAACGCGGCCGAACAGGTCCAGTTCATAGGCACTGACGCCCACGGTGGCCGAGTACTGGCTGGTGATCCCGGCTTCGCCGGTCTGCGACATGCGTGCCGGAGTGCGCTGGCGGCTGCCGCTGGCGTTGGCCGAAACCGCAGGGAACAGGTCAGCCCGCTGGATCTGGTACTGCGCGGCATAGGCATCGATGTTCAGCGCCGCGACCTTGAGGTCGCGGTTGTTTTCCAGTGCAGTCTGGATCAGCTGCTGCAGCGCCGGGTCATGGAAGAACTGCCGCCAGCCCTGTTCGGCGGCCGCCACGTTGGCGGCCTCCTTTGGCGAGTAGGCAGGGCCTTGGGGGAACTGCGCCGCCACCGGCGCTTCCGGGCGCTGGTAATCCGGGATCAGCGAGCAACCACTTAGCGCGATGGCGGTGATTGCCAGGGAGAGTAGCGACTTGCTCATTGGCCAGCCTCATTAGGGGTTGCAGTAGTTTCTGACAGGTCCGCTTTCCTGCGGCCCATGGACGATACGGTGACGAAGAACAATGGCACCCAGAAGATCGCCAGGATAGTCGCGGTGAGCATACCGCCGATCACGCCGGTACCGATCGCATGCTGGCTACCCGAGCCGGCGCCCGTGGAGATGGCCAGTGGCACGACCCCGAGGACGAAGGCCAGGGAGGTCATGATGATCGGCCGCAGACGCATCCGGCAGGCTTCCACCGCGGCGTCTACCAGGCTGCGGCCCTGCTCGTGCAGTTCCTTGGCGAACTCGACGATCAGAATGGCGTTTTTCGCCGCCAGACCAATGGTCACCAACAGACCCACCTGGAAGTACACGTCGTTGGACAGGCCGCGCATGCTGGTTGCCATCAGTGCACCGATGATCCCCAGGGGCACAACCAGCATCACTGCGATCGGAATCGACCAGCTTTCATACAGCGCCGCCAGACACAGGAACACCATCAGCAGGGACAAGGCGTACAGCGCAGGTGCCTGGGAGCCCGACAGACGTTCCTCGTAGGACAGGCCAGTCCAGGAGATACCGACACCCGCCGGCAGCTTCGCGGCAATGGCCTCGACTTCGGCCATGGCTTCACCGGTACTGTAGCCAGGGGCCGGGGCACCGAGCACTTCCATGGCTTCCACGCCGTTGTAACGGGCCAGCTTGGGCGAGCCGTAGATCCACTCGCCCTTGGCGAAGGAGGAGAACGGCACCATGGTTCCGGCGCTGTTGCGTACGTACCACTTCTTCAGGTCTTCGGGGCTCATGCGGGCACCGGCCTGACCCTGGATGTACACCTTCTTCACCCGACCACGGTCGATGAAGTCGTTGACGTAGCTACTGCCCAGGGCAATCGACAGGGTGTTGTTGATGTCGGTGAGGGTCACGCCCAGGGCACTGGCGCGCTCGTCGTCGATGGTCAACTGGTACTGCGGTTCATCGTTCAGGCCGTTCGGACGCACCTGGGACAGCACCTTGCTCTGGGCTGCCATGCCGAGGAACTGGTTGCGTGCAGCCATCAGTTTCTCATGGCCGATACCGGCGCGGTCCTGGAGGAACACGTCGAAACCGGTGGCGTTACCCAGCTCCAGTACCGCCGGAGGGGCGAAGGCGAACACCATCGCGTCACGGAAACTGAAGAAGTGCTGCTGGGCGCGGGCTGCCAGGTTGAACACGTTGTTTTCCGCGGAACGCTCGCCCCACGGCTTGAGCATGATGAAGGCCATGCCCGAGCTCTGGCCGCGACCGGCGAAGTTGAAGCCGTTCACGGTGAACACCGAAGCCACGGTGTCCTTTTCCTTGTCCAGCAGGTAGGCGCGCATTTCGTCCACCACCACCTGGGTCCGCTCGGCACTGGAGCCGGCCGGCGTCTGTACCTGGGCGAACAGAACGCCCTGGTCTTCTTCCGGCAGGAACGCGGTCGGGATGCGAGTGAACAGCCAGATCATGCCCAGGACGATCAGCACGTAGGCCAGCAGGTACGGAACCTTGTGGCGCAGCATGTTGCCCACGCCGCGTTCGTAGCTCTTCACGCTGCGATCGAAGGTGCGGTTGAACCAGCCGAAGAAGCCGCGCTTCTCGGTGGCGTGTTCGCCTTGCGGTACGGCCTTGAGCATGGTGGCGCACAGGGCCGGAGTGAAGATCAGGGCAACCAGCACCGACAGGGCCATGGCCGAGACCACGGTGATCGAGAACTGCTTGTAGATCACCCCGGTGGAGCCGCTGAAGAAGGCCATTGGCAGCAGTACCGCGGACAGCACCAGGGCGATACCCACCAGGGCTCCCTGGATCTGGCCCATGGACTTTTTCGTCGCCTCCTTGGGCGACAGCCCTTCCTCGTGCATCACCCGCTCGACGTTCTCCACCACGACGATGGCGTCGTCCACCAGCAAGCCGATGGCCAGCACCATGCCGAACATGGTCAGGGTGTTGATGCTGAAACCGGCCGCCGCAAGGATGCCGAAGGTACCCAGCAGTACCACCGGCACCGTCATGGTGGTGATCACCGTGGCGCGGAAGTTCTGCAGGAACAGGAACATCACCAGGAACACCAGGACGATCGCTTCCACCAGGGTTTCAACCACACCCTTGATGGATTCGGTCACCACCGGGGTGGTGTCATACGGGAACACCACCTTCATCCCTTGCGGGAAGAAGGGTTCCAGGTCCTTGATGGTGTTGCGCAGGGCCTTGGCGGTGTCCAGGGCGTTGGCGCCGTTGGCCAGTTTCACTGCCAGGCCGGACGCCGGCTTGCCATTGAACTGGGCGCTGATGGCGTAGTTCTCGCCACCCAGGCCAACGTCCGCGACATCGCCCAGACGCACTTGCGAGCCGTCCTTGTTGACCTTCAGCAGGATCGCCTTGAACTGCTCGGCAGTCTGCAGGCGGGTCTTGCCGATGATGGTGGCGTTGAGTTGCTGGCCGGGCAGGGCAGGCAGGCCGCCGAGCTGGCCGGACGATACCTGGACGTTCTGCGCGGCAACCGCGGTCTTCACGTCCACCGGGGTCAGGTTGTAGTTGTTCAGCTTGGCCGGGTCGAGCCAGATCCGCATCGCGTACTGGGCGCCGAATACCTGGAAGTCACCGACGCCCGCGGTCCGCGAGATCGGGTCCTGCATGTTCGACACGATGTAGTTCGACAGGTCGTCCTTGGACATGCTGCCGTCCTCGGAAACCACGCCGATCACCAGCAGGAAGTTCTTCACTGCCTTGGTCACGCGGATACCCTGCTGCTGCACTTCTTGAGGCAGCAGCGGAGTGGCCAGGTTGAGCTTGTTCTGTACCTGAACCTGCGCGGTGTCCGAGTTGGTGCCCTGTTCGAAGGTCGCGGTGATGGTCATGCTGCCGTCGGAGTTACTTTCCGAGGACACATAACGCAGGTTGTCGATACCGTTGAGCTGCTGCTCGATCACCTGAACCACGGTGTCCTGCACGGTCTGTGCGGAAGCGCCTGGGTAGGTCACGGAGATGGCGATCGCTGGCGGCGCGATGCTCGGGTACTGGTTGATCGGCAATTTGAGGATCGATAGAGCCCCGACCAACATGATCACCAGGGCGATTACCCAGGCGAAGATCGGACGGTCGATAAAAAATTTCGACATGGTTTACTCCCCTTTGCCGCCTGCAGCTTTGTCAGTTGCCTGTGCAGGGGCCGGGTTCTTCGCTGGAACGTTGGTTGCTTCGCTGGCCTTGACTTCAATGCCCGGCTTGACGAACTGCAGGCCTTCGGTGATCAGGCGATCGCCGGCTTTCAGCCCATCTTCCACCAACCACTGGCTGCCGACCGTGCGGCTGGCCTTGAGTTGACGCAGCTCGACCTTGTTATCCGGGCCAACCACCAGGGCGGTCGGGGTGCCTTTCAGGTCGCGCGTCACGCCTTGCTGGGGAGCCAGGATCGCCGCGCTGTTCACCCCGGCTTGCAGCTGGGCGTGGACGAACATGCCAGGCAGCAGGGTGTGCTCAGGGTTCGGGAACACTGCGCGCAGGGTCACCGAGCCGGTGGTTTCGTCCACCGAGACTTCGGAGAATTCCAGCTTGCCGTCGAGCTTGTACTGGCTGCCGTCTTCCAGGGTCAGTTTGACCTTGGCGGCATTGTCGCCGACTTTCTGCAGGCGGCCGCTTTCCAGTTCGCGACGCAGTTCCAGCAGTTCCACCGAGGACTGGGTAACGTCGACGTAGATTGGGTCCAGCTGCTGGATCACGGCCATGGCATCGGCCTGGCCATTGCTCACCAGGGCGCCTTCGGTCACCGAGGAACGGCCGATTCGGCCGGTCAGTGGCGACAGCACTTTGGTGTAGCGCAGGTTGATCTGGGCGCTTTGCAGCGAGGCTTCCGACTGCAGGCGGTTGGCCACGGCAGTGTCGTATTCCTGGCGGCTTACGGCCTGCTCGTTGACCAGTTGCTTGTAGCGATCAGAAATCGACTTGGTCGATTGCAGATTAGCCTCGGCACTCTTCAGCGTTGCCTCATAGACCGATGGATCGATCTGATAAAGCTGCTGACCTTCCTTGACGTCTCCACCTTCTTTGAACAGACGCTTGAGAATGATCCCGTTTACCTGTGGGCGAACTTCGGCGATGCGGAACGCAGTGGTCCGGCCCGGGAGTTCGGAAGTCAAGGTAAAGGCTTGTGGTTGCAGGGTAACGACGCCGACCTGAGGGGCTTGAGGGGCAGGTGCCGCCTCTTCCTTTTTACATCCGCTGAGCAGCGATGCCAGGGCGACGGCAGTGACCAGAGCGGTAACAGCTGGCTTGAGTTGCATGAAAATCCTCGGGTCAGGCACGCAAGATGCGCACAAGAAAAGTGGAAGGGTAAAAATGCTTGGCTGAGTGGATAAGTAGCTTGCTAAGGAATATACTTACGTTCATGGTTGTTTGTAAATACCCCTGCGGCGTACCCATCCGGTTACAAAAGCCCCTGTAGGTGTTGAATTGTAGGCTGGGCAAACGGCACTCGAGATGCCGTTCCATATTTATTCAGAAGGTCTTCACGCATCGCTGAAAGATCCTGATCGAGGTTTTACTGCCATGGTCCGTCGTACCAAAGAGGAAGCTCAAGAAACTCGCAGCCAGATACTCGAGGCCGCCGAAAAGGCCTTTTACGAGCGTGGCGTGGCGCGTACCACCCTGGCCGACATCGCGGCGCTGGCGGGAGTCACGCGAGGTGCCATCTATTGGCACTTCAGCAACAAGGCCGATCTGGTGCAGGCCATGCTCGACAGCCTGCGTGAACCTTTGGATGAAATGGCCGCGGCCAGTGAGAATGTAGATGAAATGGACCCGTTGGGCTGCATGCGCAAGCTGCTCATTCATTTGTTTCATCAAGTTGCCCTGGACCCGAAAACCCGACGCATCAATGAAATCCTGTTTCACAAGTGCGAGTTCACCGACGAAATGTGCGACCTGCGCCGCCAGCGTCGCGCTGCCAGCTTGGACTGCAACGTACACATCGAGCTGGCGTTGCGTAATGCAGTGAATCGTGGGCAATTGCCCGAGAATCTCGATGCGGCGCGGGCAGCTATCACGTTGCATGCGTTCATCGATGGCATTCTCTACCAGTGGTTGCTGGCCCCTGACAGCTTCGCCCTGCACACCGAAGCAGAGCGCTGGATCGACATCGGGCTGGATATGCTGCGCTTGAGCCCCAACCTCCGTCATTAAGACAAAATGCGTAATTGAGTCCGGTTGTGTCAACATTTAAGGCGAGGGACGTTCATACCCGGGGTCGCACTTCACAATGGGGTGCTTTTATATACGGGCTTGCTGCAGGTTGATAGATAGCGAGCTACGTATTTTGTAGGGATTTTGTTGCGGGTGTGTGAATGAGTGTGAGCCCTTCACCGTTCAACGGCGCGGAACACCCCATCAAGGGGATCGCCCTGATCTGCCTGGCGGTCCTGTTGTTTGCCAGCCACGACACGTTATCCAAATACCTGTCGGCTTTTTATCCCATCGTCATGGTGGTCTGGGCCCGCTATGTGGTGCACACCCTGTTGATGCTGGTGGTCTTCGTGCCGCGCAGTGGTTTCTCTGCGGTGGTGCGCACCAAGCACCCCGGGCTGCAATTGCTGCGGGCCCTGTGCCTGATCGGCACCAGCCTGCTGTTCACCACCGGCCTGCGCTATATCCCCCTGGCAGAAGCGACCGCGGTCAACTTCCTGGCGCCCTTGCTGGTGACTGCCCTGTCGGTGCCGTTTCTGGGGGAGCGGGTCAGTCGCGCCCAGTGGCTGGCAGTGCTGGCGGGGTTCGTCGGGGTGCTGATTGTGGTGCGTCCCGGGGGCGCGTTGTTCACGCCGGCAATCCTGCTGCCGCTGGGGTCGGCGCTGTGCTTCGGCTTCTACCAGTTGCTGACCCGCAAGCTCAGTGGTGTCGACAGCCCGACCACTAGCAACTTTCTCACCGGGATCCTCAACAGCCTGATCATGAGCGCGCTGCTGCCGTTCTTCTGGAGCACGCCGACGTTGGTTCATGGGCTGTTCATGATCGGCCTGGGCACCTGCGGCATGCTCGGCCACATGTTGCTGACCCAGGCGTTCCGCCATGCCGCGCCGGCGATGCTGGCGCCTTTCAGCTATGGGCAGATTCTTTTCGCCGGGCTCTTTGGCTACCTGATCTTCGACCATACCCCGGACCAGTACGCCCTGGTCGGTATCGCGGTCATCTGCCTCAGCGGCCTGGCGGTGGCCTGGGCCCAGCGCAAACGCTGAATGGCTTTCTGTAGCCCCTGCCGCAGTCCGCGACAAGGTCCGCAGGACCTTCATCGAACTTGAGATGATCGCGCCCCTTCGGGACGACCGTGCGTACGCGGCCCGAGCCTGCGGCAGCGGCTACAACGAATGTGCAGGCCATGAAAAAGCCCCGGCTCGCGAGAGTCGGGGCTTTTTATCGAGCGATGCAGGCTTACAGAGTCGGGTAGTCGATATAGCCGACCGGGCCCTTGCCGTAGAAGGTTTCCGGGTGCGCTTCGTTCAACGGCGCATCGGCCTTCAGGCGGGCTGGCAGGTCCGGGTTGGCGATGAAGGGCACACCAAAGGCCACGGCGTCAGCCTTGCCAGCGGCCAGCCAGGCGTTGGCGCTGTCCTTGGTGAAGCGTTCGTTGGCGATGTAGGGGCCGCCGAAGGCTTCTTTGAGCTGCGGGCCCAGGCTGTCGGCGCCTTCTTTCTCCCGGGAGCAGATAAAGGCGATACCGCGTTTGCCCAGCTCCCGAGCGACGTAGGTGAAGGTCTCCGCCAGGTTGGCATCACCCATGTCATGGGAATCGGCACGTGGTGCCAGGTGCACGCCTACCCGGCCGGCACCCCAGATCTCGATGGCCGCGTCGGTGACTTCCAGCAGCAGGCGGGCACGGTTTTCCAGGGAGCCGCCGTACTGGTCGGTACGCTGGTTGGTGCTGCTTTGCAGGAACTGGTCCAGCAGGTAGCCGTTGGCGCCGTGGATTTCCACGCCGTCGAAACCGGCGGCCTTGGCGTTTTCCGCGCCGACCCGGTAGGCGTCGACGATGTCGGCGATTTCAGCGGTTTCCAGGGCCCGCGGAGTTGGGAAGTCGGCCAGTGGGCGCACCAGGCTGACATGCCCCTTGGGCTGCAGGGCGCTGGGTGCCACCGGGGTTTCGCCGTTCAGATAGGACGGGTGGGAGATGCGTCCGACGTGCCACAGCTGCAGGAAGATCTTGCCGCCGGCGCCGTGTACTGCCTTGGTCACATTGGCCCAGCCACGCACCTGGTCGTTGGACCAGATGCCGGGGGTGTCCGGGTAGCCCACGCCCATGGGGGTCACCGAGGTGGCCTCGCTGAGGATCAGGCCGGCGGAAGCCCGTTGTACGTAGTACTCGGCCATCAGCGCGTTGGGTACGCGGCCGGCATCGGCGCGGCAGCGGGTCAGCGGTGCCATGATGATGCGGTTGGACAGTTCGAGATCGCCGAGTTTGATCGGATCAAAGAGAGTCGTCATGGAATGCAGCCTTCTTTAAGGGATAGGGAGAGGATCAGTGGGTTGCAGGAGCCAGTTCGGCATTGCCGCCCTGGCGAAAGGTAATCAGCGTCACCAGCAGGGCCAGGATTGCCAGGGCCGCTGCTGCCAACGGCACGCTGGTCAGGCCGAAGCCGTGGGCGATGACGCTGCCGCCGACCCAGGCACCCAGGGCATTGCCGATGTTGAAGGCGCCGATGTTCAGGGTCGAAACCAGGTTCGGTGCGGCCTTGCCGAAGGTCACTACGTTGACCTGCAACGCCGGCACTGCGGCAAACGAAGCGGTGGCCCAGAGGAACAGGGTGATCTCGGTGGGGATCAGCGCCACGCTGGTCCAGGTCAGTACGGTGGAGACCACGGCCATGGCCGCGAACACGCCGATCAGGGTGGCGCCCAGGCGCTTGTCCGCCAGTTTGCCGCCGATGATGTTGCCCAGGGTCAGGCCCAGGCCGATCAGCAGCAGGGTCCAGGTCACGCCCTTGGGCGAGACACCGGTGACATCACCGAGCAGCGGTGCAACGTAGGTGAAGAGGGTGAACATCGATGCGGCGAACAGCGCGGTCATGCTCAGGGACAGCCAGATACCCGCGCCCTTGAGGGCCGCCAGCTCTGCACGCATGTCGAGTTTTTCCTCGTCGCGCTTGGCCGGCAGGAAGCGCAGCAGGCCGATCAGCGCCACTACGCCGATCACCGTCACCACCCAGAAGGTCGAGCGCCAGCCGGCGGCCTGGCCCAGGGCGGTGCCCAGGGGCACGCCAAGGACGTTGGCCAGGGTCAGGCCGGTGAACATCAGGGCCACGGCCGAAGCGCGCTTGTTGGCGGGCACCAGGCCGGCGGCCACCACTGAACCGATACCAAAGAAGGCACCGTGGCACAGCGCGGTGATCACCCGGGCAAACATCAGCACGTTGTAATCACTGGCCAGTGCACACAGCAGGTTGCCGACAATGAAGATTCCCATCAGCGCCACCAGGGCTGCCTTGCGGGGCAGGCGGGCAGTGGCCAGGGCCATGAAGGGCGCGCCGATGGCCACCCCAAGGGCGTAGCCGGTGACCAGCCAGCCGGCGCCGGGAATCGACACCCCGAGGTCCGCCGCCACATCGGGCAGCAGGCCCATGATGACGAACTCGGTGGTACCGATGGCGAAGGCACTCAAGGCCAGGATGAGAAGCGAAAGGGGCATTGTCGGGTCCTTGTCAGGTCAGAGCTGTTGGCTCATTTGCGTGAGGAACTGCTGGATGGTTTCCTCGTTGCGTTTGAAAAAATGCCATTGGCCGACTTTCCGGCTGCTGATCAGGCCTGCGCGTTGCAAGGTGGCGAGGTGGGCGGACACGGTCGACTGCGACAGGCCGCAGCGTTGGTCGATCTGCCCGGCGCAGACGCCGTGCTCATTGCTGTGAGCCTGATCGGGAAATTCGACAGTCGGGTCTTTCAGCCAGTGCAGGATTTCCCTGCGAACCGGATGTGCCAGGGCTTTTATTATTTCGTCGAGGTCGAGGGACATGGCGGTGCTCGTTTTTTGTGAAACGTTGTATCGCGATGAAGCGAAATTTAAATCGTTATTTCGCGATATACCAATATGATTTTGGTCTTAAATCATTACTTATCGGTATATCGGGTTATAACGATATGTCGGTTGCAGTGCTAAGCTGCGTCCATGAATTATCTCGCACATCTGCACCTTGGCGGCCAGCGCCCGGGTCAATTACTCGGCAGCCTGTATGGCGATTTCGTCAAGGGACGCCTGCAAGGGCAGTTTTCGCCCGAGGTCGAGGCGGCGATCCAGCTGCATCGGCGCATCGATACCTACACCGACAGTCACCCGCTGGTGGTGGCGGCGCTGTCGCGTTTCTCCCTGACGCGAAGGCGTTACGCCGGCATCGTCATCGACGTGTTCTTCGACCATTGCCTGGCCCGGGACTGGCAGCATTACGCCGACCGGCCCCTGCCGCTGTTCACCGCCGAGGTGTACCGGGTGCTGGCGGCCGAGCCGCAGTTGCCGGAGCGGCTGGCGCAGATTGCGCCTTACATGGCGGCGGATGACTGGCTGGGTTCCTATCGCGAGTTCGCGGTGCTGGAGCAAGTGTTGCGGGGGATTGCCCGGCGCCTGTCACGGCCAGAGGAGCTGACCGCGGCGATGGTCGAGCTGGAACGGCTGTATGAACCGTTGAGCGAAGACTTCCGCGCTTTCTACCCGCAATTGCAGGCATTCGCCGCGCAGCACATCCAATTGCCCTGACTCACGATGGCTGTTGTAGGAGCTGGCTTGCCAGCGAAGGTGCTCTCATGACCGACGCAGGTTTCAAGGGCCTTTTCGCCGGCAAGCCGGCTCCTGCAGAGAGTTTCAGGCCGCGACCAGTTCGCCGTTGCGGCGTGGTTCGGCGGGCAGCATGACATCACCGAACAGCGCCTTCTGCACTGCTTGCTGGGCCTGGAAGGCCAGCGCCGCACGTTCCTGGCCCTGGCAGGCAATCGGCTTGAGCAGGTGGATCTCCACCTGGCCCCGGTCATTGGCGAACAGGCGCATCAGGTGCGAGAGCAGATCGTCGTCGCCGATGAAGGGCGCCAGGGTATCGATCCGGCCGTCGCGCAGGTAACGGATCGCCACTGGTTGCAGGCAGACGTCGGCATCGATGGCGCTGGCCAGCAAGCGCCCGTGGAAGGTGCGCAGGCCACGGCCATCGGTGGTGGTGCCTTCGGGGAACAGCAGCAGTGGGTGCTGCTCCTGCAAATGCCTGGTCATCTGCTTGCGGATCAACTGGCTGTCACCGGCGCCGCGGCGGATGAACAGGCTGCCGGCCTTGGCGGCCAGCCAGCCGGCCACCGGCCAGGTGCGCACTTCGGCCTTGGACAGGAAGGACAGCGGCGTCAGCATGCCCAGCAGCGGGATATCGGTCCAGGACACATGGTTGCTGATCCAGAGCATCGGTTGGCGGGGCAGCTCGCCATGCACCGAGACCTGAAAGGGCAGGGCATTGCTCAAGCGTGCCATGAAGAAGCGCGACCAGCGCTGGCGCCGGACCATGGAGTTGGCGACCCCCAAGCGTTCCAGCAAACCGAAGATACTGGCCATGCTCAGGCCCAGCGCCACCACCAGCAGTACTCGGGCGATGCGCCCGTAGACCCGCAGCCGGCGCATCAGACCGCCGCCTTGAAGTGCCGGGCGTAGCGCGGGCACAGCTCGTCGCGCTTGAGCAGGATGAACACATCGGCGACCTGGAAATCCTCGTCCCAGCACGGCTCGCCGCAGATCTTCGCGCCCAGGCGCATGTAGGCCTTGAGCAGGGGCGGCATCTCGGCGATCACATTGGACGGAATATCCAGGCTCGGCAGCGGGTTCTTCGGCTCGGCCCGCAGGTGCTCGGTACACAGGTAGCGCTCGCGCAGGCGCTGCATGATCGCCTGGGCCTGCACGCCGCCGTCCTGCATGGGGATGCTGGCGCAACCCATCAGGTAGCTGTAGCCACCCTGATTGAGCACTTCCGCCAGTTCGCCCCAGAGCACGGCGATGGTGCCGCCGTTGCGGTAGGCCGGGTCGACGCAGGTGCGGCCGATCTCCAGGATCGGCCCCTTGAGCTGCACCAGGCCGTGCAGGCTGAACTCTTCTTCGCTGTAGAAACGCCCCAGGCTGTTGGCGGCCTGGTGGTCCAGCAGGCGGGTGGTGGCCACCAGGCGCCCGGTGTTCAGGTCGCGCACACCGATGTGGCTGCAATGAACGTCATAGTCATCCATGTCCAGACCCAGTTCCGCGCCCTTGAGCTTGGCGTTGAACTCGCCACTGAAGACGTTGAAACGCAGGGCCTGGGCTTCTTGCAGAGCCTTCGCGCCGATCAGGCGTTCGGCTTGCAGGCGGCGTTCAGTGCCGGTGTCGCTGATGCGGGCGATCTGAGTCATCGTGAATCTCCGTGCGGGCTACTGACCCGCCTTGGGTTGCAGCCAATCGACTTTGTTGTGCAAAGTCAGGCTATGTAGCCCCGGTGTCATCGCCATGAAGCTTTGGTGATGCTTATATGACAGCCCCTGAGGACCTTCGAATGCCCTGGCAAGCCCTGCTCGAGAGCCGTGAACGATTGCCCGCCAACCCCGACCTGGCCGAGGGCTACGGGGCTTTGCTGGCGCACCTGGGCAACGTCACGCCCTTCGAACTGGCGGTGCGCGGCGGGCGCTTGATGGCCACCCCGGGGCTGGCCTTCCTGGTGGGCTACCAGGCGGCATTGCGCATGTTGTGGCCCAGCGCGCCGTCCAGTCTGGGGGCTTTGTGCGCGACCGAACGCCGCAGCCTGCGCCCGGCGGACATGCAGACCCGCCTGGAGGATCTGCGCCTGCACGGGCGCAAGGATTTCGTCACCGCCGGAGATGCCGCCGACTGGCTGCTGGTGGCGGCTCGCTGCGAAGCCCCGGGGGAGCGCGCAGCCCTGCGCCTGACGGTGGTCTATCCCGGCGAGCCCGGGGTCAAGGTCCAGACCCTGCCCGCCATTGCCTTGATGCCGGAGATCAGCCACGGCTGCCTGGAGCTGGACAACGCCGCCTGCGAGTTGCTGGCCGGCGACGGCTGGGATGCCTACGTCAAGCCGTTCCGCACCCTGGAAGACATCTATGTCCTGAGCGCCATGCTGGCCTGGCTGTATGGCGTGGGGCAGGACAGCGGCTGGCCGCAGCCTTTGCAGTTGCAACTGCTGGGCTTGCTGGCCGGCTGTGCCGAAGCCAGCCGGCAGAACCCGGCGCTGAGCAGCGGGCACATTCTGCTGGCGGGCCTGTTCGTGCAGTTCGAGGCGCTGAAACCCGAGATCGGCATTGCCTTCGCCCAGGGGCCACAGCTCTGGCGCGAGCAATGGACCCGCGACCAGGCCCTGCTGGACCTCGCCGCCAGCGCTCGCGCACAGCGCCTGGCCAAGGCCCTGGCCTCCCTGTAGGAGCCGGCTTGCCGCGAGGAGTGTGCAGTCTCCGAAACCGCATTCGCTGGCAAGCCAGCTCCTACAAGAAGCGGTTCTCGCGCCCTATCGAATATTCGCCCAACCCTGTAGGAGCCGGCTTGCCGGCGAAGGTTGTCGCGAAACGGTCATGTGCCCGCAATAGGCTCGGCCCCAGACGGCTCTCGAGTGTCCTTCATGCCCAAAGCTTGGTTGCTGCTGGCCCTGCTTCTATTACTCAGCCTGCCGGCCCGGGCCGAGGAGTGGCCGGCGCTGCAATGGAGCCAGGGCACGCCAGCCAGCGGCCCGGCGCTGCAGGCCCTGGAGGAATACGCCTTTGTGCCCCGGGACGATGAGTCCCGCCAGGGCATTCGCACCGACGCCTTGTTGGTGATCCGCGACGGTCGACTGCTCTACGAGCGCTACGCCGGGGCAACCGGGCCACAGACGCCCCATCTCGCCTGGTCTGCCAGCAAGAGCCTGCTGGCGGTGCTGCTGGGGGTGGCCTTTGGCGAGGGGCGGTTCCAGTTGCAGGACCCGGCGGCGAAGTTCTACCCGCCGCTCGAGGCCCATCCCGACATCACCCTGGCGGACCTGCTGCACTGGGCCTCGGGCCTGGATTGGCAGGAAGACTATGAATACGCCCCTCTCAACTCTTCGGTGGTGGCCATGCTCTACACCCGCGGGCACCGGGACATGGCCGCCTTCACCGCGCAACAGACCGCCTCCGGCCCGCCGGGCCAGGTGTTTCGCTATTCCAGCGGCGACAGCAACCTGCTGGCGGCCAGCCTGCGGGGCATGGTGGGGGAGGGGCAGTATGCGGACTATCCCTGGCGTGCCCTGTTCGAACCCCTGGGCATCACCCAGGCGGTGTGGGAGCGGGATGCTGCTGGCACTTTCGTCGCCTCCTCGTACCTCTACCTGACGGCCCGCGATCTGGCTCGCATTGGCCTGCTGATGCAGCGCGATGGCCGTTGGCGCGACCGGCAATTGCTGCCCAAGACCTGGGTCGAATTCTGCCGCACGCCCTTTCGTGGCTATCGGGCCAACCAGGACGTGGCCGTGGCGGGCGGGCACTGGTGGCTCAACCGCGAGGTGGACGGGGCGCCACGGCCCTGGCCGGATGCCCCCGCCGATACCTACGCCGCGCTGGGACACTGGGGCCAGGCGCTGTATGTGCTGCCGGCGCAGCGCCTGGTGATCGTGCGCTATGGCGACGACCGTGACGGCAGCTACCAGCACAATGAACTGCTCAAGCGGGTGCTGGCCGCCTTCGCCACGCCGGAGCAGCCATGAAGCCCTGGCCCTTGATCCGTCGGCGTCCGCTGCTCAGCCTGCTGGCGCTCGGGCTGCTCCTGCTGCTGGGCTGGGGCTGGCAGCAGCGGGTGGCGTTGCAGGCCTTCCCGGACATCCTCGGGGCCTACACCGCCAAGGAGTACTGCTCCTGCCGTTACGTCATGCAACAACCTGCCGACTACTGCCGCGCCTACGTGCGCCAGTACCTGCCCACCAGCGCTTTTCTCGATGAGCCGCAGCCCCGTCGTGTCACCGCCAGCGCGCTGGGGCGCACCCATAGCGCGGTCTGGCGCAGTGCCCGTGAAGGTTGCCGCCTGGACCCCTGACCGGGGTCGAAACGATGGCGGCAGCTTTGTGTTCCATCCAGTGGAACCACATTTGATTGTCCTGTGCCCCGGCTCGCGGTTATCTGACGCAGAGCTTCGAGCACGCCCTGGCCCTCGTGCAGCGCTCCGAAAAAAAGAACGGGAACCCACCCGGCCCAGAGGAGATACGCCATGACCCGACACCAGCACATTCTTGCCTGGCTCAACGATGTCGCCAGCGACCTGCGGGCCATCCGCCAGGACATTCACGCCCACCCCGAGCTGGGTTTCGAGGAAAACCGCACCGCGGCGCTGGTGGCCCGCAGCCTTGAAGAGTGGGGTTATGAAGTGCACACCGGCGTGGGCCGGACCGGCGTCGTAGGGGTGCTGCGCAACGGCAGCAGCCCCCGCACCCTGGGCCTGCGGGCCGACATGGACGCCCTGCCGATCATCGAGAACACCGGGGTGCCCTACAGCAGCCGCTACAGCGGTTGCATGCACGCCTGCGGGCATGACGGCCACACCACCCTACTTCTCGGGGCGGCCCGTTACCTGGCGGCCACCCGGCAGTTCGACGGCACCCTGAACCTGATCTTCCAGCCGGCGGAGGAGGGCCAGGGTGGCGCCGAGGCCATGCTTGCCGACGGCCTGCTGGAGCGTTTCCCCTGTGATGCCCTGTTTGGCCTGCACAACATGCCGGGGCTGCCGGCCGGGCACCTGGGCTTTCGCGAGGGGCCGATGATGGCCTCCCAGGACCTGCTCAACGTGATAGTCGAAGGCGTCGGCGGCCATGGCTCCATGCCGCACCTGACGGTAGACCCGCTGGTGGCAGCGGCGAGCATGGTCATGGCCTTGCAGACAGTGGTAGCGCGCAACATCGATGCCCAGGAAGCCGCGGTGGTCACCGTCGGGGCCCTGCAAGCGGGCGAGGCGGCCAACGTCATTCCCCAGCAGGCCCTGCTGCGCCTGAGCCTGCGGGCCCTCAACGCACCGGTGCGCGAGCAGATGCTGGAGCGGGTCAAGGCCATTATCCGCAGCCAGGCCGAGAGTTTCGGTTGCTCGGTCAGCATCGAGCATCGCCCGGCCTATCCGGTGCTGGTCAACAGCCCGGAGGAAACCGAGTTCGCCCGCAAGATCGGTGTCGAGCTGGTGGGGGCCGAGGCGGTCAACGGCAATACGCCGAAGCTGATGGGCAGCGAAGACTTCGGCTGGATGCTGCAGCGCTGCCCGGGCAGCTACCTGTTCATCGGCAACGGCGTGGCCCAGCCGATGGTGCATAACCCGGGTTACGACTTCAACGACGACATCCTCCTCACCGGCGCGGCCTATTGGGGTGCCCTGGCGGAAAGCTGGCTCAAACCGTCCTGACCCTTCCTGTTCCTGTGTCCCTGACTGCCCCGGGCGTGTTGTAGGCGCCCGGCACTTTAGCGAGCCCGCCAGAAGGCTCAAAAGTCTCCAAGGAACATCCCATGAGCGTCTCGACTCCCTCTGTTTCCAGGACCCGGCAGGTGGTTGCCGCCGTGGTCGGCAACGCCCTGGAATGGTACGACTTCATCGTCTACGGCTTTCTCGCCAGCTTCATCGCTCGCCAGTTCTTTCCCGCGGAAGACGAATACACCTCGCTGCTGATGGCCCTGGCCACCTTCGGCGTGGGTTTCTTCATGCGCCCGGTGGGCGGTGTGCTGCTGGGGATCTATTCCGATCGCAGGGGCCGCAAGGCGGCGATGCTGGTGATCATCCAACTGATGACCCTGGCCATCGCGATGATCGTGTTCGCCCCCAACTATGCGGCCATCGGTATCGGAGCGCCGCTGCTGATCGTGGTGGCACGCATGCTCCAGGGCTTTGCCACCGGTGGCGAGTACGCCAGCGCCACGGCCTACCTGGTGGAGAGTGCGCCGCCCCACCGCAAGGGCCTTTACGGCTCCTGGCAGTTGGTGGGGCAGTGCCTGGCGGTATTCAGCGGGGCGGCGATGGTGGCGGCGGTGACCCATTTCTTTTCGCCCCAGACCCTGGAACTCTGGGGCTGGCGCCTGCCATTCGTGATCGGCCTGCTGATCGGTCCGGTGGGGCTGTGGATCCGCAAGTACATGGAAGAGCCGCAAGCCTTTGTCGAGGCACGCAAGCAGGTGCGTGGCAAAGGGCCCGGGTTGTGGCAGGTGGTATCGGCCTATCGCCGAGCGATCCTGGTGTCCATGTGCATGTGCTGCGGGGGCACCGTGTCCTTTTATGTGGTGCTGGTGAACATGCCGACCTTTGCCCACACCAACCTCGGCCTGCCCCTGGATCAGGTGCTGTTGGTGCAGATGTTCGCCGTGGCCCTGATGACCCTGGTGATTCCCTTTGCCGGGGCCTTGTCGGATCGCATTGGGCGACGTCCAGTGCTGATGGCGTTCACCCTGGCGTTTTTTGTCATGGTCTATCCCTTGTATGTGTGGGTCGCTGCGGCGCCGTCCATCGAGCGCCTGCTGGTGATGCAGATGCTGCTGTGCGGGGCCATCGGCGGTTTCTTCGGCCCCGGCCCCACGGCGCTGGCCGAGCAGTTTCCCATCGAGGTGCGTTCCACCGGAGTGTCGGTGGCGTATAACGTCACGGTCATGCTGTTCGGTGGCTTTGCGCCGTTGATCGTGACCTGGCTGAGCAAGGTCATGGCCACGCCGGTGGCACCAGCCTTCTATGTCCTGCTGACCTCGGTCCTCAGCCTGCTGGGTACCTACTGCATGTATGACGCGGTCAGAGACGAAAAACCCGATGCCGTGACCCTGGGAGGTGAGTCTTGATCAACCCCGCAGAACCATCGATCAATGCGTCGATTGTCGACCTGGATGCCCTGGCGCTGTCCCGGGCCATCCATGCCCGCGAGCTGTCCTGCCGCGAAGTGATGCAGGCCTACCTGGCGCAGATCGAGCGCTGCAATCCACTGGTCAATGCCCTGGTCTCGCTGGGGGACCCCGAGGCCCTGCTGGAGCAGGCCGACGAGCGAGACCGGCAGTTGGCCCAGGGCCAGTCCATGGGCTGGATGCACGGCATGCCCCAGGCGATCAAGGACCTGGCGGCCACCGCCGGGATGACCACCAGCATGGGTTCGCCGCTGTTTGCCGAGCATGTGCCCCAGGGGGATGCCATCAGCGTGGCGCGGGTCCGGGCCAGTGGCGCGATCATCGTCGGCAAGAGCAACGTGCCCGAGTTCGGCCTGGGCTCCCATACCTACAACCAGCTGTTCGGCACCACGGGCAACGCCTACGACAGCACCCTGTGTGCCGGCGGCAGCAGCGGCGGCGCCGCGGTGGCTCTGGCCCTGCGCATGCTGCCGGTGGCCGACGGCAGCGACATGATGGGCTCGTTGCGCAACCCCGCAGCCTTCAACAACGTGTTCGGCATGCGCCCCTCCCAGGGCCGGGTGCCGTTCGGCCCGACTCCGGAACTGTTCGTGCAGCAGTTGGCCACCGAAGGTCCCATGGGGCGCACGGTGGCCGACGTGGCGCGGCTGTTGGGTACCCAGGCCGGGTTTGACGCCCGGGCGCCTCTATCGCTGAAGGACCTATCGGCGCAACCGGAGGCGGCGCTGCAACGAAATGTGAAGGGCCTGCGCCTGGGCTGGCTGGGGGACTACAACGGCTACCTGGCCATGGAGCAGGGCGTACTGGGCCTGTGCGAAAAGGCCCTCGGGGATTTCGCCAGCCTGGGCTGCGAGGTGGAAAGCTGCCAGCCGGACTTTTCCCTGGCCCAGCTCTGGGATTGCTGGCTGGTACACCGCCACTGGCTGGTCCAGGGCTCCCTGGGGGCGCTGTACGACGACCCGGACAAGCGCCGCTGGCTCAAGCCGGAAGCGTGCTGGGAAGTGGAGGGCGCGGCGAAGCTGAGCGCGGCGGATGTGTATCGCGCTTCCCAGAGCCGCAGCGACTGGTATCGCGCGTTGCAGCGCCTGTTCGAGCGTTACGATTTCCTGCTGCTGCCCACCGCCCAAGTGTTCCCTTTCGATGCACGGCAAGCCTGGCCGCGGCAGATCGATGGGCAGGAAATGGACACTTACCACCGCTGGATGGAAGTGGTGATCGGCCCGACCCTGGCCGGCTTGCCCAGTATCAGCATTCCGGTGGGTTTCAACCTGGCCGGTTTGCCCATGGGGCTGCAGATCATCGGTCCGGCCCAGGCCGACCACGCCGTGCTGCAATTGGCTTACGCCCATGAGCAGCTGACGCAGTGGGTGCGGCAGCGGCCGCCGGGCAACCTGCGGTAATCAAAGGGGTGTGGTCGCCAAGGTCCGCAGGCCCGCATCTTGCTGGGTAAAACCTTTTCCTCAGTCAGGGAGCTCGGACTATGGCCAGCAAGGTAGAAACCGGCAGCGTGCGCTCAGTGGAGCGGGCCCTGGCCATTGTCGAGCTGATCGGCCAGCACCAGGCCCTGGGCCTGGAGGAGCTGCACTACCTGACGGGCCTGGCCAAGGCCACGGTATCGCGCATGCTGCTGACCCTGCAGGAACAGGGCTGGATCTATCGAGGCCTGAGTGACCGGCGCTACCGCCTGAGCGCCCGAAGCCTGTTCGGTGACAGCCGGCAGCGCTTCAAGCGCCAGATGGTGGAGCAGGCGGCGCCCTGGTTGCTGGAATTGAGTGCACGTACCGGGTTGGTCACCGACCTGTCGAGCTTCGACGGCGAGAGCCTGGAGGTCCTGGAAAGTGCGGTGCCCGAGGTATTGCGCAAGCGCTATCCGAGCAACAGCCGGATTGTCGGCCAGCATGCCAGCCTGTTTCATTCGGCCATGGGCAAGGCCTGCCTGGGGGCCCTGGCCAGTGCAGAAGTCGAGCGTCTGGCCGAGCAGGAACAGGTGCCGGCCGAAGCCCGGCAACAGTGCCTGGAATCCCAGCACCTGGGGTTCGGCCAGCGCACCGAAGGGCACTGGGAATACCCGGTGCGCCTGCCGTTCCTGATCCGCGCCGTGGCCTTGCCGCTGCAGGCCGAAGGCCGGGTGATCGGCAGTATCGCCCTGCACTGGCCGCGGGACCTGGCCTGTGTCGAACAGGTGCGCAACCGCCACCTGTGGCTACTGGCGGAAACCGTCGAGCAGGTGCAGAAAGACATCGCCTGAAACCTCCCGCTCGGGCATTCCGGCTGCCCTGATCGTGCTGCCCGGACAACGCTCTCCTCAGACACCGGGTTCCATTCTGCGGAACCAGTGCCCATTGCCCTTTGCCCCGCTGCTCCGAGAATGAAGCCTGGTCCGCCTTCGGCGGCCATGACGCCAATTCCAATAATAAGAACAGGTGATCTCATGCGGGCTGAGCAACGTTATCTGAGCGGGCTGTTGTGTTGTCTGGTGGCCGGTGGGGCCTTGGCCGAGGGCTTTTTCGAGGACAGCCGCAGGTCCTTGCGTTACAGCCAGTCCTACTGGAAGGAAAACGACGGGGGAGGGTTCGGTCCGACCCGGGATGAATGGGTACAGGCCACCCAGTTCAGCTTCAGTTCCGGCTGGTACCGCGAGGTGCTGGGGCTCGACTACAGCTATGGCCTGGCCGATGCCTTGCACGTAGGGCGAGACGCCAACAACATCAGCAACCTGCGAGCCGACCGCAGCGTGCAGCAGCCCCATGGCATCGCCAAGCCACTCGAACTGTACCTGCGTGGGCGCTGGGTGGATGAAGCCGGAACCTTCAGCGCCGGAGTGGGGAAAAAAAGCCGGCAATACCAGCTTTACCGCGACGATCGCTATTCGCGCATCCTGCCGGCGGCCACCCTGGGCCAGGACCTGAGCTACGAGCGTGGCGCGCTGAGCCTGAACTTCAGCCGCATCGACGGTTTCAGCCCGCGCAACGACTCGGGCTGGAGCCAGGACCTGCGCAACTATCGAGGGCAGAGGATCGATGACCTGCGGCTCTATGCCCTGGGTCATGTGTTGCCTGGTGGCAGCAACCTGCAGCTTGAACACGGCGTGGCCCGGGACTACCTGCGCGCGTCCTCGGTGAAACTGACCCACAGTTTCGAACTGGCCCCCGAGCGCGGCATCGATGTGTATGCCATCTGGGGGCGCCAACAGGATGCCGGCAAGCGCTTCGAGTATTCCGGCGTGCGCGGGCTGTATGAGGCGGAGCGCTCTCACGATGCTCGGCATCTGGATCTGCTGTTCAAGTACCGGTTCAGCCGCTACTACGCCGGGCTGACCTGGAACAAGGTCTGGGGTGACGACTATGACCGCACCTTCTTCGCCCAGGACAACGGCACCTGGAACAGCAGCGGCAAGCTGTTCTACTACTTCGGCCTGCAGGACGAGGAGATGTTCAAGCTGCTGGGAGGCATGGATTTCGCCGACTTCGGCTTGCCGCGGCTGAAGTTGGATATGCACTACGCTGCCTCCAATCACGCCAAAGGCTACGCAGGTTTTTCCCGCCGGGAATTTCAGAGCGTGCTGCGCTATGCCTTCGACGGCTGGTTCGATGGGCTCGATGTCGCCTGGCTGCACGGGCGCTTTCGTACCCACGGCGAGCCCGACGGCATCCAGCGCCGGAGCCTCTCCAGAGGACCGGCAGGCATCATCAGCCATAGCGCCGAACGCTTCTACCTGAACTATACCTACCGCTTCTAGCTCTACTGCGCCGCCTGCCGTGACGTTTGCCAGCCTTCTGGCGGGCGGTTAAGGTGGCGCCTTCTGTACATGGGAGCTTGCATGCGTACGCCGATCCGCCTTCTTTTCAGCCTGCTCGGGGTACTGGCCCTGCCGGCCCAGGCCAACTGGTACCTGGACAACGAATCTTCCCGCGTGTCCTTCGTCACCACCAAGAACGCCAGTGTTTCCGAGGTCCAGCGCTTTCTGGTGCTGCATGGCAAGGTCGATGGCAAGGGCCAGGCGCAGTTGCAGATCGAACTGGAGTCGGTGAGCAGCGGGATTCCCTTGCGCGATGAGCGCATGCGCCAGGAACTGTTCCAGATCGCCCAGTTTCCCGAGGCGCGGATCAGTGCACAGATCAACCTGCGACCGATCAACGATCTGGCCCCCGGCGCACAGATCGAATTGCTGCTGCCGGTCACCGTCGCCCTGCACGGCGAGGAACACACCTACAACGCCGAATTGCTGGCCACCCGCCTGGATGACCGGCGCTTCCAGGTGGTGACCCTGGAACCTCTGGTGCTCAACGCCGAGGACTTCAACCTGGCCCCCGGCCTCGACAACCTGCGCAAGATGGCCGGGTTGTCGGCCATCAGTTTCTCGGTGCCGGTGGGTGCGGTGCTGATCTTCACGGCGCGCTGACATGCGCGCAGCGGTGTTCCCCTGGCGCGAAGGCAACCGCTTCGAGTTGCTGATCGACGGCCCGCAGTTCTTCCCGCGGATGCTGGTGGCCATTGCCCGCGCCCAGCACCAGGTGGAACTGGAGCTGTACCTGGTGGAAGCCGGGACCTGCGCCGAGGCCATGGTCCAGGCCCTGGTGCAGGCAGCGCAGCGCGGGGTGCGTGTGCGCTGCCTGTTCGACGACTACGGCAGCCTGGCCTTTACCCAGGCCCTGCGCCGCAGCCTGACCGAGGCCGGTGTCGAGCTGCGCTTCTACAACCGGCTGAAATGGCGCCAGGGCTTTCTCAACCTGTACCGCGATCATCGCAAGCTGCTGCTGGTGGACCAGGCCCTGGCGGTGGTGGGCGGCACCGGGGTCACCGATGAGTTCTGGAAGCCCGAGGACAACAGCTGCGACTGGCATGAGGTGATGGTGGAGATTGCCGGCCCCATGGTCAGCGACTGGCAGCAGCTGTTCGACCGGCAATGGAGCGCCAACCTGTATCGCGGGGCCTGGAAGCCCGGTGCCGATTTCGGCCTGCCACGCCTGCCGCGCCTGCCCGATACCGGCGAGGGCATGGGCCGGGTGGCCTACGCCGACGCCCGCCAGCACCGCGACATCCTGCATTCGCTGATCCGGGCCCTGAGCAGCGGGCAGCGGCGCATCTGGCTGGCGACCCCGTATTTTCTGCCCACCTGGTCGGTGCGCCGTTCGTTGCGCAAGGCGGCGGCCCGAGGCCTCGACGTACGCCTGCTGCTGACCGGGCCGCGCACCGACCACCCGGCGGTGCGCTATGCCGGGCACCGCTACTACCCGCGCCTGCTCAAGGCCGGGGTGCGGATTTTCGAGTACCAGCCGCGTTTCCTGCACCTGAAGATGGCACTGGTGGACGACTGGGTGAGCGTGGGCTCGTGCAACTTCGACCACTGGAACCTGCGCTTCAACCTGGAAGCCAATCTGGAAGCCCTGGACCCTGCGTTGACCCAGGCAGTGGTGGCGAGTTTTGACGCCGACTTTGCCCAGAGCGAGGAAGTCAGCCTGGCGGTGTGGCGCAAGCGACCGCTGTGGCGGCGGATCAAGCAGCGGATCTGGGGTTGGGTCGACCGTCTGGTGGTCAACCTGCTGGATCGGCGCGGCTGACTCACGCGGCTGACACGGCAGGCTGTAGCCGCTGCCGCAGGCTGCGAACGATCGCGAAGCGGTCGCGGCGGTCGTGAGTCCGATGGAGGTTTGGCGGGAGATCGACAAGCACGGTCCTGCGGACCTTTGCGCAGCCTCGCAGGCTCGGCAGCGGCGACAGATATTGCAGCGATTGTGGGGATTACAGAAGGAGTCGGCCGGCGCAGGTCCTGCGCCGGCCGCTGGCAGGCTCAGAGCAGTTCGAAGCTCTGTTGCTTGACGTCCTGGGAATCCAGGCCGATCTGCACATTGAAGTCGCCCGGCTCTGCGGCGTACTTGAGCTGCGCGTTGTAGAACTTCAGGTCGTCCTCGGTGATGGTGAAGTGAATGGCTTTCTCTTCACCGGCCTTGAGCATGACTTTCTGGAAGTTCTTCAATTCCTTGATCGGTCGGATCATCGAGCCGGCCACGTCCTGGATGTACAGCTGCACCACGGTTTCGCCGTCACGCTTGCCGGTGTTCTTCACCGTCACGCTGGCGTCGAGCTTGCCGCTCTTGTTCAGGGTGGTGGAGGACAGGGCCATGTCCGACAGGCTGAAGCTGGTGTAGCTCAGGCCATAGCCGAACGGGAACAGCGGGCCGGTGGTGTCGTCGAAGTACTGCGAGGTGTAGTTGCCCGGCTTGCCCGGGGTGAACGGCCGGCCGATGGTCAGGTGGTTGTAGTAGGTGGGGATCTGCCCCACGGAGCGGGGGAAGGTGATCGGCAGCTTGCCCGACGGGTTGTAGTCGCCGAACAGCACGTCGGCGATGGCGTTGCCACCTTCGGTGCCGCTGAACCAGGTTTCCAGGATCGCATCGGCCTGCTGGTTTTCTTCCAGCAGCGACAGCGGCCGGCCATTCATCAGCACCAGCACCAGTGGCTTGCCGGTGGCCTTGAGGGCCTTGATCAGGTCGCGCTGGCTGGCAGGAATGTGCAGGTCGGTGCGGCTCGAGGATTCGTGGGACATGCCCCGGGATTCACCCACCGCGGCCACGATCACATCCGATTGCCGGGCGGCCTTCACCGCTTCGTCGATCATCTGCTGCGCCGTGCGCGGGTCGTCCACCACTTCCGGGGCATCGAAGTTGAGGAAGTTCAGGTAGTCCACCACCTTCTTGTCGGCGGTGATGTTGGAACCCCGGGCGTACACCAGTTGGGCCTTGTCTCCCAGTACATTGCGCATGCCGTCGTAGAGGGTCACCGATTGCGCCGGCACCCCGGCGGCGGCCCAACTGCCCATCATGTCGATCGGCGCCTTGGCCAGCGGGCCCACCAGGGCGATCTTCGCGGTTTTCTGCAGTGGCAGGGTGTCGTTCTGGTTCTTCAGCAGCACCAGGCTGCGTCGCGCGATATCCCGGGCGTCGCTGCGGTGCAGGCGGCTTTCTGCATTGGTGTCGGCGGGGTCGTCCTCGGCCTTGCCGATGCGCACGTACGGGTCCTTGAACAGGCCCATGTCGTACTTGGCGGCCAGCACTTCACGCACGGCGTTGTCGATGTCCTTCTGTTCGATCTCGCCGGACTTGAGCAGCCCCGGCAGCTCCTTGCCGTACAGCGAATCGTTCATGCTCATGTCGATGCCGGCCTTGATCGCCAGTTTGGCCGCTTCACGTCCGTCCTTGGCGACGCCATGGCGGATCAGTTCGATGATCGCCCCGTGGTCGCTCACCGCCAGGCCCTTGAAGCCCCATTCCTTGCGCAGCAGGTCGTTCATCAGCCAGGTGTTGGAGGTGGCGGGCACGCCGTTGATCGAGTTCAGGGCCACCATCACCCCGCCGGCGCCGGCGTCGATCGCCGCGCGGTAGGGCGGCAGGTAGTCCTGGTACATCTTCACCGGGCTCATGTCGACGATGTTGTAGTCGCGACCGCCTTCCACCGCGCCATACAGGGCGAAGTGCTTGACGCTGGCCATGATGCTGTCCGGCAGGGCCGGGCTCTGGCCCTGGTAGGCCTTGACCATGACCTTGGCGATGCGCGAGACCAGGTAGGTGTCTTCGCCAAAGCCTTCGGAGGTACGGCCCCAGCGCGGATCGCGGGAGATATCGACCATCGGTGCAAAAGTGATGTCCAGGCTGTCGGCGCTGGCTTCCTTGGCGGCAATGCGCCCGGAGCGGCCGATGGCATCCATGTCCCAGCTGGAGGCCAGGGCCAGGCTGATGGGGAAGATGGTCCGGTGGCCGTGGATCACGTCGTAGGCGAAGAACATCGGGATCTTCAGCCGGCTGCGCATGGCCGCGTCCTGCATCGGCCGGTTTTCCGGGCGGGTGATGGAGTTGAAGGTGCCGCCGATATTGCCCGCGGCAATTTCCTTGCGGATCAGCTCGCGGGGCATTTCCGGGCCGATGCTGATCAGCCGCAGCTGGCCGATCTTCTCTTCCAGGGTCATGCGCTTGAGCAGGTCGCTGATAAAGGCTTCTTTGTTTTCCAGGGGGACCGGGGCAGTTTCGGCCAATACAGGGTGACTGGCCAGGCTGACCAGCAGGCCCAGCAAACACAGCTTCTTCATGAATATTGTTCTCAAGGGCTCAAGACCGACGCATGAGTGACGCGTCGAACAGCCAAAATTTAGGGAGCGACTATTGTTGTTCAGATAATTCCCGCACACTTCAGGCCATGTGAAAACTGCTGCGTTCGGCAATACGGCGTTAAAAACAGGCTCGGAATGCTCATGTAGGCTCCTACACTCCGCTTCCTCGCCTGTTTTTGCCTTGTCTTGCCTTCACTCGCGACGTTTTCACACCGCCTTATTTCTGAACTCTTTTTCGCGCTGGGCATCTTTTAGCCCATCAGCCCGATGCATTCCAGTGGCGCAGGCAGATTTTGCCCACAGGATGTGTGAAAGCGGGCAAAAGCTTCATTTCAATCAGGTTGTGCAAGGAGCCTCACCCATGAACATCACTCAAAGCCTGCGTTCGAGCTGGCCCATCGCTGCCTTGTTGCTGCTTACCAGCCTGCTCAGCGGCTGCGGCATCAACAACATTCCGACCCTGGACGAGCAGGTCAAGGCCGACTGGGGCCAGGTGCAGAACCAGTACCAGCGCCGCGCCGACCTGATCCCCAACCTGGTGGAAACCGTCAAGGGCTACGCCAAGCACGAAGAGCAGACCCTCACCGCGGTGATCGAGGCGCGGGCCAAGGCCACCTCGATCCAGGTGGACGCCAGCACCCTGGACAACCCGGAAAAACTCAAGCAGTTCCAGCAGGCCCAGGACCAGTTGAGCGGTGCCCTGAGCCGCCTGATGGTGGTCTCCGAGCGCTACCCGGACCTCAAGGCCAACCAGAACTTCCTGGCCCTGCAATCCCAGCTTGAAGGCACCGAGAACCGCATCGCCGTGGCCCGTCGCGACTTCATCCTGGCGGTGCAGAAGTACAACACCGAGATTCGTACCTTCCCCGGCCGCCTGTGGCACAGCCTGATGTACAGCGACATGCCGGTGCGTGAATCCTTCGAGGCCACCAGCCCCGACGCCGACAAAGCGCCGCAAGTCAAATTCTGATGAGCCATGGGCGGCGCGTGCTGCAAGGCGCGCTGCTGTGGCTTTGGCTGGTGGGTGGCGCCGTACTGGCGCAAACACCCGGGCCCACACCCACGGATGGGGTGCCGTTGCGTTCGTCGCAACCCGCTGTCCAGGTCGAGCCCGCACCGACCACTGCGACAGCGGCACCGATTGAACGCCTGTTTCCCAAGCTGACCGGGCGGGTGGTGGACACCGCGCAGTTGCTCACGCCATCGGCGCAGGTCTACCTGGCGCAGATGCTGGAGCGGCTCGAGCAGACCACCACCGACCAGGTCGTGGTGGCCACGGTGCCGAGCCTGGGTGGCCATAGCATCGAGGAGTTCGGCCTGCAGTTGGGCCGGCACTGGGGGATCGGCCGGAAGGACAAGAACAACGGCGTCCTGCTGCTGGTGGCCAAGGACGATCGCAAGGTGCGGATCGAGGTCGGTTACGGCCTGGAGGGGCGGCTCAACGACATGGTGGCCCACTTCATCATCGATGGTTCGATCATTCCGTACTTCAAGGACGACCTGTATTCCTCGGGGATCATTGCCGGGGCCACGTCCATCGTGAGCGTATTGTCGTCCACCGACCGGCCGATGCTGGTGTACCGCTCGGTGGAGAAAAGCTGGTACCAGGACATCGAGTGGATGTGGTGGTTCGAGAGGTTGTTCTACCTGGTGTTCGTCGGTGTACCGTTGTTCGGGTTCCTGACCCAATGGCGCAGCGGCGATGACTCGCCGGTTGTTGCCAGCGGCGATTCGGCCAGGCGCGAAACCAGGGCCGAGCGCGACACCGGTTCGAGCAGCAGTGCGTTCGACTGGTTCGACTCCAGCAGCTCCAGCTCCAGTTCAAGCTCGGACAGTTTCAGCGGGGGCGGCGGCAGTTTTGGCGGTGGCGGGGCGTCCGGCAGTTGGTAGCACACGCGGACAAACATTAAGGATGAGGTGCTGATGCGACTCTATAAAATTGGCCTGGTGCTGTTGCTCTGGGTCTTTGCGGTCTCGGCCCAGGCCGAGCTGAGGTTTCCGGCCCTGAGCGGGCGGGTGGTGGACGACGCGCAGATGATCGAGCCGACCATCAGCGCCCTGCTGACTCGGCAACTGCAAGCCCACGAACAGGCCACCGGCGAACAGTTGGTGGTGGTGACCCTGCCGAACCTGCAAGGCGTCAGCATCGAGGAGTTCGGCTACCAGTTGGGGCGCCACTGGGGCATCGGCCAGAAGGACAAGAACAACGGCGCGCTGCTGATCGTCGCTCGGGACGAGCGCAAGCTGCGCATCGAAGTGGGCTACGGCCTGGAGGAGCGCCTGACCGACGCCCAGGCCTCGGTGATCATCAACCAGGTGATCACCCCGGCGTTCAAGACCGGGCAGTTCAGCAAGGGCATCAGCGACGGGGTTTCGGCCATGCTCCTGGTGCTCGGCGGTACGCCGCTGGACGAGCCGGCCACGGCCTATGACAGCGGCGGCCAGAGCAGCGACCAGGACGATTTTGTCCAGCGTCACCCGTGGCTGTTCATCTTCATGGTGCTGCTGTTCATCCTGGTGGTGATGGTGGCGCAGGCGCTCGGGTTCATCACCACCACCAGCGGGCGCGGCGGTGACGGAGGCGGTGGCTTCGGCGGTTTTGGTGGCGGCTCCGGCGGCGGGGGCGGCTTCAGTGGGGGCGGCGGCAGCTTTGGCGGCGGCGGTTCCTCCGGCGGCTGGTAACTGACAATAAAAAGCGGAAATCCAACGACATGGCATTACTCAGTGAATTCGAACAACGGCAGGTGGCCGAAGCCATCGCCCGGGTGGAACAGCAGACCGACGCCGAACTGGTGACGGTACTGGCGGCCCGGGCCGACGACTACGCCTATATCCCGCTGCTCTGGGCCAGCCTGCTGGCGCTGGTGGTGCCGGGGCTGGTGCACTACGCCACCGGCTGGCTGAACATGCACCTGTTGCTGCTGGCGCAGTGGGCGACCTTTATCGTCTTGTGCCTGGTGTTCCGCCTGCCGCGGGTCACCACCCGGCTGATTCCGCGATCGGTGCGTCACTGGCGCGCTTCCAACCTGGCCCGGCGCCAGTTCCTCGAACAGAACCTGCACCACACCGTGGGCGGCACCGGGGTGCTGATCTTTGTCAGCGAAGCCGAGCGCTATGTGGAGATCCTGGTGGACGAAGGCATTTCCAGGCGCCTGGACAACAAGCACTGGAACGCGATTGTCCAGGCCTTTACCCAGCAGGTCCGGCAAGGCCAGACCCTGCAGGGCTTCCTTGATTGCATTGAAGCCAGCGGCGAGTTGCTCAAGACCCATGTGCCCCTGACCCAGGTACGCAACGAATTGCCCAACCGCCTGGTGGTGCTCAACTGACCCACCCAGTTGGGGACTATGGCGTGCTACCTGTGTAGGAGCCGGCTTGCCGGCGAAGAGGCCCGTGAGCCTTGCACCGCCCTTGGGGACGCCTTCGCTGGCAAGCCAGCTCCTACAGCGGTGCGATACCGGTGTTGTTCTTGTAGGAGCCGGCTCGCCGGCGAACAGCTCCTTGAGCCTTGCACCGCCCTCGGGCGAGGATTTTTTACCGTCGGGTGAATAACTTCGTGCCCCGGCGGGGCTTGCTCCCTAAAATACCCGCCATTCCCTGATCGACACCGCGCATCGCCCGAGGCTCCCGCCCCCATGTCTGTTACCGCACCTTCCGCCCGCCCCGCGCCGGATCATCACGCCCAGTTCCTGCAACTGCTCGACACCAGCCTCACGCAGAACGCCTTTATCAAGCTGGTACTGGCCAAGCACGTGGGCCCGGAGGCGGACCTGCAACGCCTGATCATCAAGCAACTGACGGTCAAGGAGCAGCCGTGCCTGTCCTTCGTCTATCGCTACAAGACCCGGGACATCACCAAGAACTTCTCCCTGGACGAAGGCATCGCCGCCATCGCCGAGCTGCTGCCGGCTGCGTTCAAGAACGCCCACCTGCTGACCCTCACCGACGAGGTACAGCTCGAATACAGCAAGAAGGGCAAGAGTTCGCTGTTCAAGGGTAAGCCGCAAACCCAGCGCGATGCGCCGTCCGCCGAGCACAACCGGGAGAAGAACCGCTTCCTCGACCTCAGCCGGCCGTTTCTCGCCGACCTGGGGGTGACCAACAAGCAGCATGAGCTGATTCCGGCGATGTCACGCAAGTGGAAGCAGATCAACAAGTTCATCGAGGTCTTCAGCCACGCCCTGGGCAGCTCGCCGATCAAGCTCGACCAGCCGGTGCGGGTGGCGGACTTCGGCTCCGGCAAGGGCTACCTGACCTTCGCCATCCACGACTACCTGCGCAATACCCTCAAGGCCGAGGGCGAAGTCACCGGCGTCGAGTTGCGTGAAGACATGGTGACCCTGTGCAACGCCGCCGCGCAGCGCCTGGAGCACCCGGGCCTGGTGTTCAAGTGCGGTGACGTGCGCAGCGTGGCCCCCAGCCAGCTGGAAGTGATGATCGCCCTGCACGCCTGCGACATCGCCACCGACTACGCGATCCACACCGGTATCCGCTCCGGCGCGGCGATCATCATGTGCTCGCCGTGCTGCCACAAGCAGATCCGCCAGCAGATCCAGAGCCCGCAGCTGCTCAAGCCGATGCTGCAATACGGCCTGCACCTGGGGCAGCAAGCGGAAATGGTCACCGACAGCCTGCGGGCGCTGTTCCTCGAAGCCTGCGGTTATGAAACCAAGGTCTTTGAATTCATCTCCCTGGAGCACACCAACAAGAACAAGATGATTCTGGCGGTCAAGCGTGCCGAACCGCAGGATCCCAGCCAGCTGCTGGCCAGGATCGAAGAGCTCAAGGCCTTCTACCAGATCAGCGAACACTGCCTGGAAACCCTGCTCAAGGCCGACGGTTACCTCGGCTGAGGGCTGGCCGGCGGCGTGGGCAGCGGTGTGGCCGGGCGCACCGCGGTCTTGCGCCCCAGGACCACGGTAAGGATCACGCCCACCGCGAACACCCAGGTAATGGGCTGCACCTGCTCACCGAAGAACAGGGCGGAAAAGGCGATGGTGAAGAAGATCTGCAGTAGCTGGATCTGGCTCACCCGAGCAATTCCGCCCATGGCCAGCCCGGCATACCAGGCGAAAAAACCCAGGAACTGCGAGAACAGCGCAACGTAGCCGAAGGCCCACCAGGTCCTCATGGAAATCGCCCCCTGGTGCTGCGCCGCCAGGTACCACACCGGGCCGATCAGCAGCGGCGTGGACAGCACCAGGGCCCAGCAGATCACCTGCCAGCCACCCATCTCCCGCGCCAGCCGGCCACCTTCGGCATAACCCAGGCCGCCCACGGCAATCGCCCCGAGCATCAGCACATCACCGGCCTGGATGCTGCCCGCGCCACTGAGCAGCGCATAACCCAGCACCAGCGCACTGCCCAGGGCGGCGCAAGCCCAGAAGGCCTTCGACGGCCGTTCGTGGGACAGCCACGCCGCATACAGCGCCACGCACAACGGTTGCAGGCCATTGACCAGGGCGCCGTGGGACGCGGGCAGGGTCTGCATGGCCCAGGCCGAAAGCACCGGAAAGCCGAGGATCACCCCGAGAATCACCACGCTCAGGCCCTTGACCTGTTTCCAGGTCGGCCACTTCTCCCGGCGCCAGAGCAGCAGCAAGGCCGCCGGGATCGCCGCGAACAGCGCGCGGCCCAGGCCGTTGAGCAAGGGGTGCATCTGCTCTACCACTATCCGGGTGAAGGGCAGGGTCAGGCTGAAAATGATGACACCCAGCAGGCCGAGGGCCATGCCGGTGTTTTCGCGCGAGGACATGATGGCTACCAGAATTCGTACAGGGACACAGGTGCCTGCATCTAGCCATAAAGCCGCGCGATCCTGGTGCTACAGCTGGGTGCAGAGTTGTCCGTACAGTTGTCGCTGTAGTACCGGGTTATTACCCGGGCCGGTGGATTGGGGCTACCTTGAATACTCCTTGCGCCCCCGTCTTTCACTGAAAGGAGTCCACTCCATGGCCGCGAAAAAGATTCTCATGCTGGTTGGCGATTACGTCGAAGACTACGAAGTGATGGTGCCGTTCCAGGCCCTGCTGATGGTCGGTCACAACGTGCATGCGGTGTGTCCCGACAAGAGCGCCGGGCAGACCGTGCGCACGGCGATCCACGACTTCGAGGGCGACCAGACCTACAGCGAAAAGCCGGGCCATCTGTTTGCCCTGAACTTCGATTTCGCCCAAGTGAAGTCCAGCGATTACGACGCCCTGCTGATCCCCGGTGGCCGTGCCCCGGAATACCTGCGCCTGAACGAAAAGGTCCTGCAACTGGTCAGGGAATTCGACCAGGCTGGCAAGCCGATTGCCGCGGTGTGCCACGGCGCGCAACTGCTGGCGGCGGCCGGCATCCTCGAAGGCCGCGAATGCAGCGCCTACCCGGCCTGTGCCCCGGAAGTGCGGCTGGCGGGGGGCACCTATATCGATATCCCCGTGACCCAAGGCCATGTTCAAGGCAATCTGGCCACCGCCCCGGCCTGGCCGGCGCATCCCAGTTGGCTGGCCGGTTTCCTGGGCCTGCTGGGCACCAAAATCACCCTGTAAGCGAGGGCCACGCCATGTGCGAGCTGTACGTCAAAGCCGACCCGATTCTCTACGAATCCCGTTCCCGCTCGTTGCGCATCTGTGGCGTGGTCACGACCTTGCGCCTGGAAAACCAGTTCTGGGACATTCTCAGCGAGATCGCCGAAGTGGACGGCATGACCACCAACCAGCTGATTGCCAAGCTGTATGAGGAGGTCATGGACTACCGCGGCGAAGTGGTGAATTTCGCCTCCTTCCTGCGGGTCAGTTGCACCCGCTACCTGAGCCAGCGCCGCAGCACCGTCCCCGACCTCAGCCTGGTAAAGCGCAACGCACTGTAGCCGCTGCCGCAGGCTGCGAACGGCCCGCAGGGACGCGGGATTCTGAGGGCCACCGGAGGTTTGGCAGGCGATCGCCAGGCAAGGTCCTGCGGACCTTTGCGCAGCCTCGCGGGCTCGGCAGCGGCTACAGGGCTCAGCTGATTTTGCTGAGGAAGCCGGGTAGTTCCGGTTCCGGGAGCACCGACAGCACTTTGAGGCGTTGCAACATGCGCTGGCGGGCGCGTTGCAGGTGTTCTCTGAGGTTCAGGGCCGCAGCGTCGTAGGCACCGTGCAGCAGCAGTTCGAGGATCAGTCGGTGCTCGGCGAGCATCGCCGGGTCGGCGCCGATGCCCAGCAGGCGGTAGAAGATCCGGTTGATGATCATCGGGCTCTGGGCCTGACGGATCAGCGCCGCCATCTTGCGGTTCTGCAAGCCGCCCAGGCATTGCTGGTGCAGGTCTTCTTCCAGGCGTTCCAGGGCCTCCAGCCCACAGTGCTCGGCCTGTTGCGCCTGGGTCACCCGTTCCAGCATCTGTTCCAGGCGTTCGCGGCCCAGGCCCGGCGCGCTCTGGCGCAGGGCTTCGGGTTCCAGGCAGGCGCGCAGTTCGTAGTCTTCGGTGACTTCCCGGGCGGTCAGCGGTCCGGCCAACCATTGGGAGTAGGGTTCCTTTTCCACCAGGCCGCGATCGCGCAGGCGCATCAGTGCTTCGCGGACCACCGCGCGGCTGACGCCGTAGTGCTCGGCTGCAGCCTGTTCGTCGAGGCGAAAGTGACCGAAGGCGATGCAGGTGGAGAGGGCACTGCCCAGTTCTTCGTAGATCCGTTCCCCCAGGGGCCGGGTGTCCACCAGTTCTTCGTCGCTGGCCAGTCCCAGGTGGGCATGGCTCAGGGGCAGGCGCAGCGGTTCGATCTCCAGGCCCTGGGGGTTGATCAGGTAGCCGCGGCCGTCAAAACGGCTGATCAGCCCTTCGCCGTGCAACAGGTCGAGGGCCTTGCGCACCGGCACTCGGCTGGTGCCGAACAGTTCCGCCAGGGGCGCTTCCAGCAGCACCAGGCCCTGCAGGGCGGTGCCCTGGAGGATGGCGTCGCGCAAGACCTGACGGATCATGGCGTAGCGCGATGCGGTGCGCGGGTCCTCTGCTGACACTGCTTTCATCGGTTCCTCTAGGGGCTGTTGCCGGTGGGTGACGAGCCCGTTGCCGGGCCGCGGTGGCCGGGGATTCTCTCACAGTTGCCAAGTGTCACTGAGTGCCACGTTTGGTTGCCCCGTCCTGGGGCCGCCCTGGGTGGGTTGTTACCTTTCTGCACCAAAATGTACTTTTTAATAAAAGATACATTATTTCAATGGCGGACCTCTGGGCGAGGATTTTCTCCGTCGGTCGTCGCGCGATCTCTGTCAGTAACCCACTCTGGCTCGCTATTACAGGCGAATCTGGGGGATTTTCCGAAAGCACGCGGTGCTCCCTGCGTTTTGAGCTGGCACGGAATCTGCTCTGTATAAAATGTACATTTTAATATTTAGTACATTTTTAGATTTTTGCGGAGTGAGCCATGCCCCCTGATTCGCTGAACGACGCCACGGCCATGGCGCAAGCCTTTGCCTCGGGCCGCACCGATCCGGTCCAGGTTCTGGAGCAGGCCCTGGCGTTGGCCGAGGCAACGCCCCATGTGTTCATTTCCCTGTGCCCGGCCCGGGCCC
Organism: Pseudomonas sp. GW821-FHT07F01; assembly: GCF_059418825.1. Classification (NCBI taxonomy): domain Bacteria; kingdom Pseudomonadati; phylum Pseudomonadota; class Gammaproteobacteria; order Pseudomonadales; family Pseudomonadaceae; genus Pseudomonas; species Pseudomonas sp. GW821-FHT07F01. The sequence continues at coordinate 337,689 of NZ_JBWKQO010000004.1, forward strand.
GGCGCGAGGCTGAGGCGGCGGCTGCCCGCTGGCGGGCCGGCCAGCCGCTGAGCCTGCTGGATGGCGTGCCCCTGGCCTGGAAGGACCTGTTCGACCTGGCCGGCAGTATCACCACCGCCGCCGCCCAGGTGCGTCGCGAGACGCCGCCGGCCAAGGTGGATGCGCCCAGCGTACGGCAGCTGTGCCGGGCCGGGCTGGTCAGCCTGGGCAAGACCAACCTCAGTGAGTTCGCCTATTCCGGGCTCGGCCTGAACCCGCACTTCGGCACTCCGATCAACCCCCACAGCGATGCCCAACCACGGATTCCCGGTGGTTCCTCGGCAGGTTCCGCGGTGGCGGTGGCGGCCGGTATCGTGCCGATCGCCATGGGCACCGACACTGCCGGTTCGATCCGCATTCCCGCGGCCTTCAATGGCCTGGTGGGCTACCGCGCCACCTCCCTGCGCTATGACCGCGAGGGGGTGTTTCCCCTGGCCGAAAGCCTCGACAGCCTCGGGCCGCTGACCCGCAGCGTGCGCGATGCCTGGCTGATCGACGGGCTGTTGCGCGGTGGCGACCCCCGGCAATTGCCGCCGCCCCGCAGCCTGGCCGGGCAACGCTTCTGGGTCGATTCGCAAGTGCTTGACGACAGCCGTACCCAGGCCGCCGTGCGGGCCAATCTGCTGGTGGTCATCGAAAGCCTGCAACAGGCCGGGGCGCTGGTGGAGCAACGGCCGCTGCACAGCCTGCAAGCCACCCTGCAACTGATCCAGGAACAAGGCTGGCTCGGCGCCGCCGAAGCCTTCGCCCTGCACCAGCCGTTGCTCGACAGCGAGTACGCCGAACAGCTCGATCCGCGGGTGCGACGGCGCCTGGAAAGCGCCCGGCAGATGCCCGCCAGCCAGTTGCTGCGGCTGTACCAGGCGCGGCGCCAGTTGCAGCAACAGGTGCAGGACGAACTGGACGGCGCGGTGCTGATTACCCCCACCGTGGCCCATGTGGCGCCGCCCCTGGCGCCCCTGGAGCAGGACGACGAGCTCTTTGCCCGGACCAACCTGGCGACCCTGCGCCTGACCATGCCCGGCAGTTTCCTCGACATGCCCGGCGTGGCCCTGCCTAGCGGCCGCGATGCCCAGGGCTTGCCCACCGGGCTGTTGCTGAGCCTGCCCCAGGGCCATGACCGGCAACTGCTGGATGCGGCCCTGGCGCTGGAGGCGGCGTTGCCGCGCTAGCTTCGACGATTTTTTTCAACCACAAGCAATCACTGGAGGCCGCTCATGGCTAAAGAAATTCTCTGTGCATTTGGTGTCGATGTGGACGCGGTGGCCGGCTGGCTCGGTTCCTACGGCGGCGAGGATTCGCCGGACGACATCTCCCGCGGCCTGTTCGCCGGCGAGGTCGGCGCGCCGCGCCTGCTCAAGCTGTTCGAGCGTTATGGCCTGCGCACCACCTGGTTCATTCCCGGCCACTCCATGGAGACCTTTCCCGAGCAGATGAAGGCGGTTGCCGAGGCCGGCCACGAGATCGGCGTGCACGGCTACAGCCACGAAAACCCCATCGCCATGACCCCGGAACAGGAAGAGATCGTCCTCGACAAATCCATCGAGCTGATCACCCGGGTCACCGGCAAGCGCCCCACCGGCTACGTTGCGCCCTGGTGGGAATTCAGCAAGGTGACCAATGAGCTGCTGCTGAAAAAGGGCATCAAGTACGACCACAGCCTGATGCACAACGACTTCCATCCCTACTACGTGCGGGTCGGCGACAGCTGGACCAAGATCGACTACAGCCAGCACCCCGACACCTGGATGAAACCTTTGGTGCGGGGCCAGGAAACCGACCTGGTGGAGATCCCGGCCAACTGGTACCTGGACGACCTGCCGCCGATGATGTTCATCAAGAAGGCGCCCAACAGCCACGGTTTCGTCAACCCGCGGCACCTGGAGGAAATGTGGCGCGACCAGTTCGACTGGGTCTACCGCGAGCATGAGCACGCGGTGTTCACCATGACCATCCACCCCGACGTCTCCGGTCGCCCGCAAGTGCTGTTGATGCTCGAACGCCTGATCGAACACATCCAGAGCCATGCCGGCGTGCGCTTCGTCACCTTCGACGAGATCGCCGACGACTTTATCCGCCGCCACCCGCGCAACCGCTGACCCCGGCCACTTCATCGAGGCGTGACTGATGTCTATCTATAACAAGCTCGACCTGACTGGCTGGAAACCCCAGCAGTTGACCCCGGCCCAAGTGCGCTTCGCCACCTGGATCGCCTTCTTCGCCTGGGTGTTTGCGGTGTACGACTTCATTCTGTTTGGCACCCTGCTGCCGGAGATCGGCCGGCACTTCGGCTGGGGCGAGGTCGAGCAGGCCGAGATCGCCACCTGGGTGGCGGTGGGCACCGCGGTGGTGGCCCTGGCCATCGGGCCGCTGGTGGACAAGCTGGGCCGGCGCATGGGCATCATTTTCACCGTCAGCGGCTCGGCCATCTGCTCGGCGCTGACCGCCATCGGCGGCGCCTGGGGCAAGTCGCCGCTGATCCTGATCCGCTCCCTGGGCGGCCTGGGCTATGCCGAGGAAACGGTGAACGCCACCTACCTCAGCGAGTTGTACGCGGCATCCGACGACCCGCAACTGGCCAAGCGCCGGGGCTTCATCTACAGCCTGGTGCAGGGTGGCTGGCCGGTGGGGGCGCTGATCGCCGCCGGGTTGACCGCGGTGCTGCTGCCGATCATCGGCTGGCAAGGCTGCTTCATCTTCGCCGCGATCCCGGCCATCGTCATTGCGGTGATGGCGCGCAAGCTCAAGGAGAGCCCGCAGTTCCAGATCCACCAGCGCATCAGCCAGCTGCGCAAAAGTGGTTCGGTGAGCGAGGCCCAGGCGGTGGCGCTGACCTATGGCGTGGACTATGACGAGCACAGCAAGGCCGGCCTGGCTGCGGCCTTTCGTGGCCCGGCGCGGCGCGCGACCCTGGTGATCGGCGCGGCGATCCTGCTCAACTGGGCGGCGATCCAGGTGTTCAGCGTGCTCGGCACGTCGGTGATCGTCAGCGTGCACCACATCTCCTTCGAGAACTCGCTGATCATCCTGGTGCTCTCCAACCTGGTGGGCTACTGCGGCTACCTGAGCCACGGCTGGATGGGCGACAAGATCGGCCGGCGCAATGTCATCGGCCTGGGCTGGATGCTCGGCGGCCTGTCGTTCGCCGGCATGCTCTACGGCCCGAGCAACATGCCGATGGTGGTGGGTCTCTACAGCCTGGGCCTGTTCTTCCTGATCGGCCCGTACTCGGCGGCGCTGTTCTTCATCAGCGAAAGCTTCCCTACCAGCATCCGCGCCACCGGCGGCGCGATCATCCACGCCATGGGGCCGATCGGCGCGGTGGTGGCGGGTTTCGGCGCCACCCAGGTGCTGTCCGCCGGTGGCGACTGGCAGACCTCGGCGCTGTATTTCGGCGCGCTGCCTTGTTTCCTCTCCGGTGCGCTGATGTTCGCCGCGCGCCATGTGCGTCCTGAATCCGTTCAATAAGGAAAGTTATCCATGACTCAAAAAGTCGCCGTGATCACCGGTGCCGCCAGCGGCATCGGCCAGGCCCTGGCCGTGGCCTATGCACGGGCCGGTGTGGCGGTGGTGGGCGGGTATTTCCCCGCCGACCCCCATGACCCGCAAGCCACCCGCGACCGCGTGGCCGAGGCGGGCGGGCACTGCCTGATGCTGCCCCTGGACGTGACCGACAGCGCCTCGGTGGACGCCCTGGCCGAGCAGGCCGTGGCGCACTTTGGCCGCCTCGATTACGCCGTGGCCAATGCCGGCCTGCTGCGCCGCGCACCCTTGCTGGACATGACCGACGCGGCCTGGAACGCCATGCTCGATGTGGACCTGACCGGGGTCATGCGCACCTTCCGCGCGGCGGTCAAACACATGGGTGAGGGCGGTGCCCTGGTGGCGATTTCGTCGATTGCCGGTGGCGTCTACGGCTGGCAGGAGCACGCTCACTATGCAGCGGCCAAGGCCGGGGTGCCGGGGTTGTGCCGCTCGCTGGCGGTGGAACTGGCGGCCAGGGGCATTCGCTGCAACGCGGTGATCCCGGGGTTGATCGAGACCCCGCAGTCGCTGGACAGCCAGAACTCCCTGGGCCCGGAAGGCCTGGCCAAGGCGGCCCGCGCCATCCCCCTGGGCCGGGTCGGGCGGGCCGATGAAGTGGCGTCCCTGGTGCGCTTTCTCACCAGCGAGGAGTCCAGCTACCTCACCGGGCAGAGCATCGTCATCGATGGCGGCCTGACGGTGCGCTGGCCGGATTGAACCCCTTCGCCAGCCAGCCGGCTCGTGCAGGCGGCTCACCGCCTCCGTAGGAGCTGGCTGGCCAGCGAACCGCACACCCTTGAAGGAGAAAGTCCCATGCAACACCTGTACAACCGCCGCGCCGTGATCACCGGCGCCGGCAGCGGTATCGGCGCCGCTATCGCCCGGGCCTACGCGGTGGCGGGAGCACGCCTGCTGCTGGCTGACCGCGACCCCGCGCGCCTGGCCGAGAGCGCCCAAGCCTGCCGCGAGCTGGGCGCTGAAGTCGTCGAATGCGTGGCCGATGTCGGCAGCGTCGAAGGGGCCCAGGCCGGAGTCGATGCCTGTGTCGAGCATTTCGGCGGTATCGATATCCTGGTGAACAACGCCGGCATGCTGACCCAGGCGCGCTGCGTCGATCTGTCCATCGAGATGTGGAACGACATGCTGCGGGTCGATCTCACCAGCGTCTTCGTCGCCAGCCAGCGGGCCTTGCCCCATATGCTGGCGCAGCGTTGGGGGCGGATCATCAACGTCGCCTCGCAGCTGGGAATCAAGGGCGGCGCCGAGCTGACCCACTACGCCGCGGCCAAGGCCGGCGTCATCGGCTTCACCAAGTCCCTGGCCCTGGAAGTGGCCATGGACAATGTGCTGGTCAACGCCATCGCCCCGGGGCCGATCGAGACGCCGCTGGTGTCTGGCATCAGCAGCGCCTGGAAAACCGCCAAGGCCGCCGAGCTGCCCCTGGGGCGCTTCGGCCTGGCCGATGAAGTGGCGCCCACCGCGGTGCTGCTGGCCAGCGAGCCGGGGGGCAACCTGTTCGTCGGCCAGACCCTGGGCCCGAACTCCGGGGACGTCATGCCATGAAGGAGGGCTGAACATGTGCGGGTTATGCGGGCTGCTGGGCGAAGACGTGCACTGGAGCGATCCGCTGGGGGATGAACTGCCCCGGCGTCGCGAACGCTTGCGCAGAATCGCCGCGATCAACCGGGTACTGGTGCCGTTGCGGCTCAAGGTCGAAGACTTCCAGGGCTCGGCCTATCTGCTGCTGGGGGCTACCGGCCGCCAGGAACTGGCCAGCGGCCTGGAGCAGTTGTGGAGCCTGGCCGAATCCATGCTCGGCCGGCCCCTCGATCCTCTCGACCCTGTGATCCTCAAGCACCTGGAGCAACAGCCATGAGCCTGCCCCTGAACGTCATCACCGGGTTTCTCGGCAGTGGCAAGACCACCTTGCTCAACCGCCTGTTGCAGGACCAGAGCCTGGGGGACACGGCGCTGCTGATCAACGAGTTCGGCGATATCGGCATCGATCATTTGCTGGTGCAGGAGGTGGCGCCGGACACGGTGCTGCTGCCCAGCGGCTGTGTCTGCTGTTCGGTTCGCGGCGAACTGAAAGAGGCGCTGCTGGCGCTCCTGGCGCGGCGTAGCCGGGGCGAGGTTCCGGCCTTTCGCCGGGTGCTGCTGGAAACCACCGGGCTGGCCGACCCGGCGCCGATCCTGGCCACGGTGAACAACGATCCGCAATTGCGCGGGCGGGTGCACATCGGCCTGCTGGTGACCCTGGTGGACGCCAGCCACGCGGCGTTGCAGGAGCGCCTGCACCCGGAGTGGCTGGCCCAGGTGGCGGCCGCGGATCGCTTGCTGCTGAGCAAGACCGATTGTGTCGACGACGCAACCCAGGCGGCATTGCGCGAGCATTTGCAGCAGCTCAATCCCGGGGCGCCCCTGTTGCTGACCCAGGCGATCCAGAGTGGCGATCAGCTGTTGCTGGGGGAGGGGCTGCGCGGCGCGACGGCAGAGTGGGAAGTGGCGCGCTGGCAGTTGCAGGGGCCACTCAAAGCGGCTGCGCCACAGCATGGCGCGGCACAAGTGTGCAGCCTGGAGTTCGAGCAAGCCCTGGATTGGGTGGGCTTCGGGGTCTGGTTGTCGATGCTGCTAAGATGCCACGGCGAACGAATTCTGCGGGTGAAAGGATTGCTCAACATCAACGCCAACCAGGCCCCCATCGTCATCCATGGCGTGCAGCATTGCCTGCACGCCCCCGTGCATCTGCCCCGTTGGCCCAGTGCCGACCATCGCTCGCGGCTGGTGTTTATCCTGCGCGGGCTGGAGCCCGAACAACTGCGTCGCTCCTTCGAGGTGTTCGCCCGCAGTTTCGCCCCGGCCGCCGGGGAGGGTGCCTGATGGCGGCGAGGCAATCGGTCACCCTGCGGGTGTTGGGCACCTCGGTGACCCTGCTCGAATCCCTGCGGGTGCGCGCCGAGCAGGACCTGGGCATCCGCCTGGTGTATCAGGTACACGATGTGGAGCAGGCCCAGCGCATCGCGGTGATGCAGCCGGACAGCTACGACCTCTATGACCAGTGGTTTCACAACGTCGATTTTGTCTGGCCGGCCCAGGCGATCCAGCCCATCGATACCCGGCGCATTGCCCTGTGGCACGAGATCAACGATCTGCCCAAGCGTGGGCGCCTGTCGCCGGACGATCGCCTGGGCAGTGGCAGCGTGCCCAGCGAACGGCTCTATGTGCAGCACGACGGTAGCCTGGGCAGCACGGCCAGCGAGCGCATCAGCATGCTGCCGCTGACCCACAACGCCGACAGTTTCGCCTACCGCCCGGAGCGCCTGCCGGCGGGTTTTTCCAGCGCCAACGAAAGCTGGGGCTGGCTGCTGGAGCCGGCCTGGAGCGGGCGCATTGCCTTGCAGAGCGATGCAGCGATCGGTGCCCTGGACGCCGCCCTGGCGGTGCAGGGCTGTGGCCTGGAATCCTTCAAGGACATCGGCAACCTGAGCATCGAAGAGATCGACCGGCTGGCAGGGATCCTGGTGCGCAAGCAGCGTGAAGGGCATTTCGCGGCGTTCTGGTCGGACGATGAAGAGGCCGCGCAATTGATGCTCAGCCCGCGCATCGATATCCAGAGCCTGTGGTCGCCGACGCTGATGCGCCTGCACCGGGCGGGGGTCAAATACCGCCTGGCAGTGCCGAAGGAAGGCTACCGCGCCTGGTTCGGCGGGCTGTCGTTGTCGCGCCACGCCAAGGGCGCGGTGCTGGATGCAGCCTATGCCTACCTCAACTGGTGGCTGTCGGGCTGGCCCGGTGCGGTGATGGCACGCCAGGGCTACTACATCGGCAACCCGGCGCGTACCCGCGATCACCTGAGCAGCGCCGAGTGGGATTACTGGTACGCCGGCAAACCGGCCCGGGAAGAGTTGCCGGGCAGCGACGGCGAACCGCTGATCGATATCGGCGAGACCCGCGATGGCGGTTCCTACCAGCAGCGCATGGGGCATATCGCCGTGTGGAACTCGGTGATGGACGAGCACAACTACCTGGTGCGGCGCTGGGGGGATTTCCTGCGGGCGGGGCGGGTCGCGGGCCGGGGCAAAGGTTGAAGGTCAAAGCCCCAGGCGCGCCAGCTGGCGCAGGTCGGCGATCACCGCGGGGTTGCCGCCTTCGAGCACATCCAGGCGCATCTGCGCGATCAGCGATTTCAGCAGCTCGGTCTGGGTCATCCGGGTAGCTTGCAGCAGGCGCGCAAGATCCTCGGCCACATAGTGGTTGACCTTCAGCGACAGGCGTTTCATGGCATGCACGGCAGGCAACTGGCGGGCCTCGGCCTGCTCGGCCAGGTACGCGGCGAAGCCGCTGTGCACTTGCTCCAGGGAAGACGCCGCGGGGGCGCTGAGGTAGTAGCCGAGGAACAGTTTGCGCATCTGCACTCCGGCATCCGGGGCCACGCAGTGCATCGCCGCATCGAGGACATCGAGGTAGACCGCCGGCAGCCGCGCCTCGATGGAGGTCAATGATTGCTTGCGCGCTTCCTTGATCGCCGGTGTGGACTGGGGCGGGATGGCCACCACCGTGGCGCAGAGGTCGCAAACCCCCACCAGGATGTCCCGGGCCAGGCCATGGCCGTCGCTGAAAGGGACGTCGCGCCGCAGGTAGGTAATGCCGACGACCTGTTGGCAATGCTCGCAGAGCGCCTTGCCCCGGTCGCCTTGCAGAAAGAGTTTCATGGGTTGCCCTCATCGGTGAACGCTGATGAACCACGCATCTGGCTCGATAAAGTAGAACTTGATGTACCAGCCGGCCTTTTTCAGCACGTGGACCGCGATGCCCGGGACGCTGTGGTGGGCGCTGCAACTGTGGTCCTGGCCCTTGCAGGCGCCTACGACCTGGATCAGTTGACTGGTCGAGATCTCGCCGGTGGCCAGCAGGTTCTTGACCTCGATCGAGCCACGCGCGGCATGCAGATAGTGGCCGCTTTGTAATGCATTGATCAGGTCCCGCCTGACCTTCCTGAAGCCTCTGTCCATGACGTCTTCTCGTTTGTACGACAAGTGTCGTACGGAATCAATGGGAAGTTGACTGAAAGCGCCCAAAGGCATTTCAGCGGTGTTCAGAGGGGAGTCGATCTTAGCCCGGCAGGTGCGGGCGGCAGGGCTTGGCTAACGGTTTGCAATACATCCGTGATGGCCAACGGCTGGCCTGTTGCGGTGCGTCCGATGCACCGCAGCCAGTTGCCGTCAGAAGAAGCGGGTCACGCTGATCTTGGCGTTGCGCCCCAGGCTGGATGCGTTATCGCCGCTCAGTGGTGGGCGATAGTCACGGTTGAACATGTTGTCCAGGGTGAAGTTGACTTCGGTGCCCTTGAGGTAAGGCTGCTGGGGTTTCCAGTTGGCGAACAGGCCGTGCACGTTGTAGCGGTCGTTCTTGTACTGGTCCCAATAGGAGTCGCCCAGGGCGCTGCCCGGACCGCCGGCATAGATGTCGCTGGGCACCCGGTCGGTCTGGCGCACCCACTGGCCCTGCCAGCCCACTTGCGCATCCCACTGAGGAATCTTCACCCCCAGGCTGGCCACCCACTTGCGTGGCGGGATGTCCCGGGCCCAGACGTTCGGCCCCCAGGGGTTGGTGTAGGCGCCTTCATGCTTGCCGGTGATCCATGAGTAGGACAGGGAGCCGAACAGGTAGGTCGAGTCGTAGAAGCTTTCCACCTCGAAGCCCTTGATGGTCAGGTCGCCGATGTTGCGATAGACGCCGATGGTCGGCTGGTTGCACACCTGGCTGATGCTCTTGCCGCTGGTGAGTTGCTCGGGGCAGCCGATCCCGAGGTTCTTCATGATTTCGTCTTTGATGGTGTTGTGGAACAGCGTGGTACGCACCTGGACGCGGTCGGCCTGGGTGAACACGTCGGAGAAGCTGGTGATGTTACCGGCGCGCAACGCGGTGATGCGTTCCGGGTCGAGGTCGCGGCTGGTGGCGGAACGGGTGGAGGCGGCCGACTGGACCTCGTACTGCTCGTCGATCACCGGCGCGCGCCAGGTCTTGCTGTAGTCGGCGAACAGGGCGAATTGCGGGGTCACTGTCCAGAACGCCGACAGCCGAGGCGACCAGCCGGTGTAGGTCTTGTCGCCGTAATCGTGGCCCGCCACCGGGTCGGGGCTGTTGTAGAACGGTGCGTCGTTCTTCTCGCCGCGGTTGCGCACATGGTCGTAGCGCAGGGACGGGGTCAGGGTGAAGTCCCCCAGGGTGATGGCGTCCTGGATGTAGAAGGCATTGTTGTCGACCTTGCCGTGGGGCATGAAGCCAGGCTGGTAGTAGCCGTAGTTGTACTTGGGCACTTCATAGGTCTTGCCCGGCATCCACATGTCCACTTCGCGAGTGTGCTTGCGGATCTGGATGCCATTGGTCAGCGCGTGTTCCAGCGGGCCGGTGCTGAAGCGGCTGGTGTTTTTCAGGGCCAGGATCTTGTCGTCGTAGCCCACGGTGATCTTGCGGCCACCGGAGGCCGGCTGGAAGAAGGCGTTCGGCCCGCGTTCGTCGGTCTGGTCGGTGGTGGAATCGGAGTACTTGGCCTCGAAGTCGATCCATGGATTGTCCACGGGGGTGTACTGGTACTTGGCGATCCAGGTGGTGTCGATGGTATTGCGCTGGGCCAGGAAGCGGCGGGTGGCGCCGTCATAACCGTACTTGTTGATGTCGCTCTGGCTCGGTGGCGTCGGGTAGCTCTTGGCCGAGAAGGGTGCCCAGATGTCGCTGTTGGAGCGCATGTAGCTGAAGCCCAGGCGATGTTCGTCGGTCAGTTGCATGTTCAGCTTGAACAGCTCGCCTTCCATGTCCTGGGCGGTATTGGGCAGGCGCTTGGGGTTGATCGGGTAGGCGTTGCGCGGGTCGGGCTGGGCGCTGGCGATCTTCATGTCGTCGCCGTCGCGCTTGGTCCAGTAGGCCAGGGCATCGAAGCGGTGATCATCGGTACGGCCGTACACCGCGCCGGTGTAGGCCTGTTCATGGCTGTTGCTGCTGTAGCCGTACTTGACCATGGCGCCAGCGTTGCGACCTTCCTGCAGCAGGTCCGGGGCGTCCTTGGTCTCCATGTGCACGGTGCCGCCGAAACCACCGTTGCCGGTCTCGGGGGAGTGCGGGCCTTTTTCCACTTCGATGCGCTTGATCAGCTCCGGCTCGATGAACACCGAACCCTGCTGGTAGCGTTCGAAGCCGCTCTTGGTGGCGCCATCAACGCTCATCGGTACGTCTTCGGCATCCCCCAGGCCCCAGATGTTGATGGTCTGGCCGCCGGGTTTGAGCGAGCCGCCCAGGCTCACGCCGGGCAGGGTGTCGATCAGGCTGACCACGTTGGTGGCCTGGTGGCGATCGATTTCCGCCTGGTTCAGGGTCGAGCGGCCGACACTCGAGGAGTCCACTTCGGTGCCGTTGCCGATCACGCTCATGGCCCCCAGTTGCAGGGCCGAACCACTGCTCAGGTTGGTGTCGGCGGGGCGCACGATGTAGGTGTTGTCGACCTTCACCAGGTTGAACCGACCGTCCTGCAGCAAGGTGCGAATCGCCTCTTCCGGGCTGTAGTCACCCTGCAGGGCCGGCGCCTTGGCGTTGCGCAGCAGTTGCTCATCGAACAGCAGCTGGATCTTCGCCTGCTGGGCGATCTGGCTCAGGGACGCGGCCAGAGGCTGCGCCGGCAACTGGAAATGCAGCGGCCCGGCGTAGGCCTGCAGGCTGAATGCCAGGCAGGCGGCGAGCAGGGTAGGGCGGGTACGGACTAACGGAACAGGCAAGAGCGCGCGAAACATGACTTCCCCCAGAGCGGCTTAAAGGCCAAAAAAGCGCTGCGTACAGATCGCAGACGGGAGGAAGACGCGGCAGTGAAAAAAAACCTCATATGCGAATGAAAAATATTCTCATATGAGTTGGATCAACGAGCCTCGAGCCTCAGCTGGCCGTCGGCCAGGGGTACGGCTTTTACCGGAATCAGCACGGGCAGTGCCTTGATCAGGGCGTCGGGGTCGTTGACATCGAGGTTGCCCGAGACCTTGTAGGCCCCCAGAGAACCCTCGGCCAGTTGCACCGGCTGGCGCCGATACAGGTTCAACTCATCCACCAGGCTGGCCAGGTCGCGGTTGCGAAAGGCCAGGTGCCCGCTGCGCCAGTCCGCGACCTCATCGCTGTCCAGGGTCTGCTGGCGCAGGGTGCCTTTGTGCAGGTCATAGGTGGCTTGCTGGCGGGCGCCGAGCAGGGTCAACTCCCCGGGCTTGCCGTCCGGGCTGAAGGCCACCTGGCCGTGGGCGACGCTGACCACCAGTTGGCGCTGGCCACGACGCACGTCGAAGGCGGTGCCCACCACCCGCACTTTGGCCGCGCCGCTGTGCACCCACAGCGGGCGCTCCTTGTCGGCGGCCACTTCCAGGTACAACTGGCCCTGTTGCAGGTAGATATCACGCTGCTGGGCGCTGAAATCCACTTTCACCTGGGTGTTGGCGTTGACGTACAGGGTGCTGCCATCGGGCAGCTTGAAGGCGCGGGCGCCCTTTTCCTGGGCCGCCACCTGCTGGATGTAGGGCCCCTGGGGCGTGCCCAGGTTGACTGCCAGCACCGCACAGAGCACCGCCGCGGCCGCCGCCAGGGCCGGGCGCCAGGGGGCGGGCTTGCGCCGGGGCAGGGGAATGGGCCGGCTCAGTTGCTGCAATTGCGCAAGATCGACCCACAGTTCTTCGAACTCGGCATAGGCCCGGGCGTGGGCCGGCTCGCTGACCCAGGCATCGAAGGCCTTGCGCGTGGCGCGGTCCGGGTCGTTGCGGTTGCGGGCGAACCAGCTGGCGGCCTCGGCGTCGATCTGCTCGCTGTCGAGGTCGTTGTGGGTGCCGGAAAAGCGGGTCATTCAGGCTGCTCCTTGCCGTTTTCTCGTTGTAGGTGCTGCTTGCAGTGCAGCAGGGCAAAGGCGATGTGTTTTTCCACCATGCTCACGGAAATGCCCATGCGCTCGGCGATCTGCGTCTGGCTCAGCCCTTCGAAGCGGTGCAGCATAAGGGCTTCGCGGCGGCGCGGCGAGAGTTGGGCGAGCACTTCTTTCAACTGTTCCAGGCGTTGCAGGCGCTGGGCCGCGGGCAGGGGCTCATGCTGCTCGTCGGCCAGGGGTTCGTTGTCCAGGCTTTGCTCGTGGTGCCCGTCCTGATGAGCCCGGGAGCGTACCTGCTGGCGCCGCCAATGATCACGCAGCAGGTTGCGTGCCATCTGGAACAGGAAGGCCCGGGGCTGTTCGACCTGGGCCCGGTCACGGTAGTCGAGCCATTGGGTGAACACGTCCTGGGTCATGTCCGCCGCGTCGCTGGCGTTGTCCGTGCGTTTACGCAGGAAATGCAGGATGTCCGCATAGAACCCGCGAACAGAGTCCGCCGACGCAGAGTCGGGCTTGGAGCGAGACATGGATATCCTTCTTGACGACGCGGTGAGCACAAGGTCGCGAATGATATCGAGAATTATTGCTATTTGTCATCCGGGCGATTGATGATCCACCAGCACCGCCTACGCGCCCGAAATACCCCTCCTCGCAGGAGCGGGCTTGCCCGCGAGGGTGCCCTTGCGAGCGATGCCAGGCTTGCAGCCTCTTCGCCGGCAAGCCGGCTCCTACAGTGCAGAGGCGGGGTCTGTAGGAGCTGGCTTGCCAGCGAAGCGGTTCAGATGACGAAGAAGCCGTGGGTGCCATCCCGGCCCAACTGCGCCACCAGGCCGAATTCCCAGTCCAGGTAGCCCTGCATGGCTTCTTTCGGGTTGTCGGTGCCTTCATAGGGGCGCCGGTAGCGGTCGATCCGGGGTGAAGCCAGTTGCTGGCGGCTTTCTTCCACGGGCAGGCCGGCTTCGATCCACGCCGCGGTGCCACCGCTGAGGAGGAACACCGGACGCTGGGTCAGGGCCTGCAGCTGCGGCACCACGAAGCGCGCCAGCAGGCTGCTGCCGCAGGTCAGGACATAGCGCTCCGCCTGTGGCAACTGGGCCAGGGCTTCCTGCAACTGGCTGGGCAATGCCCACCAGGCGCCGGGGATGTGGCGCTGCACGTAGTTGGCGCTGGCGGTGAAGTCCAGTACCAGGGTGCCGGGCTCCTGGAGCCAGGTGGCGAGGGTGCGTGGGCTGATTTCTTCGGCCGGCGAGGTGTCCGGCAGTGGCGCCTGCCAGGGGCCGCGCACGCTGAAGTCGCTGTCGCGCAGGCCGTCCAGCACCGCCACCTGCCAGCCCATCTGGGCCAGCCAGGAAGCGCTCATGTTGGCGCGCACGCCGTCGTCGTCCACCAGGACCAGGCGCGCACCGCGCACGCTGGCGAAGTGGTCGGTTTCCTGCACCAGTTGCCCACCGGGGGTGGCGCGGGCGCCGGGCAGGTGGCCGGCGGCGAATTCCTCCGGGGTGCGCACATCGAACAGGTAGCTGGTGCGCTTGGGGTCGGCCTGCCAGCGCCGCCACTGGGCCAGGTCGATGCGTGCCACGTCGGCGCGGTCGGCCACGGCCCGAGCGGCGTCCTGGGCTGGGGCCCGCTGGGCCTCGTTGATGGCCTTGAAGCGCCGGCTCTGACCGTGTTCGAGCTTCTGCCCGGCCAGGGTCCAGCCGATGGTGCCATTGCGCAGTGCCGCCACCGGGTTGGGGATGCCGGCATTCACCAGGGACTGGGTGCCGATGATGCTGCGGGTGCGCCCGGCGCAATTGACCACCACCCGGGTGCGGGGATCGGGGGCCAGCTCACGCACCCGCAGCACCAGTTCGGCCCCGGGCACGCTGGTGCTGCCGGGGATGCTCATGGTCTGGTATTCGTCGAAGCGCCGGGCATCGAGCACCACCAGGTCGGCCTGCTGGTCGAGCAGTGCCTGGAGCTCCTCGGCGGCCAGGGAAGGAGTGTGGCGCTCGGCTTCCACCAGTTCGCCAAAGGCCTTGCTCGGCACGTTGACGTCCTTGAACAGCTCGCCGCCGGCGCTGCGCCAACCCTCCAGGCCGCCTTCCAGCAGGGCGACATCGCTGTAGCCCAGTTGCCGCAGGCGCGTGGCGGCGCGCTGGGCCAGCCCTTCGCCCTGGTCGTAGAGGGTGATCGGGGTGTCGCGGCGGGGGATGCGCGCATACACCTCCAGCTCCAGTTTCGACAGCGCGATGTTGGCCGCGAACAGCGGGTGGGCCTCGGCGAAGGGCGCTTCTTCACGCACATCGATCAGTGCCAGCTCCTGGCGGTCGAGCAGGGCCTGGCGGATCTGTGCCGGGCTGCGGGTCGGGAAATCGGTCATTGCAGGGGCTCCTTCGACAAGTCCCAGAGGTTAGGCAGCAAATGGTTGGAGTAGCCGGAGACAAAGGGTTTTTCCTGGCCGTCCAGATCGTACACGGCGCGCTGCACGGCACCGATATTGGCGCCATACACATGGATGCTGACGGATACCCGATCGGCATGGGCATTGCTCACCTGATGGATGTCGCCAATGCGTGGCGACACCGCTTCCACCTGGCCCGGCACCAGGCGCAGCGGCGCGCCGGCAGGCTGCAGGCGGCCGTCGGCCAGGCGTTCGAACCCCTGGCTGTCCTCGGCGCCGCGCAGCATGCCGATCAGGCCCCAGACCCGGTGGTCGTGGATCGGTGTGCGCTGCCCAGGGCCCCAGACGAAGCTGACGATGGAGAAGCGCTGGCGCGAGTCGGCATGCAGCAGGAACTGCTGGTAGCGCTGCGGATCCGGCTGGGCGAAGGCCGCGGGCAGCCAGTCGTCCTGGCTCACCAGCTGGTGCAGCAGCGCGGCGCCCTGGTCCAGCACCCGGGCTTCATCGGGATGGCTGTCCAGCAGCTCGGCCAGAGCGGCGATAAAGTCCCGCAGGCGGGCGAAGTTGGCTGATTCGATGGCGACTGTCGTGGCGTTGTGGGGCATGGGCTCCCTCCGTGGACACAAGGCAAATGACGCGAACTACACGGGCGAGCTAAAAGGTATTATTCTTATCGAACATTTTTCCAGTCATTTATTATGCGAAAAAAGAATGAAGATAGATGATCTGAATGCGTTCGTGGCGGTAATCCGCTGCCAGACCATCAGCCAGGCGGCCGATGCCCTGCAGTTGACCCAGCCAGCCATTACCCGCCGGGTGCAGAATTTCGAGGAAGCCCTGGGGGTGGAATTGCTGGACCGCAACACCAAGCCGCTCAAGCCCACCAGCATGGGCTTGCGGGTCTATGGCCAGTGCCTGGAAGTGCTGCGCAGCATCGACGCGCTGAATGAACTGGTGGCCAATGACGGCGCCCCCAGTGGTGCCCTGCGCATCGGCGTGCCGCAGACCATCGGCGATGTGGTGCTGCTCGATGCCCTGAGCCAGTTGAAGGCGCTGTATCCGCAGTTGCAGACCTCGGTGGCCACGGGCTGGGGCAGCCACCTGTTGAGCAAGGTCGAGAACGGTGAGCTGGATGTGGTGGCGGCGCTGTTTCCCGCTGGCAAGGTCTTCCCCGAAGGGGTGGTGGGCCGTTCCCTGGGCAGCATGAACCTGGTGGTGGTGGCGGCCAAGGGCGAGGTGCGCAAGCGCTCGTGCAAACTGGCCGACTGTTACCAGCGCGGCTGGGTGCTGAACCCGGACGGCTGCGGCTTTCGTGCCGGCCTGCAACGGGCGCTGAGCGCACAGGGGCTGTCGTTGCAGATCAACCTGGAAACCTTCGGCACCGAGCTGCAACTGGGGTTGATCGCCAATGGCCTGGGCTATGGCCTGGTGCCGCTGCCGCTGCTGGAAAACAGCAGCCATCGGGACAAGCTGGAGATCGTCCCGGTCAGCGACTTCAAGCCGGTGATCGACCTGTGGCTGGTCCACCCGCGGTTCCTCGGCAACCTGCAAGAGCCGGTGAGCATGTTCGGCGAGATGGTCGCCGCCCGCGTCGGCAAGGCTGCGCCGTAGGAGCTGGCTTGCCAGCGAAGGCTCCCTCTAGGCCGGCGCAAACCTCAGGGGGCTGTTCGCCGGAAAGCCGGCTCCTTCGGATTGTTTTTGATTATTGATTTGCATGTCTTGGCAATCATTGAATGCAATTTTTGTATATTAAGTTAGAACCAAAACGAATTTCACGGACGTTTTTTATGTAGTTAGCATGGGGCTCGAACGCGCTGAAATAAGGATGTTGCGATGCCTGCGCCAGCCCCCCTCACCTCGTCCCGTCGCTGGGCCGAGCGCCCCGGATACCAGCTCCTGGGCAACCTGCTGCTGCGCCTGGTCAGCCCGTTGCTGCTTCTGCTGGTGTGGGAACTGGCCTCGCGCAGCGGGCTGTTGCCGGCGCGGATCATCGCCGCTCCCAGTACCATCGGCGGCACCCTGTGGCAGATGCTCGGCAGCGGCGAACTGGCCGGGCACCTGTGGGTGTCCCTCAAGCGCGCCCTCAGCGGCCTGACCATCGGCGTCAGCCTGGGCACGCTCCTGGCCCTGGTGGCCGGGTTGTCCCGGCGCGGCGAGCTCGCCATCGATTCCCCCATGCAGATGCTGCGCACCCTGCCGTTCCTGGCCATAGTGCCGCTGTTCATTCTCTGGTTCGGCGTGGGCGAGACGCCGAAGATCGCGCTGATCGCCCTGGGCACTACCTTTCCTATCTACCTCACGCTGTTTTCCGGCATTCGCAGCCTCGATCCCAAGCTGGTGGAGGCCGCGACCCTGCTGGGCCTCAAACGCTGGGAACTGATCGTCCACGTGATCCTGCCCGGGGCTCTGCCGGCGTTCTTCGTCGGCCTGCGCTATGCCTTCGGCATCAGTTGGCTGGGGCTGGTGGTGGTGGAGCAGATCAACGCCAGCGCCGGTATCGGCTACCTGGTCAACGACGCGCGGGACTTCATGCGCACCGACGTGATCGTCATCTGCCTCCTGGTCTACAGCGTGCTCGGCCTGGGCATCGACGGGCTGGTGCGCGGCCTCGAACGTTGCGCCCTGGCCTGGCGCCCGACCTTTATCAGGAACTGACCCATGACTCTGTCATTGCCCCAGCAGGGCCGCCTGCGCGCTGCCGTCGAATGCCGCCGGATCACCCGGCGCTTTGCCGGGCAGGCGGTGCTCGATGGCCTGGATCTGGACATCGCTCCCGGGGAGTTCGTGGCCCTTCTGGGCAGCAGCGGTTCGGGCAAGACCACCTTGCTGCGAACCCTGGCCGGGCTGGAACCCATCGACCAGGGCCAGTTGCAGGTGCCTTCGGCCATGGCCGCAGTGTTCCAGGAGCCACGGTTGATGCCCTGGAAGCGCGTGTGGCGCAACGTTGCCCTGGGCGTGCGTGGGGCCGGGGCCCGGGAGCGGGCCGAGGCAGCGCTGGAGGAGGTCGGGCTGGCCCACCGGCTCAATGCCTGGCCAGGCACCTTGTCCGGCGGCGAGGCCCAGCGAGTGGCGTTGGCCCGGGCCCTGGTACGCGAGCCGCACCTGTTGCTGCTGGATGAGCCCTTCGCCGCTCTGGACGCCCTGACCCGGATCCGCATGCACCAACTGATCATCCGCCTGTGGCGGGTGCACACCCCGGCGGTGCTGCTGGTGACCCACGATGTCGACGAGGCGCTGCTGCTGGCCGATCGGGTGCTGGTGCTGGCCAACGGGCAAATCGCCGAGCAATTGCCAATCCGCCTGCCGCGTCCGCGTCAGGCCTCCACCCCTGGGTTCCAGGCACTGCGCGCGCGGTTGCTGCAACTGCTGGGTGTGGAAACCGAGGCCGAGCCGGCCGTCGACATCTCCCTTCCCTTGAGCAGGACTGCCAGCCGATGAGCCTTTCCAGCGTGCAACCGTCTCCGTCCGTGTCCCGTCCCGTCCCTGATCCAGACTCCAGCGAGTTCGCCGACCTGCTGCAGCAACTGAGTGAAGAATTCGCCGCCACCGCCGCGCACTACGACCGTCACAGCGAGTTTCCCCACGCCAACCTGCAACGCCTGCACCAGCATGGCCTGCTGGCCCTGACCGTGCCCCGGGCCCTGGGCGGCAGCGAGGCGAGCCTGGCCCAGGCGCGACGAGTGATAGGCGCCGTGGCCCGGGGCGAGCCTTCCACCGCGCTGGTGCTGGTGATGCAGTACCTGCAGCACACGCGCCTGCAACAGAACACGGCCTGGCCGCTGCACCTGCGCCAGCGCGTGGCCCGGGAGGCGGTGCAAGAGGGTGCCCTGATCAACGCCCTGCGGGTCGAGCCGGACCTGGGTACCCCGGCCCGGGGCGGTTTGCCGGCGACCCTGGCACGACGGGTCGAGGGCGGCTGGCTGCTCAGCGGGCGCAAGATCTACTCCACCGGCATTCCCGGGCTGACCTGGCTTGCGGTCTGGGCCCGCAGCGACGAGGCCGAGCCGCAAGTGGGCACCTGGCTGGTCCACCGTGACAGCCCCGGGATCAGCGTCGAGGAAACCTGGGACCACCTGGGCATGCGCGCCACCGGCAGCCACGACGTGATTTTCGATGAGGTGTTCGTGCCCGAGGAACAGGCGGTGGATATCCAGCCGGCTCACGTGCCCCGGCCCTCCGAGCTGGACAGCAAGGGCGTGCTCTGGCTGGCGGTGCTGCTCTCGGCCATCTACGACGGCGTGGCCCGGGCCGCCCGCGGCTGGCTGCTGGGCTGGCTGGCCCAGCGTGCCCCGGCCAACCTTGGCGCACCGTTGTCGAGCCTGCCGCGCTTTCAGGAACTGATCGGGCGCATCGACGCCTTGCTGCTCAACAACCGGGTGCTGCTCGATGCCGCCGCCGAAGGGCGGATCGCCCCGGGGGAGGCGACCCAGATCAAATACCTGGTGACCAGCAACGCCATCAGCGCCGTGGAGCTGGGCATCGAAGCCATCGGCAACCCCGGGCTGGCCCGGGGCAACCCCATCGAGCGGCATTACCGCGATGTGCTGTGCAGCCGCATTCATACCCCGCAGAACGACGCGATTCTCGGTGCCGTGGGGCGCGCCGCCTTTGCCTTGCCCAGCCGCGGAGCCCAGGCGTGACGCGCATCGCCAGCCAGCTCGACGAGCACTTCAACCAGCAGTTGCGCCAGTGGCTGCCGGGGGTGGAAGTACTGAGCCTGCCTCGGGGCCTGCCGTGTGGCTTGCCCGCCGATATCGAAGTGCTGCTGGCCGCGCCCCACGCCGATTTTCGCAACGCGCCAGAGCCGCCGGCGGGCTGGCCGTTTGGCCTGCGCTTCGTGCAACTGGTGACTTCGGGCCTGGATTATTTTCCTCGCTGGCTGTTCCAGGACCTGCCGGTGGCCAGTGCCCGAGGCAGCACCGCCGAAAGCATTGCCGAGTTTGCCCTGGCGGCGATCTTCGCCGCCGCCAAGCAACTGCCCCAGGTGTGGATCGAGCGCGCCGAGTACTGGCAGCAACGGCCGCTGGCCTCGGTGGCCGGCAGCACCCTGGGGCTGTTCGGCTTTGGCAGCATTGCCCGGGAGCTGGCGCCCAAGGCCCAGGCCCTGGGCATGCAGGTGCTGGCCCTGCGGCGTTCGGCGCAGCCGTTCGAGGTGCCCGGGGTGGAGGCGATGGCCGACCTGCAGGAGCTGTTTGCCCGCGCCGATCACCTGCTGCTGGCGGTGCCGTTGACCGAGCAGACCCGGGGCATCATTGATGCCGATGTACTGGCAGCGGCCAAGCCAGGGTTGCACCTGATCAATATCGCTCGCGGTGCGCTGATCGATCAGCCGGCGCTGTTGCAGGCCCTGGACACCGGGCGCATCGCCCTGGCCAGCCTGGATGTGGCCGACCCCGAGCCGTTGCCCGAGGGGCATCCTTTCTATCGCCACCCGGGTATTCGCCTGTCGCCCCACACCTCGGCCAATTCGCCCCGGGTCTACCTGAGTATCGCTCGCCTGCTGGGACGCAATCTCCAGCGCTGGGGCGATGGCTTACCCCTGGAAAACCCGGTGGAGATCCAGCGTGGCTACTAACGCGCGGTTCCAGCCTTGGCTGGCAGCGCTTCGTGTAGCCGCTGCCGCAGGCTGCGCACGGCCCGAAGGGGCGCCGGGGTTCTCAAGGCCGCTGAAGGTTCGGCGGGAGATCGCCAAGCAAGGCCCTGCGGGCCTTTTCGACAATTTCAAGGAGAGCGGATATGACCGCACATTTTCGCCCCGCGGTGTATGACTTGCCCCGCGATGGCCATACGGTTTTTCGCTGGGAGCATCCGCCCCAGCAGGCCACCGTCGAGCTGGAGCGCCTGCAGCGCAAGCAGAGCCTGGCCGCGGCGTTCCGGGTGTTCGCCCGGCTGGGGTTCGACATGGGCGGCGCCGGGCATATCACGGTGCGTGACCCGGGGCGCCCGGACCATTTCTGGGTCAACCCGGTGGGGGTGTATTTCGGCCATGTACGGGTCCGCGACCTGTTGCTGGTCAACCCCGAAGGGGCAGTGATCGAAGGCGAGGGCGCGTTGAACCTGGCGGCGTTCGCCATCCATGCGGCGCTGCATGAAGCCCATCCCGAGGTGGTCGCCGCGGCCCATGCCCATTCGCTGTACGGCAAGGCCTGGTCGAGCCTGGGGCGCTTGCTCGATCCGCTGACCCAGGACGCCTGCGCTTTCTATGAAAGGCACGGGCTGTTCGACAACTTTTCCGGGGTGGTGCTGGAGGCCAGCGAGGGCGCGCGGATCGCCGCCGCACTGGCGGGGCGCAAGGCGCTGATCCTGCAGAACCACGGCCTGCTCACCGTGGGTGAAACCGTCGAGGCGGCGGTGTGGCGCTTCATCGCCATGGACAACGCCGCCCAGACTCAACTGCTGGCGGAAGCTGCCGGCACCCCGCGGCCCATTCCCCATGAGGTGGCGCGCCACACCGCACGCCAGGTCGGCACCGAGTTTGGCGGCTGGTTCAGTTTCCAGCCTTACCGCGAGCGGATCGTGCGCGAAGAACCGGACTTTCTCGATTAAGGACCATTGCCCATGCAGCGTCGTCATTTTCTCCAACTCTCGGCCCTGGCCGGTCTGGCCGCCGCCTTGCCGCGCCTGGGCCTGGGAGCCTCCGTGGACCTGTCCGGGGTCACCCTGAACGTCGCCACCTACAAGGGGGCGGCGCCGAGCTTCTTTGCCGAGGCGGGCATCGAGCCGCCGCCCTACAAGGTCAAGTACGCTGAGTTCACCGGCGGCAACCTGAGCTTCGAGGCCCTGGTCAGCGGCACTCTGGACATCTCGCCGATGAGCGAGATTCCGCCGATCTTCGGGATCAAGAACCACGCCCCGGTGAAGTTGATCGCGGTGCTCACCGGCGACGTCAACAACCAGGCCTTCATCGTGCCCAAGGGCTCTGCGGTGCAGTCGGTGGCCGAGCTCAAGGGCAAGCGCATCGGTTATATCCGCTCCACCAGTTCCCATTACTTTCTGCTCAAGGCGCTGAAGGAGCAGGGCCTGGGTTTTGCCGATATCGTGCCCATGGCGCTGACTGCGCAGGACGGTTTCGCCGCGTTCCAGAACGGTGCCCTGGATGCCTGGGTCAGCTTCGGCTACTTCATCCAGCTGGCGGAACTGCGGGCCGGGGCCCGGGTATTGAAGACCGGCCAGGGCTACCTGTCCGGCAACTACGTGATCGCCGCCAACCAGCAGAGCATCGCCGACCCGGCCAAGCACGCGGCGATCACCGACTACATCCTGCGCGAGTACCGCTCCTGGCAGTGGATTGCCAGCCACCCCGAGGAATGGGCGACCAGGAGCGCGCAGATTCTCGGCATGCCCCGGGAAGTGTTCCTTGCCCAGTACCGGGCCCAGAGCGGCCCGCGCCTGCTGCAACCGGTGGACGACGCAGCGGTGAAATCCCAGCAGGACGTGGCCGACCTGTTCTTCGAGGCCGGCGTACTGCCCCAGCAACTGGATGTATCCGGCCTGTGGGACCGCAGCTTCCACTGGACCTGAGCCTGTAGCCGCCGGCTTGCCGGCGAAAGGGCGATGACGCCTTCGCTGGCCAGGGTGACGCCTTCGCTGGCCAGCCAGCTCCTACGGAACACCCGACACCCCATGTAGGAGCCGGCTTGCCGGCGAAGAGGCCCT